>NZ_JADCKL010000014.1 GCF_014982975.1 Claveliimonas monacensis
GCTTTCCTATCCCGTTATTTACTGTTGGCATCAGATCTTCGCTTTCGCTCGATCTGATTTCCGTTCTGAATATTTCTCTTAGAAATTTTCAGGGTCGTTGTCTATTGTTCAGTTATCAAGGTTCTTTTTTGTTTTTGCTGTCTCTCGCGAGTCAGCTTAAACATAATACCATTTGTTTTTCTCTGTGTCAATACTTTTTTTGAAGTTTTTTTCTTTTTTCTCAACACTCAATTGGTAGTATATTTATATATAGAAGAAACACAATATGTTCCATTGTTTTTCTTCCAGCTAAGGCAAACAAAAAACTACTGAGCCTCTCAGCAGTTTTTGCCTAACGGAGAAAGAGGGATTCGAACCCTCGCGCCGGTTGCCCGACCTACACCCTTAGCAGGGGCGCCTCTTCGGCCTCTTGAGTATTTCTCCAGCAGAAGTTATTATACTAAACCCCTGCTTGATTGTCAACGCATTTTTTTCTTATTCTCCAAAAACGTCTTCCGCCAGTAATATACAATGAATGCCACGGCTGTCAAAATCCATGTCACCGGGTAACTGAAAATGATCGCGTCGATAGTAGGTGATATCTCCATAGCGCCCACAAGCCACACAATCCGGAGCACGCAGATCCCAACCAGTGTGATGATCATGGGCACAAGTACATCTCCCACACCTCTCATAGCTCCTGCCAGCACTTCTATAAATACGTACACAATATACCAGGGTGTGATGAGCAGGACCATCTGGCTCCCTATTTCAATGACATTCTGATCCGACGTGAACATACGGAAAAGAGGTGTTCTCAGCGCGACCAGCACGATCACGATGACAGCTGACACGGCAAAGTCCATAAGAAGGCATATTTTTGTACTCTTTTTTACTCTTTCTCTTTTTCCTGCACCGTGGTTCTGACCTACAAATGAAGTGATGGCAATTCCAAAGGAAGTGCTGACCATCCAGAATACGGCATCCATTTTTCCAAAAGCTGACCAGGCTGCCGCCGTATCCGTTCCAAATGTATTGAGGGCCGCCTGGATGGCTATATTTGTAATGGCAAACAGGACAGACTCAACCGCAGTAGGTATCCCGAGCTTAAGCTGCGAAACAAGGATCGATCCTGTAAAGCGCATTCTTTTCCATGTGATCCGCAGCGGTCCCCTGTCTATTGCCAGCCTGATCGTGATCAGAACGGCACTGAGCGCCTGGGAAATGAAGGTAGCAATGGCAGCTCCGGCTACTCCCATATCAAGGCCAGCCACCAGTAATATATCCAGCACGATATTGGTAAGACAGCATACGATCAGATAATAGAGCGGCGTGCGCGAATTCCCTGCCGCCCGCAGTATGCTGGCTCCCATATTATATATGAAAGTAAAAGTAAGAGCCCCAAAATAGATGCGAAGATAGAGAACTGCATCCCCCATAGTCGCTTCGGGCGTATTCATCAAGGAGAGCATATGCGGCGTCAGTAAAATGCCAAGCACGGTCAGCACAATTCCCCCTGCCACAGCCAGAACATAGGCATTATGTACTGCCTTGCTGGCAGATCTTCTGTCTCTCGCCCCAAAAAAGTGTGCAATAATGACAGAGGCTCCTGAAGACAGCCCTGTAAAAAATCCCACAATGAGACTGGCGATCTGCGCTGAGGAACCTCCCACTGCTGCCAGCGCTTCTTTTCCCACAAACTGTCCTACTACCACTGTATCTACTGTATTGTAAAGTTGCTGAAAAAAGCTCCCCAGCATGATCGGAAAGAAAAAGATAAGGAGCTGTTTCCATATAACTCCCTCTGTGATCTGCCGGGAAGCATCTGTTTTTACAGACATAAAAATCCCCCATATTTTTAAATCAGATTGTAAGCCTTATGCATACTGACCGATGACCTCTTCGATCCGCCTTTTCACTTCCGCTGCGATCTCTGTGGTCTTCATATCCTTGTACTCTTCATAGTACATAGGCTTCAGAAAATGTACCTGAACTGTGACCGGGCTGATCGTATTTGTGTCAAAAGGCTTGAAAGAGTCGATGAGAGCCACCGGAACAATGGGACATTTTGCCTTTGTGGCAGATTTGAAACTGCCTCCCTTAAACTCCCCGGGATGATTGCCGTTCTTTGATCTGGTTCCCTCCGCAAAGATCAGATAATTCCGGCCCTTTTTCACTTCCTCTGTCACGTGGATGATGACCTGCATGGCCTGGCGCACGTCCTCCCTGTCCAGCATGTAAGCCTTCATACACGCAAACACCTGCTTCAAAAACTGGATGTTCGCGATCTCTTTCTTCGCTACAACGGCAAAAGGTTTTGGGCAGGCCTCGATAATGGCCAGCACGTCGTAAAGTCCCTGGTGATTGGGAAAAAACATAAAACCGTTTTCTTCGGGAATGTTTTCCACACCATAGGCCGCGATCTTCACATTTCCCCCTCTGTTCGCCCGAAGAGTAATATATTTCAGAAGGGCATACTGCTCCTCATCCGTATATTTTTCTGGGTGGGCTGCGTGATAGCAGAGTTTGCACCACGCATACGGAACGAGGAAAATGTTCCGGAAGATCATAAGTAATATCCTTTTCATCTCTGTAAGCTCCTTCTTGTGTTATTTCTGATATTCTCTGATGGCTGTCTCGTAGAGGTTATGACCCTCGCTGTCTATGACAACGATGACCGGAAAATCCTCCACCTCCAGGCGGCGGATGGCCTCTGTCCCCAGGTCATCGTAGGCGATCACCTCGGACCTTTTGATACATTTAGACAGAAGCGCGCCTGCTCCTCCCACAGCCGCAAAATAGACACATCCGTTCCTCACGATGGCGTCCATCACATCCTGTGTTCGCTTGCCTTTCCCGATCATGGCCCCAAGTCCAAGATCCAGAAGACGCGGGGTATATCTGTCCATACGGCTCGCTGTGGTCGGTCCCGCTGAGCCGATAGGGCGGCCTTCCCTTGCGGGGGAGGGCCCCATATAGTAAATGATCTGATCCTTTATCTCAAATGGAAGGTCTCTCCCCTGATCCAGGGTCTCGTCCATTCTCTTGTGAGCAGCGTCCCGGGCCGTGTAGATCGTTCCTGTAAGGTAAACGTAATCCCCGGACTTAAGGCCTGCTGCCTCCTCTTTTGTCATTGGCACATGCATATGTTTTTCCATATTTTAAGCCCTCCTATACTTCTCGCACAACATGCCGGTTTACATGACAGCATATGTTTACTGCCACCGGCAGTCCTGCAATGTGGGTCGGATACGTATTGACATTGACGGCAAAGGCTGTCGTGCTGCCTCCCAGTCCCCCTGGTCCGATCCCCAGACTGTTGACCTTCTCCAGCATCTCCTCCTCCAGCTCCCGCACCCAGGGGATGGATGAGTGAGATCCCGCCTCTCTTGTCAGAGCCTCTTTTGCCATGAGGGCGCATTTTTCAAAGGTGCCTCCCACGCCGACTCCCACCACCATGGGAGGACAGGCATTGGGACCTGCATCCTTTACGGCGGTCAGTATGGCATGTTTGACTCCCTCCAGTCCGTCTGCCGGCTTGAGCATAAAGACACGGCTCATATTTTCACTTCCAAATCCCTTGGGAGCTACTTTGATCTTCACTCTGTCTCCGCCCACGATCCTGGTATGGATGACAGCGGGTGTGTTGTCTTTTGTATTCTCCCGGAGAATGGGATCACCCACCACAGATTTGCGAAGATACCCTTCCGTGTATCCCTGGCGGACGCCTTCATTGACTGCATCCTCCAGAAGTCCTCCCTCCAGATGTACATCCTGCCCGATCTCCAGAAAGACCACAGACATACCCGTGTCCTGACAGATAGGGATCATATCCTTGGCCGCGATGTCAAGATTTTCCCTCAGCTGACCTAAGATCTGCTTTCCGAGAGGCGCCTTCTCTGTTTCCGCCGCCTTTTCCATAACAGCTTCCATATCTTTGGAAAGATAATGGTTTGCCTCTATACACATTTCTTTAATATTTTTTGTTATCTCACTTACCTGGACTGTCCTCATTGATTTCCTCCCATGTAAATAGTGTAATGGGCATCTTCTGCCCGCGCATTCCCTCACTAGTATACTGTCTTTATCCATATATTTCAATTCCAGTATTGACATTTTCCCTTCCCTGTGTTTCAATACATATATAGTTAATTACTCAAGTAACTAACCAATAAACCATAGCAGACAGCTGTAAGAGAAATATTTCTTAAATAACCGCAGAGGGAGGTGTCTATGGAGTGAATATCAATCCAGGCCAGGATAAACCTATTTTTATCCAGATCGCAGAGGGAATCGAGGACGGTATCCTCACCGGGGCTTTTCCGGAAGAGTCCCAGATTCCATCTATCACTGAATTTTCCGTAAACTATAAGATCAATCCGGCTACTGCCCTCAAGGGGATCAATCTTCTTGTGGACGAGAACATTATTTATAAGAAAAGGGGCGTTGGCATGTTTGTGGCAGAGGGAGCGGTACAGAAGCTTCGAAAGAAGAGACAGGATCAATTTTATACCAACTATATAAGCAGCCTTATAGACGAGGCCAGGAGACTGGGCATCTCAAGCGAAGATGTCATTGCCATGATCGAGAGGGGGTTTTCTAAATGAAAGGAATTGAAGTAAAAAATATATCAAAGTCATTTAAAGATACGCAGGCGCTTCGAAATGTGACCCTCACTTTTGAGGCGGAAAAGATCTACGGACTTCTGGGAAGAAATGGAGCCGGTAAATCCACTCTGCTGAATATCATCAGCAACCGCAAATATCCAAATGAGGGATATGTGTCCGTGGACGGCGTGCCCTCCGCAGAAAACGACGAAGCACTGAGGAAAATGTTTCTCATCAATGAGATGAACCTGTACCCGGAGAGCATGAAAGTAAAAGATGCCTTCAAAGTGACAAAAACATTTTATCCCTCCTTCGATGAGGCGAATGCTCTGAAACTTTCGGAAATGTTTGAACTAAATATAAAAAAGAAAATAAAAAGCCTGTCCACCGGCTATCAGTCTATCTTCAGAAATATACTGGCTCTTTCCGTAAATGTGCCCTATGTCTTTTTTGACGAGCCTGTCCTGGGGCTGGACGCCTACCACAGAGATCTCTTTTACAGGCTGCTGATCGAGAAATACAGTGAAGAGCCATTTACAGCAGTAATCTCCACCCACCTGATCGAAGAAGTGGCAAATGTCATAGAAGAAGTAATTATTATAAAAAAAGGTGAAATTTTGAAAAATCAGTCCAGAGACAGCATCCTGGAAAACAGCTGCACCGTGTCCGGAACAATCTCCCAGGTAGACTCTTATGTAGCGTCTCTCCCCGCCAAGGCAGAGGTCATTGGCTCGGATGTCATCGGAGGACTGAAGTCCGTCTACATCTGCGGCGACGACGGCGCGCGGCTGCCTGAGGGGCTGGAGAGGTCACCCATAGATCTGCAGAAGCTGTTTATCCAGCTCACCTCAATGTAATTGGATCTGAAAGGAGTGTGAAAGAGTATGAAAAAAATATTAAAATATCAGTGTTTTGACCTTGCAAAGGCGCTTGTCGTCTACTATCTTGTCATCCTGCTCATCATTTCTCTCGCCGTGATAGGGATGAATGTGGCAGGCGGCACAGAGAGGAGCGGCCTCGGATTCTCCTCCGAGTTCTTCTGTCTGATCGTGGGACTTTGCATGTTCCGGGAGTATTTCTACCTGTTTATGCAGAACGGTGTCTCCAGAAAGAAGATTTTCGCAGGCGCCTGCATGTGCCTTGTGATCCTCAGCGCTGTCATGTCCGCCATGGATGTGCTGGCTCTGTATATCCTGGAAGCGCTGCCCGCCGCCAATGTATCGTATATGACCATTTCCTCCACCCTCTACTCGGGCTATGTGAACAATGCCGGTCCTGTTTTGCGTCTGTTGGTGGAGCTGGTGATTTCCTTCCTTGTCATGTACGTCTTCTTTGTGGTAGGATATCTGATTTCCATCTGCTTTTACCGCTCTCCCAAACCCGGGAAGATCGGCATCGCAGTGGGGCTTCCTCTCCTGGTGGTCGGCGGCATGCCTGTGCTCATGGTCGCTTTCCCGGAGGTTTTTGCCAGGCTGATGTCCTTCTTCCTCTTTATCATGGGATATTCAGACACTTCCAGCGGCAATCCTTTCATCGGGATGGTGACGCTGATCGTCCTCTCCCTGGTCATCACAGGCCTCAGTTACCGGGCCGTGAAAGGCGCTCAGATCTGAGCTCTCACAAATACACACAGAAAGCCCTCCGTCAAGTGAAAGCCGGAGGGCTTTTGTGCGGTCTTATCTTCTATTCAAAATTTCTATGAAAAACCGGCATGTCTCATCGTTGCAGATCTCTGCCTGAGGACATTTCATATCCACGTGGAAGACGTGCTTCAGATCATGGGTCTCATTGTCGTAAAATCGGAACAGAAAGGGTACCTTCCGCTCCATGAGACATTCCGCCATGGCAAGAGCCTGGCTCTGTGTAAAATCACCGGAGGAGGTCATGAGGAACACAGGAGGATAGTTTCCCGTTATATGTGAAATGGAGCTGATCATATCCAGTTCTTCCTCCGTCCCTTTGCCCGGCAGATAGTCTTCCATCAGCGCCGGCGTATCTCCTCCCATGTCATTTTCTATTTTGTATACGCCGCAGTTCAGTGCCGCCGCACGGACAGAAATGCTGTCCTGTATCTGCAGCCTGCACTCTTTTTCCCATTTTTCTTTGAAAGATGCATTTGTGCAGGCAGCCAGGTAAAGCGAAAGGATATTGCCCCCCGCCGAGTCCCCCACGGCAAAGACCCTGTCCAGATCCATGCTATACGCCTTCCCATGCTCCGCCATCCATTCAAAGACCAGGTTGGTATCTTCCAGAGGGGCCGGGAATTTGTGCTCCGGCGCCAGACGATAGGAAAAATTCACCACCACAAATCCTCTCCTTGCCAGGTCCATACAGTAGAACCGATATCTCTCCTTGTCCCCGTACACCCATCCTCCGCCGTGGACGCTGACAATAACAGGAAGCAGTCCTTCCCGCCCGGCCGGACGGTACACATCCATCACCTGCATGGGATCTTCTGTCCCGTAGCGGATATCCCGGTATTTTTCCACATCTTCCGGCTCTTTAAGACCTGCGTCCCGGATATCATCTCCTGCTTTAAAGAGTTTTCTTATTTTGTCACTTGTCTCAGACATATACTCACGACCTTTTCTTTTTTATAGTATCATCTCTTCCACAGCCTGCTGTACTTCCCGGATCTGCTCCTCTGTGATCCCGTCCGTATGAAATCCCCCTGTACATACGACTACAGCATTTTGGGCTGCTGCCATTTTCTCTGCCAGATACCGGCACAGGTACTCGTCCTTGTGTCCTGTCACATTGATAACAGAGGCTGTGCTGCTGACCTTGCCGTCTCCCTTGAGGGAGGGCCGGGGGGTAGCCAGCACAGTACATCCTATATGTGGGCGATCTCCTCCTGCAAGGATGATGTGGTAATCATTTCCGATCTTTGTGATCTTTACAGTCAATTTTGTAAAGGAGAGGACTTTTTCTATGATTCTTTCTTCCATTTTCTTTTCCTCCCGCCCTAGTTTAGCTAGATTCCCTCCCAGCGGCGGTATCCCTCCGCTTCAATGCCAAAAGGCTCCACAAGTTTCGCGGCTATGTGCCGGATCATATCCTGCATACATTCCGGCTTCTGGTAGAATGTCAGCATAGGCGGAATGATGCGAACCCCCGGCATCTTTGAGAGCTCATAGAGATTTCTCAGATGAACCGGACTAAGGGGCGTCTCCCGGGCCGCCAGGACAAGAGGACGCTGCTCTTTGATCGTCACGTCTGCTGCCCGCAGGATCAGATTGTCCGCGTACCCGCTGCAGATCCCTGCCACTGTCTTCATACTGCAGGGAACAATGAGCATCCCGGCTGTCCTGTAAGATCCGCTGGCCGGACCGGCTCCTATTTCCTCCGGATCATATACCTGATCTGCCAGTCTTTCTATCTCCTCTTTTTTGCAGTCCATCTCATGTTCCAGCGTGAGCACAGCGCTCCTGCTCATAATGAGGACTGACTCATATTCCTGATCCTGCCGGATGATCTGCAGACATTCCTTCAAAATCGGAATGCCGCTGGCCCCGGTCGCAGCCACAACGATTTTTTTCTTTCTTATAACCTTATCTTGCATCTTTGGTCCATCTTTCCGGATCTACATCCATAAATCTTGCTCTCACAAACCGTTCCTTCTGGTCATAGGGAACCGTGCAGTCAAAAATGGTTTTGCAGGCAATGCCGTGATCCCTGATTCCTGGTGAACAGGAGGGGTCATTGGAGGGATCCAGCGGATGACATCTCACACCCGGTATGGTGATGATGTCCGCGTCTCCCTGGAACCTGGTGTTCATCGCCCAGAGTACGTCATTTATATCAAAACAATCCACATCCTCATCCACAATAAACACGTGTTTCAGCTCGCTGAAAGCTGAAAATGCAAGGAGGGCTGCCTGCCTCTGTCTGCCTTCATCGCTTGGTGAGAGCTTTTTGAACTGGAGGACAGCCATGTATTTTCCTCCTCCCGGCGAAGCACAGTATACATTCTGCAGCCTTCCCGGCATCGCTTTCTCGATCATACCGTAAATGCTGGCCTCTGTGGGGATGCCGGCCATGGATACATGCTCCTCGCTGGGTCCGATACAGGTCTGCATGATGGGATTTTTCCTGTGGGTCACTGCTGTCACCTTTATAAGCCAGCACTGATCGCTGGCAGGTCCGGTGTAGCCCGGGAACTCCGGCATCGCGTATCCTGTGTGGCTGTTCTGATCCTCCTGCACGCGGACATGGGGGACCACTTCTCCCTCAATGACATACTCTGCATTTGCGATGGCTTTCTCATTGACAGTCAGACATCTGCAGAGCTCTACCGGCTCATTTCTCAGCGCTCCTGCCACTGCCAGCTCATCATACCCAAGAGGGGTTGTCGGCGGTTCAAAGCAGGAACCGATCTCTATGGCAGGGTCTACTCCGATGCTGATGGAGATGGGGAGCCTCTGTCCCATCTGCTCCGCCCTCTCTGCCATGGCTCCAATGTGCCTTGCCCCCGGTGTAAAAAAGATGGAGAGCTCGTCCTTTCCCTGAATGCAGAGTCTGTGGATCGTCACATCGCTGCGCCCTGTGTCGGGGTGGGTAGCATAGCACATTCCCAGAGTGATATAGGGGCCTGCATCATCCGGCGTGTTGGTTGGCGCCGGCACTAATTTGTACAGATCAAAGTCCGGATCCTCTGCTCTGTGCACCACCTCCTGGCAGGGGGCTGATCCTTCTTTCAGGACTGGCGGTATGGGGTTGTCCACACTGTGCCAGAGCATTTTTCCAAGATCCTCCGGTCTGCCCCCAAGGAGGGCTGCCACTCTCTTTCTGCTGGCAAGCACACCGATAGCCACTCTTGCCCCCGGATGTCCTTTTACATTGTTAAAGATCATAGCCGGGCCTTCCTTGGTGGGGCGCATGACGGTCCCGCCTGCCCCCACGTGCCGGTACACGCCGGAGAGTTCCGCCATGGGCTCTACTTCCACATCTGTCTCGATGAGCTGTCCTGGCATGGATTTTAAAAGCGCAAGCGCGCTGCGAAGATCATTTACTTTATCTGCCATTGCATTTCCTCCTACTGTTCCTGTCTTTTTTCTCTCACTCTATTCTATCTTCTTTTTTGTTTCCTATCAATTCTAACTTTCTTTCCACGGAGAAACTTGTGCTGCCCTCCACACAGAAGCATTGTACTCTCTGATGGTGCGCTTTTCATCATCCTGCCGGGCTCTCCGGAAATACTGGCGAAGCTCATTTTCCACGATGCTCTCTGTGTAGAACCCGTCCGAGTAGTCCAGCTCTTCCACATGGATCTCGGCAAGGGCCGGCGCTGCATCATAAGAAGAGGTACTGATCATATATATGGCATCCGCCGCAGTCATCTTCTCCATAGTGCGGATATTATAGGAGGTTGCCAGATAATCAGGATGCAGAAATGACAGCAAAATGTATCCGAAGGAGACAGCAGCCGTCACAAACCTGAACAGCGAAAATTTTTTCTTATAGATAAAGATCACAACTCCTGTCATCATGACAAGATTCAAGATCAAAAACCAAAGTACGAGGATGCGCAGGAATGTCATATGATAGACACGGACATACATGAACATTCTGTACATGGCAGATATTGTCATGATAAATGTACATCCGCATATGACTGTCAGAATAATGTCCAGAATTCTATTTTTTTGGAATGAATATACAACTGAAATAACAAGTACAAAATTAATCATTCCTATAAACAGCAGCTGCCAGAAACCTTCCTGCGCATACCCGGCATACGTCATGCCTTCTGGAAGTCCCCCGTCATTTTTGAGAAAAAGAACGTACACCTGCACGAAGCAGTACAGAACATAGACGGCAGCGATCATGCCGGTAAATGTTATGCCTGTGACTGCTTCATAATTCCTTCTTTTTCCCTCTTTCGGGCAGCATTCGCCTGCAGCAAAGGCATAGAATACGCCGTAGATGATCAGGATCCCAAACAGGGTCATGCACACAATGACAACTACAGAACTGATATGCAGATTCTCCGGCATCTGGAATATGTTTTCAAAAATGGCCGCGAAAACCCGGTCTGAGCTTGCCAGAAGCGGAAAGATAACGATAAGCAGGACAAAAGCTATCACGATCCCCACAAGTACAGATCGCATTTTTTCTCTCTTTTCCTCTTCTTTCTCCCCTTCTCTTCCTCCTTTTTTCAGGTCCTTTAGGTTGAATATGTGGAAGGAAAAGACCACTGTTTTTATGCCCATCATCACGATCATCTTTAAGTAGGAAAAGAAGTTCCACTCTCCCTCCCCGCAGAAACATCGGACCATTCCCGCCATAAAAAGGAGCATGATCCCTGCCCAGTTAAAGACCACAAGAAATCCAGAGTCTGTCAGCACAGTGGAAATTCCAAGAAGGATGATGCCCGCCCCATATGGAAAGAATTCCCTATTGCAGGACATTCCAAGCTTCTTAAAAAAGAGGATGGCAGTACCCACTGTCATAGCTGTATGCAACACAAAAGTAATTCCATTTAGATTTTTGTAACAAAAGACTGTAAAGAGAACACCGTAGATTACACTAATTCCTGCAAAATAGCGATTATTTTCTACAAATTTCGATCTCCTTGTATCTGACCTGCTATTTTCCATATGCTCCCACCTTTCTGTTCCTCTATTTTTCTTCATCACTGTCTTTTTCTTCATCCGGCACATATTTTAAAATATCTCCCGGCTGACAGCCCAGTTCCCGGCACAGCGCGTCCAGAGTCGTAAATCTGACCGCTTTTGCCTTATTATTTTTCAATATCGAAAGATTGGCCATTGTAATATCTATTTTCTCTGCCAGCTCCTTTACACCCATTTTTCTCTGTGCCATGACCACATCTAAATCAATCACGATCGCCATGCTCCCTCACCTCCTGCTGTTTGCTCCGCATATATGTATATGCCATCTTCTTCTCCATCAAATTGTCAGATCGTTCTCCTCCTTATACCGGACCGCTTCCCCAAAGACCTGCGACAGGACCTGGCTGAACAGCGCCGCCACAAAAAAGATCACTGCGATCACCACTGCTGCGATCGTGGGTACAAAAAACATTTCCAATAAAAAGGCTGCTGTGATACAGAGACTGAACCTTGTCATCAGACGCAGGCTTTTTACATTCTCATAGACAAAACAGGATCCATTCACAACTGTCTCCATCATCTTTCGTAGCTGACTGACGATCAATATTCCGAATATTCCGGAAACTGCCAGTGTAACCAGCATGGGGATATACTGCTCCTGCAGAGTATCGTCATAATATCTTCCCGCCAGCTTCAGCGTCCAGGGAAGCGTCACAACCACAGCAATCCCTGAAAAAAACATAAAATCCAGCACTCCTTTTGTCGCTCTGATGATCTTTTCATTCCGCATACATCTATCTCTCCCTTCTCATTTTACGTTTCATTTCATTTTGTTCTTCTGCTATCTAAGAGGAATATATCATATTAAAAATCGTTTTTCAATATATATTTATCGTTTTTCAATAAATTTCAAGTTCAATTGAGCACACATTCCAACAATACAAGGGAGATGATACACAATAACACAGGTAAAACTGCAATTGGGGACGTAATATTTTTTCAAAATATTACGTCCCCAATTGCAGTTTTACCCCCTCCGTCCTATAATATCTACAAAAGGAGGTTTTTTCTATGAATACATCGATCGATATGGAGAAATTGAGGGAGGATGCCGTACATATTTTCAATTCCGGTTTTACCTGCTCTGAATCTGTCATCTATGCAATTAAGAAAAATTTTGAACTTGAGATGTCCGATGACGCCATTGCCATGAGTTCCGGATTTCCATGGGGCCTTGGAGGAGCGGGATGCATCTGCGGCGCTCTGGCCGGAGGGACCATGTGCATCGGCTACTTCTACGGACGCACAGAGCCGGGCGATCCGCGTAATCAGCTCTGCTTTAAGCTCTGCAACGAACTCCACGATTTCTTTAAAGAGAACTATGGAGCTGCCTGCTGCCGCGTGCTTACAAGAGGAATGGAGAAACAGTCACCGGAGAGAAAAGCACACTGCACAAAAATGGTTTCCGGCACAGTGGTAAAGACAGCTGAGATCATTCTGAACAACCTGAAAGACAGCAGATTTCAGGATGTCTGTTAAGTCCTCTCTTATGTACAATTTTAAGTCAGGAATATAAAAGGACTGGCACACCTCTTTCAAACAGCGTGTGCCAGTTCTTTTTATGGACTTTATTTAATTATCTGTATCATCTGTTTTCTCCGAAGACTCAGACTCTTCTTCTTCCTCTTCATCTCCCTTTCTCACCTTGGCGATGCTGGCAACTTTATCATTTTCCTGTAAATTGATCAGTTTCACACCAGAAGTTATTCTTCCAAGGATGGAGATGCTGCTGCACTTCATGCGGATCACAATGCCCTCTGTATTGATGATCATGATCTCATCATCTTCGTCCACAGCTTTGATGCCTACTACATTTCCTGTCTTCTCTGTGATCTTGTAGCATTTAACACCTTTTCCTCCTCTGTTCTGGGGAGAGAATTCTTCCATTGCTGTACGCTTGCCCATACCCTTTTCAGATACAGTCAGCAGGTGAGTTCCCTGGGAGGAAAGCTGCATGCCGATGATCTCATCGTGGTCTGTCAGATTCATGCCCCGCACGCCCATAGATGTTCTTCCTGTAGGTCTCACATCTGTCTCATGGAAGCGGATGCACTGTCCATACTTGGTAGCCAGGATAATGTCTTTCTGGTTGTCTGTATACTTCACTTCGATCAGCTCATCGTCATCCCGCAGGGTGATGGCGGCAAGTCCGGTCTTTCTCACATTCGCATACTCCTTCAGAGGAGTCTTCTTCACAAGTCCCTTTCTTGTAGCCATGAAAAGGTATTCCCCGTCACGGTACTCGTCAATTGGGATGACAGCTGTGATCTTCTCCTCCGGCTGCAGCTGGAGCAGATTAATGATAGCTGTTCCCCTGGCAGTCCTGCCTGCCTCAGGTATCTCGTATCCCTTCAACCTGTAGACGCGTCCTGTCGTAGTGAAGAACATGATATAGTGATGGGTATGTGTCATAAACAGCTCTTCCACATAGTCGGAGTCTATGGTCTGCATGCCTTTGATGCCTTTTCCTCCTCTGTGCTGGGACTTAAAGGTATCCTCAGACATGCGCTTGATATAGCCAAGTTTTGTCATGGTGATGACGACATTCTCCTTGGGAATCAGATCCTCCATGGAAATGTCAAACTCGTCAAATCCGATCTTTGTCCTTCTGTCATCTCCGTATTTATCTTTGATGACAAGGATCTCTTCTTTGATCACGCCAAGAAGGACCTTTCTGTCAGCCAGGATCGCCTTCAACTCGCCGATACGCTTCATCAGCTCATCGTACTCGTTCTCCAGCTTCTCTCTTTCCAGACCTGTCAGAGCTCTAAGACGCATATCCACAATAGCCTGGGACTGGGCGTCAGAGAGATCAAAGCGTTTCATCAATTCCGCCTTGGCATCCTGCACATTGGCAGAGCTGCGGATGATCTGGATCACTTCGTCGATGTGGTCAAGGGCGATAAGCAGTCCTTTAAGAATGTGGGCGCGCTCCTCCGCCTTATTGAGCTCGTATTTTGTGCGCCTTGTCACCACTTCTTCCTGATGCTGCAGATAGTAGTTCAGCATATCGAGAAGATTCATAACTTTCGGCTCATTGTTTACCAGTGCCAGCATGATGACACCAAAAGTATCCTGAAGCTGGGTATGTTTGTAGAGCTGGTTTAAGATCACGTTTGCGTTGGCATCTCTTCTGAGTTCAATGCACACTCTCATGCCTTCCCGGCTGGACTGATCACTGAGCTCTGTAATGCCATCGATCTTTTTATCCCGCACAAGCTCGGCGATCTTCTCGATGAGCCTTGCCTTGTTGACCATATAGGGAAGCTCTGTGACAATGATCCTGCTCTTGCCGTTTGGCATTGTCTCAATGTCTGTCACGGCCCGCACCCGGATCTTGCCCCGGCCTGTCCGGTAAGCCTCCTCAATGCCCCTTGTCCCCAGGATCGTAGCTCCTGTGGGGAAGTCAGGTCCCTTGATGATCTGCAGAATCTCCTCCATGGTGGTCGTTTCCTTGTCCGCGATCTGGTCATCGATGATCTTCACCACCGCGTCAATGACCTCCCGCAGATTGTGGGGCGGGATGTTTGTGGCCATTCCCACGGCAATACCGGATGTTCCGTTTACAAGGAGATTGGGAAATCTGGATGGCAGGACTGTCGGCTCCTTCTCTGTCTCGTCAAAGTTGGGCGTAAAATCTACCGTATCCTTGTTGATGTCCGCTGTCAGCTCCATGGAAATCTTGCTCAGTCGGGCCTCCGTGTACCTCATAGCGGCCGCGCCGTCCCCGTCCACTGAACCGAAGTTTCCGTGTCCGTCCACAAGAGGATATCTGGTAGACCAGTCCTGGGCCATATTTACCAGGGCTCCGTAGATGGAGCTGTCCCCATGGGGGTGGTATTTACCCATCGTGTCACCGACAATACGGGCACATTTTCTGTGGGGCTTGTCAGGACCGTTGTTCAGCTCGATCATGGAATACAGAATTCTCCTCTGCACCGGCTTCAGACCGTCTCTTACATCGGGAAGGGCTCTGGAAGCGATAACACTCATGGCGTACTCGATGTAAAATTTTTCCATTCTCTCCTTCAGGTCTACTTCCTGGACTTTATCAAAAATATTATCTTCCATTGTCTTCTACCTTTCTATACGTCCAGATTCTGCACGTATTTTGCGTTTTCCTCTATGAACTCCCGCCTTGGCTCTACTTTATCTCCCATCAGAGTCGTAAAAGTCAGATCCAGTTCGGACGTAGTCTCCTCGTCCATAGTCACTCTCATCAGGATGCGGTGGTGCGGATCCATGGTGGTTTCCCAGAGCTGGTCTGCATCCATCTCTCCCAGACCTTTGTAGCGCTGGATCTTGTTGTTGGTATCTCGTCCCACTTCCCGGAGAATGGAATCCAGCTCCTCATCGCTGTAGGCGTACCAGACTTTTTTATTTTTCTCCAGTTTATAGAGAGGCGGTTTCGCCAGATATACATAGCCCTGCTTGATCAGCTCCGGCATGAAGCGGTACATAAAGGTCAGAAGCAGCGTACTGATATGTGCGCCGTCCACATCCGCATCTGTCATAATGATGATCTTGTGATACCGGAGTTTGGAAATATCAAAGTCCTCGTGTATGCCTGTCCCGAAGGCTGTGATCATGGCCTTGATCTCCGCGTTGGCGTAGATCTTGTCCAGCCTTGCCTTCTCCACATTGAGGATCTTTCCGCGGAGAGGAAGGATAGCCTGTGTGGCCCGATCCCTGGCTGTCTTGGCAGATCCGCCGGCAGAATCTCCCTCCACGATATAAATCTCACAGTTGGCCGGGTCCTTGTCTGAACAGTCTGCCAGCTTACCCGGAAGAGACATGCCGTCCAGCGCTGACTTTCTTCTTGTCAGATCCCTGGCCTTTCTGGCTGCCTCCCTTGCCCTCTGGGCAAGAACGGATTTCTCCACTGTGGTCTTTGCGATCGTCGGATTCTGCTCTAAGTAGATCTCCAGCTGCTTGCTCACTACATTGTCCACAGCTCCCCTTGCCTCGCTGTTTCCAAGCTTCTGCTTTGTCTGTCCCTCAAACTGAGGCTCCTCGATCTTGACGCTGACGATGGCTGTCAGGCCTTCCCTGATATCCTCGCCGGACAGATTCGGCTCGCTGTCTTTCAGCAATTTATTTTTTCTCGCGTAATCGTTAAATGTCTTGGTCAGTGCATTCCGGAAGCCGACAATGTGGGTTCCGCCCTCCGGAGTGGTAATATTATTTACAAACCCGTAGGTATTGTCTGTGTAGGAATCGTTGTGCTGCATGGCCACTTCCACCTGCACATTGTTTACCATTCCCTCACAGTAAATGACATCCTCATAGAGAGGTGTGCTGCTCCGGTTCAGGTAGGTGACAAACTCCTTGATACCGCCCTCATAGTGGAACTCTTTTTTCACAGGTCCCTCTTCCGGCCTGTCATCTATGAGAACGATCTTCAGTCCTCTTGTCAGAAATGCCATCTCTCTGAGTCTTCTTTTCAGCACGTCAAAATCAAAGACTGTCTCCTCAAATATGGTGTCATCCGGCAGAAATGTGACTCTTGTGCCGGTCTTTTCCTCCTGGCAGTCTCCCACGATCTCCAGTTTGTTCATGACTTTTCCGCGCTCATATCTCTGTTTGTAAATCTTTCCATCATGGTAGATCTCCACTTCCAGCCAATTGGAGAGAGCGTTCACGACAGAAGCTCCCACACCGTGGAGACCGCCGGATACCTTGTATCCTCCTCCGCCGAACTTTCCTCCTGCGTGGAGCACAGTAAATACAACTTCCACAGCCGGGATGCCTGCCTTGTGGTTGATTCCAACAGGAATGCCCCGCCCATTGTCTGTGACAGTGACCGAGTTGTCCTTGTTGATCTGCACATGGATCTCATCGCAGAAACCTGCCAGAGCCTCATCCACAGAATTGTCCACAATCTCATAGACAAGATGGTGGAGTCCTCTTGCCGATGTACTTCCAATATACATTCCCGGGCGTTTTCTGACGGCCTCCAGTCCTTCCAGGATCTGGATTTCATCCGCCCCATACTCGTGCTGTACTTTTTCTGTACTCATAATCTCCTCCTAGTTTTCCATGATGACATGCCCCTGGTGGACATGAAATACTTTATTGATAGAAAATCGATGGTTTACAAATTCATCTACACCTGTACAGGTAATAAGAGCCTGTATGTCGTGAATACTGTCCAATAGATAGTTTTGCCTGTGTTTGTCAAGCTCAGACAGCACATCGTCAAGAAGCAGGATGGGCGTATCTTTTGTGAGCAGCCTCACAAGCTCTATCTCGGAAAGTTTCAGGGAGAGGGCAGCTGTCCGCTGCTGTCCCTGGGAACCGAATTTCCGGATATCGATCCCGTTTGTCATAAAACAGATATCGTCCCTGTGGGGTCCGCACCCGGTGCTCCTCATGCGAAGGTCCCTCTCCCGCCCTCTTCTCAAGGCTTCCTGGAGGGGCTCCCCCTTTGTGTCAGGCTCGTATTTTACCTCTATGTTTTCCAGGCCCCCGGTAAGTTTTCTGTGTATATCAGAAATGATATCATTCACCTGGACCATGAATTTTTTTCTGGCTTTTATGATCTTTTCACCGTAGCCTGCAAGCTGCATATCCCAGATATCAAGCGTCTCCGCAAGCGAACTGCCGCCCGACTCCTGACGGGCCAGATCCTTGAGGAGATGATTCCTCTGGTTTACAATGCGGTTATAGTTTGATAAATTGCTCAGATATACTTTATCGAGCTGCGAAAGCTCAAGATCTATAAATCTTCTTCTCTCGGAGGGTCCGTTTTTAATAATATTCAGATCCTCCGGAGAAAAGAAAACAATGTTTACGATGCCAAACAGTTCACTTGCCTTTCTTATCGGCATTTTATTGACTGCTATGCCTTTGGGACTGTTTTTCTTGAGATGCATATCGATCTGATATGGAATTCCCCTTTTCTCAATGACCGCTTCAATGTGGGACTCATCCTGCCCAAAGCGGATCATGTCCCTGTCCCTGGTTCCTCTGTGTGACTTTGTGGTCCCGCACATGTAGACAGCCTCCAGGATATTGGTCTTTCCCTGGGCATTGTTCCCGTAAAAAATATTGGTAGATCCGCAGGGCTCCAGCTTCAGAAGGTCATAATTTCTGAAGTCCTTAAGTTTTAAAGATCTAATTTTCAATTTTTATTTCTTCTCCGTTATAAGAAACGATATCTCCCGGGTAAAGCTTTTTCCCGCGCCTCGTATCTGTCTGGCCGTTTACTTTCACAAGCCCGTCCTGGATGACCTCTTTGGCCTCCACGCCGGACTCCACAAGGCCGGCCGCCTTCAGGGCCTGCCCCAGTTTAATAAATTCATCTCTGAGATGTAAACTCTGCATAAAATCACTCTCCTAGATCGCGTTAAAATTGACCGGAAGGATCAGATAGATATAACTCTCTGTCTCATCTTTGATAAAGCACGGAGCTTTTGCGTTCATAAGATAGAGATCCACTTCCTCATCGTCGATGACCCTGAGGGCATCGATGAGGAATTTCGGGTTGAATCCGATCATCAGATCTTTTCCTTCTTTTGTGATCATAATATCTTCGTTCATGGATCCAAACTGGGATTTGATCCGCAGCTCCATCACATCATCGCCGATATTGATGATAATAGGCTTTTTATCTCCCTCTTTTACCAGCAGAGTCGCCCTGTCTATACAGTTCAAAAAGTCTCTCTTGTTGATCCTTACTTTTGTCTCGTAGTCGCTGGAGAGCATCTGGTCGATCTTGAAGTACTCTCCCTCGATCAGACGGGACACGACCACGGTCCTGTCAAATTCAAATACAATATGGTTGCCGGTAAAGTACATGCTCACCTGACTCTCCGCTTCTCCGGAAAGGATCTTGCTGATCTCGGTGAGAGTCTTTCCAGGAACAACGATCTTGTGATCCTGACACTCATCCTTGAGTTCGATCCTGCGGATGGAGATGCGGTGTCCGTCCAGAGATACAACTCTGAGCATGCCGTTTGAAATTTCAAAAAGCTCCCCTGTCATCAGTTTGTTGCTCTCATTGTCTGCAATGGAGAAGATCGTCTGACGGATCACTTCTTTCAGTGTGAACTGGGAGATGGTGACGGTCTCTGTCTTTTCAATGACAGGGAGATAGGAGAAATCTTCCCCGGATCTTCCCATAATATCGAATTTGGCCTTCTCGCAGGTGATGGTCATCTGATCTTTTTCATCTGTCTCTATAACAATATCGCTGTCAGGAAGTTTGCGGACGATCTCTGAAAAGATCTTTGCGTCTATAGCGATCATTCCATGTTCTCTGATATCTCCGTCTATCTCTGTCTGAATGCCAAGTTCCATATCGTTGGCTGTCAGCTTGATAATGTCTACTGTGGCATCAATAAGTATACATTCAAGAATGGGCATTGTTGTCTTAGAAGGAACTGCTTTGGATACGATGCTGACTCCTTTTACAAGATCTGCTTTACTGCATATGATTTTCATAGCTGTGTATAACTCCTTTCGCGCGTCTGCAATAGATAAATATATAATAGATTTTCCGTCTTCTTCGTAGTAGGGCTTGGGAAAGAGTGGAAAAGCCTTCCAAAGCCAGTATTTTCAAGCCTCACACGATTTTAAAACACTGTGGAAATCATAAAATTTACATGTGGATGGGCATAGGAAAACTTTTTTGTGTTTTTGATAAAGGAATTGTTTATCTATCCTATGCACAGTCCGTCCACATAGTTTTTCACAACATTTCCACATGTTGTCCACATCCTGAAAGGATACTAAACAGGATTGATCTTTTTCTTTATTATATCAATGGTGTTGCTGAGGCTTTCGTTCTCCTTGATCTCAGCCTGTATCTTTTTGATACCGTGGTTGATGGTGGAGTGATCCTTTCCTCCAAGGACGATACCCATCACTTTCAGGGAGGCGGATGTCATGTCCCGGCACAGATACATGAATATCTGGCGGGGAATCGCGATCTCAGCGGTCCTCTTGCTGCTCTTAAGATCTGCGATGCTGATTCCGAAATGCTCGGAGACAACATCCAGGATCAGTTCCGGTGTCACCTCCCGGTTTGCCTGGGAAGAGATAATGTCCTTCAGGGCTTCAGCCGCAAGGGGGATGTCGATAGCCTCCTGGGTGTTTTGGAGCTTGTAGAGAGCGATCAGTTTGTTGAGAGATCCCTCCAGCTCACGGATGTTTGTCTTGACATTTGTGGCGATATATTCCAGTACATCGTCAGGAATATTGTATTTCTGCAGAGAATCCATCTCAATCTTCTTCTGCAGAATGGCCATCCTTGTCTCATAATCTGGTGCGGAGATGTCCGCTATCAGCCCCCACTCAAACCTGGTGCGGAGCCTTGCCTCCAGCGTCTCGATGTCCTTGGGAGGACGGTCGCTGGAGATGATGATCTGTTTTCCTGCCGTGTGCAGGTGGTTGAAGGTGTGGAAGAATTCTTCCTGGGTACTCTCTTTTCCTATGATAAACTGGATATCGTCGATCAAGAGTACGTCGTTGTTCCGATATTTATCGCGGAAATCCGACATGGAATTCTCTTTTGGGTTCTTCAGCGCCTGGATCAGTTCGTTCGTAAACGTCTCGCTGGTCACGTAAAGAACTTTTTTCTTAGGATTTTTATCCAGAATAAAATGAGCCACCGAGTGCATCAGATGGGTTTTTCCAAGTCCAACTCCTCCGTAGAGGAAAAGGGGATTGTACACTTCGCCCGGAGACTCTGCAACTGCCAGGGAGGCTGCGTGGGCGAAACTGTTGTTTCCTCCCACAACAAACGTATCAAATGTATATTTTGGGTTAAGCCCTGCCTTCTGAGCAGCAGTCTTTGTACGTTTCTTTTCAGATGCTTTTGAAGCCATCTCCATAATCTCGTCCAGGCGGTCGTCATCTTCCGACACGAAAACGACCTCAAACTCCTTTTCCGTGATCTCGGCAATGGACACCTTCAGAGGAAGCCTGTATTTTTTATCAATGTACTCAACGCTTGCATTCATATTGACAAGAATGAAAACCGTATGATCTACTACTTTATACACCTTCAGAGGTTTGATCCAGGTATTGAAGGACACGTTGAGGAGCTCGTGCTCCACTCTGAGGTGTTCTATGATTTCCGGCCATTTTTCTTCTACGATATTCATTACAAAATAACTCCTAATCTAACATACATTTCATGCATCGTATCATATGCTTATTCTTATCTATTTTACATCAAAATAAGGTATTAAGCAACGAAAAATCGGGGGGGATAAGTTTTGGAAAATGAGAAAGTGGCTAAAATAGTGCCTTTCAGCTTGGAAATCCACAGAAATTTTCCTGTTATCCACATAATTTTGAAAAGATATCCACATTTTGTTGATAACTTTTCTTCCTATATTATATGATGCCATGGGCGCAGCTGAGAGGAAAAACTTTATGAAATCATCGGTTTTGCTTGACTTCACGGAACTTATTGAATATAATCAAAACTGATGTCTAGGAAAAGAGCGGGAGTATTCCTGTGTAAAATATAAGGAGGTGGATATCTATGAAAATGACATTCCAGCCAAAAAAGAGACAGAGAGCAAAGGTTCATGGTTTCAGATCCAGAATGAGCACAGCAGGCGGAAGAAAAGTTCTTGCTGCAAGAAGAGCTAAAGGAAGAAAGAAATTATCAGCGTAGGCCGCATCTTTGTGGCCTTTTCTTCTCTTAAAATCAGGAGATGAAAATGAAATTTTCCGAATCACTGAAAAAAAACAGAGATTTTCAGCACGTCTATAAAAACGGAAGATCCCATGCCAACCGGTATCTGGTCATGTATGAACTTGACAATGGTCTGGATAAGAACAGACTGGGGATTTCCGTCAGCAAGAAGGTTGGCAACAGCATTGTCAGGCACAGGCTGACAAGATTAATACGTGAAAGTTATCGTCTGAATGAAGAATTGTTCCCATGTGGTAAAGATATAGTGGTCATAGCCAGAGTGGCAGCGAAAGGAAGAAGCTGCCGCGAGATTGAAAGTGCACTTCTGCATCTGGGGCGTCTTCACAAGATGATACAGATAAATCAATAAAGCGGAGTGATGTGTCGTGAAAAAGATTTTGATAGGTCTGGTGAAAATTTATCAGAAATATCTGTCGCCCCTCAAGGGACATTCTACATGTATCTATTTTCCTACATGCTCCCAGTATGCAGTGGAGGCAATTGAAAAGTACGGAGCGCTCAAGGGAGGGCTTCTGGCTGTCTGGAGGATACTCCGCTGTAATCCTTTTGCTAAAGGAGGCTACGATCCGGTTCCGTAGCAATGTAAAATATCAGGATAAAATGCAGGCCGGGGCGATCTGATCGTCTGATCGCGTAAACGGAGGAAAAGAAAATATGGAAGGTGTAGTATTGACAGCTGCAAACTGGCCGATCATAGGACAGATTGCGGATCTGCTCGGTATTGTCATGAATTTTATCTACGAGATATTAGATAAGATTCTTCCCTCAGATGTAGGTCTGGTGGGACTGTCGATCATCTTATACACGATACTTGTATATATGATCATGATGCCGCTTACTATCAAGCAGCAGAGAACATCCAAGATGACTGCGGTCATGAACCCTGAACTTCAGGCAATTCAGAAAAAGTATAAGAACAAAAGAGACCAGGCATCTCAGATGAAGATGCAGGAGGAAATGCAGCAGGTATATGATAAATACGGGACGTCCATGACAGGCGGATGTCTTCCCATGCTTATCCAGATGGTGCTTCTGTTCGCCCTGTACCCGGTTGTTTACCAGATGGAGGACTATGTTCCCGCAATCAAGAATGCACCGGCTGATGTACAGAAATTCCTGACCGTCCCGGATCTGTCTCTTTCACCGATGCAGCTGTTCTCTGACAGAGCACAGATTTCTGAGCAGTTTGGTGTGTCAGCAGTGGTTCTGGTCATCACAGCGATCGCTCTTCCGGCCATATCTGTTCTCACACAGTTCCTGAGTATGAAACTGTCACAGGCTCTCTCAGGACAGGCTATGGATAAGGATAATCCGATGTACAGCACAATGAGGACAATGAACATTACCATGCCTCTGTTTTCACTGTTCGTCGTTGTATCACTTCCGGCAGGTCTTGGTATTTACTGGATCATCAGTGCTGTGGTAAGATGTCTGCAGCAGGTATTTATCAATCGTCATCTGAAGAAGATCTCTGTGGATGAGCTCATTGAGAAGAATAAAGAGAAAGCCGCTAAGAAGCGGGAAAAGAGGGGCGAGAGGGCAGAGAAGATCAATGCTATGGCCCAGACAAACACAAGGAGCATTCAGAGCAAGGCAAAGACATCTGTACAGACTGACAAAGACAGAGAAGAGAAACTCCAGAAAGCTGTAAACAACAAAAACAAAGAAAAAGAGGGCAGCCTTGCCTCAAAGGCAAATCTGGTTAAAAAGTACAACGAAAATAATTAAAACACAGGAAGGGACTTTTTCTTAAATGGAGGAGTCCCTCTAAGTGGATATAGGGAGGGAGAACATAATGGAAGGCAGACGCGCAGAAGAGATTACAGTATCAGCAAAGACACTGGATGATGCCATCACAGAAGCTCTGGTCCAGCTTGGCGTGACAAGTGACAGACTGGAATATGATGTCATCGAAAAGGGAAGCCCTGGATTTCTCGGAATTGGCATGAAGCAGGCTGTGATCCGGGCCTGGAGAAAAGAAGAACCGAAAGAAGAGAGTGTGGATGAGATCGCGGAGGAGCTGATCAAAGAGGCAGTTCCGACAGACATCACTCTTGATACCAAAGAAGAAAAAGAGCCGAAAAAGCCCAAAAAAGAAAACAAAGAGCCCAAGAAGGCAGCTCAGAAATCCGGCAAAAAGGAAATAAAAAAAGAACAGAAGAAAGAGGCAAAACCGGAGGAGAAAACAGAGCCGCGGCATGAGACAGAGCTGGCAAAAGTGGAGGACGCCACTATAAAAGAGTGCGAGACATTCCTTCAGAATGTTCTCCAGGCTATGCATATGGAAGTGGAGCTTTGCTCCAAGGTCGACGAGGAGGGAGCACTCTCCATTGAGATGAAGGGCGACAATATGGGTATCCTCATTGGAAAAAGAGGACAGACCCTTGACTCACTCCAGTATCTGACAAACAGGGTTGCAAACAAGATGCAGGCCGGCTATGTGCGGGTGAAACTTGACACGGAGGATTACAGGGAAAGAAGAAAAGAGACTCTGGAAAATCTTGCAAGAAATATTGCTCACAAAGTGAAAAGGACAAGAAAGCCGGTTACTCTTGAGCCGATGAATCCCTATGAGAGAAGGATCATCCACTCTGCTCTGCAGGGAGACAAAAATGTGACAACGCACAGTGAGGGCGAGGAGCCTTACCGCCGCGTAGTTGTGACACTGGTGAGAAAATAAGAAAGGCAGAGGTTTTAACCTCTGCCTTTTTAACTCCGGGGAAAGGAGAGATATATATGTACAGCGAGAGCAGCACTATTGCCGCCATATCTACTTCCATGTCCGAGGCGGGGATAGGCATTGTGAGAATTAGCGGAGAAGATGCCTTTCAGATTGCGGACAGGATATACAGAGGGAAAAACAATAAGAGGCTTTCTGATCAAAAGTCCCACACCATCCACTACGGGTATATTGAGGAGAATGGTGAGACGATTGACGAAGTTCTTGTCATGCTTATGAGAGGACCACGCACATTTACAGGCGAAGATACAGTGGAAATCGACTGCCACGGCGGCGTCTATGTATTAAGAAGAGTGCTGGAGGCATGTATCCATGCGGGCGCCAGGCCGGCTCAGCCGGGGGAATTTACCAAGAGGGCTTTCCTGAACGGAAAGATGGATCTGTCTCAGGCTGAGGCTGTCATAGATGTCATACAATCTCAGAATGACTACGCCTTAAAAAGTTCGGTCAGCCAGCTCAGGGGAAGTGTAAAGAAAAAAATAGATGATATAAGAAACAAAATACTTTACCATACTGCTTTTATTGAGTCGGCCCTGGATGATCCGGAGCATATCAGCATCGAGGGCTATGCACAGGTCCTGGAGAGGGATGTGGAAGAGCTTAAGGGCAGGCTGGACAGCCTTCTGGCCTCCGCCGATGACGGGCGCGTCATGAAGGAGGGAATCAAGACGGTTATCGTTGGAAAGCCCAATGCCGGTAAATCTTCCATACTGAATATGCTCCTGGGGGAGGAACGAGCCATCGTCACAGACATAGCGGGTACTACCAGGGATATTCTTCAGGAGCATATGAACCTGCAGGGCATTTCCCTGAACATTGTAGATACAGCCGGGATAAGAAAAACCGATGACAGGGTGGAAAAGATCGGTGTGGACAGAGCCCTGAGCCAGGCTAAGGAGGCGGATCTTATCATCTATGTGGTGGACTCCTCCATGCCCCTGGATGACAATGACCGGAAGATCTTTCAGTTTATAACAGGAAAAAAGGCGATCATCCTTCTAAACAAGTCCGACCTGGAACGCAGGACCGGAGAGGAACAGATCCGGCAGATGTGCGCGGAGAGAGGGATGAAAGATACTCCTGTCATATCTGTCTCCGCAAAAGAAGAAGAGGGGATGGAGGAGATGGAGCACGCGGTAAAAGAGCTGTTCTATCACGGGGATCTTTCTTTTAACAGCGAGGTGTACATCACAAACGCAAGGCATAAGCATGAACTGGAAAGAGCATATGGAAGCCTTGAAAAGGTATTGGAAAGCATACGTATGGATATGCCGGAGGATTTTTATTCCATTGATCTGATGGATGCATATGAGTCACTGGGAAATATTACAGGAGAGACAGTAGGAGAGGATCTTGTCAATGAAATTTTCAGCAAATTCTGTATGGGAAAATAAAGACCAATATGACGTGGCTGTCATTGGCGCCGGGCACGCCGGATGTGAGGCGGCGCTGGCATGTGCCAGACTGGGGTTTCGAACGATCGTGTTTACAGTCAGTGTGGACAGCATCGCCCTTATGCCCTGCAATCCCAATATAGGGGGAACATCCAAGGGGCATCTGGTGAGGGAAGTGGACGCCCTGGGCGGTGAGATGGGAAAGGTCATCGACCGCACCTTTATCCAGTCCAAGATGCTCAATAAATCCAAGGGTCCGGCAGTACATTCACTTCGCGCCCAGGCTGACAAAGCCTTTTACAGCAGGACTATGAGGCAGGTGCTGGAGAGCCAGGAAAATTTGGAAATCAAGCAGGCGGAAGTGGTAAATATCCTGACAGAGGATGTAGATGGAAGAAAGAAAGTCACAGGTGTGCAGACATATTCAGGCGCTGTATTTCGCTGTCAGGCGGTCGTTCTCTGCACAGGTACATATCTGAAGGCGCGCTGCATTTACGGGGATGTGAGCACAAATACGGGCCCTAACGGGCTGCAGGCAGCCAACTATCTGACGGAGTGCCTGAAGGATCTGGGAGTGAAGATGAACAGATTCAAGACCGGGACACCTGCCAGGATTGACCGGAATACCGTTGATTTCAGTAAGATGGAGGAGCAGAAGGGGGATGAGAGGATCGTACCCTTCTCCTTTACAACTGACCCGGAGAGTATCCAGAAGGACCAGGTGTCCTGCTGGCTGACTTACACCAATGAGAGGACCCATGAGATCATAAGGAAAAATCTGGACAGATCGCCTCTGTTTTCGGGCATGATCGAGGGAACAGGCCCCAGATACTGCCCTTCCATAGAGGATAAGGTAGTGAAATTTGCGGATAAAAGCCGGCATCAGGTCTTCATCGAGCCGGAGGGTCTGGAGACCAACGAGATGTATATAGGGGGTATGTCCAGCTCTCTTCCCGAAGATGTCCAGTATGAGATGTACCGGTCTGTCCCCGGACTTGAACATGTAAAGATTGTGAGAAATGCCTACGCTATTGAGTACGACTGCATAGATGCCAGACAGCTTAGGCCGACTCTGGAATTCCGGAATATTGACGGCCTTTTCAGCGGCGGTCAGTTTAATGGAAGTTCCGGATATGAGGAGGCAGCGGCCCAGGGGCTTCTGGCAGGTATTAACGCCGCCAGAAAGCTGCAGGGAAAAGAAGGCGTGATCCTGGACCGGTCAGAGGCCTACATCGGTGTGCTTGTAGACGATCTTGTCACAAAGGAAAGCCACGAGCCCTACAGGATGATGACATCCAGGGCTGAGTACCGTCTTCTACTCAGGCAGGATAACGCAGATCAGAGGCTGACAGCCAAGGGATATGAGATAGGATTGATCGATCAGGAGAGATATGAGCGGCTCCTTAAGAAAGAAAAACTTATAGAGACAGAGATGGAGCGGCTGAAGAAGACTTATGTGGGGACGACAGAGGAAGTGCAGAAGCTTCTGGAAGAGAATGGTAGTACGCCCTTGACGTCAGGTTCCAATTTGGCGGAGCTGGTAAGGCGCCCGGAACTTTCCTACGAGATCTTATCGCCTCTGGATCATAACAGGCCGGAATTTCCGAATGACCTGAGAGAGGAAGTCCAGGAACAAGTTAACATAAATATAAAATATGAGGGGTATATATCCAGACAGAAAAAGCAGGTAGAGCAGTTTAAAAAGATGGAGAGCAAGAAGATTCCGGAAAATATTGACTATGACCAGGTGAAGAGCCTGCGGATAGAGGCTGTACAGAAGCTGAAAGAGTATCAGCCGGTATCTGTGGGGCAGGCATCCCGCATATCCGGCGTGTCACCTGCGGATATCTCTGTACTCCTTGTTTATATGGAACAGTTAAAAAGCAATAGATAAAGCGGCAGGAGATTTTATGGAAGAAAGAATATTCGATAGTAAGTTAAAACAGCTTGGGATTGTTCTGACAGATAAAATGAAAGAACAGTTTGACAGATACTTTGAGCTTCTCGTAGAGTGGAACAAGGTGATGAATCTTACAGGGATTACAGAGTATGAGGAGGTGAATGAAAAGCATTTCCTGGACAGCCTTGCCATTGTAAAAGTACAAGATATGGAGCAGGTCTCTACGGTCATCGATATCGGGACAGGGGCCGGATTCCCGGGTATCCCACTGAAGATTGCTTTTCCCCATCTCAAAGTTACACTGTTGGATTCTCTGAATAAGAGAATTAAGTTTTTAAACTGCGTCATTCAGGAACTTTCACTTGAGGATATCTGTGCGCTTCACGGCAGAGCAGAAGACTATGCAAAGAAAAGTGAGCACAGAGAGGCATATGATCTCTGTGTATCCAGAGCTGTGGCGAATCTGGCTACTCTCTCGGAATACTGTCTACCCTATGTGAAAAAGGGTGGTATGTTCATACCTTACAAATCAGGAGAAATAGAGGAGGAATTGCAGAATTCAAAGAAAGCGGTGTCGATCCTGGGAGGAAAAATTGAACAGGTGGAGAAATTCTGTCTTCCGGAGAGTGATATAGCAAGATCCTTTATAAAAATAGAAAAGAAAAAAAGTACACCCGGAAAATTTCCAAGGAAAGCCGGACTTCCAACAAAGGAACCGCTGCAATAACAGCGGTTCCTTTGTTGATTCTTTATATGATCGTTCACTACTCTATATTGAGACATATTTTAATCTGCTCAAGAAGTTTGTCTGGAGTTTCCAGCTGTGGCAGATATCCTGACTCAGTAATATGGAAGATCTCAATGGAAGGAAGAATCTTCTGATACTCTGCAGCCTCGCTTTTGTTTCTCTCATTATCCCCTGTTACTATGAAGATACTATTGGACAGATCTTTTAAATAGAGCATTATATTTGCAGTCAGGTAGTTTCCGCTGAGACTTGCAAAAAGATACTTTGAGGATGCATTTCCATAGTGGGCAGCTTCATAGTAAGTCATAATCTCTTCATGTTTGATTTTACTCTTGTCATAAAAGTAATACTCTCTGAAATGTTTTTCTATATTATCCTTTCGCACAAGTATATTATATAAAAGCGTTCCAATGAGAGGAAGAAGGATCAGTTTTGTCAGTATGCGGCTGCTGTTGGTTGGAATATGTGCTGTTGTATATATGTCAGCTGGGTTTATCATAACGATGTTGTCAATGATTTCTCTGTTATTCTGACAGGCTCCCAGGATAAAAGAGGAAGACTGTCCGGTTACGATCACGTCACTTTTTTCTTTTATGACATTTTTTATAAAATCATTGATAAGCTGTACATATAGATAGTTTGTATAGGTAAGGTTCGGCTTGTCCGAACGTCCACATCCAAGCAGATCCAGTGAGTAGACTGTCCGGGTTTTGGCAAGTGTTTTGATCACATTTTTCCATTCATACTCTGAACTGGAGGTGGTCAGATCATGTACAAGGAGAAGAGGAGTGCCTTGTCCCTGTTTTGTGTAAAATATTTTTCCAAACTTCCAGTCATAATAGGTTTCAGACGAAGAACTGAGCAAATGGTCTATTGTGGCTGAAATATGGATGGCTTTATTTATCAGATGTATACCGACGGAGGTTGCTCCCGTAAGAATTGTCGTAATCGTAAGGGCTTTTTTCCAACTCATAAGAAATTCTCCTTTCTGTAGGTTATACAAATAGTTTACCATATCTTGAATAAGAACTAAAGTAATATCTGCATAAAATGTTTCACGTGAAACATCAGAGTGAAAAAAGTGGACAAAAGAGAAATGTTTCACGTGAAACATTTAGGAAAAACAGAAAAAATATGTTTCACGTGAAACATATTCTGGAATATAAAAGAGAAAGGTGATATACTAGTAATAATCACTGAGAGAGGTAAAGTAAAATGGGAAGAATAATAGCAATCGCCAACCAGAAGGGTGGGGTCGGGAAAACGACAACAGCCATTAATCTTTCAGCATGTCTGGCAGAAAAAGGAAAGAAAGTGCTTGCAATCGATATGGACCCCCAGGGAAATATGACCAGTGGATTAGGCGTGGATAAAGACAGCGTTGAAAAGACAGTATATGACCTGATCATCGGAGAAGCCCAGATTGAGGAAATAATCTGCAAAGAAGTGTTGGAGAATTTGGATGTTCTTCCAACGAACATAGACCTTTCAGCTGCTGAAATAGAATTAATAGGCATTGAAAACAAGGAATACATTATAAAAAATGAAGTGGAGAAGGTAAAAGAAAACTATGATTTCATCATTATCGATTGTCCGCCTTCCCTGAGTATGCTGACGATCAACGCGATGACAACTGCAGACTCTGTGCTCGTTCCTATTCAATGTGAATATTACGCGCTGGAAGGATTGAGTCAGCTCATACATACAATTGAACTCGTGAAGGAGCGTCTGAACTCAAATCTTGAGATAGAGGGCGTTGTGTTTACTATGTATGATGCGAGAACTAATCTTTCACTCCAGGTCGTTGAGAATGTAAAGGACAACTTAAATCAGAATATCTACAAGACGATCATACCGAGAAATATCAGACTGGCGGAGGCGCCGAGCTACGGAATGCCCATTAATCAGTATGATCCAAAATCATCTGGAGCAGAAAGCTACAGACTGCTCGCGGATGAAGTGATAGAAAAAGAGGAATAGCAGAAAAACAGAAGGTGGAGGAAAAATATGCCGGTAAAAAGAAAGGGGCTGGGAAAAGGACTGGACAGTCTGATCCCGGAAAATAAATCTGCTAAAGTATCCAGCTCTGAGAGTAAAAAGACAGAAGAAACAGCCGAATTAAAAAGCGGCGAGCAGATGATGAAGATCAATATGGTGGAGCCAAACAGAGATCAGCCGAGAAGAAATTTTGAGGAGGATGCTCTTCTCGAATTGGCTGACTCTATCAAACAGTATGGTGTGCTTCAGCCTCTGATTGTCAGAAAAAGGAATGATTACTACGAGATTATTGCTGGTGAGAGAAGATGGCGTGCTGCAAAGATGGCGGGGGTGAAAGAAGTTCCTGTCATCATAAAAGAATATAATGAGCAGGAAATACTGGAGATTGCTTTGATCGAGAATATCCAGAGAGAAAACCTCAATCCGATCGAGGAGGCTATGGCTTTTAAAAAGCTGCTGGAGGAATTCAATCTCAAGCAGGATGAAGTAGCAGAGAGAGTATCGAAGAGCAGGACAGCCGTCACAAACTCAATGCGTCTTTTGAAACTGGACCAGAGAGTGCAGCAGATGATCATAGATGATATGATCAGTACAGGACATGCGAGAGCCCTTCTTGCCATCGACGATCCGGAACAGCAGTATATGCTGGCTAACAAGATTTTTGATGAAAAGCTGAGTGTCCGGGAGACAGAGAAGCTTATCAAAGAGATCAAAAATCCAAAGAAGCAGAAAGAAAAGAAAGTTATTGAAAATGCTTTTATATACGAAGATATAGAAGATAAGATGAAACAGGTGCTTGGCACTAAGGTGCATGTGGCATCAAAAGGAAAAGGAAAGGGAAAAATAGAAATAGAATATTATTCGGATAAAGAATTAGAACGTATGTTCGATATGATCATGTCCATAGGAAAAGGAGAACAGATTTAATGGAAAGTGCAATCTTACAAAGACTGGGAATAGATCCGGCATTTATTTTTCTGTTTATGCTGATACTGATCATTGCCCTCTTCGTATTGTATGTGAATGTCAGTATGAAGTACGACCGTCTGAAAAACAGCTACAACTCGTTTATGAAAGGAAAAGATGGAAAGACTTTAGAGGAAAGTCTTCTCTCAAAATTCTCAGAGATAGACGGACTTGCGAAGCTGACCAAACAGAACAGACAGGATGTCAAAGATATTTACCGCAAAATGGAGAAAGACTTCAAAAAGGTCGGTATCGTCAAGTATGACGCATTTAATGAGATGGGTGGAAAACTGAGTTTTGCCCTGGCCATGCTGGATGGAAACAACAGTGGATGGGTTATCAATGCCATGCACAGCAGAGAAGGCTGCTATACTTATATAAAAGAGATCGTCAAGGGCGAGAGCTACGTGGAACTTGCGGAGGAAGAGACAGAGGCTCTGGACCGCGCGATCTTCAGCGAGGCCTACAGCATGGATGTGAAGGAAACAAAGGAAAACAAAAAGAGAACGAATAAGAGTGAAAGGGATGAGGTGTAAAAATGCTTGATATCAAATTTGTAAGAAACAACCCGGATGTAGTAAAAGAGAATATAAAGAAGAAATTTCAGGATGAGAAGCTTCCTCTTGTAGATGAAGTTCTTGAGCTGGATAAGAGAAACAGAGAGATCAAACAGGAAGTGGAGGTCCTCAGAGCTGAGAGAAACAAGATTTCGAAAGAGATCGGCGCCTGCATGGCACAGGGCAAAAAAGAGGAAGCTGAGGAGCTGAAAAAGAAAGTACAGGCAAACGCTGACAGGGTGGAGAGCCTTTCAACAGAGGAAAAAGATGTGGAGGCAAATATCAAAAAGATCATGATGACCATCCCCAACATCATCGACCCGTCTGTACCGATCGGAAAAGACGACAGCGAGAACGTAGAGATCGAGAAATTCGGTGAGCCTGTAGTTCCTGACTTTGAGATTCCTTACCATACAGAGATCATGGAGAGCTTCAACGGCATCGACCTGGAGAGCGCCGGAAGAGTAGCTGGAAACGGCTTCTACTATCTGATGGGAGATATCGCAAGACTTCACTCCGCAGTCCTTGCCTATGCGAGAGATTTCATGATCGACAGAGGATTCACATACTGTGTGCCTCCTTTCATGATCCGGAGCAACGTGGTGACCGGAGTTATGAGTTTTGCGGAGATGGATTCCATGATGTATAAGATCGAGGGAGAGGACCTGTACCTGATCGGAACAAGTGAGCACTCCATGATCGGAAAATTCATTGATACTATGCTGGAGGAGGAACAGCTTCCCCAGACACTGACATCCTACTCTCCCTGCTTCCGGAAAGAAAAAGGAGCGCACGGCATCGAGGAGAGAGGTGTCTACAGGATCCATCAGTTTGAAAAACAGGAGATGATCGTTGTCTGCAAGCCTGAGGACAGCATGAAGTGGTATGACAAACTGTGGCAGAACACAGTGGATCTGTTCCGCTCTCTGGATATCCCTGTGCGCACACTGGAGTGCTGCTCCGGTGACCTTGCGGATCTGAAAGTGAAATCCTGCGATGTGGAGGCATGGTCTCCGAGACAGAAGAAATACTTTGAGGTGGGCAGCTGCTCAAACCTGGGAGATGCACAGGCAAGACGTCTTGGTATCCGCGTAAAGGGAGCAGAAGGAAAATATTTTGCCCACACTCTGAACAACACAGTAGTAGCGCCGCCTAGAATGCTGATCGCTTTTCTGGAGAACAACCTGCAGGCAGATGGCTCTGTGAGAATTCCGGAAGTGCTGCGTCCGTATATGGGTGGGCATGACAAGATTGAAAAGAAAAAATAATAGGTGACAGATGCATAAATATTTAAGGTCAATTGGTTATGGCTGTATTAAGTCAAGGACAGAGCTGAATAAATTTCTGAAGACAATAGAGAACGATTATACATGCCATGAACTGGTCTCTCTGGACGAGGAGGCAGACTTCTGTGAATATCAGAAGGAATGCGGGGCAGGCATAGGAGTTGCCGTGTGCGGGGATATGGATATGCGCGAGACATTTTACAGACAATACTACTATCCATATTTTATCGGAAGCGGCATCTCCTCCTACGCTGACATTATTGTCGAAAAAAGGATGGACCGGGAAGCCTACGTAGGCATATGCGAGGATGTGAAGGTGGGCGTCAGCCTGATCTTCCATCTGCAGAATACAGTGGAATATATAAAAGAAAAACAGCTCTCCGGTGACAGGCTGAAATTCGGCTCTGTGACCCTGGCGGGGCTGTGCAATTCCGGAACAGTCCTTCTTCCTGTTATGAAAAGCAAAGAGACAGAGCAGAGAAGAAGGGAGGAATCCCGGAACAGGATGATGCTCCTCAGTGCGGCCAGAAACGGAGATCAGGCTGCCATGGAGAGCCTGACACTGGATGACATTGATATTTATTCAAAAGTTTCAAAACGCCTTGTGACAGAGGATGTATTCAGTATTGTGGATACGTATTTCATGCCGTACGGGGTGGAGTGCGACAGATATTCGATCCTGGGAGAGATCCTGCATGTACATACTATCCAGAACCAGGAGACGGGAGAAGAGCTCTACGTCATGAAGCTGGATGTGAATGAGCTGGAGTTTGATGTCTGTGTGCCGGTAAAGGGCGTGTTCGGAGAGCCGGCCCAGGGACGCAGATTTAAGGCAAATATGTGGCTGCAGGGCAGAATTAATTTCTGATACTGAAAAAATGGCAGGGACAGCTTTGGAAAAGCTGCTTCCTGCCATGAAAATAAAAATAACAGTTGATTTTGAACTTACAAGATGATAAAATAATTAAGTACGAAATAAATATATTTATGTTCCCTTAGTAAAATGGATATTACGGATCCCTCCTAAGTGTTTGCTAAGCGAACACCTGAGGAAACAGGACAGAAGCAGAAAAAGGATCAAATCGGATCCGGTACGGAAACCATTTGAACGGAGCGGAGACAAGAAAAAGGTGTTTGCTCAAGTGTCAAAGGGATCAAAAAAATTGTTGGTTATCAGCATTGAAAAAGGCTGTTACCATAGAATCGGCTATCTGACCGAGAGGCTGAAAACCCAGTGTTTAAGCCAAAAAATCAGAGAATGTCTCGTTAGTTAAATGGATATAACAGGGTCCTCCTAAGACTCAATTATAGGTTCGATTCCTATACGAGACGGTAGATATAAGCGGGAATTATTAGCTGGAAAGGCTTTAATAATTACCCGCTTATCTCATTTTCTGAAGAAGAAAATTACCCTGAATGGGATGAAAATCCAGCTAATACACTGTCAAAAATTAGCGGATCTGGCTAATAAAAAAGCTTTGTGGCTAATAATTTTTTTCCAGGCAGATCAGCTAATAACAGTGCTCAGTTAAATGTCAGCCTGTATTTAAAATAGTAAAACATGGTAAAAGCGTGGTATGCGGACTGCACATTTTTCAGAGGTTCATCTGGAAGCCGATACAATATCAATTACATATAATAGTCAAACGGGAAGCTCGTTTGGATCAGATTTACAAAACTGATCTGAACGAGCTTTTTTCGTATCAGAGGAAAGGAGAAAAATTGGAAGAAAAAGAGAAAGTTATTGAAATTGAGATTGAGAGGCTTCGAGACTTTAAAGAGCATTCAGTTTGATGAGAAGAATCCCTACGCCGTTGCCGATCAGGGAAACCGCAAGGTGGAGTATGCCTCGAAGAAGGACATTATGGACGGCATCGTGAAGAAATACCGTCTTGACCTGTTAGCGCCGCCCGAACCTGCAGACGAAGGCAATGCATCCGGCGGTCAGGATCAGGCGAAGGACGAAAGCAGCCAACCACAGACGAAAAAACAGCAGACAAGGGATAAGAAGAAAACAGGCGGATCAAATCTGCAGACTTCCCCAAGAGCTCGCAGGACTCCGCCTCAAGAACCAAAGCCGGAGGTGAGTGCCAATGGGCAGACTTGATAAGCTATACAAAACCGATGTGCCGCATCGGGCAAAGCTCGTGTATATCTATCTCCATGACCGCATGGATAAGGAGCGAAAGGCGTGGCCGGGGCTAAACACTATCGCCTCCCACCTCTCACTCTCCCGTTCCACTGTTAAACGAGCCGTCAAGGATTTAGAGAAAGCCGGACTGATACGAAAGGAGCCGCACTGCCGTGAAAACGGCAGTGCGACCTCCAATCGATACTATCTGCTGTGAGCCGAAAAAAACAAATCTCGTCCGCCAAGGGAGAACTATGCCTAAACAGTGGACTGAGGGGCGGTTCATTTTGACCCGCCTTGAAGTACCCACTTTAAGAGAGAATACAGCAGAAAGAGAAAACACAGACTATTTGCTGTTACTCCTCTGTTAATGTTTTTCTCATAAAATATTTTGACAAGTCAAATTAAAGCTCGACTTATCAAATTGTTTCTGCTATAATAAATATATTCTGTTTATGAGGTGAACAAAATGGCGGTTCAGTACAATAAGCTTTGGAAGCTGCTGATAGATAAAAAGATAAAGCCTTCTGCTTTGTCGAAAATGACAGGGATTGCCCCCTCTATTATGGCGAAGCTGGACAGGGATGAATATGTGGCTCTTTCCGTACTGGAACGGATCTGCCTGACTCTGGATTGCGACATCGGCGATGTGGTTGAGATCGTAAAAGAACCCTAGGACGGGGGTGAAAACATATGAAACATCATTTTGTTTTTAACAAGCCGGCGATTCACTTTATCCTTTTGGTCGGCATTTTCACTTTTGTCTTTTTAGGTGCGGAATATCTGTTTGTCAATATGATCTCCCTGTCGGTGACGGAAGGGAAAACCGTCATTGCCCAGAACTATGCGCTGGGCGCCAGCGCCGTCGGCTTTTTCCTGTATCCGGCCATGGAACGCTGGGTTGGAAGGCGCTATAAAAGCGGACTGACCTTTATCCTGGCGCTGGGTGCGATTATCTGTACCTTCATTGTTCAGCAGCATATCTCCTATGAGGTGACTATGGCAGCCGGGATGGTGCTGTTTCTGCTGCTGGGCGTTTTCGGCAGCGCCGTCCACTATCTGGCTTCCGTCACCATAGATGGCGACAATGCATTGGCACGGCTGGCGGGGATCGCCTACGCTCTGGGAATTCTGCTCCAGTATGCAAACAACAACCTTGTCAACCTGGAGGTTGCGGAGGCGGCGTTTCTTTCGGTATTCCTGGCGGCTCTGAGCCTGCTGGTCATCCGAACGAGACAGGCCGGCCAAAGCCGCATCGAAATGACGGAGACTGCGGCTTTGGCCTCAAAATCAGAAACAGACATTTCCCTCACCCGGAAAAAACGGACGGCGGGCATTATGCTGGCGCTGCTGGTAGTGCTGATGGCATGTGTGTTCAGCACACTGGACAACGCCGTGACCCTCCGCCATGCGGGCGGGACGGATATCGGGCAGTGGCCCCGCCTGTTGCTGGCGCTCAGCGGCCTCGCCGCAGGCTTTGTCTTCGATATCCGAAAGCGGAAGTATATGGGGCTTATCATGTACTGCGTGATGATGATGTCGGTTCTGTCCATTGTGGTACTGAACCTGGGCGCTCCGTTCCTGATTGGACTGGTGGTCTTTTACCTGTCCTCGGGTTTTTTCGTTGTCTTTTTCACAGCGGGCTTTATGGAGCTTTCCCGGCATATGCGCCTGCCGTCGCTGTGGGCGGGCATGGGCCGCGCCATGAATAACGTGAGCGCCGCCCTGATCGCCAGCGGATCGGTGGCGCTGCTGTCCACCGGCAACAGCCTGGCCGCCATTGTCATCGCCCTGGTGCTGTTCGTGGCGGTCAGCGTTGTTATGGCTGTGTATACCGCCCGCATGAACGCCGTCAAAGAACCCAAGGAGCCGCCTGCTTCCCAAAAGTCGGACGAAGAGCGAAGGGAGGCGTTCATCGCAAAATACGGGCTGACCGAACGGGAATGGGATGTGTTCTCCAAGATGATTTCCTCGGACAGCAGCGCCCAGGAGATAGCCGACTGCCTGTTCCTGTCCAAGCGGACGGTGGAACGGCATATCTCCGCCCTGTACGAAAAGACAGGCACAAAATCCCGCATCACTATGTACCTGCTTTACCGCAACGATTAACATACTGGCTGACACCCTGCTTTCTCTCCGGAGAGGCAGGGTGTTTTTGTGTGCGGTAACGAATTGTCCTGATGAAAAATATCGTTTTCCCCATCTGAAAAATGAAATTTACGCCATTCGGCATCCGCGAAAGGAAAAATCAGGAAAGAAAAGCACACCTCATCCCCTACTTGGAACGATTAGAAGTTATGCATATATAAAGCCTCAAAATAGTTGCTTTGATTTATATAATATGCACAAGTGGCGGTTCACCGCCACCTGTTTTGATACGATTGGCGGGGTTTACGCATAGACAATCCGGCCTCTTTTCACCTAAAATGAGGACTTAGGAATCTACTTCTTCCCGGCGTCCGCCACGATTCCCCAAAAATTCAGGAGGAAAAGAAATGATGGAATACGTTCAAAGAGAACTTCCCTATGTGCGCTCCTATGTCCTGCGCTCGGTGTATGGTATGCTGCGGCAGGAAGGGATTGCTTTTGGGGAGGAAGCGCCGGGAAAGATTATTGCCGAATGCAGAGCAGACGGAACAGACGTCTCCCTTTCCATAACGGCGGAGGAAAAAGCGTTTGGAACTGAACTGACGATTTCACTGCGCCGCCCCTGCGATGGAATGCCAAAGCAAAATGATACTGCTTTTCGGAATCTTGCCGTGTGACTGATGGGTCGGCACTGCGGTGATGTGCAGGAGAAGTTCTCCGCTCTGTATGGCGATTAAAACGAAAGGAGAGAAACGGAATGCGTCAGGTGAAAAGGCTCCTTCCCTATGTCCGGCGGTATGTGCAGATGGCCGTTTACGATGTGCTGGACGCGGAGGGGGCGGAATACTGGAAGAATGAAAGCGGCGCGGTGGTCGCCCGGCTTTCGGTTTACGGGAACGTCAGCACCTTCAGCCTTTCGGCGGAGATATGCGACACGGGAACCGGACTGACGGTTTCCGTACGTGATCCCTGTCCCGGCCTGTCGGCCAAGGGAGAGGAACGGGCGGTGACCGCCGTAGCCGATATGGTTGCCCAGTACCTTGAGAACGAGCTGATGATCAACCGCCGCTGTTTCGTGCCGGACCGGCATTATGCCGTATAGGGAACCGCGGCCGGCCCCAAGCGTGAAATTCTGTCCGAAATGCAGGGCGCCGCTCTCCCGCAGAGCGCTCCAGTGCGATAAAGGGCAAAACGCCGTCTATATCGTTCTGCTGGTCTCCTGCGGCGTACTGGGAATACTGGGCTGCAGGCGGAAAAAGGTGGTGGTCGAGGAATAAGGCTGAGAGATAAAACAAAACCGGCAAAAGCGCCTGCAGGCGGGGCTTCATGCAAAACCTGTCCCGGGCAGCCGGCAGGAAAAATTTTTAGAAGGGGCGCCCCTTCTATCCTTTGCTTACACCAAAGGATAAACAATCTTATTTGACAAGGAGGAAACAATCATGAAGCGAAAATTACTTGCAGGTTTGCTGACGCTTTGCATGGCGGCGGGAATGGCCGTACCGGCAGCCGCAGCCACTACGCCTGCTGAACAGGAGCCGGGCGCTGACGGCCCGAAATACACACACGTAGACCACGTTTTGAATGAGGATACGCCTAGTACCAACATGGATATACTGGTTATGCCCGGCGAGAGTTTCACCGCACAGCCCAACGTGGACATTCACAAGGGCAATTGCGCGTGTATCACGGCGGACTATCAGTATTGGAAGTATGTAACTACGGTTCAATTCATGAATGCAGACCTGTATTTGGGATATGTTAATATTCCTAATTACAGTGCTCATGAACCGAGGTATGTAAGTGATGGCTATTTAACAACCAGCACGCCGGATTTGTCAAAGCTGGAACCCATAACAAAATATTATGACAATGCGATAAAGATTGCCTATGAAAACAAGTTATTAGAGATCGACCCATCAGCCTATGGGGAAGAAGAATATAGTAATTTACAGTCCGCTTTGGAAGCGGCATGCGAACTTCCGGGGCATACTTTCAATGCAGGATATGTTAACAATACTGGTTTACCCATGCTTTTAACAGCTTGTTATGCCGGCGGTAAAAAACTCGATGGCGAGGAAGTGGGCACAGAAGGCTGCGGACACGTCGGTCATGGGGCTGTACGATCGATGTATGGCGGAGGTTTCTCTGAGTTCTATGTTACCTTTTATGAGCCTTATTACAATATAAACTATGAAGGCGTGGAAAACTATTTTACCGAGGAAGAATTGGCGGATTTGCCTGACCGCTATTATATCCAGCGGGAAGAGCAGCAGATTGTTCTGCCAAATCCTGTTCGGCCCGGCTATCATTTTAAAAACTGGAGAGAATCAGGGTATGATATAATTATTGGTTATGGTGAAACAATAACGGTAAAAGACGGTAAAACCTTTATAACCTTTGATTTTGAAAACGGTTTAAAAAACGGGGCAGGGGACAAAAACTTGGCGCCAATCTTTACAAGAGGCTGTACGGTTACTTTCAATCCCAACGGCGGAGCATTGAAGGACGGGGAAAAAGCTATCCGTGAAATTGACGAGACAGGCACAGAAGACAGCAAGTTCTTCGATGTCAGCACAGTAGCTCCTGTGCGTGAGGGTTATACCTTTGCGGGCTGGTCTTTCTCGCCGTCTGGCGAACGTAACAGCATAATTGCAAACACCGCAAATTCTGACTGGTTTGCCGATTGGGAAAGCTATTACCGCAGCTTACAATACGGTGAAAACCCCGCTTCCACCAGTATCTATGACATACAGCTTTATGCTGTGTGGGAGAAAAATGTTACCGAACTGACCAACTCCGACACCAACGTTTCCATCTCCCTGACCGACGGTGTGCCGGAGGACGCGACCCTTTCCGCTGATACTATCGCGCAGGAAAGCGTACTGGAAAGCCGTCCGGAGCTGAAAGAGGAGCTGCCGGGCCTGCTGTCCATTTACGACATCAGCGTCCGCCAGAATGGGGAAACCCTTGAAATCAAGGACAATCCCATGACGGTGAAAATCCCGCTGAACGACCACCTGAAAGGCTACAAATACTATCAGGCGGTGTATCTGGGCGACCCATTGGAACGCTTTGACGCGGTGGTGGAAGGAGACTTCCTCGTGTTTGAAACCGACCATTTGAGCCAGTACGCAATCCTTGGTTCTAACCCCACCGACCCAACTGACCCCACTACTCCAACAGATCCCACCGACCCCACCGACCCAACTGACCCCACTACTCCAACAGATCCCACCGATCCGGCTGGGCCGACTGACCCGACCACCCCGACAGACCCCGCTGACCCGGCTGACCCAACCGACCCAGCCAAACCCGAACAGCAGGGCAAGCCTTCTGAGCAAACAGAAAGCCCACAGACCGGGGACAGCAGCGATATGGCGCTGTGGATCAGCCTGATGCTGGCCTCCTGCGGCGGATTGCTGGGGATGCTGTTCTACAAACGGAAAAAAACAGCGGCCGGGAAATAAGGCTTAAAGAAGGTTATTCGTTCCGCCCTGGCTGCCTGAACCGGCGCGCCGGGGAACGGATGGCATAGAACACAGAGAAAAAGGCGGTGACACACCAAAAAGAATGATCAAACCTGTATATTCACATAAAAGTTATCTTGAAAGGAGAAAAATCAATCATGAAACTAAAGCGCAAACTTCTTGCAGGACTGCTGACGCTTTGTATGGCTGTTGGAATGGCTGTGCCGGCGTTTGCGGAGAACGGCCCCTCGTCCGGGGACATGAGCGCCGCATGGGTGCAGCTGTATGATAGCAGTGTAGAAGAACCCGATGGCTATGTACTTTATAGCAACGGCGGCGAGGCTGACACGGTGGAGGGCGCTGTCTATGACAAGGCTACCAACACCATCACCCTGACAAACTACAACCACCCGGAAATGACCCTTGCCACCAACGAGATGGGCGACGATTTGAAGCTTCATCTGGTGGGTGACAATCATATCGCCGAACTGATTGTATGGGGCTTCGGCTGGGGCGGCAATCTGGAAATTACCGGAGACGGCTCCCTGACCATCAATGAAAACAAAACGTCTCAGACTGCGGCGATCCGCTTTATGGCCGAGGGAACACAGGGTCTGCTCAAGGTCGGCTCAAACGCTTCTGTGACAGCGTATAAGAGCGCAGGTGAAAACACTTATTCTGCGGCCTTTGTATCGACAACATCCTCAACCCTTCCCTTCACAGGTAATCTGGAAACAGAGCTTGCCCTGACCGCCAATTCCGGCATCGAGGGGGAGACCACCGAATGGGAAAATGTCATATATGAAAGTAATTATGTTGCTCAAGACTGGAAGGTTCTCACCAAGGGCGAGGACGGAAAGAAATACGGCGTTAGTTACGGAACAATCTACACCGGCAGCGATTTAACAAACGGCAAGCCTGTGGGCTATATCCACGAGCTGGTGAAGGTGGAAGGACTTCCTAGCCAAAAAGAATATCTTGCCGTTCAAATTGCTACCGTTGACGGACTTGAAAAGGACGCTCTGCCTGAGGGATATACCGACTCAGGGGAAACCATCAGCGCCAAAATAGGCGATATCAGCTCTATGACAGTGCTGATCAAGGACGGGCAGAGATTTTATTGGGGAGCAGACCCGAATCAATCCCAGTGGTTGGTCTATCAGACCGCCGTTGATGACGTAACTGCGGAGGATTGGGGTCAGACAATCCTGACAAAAATTGTAGTGCCTGTGGCTGGAGAAGGCGTCAGCGGTGCGACCGAAGAAGATATTCCGGCAGGCTATACCACCAACGTGGTAAAGACCGGCATGTATAGCTACTACTGCACCAATGATGTGATCAAAGTATCCCCGTCCGGGACTTCTACCGATCCGGGCACTGATCCTGGAACAAAACCTGGTGAGGATACTGGCGTCAAAGATCTGACTGCTTCCGAAACCGGCGTTTCCATCTCCCTGACCGACGGCGTGCCAGAGGGAGCAGAGCTTTATGCCGACACCATTGCACAGGAAAGCGTGCTGGGAAGCCGTCCGGAACTGAAAGAGGAACTGCCGGGCCTGCTGTCCATTTACGACATCAGCGTTAGAAAAGACGGTAAAGCTCTGGAAATCAAGGACAACCCCATGACGGTCAAAATCCCGATGAACGACCACCTGAAGGGCTACAAATACTACCAGGCGGTATATCTGGGTGACCCGCTGGAACGCTTTGATGCAGTGGTGGAAGGTGACTTCCTGGTGTTTGAGACTACCCATCTGAGCCAGTATGCTATCCTTGGCTCCAACACACCGTTTGAAACCAGCGAAAAGCCCACCGACCCCACTACTCCTACAGACCCTACAGACCCGACTGACCCAGCCAAGCCCGAACAGCCTGACAAGCCTTCTGAGAAAACAGAAAGCCCCCAGACCGGAGACAGCAGCAATATGATGCTGTGGATTGGTCTAATGTTGGCCTCCTGCGGCGGTGTTATAGGTATGGCGGTTTACAGCAAAAGAAAAAAACTGCATGCTAAATAACAGATGATTGAGATTTCATCTCATTGACAACATCAGTTACAGGCGGTGACGGCTTAAAAACCGCCACCGTCTTTTTTGTGCTAATTTAAGCGATGGAACTATTAACAATGAAAAAAATTATAATTGTGGCGGTATGCCTGATAATTGCGGCTTTATCTATTTATAAAATTTCAGGGTATTTGCTGGAAATGCTGGAAAGCCAAAATTTGAACGATTCACTTACGAAGGAAGCAGTAATGAAACTTCCACAGGACGCTGAAAGCAACCAGTCGGAACAAGAATCTGTACAGGAAACTGCGCCGATCATAGTAGATTTTGAGGTTTTACAGACAGAAAACAAGGACATCATCGCATGGCTGCACTGCCCCGATACCAAGATAAACTATCCGGTGGCGCAGAGCGAGGATAACAGCTACTACCTTCGTCGCCTGCTGGACGGCTCTTGGAACACGGCAGGGACCATTTTTATGGACTACCGCAACAGCGCAGATTTTTCAGACCGGCATACTGTGATTTACGGACATAATATGAAGAATGATACAACGATTTCGTTGTCCATCGCCATATCGAGAATGTTCTTTCGGGGATCAGTCATTCCGACCTGCTGTTCAAGTGCCTTGTCCAGTGTGCTTCGTACAATGGGGTTCTTGTAAAAAAATCCTCTCGACAATCCTGTCTTAGCAATCAGCTTCGGAATCGTTATTTTCTCTCCCTCATCCAGCATTTTAAAGATTGTCTTTTTAGCAAGTTCAATCTTGTCCGCACTGCTCTTTCGGTTACAGGCGACCATCTTTTCGTATTTGCTCATATTCATCCTCCCATCCGTCTAAGTTGTTTAATATTATCGCCGAGAGCTTCTGCCGTGCCTTTCGGGTTTCATCGGCAAGTAGTTGATTGCTCATCTTGCGATATACCAAGTTGTTTCTGTGTAAGATGATTTTTCTTTCTTAAATGCTTTAGTTTTTCTCCGAATGTAATCATAGTGATGTTTTCCCTTTGTCTACTGATTTTAATGATCTGGGTGCCGGTAATAAGCCGGCACCTGTTATAAATCTTTTTCTATTCTCCTGTACTTCCAAAAGCATGGGTTCCCCGCTTGTTACCGAGATTAAATACAAAGTCTGCAATGATCACGGGTGTGATGACAAGCTGCCCGATCCGCATGTCCTTTGAGATTGACTGTCTGAAATTACTGATATTGCTGATGATCGCATGGATCTCTCCGCGATATCCGGAGTCTATAGGAGGCAGCTCACAGACCAGTCCTTTTACTGCCATGCTGCTTCTCGGAAATACAAAGCCGGCATATCCGTCAGGAAGTTCCAAACCAAATCCAAGAGGCACTTTTATAATCTCCCCGGGTTTTAAAGTACAGTCAAAGGGAATATATACATCTGCACCTGCATCATTTGCGTGCAGCCTGAGGGGAGAATGTTCCGGAACCAATCCGAAGTCAATCAGCTTTATTTTCATTCTGTTTCACCTCCGGTCAGATATGGATAATCCTGATGAAGGATCTCATGAGGAAGGAGAAGTCTGCTGATCGGATGACCGCAGGACATTTTTCCTTCCAGGCATTTATCCCGCTGACAGTATGGACCTGTCAGAGCCGGGGCAAACAGAGGATTGCTGTATTCATAAAGCTCCTTCCAGACACGGAGCATGACAATCCGCGTTTCGTCTGTGTTTCTTCTGCATGAGCGCTGACCGATCATGTGCTTCCACTGATAAGGTGTGGCGCTGATGATCAGGATATTTCTTAATCCCTGAGGCGTGGCATAGCCTGCGGCGTCGTGCCCGATCCCTGCTCTGCACAGCCGGCCATAGCAGTCGAGGTCTGACCGGCAGCTGTCTTCATAAAGCATCTGTATCTCTGGGGAAGCTGTCAGTATTTCATAAGGAACTGCAAATTCTGCTTCGCCGGAATAATTGCTGTACTGCAGGGAGGCACTCATAAATTTTACTTCATTCTGATGCCGGGTGATCTGTGAGAGAAATCTCCGGCTGGCGCCGACCACAGCGACAGTAATGACAGTAAATTTCTGGATTGCAGGATGAGGAAGCTGACCGAGAGTTTTAACAGTTTCGTCCAAAAAGGATTTTTCGTACAGCTTCACTAAATCATCCATCGAATGGATCATATGTCCCCGCTGTGTAAGCCTTGCTGCAAAGACCATGTTTTTTTCCGCTTCCCTGACAGCGGAGCAGTTCAGGATTTTAGTTTCAATTTTGTTCATAGGGTGCCTCCTCTCTGATAATTGCTGCTAATAAGAAAAGATAATTCAGGCTGTCGGTAATCTTTTCTTCCCACATTTCTTTTTTAAATGATTCGTTTTTGGCATAACACATATCATACAGAGATACGATATGTTTTGCCATCATTCCCACCAGAGCGCGCTGGGGCGTGCAGCCCTGTAAGGAGGCGGCAATTTTAAATGCGGAGAGCCTGTCCAGGTTATCGCCGGTATACTCTTTTCTTTTGTTATTTAAAGTGGTCTCACATTTCATTACCTGATTGGCAAAGATCAGCTTAAATTCTGATTGTGTCATAATGCTTCTTCTTTCCTTTCTTTCTGTGATTTTTGATGTTCTGTTGTTCTTGGATGAATTATTTCTGTTTCCATAGCCTGGCGCCTGAGGATAGCGTCCACGTTGGCAGAAACGGTTTCTAATTCTTTACAATGGTTCTTATAGTTATGAATAACTGTTTTCTGGCTGTCGATGGTTTCCTGCAGTTTCTGCTTCCTCTTTTTTAGTGATTTCAGTGAAAGCATTTTCCCGTCAGGATAGAAATCTTTCAGCCAGTCCCGGGCTTCTTCATAAGCCGTGATCTCAGATACATGCTCGTTTCTGAAATTCTTCTTGTTTCCGGATTTTAAAAATTCTGCATAGATGCTTTTGGAAGCGAAGTATTGTCCGGTGTAGTGGATCTGCGAGTTGAGCACTTTCATTTTTTCAGTGAGCTCCCGCTTTTTGTCGTAAGCCTCTGTCAGCCTTTCCTGCGCCTTCGAAGTGACTGCACTCAGATCTTTTCTGGTATTGTAGCCATGCTCCTGTATGTAGATCAGGGTGTTTGCCATTTGCTGGAGATTGGTGATCTTTACTCTCTGCGCATATGCTTCGCTTTGCATAGCTTTTACATTTGTCTGCAGATCAACTACCAGACGAAGCTGTGTGCGATAATAGAAGATTGCAAGCGGATCTCTCCGATAATCAGTTTCCGGAGAATGATATGCTGTTGCTTTTTTCTCTGCACGTATCCCTTTTACATTCCGGGAGAAAAGTTCTTCCAGATGATCCCGTCCATAGTCCGTACCCAGAGCTTTTTCAGTGATACGCTGGCTGCGGTCCGGATGAAGATAGCGGTACCTGCCTCTCTGTGAGATCACCGAGATATTGTAATTCTCCAAAAGAAGGGATTGGAATTCTTCAAAATTTTTTGCTTCCCGGGAGCAATCTTTTATTGCCTTCCGCAGGAAATCTTTTTGCGTCTGGAATGTCGTTGCAGATGGCTTGAGCCCCTCAGCAGTAATCTTTTTATTGATCTTTTCCATCTTTTCCTGACCGCGTGACTTCGCACGGAACTCAGCCTCCGTTACTTTTTCGGGAGCGGGCGAGAGCAGATCGATCTGATGTAACCCTTCCCGTTCACACATAGCCATGACCTCTTTTTTGAAGTGTTCCATAAATTTGTTCGTAGATCTGTGCTTTCCTCCCGCTTTATAGTCACTTGCCTGAGTCATATAATCTTCTTTTTCCGTTTCGTTTGCTCTTACGCTGTTGATCACGATATGTGTATGTATGTTTCCGGAATGATTTTCGCCGTCAGTATGTGTAACCACAAGAGCCTGATGTCCCGGAAACATTTTTTGAGCTACCTCTAAAGATAACTCCTGAGCCTTTTCCCCGGTAAGACCGCAATCTGATGCATCCCTGGGATCGTAACTGATGATATAATGATGGCTTTTGATTTCGCCTGGCCGTCTGTTCTTATTGAATGTTCTATTAGTCCCGGAACAGTCAAGATCAAAAGTTTCAGGAGTACAGTTTAATCCATCTGCATAGAATTCTTCTCTGAGCATAGGCTGTCCATATTCGTTAAGGAGCAGTGTTTTTGTTTTTTCATCGTGCTGATAGAAGAGATAATTTATGGCATCTGTGTAGTTGGCATTTTTGCTTTTAATATGCTTTACGATTGCCATTCAGATCACCTGCCAATTTCAAAATTTCTTTTTTCAGAGAAAAAAGATCTGCCAGGCAGTGATGAATTTCTTCTTCCATCGCCATAGACCTTTCACCACCTGTATTAAAATATTTTGCAATCTGATTGAGGTTAGAACCGATTTTCCCGTACTGCATCAGAAGTTCACGAATGTCGTCACTGTTGATTACAATCTGATATTTTGCTGTCATTTTTTTATTCAGAATGAGACCGCGGATATATTCAGAACGAGATAAGCGTACTCCGTCAGCATGTTGATCGAGAATTGAAAGTTCGATATCGGTAAGTTTTACACACACAATATTTTTTCGTTTTTCGCTTTCTTTTTTTTCTCTGGGTGCCATTCTTCCTCCTTCCTTCTAAAGTCACAGGCTTCCGCAAAACTGAACCTCCACTACATCTGGCTGTCCCTTCCAGATATAGTGATGCGTACAACTTATGTTGGAAGCCAATTTGAATTTCATAGCAACTATCAATGAGAAGTCACAGGAGTTGCTGTGAAATTTCCGAGGGTATGGGGGTGCTGGATGTCCGGTGGACATCCGCTTAGCACGGACCGGAGCGGAGCGTAGACCGGAATCCCCATCAAGATCGCTACTAAGAGCAATACAGAGAAGTCAAGAATGACGATACTGTATTACTTAGTGGATCTTGCTCTTGTTATCCCGAATTCGGGATAACGCTATAAAAATCTAAAAACCCTCTCACTTAAACAAATGGAAAAACAGGAATATACAATCGTCCTTCAAAAATTCTTTAAAAAAATGTAAAAGAAATGGTGAAGGCAATCTCTGTCAAAAGAAAATAAAAAAAGTAAAATCGGGAGTTGTAAAGCCCCCTTTGAGCATTTGTTTAATATGAAGAGATTTTTTTCATTCAAAATAATTTACAGAAAGAGGTTGTGCGTTATGGCAGAGAAAAGATGTTACACGGTGCGCGAATTACAGGAAATACTGGGGATCAGCCGTCCGACAGTTTATAACCTTTTGAAAAAAAATGAGTTTCGCTGGATCCGGCTGGATGGCGGAAAGTACCGTATCTCCAAAAAAAGTTTTGACGACTGGCTTGATAATCAGCCGCCGGAACAGTAAAAATAATCCGTCGATATAGTAACGGTTTATGAAAATATCCGTTATCCTTTCTGTAAGAAGGGAGAGATTCTGATGAATAGAAAAACAGACATGACAGAAGAAGAATATCAGGAACTGGTCAGAAATATTGAAGAACACAGCCAGTACCAAATGAAACCTTCTTTGCCAAAGAAATGGATGACTGTTACCGAAATGGGAGATCTGTTGGGATTAAAGAAAACGGATCGTTACTGGCTTGTCCATAAAAATGTATTTGAATCAAAGAAGATTGCCGGAAAGATGCGGGTTAATATCGGCAGCTTTGAAAAATGGTACGCCAATCAGGTGAAGTACAGGAAAATTACCGGAGAGGAGCCGGGGCAGGAATTAAATGAATGGTCTTTTTCTGCCCGTGATATTGCTCATCTGTTGGGAATTACTGAAGCTGTGGCATATGACCTGATCAAGCGTGAGAAAATCGATACGGTTAAGGTCGATTATTGGAACAGGATACCTAAGGAAGTTTTCTGGAACTGGTACAATAATCAGTCGAGATATCAGACCGTTGAAGACCGAAAAGCGAAGAAAGACTTGTATAATGATGCGGGAAAAAGAATACAAAAATGGGAAACCTATGACACAAAAGCAGAAGCCCGCAAACGGAAAAAGGAAATTGAATATAAGCAGGAGCTGGGAACTTTTGTGGCCCCTAAATGTACTTATCTGTCTGAACTTCTTGATGAATATGTAATAATATACGGAACAAAGGCATGGGTAATGTCTACATATCAGGGGAAAGTCGGCCTGATAAAAAACTATATCAAGCCGATGATCGGTAAAGCGAAGCTTTCCGACCTGAATACGCATTTCATTGAGAAATATTATCAGACTCTTTTGAATACACCTGCTGTAGTCAATCCGATGACCGGGAAGGCAAAGAATGAATTCGTAGGGACGGGTACTATCAGGGAAATCCATAAATTGCTGAGAAATTGTTTTGAGCAGGCGATCAAATGGGAGCTGATGGAAAAAAATCCATGTCAGCGGGCGACTGTTCCAAAACATACGCCGATGAAACGAGAGATCTGGGGAGCGGATACCATGATGCATGCAATGGATGTATGTAAGGATGAGAAAGTTGTGATCGCATGCAATCTCATTTTTGCCTGTACATTGCGCCCCGGTGAGGTTACAGGGCTCACATGGGACTGCATGGACATATCGCCTGAAGCGATTGAAGAAGACAGAGCTTATATCATTATAAATAAAGAATTGCAGAGAGTGACAAAGGAGGCTCTAAAAGCATTGGATGGAAAAGATGTTCTTCTGGTGTTTCCGGAAACAAAGAAATCAAATAAAACGGTACGTATACTGAAAAAGCCCAAGACAGAGGATAGCGAAAGGAAAATCTTCCTCCCGAAGACAGTCGCTCTTATGCTCGTGGAATGGAAGAAAAAGCAGGAGCAGGAAAAGGAAGTACTGGGAGAAGAATACATGGACTTTAATCTTGTCCTCGCAACGGCTTACGGACTTCCGGTCGGAGAGGCGGTCATATTGAAGGGCTTGAAAAAACTGATCGCGGATAATAATCTTCCATCTGTTGTCACACACAGCCTCCGGCATACCAGCGTTACTTATAAGCTGAAGCTGAACGGCGGCGATATCAAAGCTACCCAGGGAGATTCCGGGCATTCTCAGGCGAATATGATACTGAATGTTTATTCTCATATCCTGGATGATGACAGAAGAAAAAATGCAGAACTGTTTGAAAAAGCATTCTATGAAAAGAAAGAACTCAATCCGGATATCCATCGGCAAATGCCGGAGAATATGTTACAGGTACCTGAAGGAGTGAATGCGGAACTGCTGGAGAAAGTACTGGCTAATCCGGAGATGGCGGCGCTGCTGGCGTCTATGGCGAAAACGTTGGAATAAGCAAGAAAGAGATAGACCTATTTTGAGTGCAGAAGTATAATGAAAATTAGAAAAGACAGATTTGGCAGATGCAAAAGGAGTTGTTTTTCATGGAGAATAAAATGATAAAAGTCGGACAAAGTAATATTATGGACAATTATGTTGAAACCGGGGATATATTAAGTGATATGTGCGGCATTATAGATGCTGCACAAAGAACTGCATATCAGGCTGTTAACACTGCGCTTGTACAGAGAAACTGGCTTCTTGGCCATCGTATTGCCAGTGAAGAAATGCATGGTGAAGACAGGGCTGAATATGGAGCCAAGATCATAAAGAAGCTGGCGAAGGAGCTGTCGGCAGAGTATGGGAAGGGCTTTACAAAATCTAATCTGTACAGTTTTTATACCTTTTATAGAACATATCCTGAGATTTTCCAGACAGCGTCTGGAAAATCTGAAAAACTGTTGTCGTGGTCACATTATGTTGCCTTGATACAGGTAAAAGACGAAAAGGCCCGCGTCTGGTATGAGAAGGAAGCTGTCAGGCAGGCGTGGAGTGTCAGAACCTTGCAGCGTAATATTTCATCCCAGTATTATTATCGTATGCTCAAGACGCAGCATGAGGAACTTGTGGAAAAGGAAATGCAGGACCTGACAGCAGAATATCAGAATGATAAGCTGGAGTTTATTAAAAATCCGGTGGTGGCAGAATTTTTGGGGCTTGCTTCCAACACAGATTTTACAGAAAGCGACCTTGAAAAAAGTATCTTGACAAATCTGCAGAAATTCTTAATGGAACTCGGCAAAGGTTATGCCTTTGTCGCAAGGCAGCAGCATATCCACACCGAAAAACAGGAATATTTTATTGATCTCGTATTTTATAATTACATCTTGAAATGTTTTGTGCTGATCGATCTGAAAACAAAGAAGATCACCCATCAGGACGTGGGACAGATGGATATGTATATCCGCATGTATGATGAACTAAAGCGCAGCGAGGGAGATAATCCGACTATAGGTATTGTCCTCTGTTCTGATACGGATGAGGATATTGCAAGATACTCCATACTTCATGGAAATGAACAGCTTTTTGCATCCAAGTATAAGCTGTATCTTCCCACAGAAGAAGAATTGCGGGCAGAAATAGAAACACAAAAGGCGATGTTCTATCTGCAGCAGCAGGAAAAAGAAAACGGAGGGGATTAAGGAAGCTGTAGTCGGAATTTATTGATTTTGACGGAGATTTCCGGGTAAATACGTACCGTCAGATTTCAAAAAATGTTGACGATACCAATGCGACTACCCAAACTACCCAAACTTCCGTACAAGCCAAAGATTACTGTTTTACAAATGAAGACAAAATGGTTCTGACGCTGCTGGCGTCTATGGCGAAAACGATGAAATAAGCAGGAAAGACAGTATTGTCATTACAGGAAAATGGCATACAATACTTTGCATTTATGCTTAAAGACAATAAAATATAAGAAAAACTGTAAAGAAGAGATATGTATGACTAAAAGAATGATTTTAGAACAATTAGTTAAAAAAAACCATGGGTATCTCCTTACTTCTCTGGCAGAAAAAAACCGGATTTCCAGGACATATGTAATGGAATAAGTGAAGGAGCATGCTATGGAGAAAGTTGCCCGGGGTATTTATATCACTGATGATGTTTGGCCGGATGAATTATTTATCCTTCAGACCAAAAATCCTACTGTTATTTTTTCCGGTGAAACTGCCCTTTATCTGCATGGATTGATTGACAGAGAATATACAGAAGTCTGTATTACAGTACCGAATGGATATAACGCTACTCGTTTGAAAAGTGCTAATGTCAGGGTGAAATATGTGACAAAAGAAATTCACGGTATGGGAGTCTGCAGCGTGCCTTCCATCAGTGGAAATACCGTAAGAGCTTACGATCAAGAAAGATGTATCTGTGAATTGATCAAAGACAGAAAAAAATATGAAGTACAGAATTTTCAGACAGCAGTAAAAGAGTATATGGCAGGGAAAGGGAAAAATTTATCCAGATTGGTGGAATATGCAGAAAAACTGAAAATCAGGGACGAAGTAATGAAATATGTGGAGGTACTGGTATGATTCATACATCAAAACAGTTGAAAGATAAAGTCCGTAACCTTTCAAATCTGGAAAAGTTATACAAAATATACACGAGCTCGTAGTCGAAAAATCGTAGACAAACCGGCCATTACACGGTATAGTATAGATAGTAAATCTGGTCAATTGAATATTGTTATCATTCCTGCAGGGACAGGTATGGTAGCCGATCCTATGTGCAGATGCTGACAGTAATACAAACACCTTTTATTAGCTGCAGCCAATATCCGGCTAATATTCACAGGTTATTTGGGTTTTACAGAGGCTGACAGCAATTGACCGGAAACGATTTGAACAATTGGAGAATAGTGATAAATTCTTATCTTGCGGGTCCTGGACTTGTCAGTGATTGACAGTGGGGCGCAGACCTCCTAAGGATCAAGTGCAGGTTCGATTCCTGCAGGGAACGGTATGAAGACAGCGTCTTTGCATTTGCAAGGGCGCTGTCTTTTTGTAACGGCGACGAGCCAAAGTCCGGGCTTGCCCTAGCCCAGTCTTTTTTCCAGTTCCCGGCACAGCCAGGGGATCTGGGACTCGAACTCTGCACCGTACCATCTGGCTTCACTGGAGCGGGAAGTGACCTCAATACACTCCACCACATAATCAGCTGCCAGTGAGAGGGCATCTCCCAGGGAGAGACCCCGCATCAGTCCTCCAAAGGCAGTGGAGGAGTAGAGATCTCCGGTTCCGTGGTAGCTCTGGGGACATTTTTTTGTAAAGTATGAGAAAGAGTTTCCGTCCTGGTCTAAGCTGGCGATGCCCAGTTTGTTTGGCTTATAGCTGACGCCTGTGAGGACGGCTGTCCGGCATCCCAGTTTGAGAAGACGCTGCAGGAGCTCTGTGATGTAAGAAGGGTCATATTCTGTCTTATATGGCATTCCGGTAAGGAGGCAGCCCTCTGTGATATTGGGCAGGATCACGTCTGCTTTGGCACAGACCTCTGCCATGGCTGACGGGAAATCCTGGTCAAAGGCCGGATATAATTTTCCATTGTCCGCCATGGCCGGATCGACCAGGATCAGATTGTCCCGGGTGCGGAAATGGTCAAAGAAATCTGTGATCTGTCCGCACTGCTGGCTGGAAGCCAGATAGCCGGTGTAGATCCCGTCAAAGGAGATGCCTTCCTTTTTCCATGCCTCAGAGATGGGCTGGATCTGATCAGACAGATCTACGCAGGTAAAATTTTGAAACATAGTGTGGGTGGAGAGAACAGCTGTTGGAAGAATGCCGCATTCCACGCCCATAGCAGAGATGACTGGGAGAGCTACTGTGGTAGAGCAGCGCCCCACGCAGGAAATATCCTGAAGAGTAACAATTCGTTTCATAGTGTCGTACCGCCTCCTGATCTTATGATTGTACTGGAAATATAACAGAAAGTGAACTGGTTGAAAACAGCCAAAACAGTGAAAAATGACCAGACCAGTTTGAAAAAGACCGTGCAGCTTCATCCCAGGTGCGGGCGGGCAATACCTGATTTACAGATTGCCGTCCGGCGCCAAACATGGTATATTATTAGTAAGTGTTGTATTTTTACACAAAAAAATAAAAAAGCAAGTAGTAGGAGTGGTAAACATGTATCAGGAAGATTACAAGCGTTGGCTGGAAGCGGATCTGGAAGATGCAGATCTTCATCCTGAGCTGGCCAGGATCGAGGGAAACGAAGAAGAGATCAAGGAGCGTTTTGCGGTGGCTCTGAAATTTGGTACAGCCGGACTTCGGGGTGTTCTGGGAGCGGGGACAAACCGCATGAACATCTATGTAGTCAGACAGGCTACACAGGGTCTTGCCAACTGGGTGAAGACGCAGGGCGGCACACAGACTGTTGCCATCAGTTATGACAGCCGTCTCAAGAGCGATATATTTGCAAAGAACGCGGCAGGTGTTCTGGCTGCCAACGGCATCAAGGTCAGGATCTACGATGCGCTCATGCCGGTGCCGGCGCTCTCCTTTGCGACCCGCTACTATAACTGCAACGCAGGTGTTATGGTAACTGCTTCCCACAACCCTGCCAAGTACAATGGATACAAGGCCTACGGACCGGACGGATGCCAGATGACAGACGACGCGGCTGCTATCGTGTACGAAGAGATACAGAAGACAGATGTGCTGACAGGCGCAAAATACATGTCATTTGCACAGGGCGTGGAAGAAGGATGGATCCGCTTTGTAGGCGACGACTGCAAGAAGGCGCTCTACGATGCTATCGAGTCCAGACAGGTTCGCCCGAGTCTTTGCAGGACAGCCGGCCTGAAACTGGTGTACAGCCCGCTGAACGGATCAGGACTGGTGCCGGTGACACAGGTGCTGAAAGATATCGGCATCACAGATATTACCATTGTCCCGGATCAGGAGTACCCCAATGGATACTTTACCACATGCAGCTACCCCAATCCGGAGATCTTCGAGGCGCTTGAGCAGGGACTGAACCTGGCAAAAGAGACAGGGGCAGACCTGATGCTGGCTACAGACCCGGATGCAGACCGGGTGGGCATTGCCATGAAATGCCCGGACGGCTCCTACGAGCTGGTAAGCGGAAATGAAGTGGGAGTGCTGCTCCTGGACTACATATGCGCAGGGCGCATTGAAAAGGGAACCATGCCTGAGAAGGCAGTGGCAGTGAAATCCATCGTGTCCACACCGCTGGCAGATGCAGTGGCAGAACACTATGGTGTAGAGCTCCGCAGCGTGCTGACAGGTTTCAAATGGATCGGAGACCAGATCGCGCAGCTGGAGGAAGCAGGGGAAGTGGATCGCTTCATCTTCGGATTCGAGGAGAGCTACGGATACCTGGCAGGACCTTATGTGCGTGACAAAGACGCAGTGATAGGCTCCATGCTGATCTGCGAGATGGCAGCTTACTACAGGAGCATCGGAAGCTCTCTGAAGCAGAGAATGGAAGAGATCTATGCGCAGTATGGACGCTACCTCAACAAGGTGGACAGCTTTGAGTTCCCGGGCCTGAGCGGCATGGACAAGATGGCCGGAATCATGCAGGGACTTCGGGACAAACCGCTGGAAGATATCGCCGGATACAAGGTGGCCAGCGTGACAGATTACACAAAGCCGGAGGAGACAGGACTTCCTTCTGCCAACGTGCTGATCTACAAACTGGAGAACAACGAGACCGTGATCGTCCGTCCCTCCGGTACAGAGCCAAAGATCAAGATCTACTACACAACGCTGGGAAAAGACCTGGCAGAGGCTCAGGCAGAGAAAGACAAGCTGGCAGAGGCTATGAAGTCTGTGATGGCATAAGATTGCATGAAAAAGAAATCGCTGCAGCGGCTGCGGCGATTTCTTTTTTTATGGCTATTCTCTTTTCAGGTACTCCCTGGCCTTTTGCTGCTGCTCTTCTGTCATGGAGATCTTTCCCTTGGTGATCCCCACAAGTCCCTCCTCCTTCAGCTTGCGGATGGTCCGGTTCAGCGTCTTTACAGAAATCCCGGTCTCCTCGTGGATCTCCTCCCGGGTGCGTTTTACAATGCTGGAATGGGATTCCTCTATGTACTGAAGGATGTAGGCCAGGAGAAGATGCTGAGGCGGGTAGAACAGACGGTTGCCACGGTTGTAGGAGGAACGGTACAGCTTGTAGGCCACCTTCTGGGATACAAGCCGGAGGAAGTGGATGTCCTTTGCGATCCAGTCCTCGAAATCTTTTCTGGTAAAATAGAGGACCGTGCACTCCGTGGTAGTCTCAAGTGTGACAGAAGTGCGGGATTTGCCGGCAAGGATGGCCACCTCCCCCACAAAGTCAATGGGATCGTTTCTCTCGATCATAAATACGTTTCCATTCTCAAATTCATTGATGACCCGGTGGTATCCCTCACAGACGATGCCGAAATAATCCAGCTCGGCATCTTTCTGGTGGATGATGGTCCCGGGCGGATAGGTGCGGATGGTGCAGCGGTCCCGCAGCTCGTCGGGCATATAGCGGATATACGTTTCCAATTCCGGTACTTTTATCAGTAATTCTGGCAGTGTCATGACAAATCTCCCTCTTTTTTTACAGTATACAACAAAAACAGCCCATTTTTCCTTTTTTTATACAAGTTATTCTTATATAATACGTGAATGTTATAAGATATTTTAATAGAATGAGGAGAAATGAGATGAAAAAGGAGACCTACGCTTATCCATCTACTATGGCCAGAATGAAGGCAGAGTACAAGATCTTTATCCTGGCATTTGTGTTTATCGTGATCGCGGACAGCATCGGACAGATCCAGGTGCCGCTGGGGCCGGGAACTCTGATCCTGTTTCCCATTTTTTACTCCCTGATCATGGGAGTGATCTCCGGCCCTGAGGTGCTGAAGATCTTTAATAAAAAGGAAGTAAAGGCGGCATCGAAGCTGGTCATTGTGGCCATCTGTCCCTTTATTGCAAAACTGGGGATCAATGCGGGAGCAAGCCTTGAGGTGATCCTGTCGGCAGGACCTGCCCTGGTGCTGCAGGAGATTGGAAACCTGGGAACAATCTTCCTGGCCCTTCCATTTGCCCTGCTTTTGGGACTTAAAAGAGAGGCTATTGGAGCTACCCACTCGATCAACAGAGAATCGAACCTGGCTCTGATCACGGACATGTTCGGGCCTGACTCACCGGAGACGAGAGGAAGCCTCTCCATCTATGTAGTGGGCGGTATGGTAGGAACGATTTACTTTGGATTCATGACAACTATGGTGGCAGCACTGCATATTTTCCACCCCTATGCCCTGGGAATGGCGTCCGGCGTGGGAGCCGGGATCCTCATGGCCAGCGCCACAGCCAGCCTGGCGCTGATCTACCCGAATATGGCGGCGGAACTGTCAGCCCTTGCAAGTACCAGCGAGACAATATCCGGCATTACAGGCATCTATGTGGCGATCTTTGTGGGAATTCCTCTGACAAAGAAGCTGTACCAGCTTCTGGAACCGCCCATCGCCAGGCTTAGAAGAGAGCCCAGCGAGGTGCTGGAGAGCCGGAAAAAAGAAATGGATGCAAAAGAGAACAATGCAAAGAGCAGGGAGGAAAGATAGATGAGATACGCAGAGTGGGGAATTTTACTTGGCATCTCCGCGGCAGCTGTGGTACTGAGTAAACTGGTGCCTTTGCGGCTTCCCATTGTGGCCTACTGCTCCATCATCGGCCTTCTGGTAGCCAGCCCTCTGTGCCCTGCCAGGGAATTTGTCATTGCGTCTGCCAACAGCATTAATTTTACAGCTCCTCTCACACTGGTGGGAGCCTATGCGGGCATTTCCATCGGAGATCAGATCAAATCTTTTGTCAAGCAGGGATGGAAGATGATCATTGTAGGTGTTCTCGTTATGACCGGAACTTTCCTTGGATCTGCCTGCATTGCGCAGCTTGTGCTGTCACTGACCAACGCGATATAGAAGCAGACCAAGAGAAACTTTTATTGTGTAGATTTGATAGGAGAGAGGGATATGAAAACAGAAGCAGATCTTCTGATCCGGAATAGTGACTATCTGGATCCGGAATTTGAGCTGGCAGAGGGAAGGAGTATCCTCATCAGGGACGAGAAAATAGAAGCTGTCGATACAGCAGAGCGTCTGGAGGAAAAGTATACCTGGAAAGAGGAGATGGATGGAAGCGGGTGCATCTATATGCCGGGCCTTGTGGACAGCCATATGCACACCGGGCAGCAGCTCCTCCGGGGGAATGTGCTGGATGAGATGCCTATGATCTGGACACGGATCATGCTGCCCTACGAGAGTACACTGACACCGGAGAGAATGCGGCTGAGCGCCCGCATGGCCGCCGTGGAGATGATCCACGCGGGAACGACCGGGTTTATTGACGCAGGAAGTTATTTTATGGCAGAGGCGGCAGGCGTCTACGCGCAGAGCGGGCTGCGGGGAGCTCTGTCCTACTCCACTATGGATCAAAAAGGCCTGCCTGCATCCATTGCCATGGACGCAGAGACAGCCATCCAGAAGACAGATGAACTTTATAAAGAATTTCATGGACAAGGCAATTTAAAAGTTTACTACTCCCTCAGATCTCTCATTTCCTGCTCGGAGGATCTGATCCGGATGGCGGCTGAGAGGGCTACAGAGCGGCACACGATGCTGCAGGCTCACATGAACGAATACCCGGGAGAGATCAATTTCTATATGGAGAGGAAACAGATGCGCCCCTACGAATATCTGGACAGCCTGGGCGTGCTGGGACCGGATTTCCTGGGAGCTCACAGCCTGCTCCTGTCAGAGAGGGAGATCAGCCTGCTGTCAGAGAGGGGCGTGAAGGTGTGCCACTGTCCTTTCAGCAACTGCGGAAAGGCGGCGCCCAGGACACCGGAGCTTCTGGAGAGAAATATCACTGTGGGACTGGGGACAGACGGGGCCGCCCACGGGGGCCTGAGCCTTTTCCAGGAGATGAAGATCTTCCGGTCTGTTATGAATCTGACCTGGGGCGTGCCTCTTGCGGAGCCGGCTGTCATGCCGGCCAAGACCATCCTTGCCATGGCCACCAGGGGCGGACAGGCCTGCCTTGGAGGAGATCCGGACAGGGATGGAAAGATCTTTCCGGGAGCAAGGGCGGATCTGATCGGAATCGACAAGAGGAGGATCTACATGGCTGTGTACGGGCACATTGCCAACACCATCCTGGAAAGCGTTGGAAGCGGGGATGTGCGGGATTCTGTGTGCGGCGGAAAGATCCTTATGAGAGATTACCAGATCCAGACACTGGACGAGGAGAAGATTTACCGTGAAGCAGTCTCCTACAGAAATGATTTTGCATAAAATCCTGCAAAAACGGAAAGGATATCGACTTAAATGATAGAGTATTTGATTATTATTCTTGCAAATCTCCTGGTAGGAGGCATGATCGGGCTGACAGGGATCGCCGGATTTCTCCTGCCCATGCTGTACTCCGGATTTATGGGAATGCCTGCGGCGCAGGGGATGGCGCTCAGTTTTTTTGCCTTTCTGATCTCCGGCGTGCTGGGCTCCTGGAACTATTATAAGGCAAAAAACCTGGATGCCAGACTGGGGATTCTGATCAGTGCGGGGAGTCTGGCCGGTGCAGCTATGGGCGTCTGGCTGAACCTTATGATCGATGAGTCTGTGGTAAAGAAAATTTTGTATCTGGTCGTGCTGGTATCGGGCATTTCTATCTTGCTGAGAAAAGATAAAGAGAGAGGAAGAGAAGAGAGCCTGCACCTTCCGGCGGGAGTGATGGTGGCCTTCGGATTTGTGACAGGGGCTGTGTGCGCCCTGTCCGGCGCAGGAGGGCCGATCCTTGTGATGCCCCTCCTTGTGGTGATGGGCGTTTCTGTGAAGACAGCAGTGGGAGTGGCCCTCTTTAATTCCATTTTCATTGCAATCCCATCCTGTATCGGATACAGCATGCAGTGTGAACCGGAGACATTTATCACCCTTTTGGCAGTATCCATGGTCAGCCATGGCGTTGGAGTCTGGGCTGGAAGCAGGAATGCGGGCATACTGCGGCCGGAACCACTGAAAAAGGGTGTGGCAGTGTTTTCTATCTGTATCGCGATCTTTAAACTGATTACAGGGTGACAGGCATAGGGCGGAGAAAGTTTTCTGTTTCATAGGAAATTTGGCAAGAATACCCTGGCGGCTTTTTTTTCTGTTGTAGAAAAAGAGAAAATGGCCTATAATAAAAGGCACAGATTTCACAGGGAGAATAAAAAGATGAAAAAAGTTTTACGGACAGTGAGTTATGTGCTCATGTCAGTAATGATTGCTATAGCAGCTGTGCCTCAGACGGCCCGCGCCACGGCGCCGACGGATGCAGCCCAGACCCAGGGGGAAGCGAAAGATCCCTATCAGCAGCAGCTGGAAGACACCTACAAGCAGGAAGTACAGACCAACAGTCTGAAAGAGTGGCCCCAGGGGCCGGGAATATACGGCGATGCCGGGATTGTGATGGACGCAGAGACAGGGGCAATCCTGTATGGAAAGAACATTGATCAGAAGGAATATCCGGCCAGCATTACAAAGCTTTTGACAGCGCTTCTTGCTTTTGAATACTGTGATATGACAGAGGATGTTGTGATTACTGCGGAGAGTCTGACCTGCCTTGGAGATGGCTATGCATCTATCGGGCTTAAGGAGGGAAATGTCATCTCCATGGAACAGGCACTGTATGCCATGCTCCTGGCCTCCTCCAACGAAGTGGCGTATGCAGTGGGTGAGACAGTGGCGAAAAGCCAGGGAGAAGACTACCAGTGGTTTTTGGATGAGATGAATCGCAGAGTGGAAGAGCTGGGGGGGACCAATTCAAACTTTGTCAATACCAATGGCGTTCAGGATGAAAATCATTATACCTGTGCCAGAGATATGGCTCTTGTCGCAAAAGAACTCTTTAACTATCCGGAATTTTTTACCATCTGTCAGACAACAAACTACACAATACCGGCATCTGCAACTACAGAAGAGCACGTTTTCCAGCAGAAACATGAGATGCTGATCCCCGGATACAGCGATTACTATGAGTACGCTGTGGGCGGAAAGACAGGCTACACCACAGAGGCGAACAACACGCTGGTGACTATGGCGGACAATGGAAATATGAAACTTGTCTGCGTCACTTTGAAAGTTTTCCCGGGCCATGTTTATTCGGATACCAAAGCGCTTCTGGACTATGGATTCAGTAATTTTCAGCACACTGCTGTTTCCGCAGAGGAAAATGCGGAGGTGGCAAAGATGCTGGATACAGTCAATGTCACCATCCCTGCCGGATTTGAACTGTCCAGCCTGGATTCCAGCTTGGAGCAGGTCACTGGTGCAAACAGTGAAGGACTTCTTTCCTACACTTATGAAGACAATCCCGTAGGCCAGATTAAAGTGCAGGTGAACAAGGATGCCTCTTTTAAAGAGACCGGCGCCCAGGAGGAGGAAAAGGCATCCGGCAGCGTGTGGAAGGTGGTTCTGGTGGTCGCGGTGATCATCATCCTGATCGTGGCCGCGCTGATCGGATTTACCACTTGGCAGGAACGGCAGAGACGCAGAAGGAGACGGAGAAGGCGCCGTCGGAGAAGATAGAGACCGTGTTCAGTGAACCTTCAATATGCCGGGAGACAGTCATAACGAGGAAAATAAAAGGGAAACCCTTGACTTACCAGGGGTTTCCTATTATAATTTTAGCGTGAAAAAAGTAATAGTATGATGGAACCATATGAGAAAGACCGTGACGAAGACAGTAGGGCATGTAGGAACGTCAAAGCGAGCCGGTGATGGTGTAAGGCCGGTACAAGTAGGATGTGCCTGAATATCACTTCAGAGTCGCAGCCTCCGAAAAGAGCATGAGTAGGAGCTGACGGAGTCCGCCGTTACCGGAAGGCATATGATAGTATGTTAGGTGGTTTATAAATGAAGGGAATACGACTTTCATCCTAATTCGGATGAAGGTCTTTTTTTTCATAAATGTTCCAAACAATATACACAATAGCACAGGAGTTAGTGTAATTCCGGACGTAACCCTTTTAAAAAGGGTTACGTCCCCTGTTAACATTTTCACAAGGAGGAAGCCATGTACAAGAAAGTTTCAACAGACCTGAATTTCGTCGACCGCGAGAAAGAGGTCGAGAAATTCTGGGAAGACAATCAGATTTTTGAAAAGAGTATGGAGAACCGCAAAGAGGGTGAGACCTACACCTTCTACGACGGGCCGCCGACAGCCAATGGCAAGCCCCACATCGGTCACGTGCTGACCCGTGTCATCAAGGACATGATCCCCAGGTACCGCACCATGAAGGGATACATGGTGCCCAGAAAAGCGGGCTGGGATACCCACGGTCTGCCGGTAGAGCTGGAAGTGGAGAAAGCTCTTGGCCTGGACGGCAAGGACCAGATCGAGGAGTACGGCTTGGAACCGTTCATCAACAAATGTAAGGAGAGTGTCTGGAAGTACAAGGGCATGTGGGAAGATTTCTCCGGCACAGTAGGCTTCTGGGCAGATATGGAAAATCCATACGTTACCTACCATAATGATTTCATCGAGTCCGAGTGGTGGGCGCTGAAGAAGATCTGGGACAAGGGACTTCTCTACAAAGGGTTCAAGATCGTTCCCTACTGTCCGCGCTGCGGTACGCCTCTGTCCGCCCAGGAAGTAGCCCAGGGATACAAGGATGTAAAAGAGCGTTCCGCCATTGTCCGCTTTAAAGTAAAAGACGAGGACGCCTACATTCTGGCATGGACCACAACGCCATGGACACTGCCCTCCAACATCGGTCTCTGCGTAAATCCGGATGAGGACTACGCAAAAGTGAAGGCTGCGGACGGCTATGTGTACTACATGGCACAGGCCCTGCTGGACACAGTCCTTGGAAAGCTGGCCACAGAAGAGCAGCCTGCCTATGAGGTGCTGGAGACATATAAGGGAAAGGATCTGGAGTACAAAGAGTACGAGCCGCTGTACCAGTGTGCATATGACTGCGCGGCAAAGCAGAACAAGAAAGCGTTCTTCGTGACATGCGACAGCTATGTAACGCTGACAGACGGTACCGGCGTGGTTCACATTGCTCCCGCCTTTGGTGAGGACGACGCGAAAGTGGGCCGCAAGTACGACATGCCTTTTGTACAGCTTGTAGATGAAAAAGGAAATATGGGAGAGACCACTCCGTTTGCAGGTCTGTTCGTAAAGAAAGCAGACCCGGAGGTGTTAAAGGACCTGGATGCAAGAGGACTTCTCTTTGACGCTCCCAAATTCGAGCACAGCTATCCCCACTGCTGGAGATGCGACACACCGCTGATCTACTATGCCCGCGAGTCCTGGTTCATCAAGATGACAGCGGTGAAGGACGACCTGATCGCCAACAACAACACCATCAACTGGATCCCGGAGAGCATCGGAAAGGGCCGCTTCGGCGACTGGCTGGAGAATGTCCAGGACTGGGGCATCAGCCGGAACCGCTACTGGGGAACTCCGTTAAATATCTGGGAGTGTGAGTGCGGACACCAGCATTCCATCGGAAGCATCGAGGAACTGAAATCCATGTCCGACAACTGCCCGGACGACATCGAACTGCACCGCCCATACATCGACGAAGTGACCATCAAGTGTCCGAAGTGCGGCAAAGAGATGCACCGTGTGCCGGAGGTCATCGACTGCTGGTTTGATTCCGGTTCCATGCCTTTTGCACAGCATCATTATCCGTTTGAAAATAAAGAGCTCTTTGAGCAGCAGTTCCCGGCAGACTTCATTTCCGAGGCTGTGGACCAGACAAGAGGATGGTTCTACTCCCTGCTGGCCATCTCCACGCTGATCTTCAACAAGGCTCCGTATAAGAACGTCATCGTCCTTGGACATGTGCAGGATGAGAACGGCCAGAAGATGAGCAAATCCAAGGGAAATGCGGTGGATCCTTTCGATGCCCTGGAAAAATACGGCGCAGACGCCATCCGCTGGTATTTCTATGTAAACAGCGCGCCCTGGCTGCCCAACCGTTTCCACGGAAAAGCCGTTGTGGAAGGACAGCGCAAATTTATGGGAACACTGTGGAATACCTACGCATTCTTTGTGCTGTACGCGAATATTGACGAGTTTGACGCCACAAAACATACACTGGACTATGAAAAACTGCCTGTCATGGACAAATGGCTTCTGTCCAAGATGAATACACTTGTAAAAGAGGTAGACGACAATCTTGGAAATTACCGTATCCCGGAGGCGGCAAGAGCGCTCCAGGAGTTTGTGGACGACATGAGCAACTGGTATGTAAGAAGAAGCCGTGACCGTTTCTGGGCAAAAGGAATGCCCCAGGATAAGATCAATGCCTACATGACGCTGTACACAGCCCTTGTGACCCTGTGCAAGACAGCAGCGCCCATGATCCCCTTCATGACAGAGGAGATCTACCAGAACCTGGTGCGCAGCATTGATCCATCCGCTCCGGAGAGTATCCACCTGTGCGATTTCCCGGCTGTAAACGAAGAGTGGATCGACAAAGAGCTGGAAGCAAACATGGAGGAAGTGCTGAAGATCGTTGTCATGGGCCGCGCATGCAGAAATACAGCCAACATCAAGAACCGGCAGCCTATCGGACAGATGTTTGTAAAGAGCGCGGTGCAGCTTCCGGAATTTTACCAGGACATCATCAAAGAGGAGCTGAACGTAAAGAATTTAACATTTACTGAGGATGTACGTGCATTTACTTCATATACATTTAAACCACAGTTAAAGACAGTGGGACCAAAATATGGTAAAATGTTAGGTGGCATCAAGGCGGCCCTGGACGCAGTTGACGGCAACGCGGCCATGGACGAGGTAAATGCCACAGGAGCGTTAAAGCTGGATGTAAACGGACAGGAGATCACACTCTTTAAGGAAGATCTTCTGATCGACACAGCACAGATGGAAGGCTATGTGTCCGAGGACAACAATGGCATCACCGTAGTGCTGGACACAAATCTGACACCGGAACTTCTCGAGGAAGGATTTGTCCGCGAGATCATCAGCAAAGTACAGACCATGAGAAAAGAGGCCGACTTCGAAGTGACTGACAAGATCCATATCACCTACGGGGGAAGCGAAAAGGCTGAAAAAGTCTTCGCTGACCACAAGGAGGAGATCGGAAGCGAGACACTTGCTCTCACAGTAGAGAAAGCCGCACCTGCAGGATATGTGAAGGAGTGGAAGATCAACGGTGAAAAAGTGACCATCGGTGTCGAAAGATAAGTCTCTAAGAAAGGAATGGAAAAATGTATAATCCCAGATTTGAAAAAAAGGCTTTTAAGAAGGAAGTAGAACACAATGTAAAGACACTTTACCGCAAGACTGTGGATGAGGCGACGCCTCAGCAGCTTTTCCAGGCAGTGTCCTTCGCGGTAAAGGAGGCCATCATCGACGACTGGATCGCCACACAGAACCAGTTCAAGAAGGATGACCCGAAGACAGTTTACTATATGTCCATGGAGTTTCTGATGGGCCGGGCCCTGGGGAACAACCTGATCAACATGACAGCCTACAGGGAGGTAAAAGAAGCCCTGGATGAGATGGGCATTGACCTGAACGCCATCGAGGACCAGGAGCCGGATCCGGCCCTTGGAAACGGAGGCCTTGGCCGTCTGGCGGCCTGCTTCCTGGACTCCCTGGCAACCCTTGGATACGCGGCCTACGGCTGCGGCATCCGCTATCGCTACGGTATGTTCAAGCAGAAGATCGAGAACGGCTACCAGGTGGAGACACCGGACAACTGGCTCAAAGACGGCAATCCTTTTGAGCTGCGCCGGGAGGAGTACGCAAAGGAAGTCCGCTTTGGCGGAAATATCCGGGTAGAGTACGACGACGCTACAAACCGTACAAAATTTGTGCAGGAGAACTACGAGTCCGTTCTGGCTATCCCTTACGACATGCCTATCGTGGGCTACGGCAACCACCACGTAAATACTCTCAGGATCTGGGATGCCCAGGCCATCACGGACTTCCAGCTTGAGTCCTTTGACAGGGGCGACTACCACAAGGCTGTGGAGCAGGAGAACCTGGCAAAGACTATTGTGGAAGTCCTCTATCCAAACGACAACCACTACGCAGGAAAAGAACTCCGCCTGAAACAGCAGTATTTCTTTGTTTCAGCCAGCATTCAGGCTGCTGTGGCAAAATATAAGAGAACACACGACGACATCCACAAGCTGCCGGAGAAAGTGCTCTTCCAGATGAACGATACACATCCCACAGTGGCTGTGGCAGAGCTGATGCGCATCCTTCTGGACGAGGAAGGGCTTGGCTGGAACGAGGCGTGGGACATCACTACAAAGTGCTGTGCCTACACGAATCATACGATCATGGCAGAGGCCCTGGAGAAGTGGCCTATCGATCTGTTCTCCAAGCTGCTCCCGCGTGTGTACCAGATCATCCAGGAGATCGACCGCCGGTTCATCATCCAGGTGCGGGAGATGTACCCGGGAAATGAGGAGAAAGTAAAGAAGATGGCCATCCTCTACAACGGACAGGTGCGCATGGCACACCTTGCCATCGTGGCAGGCTTTTCCGTAAACGGCGTGGCACGGCTTCACACAGAGATCCTGAAGCACCAGGAGCTGAAGGACTTCTACGAGATGATGCCTGAGAAGTTCAACAACAAGACAAACGGTATCACCCAGAGACGGTTCCTCATGCACGGGAACCCGCTTCTGGCAGACTGGGTGACAGAGAAACTGGGAACAAAGGACTGGATCACGGATCTGTCCCTTATGTCCGGACTGAAAGAGTATGCAGATGATTCCAAAGCCCTGGCCGAGTTCATGGATATCAAATATAAGAACAAAGAGCGGCTGGCAGACTATATTCTGAAGCACAATGGCATCGAAGTAGATCCCCGCTCCATATTCGACGTGCAGGTGAAGCGTCTCCACGAGTACAAGAGACAGCTTCTCAATATCCTTCATGTGATGTACCTGTACAACCAGATCAAGGAGCATCCGGAGATGTCTTTCTATCCAAGGACATTCATCTTTGGAGCAAAAGCGTCTGCCGGCTATATCCGGGCAAAGGAGATCATTAAGCTGATCAACTCCGTGGCAGATGTGGTAAACAATGACCGCAGCATCAACGGAAAGCTGAAAGTTGTCTTTATCGAGGACTACCGCGTATCTAATGCGGAGATCATTTTCGCGGCAGCAGATGTCAGCGAGCAGATTTCCACAGCTTCCAAGGAGGCTTCCGGAACAGGAAATATGAAGTTCATGCTCAACGGCGCCCCCACACTGGGAACCATGGACGGAGCCAATGTGGAGATTGTGGAGGAAGTGGGAGCCGATAATGCTTTCATCTTTGGACTGAGTTCAGAGGAAGTCATTAACTACGAGAATTACGGTGGTTATCATCCCCAGGATATCTACCACAATGACCCGGATATTAAGAAAGTGGTGGATCAGCTTGTGGACGGCACATACTCTCACGGCGACACAGAGATGTACCGCGACCTGTACAACTCCCTCCTTATGAATCAGGGCGGCAGCAAGGCGGATATGTACTTTATCCTGAAAGATTTCCGCTCTTACGCAGAGGCGCAGAAGAAGGTGGAAGAGGCATACAAGGACAAAGAAGGATGGGCCAGGAAGGCTCTCCTCAACACCGCATGCTGCGGCAAGTTCACCTCTGACAGAACGATCCAGGAATATGTGGACGACATCTGGCATCTGGATAAGATCCAGGTGGAAGTGGACGAAACAGAAGAATAAACACACATGCCCTCTCATACACTACTGTATGGGAGGGTTTTCTTATGCGCAACAGACTGAAAAAAATCGGCTGCTACCTGATCATTATCGTACTGCTCCCCTATATAGTGACGGTTTTCATGAATGGGCCTGCTATCCCCACGGACACAACTGTAGATACCACGTATGTCAAAGTGAAAAAAGATGACACAGAACTGGAGCTGCCTTTGGAGGAGTATTGCATTGGACGCATGGCAAAAGAGATCCCTGCAGACTATGAGGAAGAGGCCCTGAAGGCCCAGGCAGTGATCGTTCGCACCTCTGTCTACAAGAGTATCAAAGAGGGAGGCACCCAGGTAGTCCTGGAGGATGATTTCTGGACGGAGGAGGAGATGAGGCAACAGTGGGGCAGCAGTTACTCCGGACATTACAGGAAGATGCAGAATGCATGGAATGACACAGAAGGACAAGTTGTCATGTACGGGGAAAATCTGGCTAATACGCCTTTTACAAGACTGACAAACGGAAATACCAGGGATGGGAAGGAGGTGCTCGGAAGCGAGGACTACCCCTACCTGAAGATCAAAGACTGCCCCCTGGATATAGAGGCCGCAGAGCAGATCCAGACAGTGACAGTGGATGATATGGATGCGGAGGTGACGGCCATGGACACGGCAGGCTATGTGACTTCCGTGCGGGTGGGACAGGAGACAGTAAACGGAGAGGAGTTCCGGCAGACTTACGGCCTGGCCTCCAGCTGCTTTATCCTGCAGAAATACGACGGGAAGCTGCGGATTACCACAAGAGGGGTGGGCCATGGACTGGGGCTGTCCCAGTACACGGCCAACGAGATGGCCAAAGAGGGGAAAGACGTGTCAGAGATACTGCAGTATTTTTTTGAAGGCACCGAGATTAAAGAGGTGGCAGAAATCGTTACAAATTCCCGGGATACAGAATAATGCACCCTGCTTCTGGCAAAAATATAGCCAGAGGTGATGAATATGAATAAGAGACAGAAGCCCTCAAAATCCAGAAGAGGAGCAGGCATTACTCTTGCTGTGTGCTTTGTGGCTGCCGCGGTCATGGTGGGAACATATACACTCCGGAATTATCAGGAGGCGAGGCAGCAGGAGCAGGCGCTGGCGGAGGAGAATGCCAGGACAAAGGAGAAGGAGAGCCAGGAGGAAGCGGGCAGCAGCCTGGTCATAAATACAGAGGAAGATCCGGCAGACGGGGCAGAGCAGGAGACACAGGGCAGCAGCACGGAAGATGCAGCAGGTGAGTCAGCAGACAGCCAGTCCGGCGCAGAGGCTGTGCCCCAGGGAAGCGCATCCGGCACGGGAGCCTCATCTCAGACATCCGGAGGAGCCGGAAATGTGAACTTCAGCGGGGAGAGCATACTCCTGTGGCCGGTGGACGGAAATGTGATCATGAATTACAGCATGGACAAGACCGTTTATTTTTCCACACTGGATCAGTACAAGTATAATCCGGCTCTCATCATATCCGGGGCAGAGGGGGACCAGGTGATCAGTTCCACCACAGGCATTGTGAAGTCCATCGATGAAAATGCACAGACAGGTACCACTGTGAACATCGATATCGGGAACGGCTATGAACTGTTCTACGGACAGCTTAAGGATGTGACAGTCAACACAGGTGACTATGTGGAGGCCAAGACTGTCATAGGCTACGTGGCACAGCCGACAAAATATTACAGCGTGGAGGGCTGTAATGTGTACTTTGAGATGAGAAAAGACGGGCAGCCGGTCAATCCTATGGACTACATGGCTGAGTAAAATGTCTGGGCTGCAGATTGCGGGGACGCTGTGAGGGCGTCCTCTTTTTTACAGCTTGCAGGGAGCGGACCGATTCTACTATAATAATGAAATGGGCGCAGAAGAAATGCGGAAAATATCTGGGGATAATTTGTGTAATGTGTGTGGAAAAAGTGGATAAGTCTGTGGATAACCTGGAAAAACAGGTGGATAAAATGGGAAAAAAGAATTATACATATATCGTGAAATGCAGGGACGGCAGCCTCTACACAGGGTGGACCAATGATCTGGAAAAAAGGATGAAGGCCCACAATGCGGGAAAAGGGGCAAAGTATACAAAAAGCCGTAGGCCGGTGACGCTTGTGTACTATGAGTCCTTTGAGACAAAAGAGGAAGCCATGCGCAGGGAGTATGAGATCAAGCATATGCCCAGGGAAAAAAAAGAGAAGATCATAGAGAGGGGCCGGCTGCAGGTATGACCAGCCTGCAGACCCGGCCCCGGATCGTTGTCTCCGTTTTTATCTTATAATACGAAAGCGTACATGACCACAAAGTGGCAGGCGCTTCCCGCCATCACAAAGAGGTGGAAGATCTCATGGCTCCCGAAGTATTTGTGCTTCCTGTTAAAAATAGGGAGTTTCAGCGCGTAGATGATACCGCCTATAGTGTAGATGATGCCCCCTGCCAGAAGCCATCCGAATGCCGCCGGAGACAGGGCGTTCAGGATCTGTGTGAATGCCAGCACGCAGGTCCAGCCCATGCCGATATACAGGACCGAAGATACCCACTTGGGACAGTATACCCAGAACGCCTTCAGGACAATGCCCAGAATGGCGATGCCCCAAACAATGGAGAGCAGGATAATGCCGGTCCGGTTCTTGAGGACCAGGAGGCAGATGGGCGTGTAGCTGCCTGCTATGAGAACAAAGATCATCATGTGATCTATTTTTTTCAGGATGGTGTTCACTTTTTTGGAACGGTCGAATGTGTGGTATGTGGTGCTGGCCGCATAGAGAAGGATCAGGCTCACCGCGTAGACCGCTATAGAGATCACATAAATTCTGCTGGGTTCGTGCATAGCCTTGATAAGAAGAGGAACTGCCGCAAAAATGGCCATCAGCATGCCGATGAAGTGTGTGATCGCACTTCCAGGATCTTTTACATGTGTCTTAATTATCTGTGCCATAACCATACCTCCTAGAAATGAATATTATTGAAAGTAGTTTTTAAAACCATGTTATGCATTTGTATCTATTATAACCCCTAAAATGAAAAAAGCAACAGAAGAAACCGGGAATTTTTTCTTAATTTTAAAACTGGATTGGTTAAAAAAGTTAAAACTGGCTGTTTATACAAAGCCACACTGGTGCTATGATAGACATACGATATAGGAAAGGAAGTAATCGTATGGAACAGAGAAATCAGACAGTTATGAAACTTGCGCAGACAGCGATCCTTGCCGCTCTGTGCTATGTGTCATTCACATATCTTCAGATCAAGATCCCCATGCCGGGCGGTGATGCCACATCTCTTCACATAGGAAATGCATTCTGCGTGCTGGGAGCCCTTCTGCTGGGCGGATGGTACGGCGGCCTGGCCGGAGCCATCGGGATGGGATTTGCGGATATCATGGATCCCATCTACATCACCGGAGCGCCCAAGACTTTTCTGCTGAAGCTGTGCATCGGGCTCATTACAGGGCTGGTGGCCCACAGGATCGCAAAGATAGGCGAGAGCAGTGACAAGGCGTATGTGGCAAAGTGGAGCACTATTGCAGCCATTGCGGGACTGGGATTTAATGTGGTGGCCGATCCGATCGTGGGATATTTCTACAAGATGTACATTTTAGGCCAGCCCCAGCAGATGGCAGAGGTGCTTGCAAAATGGAGTACAGCGACCACATTTGTCAATGCTGTCGTGTCCGTGATCCTTGTGTCTGTCCTGTACAATGCGGTGCGGCCCATTCTTTTAAGGAGCGGCCTGATGGCCGGGACATCCGGGCATGTGCGGCCAACAGCGTAGGTATGATCGGCAGATATAAGACAAGAGGAATACACAAAAGCGCCCGCCCGGGATCAGATCTCCCAGGCGGGCGCTTTGCCGTACATTTCTTTTGATTTTAATAGTTCTCAGCTTTTCTCTCAAAGTAAGCCTTCGGATGATTACATACCGGGCACACTTCCGGTGCTTCCTCGCCGTAGTAGATGAAGCCGCAGTTGCCGCACTTCCATCCAAGAGGTGCCTCACCCTTGAATGTCTCGCCAGCTAAGTAGTGCTCGAGAAGTCTCTTGTAGCGTGCCTCGTGAGCAGCCTCGACTCTTGCTACGCCCTCGAATTTTTCAGCCAGCTCCTCAAAACCTTCCTCTCTTGCCTCCTTGGCCATACGCTTGTACATGTCTGTCCACTCGTAGTTCTCGCCCTCAGCGGCATCCTTCAGGTTCTCAGCAGTGTCGCCGATGCCGTGGAATTCCTTGAACCACATCTTTGCGTGCTCTTTCTCCTGGTTTGCAGTCTCCTCAAAGATGTTTGCCATCTGTACAAAGCCTGCTTTTCTGGCAGCGCTTGCATAGTAAGTATACTTGTTGCGTGCCTGTGACTCGCCTGAGAATGCTTCCATAAGGTTCTTTTCTGTTTTGGTTCCTGCGTATTTGGACATATTTTTTCCCTCCTGTAGTATAAGTTAAGTGAAATAAAAGTGCTATTTGTGAAATAAGGCTTGCAGAACTGTCATCCTGCAAGCCTTGTGTAAGCGTCTGTCTGTGACGACAATATGATTGATCTGTATGGCCGGAAATTTATCTTAGCCAAAGTATCTCTTGAGGAGTCCCTCGAAAGCTTTTCCGTGACGGGCCTCGTCCCTTGCCATCTCGTGAACTGTGTCATGGATTGCGTCAAGGTTTGCAGCTTTTGCACGTTTTGCAAGATCAAATTTACCAGCTGTAGCGCCGTTCTCAGCGTCTACACGCATCTCAAGGTTCTTCTTTGTGCTGTCTGTAACAACTTCGCCAAGCAGCTCAGCAAATTTAGCAGCATGCTCTGCTTCTTCCCAGGCGGCTTTCTCCCAGTAAAGGCCGATCTCCGGATAACCCTCTCTGTGAGCTACTCTTGCCATAGCCAGGTACATACCAACTTCTGTACACTCTCCCTCGAAGTTAGCGCGAAGGTCTGCAAGGATGTCCTCGCTTACGCCCTGTGCAACACCTACAACGTGCTCAGCAGCCCACTCTCTGTCGCCTGTCTGCTCTTTGAACTTCTCAGCAGGTGCATGACAGACTGGACACTCAGCCGGTGCTGCCTCTCCTTCATAAACATAGCCACATACTGTACAAACAAATTTTTTCATGTCTTTCTACTTCCTTTCTTTTTATTTTTTTATATTTTAATATCAGTAATTGTTACTGATATTAATTTACACCTTTTTGCTCTGATTGTCAACACTTATTTTGTATTCTTTTTCATACAATCTCTGCATGTCCCGTAGAACAATGCAGTGTGATGGTCTATATACCCATCAAAACACTTTTCCGCAAGTTTGTCAATGGAATCCAGAGGTTCCATTTCCAGATCGATCACCCTGCCGCAGGAGGTACATATTACATGATAATGTGGATTGGTCACTGCATCAAAGCGGTCGCCGCCGTCCGGTGTTGTGATCTTCGTGATCTCTCCGATGTCGGCGAGCAGGTTCAGGTTGCGGTAGACTGTTCCCAGACTGATGCGGGGAAATTCTTCGCGCACATGCATGTAGACAGTGTCAGCGGTAGGATGTTCTTTTGTGCCTGCAAGAAATTCCTTGATAGCCTCCCTCTGCCGGCTGTATTTCAGAGTTGCCATATGCCAGCCTCCTTTCTGATATAAAATAATGAAAACTGCAATCAATTAATAACGATAATGATTACTATATCTTTATTATAACAGCTTTGATCCAAAAGTCAACGGAGAATTTTGTGTGTAACAATTTGTAACATTTATCGACAGGAAATATATGGGAAATTAAGAAAAACATAATATTATGACGCGCGAAAGCCTGGAATACTATGTTGACAAACTGTGTCCACGTTGCTATAATCTTATCGTAACATTTGTAACAATTCTGTAATATTTACAAAAGATAAGAAAACATAAACAATAAGTTAGGAGGCTGTTTATGAATTCTGCTTTTAAAAGAGGATTGTTCATAGTTACTTTAACTGGAGTTATCTCAATTTCCGGGGAGAGGGCCGAGGCGTCTGAAGAGATCACAGAGATGTCCCTGCCTGGCGTGGGAATTGAGGCGGTGCTGGATAACTGCACTGCGTCGGACAGCGATATAGACGTGGAGAGTTATCTTGTTCCGAGTGAAAAGGGTGAGTATTCAAATATGGCGTTCGCAAACGTAAGTACAGATACGTTTCTGTTTGTGCGGAGCGAACCAACGACAGAGAGCGAATGGGTTGGAAAGCTGTACACCGACTATGCGGCGAAGGTCACAGGTCCTGTGGGTGAGTGGACGAAGATCGAAAGCGGATCCGTCAGCGGCTATGTGTACACGCAGTATATTATAATAGGAAACAACGCGCAGCAGAAAGCCCAGGAGCTGATACAGTCTTCCGAAGGCCAGAGTGAGGAGAGCGCATTCAAGTACGCGGTCTCCAGGCAGGAGGAAGAAGAACGGATTGCCAGGGAGGCGGCTGAGGCGGCTGCGGCCCAGGCGGAGGCCCAGAGACAGGCAGCTGAGGCTGCAGCCCAGGCCCAGGCATCTCAGGCGGGGACAGGGCAGGCGATCGTGGATTATGCCTGTCAGTTTATCGGAAATCCCTATGTCTGGGGTGGGACAAGCCTGACAAACGGTGCGGACTGTTCCGGTTTTGTGCAGTCTGTATACGCGCATTTCGGCATCAGTCTTCCCAGAACAACATGGGACCAGGAATACGCAGGCACGCCCGTCAGCTATGACCAGGCTATGCCCGGAGACCTGATCCTGTATGAAGGCCATGTGGGGATCTATATGGGAGACGGTCAGATCGTAAATGCCATCAATCCTTCCAAAGGCATTGGAGTCATACCTGCCACCTGTATGCAGATCAAGACAGTGAGGCGTGTCATCTGAGAAAAAGCGGCAGAGAGCCGGGCGGAGAGAAAAAGATCCGCCCGGCTTTCGCTGGTGTATGGCCTTCTTGCTACCGGCGGAGCTGTGAAGACAGTATACATAGGGATAATAATTTTATGTCGTATTTCAAAAATCGAAATAATGTGCAATTTACACAAATTTGTAAAAAGTTGTAAAAAAATAGAAAAAACACTTATCCAAGTTATCCACATAAAAAAACAGGAAAAAGGAGGAAAAATCGAAGTTTTTGAAAACTTATCCACATTATCCACATCGAAATCCACAAATTTGGTGGATTACTTATGGTAAACAAAAGAACGGATGTTTTGTGGAGAAATGATAAAAATTTGTTTTTGTCGAAAAATCGGAGATGGAAACTTGACAAATAAATAACCAGAATTTTACGAGAAATTGATTTTAAATGTTTACACAATGGGTCAAAGCGGATATAATAAGGAATACTGAAAGATAAAGGAGGCGTAACAAAAGATGGTAACGAAAGAAATGACTATCGGCGAAGTGCTGAACATCAACATGGACATTGCACCGATCCTCATGGAAATCGGAATGCACTGCCTGGGCTGCCCTGCATCACAGGGAGAGTCTCTGGAAGAGGCTGCAATGGTACATGGCATTGACGCAGATTTACTGGTAGAGAAGATCAATGCATTTCTGAAAGCGAATGCATAGGGATGCGTTCATAATCGTTTGTTGATACAGTAAATATAAAAAGAGAGCGGCCGCTTAACGGCCAATGTCATTTAGTTAAGGCATTAGCAGAGCGGTTCTTACAGAGCAAGGTATATAGAGATATGTACCCTGCTCTTTTTTACGTATATTTCAAAAAAATACTTGACAAACATAGAAAAATTTGCG
>NZ_JADCKL010000015.1 GCF_014982975.1 Claveliimonas monacensis
TACGATTTCGCTATCCCTTCTTCTCGCCTGTACCTCACGATACAAACCTTGGGAGTCGCTCTGGGGTTCGTCGGCAACTACGCCCCTTGTGGACTTTCACCACAGACTGACGGCATGCCCGTCATACCGAAAAAAGAGCCTGCGCCACAAAGCGCAGACCCTCTGTCTGTTCACCAAGGATTAGAGAACTCTCCTCACGCAGCGTATCTGACGATACGTGCAGCTCGGAGACTCGATGATCCCCACCGACGGCGACGACGCATGTATCAGGCCGCCGCTTCCATTGTAGATACCCACATGTCCATAGTAGACAACCAGGTCTCCCGCCTGAGCCTGGGAGAGAGGGATTTCCACTCCCGCCGATGCCTGGGCTGTGTCCGTCCTGCCGAGGCTGACTCCAAAGGCCGCATAAATCTGCTGGGTAAATCCGGAGCAGTCGATGCCATTGGTCAGACTGTTGCCGCCATATACATAGGGATTGCCCAGGAACTGTCTCGCATAGGCCACTACCGCCCATCCGTCCCTCCCCTGGGGAGGTACCACCGTGCTGCTGCCGCCTCCGGAACCGCTGCCTCCGCTGGAGCTGCCCCCGCCGGAGCCGCCGTTAGACGGCTGGCTGGGTGCGGTGTCCTGGGCTGCGGCTGCTGCCGCTGCCGCCTCCTGCTGCCTGCGGGCCTCTTCCGCCGCCTGCTGGGCCGCCACCGCCTCCTGGATGTCGGCGTCAAGCTGGGCAATCTCGGACTGCTTTCCCTCGATCATGGTGCCCAGGGAAGTCTTGTCCTCCTCCAGCTGGCTCTGCATCTGCGTCATGCTCTCCGCCTCCTCCTGGAGGCTCTCGGAGAGCTTCTCTATCTTCTTCGTTGTAGCTATGTACTCCTCCTGCTTTTCTCTGTCATATGTATGCACATTTTTTATGTACTCGGCCTTGTTCACCAGATCGGAAAAGCTTTCCGCCGACAGGAGCAGCTCCAGCTCGTTGCCGCTTCCGGACTCGTACATGTACTGGATACGCTTTTTCATATCCTCGTACTGCTGGTCCTGCTGGACAATAGCCTCCTCCAGGTCTATGTTCGCCTGGTCGATCTCCTCCTGCTTTTTCTGCAGATCTGCCTCCAGCGTGCTGATCTTGTCCAGGATGCCTGTCAGCTCTGACTGGAGCGAAACCACCTCGTCCTCTGCCGCCGCCTTGTCATTCTGCAGGTCCTCCACAGAGGGCGTGGCGAAGACGGGACTGACTGCCATGGAACTGATCAGTGCTGCTGTGATAAAAGCCTGTGCGATTTTTCTCTTCATATTCTCCCACCTGTCTGTTGTAAATTATTTATACTCTTATGAATTCAGTTTCACTTATTCAAATTACATGTTACTACATATTCCCGTTCAATTCAACAATTTCCCAAAATTCTCACAGAAAAATCTGCCGGTTCTTCTTCCACTCAAAAAACCGGAGACGCATCCGTCCCCGGTCCACATTTTTTAAGTATATCTTGAACAATTTACCAGCATCGCCTGTACCAGGGTGACCCGTATACGCTAGCGATCTTCACCACATCACCCGGCTTCGGTGCATGGATCATCTGTCCATTTCCGATGTAGATGCCTACATGGGTTCCGTAGCACACAATGTCTCCCGGCTGCGGGCTGCTGACCGCCACGCCGCATCCTCCCTGCGCCTGGGATGTCCTGGGAAGGGAAATCCCGGCCACCGCATGGCAGTACTGGACAAGTCCGGAACAGTCAAGTGCCACGCCTGCTGTAGAGCCGCCGTATACATAGGGAACTCCCAGCTGGCTGTAAGCCGCGTTTACGATCGCCTGGGCGGTAGAGGTGTTCCCGCTGGATGCACCGCCGGAAGATGATCCACTGCCACCGGTGGAGCCTCCCCCGGAAACTGTCCCGGATGAGCTGCCTCCGCCGGAGCTGCTGTTTCCGCTGCCGGACCCGTTTGATGTGCTGCCTCCCGATGACTCTGCACTCTGGCTTTCCGCCTCCCTCTGCGCCGCCTCCGCAGCAGCAGCCTCGGCCGCAGCCTGTATCTGCTGGTCATAGTCAGCGATCTCCGCCTTCTTCTCCTCGAGGGTCGCATTCAGCTCCGCCTCCTGGGCTTCATACTCCTCCTGCATGGACTCCTGCTTTTTCTGCTCCTCCTCCAGCGTGGTCTTCAGATCCTGGATCTCTTTCTCTGTGTCTTCCAGGGCCTGAAGCTGCTGCCGGTCATAGGTATGTACATTTGATATATACTCAGCCTTGTTCACAAAATCCGAGAAATCTGTGGCCGACAGGAGCGTCTCTATAGCAGTGGCCTGCCCGTTTTCATACATGTACTGGATGCGCACCTTCATGGACGCATACTGCTCATTCGCCTTCTGCTGGGCCTCCTCAAGATCTGCCTGGGCCTCGATGATCTTTTCTCCGGTGGTGATCATCTCCTCCTCAAGCTCTCCTGCTTTGTTGAGAAGCTCTGTCAGCTGCTCCTGCAGGGAGTCTGCCTCGCTCTGGGCCGCCGCTTTGCTGCTTTCAAGTTCATCTGTATCCGGCGCTGCAAACACCGGGGTCACGGCCATAGAACTGGCCAGTGCCACGGCAAGAGCCGCTCTTCCAAATCTTTTCATTCTCCTGTCTTCACCCTTTCCGGTCACATTGTCTGGTATCAACATCTTGTCAATATCTGTCATTTCATTTCTGTTCAACAGATTTTATTATAAATGACCGGTCATATTTTTGCAATATTTTTTAACATTTTTGTAACATTTCATTTTTCTCTATACGACTGCTGTGTTCTTTTCCTCCGGCCCGCCCGGAAGTATCGGACGCTCATCGATCCGCTGGATCAGGACAAACATAACCGCCGCAAAAGCGCCGCAAAGGATCGTGATCACACTGATGCGCATATTGTTTTCCATCATCCAGCCGAAAAGTCCGAACCGGGAAGCGGCAACAGAAATGATATTAATCACTATATGCCCAACAGCCGGCGCTTTCACAGATCCATACTTTTCATATACGTAGCAAAGGATCATGCCTGTTGCAAATGCATACAGCATCTGGACCATATTCCCATGCAAGATGGCAAACACAAGACTGGATAAGAAGGCCGCCTGCCCGAAACCAGACTGTTCCCGCATCCTCTTAAACATCATCCCGCGAAAAACCAGTTCCTCTGATATGGGAACCAGGATCCCGAGGCAGAGCAGCTGCATCACGAAGGGGGCGCTGTACAGAGAGTCGGAAGTCTGCTGGTAGGCCGCGCTGTAGCTGGAAATATTGGAGATCAGGATCAGGTTGTTCAGTCCCACGCACAGAGCAGCCGCAATGCCGATCACTGCTCCGTATTTCCACAGAGGAGCCTTCCGGTTAGGGATCACCCCCGCCATTTTTTCATTTTTTCTGTCCCTGTGGAACATATACAGGATAACGGGGATAACGATCAGCGCAGTGATCCCCTCCAGCTGGGTGGTGTACTGCAGCATCCTCTCTGAGATGGACACGGACAGTTCCAACATATCCTGCTGACTCTGCATGGCCCCTACCGTCTCCTCATAGTGCTGTGAGATATATACAAACGTGTATCCCATCACAGCGATCATGCTGACGGCAATGCTGATCAGGTATTTGATGAGCAGCGGCGTCCAGGCGTACCACGTCCCTTTCCTCCTTCCCATCGGAGGGGTCACAGGGCCCGTGGGCATCCCCTGGGGCATTCTGTGGGGTTCATTGTTTTCTCCTGGCTCCTGGTTTGGGTTTTCCCAAGGATTACTCATATATTAAAGCCTCGCTTTCTCAATCATAATACATGCTGCCCGCAGGCAGCCGTTCAAAATTCTTTTTTATTCTACTTCCGAAACGGGAAAGTTGCAATTAAAAAACTATAAACTCTTTTCTTTCTTCTGATTTCGCCCTATAATAATAGAAACACCCCCACGAAAGGAGCTTAATTTATCATGGAAGATCAGAAACAGCGAGTTTACGATGCCCTGAATAAACTGGGCATTAAATATGAAGTAGTAGAGCACGAGCCTGTCCACACTATGGAAGATATGGACCGTCTCGGACTTCCCCAGAAGGGAACCCTGTGCAAGAACCTGTTCCTGCGGGACGCCAAGGGAAAACGGCATTTTCTCGTCACCTGCGATGAGAAGAAGACCGTGGATCTCAAAGCGCTGGGCCGCACCCTGGGCGCCGGCAACTTAAGTTTTGCCTCCGAGGAGCGCCTGGAGAAATATCTGGGGCTGAAGCAGGGAAGCGTCTCCCCCTTCGGGCTGATGAACGACACAGACCACGCTGTAGAATTCTTTATTGACAAGGATCTGAGCCGCTGCAAAAGCCTCGGCATACATCCCCTGGAAAACACAGCGACCGTCTTCCTGTCCTTTAAAGATCTGGACAAATTCCTCTGGGACCTGGACGTAGACGTGATCAAGATCAAGCTGTAAGCAAAGTATACAAGAGCCAGGAGCTCCCCTTCCTGAGGGAAAGCTCCTGGCTTTTTATTCTTCTCTATTCTCTTTTATAAAATGTTCTGCAAATGCGCGGATCTCATCCTGTCCGCCTGCCAGTGTTCCCTGGATCATGCCAGGTTTTCCTCCGCCCCGGCCTTCAAACCGGCTGTTCATCGCTTTTCCAAGAGGTCTCACATCTGCCTGGCGGCTGCCGATCACATACCGGTAGCCATCTTCTTCTGTCCCTGCAAAGACCGCGCAGATATCGGCTCCCCGATCAAGGAGCAGATTCATCAGCTCTCTCGGCGCATCCCCTGCAAGACTTCCGTCAAAGACAGCGGTCACCGGGGATTCGATCTGGATCTCTTTTGCACGGTACGCCAGGATCTGGTGCACAAGTTTTCCATTCTCATACTTCTGCTTCTCCAGCTCCTCCTTCTGCCTTTTCACCGCCCCGGCGATCTGATTTTCCTTCTCGCACAGCAGCGCGCCGATCTCCTTCGCGCCTGCCAGCTTCACCTCGTAGTCCCGGAGCGCCCGGAAGCCGCAGAGCATCGTGATCCGCTCTCCGCCTTTGTAGTTCATACGGTTCACCAGCTTGATCAGGCCGATCTCACCTGTCCGCTTCACATGGGGCGCACAGCAGGCGCACACATCATATCCCGGCACGCTGACGATCCGGACCTGCCCCTCTATCTCGATCTTGCTGCGGTACTCCATCTGTTCCAGCTCTTCCTTCGAGGGGTACTGCACAAGGATCTCCAGATCCGACACCACCGCCCGGTTGGCCTCCCACTCAATCTGGCGGAGCTCCTCCGGCGTAATGGGACCGTCAAAGTCCATGGTGCAGTAGTCGCTGCCCAGATGGAAGCCCACATTGTTGTAGCCAAAGCGGCTGTGGACAAGACCGGAGACAATGTGCTCCCCTGTGTGCTGCTGCATTTTCTCAAAGCGCTCCTCCCAGTCGATCCGCCCGCAGACCAGATCTCCCGGCTCCAGGGGGGCCTCCGTCCTGTGGTACACCACGCCGTCCCGTTCCCGGGCATCCAGCACTTTCACCTCTCCCAGGTATCCGGTGTCCGCATACTGCCCTCCCCCTTCCGGGAAAAAGCAGGTCTGATCCAGCACAGTCCAGAAACCGCCGCCCTCTTTGCACGCCGCGCAGAAGAGGACACGCGCCTCAAATTCCTTCCGGTGGCTGTCCTCATAGAACAGCTTTCTCGTCATATCTCCAGTATATTCTGGCAGCTCCATCTATCTCTACATCCTTTCTGCCGCATTCCAGTCAGCTTACATTCTCTCCGGCGCCTCAAAGCCGAGCACATCGATACAGCTCTCCAGTATCTTCTTTGTCAGCACAAGAAGGGCGATGTAGCTCTTCTGCACTTCCTTATCTTCCTCTGCCAGGATCCTTGTCTCATGGTAGAACCGGTTAAATGCGTTGGCCAGCTCATAGATGTACGCGCAGATCTTGTGGGGTGCCAGCTCCTCAAAGGCTGTCTCCATGACTCCGTTGTACTTGGCCGCCTCCAGCATCAGCGCCTTCTCCTCATCTCCGTGAGCGCCGGTGACCGAAAGGCCATCCAGTGTCTCTCCGGCCTCTGTGTATTTATTGAGGATGGACTTGATCCGCACGATGGTGTACAGAATATAGGGACCAGTATTTCCTTCAAAGGAAGTAAACCTGTCCACATCAAACACATAGTCTTTGGAAGCCTGGTTGGAGAGGTCCCCGTATTTGATAGCGGAAAGCCCCACAGTCCTGGCTGTCTCCCGGGCCTCCTCCTGGCTGACTGTCCGGTTGTCTGTGATCTTGCGGTACATCTCCTCGTTGATCTCCGCAATCAGGCTCTCCAGACGCATTACACCGCCTTCTCTTGTCTTGAAAGGCTTTCCGTCCTTGCCGTTCATAGTTCCAAATCCCAGAAAACGCAGTCTCGTCTCCTCCGGCACGATACCGGTCTTCTTGGCCGCGCGGAACACCTGCGTAAAGTGAAGCTCCTGTCTCTTGTCCACCACATAGATCACCTGATCCGGGTGGTAGTCCTGCTCTCTCTGGACCAAAGTGGCAAGATCCGTGGTGCCGTAGAGGGATGCTCCGTCCGATTTCTGGATCATACAGGGCGGGATTTCCTTTGTGTCGCTCTCCTCTTTCACGTCAATGACAAGGGCCCCCTGGTCCACCCGGGCATATCCCTCCTCTTTCAGCTTCTCGATCATATCCGGGATATAGGCCTGAGCGTCAGCCTCCCCCTTCCAGAGATCAAAGTCCACATTCAGGTTGCTGTAGTTCTTTTTCAGATCCGTCACAGAGACCTGCATGATATGTTTCCACACAGCCGTGTATCCCCTGTGTCCGTTCTGAAGAAGATAGGTCGCATGCAATGCTTCTTCCCGGTAATCCTCGTGCTCTTTCGCGTAGGCGCTGGCTGTCGGATAAATCTCCTCCAGCTCCCCGATGGTGAAGGGCGCCTCCTCGGGATACTCTCCCTCAAAGGACTCGTCAAAGTATACCAGATCCGGCTGGCGCTTCTTCAGCTCTGTGATGATCAGGCCCATCTGGTAGCCCCAGTCGCCCATGTGGATGTCTCCCAGCACTTTGTGTCCCATAAGACGGCAGATCCTCTTGACGCTCTCTCCTATGATGGCAGAGCGGAGATGTCCTACATGGAGCGGCTTGGCCACGTTGGGTCCGCCGTAATCGATGACAATGGTCTGGGGATTGCTGGTCTCTTCCACGCCCAGTTTTTCGTCCGCTTCCATCTCATTCAGATAGCCTGCTATATATTTATCGTCCAGTTTGATATTGATGAACCCTGGTTTCACCATCTCTGCTGAAAGGATACATCCTCCCCCCTTAATCTGATCCACCACATCCTGGGCGATCATAAAAGGAGCTTTTTTGTATGCTTTGGCGCCGGCCATGGCGCCGTTGCACTGGTATTCACACAGATCCGGCCTGTTGGACAGGGTCACCTTTGCGTAGGAGCGGTCATATCCTGCCGCCTCAAACGCCTCTTCCATTTCTTCCGTGATCAGATCTATCAGTTGTTTCATTCTTTTTCCTCCATTCCTGCGGCCAGGATCCTTCCTCGCACCCTGACATCATCTTATAAGTCTACCATAATCAGGCTTTTCTCTCAATATCCTGTTTTTTATATTCTGCACTTTTTTCTGGTTTTCTTCTTTCCTATATACCGGGCCGCGCAGGCTTGCATTTTGCGCCCAGGTGTGCTACCCTCATTGCCAGGCCCGGACAGTCATCGCAGCAATCCGGGGATCTGACAGAAGACTTTTCAGAAACGAGGGATATTCCATATGAAGATAGGTTCTCATGTGGGGATGAGCGGAAAGGACATGCTCCTTGGCTCCGCGAAGGAGGCCGTCTCCTACGGCGCGGATACATTCATGTTCTACACAGGCGCACCCCAGAATACAAGAAGGAAAGAGATCAGCGAGCTGAACACAGAGCCCGCCTGGGACTACATGAAGGAGCACGGCATAGAGGAGATCATTGTCCATGCTCCCTACATCATCAATCTTGCCAACACAGTGAAGCCGGAGACATACGAGCTGGCAGAGCGGTTCCTGGCCCTGGAGCTGGAGCGCACCGCCGCATGCCGCAGCCAGGTCCTCATCCTGCATCCCGGTTCCCATGTGGGCGCCGGAGTGGACGCAGGCATTGCCCAGATCATCCGCGGGCTGAACCATATCCTGACACCGGACACTCCGGTGTACATTGCCCTGGAGACCATGGCCGGGAAAGGATCCGAGATCGGCCGCAGCTTTGAGGAGCTGGCCCGCATCTACGACGGCGTCACATGCAGCGACAAGCTCCGGGTCTGCTTTGACACCTGCCACACAAGCGACAGCGGCTATGACATCATCCACGATTTTGACGGCGTCATAGAGAAATTTGACCGTCTCATCGGCAAAGACCAGATCGCTGTCTTCCACATCAACGACAGCAAAAATCCGGCAGGAGCCTCAAAGGACAGACACGCCAATATTGGTTTCGGGCAGATCGGTTTTGAAGCCCTGAACTACATTGTGCATCATCCGGATTTCCAGGATGTGCCCAAGATCCTGGAGACGCCCTACGTCCCCTCACCCACACAGGCCAAGAAATCCTTTGCCCCTTATAAATATGAAATCGAAATGCTCAGACAGAAGACCTTTGATCCGGATTTTCTGGAGAAGATCGCCGGCGTTTAGTCCGGCTTTTTTCTTGACATTTTCACTTAAATGTATTATTGTACTACATAGATAATACATTCAATCTTAACATCCCGAAAACTCCACAAGAAAAGTGAGGTGATCACATGCCATGGGACTTAGATAACGACCGCCCCATCTACCTGCAGATCATGGAAAGGATCCAGCAGGACATTATATCGGGCGTCTACAAACCCGGCGACAAGCTTCCTTCTGTGCGGGACCTGGCGGTGGAAGCCGCAGTCAACCCCAACACTATGCAGAAGGCTTTATCCGAACTGGAGCGCAGCGGACTTGTATATGCACAGCGGACCAGCGGACGTTTTATCACGGAGGATGAACAGATGCTCAAAGAGATGAAAAAAGAACAGGCTTCCCGCCATATAGCGGAGTTCTTTGAGAAAATGAGAAGTCTTGGCTTCCGGGACGAAGAGACACTCTCCCTGATCCAGGAAGCAGTAAAGGAGGAACACTGATTATGAAGCCGATATTGGAATGTAAGGGGCTTTCCAAAAAATACAACAACATGTACTACGCCCTCACCAATCTGAATCTGGCGCTGGCCCCCGGCCAGATCGTAGGGCTCCTTGGACCTAACGGAAGCGGGAAGAGTACGCTGATCAAGCTTATCAACGATCTCCTTGTTCCCACAGAAGGCATGATTCTTGTAGACGGCATGACTCCCGGCGTGGAGACAAAAAAAATCGTCTCCTACCTGCCGGAGCGCAGCTATCTGGATCCTGCCATGAAGATCAAGGACATGATTTCCTACTTTGCGGATTTCTATGAGGACTTTGTTACAGACAGAGCATGCCATATGATGACAGACCTGGAGATCGACGTAAACGCCAGGATGCGCACGCTCTCCAAAGGGACAAAGGAAAAGGTGCAGCTTGCCCTGGTCATGAGCCGGGATGCCCGCCTCTATATCCTTGATGAGCCCATCGGAGGCGTGGACCCCGCTGCCAGGGACTACATCCTTCGGACCATCCTTACCAACTACAACGAGGACGCCACCATCCTTCTGTCCACCCATCTCATCACAGACATCGAGAACATCCTGGACCGGGTGCTTTTCCTGAAGCAGGGGCAGATCGTGCTGAACCAAACTGTGGATGAGATCCGGATGAACCAGGGAAAATCCGTGGACGCTTTATTCAGGGAGGTATTCAGATGCTAGGAAAACTGATCAGATACGATTTAAAATCCACCACAAAATTTCTTGTCATCATCCATATTTTCCTGGTGGCAGCCTCCGTGTTCGGACGCATCTTCCTGACAGGAAGGCTGGATTTTGAGTCAGACGAACTCAACGAGCTTCTTCTGACGCTTGCTTTTGTCGTGTACATTATCATATTTGCCGGCGTGTCTTACGGGACCTACATTGTCATTGCCGTACGGTTTTACAAAAATATGTTCTCGGACGAGGGATATCTTACCAACACCCTTCCTGTAACCAAGGGCATGCACCTTCTTTCCAAGACCATCTCCGGGAGCATCTGGTGCGTCATCGACATGCTGCTCATCTATGTCTGCGCCTACATCCTGCTGGCCATCCCGATCATAACAGACCCGTTAAGCGCACACTGGGATGAGTTCATCCGGCTGCTGGGCTTCCAGGGCCAGGGAGACTTTAACTTCTTCCTGTTTTACATGGCAGTCCTCACCATAGTCAGCGCCGTGGGCAATGTGATCACCATCGAGGCCTCCGTTGTCCTGGGACAGCTCTTTAACGGACACAAGGTACTGGGATCCGTGGTATCCTACTTTGTCATCACCACGGTCATCGCCATCGCCTCCACTGTAATCATGGGTGTGCAGGGCATTTTAAGTGACAGTATCGCCATGAACTCATCCACCACCCCGGAATCCATTGACCTTGCCGGATATATGATGGATATACTGAACATCAGCTTCGGCATTTCCGTTGCCATAGCCGTCATCCTCTATCTTCTTTCCTACTTCATTATGAAGCGGAAGGTCAATCTCTCATAAAATAACAGGCGGCCTTTAAAAGACCGCCTGCACAAGAAACATATAGAGCACCGTACCGGCTCCGATACTGAGAAGATTATTTCTCTTCCATACGTGGAGCCCTGCGGTTACCAGCACCGCCGCTGCTTCCGGTATCCCGTACGGGGCCGAGAGCACCGGCGTTGTTTTTAGGCAGTACACCACCAGCATGCCGATGACAGCCGGCGTCAGCACCCTCCCAAGGTACTGCACCACATCCGGTATCTCCTTCCCTTTCGGAAAAATAAGGAAAGGAACCACTCTGGTGGCAAAAGTGGTCAATGCCACAGCCAGTATGATGAGCAGCGACATTCCAACGCTTAACGGCATACTTTCTCCCCCCCTCTCTCAAGGCGTGTCCGTCCCACAAAAAGCAGGAGGACGATAAGGAGCATGGAAGGCAGCACAAAATTGTCCGCCCCGAAGATCTGCAGGCAGACAAAAGCCGCTGCCACGCCGATCACCTCCGGCACCCTGTTCTTTTTATCCATCCACTGTTCCACAAAGATCACCACAAAGAGAGCTGTCATGGCAAAATCGATCCCCTCTGAATTAAAGGGGATCAGAGTCCCCGCAAGAGAACCGATGACAGACCCGATGACCCAGTAGGACTGATTCATGATGGAGATAGCAAAAAGAAACTTCTCCTCATCCACATCCTCCGGCACTTTTGTCGTACAGAGCAGGGAATATGTCTCGTCTGTCAGCCCGAAGATCATGTACCATCTTTTTTTCCCCATGGAATGAAACCTGTCCAGAAGGGAAATCCCATAGAAAATATGTCTCACATTCACCATCAGCGTCATAAAAATGACCTGCACAAAAGAAATACCCGGCACGAAAAAGTTCACTGCCAGATATTGCCCTGAGCCTGCATACACCAGAAGGCTCATCAGCATGGCCCACAAAAAATTATACCCTTTCTCTGCGTACATCACACCGAAGGCGATCCCGATAAACAGATACCCTGTCAACACAGGTATTGTATACGGGAACGCCTTCCGAAATGCATGTCTGTATCCTCTCATACTTTGTGCGTCCTTTATCTTTCTGTATTTCTGTATATACCCCACCGGCCAGAGCCTGGCGCTCTACTGCTGCCCGGCTGAGGCTTCCTCCAGATCAGAGAGCGCCTCCGCCAGAATGGCATCCGACGCCACTGCTCCGTCATAAGCTGCCTGTACCTCTGTCATCAGCTGCCCTGCATCCTCCTGGGATGCCAGAAGCTGCGATGCCTCCCGGGTCTCCTGGTCCGGCATTTCCTCCTCCACACAGAGCTCTCCCGTCTCTTCATCCGGCTCTATATAGAGGATCTCCAGGCCGGGGGCCATGGTGTAGATATCCTTTATCTTCATATCATAGCGGACAAATGCCAGATATGTGTCCTTGTACTTCCCCCGCTTCGTGTAGGTCTTCAAATTTTCATACCCTTCCGCAAACGGGCTCTGCGCAGTTCTCTCTTCATAGTATTTCCGAACTGCCTTTGTGATCCCGGAGTCTGTCTCCTCCCGGAGAGGATTGTACTTTGCCTCCTGCCATCCTTCGTTCACTGTCTGCACGTCTTCATTCTGGACAGACACGGCCTGGGCCTTGTCATCCTTTGCAGATTTCTCCCCTGCGTAAAGAGTTCCGGCAGCTACAGCGGTCACGGCCAGCAGCACACAGAGCAGCATCGCTGCTGTGGATCTGCTGTTCCCCGCGCCCTGGCTGCCTTCTTTTCTTTTTCTTTTCATGACAACCTCCATTACTGTGTGATCATCAGTTGCCGGCAGACAAGGGGCACTACAAATGATACTAGCAAATATTTAAAAAGTCAAGGCAGGTCCCGGGGACAGTTTTTTCGTTTTCCCCCTTGTATTTTCCCTACAGATATGGTATTATACTTTTTGTCTCTGTAGCTCAGTGGATAGAGCACTGCCCTCCGGAGGCAGGTGCGCCAGTTCGACTCTGGTCAGAGACGTAAAGAGGAACAGCAAGATCAGCTGTTCCTCTTTTTTATTCCTCAGATGTCAGGACCAAAGTCAGCTCTCTGCCCTGTCCATCTCCCACACAGGCAGACGCAGCCTTCCTTCTTTTCTCTTATAATGATAGGGGATATCCGAGAGAACTTCCTCCTCCCTCACCTGGGTCTCATTGATCTCCTTCACGATCATGGCCGTCTCCCTCCAGGAGGGCGCACTGCTGTCCGGCACAATGATCATCTCATGGATGCTGCTGGGGAGCACGTAGAAATCCTCCTTCAGATATTCTCCTATGTTCTTCAGAACATCTCGGTAGAGAACTGCCGCTGCCCCGAAATTCCGGATGCAGTTGGTGAGGATATACATGCTGTACCCCTTCGTTTCATCCAGGTCCGGTGAGATATCCTCCCCCTCCACCCCTGCCAAAAGAGCGTACAGTGTTGTAAACTCCTCCGGCAGGAGTCTTCTTGTGTTGGCGCAGGCCTCCTCATAGATCTCCTCCCTGGTGACCTTCCACCAGCCCAGGTGCTCGTTTCTCACAAGCATGGTGGCAATCCGGTCATCCTCCTTCATATCCACCAGCACATAAAAGACAATAGCAAGGTCCAGATAGGGGATATAGGGCACCTGCGCAAGGAGATCCCTGTTCTTTTCTCTGTTGATCAGCTGATAGATCAGCTTTGCCCGCACATTGGCATACTTTGTCACAAATTCGCCCTCCCAGGAGTGCCCCATGCGGACATGGCTGTACAGGCACATGATCTGAGCCGCCAGCTGTTCAAAAGAATATCCGCGCTTATACCTCTCATAGTATTCCTCCAGATAGATGGTGGGGGACACATTGATCCCGGGCTCACTAAATACGATCCCCTTCCTCTTTTTTCCGTTGTTCTTTGTCACCTGCCTGACACCAAGAGACCTGCCCCCGTCCAGGCTGCTTCTCAATTTTGCTTCCATCTGCTCTACAAACTGTTCATACGACATAGTTCTCCTTTCTCTGCATGCTATTTTTGTGAAACGCTGCCTGAAACAGGCTGATCTGAAAACAGATATCCAGAATGGTCTGACCCGGCTTCACCGGAATGAATATTATGGTGACTTATATTATAAAAAAGCCCTGCACAAAATGCAAGGCTTTTTCGTCATTCTTTTACTTTTCAAACTGCAGATTAAACTCTGGACAGGTACTCTCCTGTACGTGTATCGATCTTCAGCACATCATCCTGATTTACGAACAGAGGAACCATGATCTGAGCCCCTGTCTCCACGATAGCCGGCTTTGTAGCACCTGTAGCTGTATCTCCCTTCACACCCGGCTCTGTCTCTGTCACGCGAAGCTCTACTGTGATAGGCGGTTCAATGGCAAATACATTGCCCTGGTGAGAGATCACTTTTACAGTGTCGTTCTCTTTTACAAACTTGAGGGAGTCACCTACAACATCTGCGTTGACAGCCAGCTGGTCAAATGTCTCCATATCCATGAAGTTGTAGAGGTCTCCGTCTGAGTACAGATACTGCATATCTTTTCTGTCGATATGAGCCGTCTCAAACTTCTCTGTAGGACGGAATGTCTTCTCGACAACGCCGCCGTTGATGATATTTTTTAATTTTGTACGAACAAAAGCTGCTCCTTTTCCAGGTTTTACGTGCTGGAAATCAAGGATCTGATAAATGTTTCCCTCGATCTCCACAGTTAATCCGTTTTTAAAATCTCCTGCTGAAACCATTATAATCCTCCTTAAACTGTACCTTTAGATAGCACATGTCCTTCTTTTTCACTTGTTCCATTTTATAATACTCTGGTGCTTTTTTCAACCTTTTTTTCCATTCAGGCTCTTTCTGTAAAAGTAGAGCACGATTTTCTCCAGATAGCGCTTCAGCACGATCTGGATCTCCTCCCTGGGATGGATGGGTTTTACAAGGATATTGGGGATCCCCGCCCGCTTTGCTCCCCACACATCAGTAAAGAGCTGGTCTCCTATGAACACCGTGTTCTCCCGGTCTGTACCCATGATCTCCATGGCCCGGATATAGTTTTTCACAGAGGGCTTATGGGCGTTGTAAACATAGTCCACCTGGATGGGCTCGTTGAACATCTTCACCCGCTTCTCCTGATTGTTGGAGATCAGGCAGCACCTGAACCCGATATCTTTGAGCCTCTGAAACAGGCGGACAGCCCGCTCGTCCGCAGGCGCCCCGTGGGGAACCAGCGTGTTGTCAATGTCAAAGATCAGGCCGCGCACACCCTCTTCATACAGTTTTTCAAAATCGATCACATATGTGGAAGCCACATATCTGTCGGGAAAAAATCGATCAAGCATTATTTCTCTTCCATCTCCGTCAGTTTCTGGATCATCTCCTCGCACACCTGGAGCACAGTCTTTCCGTCTGTGTTCACCACAACGTCAGCCGCCGCCTCATATTTCTCCCGGCGCTGCTCCATCAGCTCAGAGATCCCCTCTACATTCTTCCTGCCGTTGAGGACAGGACGGTTCCTGCTGTCTTTTACTCTCTCATAGATAGTCTCCGGACTTGCGGTGAGCAGGACAACCCGGCCGTTCTTTTTCATCTCCTCCACATTTCTCTCGCGCATGGCCACACCTCCGCCGCAGGAGATCACTGTGTTTTTCCGGGACTGCATCTCGATGAGCAGGCTTGTCTCCAGCTCACGGAAATACTCTTCTCCATATGTAGCGAAAATATCCTGGATGCTCATCTCCTCCCGCTCCTCGATCACCTGGTCCATCTCCACGATGTTCATGGCAAACATGGTGCTCAGGTAATCGGAGATGGTCGTCTTGCCGGCTCCCATAAATCCGATAAGGATGATATTGTAGTCAAACAGTTTCCTTGCCTGGATACGCTTGCTGTTGCGGTTGATCCGCCGGAAGACATCGTAGATCTCTTCTCTGTATTTATTGTCCCCCAGCTTTTCTTTCAGGCGCGCTGCCTGCTTCGCCTCCTGCTGGGGCTGGAGGATCGGCATACCGTACTCTTCCTTGTACGCCATGATCTTCTCAACTATAGCGTTTCTCTCTACCAGTGCATCAATAATCTTATCATCGCACAGCGCAAGCTGCTCGCGATACATCTCCAAGTCGTTCATGGCTTTTCTCTCCTGATCATCTTTAAAAATACATTTTCATATTATAGCAAAATACATGCTGATTTTCAACGAAAACAGGCGAAAAACGCGCTTATTACGTCCAATTTCCATCTTTCTCCAGAAACCATAGACATATTCTATCATCCGGCACAAAAACATGAATTTGTTTTATCTTTAACAATGTTTTATACTGTTGTTATAGCGAAGTTCTGCTTATCTGAAAAGCTACATTAACGGAGGTAAATCAAATGAAGAACAACTTCAAACACATCTTCAGCCCCCTCACGATCAACGGTATGACACTCCCGAACCGTGTTGTCATGATGCCCATGGGAAGCGACTTTGCCGGGCATACAGGAGAGCTGAGTGATGAACACATCAAATACTATGAGCTGCGCGCAAGAGGCGGCACAGGTCTCATCATCGTAGAAAATGTATGCGTAAAATATCCGGAGGGTTCCAACGGAACAACCCAGCTGCGCATTGATAAAGACTGCTACATCCCCCGCCTTTTCAATCTGACGGAGGCCTGTCACAAGTACGGTGCCTGCATGGGTGTACAGCTGAACCACGCCGGCGCTTCTGCCATGTCTTCAAGGATCGGCATGCAGCCTGTCTCCGCCTCCAATCTTCCTTCTAAAGAAGGCGGCGAAGAGCCACGCCCGCTGACAAGAGAAGAGCTTGAGAGCATTGCAAAGGACTACGGCGCTGCTGCACGCCGTGCGGTAAACGCAGGCTTTGACATGGTGGAGATCCACGCCGGACACTCCTACCTGATCAGCCAGTTCCTCTCACCTACCATGAACAACCGTACAGACGAGTTCGGCGGCTGTGCCGAGAACCGCGCACGCTTCTGCCGCATGGTCATCGACGAAGTCCGTACAGCAGTTGGCCCGAGAGTGCCGATCTCCCTCCGTCTGAGCGTGGACGAGCTGGTAGAGGGCGGAAACACAGTGGAGGACTGCCTGGAGTACCTGGAGTTCTTAAATGACGGTGTGGACATGTTCGACACCTCCTCTGCCCTGAACCCCTCCATCCAGTACCAGATCGACGCCAACTATTTAGAGGACGGATGGCGCTCCTACATGGCGAAGGCTGTCCGGGATAAATTCCACAAGCCTACCATTGCCATTGGAAACATCCGCAATCCTCAGGTGGCAGAGGACATCCTGGCAAGGGGCGACGCAGACCTGATCGGCATGGGCCGCGGACTGATCGCAGATCCTGACTGGTGCAACAAGGCAAGATACGGCAACGTGGAAGACATCCGCAAATGTATCTCCTGCAACATCGGCTGCGTGGGCAACCGTATCGGAGGCAACAAGCCGCTGCGCTGTACCGTGAACCCGGACCTCATTAACGGAGAGGCCTACAAAAAACAGAAAGTGAACAAACCCTGCAATGTCGTTGTTGTGGGCGCCGGCACAGCCGGACTGGAAGCTGCCTGCACAGCTGCTGAAGTGGGCTGCCATGTCACACTTCTGGAAAAGCAGGATCATGTAGGCGGACTTTCCGTGGAGATCTCCAGGATTCCGGCCAAGAAGCGTCTGGCAGATTTCCCGACATACCTGAAGCACCGGGCAGAGAGCCTGGAAAACCTGACTATCAAGACAGGGGTGGACGTGACTGTGGATATGATCAAATCCTACAGCCCGGACCTGGTTGTAAACGCTACCGGCTCTGTACCGCTTCTTCCGCCTATCGAAGGGCTTCACGAGAACCTGAGCAAAAAGGATACAGGTGTATACGGCATTAAGGATCTGATGGATAACATCCCGGCCTTCGACAAAGACATGACCGGCAAGAAAGTCATCGTCATCGGCGGCGGCGCGGTAGGTCTTGATGTGGTAGAATTCTTCGCCCCCAGAGGCGCAGAGACAACCATTATCGAAATGATGCCCGTCATCGGCAAGGGGCTGGATGCCTCCACCACTTCCAGCATGAAGGAGTGCATGAAAAAGCACAGCGTGACACAGCTTGTGAACACAGCTCTGCTGAAAGTCAACCCCCACTCCTTCACCGTGAAACGCGACGGCCAGGAGGAGGAGCTGCCATTTGACTACGGCTTTGTATGCCTGGGCATGAAGGCTCACGCGCCCCTCTGGAACGACATTGTGGAAGGCTTCGAGGGTGAAGACACAGAGATCCTCAACATCGGTGACTCCGTGCGGGCACGCCGCATCATAGACGGAACCGACGCAGGCCGCCACATGGTGCTTGCCACATTAGACAGACTGGGATACCTGTAGAGCGTACTCTCCGGGACAGACGTTGCTCATACGAGTTCACGCCTGCCCCGGATTTCACTATATCCATCTCACAAAATGCCACATCGTTACCTCTGGACATTTCCACCGCTTTCTTTTAAAATAGAGAACGAAAACAGACAGAGAAAGGATACACCAATGGCATCAAAAACACTGGAACAGATCACAAAAGAAATAGAGCAGGTGCTGGCCCTCAACGATTCAGGCCAGACCATAAAGCAGATCAGCCAGGCTCTGGAGCTGGATGAGGACTACATCTACAGCATCCTGATCTGCCGTCAGAGCCACTCTGACGACGCAGCCTCCATCGCCCACATGGTTATGATGGACTAGCGCCGCAGACACCTTTTACGGCACAAAAGAAGAGACAAGGGCACATGTGGGAGGCTAATCCCTCCGCATGTGCCCTTGTCCGTTTTTCTTTTTAAACGTTTATTCTTTTATCTGCGCTTATTATTTATCTTCCAGCACAAGCTTTGCGAACTCACCCACGCTCATGCTGCCGATGTCACCCTCGTCTCTTCTGCGGACGGAGACGCACTCTCCCTCCACTTCCTTCTCGCCGACGATGAGCATGTAGGGAACTTTCTCCATCTGGGCGCTGCGGATCTTGTAGCCCAGCTTCTCACTTCTGTCGTCTGTCTCCACACGGACGCCTGCGGCCTTCAGCGCGTCAGACACCTTCTCTGCATAGTCAGCAAACTTCTCAGAAACCGGAAGGATCTTCACCTGCACAGGTGAGAGCCATACCGGGAATTTTCCGGCATAGTGCTCGATCAGGATACCGATAAACCGCTCGATGGAACCAAAGGCCACTCTGTGGATCATGATCGGACGGTGTTTCTCTCCGTCTGCTCCTGTGTACTCCAGATCAAATCTCTGGGGCATCTGGAAGTCAAGCTGGATGGTTCCGCACTGCCATGTTCTTCCGATGGAGTCCTCCAGATGGAAGTCGATCTTCGGGCCATAGAAAGCGCCGTCTCCCTCGTTCACCACATAGTTCAGTCCAAGGGACTCCAGGGCGCCTCTGAGGGCGTTTGTAGCCATCTCCCACTCCTCGTCCGTACCCATGCTGTCCTCGGGCCTTGTGGAGAGCTCTACGTGGTATTTAAAGCCGAATTTGGAGTACACCTCGTCGATCAGTCTTGCCACACCCTTGATCTCATCCTGGACCTGGTCCTCTGTCATAAAGATGTGGGCATCATCCTGGGTGAAGCAGCGCACACGCATCAGGCCGTGGAGCTGTCCGGATTTCTCGTGGCGGTGCACAAGTCCCAGCTCACCCACCCGCATGGGCAGATCTTTATAGGAGCGGGGCTCTACCTTGTATACCAGCATGCCGCCGGGGCAGTTCATAGGTTTTACTGCGTAGTCTTCGTCATCGATGACTGTAGTGTACATATTGTCCTTATAGTGATCCCAGTGTCCGGAGTTTTCCCAGAGATGGCGGCTCAGGATGATAGGCGTGGAGATCTCCACATAGCCCTCTCTTGTGTGCAGCTTTCTCCAGTAGTCAATGAGAAGGTTTTTGAGCACCATTCCCTTCGGAAGGAAGAACGGGAAGCCCGGCCCCTCCTCCATGATGGCAAAAAGTCCAAGCTCTTTGCCCAGCTTTCTGTGATCTCTCTTCTTTGCCTCCTCGATCTTTGCCAGATACTCGTCCAGCTCGGCCGCCTTGGGGAATGAAGTTCCGTAGATCCTTGTCAGCATCTGGTTGTGCTCATCTCCATGCCAGTAGGCGCCTGCCACGCTCTGGAGCTTGAAGGCCTTCACAACGCTTGTATTGGACACGTGGGGGCCTGCACACAGGTCCACGAACTCTCCCTGCTTGTAGAGGCTGATCTCTTCACCCTCCGGAAGCTCCTCAATAAGCTCCACCTTGTAGGGCTCTCCTCTGTCCTCCATAAGCTTTAAGGCTTCCTCTCTGCTGACTGCGCTTCTCTCCAGGGGAAGGGCCTCTTTCACGATCTTCTTCATCTCTTTTTCCACGTCTGCCAGATGCTCTGTGGTGAACGGGAAGCTGAATTCAAAGTCATAGTAAAATCCGTCTTTGATAGCCGGTCCGATGGCACATTTTGTGTCCGGCCAGAGACGTTTCACTGCCTGTGCAAGGATGTGGGATGTGGTGTGGCGGAACGCCTCCTGTCCCACTTCGTCTGTGAATGCCAGATCCTGAACAGATCCGTCTTTCATGCTTACTTTCATAGTCTTTCTTCTCCTTTCTTCGCTTTCATCCAGACAGCATTCCAGAGGACTTTTCCAGAATCAAAAACACCCCTGCCGGGACTGCTTCTTTCGTCCTCTGCAAGGGTGCATCATTTCTCTGCACGGTTCCACCTTTATTTTTCACTCAAAAGGATTTCCATATAATAAAATCCTGTCCCTTAACGCGGGCTGCGTCACTGCTTACTCGGCCGGTCTGACCCAGATCCCTATCCGTGCCTTCCGCTGTTCTGCAGTGCAGCTCGGGAATGGTTTTCATCGTCCATCTGCTATAAGGGACTTCCAGCATACTGTCCCTCTCTCTGGATAGTTCCGGATGATTACTCTTTTCCGTCTCTGCCTTTCCTGTCTGAGATTGTTTTCTGCTATCTGCCGGCTGTCCATGCTGTGAACCTGCCAGCTATTTTTTATTATATCCATCTGGCGGAAAAAGTCAATCTTTTTATCCCGGAAAAGGCTCTTCCGCCCTAGGTACGGGCAATGGCCTCTCCCACATCCGCCCTGAACTGGTCCCAGGCGTCCTCGTTCTCCACAAAATACTTGGGGCAGTTCTTACCTGTCACATCATAGTGGCGGATCACGTCATTTTCATCCAGCCCGAACTTCAGGCACAGCCAGGCTGTGAGCTGAACCATGGATCGGTAGGTCTCGTCATTGAACTGTCCCGTCTCATCCGGATGACAGCACTCGATGGACACGGTGTCAATGTTTCTGGAATTAGAAGCATAGGCAACCTCCCAGGTGGGAACGCACTGGACGATCTCCCCCTCCAGTCCCACAATAAAATTGCTGCTGGCCTGGGTCTCATGGCTGTCCTTCAGCCCCTCAAAATAGTTCCGGTTATCCATGGCAGTGGAGCCCGGGTTGGCTGTATAGTGGATTACGATCCCGTTGATCCGCCCGGTGGCGTCCCCCGGCCTGGAGTAGGGATTGACTGTCAATAGCTCCACGTCTATGTTCGGCTTGGATGCATCCACCTTTTCATTTTCATACTCTATGTATCCGCCGCCCAGCCACTGGGGGCGGACTACCCGGACAACCGCCAGAACGGCAAGCAGGGCTGCCAGAATGATCAGCCCTGCCTTCCAGTATTTTTTCATCTGTCTCTGATGCTGTACTTTTGTCTTTCTCTTCTTTATTCTTCGGGTTCTGCTGCTCATTACACGATCTCCAACTTTTCTACCTGCTTATTCTATCATATTCAGAGAAAGAAAATGTGAAGACTTACTTATGATTTTATAAATTTTATCTCCCGGATGTAAATTTATAGCTGGTCGTGGTGTCGTATGTCTCCCCGGCTTTCACCACCGGTCCGGCAAAATTTTCTTTGTGCACAGCGTCCGGGAAATACTGTGTCTCAAAGCAGACACCGCTCCTCTTTCCGTAAGCGCAGCCGCCTTTTCCCACATCTCCCGCAAGGAAATTGCCGCAGTAGAGCTGCATGCCCGGAAGGTCTGTGTTCACTTCCATGGATATGCCGCTCTGTCCGCAGCTCAGGCTGGCCACCTTCCGGAAACCGGTCCCGTTCAGCGCCCAGTTGTGGTCGTAGCCGCCTCCGAACTTCAGAGCCTGGTAATCTTCCTCTATATCCCTGCCAATCTCTTTGCCCTCCCGGAAATCCATGGGAGTTCCCTCCACCGGTGTGATCTCTCCTGTGGGGATGGACTGGGCGTCCGCCTCTGTGTAGGCGTCCGCGTCGATCCACACCTCCTGGTCCAGGATGGTGCCGGAGCTCTGGCCTGCAAGATTAAAATAGCTGTGATTGGTCATATTGAGAAGTGTGTCCGCCTTTGGCACAGCGTGATAGTGGATCTTCACCTCATTGTCCTCTGTCAGGGTGTAGGTGACTGTGATATCCACTTCTCCCGGGTATCCCTGATCTCCGTCCGGGCTGTGAAGGCTCAGCACGATGTGATCCTTCCCGTACTCTTCCACCTTCCACATCCGCTTGCTGAAGAAGTCCATGCCGCTGTGGAGATTGTTTCCATTGTCATTTTTGTCCAGCTGGAAGGTCCTGCCATTCAGCTCAAAGGAGGCGCCGCCAATGCGGTTAGCCACTCTTCCCACGATAGCTCCGAAAAATTTGTCTCCGGTTTCATATCCGGCCGCATCGTCATAACCAAGAACAACGTCGACCAGCTTTCCTTCCCGATCCGGCACAAGCACCTTTACCAGGGTGGCGCCGTAATCTGCAACCGCGATCTGCATGCCGTTTTTGTTTTCAAGTGTGTACAGAGCAGTCTCCCACCCTGCGGATGTCTTCCCAAATGTCTCTGTCATGGTCCTTTCCCCCTATCTGTCAGAAGCCCGCCCAGAGGGCAGGCTTCGTCCTGAAATTTTATAATTATTTTTATTTTATTCGTCCACGCTGTAGTTGGGAGCTTCCTTCGTGATATGGATATCATGGGGATGGCTCTCCTTTAAGGATGCTGCTGAGATCTTGATGAAGCGTGCATTTGTCTTCAGCTCTTCAATGGTAGATGTTCCGCAGTATCCCATACCGGACCGGAGTCCGCCCATGAGCTGGAATACCGTATCTTCCACGGTTCCCTTGTATGCCACACGGCCCTCTACGCCCTCGGGAACAAGCTTCTTGGCGTTCTCCTGGAAGTAGCGGTCCTTGCTTCCGTTCTCCATGGCTGCAATGGATCCCATGCCCCTGTATACTTTGTATTTTCTTCCCTGGAACAGCTCGAAAGTTCCCGGGCTCTCGTCACATCCTGCAAAGATGCTTCCCATCATACATACATTGGCGCCTGCGGCAATGGCCTTTGTCATGTCGCCGGAGTACTTGATACCTCCATCGGCAATGATCGGGATGCCGTACTTGTCCGCCACCTCATAGCAGTCCATAACCGCTGTGATCTGAGGCACACCGATACCGGCCACGATACGTGTGGTACAGATGGAGCCAGGTCCGATACCGACTTTGACAGCGTCAGCGCCGGCCTTGATGAGCGCCTCAGCAGCTGCGCCTGTTGCCACGTTACCTGCAATAACCTGCAGATCCGGGAATTTGCTCTTAACCATGTCAATGGTGTGCAGAACGTTTGCAGAGTGTCCATGGGCAGAGTCAAGCACCACAACGTCTACTTTGGCGTTCACAAGCTCCTGCGCTCTCTCGAGGCAGTTGGCTGTAATTCCAAGGGCAGCGCCGCACAGAAGGCGTCCCTGTCCGTCCTTGGCAGACAGCGGATATTTGATCTGTTTCTCTATATCTTTGATGGTGATCAGGCCTTTCAGGTTAAAATCATCATCAACAATGGGTAATTTCTCTTTTCTGGCCTTGGCAAGGATCTTCTTGGCTTCCTCCAGGGTGATCCCCTCTTTTGCGGTGATCAGTCCCTCAGATGTCATAGATTCCTTGATCTTCTTTGTAAAATCTTCCTCAAACTTCAGGTCACGGTTGGTAATGATACCTACCAGTTTTCTGCCCTCTGTGATCGGGACACCGGAAATCCGGAATTTGCCCATCAGCTCATTGGCGTCTGCCAGTGTATTTTCCGGGGAAAGATAGAATGGATCCGTGATAACACCGTTCTCTGAACGCTTTACCTTGTCCACCTCTTCCGCCTGCTGTTCAATAGACATATTTTTATGAATAATACCGATACCGCCCTGGCGAGCCATGGCGATGGCCATGCGGTGCTCTGTGACTGTGTCCATGCCGGCACTCATCATGGGGATATTCAGTTTGATCTTCTTTGTCAGATATGTTGACAGATCTACCTGATTCGGAATCACCTCTGAATATCCAGGCACTAACAGTACATCGTCAAATGTAATTCCCTCTTCGATAATTTTACCCATCGTTTATTCCTCTCTTTCTTTTGTTATGTTTAACTGCTATCATACCCAAAGACAGCCGTCTTTGTCAACAACTTTTCCCGTATTATTCCGATTATTTCCGAACTACTTTTCTCGGAGCCATGAGGAAAAATCCCTCCACCAGATCACTGTTTGGCTCAAAAAGTACCTTGAATGTCTCCCCGGATCTTGTAAATACAAGTACATAGCGATTCGGGGCAGAGGGAATGCCGCTGCTGTAATCATAGATCTTTCCTGCTTTGTAGGACTGCAGCTGGAAGGCTCCCTCCGGAGCAAGCATCTCCACATCTTTCACATTTACAGAGAGCATGTGCTTTCTGCGCTCCTTGTGCATCACCTTGTCGATATCCAGATCCCCATTGATGTAGATGTATTCATACTCCACATCCATCCTTCTGAACAGAAATACGTCGGCCACGATGAACAGTATAGGCACAAGAATTAAAAGGGGCAATAAAAAAGCGATAAAAAAGCTGATTACTGTCAGCACGATCAGCAGAATTTTTATCGCTATATCCTTTCCGTCGGTCTTCTTTTTGATCAATTGTTCTGTATAGAAGTCACCCATCTTTCTTCCTCCAATGTCAGTTTCTCAGGCAGAATATACCTGTGGACATTATAGCACATCCAAATACAAAAAGAAAACTCCCCTAAGGGAGTTTTCTAAATTTTCATATTTCTTTCAAGAGGGGAAGAGATTACATCATTCCCATTCCGCCGCCTGCCGGTGCTGCAGGAGTCTCTTCTTTGATGTTTGCAACAACAGACTCTGTTGTCAGCAGTGTAGATGCCACGCTTGTAGCATTCTGCAGAGCGCTTCTTGTAACCTTTGCAGGATCCAGGATTCCGGCTTTCACCATGTCCACATACTCCTCTTTGTATGCGTCGAATCCCTGTCCAGGCTCGGACTCTCTTACTTTGTTGATGATGACAGCGCCTTCCAGTCCGGCGTTGGCAACGATGTGGAACAGAGGAGCCTCCAGAGCTTTCAGCACTACGTTTGCACCTGTCTTCTCGTCACCTTCCAGCGTGTCAGCAAGTTTTGCCACTTCCTTGGAAGCGTGGATGTATGCGGAACCGCCGCCTGCGATGATACCTTCCTCAACGGCTGCCCTTGTAGCTGCAAGAGCGTCCTCCATGCGGAGTTTTGCCTCTTTCATCTCTGTCTCTGTGGCAGCTCCTACACGGATTACTGCAACGCCGCCTGCCAGTTTGGCAAGTCTCTCCTGTAATTTCTCTCTGTCAAAGTCAGATGTTGTCTCCTCGATCTGTGCTTTGATCTGAGCGATACGTGCCTGGATAGCGTCTTTCTCTCCAAGTCCGTCTACAATGACTGTATTCTCTTTCTGAACTTTTACGGATTTTGCACGTCCAAGCTGATCCAGTGTTGTCTCTTTCAGATCCAGTCCAAGCTCGTCAGAGATCACCTGTCCGCCTGTCAGGATAGCGATGTCTTCCAGCATGGCTTTTCTTCTGTCGCCATATCCGGGAGCTTTGACAGCTACCACGTTGAATGTACCGCGCAGTTTGTTTACGATCAGTGTTGTGAGAGCCTCGCCCTCCACGTCCTCAGCGATGATGAGGAGTCTTGCACCTGCCTGCACAACCTGCTCAAGCAGCGGAAGGATTTCCTGGATGTTGGAAATCTTCTTGTCTGTGATAAGGATGTATGGATCTTCCAGATTAGCCTCCATCTTATCCATGTCTGTGCACATGTAAGCAGATACATATCCACGGTCGAACTGCATACCTTCTACCAGATCCAGCTCTGTCTTCATTGTCTTGGACTCCTCGATAGTGATAACACCGTCGTTGGAAACCTTCTCCATAGCCTCTGCTACCATCTCGCCCACTTCGTCGTCGCTGGCTGAAATAGCTGCTACTCTTGCGATCTGATCTCTGCCTGTCACTTTGCTGCTCATGCCCTGGATGGCCTCTACCGCTTTATCTGTAGCTTTCTTCATACCTTTTCTCAGCACGATGGGGTTGGCTCCTGCTGCCAGGTTCTTCATCCCCTCGTGTACCATTGCCTGCGCAAGTACAGTAGCTGTTGTAGTACCATCACCAGCCACATCATTTGTCTTGGAGGCAACCTCACGGATGAGCTGTGCGCCCATGTTCTCAAAAGCGTCCTCCAGCTCGATCTCTTTTGCGATGGTCACACCGTCGTTTGTGATAAGAGGTGCGCCGAACGATTTGTCGAGGACAACATTTCTTCCTTTAGGTCCAAGTGTCACTCTTACTGTATCTGCCAGCTGGTTTACGCCTGACTCCAGCGCTGCCCTGGCGTCTGCTCCGTATTTGATTTCCTTTGCCATGATAATCAATCCTCCTGTTTTTCCGATTTAAGTTTCTATGCTTATATTCTGTATGATATGCCGCTTTCTACTCGATCACTGCAAGGATATCGCTCTGTCTTACGATGATGTAGCTTTCCTCGTCCAGTTCCACTTCTGTTCCGGCGTATTTGGAATAGATAACCTGCTGTCCTTCCTTCACGTGCATCTCTACTTCCTTGCCGTCTACCACTCCACCCGGGCCTACTGCGATCACTTCTGCCTGCTGGGGTTTCTCTTTGGACTGTCCCGGCAGAACGATACCGGACTTTGTCGTCTCTTCAGCAACTAACTGTTTTAATACAACTCTGTCTCCCAATGGTACTAATTTCATGAATGGTTCCTCCTTTAAGCTATCAATATATAAAATATATATTTGTCAGCACTCTTAAAAAGAGAGTGCTAATAAACTCTAGTAATAAAATAGCACTCTCTTTTTATTTTGTCAACACACTTTATTTTAGTTTAGATTATTTTTATAAAATCCGTTTTCCACAGAAAAGACGAGCCGGCTCCCTTCTTTGTCGAAATACCGCTCTCTGACAGAACCCTGGCAGCTGACATCTTCCTCGCAGATCCGGCAGTCGTACTCCGCATCCAGGGAAATGCCTGTCAGATCCCCCTCTTCCAGTGTCATATACATATATTCTCTCTCCGGATCATACTCTGTGATCCGGCACCTGTACTCGTTTTCGTCCATCGGCTCTCCCTCCAGATAGACGTGGAGCATCTTCAGTATTGCAGTGCTTCCCTCGTACATAACAGCCTCCTTCCGAAAAGAAGGGCATCAGTTTCCCGATACCCTTTCTCTTTCTCGTTTGTTCTGCAGTTTTCTACTTATTTCTCTCGGCTTTGATCTTTTCCAGCTCTGTAAATACGTAGTCATTGACTACTTTAATGTATGTTCCCTTCATACCGGATGATCTGGACTCGATCACGCCGGCACTCTCGAACTTGCGCAGCGCATTTACAATAACAGATCTTGTAATTCCAACGCGGTCAGCGATCTTGCTGGCAACCAGTATGCCCTCCGTGCCTTCCAGTTCGTCAAAGATATGGATGATGGCTTCCAGCTCTGAGAATGACAGTGTGCTGATAGCTGACTGGACAATGTGTTCTTTGCGGGTCTCCTCCGCATTTTCTTCATTGACGGACCTGAGCATCTCCAATCCTACGATCATCGTTCCATATTCACTTAAAATAATATCGTCAATCTCATAGTATTCGCCCTGTTTGTAGATAAACAGAGTTCCCAGTCTCTCTCCCGCAATCTCGATGGGGGTGACGATCGCCTGATAGCCCTTGGCTGTCTCCTGGGAAAATCCCAGCGTCTCCAGATTGACATTCTCTTTTGTGGAAAGGATGTTCAGCAGACGCTCATTGAGCATCTCGTCTATGTGGCATCCAACCTCTCCTTTTATCAGTTCCGTGATCACACCTACACCACTGCACCTGCTGACACCGAGCACTTTCCCCTTCTTGCTGATAACCAGGACATTGGAATCCAGGATTTCTGTCAGCACCTCACAGATATCATTAAAGACAACCTTGCTGGAGTTATTGTTGTGCAGTAATTTATTGATTTTTCTTGTTTTATCTAATAATTGTACACTCATACGCAACCTCCATCCTTTGTTGAATATATTATCATACAATTCTGGAAATATCAACAATCCTCTGTTAATTTATGCGCATTTTTTATAAATAATATCTATGAATTTTCCTTTTTGTTTTCATTATATCCGCATTCCGCATTCATACAGACGAGTTTGCTGCCTTTTTCCACCATGTATCCGCCGCATTTCGGGCATTTCTTTTCTGACGGCTTCTGCCAGGACATAAAATCACATTCCGGATTGTCCTCACAGCCATAGTACCTTCTGCCCTTCTTGGTCTTGCGGATCACAATGTCCTTGCCGCACTGCGGACATTTGACGCCAATCTTCTCAAGGTACGGTTTTGTGTTGCGACACTCCGGGAACCCTGGACAGGCCAGGAACTTGCCGTGGGGGCCGTACTTGACAACCATGTTGCGGCCGCACTCCTCGCAGATCACGTCTGTGACTTCATCCTCGATCTTCACAGTCTCCAGCTCTTTTTCCGCTGTCTTCACCGCCTCGTCAAGATCCGGGTAGAAGTTCTCGATAACAGACTTCCACTCTACTTTCCCCTCTGCTACTTTGTCCAGAAGTCCTTCCATGTTGGCTGTAAAGTTCACATCCACAATGGCCGGGAAAGACTGCTTCATGATATTGTTTACCACTTCTCCAAGCTCTGTCAGATACAGATTTTTGTTCTCCTTTGCCACGTATCTTCTGGCAATGATGGTGGAGATAGTCGGAGCGTAGGTACTTGGGCGTCCGATCCCAAGCTCCTCCAGCGTCTTTACCAGCGCCGCTTCTGTGTAGTGTGCCGGCGGCTGTGTGAAATGCTGTTTTGTATCAAACTCCTTCTTGGTGAGGACCGAATTCTCATCCAACCCTTTCAGGAGTACATTGGCCTCTTCCTTCTCCTCGTCGGACTCTGTGTACACGGTGCGGAAGCCCTCAAAAACGACCTTGGAGGCTGCCACTGTAAAGCGGTAGTCATCCGCATCTATCTTCACAGACGTTGTCTCGTATTTTGCGGGCTGCATGCGGCTTGCCACAAAACGCTTCCAGATCAGCTGATACAGGCGGAACTGATCCCTTGTCAGAGAGTCCTTCATGGCTGCCGGCGTCCTGGTCACATCTGTGGGGCGGATGGCCTCATGGGCATCCTGGATCTTCTTATTGTCAGACTGCTTTGCTGTGCTGGTGGCCACAAACTGCTCCCCGTAACTTTTTCCTATGAACTCGCGGACACTGCTCTCCGCTTCATCGGACACACGGGTGGAGTCTGTACGCAGGTAGGTGATCAGACCTACTGTGCCGTTGCCCTTGATATCAATTCCCTCGTAGAGCTGCTGGGCGATCCGCATGGTCTTCTGGGTGGCAAAGTTCAGGACCTTGGACGCCTCCTGCTGCATGGTACTGGTGGTGAAGGGCACCGGCGCCTTCTTGTACCGCTCGCCCTTTTTCACCTCTTCCACGCTGTAGGACGCACCTTCCAGATCATTCAGGATCTTATCCAGCTCCTCCCTAGAACGGATGGTCATCTTCTCTTTTTCTGTGCCGTAGAATTTAGCCCGGAGGGGTTTCTTCTCCCCTTTTACATTCAGGATAGCCTCCAGGGTCCAGTACTCCTCCGGTATGAACGCGTTGATCTCATCCTCCCGGTCTGCAATGATACGCAGAGCTACAGACTGGACACGTCCGGCACTTAAGCCCCTCTTGACCTTAGCCCACAGAAGAGGGCTGATCTCGTACCCCACGATCCTGTCCAGGGCCCGGCGGGCCTGCTGGGCGTCTACCAGATCCATATCGATCTCGCGGGCGTTCTTGATGGATGCCTTCACCGCGTTCTTGGTGATCTCATTAAAGCTGATGCGGTAGGTTTTCTTATCCTCCAGCTTCAGGGCTTTGCACAGATGCCAGGAGATGGCTTCCCCCTCCCGGTCCGGGTCAGTCGCCAGATACACCTTGTCAGCTTTCTTGACTTCCTTCCGAAGGCTTGCAAGGATCTCTCCTTTCCCGCGTATTGTAATATATTTGGGCTCAAAGTCATGCTCTACGTCAATTCCGAGCTGGCTTTTGGGCAGGTCTCGCACATGCCCATTGGAAGCCATCACTGTATAATTGCTTCCCAGGAATTTTTTGATCGTCTTCACTTTTGCAGGAGACTCCACGATTACAAGATAATGAGCCATTTCTATTTTCTTCCTCCAATACCTCTTGCTGCCTATATCCCTCCGCTCAGCTGGTCCGGATATAGTAGCCTTTTGAAATTTCCTTAATGTATCCCCTGATTTGCAGAGCGACCAGCGTCTCCATGAGGGCTGCCGGCGAAAGTCCTGTCTCTTCCAGCAGCGAACTGGTGTCTCTGGGATACAGACCAAGGCAACTATACACTATATTTTCGGCACTTTCAAGCACTTTTTTATTTTTGTCTGATTTTTCACATTCCCTTTGCCCCTCCCTTTCGCCCGGCAGAAGAGCTGCCAGGGCGGGTTCACTGACCATCTCCTCCAGCAGTTCCTCGGGGCCAAGAAGGATCCCCGCCCCCTGCCGGATCAGCCGGTTGCAGCCTTTGCTAAGAGTACTGTCCACAGGCCCAGGCAGGGCATACACATCCCGCCCCTGCTCCAGGGCCATGTCCGCCGTGATCAGGGAACCGCTGCGCTCCCTGGCCTCCATCACAAGGACAGCGTCCGCAAGCCCGCTGATGATCCTGTTCCTGGCGGGGAAATGCTCCTTCCTGGGGGCTGTTCCCGGGAGCTGCTCAGACAGAATGCCTCCCCTGTTCGTAATATCCGCGTAGAGTCCCCTGTTCTGCGCAGGATAGCACACATCCACTCCGGACCCCAGTACAGCATATGTGTCGCCCCCTCCATTTATGGCTCCTCTTCCTGCCGCGCCATCAATCCCTCTGGCCATGCCGCTTATGATCTGGACGCCCCGACCTGCCAGATACTCTGCAAAGCGCAGCGCCTGCCTCTCCCCGTAGGCGCTGCACTGCCTGGCCCCCACAATAGCCACGGAGAGTCTGTCATCGTCGGGCAGACGGCCTTTCACAAAGAGAGCGTAGGGATACCCGGCAGACCTTTTCAAGCGCCTTGGATAAGCCGGATCATGACAGGCTACAAGACGGATTCCTCGCTCCAGCAGCCTGTCATATTCTGTCTCCAGATCTCCTTTTTTCTGGAAGTTCCGGATGGTCTCCCTGTCTTTTTCTGTCAGAAAAGCCATCTCCCGGAGCTTTTTTTCTTCTATATAATATACATCTCTGGCGCTCCCCACACTGCTCCTGAGCAGCTCCTTTTTCTTCCCTGCCAGAGGACGGATACAGGAAAGCCAGTATTCATACTTCATTGCGCACTCTCCTCCTTTTGCCTTCTCAGTCTCTGTCAGCACAGATTGCCCCAGTATTTTGTATCCGGCAGCCGATAGCCGATAGCCTCCGACAGATGGCAGGACTGGATCTTATCTTTTCCGTCAAGATCCGCAATAGTTCTTGCCACCTTCAGCACTTTGTGGTAGGTCCTGGCGGTAAGGCCCATCTTCTGGAAGGCATGCTCCATGATGGCCTCCTCTTTGTCTCCCAGGGCACAGTATTCCGGTATCTTTTTGGCTGGAAGCGAGGCGTTTGTCTTCCACGGCTCCGCTCTGTACCGCCAAAGCTGCCTCTCTCTCGCCAGGCACACTCTCTGTCGTATTTTTTCCGATGTCTCCTCCCCGGCGCTTCCCTGCAGGTTCCTGTACTCCACAGCAGGGGTGTCCATGCAGATATCGATGCGGCTAAGAAAAGGCTGGCTGACTTTGCCCAGATACTGGCTGATGCTGGCAGGCGTACAAGTGCATCTGCCTGCATCCGGATAGTATCCGCAGGGGCACGGGTTCATGGCCGCTGCCAGCATAAAGTCCGCCGGGAACTCGTACACTCCCTGTTTTCTGGTGAGGCGTATTCTCTTCTCCTCCAGAGGCTGGCGCAGCACCTCCAGCACAGGGCGGGAGAATTCTGTCAACTCGTCCAGGAAGAGAACTCCTTTATGAGCCAGGGAGATCTCCCCCGGGGCCGGGATCAGCCCGCCGCCTATGAGAGCCGCCTTTGTGACTGTGTGGTGCACCTCCCGGAATGGCCGGTGTCGTATGAGCGGCGTATCCTTTTCCAGCATTCCCTGGACACTGTATATCTTCGTGATCTCCAGCGCCTCCTCCATCTCAAGGGGCGGCAGTATCGTAGGAATCCGTCTGGCGATCATGGATTTCCCGCTGCCCGGCGGGCCCACCATGAGAAAATTGTGGCCGCCTGCCACAGCGATCTCCGCAGCCCTCTTCACAGCCCCTTGCCCCCTCACCTCCTGGAAATCTCCCACAAACGCGGTCTCTGCATTCTTCCCCTTCTGGATGGCCGTCTTCCTTTTTCCAGACGGCAGCTTATTCCCCTCCAGCAGATCCAGAAGCTGGGCCAGACTGCCTGCTGCCAGCACAGGGACTCCCTCCACAAGGGCTGCCTCCGCCTCATTGCCCGCCGGCACAATGCACAGCCGGTATCCCTGCTTTCTCGCCTCCCACACAATGGGCAGGACACCTGGCACATCCCGGATGCTGCCGTCCAGCCCCAGCTCCCCCACCGTCAGCACACGCTCCAGTGCCTCCTGCCTGACCAGATTCTGGGACGCCAGGATAGCCAGGGCAATGGGCAGGTCAAAGGAAGCCCCTCTCTTTCTCACGCTGCCGGGAGACAGGTTAATCACTGTCTTCTTCACCGGGATCTCCAGACCGCTGTTGCGGATTGCCGTGCGCACCCGCTCCCCTGCCTCCTTTACCTCCGAGGACAGATAGCCCACCATGTGGAACATGGGCAGGCCATTGCTCAGATCCGCCTCCACGCGGATGAATTTCACCTCCATGCCGTGAAGGGCCGCAGAATAGACCATACCAAGACTCATAGGCATTCCTCCTTTGTCTACCGTACTGCATTTTGCTGTTGTCTGCCTGTTTCTTTTTGAAATCGTCCGGGCGATATGCCCTGTCATAAAAGATCATCAAAACAATGAACTGATAATAAAGTGAATCTAAGAAAGTATGTTTAGTATACGCTCATTACGTAGACTTATCAAGCATTTTTTGCTTTTTAAAGGAAATATCAGAAAAAATGTCCATTTTCCCTCTGATATCTCCTTAGATAACACTGTTGTTTAAAGCTGATAATAATCTCCCGCCACGCTCCAGTCCAACAATAATTTTCTTCTTCCTTTTGGAAAAGCACAAAACACCTCTTTTTGACATAGACTGTAATTAACCACGCCAGAGAGGTGCTTCATTTGAAATCCTTTCCCCAACCACTGACAGCGGCCGAAGAGCAATATTACCTGCAGAAATATACGGAAGGTGACCAGGAAGCGAAGCACATTCTGATCGAGCGGAACATGCGTCTTGTGGCACATATTGTCCGAAAATATCAGTCCATGGACGAGGAGACGGAGGATCTTCTCTCTATCGGGACAATCGGCCTCATCAAGGGAGTGGTGACCTTCAACCCTGACAAGGCTGTGCGGCTTGGAACCTACGCCGCAAGATGTATAGAAAACGAAGTTCTCATGTACCTGCGCACCAGGAAGAAGTCTGCCCGGGATGTGTCCCTCTATGAGCCCATCGGTACGGATCGGGAGGGAAATGAAATACAGCTCTTTGACATCATCGAGTCAGACACAGATGATGCCCATGAAAAAGTCGCACTCAGCGATGATGTCCGGCTCCTCTATTCCAGGATAGAAACCGTTCTCTCTCCCCGGGAACGGATTGTTCTGAAAATGCGGTATGGTCTCTACAATGGAGATGAATTTACACAGCGGGAGATTGCCAAGGAACTTGGGATCTCCCGTTCTTATGTCTCAAGGATTGAAAAGAGCGCAATAGAAAAGCTGCGGGACTATTTCTAAACTCCCGCAGCCATTTTGTCTGTTATGCTTCTTCTTTTCTTCTCAAGATGTCATAGAGGTCTGCCTCAGCTCCCAAATCCACATAGATGGTCTGTTTTGCGTGGGGCGCGCTCTCCTGCTCCTGTCCGTCCTCATTTACGATCCGGCGCACCGTCACTTCCACATTTCTGCCGTCCGGCTTCATGATCTCGATCTGCTCACCCACAGAAAATTTATTTCTCTGCTCGATCTGGTAAAGCCCGTCTTTCTCGCTGCCAATGATACCCAGATAGGTGTAGTCCTTAGCATAGGTATTATTGTCGTAGATCTGGGCACTCTCATCCGGCTTTCCAAAATAAAATCCCGTTGTGAACTGGCGGTAGGTACAGTTGGATATCTGATCCAGATACCAGGGCATATTTTTCTCGTAGAGAGCCGGGTCCTCCAGGTAATCGTCTATGGCCTTCCGGTAGGTCCGGGCCACTGTGGCCACGTAGAGTGCGGTCTTCATCCTTCCCTCGATCTTAAAGCTGTCGATGCCTGCATCAATGAGCTCGGGAATGTGCTGGATCATGCACAGATCCTTGGAGTTAAAGATAAACGTGCCTCTCTCATTTTCATAGACAGGCATGTACTCCCCGGGCCTTGTCTCCTCCACAATGGAATATTTCCAGCGGCAGGGATGAGTACAGGCCCCCTGGTTGGCATCTCTTCCGGTAAAATAGTTGCTTAAGAGACATCTGCCTGAATAGGAGATGCACATAGCTCCGTGGATAAAGCTCTCGATCTCCATATCCTCCGGTATGTTCTGCCGGATCTCCTTGATCTCCTTAAGAGAAAGTTCCCGGGCGGACACCACCCTCTTAGCGCCCTGTTTCCACCAGAAATTGTAGGTTCCATAGTTGGTGTTGTTGGCCTGGGTGCTGATGTGTCTCTCGATCTCCGGGCAGACTTCTTTGGCTATCTCAAAGACTGCCGGATCAGCAATGATGAGGGCATCCGGTTTCATTTCCCTAAGTTCCTCAAAGTACGCCCGCACACCGAGAAGGTCGTCATTGTGGGCCAGGATATTGGCTGTCACATGCACCCGCACGCCGTGCTCGTGGGCGAATCGGATTCCCTCCGCCATGTCCTCTCTGGAAAAGTTTTTCGCCTTTGCCCGCAGGCCAAAGGCCTCACCGCCTATATACACTGCGTCCGCGCCAAAGATCACTGCTGTCTTCAGCACCTCCAGGCTGCTGGCCGGGATGAGCAGTTCAGGATGTCTGTTCATAATGTTTTTCCTTTCTTTACGCTGACTGCCAGTCCGTCTCCCAGGGGAAGAATGCTGGTCAACAGCCGTTCATCGTGTTTCAGCTGATACAAATACTCCCTCATCCTCTTGTGGATCGTCCTGTTCCGTCTCTCCACAGCAAAGCGGGACTCCATAATATCTCCGTCCTGGAGCACATTATCTGTCACAAGGACGCCCCCCTCTTCCAGAAGCCGGAAGGCCTCAGGCAGATAGTGGATATACTGCGCCTTTGCGGCATCCATGAAGATCAGGTCAAAGGGGCCTTCCAGCCCTCTCATCACTTCCAGGGCATCCCCCTCCAGAAGGGTGATCGTCTCTTCTTTCCCCATCCGCCGGAAATTCTCCCGTGCAATGGGAATCCTCTTTTCATAATTCTCTATAGTCGTGATCCGGCATCCCTCCGGGGCGTATTCGCTCATAAGCAGGGCAGAAAAGCCCACAGCTGTGCCCAGTTCCAGTATCCTTAGGGGCCTCTTGATCTGCAGCAGCACCTTCAGAAAGCTCTGGGTCTCCTTTCGGATAATGGGCACGTGATCTGCCAGCGCTTTTTCCTCGATCTCCTCCAGCGCCGGGCATTCCGGCGTCTCCAGAGAGTGGATAAAAGTCGTAATTCTCTCGTCATTAATCATATCTGCACACCAGTCTATACACAATTACACACCAGTTACGTTAATTTGGGACGTAATACTTTTAAAAAGTATTACGTCCCTCTTTACACTTTTTTAAATTATCTGTCAACATCCATAATAATCGGCAGAATCATCGGTCTTCTCTTTGTCCTCTTCCAGATGAACTCGTTCATCGTGTCACGGACAACCAGTTTGATCTTGCTCCAGTCCGCGCCTCTCTGGCGGTGGAGGCAGTTGTCCACTGCGTCCACAAGGACTTTCCTTGCGTCCTCCATCAGTCCCTCGGACTCCCGCACGTAGACGAAACCGCGGGATACGATGTCCGGGCCGGCCAGGAGCCGGTTGGTTCCCTTCTCCAGGGTCATGACCACAATGAGGATACCGTCCTCCGCCAGGTGCTGGCGGTCACGAAGGACAATATTTCCAACATCGCCGACGCCAAGTCCGTCTACCAGCACTTCTCCGGTGTGCACCTTGTCCACCACCTTGGCCTCCTTGCTGTCAAGCTCCAGCACATCGCCGGACTGCAGCATAAAGACATTCTCTTTTGGAATGCCAAGAGACAGGGCCAGGCCTGCGTTGGCTTTCCTGTGACGGAATTCGCCGTGAATCGGGATCGCGTACTTCGGTTTTACAAGGGAGTAGATCAGCTTCAACTCCTCCTGACAGGCATGTCCGGATACGTGGGCATCCTGGAAGATCACGTTCGCACCCTTCTCGGAAAGCTCGTTGATGACCTTGGAGACAGATTTCTCATTTCCCGGAATGGGGTTCGAGCTGAAGATAACTGTGTCTCCGGGCATAATGGTCACTTTCTTGTGAATGTCCGCCGCCATTCTGGACAGGGCTGCCATGGACTCTCCCTGGCTTCCTGTGGTGATGAGCACGGTCTTCTCCGGCGGATAGTTCTTCAGCTGGTCGATCTCGATGAGGGTCTTGTCCGGCACGTTCAGATAGCCAAGCTCCTGGGCTGTGGAGATGATGTTCACCATGCTCCGGCCTTCCACAACTACTTTCCTGTCATACTTGTAAGCAGAGTTGATAATCTGCTGCACACGGTCCACATTGGACGCAAAGGTGGCAATGATGATCCTTGTGTTCTTGTACTCTGCAAAGAGGTGGTCAAATGTATGTCCCACCGTTCTCTCTGACTGGGTAAATCCGGGACGCTCTGCGTTTGTACTGTCTGACATAAGAGCAAGCACGCCCTTTTTACCGATCTCACCGAATCTTTGCAGGTCAATGGCATCTCCGAAGACCGGTGTGTAATCCACCTTAAAGTCTCCTGTGTGTACCACGATACCTGCCGGGGAGTAGATGGCAAGGGCTGACGCATCCTGGATACTGTGGTTTGTCTTGATAAACTCGATCCGGAACTGTCCCAGATTGATAGACTGTCCAAATCTTACCACTTTTCTTCTGGTAGACCGCAGCAGATTGTGCTCTGTCAGCTTCTTTTCAATAATACCCATTGTCAGCTTTGTAGCGTAAATGGGAAGGTTCATCTCACGCAGCACATAGGAGAGGGCACCTATGTGGTCCTCGTGTCCGTGGGTGATCACAAAACCTTTGACTTTCTGGATATTGTCCTTCAGATAGGTAATATCCGGGATGACCAGGTCAATTCCCAGCATGTCATCCTCAGGGAACGCAAGACCGCAGTCCACCACAATAATACTGTCTCCGTACTCAAAGGCAGTAATATTCATTCCGATCTTCTCCAGGCCCCCAAGCGGAATGATGCGCAATTTTCCATTGTTTTCTTTCTTCAAGCTTACACCTCCATAGGTTTATTTTTCCGTTATTCTTTTTCTTCACGGCATTTTCTGCACACGCCGTAAAATTTCAGTTCATGATCTGTCACCTGAAAGCCTGTCTCTTTTTCAATGTAGGCTTCCAGATCTTCCAGAAGATCGTCTCTGAACGCAGAGACGTTTCCGCATTCCGTGCATATCAGATGATGATGGTGATGACGATGTCCCTCCTGTTCATCCAGAAAATCTCCGATCTCATACCGCACACATCCGTCATCCAGCATGATCCGGTCCACAAGCTGCATGTCCAGAAGGAGCTGGACTGTCCGGTAGATGGTCGCCAGACCGATCTCCGGGTAATCTTCCTTGACCAGCTCAAAGATATCCTCCGCGGTCATATGCTCATCTCCGTGCTCTGCAAGCACCTGCAGAACAAGGAGCCTCTGATTGGTCACCTTCAGACCTTTCTCCTTCAGCATCTCTTTGAATTTTTCCTGGCTTATAGACATAGTACATTACCTTTCTATCTCGATATCCTCAAGAAGTTCTTCAAACACTTTCGACACAGCGGAAAGCTCCGTGTCATCCTCTACGATCTCGTAAATGCTGTCTGTATCTTCTGCCTCTGATCTGTCTCTTAAGATGAGACACTCCGCGTCTCCCTCTTCTGAGTCTGTGACCAGAATATAGGACGTTCCATTGATCTTTGTCTGCTCCAGGACAAAAAATTCTGCCTCTTCCATCCCGTCAGACTGAAATTTAATTTTTTCCATTACAATACACCTCAAAAAATCCAGTATTTAAAGACGGTCCTTACTGATGGCCGCCTCATGGTATTTCGAGTCCAGATATCCCTGCAATATAAAAACAGCCGCAATCTTGTCAATGTATTTCTTGCGGTCTTCCCTTCTTACGTTGCTCTCAATTAAAGTCCGCTCTGCTTCTGCCGTAGTCAGACGCTCGTCCCACATAATGACCTCAAGGCCAGTACGCCGGCGCAGCATCTCACCGAATTCCAAAGATTTTTCCGCCCGATCTCCCACGTCGTTGTTCATATGGCGCGGCAGCCCGAGTACAATGCTCTCGACTTCATACTCCCGGATCAGCTCCTCAATCCGGGCACATGTCTTTCTCAGCTTGTTCTCGTCCTTGCGCCAGATGGTCTCAATTCCCTGGGCTGTAAGACCTAAGGGATCGCTCACAGCCACCCCCACTGTCTTAGAGCCATAGTCCAGTCCCATCACTCTCATAAAAAATTATTCCCATCCGTGATACTTGATATACGCTTTCAGCATCTCTTCTACCAGTTCGTCCCGCTCCACCTTCATGATCAGGCTCCTGGCGCCGTTGTGGCTTGTGATATAGGTAGGATCACCTGACATGATGTAACCGACGATCTGATTGACCGGATTATAGCCTTTCTCACTTAATGCCTTGTACACAATCTCAAGTATATCTTTTGCCTGAATTTGCGGGCCGCTTTCTACCTGGAAAAACTGGGTGTTGGTTAATTCTTTCATATACTCACGTCCTCCAAAAATACTTCATATTTATTCTACTCTATTCCAATCTGAAATTCAATGAATTATTTGTAAACGGTTCTCAATTTCTACATTTATCAACTGATTTGACAAATTCTCTGTCGTTTTTTGTCCGACTTTCACATATTCTTTCGTGTGTCCCACCTGGTAAATGCCGTCCTCTCTCTCCACGGCCTCCTCCATCAGGACTTCCACGCAGGTTCCTATGAGCCGCTCCTCATAAGCCTGCTGCTTGCGCCTGCCAAGGGCAATGAGTCTGGCGCTCCTGGCATTTTTGATCTGCTCCGGCACCTGTCCGTCCATGGCGGCAGCCTTCGTCCCCTCCCGTCGGGAGTACTTGAAAATATGGGTCTCATAGAAGTCCACTTTGTCCACAAAGGCCATGGACTTTTCAAACTCCTCCTCGCTCTCCTGGGGAAATCCCACGATCACATCCGTGGTCAGAGCCGGATGGTCAAAATACTGCCGCAGAAGCTGACATTTTTCATAGTACTCCTGGGTCGTGTACCTCCGGTTCATGCGCCGCAGCGTCTCATCGCAGCCACTCTGCAAAGAGAGATGGAAATGAGGACACATCTTGGGCAGGGAGGCGATTGTCTTCACAAACTCCTCTGTGATGATCCTTGGCTCCAGGGAACCCAGGCGGATCCGGCAAATCCCCTCCACCTCATGGACGGCACAGATCAGCGAGAGCAGGTCCTCCCCCTGATCCAGATCCAGCCCGTAGGAGCTCAAATGAATACCGGTCAGCACTACTTCCTTGTAGCCGCTTTCTGCCAGCGTCCGCACCTCGGACACCACATCCTCCTTGCGCCTGCTGCGCACCCGCCCCCTTGCGTAGGGAATGATGCAGTAGGAACAGAACTGGTTGCAGCCGTCCTGCACTTTGATGTAAGCCCGGGTATGCTCGCCTGTGCGGGTCAGGCGCATCTCCTCGTACTCCGGGGTATGGCTGATGTCGATGATCTCCTTCCATCCTGCCCCTGCCTGCTCTCCTTCTCTGGCTCTGAAATACTCTTCCAGAATGGAGGCCAGCTCATGCTTTTTGTTGTTTCCGATGACAATATCCACGCAGGCATCGACTTCCCCCTCCTTGGCCTGGACATAGCATCCGGCCGCCACTACCACAGCGTCCGGATTCAGCTTTTTTGCCCGGTGGAGCATCTGGCGGGATTTGCGGTCTGCCATATTCGTGACTGTGCAGGTGTTGATGACGTAGACATCCGCCTTCTCGTGGAAGGGCACGATCTCGTAGCCACTTTGCTCCAGTATTTCCTGCATAGCTTCCGTCTCATATGCGTTTACCTTGCATCCCAGATTGTGAAGTGCTGCCTTTTTCATTTTCATCCTCTCTTTTCTTCTGTTCTCGTGTAAATTGTTGTATGCTTTAACGAAATTTGTCCCAATTCTTTGGCAAATTGTTCCTTGACTTTTAACCTTTCAGCTCTTAAGATGATTATAGAAACTGATTAAGAAATCAAGGAGGTTATTCCAATGAAAACAGTACAAATTTCTTTAAACTCAATCGACAAAGTAAAATCTTTTGTAAATGATATTACAAAATTTGATTATGACTTTGATCTTGTATCCGGAAGATACGTAATCGATGCAAAATCTATCATGGGTATCTTCAGCCTGGATCTGTCCAAGCCTATCGACCTGAACATCCACGCTGACGCAGGCATCGATGAAGTGCTTGAGACTCTGAAACCATACCTTGTATAATCGGACAGGTTTACAGCGAACATATTAAATACGCCGAAATGTTCTGACATTCCGGCGTATTTTTTATTTTGTGGAGAAACCCTTCGGACTCCCCCACAAAACAAAAGCGCTCCTATCCCTGCACGTCTATGATCTCCACTGTCTCAATGGCTGTCTGTACCAGCTCATCAATCTTCTCTGCCAGATTTTCCTCTGACCTGTGAATGATGTTGATGTTCGGCTTTGTCACCGGATGTTTTGCCACAAAGATGGTGCAGCAGTCCTCGAAGGGCTGTATGGATGTCTCGTAGGAGCCGATCTTCTCAGACACTTCCACGATCTCCTTCTTGTCAAAACCGATTAGCGGCCGGTACACCGGCAGCGTACACACTTCATTGGTAGCCGCCAGGCTCTGCATGGTCTGGCTTGCCACCTGGCCGATGCTCTCGCCTGTGATCAGTCCGAGGCAGCCATCCTCTTTGGCAAAGTGCTCCGCGATCTTCATCATATATCTTCTCATGATAATGGTCAGCTCATCGTGGGGACACTGGTCATAGATGTAGAGCTGAATGTCTGTAAAATTCACCACGTGGAGACGGATCGGTCCCGCGTAGGCTGCGATGATCCTTGCCAGATCCACCACCTTCTCCTTGGCCCTCTCACTTGTGTAGGGCGGCGCGTGGAAATAGGTGGCCTCCAGGGCAACGCCCCTCTTTGCGATCATGTAGCCTGCCACCGGGCTGTCAATACCGCCGGACAGAAGGAGCATGGCCTTTCCGTTGGTTCCCACAGGCATACCTCCCGGGCCCGGAATGATCCTGGAGTATACATAGATGTCCTCCCGGATCTCAATATTCAGCATCACATCCGGATGGTGCACATCCACCCGGATCTCGGGAAACGCATCTAAAATAGCCTCACCGATATCGCAGTTGATCTCCATGGAGTTCTTGGGATAATTCTTCCGGCTTCTCCTTGCCTCCACCTTGAAGGTGATGTTTTTGTCCGGATACAGCTCATCCATGTAGGCAACCACGTCTTTTTTCAGCTGTTCAAATCCCTGGTCCTCCAGCCGCACCACAGGGCAGATGCCCACAATGCCGAAGACCTTCTGAAGACATTCTGTCACCTCGTCATAGTCGTAGATCCCCTCGCAGTCCACATAGATCCTGCCTCTTGTCTTATACACTTTAAAGCTTCCGTCCGCTCCCCGCAGGGCATAGCGGATCTGACGCACCAGGGCGTCCTCGAACATGTAGCGGTTCTTTCCTTTTATCCCGATCTCACCGTACTTGATCAAAAAAGTGTGAAATGTCATGGTTTTTTCCTCTTTTCTTCCTGTGGCGCAGACAAACGGTCCCAGCCCCGGCGCTGTTACCGTCTTGTGTATCTGCGCAATACTGGTACTAAATTATATAAGGTTTCCAGTGTATAGTCAATCTCTTCTTCTGTTGTAAATTCTGACATGCTGAAACGCAGGGTGGCATCCAGATACTCCTTCTGGGCTCCGATCCCCTTCAGCACGCCGCTGATGGCTGGATGATTGGAGGCGCAGGCTGAGCCGGAGGACACGTAGATCCCCTTCTCCTCCAACGCGTGCAGCAGAACCTCACTTCTCACCCCGGCGAATCCAACACTGATAATATGCGGCGCGCTGGTCTCATCGTAGAGGCCGTGGATGGTAATATCATCCAGCTTCTGCACGCCTTCGATGAACCGGGCTTTCAGCGCCCGCATACGGGCCACTTTCTCTTCCAGACCGTCGTAGATCGTTTTCGCCGCCAGGCCAAGGCCTGCAATGCCGGGCACGTTCTCCGTTCCGGAGCGGATATTCTTCTGCTGCTCTCCCCCGAAGACGATGGGCCTTATCTTCACCTGCTCTCCGATATAGAGAGCACCCGTTCCCTTGGGACCGTGGATCTTGTGCCCGCTTAAGGAGAGCATGTCAATCTTCTCCTTTTTGGGATAAATCCTGTATTTTCCAAATCCCTGGACTGCATCCACATGGAACAGGATATCTTTATTATATGCCTTTACTATATCAGCTGCCTGCTGGACAGGCTGCACGGATCCCACCTCATTGTTCACGTACATGATGGACACAAGGATGGTCTCCGGACAGAGGGCCTCCTTCAGAGCCTCCAGCTTCACTCTCCCGTACCGGTCCACCGGCAGGAAGGTGACGCGGAAGTCCTCTTCCTCCTCCAGATAGCGCATGGTGTTCAGGATCGCCGGATGCTCGATGGAGGAGGTGATCAGGTGGTTTCCCCGTCGCCTGTTGGCCCTGGCCGCACCAATGAGGGCCAGGTTATCGCTCTCCGTGCCTCCGGATGTGAAGACAATCTCCTTGTCCTTCACTTTCAAGAGTTTTGCCAGTATCTCTTTTGTCTCTTTTATATAATGTTCCGCCTGCACTCCCTTGGCGTGCATGGAGGAGGGGTTGCCGTAGTCCTGGCACATGACTTTGCGCACAAGATCCCCCACACAGTCATACGCCCGGGTGGTGGCAGAATTATCAAGATAAACTTCCATCAAAGATCACTCCTGTACTTTTTACTATTAATTTATGCACCGCAAAGCCGCAGGTGCCATCTGTTCTCCAGCCGGCTATGGCTCCAGGTGATAGCCCAGGATAGACAGCACCATAAGGGGCGCTGTCTCCGTGCGCAGGATCCGCCTTCCCAGGGTGATCACCCTGGCTCCGGCCTCCAGCGCCTTCTCTTCCTCTTCCCGCTCAAAGCCGCCCTCAGGCCCGATAAAAATGCCCACAGACTGGCCCGGCTGTATCTCCTCTATGACCTTTCTCGTATAGTCCATGCCCTCTGCCAGTTCGTAGGGAAAGAGGATCACATCCAGGCTGCCTGCCGCCTTAAGAGCCGCGTCGAAGCTGCACACGCTCTTCACCTCCGGGATGATCCCCCGCCCTGCCTGCTTGGCCGCGCTCTTGGCGATCTCGTTCCACCGCTTTACTTTTTTCTCCGCCTTGGGGCCGTCAAGCTTTACCACAGAGCGCTTTGCCGCCACGGGAACCACCGCGTAGGCGCCAAGCTCCACCGCCTTCTGTACCACCAGCTCCATCTTGTCGCTTTTGGGAAGCCCCTGGAACAGCCAGATCTGTGAAGGGAGTTCTGTGTCCAGCTCTCTCTCCTCCAGGATCTCAAGCTGCGCCCGGCCCTCCACATAGTCACAGACCTGGCACACATACTTACGGTTGTCTCCGTCGCTGATTTCCAGCTTCTCCCCTGCCCGCATGCGGAGCACATTTTTCATGTGGTTCACATCAGAACCTTCTATATAAATGTATGGCTTTTCCACCTGATCCGGTGTCACAAAAAAATGCTGCATCTATTTTTTCCTCGCTGTGACAGAGACCCACTCGCCCTGGTGGTGCACTTCCAAAAGTTCCATGCCTGCCGCCTTCACAGCCTCCACCACAGTCTCCTCTTTGTCATCGATGATCCCGCTTGTGATATAAATGCCGCCGCTCTTCAGCTGATCCTGGATCACCGGCGTCAGCGGGACAAGCACCTCCGCCAAAATGTTAGCTGCCACAATATCATACTGACCGTACCCCACCTTGTCCTGCACGTCTTTATCGTCAATAATGTTTCCGATCATGACTTCATACTGGTCCCTGGCAATATCGTTGACAGCCATGTTCTCGTGGGTGGCATCAATGGCGCAGGGATCCAGATCTGTCCCCACAGAATAACCGGCGCCGAACTTCAGGGCCAGCATTCCCAGGATGCCGCTGCCGCAGCCCACATCCAGGATCTTCATGCCCGGCTCCACATATTTTTTCAGCTGACGGATACACAGCTGTGTCGTCTCATGCATACCAGTCCCAAAAGCTGTGCCCGGATCGATGTGGATGATCAGCTTGTCCTCATCCTCCGGCTTTACGTCCTCCCAGGAAGGGATGATCAGCACATCGTCCACCGTAAACTGATGGAAATACTGTTTCCAGTTGTTCACCCAGTCCACGTCCTCTGTCTGGGACTCCTCGATGGATGCCTCCCCGATATCCACAAAGGCCGCGATCTCCTCAAGCTCCTGGCGCACCCTGGAGAGCATCTCTTCCTTGTCATCTTCCTCCTCCAGATAGAACGTGATGTAAGCCACACCGTCGTCCGCCTCTGTCTGGGGAAGGATGTCCACAAACATCTGCTCCTTGTCCGACTGGGTAAGAGGGATCTTATCCTCGATCTCCACTCCCTGGATGCCCAGCTCCATGAGAGAGCTGCTGACGATCTCCTCAGCCGCAGTCGTTGTCTTCAAGCGAAATTTATTCCATTTCATACCGTCTCACCACTGTTCCCGCCTCTTTTTTGCGGGACATTCCTTTCCACATCAGTTTATCATATGAGTCCCAAATGCTCAACGAGGATTTTCACACCCAGACAGATGAGGATCACACCTCCTGCGATCTGGGCTCCCTTCTGCCAGCGGGAGCCAAATACATTGCCAATCTTCACGCCCGCCACGGAAATGATGAAAGTCGTAACTCCGATGAAAGACACCGCAGGCACGATCTCCACCTGCAGGAAAGCAAATGTGATCCCCACCGCCAACGCATCGATGCTGGTGGCTACCGCCAGAGTCAGCATGGTCTTCACATCCAGGGAATCATCCGCCTCCTGACAGTCCTCCTCACCAAAAGCTTCCCTGATCATGCTGACACCGATCAGTCCCAGCAGGATAAAGGCGATCCAGTGGTCTATAGAGGTGATGACCTCCTTGAACTGGCTCCCCAGCAGATACCCTACAGCCGGCATTCCCGCCTGAAATACGCCAAAATAAAGTCCAACGACCCCCGCCTTGGTCCAGGTACATTTTTTCATGGCGAGGCCCTTACAGACTGACACGGCAAAAGCATCCATAGACAGCCCCACCGCCATCAGAAAAAGTTCGATCAGTCCCATTATTCTTTCTCCTTTTATCTTCTTTTGTTCCGCCGCGGAACACAAAACCCGTCCCCGCAGCGCGTGGTGCAGCAGGAGCAGCACACCGCGCAAAAAAAGACCCACCCGCGGCAGAGATTCCCTCTGCGCGGATAAGTCTCATTATTTCAAGTAATGCCAGATGCCCGGGGCATCAGTATGTTGACAGTACTGCGCTCACACGCCAACTACTCCCTTATCACTTCTGTTCATTATAAAAAGGAAGGCGGGGCTTGTCAACAATTTTTATCAACTTCCCCTCTTTTTCAGTTTACATTTTGCCATTCAGATCATAATAAAAAATATACTGCTGAAGCACCCCCTGAAATCCCTTGTACCTGTCAAACGGGAACCCTTCCGGATACCGGGCAGCCAGGACTTTCTTTATGTGCGTATCCACAGGGAACGCTTCCAGATGATGAAGGGCAAACAGGCAGATGCAGTCCGCCACCTTGCCTCCCACACCGCACAGTTTCATAAGCTCTTTCCTGGCCTTCGGGTAGTCCATATGTTTCACAGCCTCAAGATCCACTTCTTTTTCCAGAACACTGCGCACCACGGAAACAAAGTAACGGCTCCTATAGCCAAGACCACAGGCGCGGAATTCTTCTTCCGAGACACCGGCAAACTCTTCCGGGGCCGGAAAGGCGTAATAGATCCTCCCCTCTGCGGATCTGCATTCCCGCCCATATTTCTCTGACAAAGTGCGGATGATTCCCCGGATCCGCCGGATATTATTCTGCTGCGAGATCACAAATGTCAGGATCATTTCCCAGAGATCCTGCTGCAGGATGCGGATCCCGCTTCCATATTCTGCAGCAGCGGCAAGGTATGTGTCCGCTGGATCTATCTTCCGCAGGTAGTCCTCATAGCAGCCATCCAGATCAAAATATCTCCTCCAGAATGTCTGATATTCTTCCTCCCCGCAGTAGAACAGACAGGTGTCCGGCTCCTCCGTCTGCCGGATCCTGAGGTACCTGTCCCCTGCGATCACCTCATAGACGTTTTCCTCTGTCTGCTCCATGCGAAAGCACTGGCCGGACGCCAGAATCTGCCCCGGGGAAAAATGCTCTTTTGTAACTGTTATCATGGTCTTCCTCTCTTATCGCTCTTTTGTCTTTTTATGATTTTACAGGTAAAGAGTTGCTTTTGCAATCCAAAATCAATGTGCGCAGGTGCGCCGTTCGATGGTCTCCGCTCCGCTACGGTCAGCGCCGTTACCCGTCGGATGCCCGCTCGTGCAAGCACGGCGGTCGCCCTCCGGGCGTATCGCACAAAAAAGCGCCTGGAAACTCAGACGCCTTATCTGTATATCTATCTGTATCTATGTCAAAATGGCTTATGCCGCATTTCTTCCGTGGGCACTTGTGCCGTGGCCGCCGCTTCCCTGTCTTCCAGAGCCGCCTGCTGCCCGCTCATATTCTCTCAGCTTCTGCCTGGCCTCCTGGCTTAAGTTCCTGGGAACCTGGATCTGGACCGTCACATAGTGGTCGCCGTGTACAGCCGGGTCCTTCATAGAGACAATCCCCTTGCCCCGCAGCCGGATTTTTGTGCCAGACTGGGTGCCCTCGTGGATCTTGCACATGACATTTCCGTAGATCGTATTTACAAGGGCCTCGCCGCCGAATACAGCCGTCGTAAAGGGAATCTGCACAGTGGTGTACACATCCATTCCCTTCCGCTCAAAGCCCGGCTTTGTCCCCACCTGTACCTTAAGGAGAAGGTCGCCCGGCTCACCACCGCCGGTTCCCGGCATACCCTTGCCCTTCAGGCGGATGCTCTTGCCGCTGTCAATGCCGGCCGGAATGTGGACCTGCAGAGTCTGGGCATTGCCCGACCCGGACGGGTCCTGGAAGGTAATGATCTTATCGCATCCAAAGGCTGCCTCGTCAAAGGACACCTCGGTCTGCGCCCGCAGGTCAGAGCCCTTCTGCCGGAAGGAGCCGCCTCCGAAGCCGCCACGTCCAAAGCCGCCGGTCCCTCCGTAGTAGGACTGGCGGAAGCCGCTCCCGTCTCCAGTGTGGAAGCTACCGGAAAATCCTCCTTTGTTTTTCCCGTGGAAAATATCTCCGAACAGGTCATCAAATATATCGTCCATATTGCCGTTTTCGAAATGGAATTCTCTGTAGCCGCCGTTGCCGGTATTATAGGCGCCTCCGGTGTAGCCGCCTGCCCCCGCTCCGGCTCCGGTCCCGTCAAAGGCCGCATGCCCAAACTGGTCATACAGCTTCTTCTTTTCCGGGTCGTTGAGCACCGTGTAGGCCTCTGTTACCTCTTTAAACTTCTGTTCTGCCTGTGGATTTCCCGCATTTGTATCCGGGTGATATTTCTTTGCAAGCTTCCGGTACGCTTTCTTTATCGCATTTTGATCCGCGTTTCTGTCAACGCCAAGCACTTCATAGTAGTCTCTCTTTGCTTCCATCTCTATCACCTCCCGATCATCCACATCCGTAAGCTGTCAAGATCTATATAAATTTCTATATTTATTTTAATATATTTGTTATATGTTATATCTGAAATCTATATGAACGGCCCTCAAGCCGGAATATTTTCTATACTCCAAATACCATATAAAACCTCCCCGGGACAGGCTGCCCGGGGAGAAATCTCATTATCCTTCGATGGTCACGTAGCGGTTCTCCTCTACCTGCTTCTGGTCCTTCTTCGGGATATCCAGAGTGAGGATACCATTTTCAAACTTCGCGTGGATATCTTCCTGCGTCAGGTTCTTGCCCACATAGAAGCTTCTGCTCACATTTCCTGTGAAGCGCTCCTGCCTGATGTACTTGCCATCCTTCTTCTCGTCATTGTTCACATTCTTAGCCGCGCTGATGGTCAGGTAGCCTTCCTTCAGCTCTGCCTTGATCTCGTCCTTCTTAAATCCCGGCAGGTCAATCTCTACTTCGTAAGCGTCGTCCTTCTCTTTCACGTCTGTCCGCATCACCTGATCTGCTGAGTGTCTTCCGTAATACTTTCTGTCAACATCCGGGAAGGAAAAATCAAACCAGTCATTAAATAAATTTTCTCCAAAAATACTAGGCATCATCATAAGTCATCTCTCCTTTGATCATTCATTTATATTGGCACTCCGTGTAATCGGAGTGTTGGTTTTGAACTGCTGGAAGAGGATTTTTTATTCCCTTTCCTTTGTTCTAAATGTAATATAACACTTGTTATCAGCACTGTCAAGCCTTGAGTGCTAATTTTTTAAATATTTTTTTTGGAAAACCTCAAAAAAGCTTGATTTTACGGGCTTTTTCAGGCTTTCCAAATTTTTGATTTTTTCAAAAAATGGCTTACTACACCATTTTTACACCATTTCTACACCAATTTCAGAATCGGGGACCTCCAAAATCCCCTGTAAATTCAAGGAAATCTGAGTTAATTTACTACACCATCAAAAGCAGGAAAATCCGATTTTTTTCATAATTTTCACTCCAAGGCGAGCAAAAATCTCTGATTTAGAGACTGAAAATCCAGTCACATGATCTGAACCAGATCCATCTTCGCAATCTCTTTTTCAATCCTGGACCGGTCTGTGATATGGTTATAAACTTCCATCGTGACACTGATGTTGGCGTGTCCCATCACATACTGAACGACCTTCATGTCCAGATCTGTCTCTGCCATCCGTGTATAGGCTGTATGTCGGAGAATGTGGGCGGAAATGTGCGGCAGCTCTTCCGGCTTTCTCCTCTCCCGCTTTGCCCGCTCATTTTCTTCCTCGTTATACGCCTTCACAATATCCCGGAGAATAAAGTTCACGGTAGTCGGCATCATCGGACGCCCGCTCCTGCTCATGAATACAAAATTCGAAAGCCCTTCGATCTTCACATCCCTTGGGATTCCCATCTGAAAATTCAGCCGTCTCTGGGTCTCAAAGGCTTTTGCCACCATTTTGCTCATGGGTATCTCCCGGATCCCGGCTTCTGTCTTCGGCATGGTCACATGAAAATCACACCCGTCTCCATAGTTCTTATAGATCAGCTGATGATTCACGTATACAGTCCGGGTCTTCAGATCCACGTCCTTCCAGGTGAGCCCGATCAGTTCTCCACAGCGAAGTCCGGTTCCGATCATCACCTGCAAAAGCGGCAGATAGATATGGAATACCTCGCTGTTCTTAACATAGTTCAACAGATTTTTCTGCTGATCAAAAGACAGGGCGGTGCGTTTCTTTTCCGGTTCTCCATAATCTCCCAGCGTTCTCTTGGCCGGATTCTTCCGGATGATATCGTCATCTACAGCCACCTCAAAGCTCGGTAAGATCATATTATGGAGAAACTTGATGGTACTGTGGGAATATTTCTGTTTGCTCAGCCGGGAATAAAACAGGCGTACATGAGATGGTCTTACCTGTACCACTTTCATCTGTCCGAGTTCATTCCTCACAAGACTATTCCACATCCTTCTGTAATTGGCCTGTGTACTCTCTGCCAGCTTTCTGGTATCCATGTGGATCTCAAACAGGTCATTGAGAGTCATGTTCTTGCATTGGGTATCGGTCATAATTCCTTCGCTCTGGTCTTTCTCAATCTCTTTTTCTTTTTTCCTGAGTTCAGCCAGATCCGGAGAATAAACGGCCAGGCGTCTGCCGGTCCGTTCATCTTTGTACCGGTACATATAGAGTCCATCCTTGCGCTGGGATTCCCCGGTCCTCAGATTTCTTCCTCTATTGTCTTTTCTTGCCACAAAACCATTCCTTTCTGGAACAGTTCAGCCATCATTCGTATGTAGTGCGGTTTTGCGAATGGCACATGCTGAACTGTTTCTTCTGTAATCTTCACACCTCCCTGTTGTGGGGAATGGTCTTGTCCTGTCTATGAAAAGTATAGCACAAAACCATCCCCACGCACATCCGTGTTCCTCTATTCCGCTATTGCTTCCAGATATTTCTCCACCTTCTGTACGGAGTACAATACCCGGCGGCCGATGGTGATCCGGGCTCCCGCATCTTCCGCAATCTTCCTTGCAGTCATCTGTCCGCAGGAAAGCATAGCGGCCAGACCTTCAATATCCACTGCCAGACGGCAGCTGCTCTCTCTTTCTTTTGTCTGTCTCATTTATCTCATCTCCTCCTTTATTCTTTTCTGCATCCGCCCCAGCTTTTCCTGAGCCGTACGTTTTCGAAAACTCTCCCCTTTAAACTGAACCGGCACGCACATCTCCAGCAACCGGTCATAAATCCTGGCATGCGCTGTATCCTGCGGATTCTTTAACTCCTGCAGTGTCAGATTGGTCGTCGCGATCAGGGGCTTCCCACTCCGATATCTGCCATCGATCACCGCATAGATCTGTTCCAGTCCGTACTCTGTCCCCCGCTCCATTCCAAAATCATCCAGAATCAGCAACGGAACTCTGCACAGATTTTTTATGTATGTATTCTTCTCTGAAAAATTAGCAGACAGATCATTCAGCACTTCCGCAAAATTGTTCATACGTACTTCTACCTCCTGTTCCAACAGTGCATTGGCAATACAGCCCGCCAGAAAACTTTTCCCGGTTCCCACTGCTCCCCAGAAGAGATAGCCTGTATTCTCCGCCTTCATGGTTTCCCAGTCTTTCACATACAGCTTTGCAAGCACGGTATTTTCGGAAAGCCCTTTATCATTCTCAAATGTCCATTCCTGCATGGATTTATTCGAAAAACAATGTTCCTTCAATTCTCTGACTACAGCTTCATGACGCTGTTGTTCCCGGTACTGTTCCTCCTCTTTTCTCTTTTGTCTCCGGCACTCACATTCACGCGGATGTTTTTTTATTCCCAAAACTCCGATTTTCTCCTGATCGAAATAAGCCTCCTTCGGTTCATGGCATTGTCCACAATACAGGAGCCCATCTTCTCCGATATAATCCTCCCCGGTTCTTTCTCCCGGCTGCCTCATGTTCTTTACTGTTTCTTCTACCACCTTGTTCATAGACTTTCCTCCTCACTGCAGGTATAATCCGGAATGTTTTTTACCGGGGCTGACCGTTCTGCCCATCTTCTCAAGGTAACGGCATGATCAGCATATTGCTTTCCACTGGAACGCATATAACTGGACAATTCCTCGATCAGCCTGTCTAATTCCCGGATCTCCTGTTTCAATTCTCCATATTCTGTTTCGGAGAGAAACACATTGTGATATTTGCCATAGGCAGAGCGCGCTTCTCTCTCTTTATTTGTTTGGCTATATATCAAGTAACTATTATTTAAGTAATTAGGGGATACTTTTCTATCCATCACAGGGACAGGTTTCTTTCCCTCATAAGTATCATTTTCTTTCCCTTTGAGGGACACTTTTCTTTCCTTCACAGGGAAACTTTTCTTTCCCTCTGCCGGGATTTTGATATACAGCAGATTCGGTTTTGAAAATCCCTGTTTTTTTCTCACCAGAAGTCCGGCTTCTTCCAGTTCATTCAATGCCTTTTTTACAGTCATGTGACTCTTTCTAAGATCGTCAGCCAGATAAGCAATGGGATAAACCACAAAAATGTGGCCTTCCTCATCCTTCCACCCTGTCTTCCTGGAAAGACTCGCCCGATCCAGCAACAGAGCATACAGGACCTTGGCTGTCTGAGTCAGATCCATCCCCAGCAGAAACCGTGGGTAAGGAAGATACACCGGAATCTGGGTCTGATTCGTCATGTATATCATTTGATCTTTATTCTTCACATCCATCCTTTTGTTTCTGTCTGATTTTCCGCCGGCGGCTTCGCTTGGATTCATAACAGGGGCAACAGACAATCACAGTCCGGAAACTCTGCTTGCAGTCCCCGACACATTTCCTGCAGGTGTCATTGTGGGCGATGCGCCCTCTTTCATTGAGAAAAAAGGCCAATTCCTGTTTCCTTTTCTTGCTCATTCTCGGCACAGACATTCCTCCTTCCTGCCATCCTGCCAGTACCTGGTACAGGACAGCGAAATATGGTCGCGTTTCGGTATCATTTTTTGCATTTTTTGCCCTTTACGGCAGGCTTTTTTGACTTCAAATATATTTACCTGGGGTTTATCCTGTCTGACGGCAGAAAACGCTGTTTGGTCGTGTTTCGGTATCATTTTGGAACAATTCATCTGGACTACTTTAACCGCCCCGATAATCCCGTTCAAAATCCCCTGCCATCTTCAACACCTCTTCCCTGAGTGCGAACAATTCCGCGATGCAGTGACGGATTTCATCCTCCATAGCCAGAGAGCGTTCTCCGCCCGTATTGAAGTACCCTGCGATCTGATTCAGGTTCACACCGATCTTTCCATATGCCTCCACCAGACTTCGCAGTTCTTCCATATCGGCGACCACTTCTACTCGATGCACGATCTCCTTTTCCACCAAAAGTTTCCGCAGGCATTCGGATCTGGACACCCCCAGGATCTCCGCCTTCTTGTCCAGAAGTTCCAGCTCAATATCGGAAAGCCGGACTCCGACAAAACGCGGATGGTTCAGTTCCTGTTCCATTCTCCTTTTTCTCATGACTTCATCTCCTTTCTTTCAGTTACTTCAGTAACACCACAAAGGGGAGAACCGGCAGTCCTGCCGGAATCTACCTTTTGTGCTGCGTCCCACTTTCCAGTGGACGCCAATATCTGCCAAATCGGCAGATCATCGAGGGTATGGGGAATCGAAATCCCAAGCAAGAGCCCTACACAGGAAAACACGATAGTGTATTACGGGGTGGATCTTGCCCTATAATATCTACCCCCTCACTTAACGTAACCGGGAGCGGCTATTATACAGGGGCAAAAAGAAATAAATTTTATTTTTATCAACCAGATCCGCTCTTATCCTTTTTATTCTTTAAAGATCCCCTCACTTAACCCAATCGTCAGAGGAAGAAATACAAGGAGATTCGAAAATCTTTTTAATTTTCTGCTTCAAAAAATATTTCCTCTCACTTATAGAAAGGAAATTCAAGGATTATACAGTGTTTGGAGACAAAGTTTTTAATAAAGTGCATAAAAAAACATCCCGTCTTTTTTGACCGGATGCCTGATTTTAATTCATAGATTTCTGTTATAAAAAATAGCCACCAGATTTTCCGGCAGCTATTCACATGTTAAATCATCACCATATTCTTTTTTTATCCTTGCACATAATCGATTCCAACTCTCTTCTTCCTCTTCTGGAGTTCTCTCTGGCAACACTACATCCTTTATATCATCCTCGATAGCTTTTACGTACTTATCTGATAATTCCGGATACTCATCCAGCAACCTTTCAAAGAGTTTATAAAGTCCATGCTCCGTACATTTAGCCAGGCATGAAGAAAAAAGTTCCATTGTCATTGGCTTTTGTTTATCGATTGCCGCCAGTTCATCATCGGAAAACTCGAATGTTAAGATAAGGAATTCTTCAAAATTATGTTTTTCTTTGTTGGATAGTTCATCATATTTTTTCATCCCAGTTCTCCCTCCATATGCCTCTATTATAGATACATTTTTCAGTATAGTAAACCGTTATTTTTCCCATGATAATGATTATATTACAAACTGGGAAGTGAGCAGAAATGATAAGCTATTCTCCATTATGGGAGACCATGAAGAAACGGGATATCTCCACCTATACACTGATTCATAAGTATGGTATCAATCCCCGGACGATCAATAATTTAAAACATAATAAGTCTATTACTATGTTTACACTGGAAAGGCTATGTGAGATTTTGAATTGTGAACCGAATGATATTATCAAGTTTGAGAAAGAATAAAAGCTACTGGAATTAATTATTGTCCAGTAGCTTTTCATCATATCTAATATTTCAATCACAAAACGTTGTGAATTTTTAACACATCGTATTATTCAATTTTTAAATCTAATTTTTATTTAGCTTTTCTTGCAACAGGCTAAAACTCTCAAGAGCACTTTGCAAATTTTCAATGATATCACTTGCAAGCTCATCAGGAGACGGAAGATTATCAAGATCTGCTAATGACTTATCTTTGATCCAGAAAATATCCAAGCTTGTCTTGTCCCGCTCCATAATTTCATCTACTGAGAATTTGCGAAAACGACCATCCGGATTATCTGCCGAATAGGTTTCTGTTCGTTCGTATCGGTTTTCAGGATTATAGCAACGAATAAAATCTTCAAGATCAGCGTCGCTCATTGGGTGCTGTTTGAGCGTGAAATGTATATTGGTACGGAAATCATAAATCCAAACATCTTTTGTCTGGCGATGAGCGCTGGCAGAACGCTTGTCAAAAAACAAAACATTTGCTTTTACTCCCGGTTTATAAAAAATACCGGTTGGCAAGCGAAGAATGGTATGTAAATCGGTTGTTTCAAGCAGCTTTTTTCGAATTGTTTCACCTGCACCGCCCTCAAACAAGACATTATCTGGCACAACGACTGCTGCCTTTCCGGTAGCTTTGAGAATCGTGTTGATATGCTGTACGAAATTTAACTGCTTGTTTGAACTGGTTGTCCAGAAATCCTGCCGATTATAGACAAGGTCTTCGTCCTCTTGCTCGCCTCTCTCGTTGGTAAAAGTGATAGACGACTTTTTACCGAAAGGTGGGTTTGTCAGCACATAGTCTACACGGTATCCCGGGTCTGTCAGTAATGCATCTCCTAGCGTAACCGGAACATTTCCATAAATATCCCCGATATTGTGTAAATACAGGTTCATCAGTGCAGTTTTATAGGTGGCAGGGACAATTTCATTCCCATAAAAGGTCTCATTTTTCAAAAATTCTTTCTGCTCTCTATCTAGAGTAAAATTCTTCGGGTCTGCAAGAAAAGATTGCGATGCAAGGAAAAAACCGCCGCTACCGCAGCAAGGATCAGCAATGGTTTTCATCGGCTCGGGACGCAGACAGCGCACCATTGCACGAATGAGCGGACGAGGAGTAAAGTACTGTCCCGCACCGCTTTTGATATCTTCTGCGTTCTTTTGTAACAAACCTTCGTAAATCTCTCCTTTTACATCGGAGGACATTGCCACCCATTTTTCTTTGTCTATCATCTGCACCACACGGTACAAAATCGCCGCATTGTTGATTTTATTGACAGCCCCTTTAAAGATCTGCCCAAGAATACCGCTCTGATCTCCTAACTTTTCCAGTGTGGCTTTATATTGATTTTCAAGCTCCGCACCTTTTAACATATTCATATCCGCCCAACCATAACCAGTAGGAATACCGGTATCCCGCTTATAGGGCGGTTTTGCATATTCGTCGGACATTTTCAAAAAGATGAGGTAGGTAAGCTGTTCGAGATAATCGCCGTAAGATACGCCGTCATCCCGAAGGGGATTGCACAGCCCCCATACTTTTGAAATAATAGTTGTAGTTTGTTCAGCCACAATTATTTGCCCCCTTTTTCATCCGATATTTTTGTAAATCTATCAATACGAATTCCGGAGAAATTTTCTCCCCTCTTTTCAATGGTTATTCCAGACTGTTTAGGGGTTGTCTGAGGAGAAGATATCGGTTTTAATCCATTACCTTTTAAAATATCATTATTTGTTGAATTCTTTGAATTTTCAGCCATATTATATCCCTTTCTCTATGATAAGAACTAACGAATACAGAAGAAGCGCAATCACTACTTTGGTAACCGCAGAATCATATTTTTTCTGTTTTTCAGCTATTATTTCACGCAAATTTGCAACAACTATGGTGTATTTATCAATCAACCATACCGCTGCAGCATCAGGATTCCATCGGTAGATTTCTTCGTTGCGGATATCCATACTATCAAAAACAAGCAAAGCCTTGCTACGCATCAATAACAGCAATTGAATCACTGCCCATATAATGCAAACAGCACATGCCACAGAACAGAGCAAAAGTAGAAGCAAAGAGAACAACTCTGAATTTGACTGTGTTCTGCAAATATCAGCAACATAAGTATAATTTACGCTGCCAAGGATAACTAATAAAATGACGCCGCAGAATGCCAGTGTTACATTTACTTTCTCATAAATTTTATCGTAAGTATCAATCAACCGATGATAATCTTCAAAACACGCCTGTTGAACCAATTCCGCAGATGGGTATTGAACAGCCTGTTTTTCATCATCAATAACTTGTTCTTTCAACCCTTTATATCCCCCCTTCAAACGCCTGTTTTAAAATACTCTGCCGCATCGCTTCGGCTTGTTGCAAGGCGGTATCAACTGTTTTTTCTATACTGTCGCAAATTGACATTTTAGCTTGAATATTTTCTAATATTTTATTCTGCATCATTATGTCACATATTTTAATCTGTAGTTTTCTTGCTTTTTTAATACCAAAAGCCGGTTGACTTGTGGCCGTAGCACCTTTCATTAACTGTTGAGTTATATACGGAGAAGTAAATTGCCAAAATAAAAATTCTGGCAATATAAACTCTGAATTAGGTTGAATCAAAATCACATTTGCCGACAAAGTATAGTTTTGTGGTAATGGTAATTTGAAAGGCTTCCCAATTGTTCCAATTTTACCCATAACAAAGTCGCCTTTTTGAAGAGTGTATCTTTCAAAATGTTCTTTTGCTATCTGAGCAGAAACTTTTCGAGCAATATTAAAATTAATAATTTTTGCGTCATAATCTATATCTCCTATACCAATATAGGGGATTCCTCCTTCTACTTCTGGTGGGGTTCTATGGCTCGGATGAGGATCTAACATAGTTGCAATCTTTTCCATATCGACTGCATTATTTAATGGTTCAAACGCCTCTTTCAGCACTGCCTGACGGTAGACGGTAAGCTGCTGCTTGGTGGTTTTCAGTGTTTCAACCACCTTGTCCAGCTCGGGAAACAACTCCTCAATCCGTGCGACAATTCGTTCCTGCTCGGGCAAAGGGCGAACGATTAGTTCTTTTTTCTCAAGATGTTGATAATGTCTTGCGTATCCCTTATCCTCAATACGAAATGTAAGATATTGTGTTCCATAATAAAGATATTTAGGGAGTATTTCTTTCTTCGGTTGTAATACTTTTATACCATCTGCTCCTGGAGCAAAAGGAAATGTAATGAATTTTACACACTTCGTATGATCCCCAAATACGATAACAGGATAATCACATGCAAGCGCCTTAGTAAAATCATCTGTATATCCACCAATCAGCAAATGTCCTTGGTCTATAATTGGCAATAAGCCTTTATCTAAATATTCTTTTTGCTTAATCTTTTTATCTGACGGAACACTTACTTTTTTGACTAATTCTTTATATATCGCCATTTTACGCCACCAATTCTATATTCATTTCCTGTAAAATTTCCTCATACTGATCTCCAAACGCATCATAAAAGGCAAGCAGTCCGCCTTTTCTGTCAAAGGGCGTCAAATCTAAATCCTCTGGCAGAATACTTAAAGAGCTTGCAATGTGGTCTTTGATCAGCCGCAGCCATTCCATCTGCACCTCAGTAAAATGCACGGCGCCGGCGTTTTTCCGGAGCGTCCACTGCATAAAATTGTAATTTACCTTGTCTGCAAAGGGCGAAAGTTGATCTGTATAACCCATTTCAAAACGGATAATAGAAATCAGGTCGGCAAGCTGAGCCATAACGCCTTTTTTCACTTTATTCGGCTTCTTAATGGCATAGCAATCCCACAGGCGTTCCACAGTAACGCCCTTTGACCTTAGCTTTTCATACAGCGCTTTCAGCTGTTCCACCGCCATTGCACGATTTGCGTACGGTTCGCTGTAAATAATCCGCAGGGCAAGGATTTCATCCCGGTTCTCCTCAATAAAGGTGCGGAATGTCTGTATCACACGGTCAGCATTTTCTTCCTTCTGCGTGTCATATCCGGCAAACAAAACCGAATCGAGATTTACATTGTCGATGATCTGGTCATGACTTCGGCGGACATTTTCAATAAAATCACGTGTATCGGGATTCATAAACGGAGCGACTGCCTGTACAATCAAATCCTTTTGCGCCTGTTTGAGTGCTTCGTCTGATGGTTTTTCCATTTTCGTATCTGTCTTTGCTTTTTCTGCAATCACATCTTCGTCAAAGGCATTGAGCAGATTTTCAGCAACCTTTCCCGCACTTTCTCCGACTTTTTCTTCAAACTTCCTCCGCTCAGAAGTGTTCATCTGGTTGTTCAAACGAATTACACGGTTTGCAAGCGAAGTAAGTGTATCCTCGTCTTTAGCACCAAGCGCTACATTCATCATCAATTCTTTCATTGAAACAGATGGTTTGCGTTCCAGCGGACGAGTATCACATTTCTTTGATTTGGTAACCCCCACTGCATCTATAATCACAAAATGATCTTTGTTTTCCATTGCGGAAGGTGTGACCTTTTGCAAATCGTCTTTTCCAAGCGTTCGGGTACCACGTCCTTTCATCTGCTCAAAATAGTTCTTGCTACGCACATCACGCATAAAAATCAAGCATTCGATTGGTTTTACATCCGTACCGGTAGCAATCATATCTACGGTGACTGCAATACGGGGATTATAGTCGTTTCTGAAAGAGCTTAATACCGATTCTGGATTTTCTGCAGAATATGTAATTTTACGGCAGAAATCATTTCCTTCACCAAATTCGTCCCGTACAATCTGGACAATATCATCGGCGTGGCTGTCTGTCTTTGCAAAAATCAAAGTTTTTGGAACTTCTTTCCTCCTTGGGAACAACGTTGTAAACAAGTTTTCTTTAAAAGTGCGTATCACAGTTCGGATCTGACTGGGATTGACAATATCTCTATCTAACTGAGGTGGCACATAGTCTACGTCTTCATCCATCTGCATCCAGCGTTTTTTACGTGAAAGCCGATTGCGATACTCAATCAGCTGTTTCATCAGGCGTGCACCGTTTTTGGTGATTTCGGTTTCAATCAAGAAAATATCTTCCCCTACATTTACACCATCTACAATTGCTTGTTCGCGGGGGTATTCGCTGACAATGTTTTCATCAAAAAAAGCAAAAGTTCTCTTATCTGGTGTAGCAGTCAACCCAATAATAAATGCATCAAAATACGAAAGAACTTGACTCCACACATTGTAAATGGAACGATGACATTCATCTACAATAATGCAGTCGAAAAATTCAGGGGGATATTTTTCGTTATAAACCACTTCTTTTGGCGCTCTGTTATTAGCGGTTGCATATTCCGCAAAGGATGTTTCTTCAGCAGATTCATCCAATTCTTCACCTTTGAGAATGGAATACATTCTCTGAATCGTGCTAATACAAATTTGAACATCCGAAGGAATATAAGAAGATTTTAACCGTCTCACCCCATAAAGCTGTGAAAAAGAACGAGGATCATCATTCGGAGTATATGCAAGAAATTCACGCTCAGCTTGTTCTCCAAGGCTTTTCGTATCCACTAAAAATAAAATACGATTCATTTTACCATATTTCAATAAGCGATAGGCTGCTGTAATAGCCGTAAATGTTTTTCCAGCACCAGTTGCCATTTGAACAAGGGCTTTTTGACGGTTGTTGGAAAAAGAAATATCTAAATTCCGAATCGCATTAATTTGGCACTTTCGAAAGCCGGCTTCATCAAGTGGAGGAAAATTCTTCATATTATTTCTGATCGTGCCCTCATTTGCAAGCAAACGCTCTAGGGTTTCTGGCCTGTGAAACGAAAATACTGTACGGGAACGGAACTTAATATCATTATAATCAGTAAAACGAATTAGATTGTCCGTTGCTTCATAGGCAAAGCGAATTGAATATTCAATTTTAATCCATTTAAAAGTGCTATTTGCATAACGTGCGGACTGTTCCTCTACAGTAGTGATATTTTCACCCGCCTCACTCTTTTTTGCTTCAATAACGCCAACAGGTATTCCATTCACAAAAAGCGCATAATCGACCGGCCCTGTATCCGTCGGAAACTCACGTACGGCGACACCTAGCGAAGCTATCGGATTCAATTTCTTCACGTCCTGTACTATCCAACCAGATTGTTCTAATTTTTTATCAATCACTTTTCTCGCTTTTTGTTCAGGTTCCATTACTTATTCACCTCATCATTTCCATCAAAATTAAGCTCTAAAATATCATCTACATTGCTTTGCATATACGCTCTATGCTTTCCAAAGAAATATAGCTGCCTCTTTTCATTCGGGTAATGATATTTGCAAAAAAGCCTGTTTGTTCCACTAGCTGAGTATTGCTCATATTCTATTCGATCATCATATGAAAAAGTTTTTTATAACTAACAGCCATATTATTTCCTCCGTATACAGAATAATATATCACGAAAGAGTGATAAAACCAACTCAGAACAATAATATCAGCCCTGCATTCTTATTCTTGAATGCAAACACATAACTTTCTGATATTTTATATCTTCATCAACTTTATCATACAAAAAAATGGTCGGATCAATATTTTTCATAATACACTTTCCAATTTCAAAGGAAATCGGATTGGGAGCCGCAATAATTAACTGTATTATAACTTGTTCACCATGTATCTCTCGAATCTCATTCAGCAATTCTCGAAATTTAATTTGAAATTCTACTATTTGTTCTTTACTCTGAATAAACATAAACCCAGGATTATCTGCCTTTATTGAATATGTCAAATTATCCGGTATTAACGCATGGTCGATATTTCCGCTTATTTCCACTAATAAATTTACTTCAGCTCTCTGATTTTCCTTTTCTGGTTTTATTACTTGAAAATGACCAAACTCTCCATTTTTCCATTTCCAATCCTGAGTATCTCTAAAGAACTGATATGGTTCAGACTTAACTTTATTTCCCAGCATATATCCTAGATAACATGCATATGGTATTTTTGACATTATAAAAATACAATAACTTTCTTGCTTTTGATCAGATATTATATGCAAATCTATTAGCCTTTCTATTTGCTTTTTAGCTGATGTAATATCTTCGACATTTGTTAAATCAATAACAATATCTGACTCCAAAGGGTAATATGGCATAATTGCTTCGGAAACTGCTTTATCACTTATTATCGGAACCTGGTTTTGTATCTTACTAATCATCTTAATAATACGAACTCCATATTCCTGTCCCATTCCGGTAACTCTATATATTCGCTCTTCATGTTCTCTTTTGTATTGTTGCAATAATTCCACTGGATATAATTCTACATATTGCGGGTCGTCAATCAAATTATTATGTTCTGAACAAGTTAACATTAAATTTGAAATATCCGCAGCCAATCTTTCGGAATTCTCATTTCCACGTGGGCCTGTTTCTGTCCAACTAATAATATGTGCAATATTGGCTAAATTTCTCGGTTGCTTTGTCACTCCATCTTTATACAGATATTTATTACATCCTCGAAATTCGCAACGTCCACCAGCTTTTATCCACAGTTCACGTTTCACAGACTCTGGTATCCTCGGTCTGTTCTTTTTTTCTCCCATACTCTTTCTCCTCGTATACCTTATAAATTCCTTCACTATGAGCACATTCAAATATTTCTATTATGTTCTTACTTTTAAAATCCCCCACCCAAACTCTTATTTCCTTCACTCCTGCAATAACAAAAAACACGTATTCGCAACCTGTTTTATCTACTTCTAATGTTTCATACCAGTCTTTCCAATCAATAGACGAAGGTTCAGGAATAATCTGCGGATGGGTATGCCACACTCCCATATAAAAACTCTTTTTTCGCATATTGTTCAGCAAAAAAATTTTATGTCTCGGATCCCTCATAACGAAGAAAAAACGTCTTCGATTATCCAACATATATGGATGTGAAATGTATTCCAGAGTGATATTTTTTGTCCCGCAATGTTGGTATCCTACAACATAACCCCCCGCCTCTGTTTTTTCATCTGAATCTTGTAACCACTTGTTTATTTCTTCAAAAACTGTTGATAAGATATCTACGACTTTTCCATTTGGTAATTTCATTTTTCTACAGCTATTTGTTATTTTCATCTCCACAACACCCGCACTTTCTTTCTACAAACATGTCCTCCATATCCATCACACTTATTGGTGTAATATCTATCAATTTATTTAAAGATTCGGGCATTTCAAAAACTTTTCTAATCACATCCAATAACACAGCAGTCGTTCTTAAAAGCACTGCATTTCCATAGGCAACTCTCGTTCCTCCACATCCATTTCTGATTTTATACACCTCTACATCAGAATTCTTGTTTACCTTATTATTAATTAAACCGCCATTTCTATCTGTAAATAGACATTGGAAACAGCCTTTCTTACTATAGTCTATTACTAAAACATGACTGTTTTCTCCGCCTGCTTCTAACCATGTATAAACAACTTTTGCAGTACACTTTTTGTTTTTCAAAACTTTGTTCATTTCCAATTGAACATCACTTGAACCAACAGTAAAAAGAACTAAATCAACTTTTTTAATCTCTGAAATAAGCAAATTATTATCTATATTCTTATTAACTGCATTAATATGAATTTCCGGATGAATTGTCTCTAATTCGTATTTCAGCCCCACAGCTTTTGAATGTCCAACCCAAAAATCGCATACTGTATGTCTCAACAAATTTTCATCTACTAACGATTCTTTATCATAAATTGTAATTTCTTTCACTCCAGCTTTCACAATCTCTTTTGCAATATAACTGCCTAGTGATCCTGCTCCTACCAATAGCACTTTTTTATCTAATAAACTAGTTTCATTTCCAATCTGTTTACAGAGGTAATAATAGTCGACTCTTCGACTTACTACAGGTAACACTTCAATAATTTCCTGCCTTATTTTATTTAGTAATGTGTCGTTTTTTGCACTTTTGAATCGTATAATAGCAGTAAAATCAATATAATTTCCTGCGACCTCCATTTCAAATACTATTGCTACATTGTTAGTCTTTATTTTTTCTTTTCCAAGACTGATATAGCTATCATGTGAAATACGATTAAATTTTTTTCCACATACAATCATCTGTATATTTTCTGCAGTCCACTTTTTATCACGTGTCGGTGGCAATATTCTCCGTTTATCTGTTATAGGAATATAGAAAGCTGGAAGTTCTGGCAAATGTTTCCACTTTTTCTTTCCGTTAATTTCTTCATCTACATCATTTAAAGATATTCCATTTGCAACAAATCGAATCTTTCCATTATTATTCTTATATACATTTAATCTTTGAAATTTTCGTTCTTGCCCGAGATATACATTAAAAATCCCAGAACAATCAGCCACTTCATTCCAATAAAACAGAAACTCTTTTTGAAATTCTTCTTCCTTCTCTATATCAGATAAGGACAATAACTTTATGAGCTTTTCAATCAAACCTACTATCTTTTCTTCGAAACTTTGTAAAAAAATAACCGTACTATCATTTTCATCCAGGCACACATATCTATATTGATTCGCCAAGTTCTTATCTACCGGAATACTTGTTGGCAATATATGTGGATAATCATAACTCGTATCATTTTTTACCAAAATAAACGGGCTACTGGTATCCTGATCTATTTTTGAATACCAGCAGCCGTATTCTTTCCCTTTCATTTCAAAAAACACAATATCTTCACGCTCATCCGTAATCGTAATTTCTTCATACGAATCTAAAATTTTTGAAATTATCTCTGTTTTATCCAAAGCCATGCTCCCTTTTACTTTTTACTGATGAAGAGGTTGTTTGTTTTGGCGGAATTTTAAATTGGTCTCCTAGTACTTTTTTTACATATTTTCCTGCATCGTGCTCTGATTCAACATTGACAGCATCTGCTAAATTCTGTACTGCTGTTGAAAGACGATTGTAAAATGTTATACCATAGCTATCACTGGCGTCTTTCATTTTTTCAAAGATATCTGTAAATGGTTCTACTGGAAGATATCTAGTAATATCCGCTTTTGTCAGCTCTCCACCCACATATGTTAATTGAAACTTATTTTTCATATTTGTCATCGTTTTCTGTAATGCAGTCAAATCATCATCGCCTTCCGATGTAATCGAAGAAACAAAACAGTCGCATGCTAAGTATGTAAGTCCAATGCTTGGCGGAATCTCATGATCCAGCGTTGAATTTTCATATTTGTCATTTCTCCATTTTTTAATGTAACGAATAACTCGACGTAGTTGTTCGTTTTTATTAATTCTACAGCACAAATCATCATTCAAACCTTTAGGATCCGCAATTTCCCAAGAATATTGACTAGCAAATTCTTTTCCTCTAGCCAAATAAATTTTACTGTTATGCTTTGCGTACAGTGGCAAATCAATATGCATCCACTCCTCACCATTTTCATAGTATGAGACGTTTACACATGGCTCTTTTATTTTTACCGTTCTTGCTGCGACATGATTCACTGCATCCCGAAGATAACCTTTAATTTTCCGTGGATCAGAATATTTTTCGATATCTAACGGAATCATAACTGCAATATCTCTATCAATAACCTTAGCTTGAATTGTTGTACTATATTTATAGCTACCCTGGTCAAATATTTCAATGTCACTTTTTTTCAACTCAATGCCATGAGCTCGCATCTCATCAGGGAAATTATCTTCGATATCTTTTTGTAAGACATCCCTTTTTTCTTTTAAATCTTCACTTTCTTCATGAATACAAATTTCATCGTAAAAATCTTTAAATTGCTTCTTCAGTTTCATATTATCTAACCCTCCAATTTTGCATTAATCTCTTCAATCCATCTACTGTCTTCGCTTTCAAATAATTTTATGAACTCACCAAAATTACTACTTCCAATAACTGTATCCATTGTTTCTAATCTGTCCACCCGATGACGCATATCCACATAATTTTCTGCTGTAATGTATTCCATTATTGCCTCTATCTGATCGGCTCTTGCTTTATAATTTTCAACCTTGGTGTATTCTTTAATCAAAGGAGCATTAACTTGTTTTGCCGGCGATTTTAAATTAATGTCCGTCCAATGTTTTGTAATAATTTGCATGGTACAGGGATTTGCGAACATAATTACTTCCTCTGCCGCAATCTCTACTCCATGAAACTCGTTGATTTTTTGCTTGATATCCACGTATTGTTCATAAGGTTTTTTTTCTGTATCACAAAATATGAGCACTAATTCATATACATTGTTCTGATAACGATCCTGATATCTTGCTGGAATATTCCCATTTCCACCCGCATTATCCAAAAAGATCTCGTACTGATCATTCCACACATTCAAAGACTTTATTTTGTCCAAATATGCGTACTCCTCATTTCCTTCACAGATAATACAGATTTTTATCTTCTCAGAAAAAACTGGCATCTTACTCGCCATCTGCGATGCCTCCTCTCCCATTGCCTTTAATACTTAAGAGAGAATTGATCAAATCTGGTTCCGGAAGAGCACCTAATGCCCCTTTCTTATATTTCCCCATAATATCTGTTATATCACGGACTCCCTGCTGAGCAGTAAAATCTCCCAAAGAATATACATATACCCCTTTGTCATCCTTGTGTATAAACCAGATCTGCTCTTTTCGAAACATCTTTTTGCAATCCATAAGATTAATATCATGGACGGTAAATATCATCTGCGCATTTGAATTAAGTTCATTATTAAACATCGCTACTATAGCTCTTGTTAATTTGAAATGTATACTGCTATCAAGTTCATCTATGACGAGAATTCGCCCCTGCTCAATTCCCTCAATCACATACCCCGCCAATGCAGCTATTTTTTTTGTTCCAGTAGAATCAAACAGCATACTAGGAACAGGAACACCTTTATATGTGGAAACAAGTCTTATCTGATCCATAATTGTTTCAGGTAACTCTAAAACTTTTTCATCTGGCTTCTCCTTTTCGTCATCTGCTTTCAGCTTAATCTGATCCATATCTACATATTCAAAATTATCCATGTAAAGATCAGCATTCTTAATAAATTCAACTATCTTATGTTGAAGCTGATTTTTATTTTTCATCAAATTTATTGTATGTTCCATAGGAATATTGTTCATATTGATGATGTCTATTTTTTCTGCAAAATCAACAATAATTCTTTTCATTTCTGCCAGATGCTCGAATTTATTGGTATCGATCAAATAACACAGCAGATTATTTTTCGCCATTAAAGACATCATCTGAACTGCTTCTTCATCAGCACAGTCATATTGTCCCTGTAAAGAATCTTTTACCAGCCATAACACTTCTTTTTCATTTCCATATTGATCTTTTAATATCTCGGAAAAACTCTCATATATAAATTCTTTTTCTGCAACATCATATTTGAAATCATAGACAAACTTTCTCCCAAAAGCAAGAAATGTCACTCCCAACTCACAGATAGAACTGTCTGTAAAAATATTACTCATCAAACTTGGTTTTTGATTAAGAAGTATCCGTTTGATTGCCTTTATACATTTTATAAGACATGTTTTCCCTGCATTATTAGATCCATAAATCCCAGCTGTTTTTAAAACATTAAAATTATTTTCTTTATGCACATTTGAAGCAAATTTCTTATTTCTCATATCAGCTTTCATTGAAAAAGAAATTTGCTCCTCAAAAACAAAGCAATTTTTAACTCTAATCTCTATAATCAAAATCATTTCCTCCTTGCAAACTTTCTTTTCTCTATATATTATAGCAGATTTTATTTTTTATGCAACTTTTTTGCACAAAATATTATATTACTCCATTCACCTATTCACTCTTGAACAAAATGTAGCTATTAATATTATTTATATTTTTTAATAAAACCAGCATTTTCAATATTCCTGATAGTCTTTTCTTTTATTAACCCATTACCATCCCACTACACCATTTTTGAGTATTCCGGGCGGTTTTACACCTCAATTCCGGAGATTGGAAACCGGCGTTCCGATGTGAAGGAAACCGCACTTCCGTTTTAATGGAAACCTGTATTCCGGAGTCATGGAAACCGCATCTTTTT
>NZ_JADCKL010000016.1 GCF_014982975.1 Claveliimonas monacensis
TGAGCACCGGTATACGATGCTCTGTTTGTCATGCGATTTTCAAGGTACAACGATATCTGAAATGCGTTCCCGCAATTCATTCATAAAATCTTCATTTCAGACTTGACTTTTAATAGTTAGTCTTTCCCTTTAACTCTCTCCGTAGTAGATCAGCATACTCATCTGCACAGTCTCACTGCCTGTATTCTTATACCCGTGGATCACATCCGACCTGAAACGGATAGAGTCCCCCGCCTTCAGCTGATACACTTTCCCGTCAGCCATGATCTGTGCCTCCCCCTCGAACACAGTAATGTACTCCTCTGTTCCAGCTATATGCGGCTGAGCATCCAGCTTCCCCCCCGGCTTAATGACAATGCGGTACATCTCAAAAAGGCGTTTCTCATCAAAGGGAAAGACGGGATAGTTGATATACAGACCATCCGCCTCTGTAACCGGATGCACGGACTCTGCGGGAATAACAGCTGCATCCTCAAGAGAAGTCTCTGTGAGCGCTGTAAAAGAAACTTTAAATCCATTCGCGATCTTCCACAGTACAGTGATCGTAGGATTGGCATCCCCTCTCTCTATCTGGGAGAGCATGCTGCGTGATACTCCTGTGGCGGCGGCCGCTGCATCCAATGTCATCTTCTTGTTTTCACGTATCCTTTTTATGTTTCTGGCTGTTGTCTTTGATATGTCCAAAATCTCGCCTCTCTCTCCGTTATATCGGATTTTTTTCCATTATATGATTGACATTTCTCACTCTGAAGATATATACTTTCTTTAACAATATAATGTATTTTTAGTACATTATATCGCACAAGAACAAAATGTCAACACACAAGGGGAGGAGCAGATACAATGGAACTGCGGAAAGCAAAAAGAGAAGATCTGGAGCAGATCATGGAACTTATTGACAACGCAAAATGTTTTTTGAGATCTCAGGGCGTGGATCAGTGGCAGAACGGCTATCCGGACAAGGACTGCTTAGAAAAGGACATAGAGAAAGAGATCGGATATCTGTGTATGCTTGACGGACGCCCGGCTGGTTATGTATGTATCGACTTCAACGGTGAGCCCGCCTACAATACTTTAAGCGGCTCCTGGCTCAGTTCCCAGCCCTATGTAGTCCTGCATCGCCTTGCCCTTTCCCCCTCCTTCCGGGGACGGGGCCTTGCCGCCTCTGTCTTCCAGGCCGCCGAAAAAATGGCTCGCTCAAAAGATGTGCACAGTTTTAAAGTGGACACAGACAGCCAGAACCTGATCATGCGGCATATTTTGGAAAAACAGGGGTTTGTATACTGCGGTACGATCTGTTTTGACAACAGTGAGAAAATTGCATTCGAAAAACTGCTCCTGTAGACGATCCATCTGATATTAACAATAAATAAAAAATAAGCTGCAGGGGAAATCCCTGCAGCCCGGAATTATTTCTTTACAATTTTTACTTCTATGCTCTTTCCTTCTTCCAGCTCTGCACTAACGCTCAGCTTGCCGCTTAAGTTTGTCGTCATATCACCGATATTCATATCATCCAGATAGACAGTGTACTCACTGTCCGCCTCCAGCTCAAGTGTAAACTGTGCATCTTTTGATGCAGATACTTTAAAGGAAACAATGCCGTCTCCTGTCTTAAAATTCTCCACCGCTGTCCCGGGAACGGACTCGTATACAAACATGCCGTTTTTCTCCAGTTTGGTGATCTCGGCAAATGTCTTTACCTTGTAGATGTCTCCCTGGAACTCAAAGCCCTCCAGCTTTGTCTTAGAGCCGAGTGTGTAATCCCCAAAACTCAGTGTTCCATCGTTTTCTGCCCGCAACAGCTCTTTTACTACTGCCATTTTACATGTCCTCCTAGTGGTTCTTCTTTTGTATCCACATTATATCTCAAAAAAATTTCAATTTGTAGTCTTTGGAATAAATTTTATTTCTTTTTTAGACATGCCGGCCTCCACTGTCTGGCCCCTCTTTATGGTACCGTCCAGCACTGCCTCAGCCAGCTTATCTTCCAGCAGATTCTGCACCGCCCGGCGCAGCGGACGGGCTCCATACTTCTGATCCGTGCCGGTCTCCACAATGTGCTTTTTCACAGAGTCCCGGACATGGAGCGTGATGCCAAGCTGCTCCTTTGCCCGCGCACACACCTCTTTGCACATCATGCTCACGATCTTCTTCATATCTACATTATTCAGTGCATGGAATACAAGGATCTCGTCAATACGGTTCAGGAACTCCGGACGGAAGAGCAGCTTCACTTCATTCATCACATTGGACTTCATCCGCTTGTAGTCGCCGGCCTCGTCTTCTTTTGTCACAAATCCCAGCCGCTTCGGGTCTATGATCGCCTGGGCGCCCGCATTGGATGTCATAATGATCACCGTGTTGCGGAAATCCACCTTCCTGCCCTGGGAGTCCGTGATATGGCCGTCATCCAGCACCTGCAGGAGGATGTTGAACACATCCGGATGCGCCTTCTCGATCTCGTCAAACAGCACCACTGAGTAAGGGTGACGGCGCACCTGTTCGCTGAGCTGTCCTCCATCCTCGTGACCTACGTATCCCGGAGGCGAACCGATCATCTTGGAGACGCTGTGCTTCTCCATGTACTCAGACATATCCACCCGGATCATAGAATCCTCATTGCCAAAGAGAGCCTCTGCCAGCGCCTTTGAAAGCTCTGTCTTTCCCACACCGGTAGGTCCGAGAAAGAGAAACGAGCCGATAGGGCGGGCCGGGTCTTTCAGGCCCACTCTTCCACGGCGCACCGCCTTCGCCACAGCAGTGACAGCCTCCTCCTGCCCCACCACTCTCTTGTGAAGGGTCTGCTCCAGCCTTTTCAGTCTGACGCTCTCAGACTCTGCCAGTTTCTGCACAGGGATCTTCGTCCACTCGGACACGACGCCTGCTATGTCATCGGCCGTGACACACACCTGGCGGCGGGCATTGTTTCTCTGGAAACGCTTTTTCTGCTGCTCCAGCTTTTTCTGAGCCTCCTGCTGCTCCTGGTGGAGAAGGGAGGCCTCCTTCATATCTCCGGCACGGATGGCATCCTCCTTGTCCCGGACCAGCTGTTCGATCACTTTCTCCAGCTCTTCCATATTTTCCGGAACTTTAAATCCCTTCAGGCTGACCTTGGCGCAGGCTTCATCCAGCACATCTATGGCTTTATCCGGCAGGAAGCGGTCGCTGATATAGCGCTCCGACAGGGAGACCGCCGCCTCCAGCGCCTCCTCCCGGACAGACACGCGGTGATGTTCCTCATATTTTTCCTGAAGTCCTTTCAGGATCTCCAGACACTCCTCCCTGGTCGGTTCCTCCACAGTCACCGGCTGGAATCGGCGCTCCAGGGCCGCATCCTTTTCTATATATTTCCTGTACTCCACAATGGTGGTGGCTCCGATGAGCTGCAGCTCCCCTCTTGCCAGGGAAGGCTTCAGTATATTGGATGCGTCCATGGCGCCTTCCGCGCCGCCGGCGCCGATGATGGTGTGGACCTCATCCAGGAAGAGGATCACATTGCCGGCAGCCTTCACCTCCTGGATCAGCCGCTTCATCCTCTCCTCAAATTCGCCTCTGTACTTGGACCCGGCGATCATCCCCGCCAGATCCATAGTAACGATGCGCCGGTTTTTCATTGTCTCCGGCACCACGCCTCTGGCGATCCGCTGGGCAAGCCCCTCCAGCACCGCCGTCTTTCCGACGCCCGGCTCTCCTACAAGGCAGGGATTGTTCTTCGTACGGCGGCTCAGGATCTGCATCAGCCGCTCGATCTCCTTCTCCCGGCCGATGACAGGGTCCAGTTTCCCCTCTGCGGCCTGAAGTGTCAGGTCTGTACCATACTGTTCCAGGACAGAATTTTTCCTCCGCCCGTCCTCCTGCATCTCCTCCATGTACTCTTTGGGGTCTGCGCCCACACTGACCAGGATATCCTGGCACAGCTTCTGAAGATTCACATTCAGCGTGAGCAGGATCCTGGCTGCCACACAGTCCACATCCCGCAGGATAGCAAGGAGCATATGCTCCGTCCCCGCCTCATCGGAGCGCAGGCGCAGCGCCTCCTCCTTGGACTCCTCCAGGATGTACGTAAGCCGGGGGCTCATCTGAGGACTGCCTGTGACCGTCGCTCCCTCCCCGGGGGATACCAGCTCATCTATGATCTTCCGGATATTCTCCTCACTGACACCGTTCAGGGCCAGCACCTGTCCGGCCACCCCGGTGTAAACTTTTTTCAGCCCGACAAGAAGATGCTCCGTCCCGATGTAGGGGTGCCGGAGCTCTCTTGCCACAGTCTTTGCAATTTTCAATACTTCCTTTGCCTGTTCGGTATAGTTCATGTCCTATCAGGGAAAAAGAATCTGCTCCTCTTCCCTCTCCTTTCTCCATTTTCCCGTCTCTGCCGGATCTTTCTTCCTAAGCGTACTCGTCGAAAATCTCATCCACAAGCTCATGCACTTCTTCCCTGGATATAGCCTTGCACCGGCCCTGAGCCAGCACGATCCGAAGCTGCTGCTTCATCTCCTCCACTGCCTTGATCTTGTCAATATCCAGTGCAACCACAGCGCCCTTGCGCCTGTCAAGCTGGATAAATCCTTCCTGCCTAAGCAGGCTGTAGGCCTTGTTCACTGTGTGCATATTGATCCCCACCGCCTGGGCCATCTGCCGGACCGAGGGGAGCGGGTCTCCCTCCCGGATCTCGGCGGTAGCGATCCCCAGGATGATCTGGTTGCGCACCTGCATGTAAATCGCTTCGTCACTGTTAAAATCAATTTCTATCAACATAGTATCCCCTTTTCACTAAGAGCCTTTTCTCTTGTTATATATACATTAGCACATATTACACAATTCCCGCAAGAAAAACAACTCTACCGGATCACGATATTGCCGGATTTCCGGGGCGCAGTCCTTTTATAGGATACAGCCGGGTACCCCATGAGCATGCAGCAGACCACGGTGCGCTTCCCGATGCCCAGCCACTCCCTGAGCACATCGCTGTTCTCCACCACCGCTTTGGTGTAGCCGCTGAACAGCACGCCGGCTCCCTCAGCCACAGCCATGTTTTCAATATTGGCCGCCGCCAGCCCTCCGTCCAGAGGATTTTTGGAGGTGATCACCAGGAAGGATGTGGCGTTAAAGAAAAAGGTATCGTCCTTTGGATCTTTTTTATATTTCTCATAGAACCCGCGGAAAACGCGCTCATACAGAGGCGCCTCCTCCTTCAGGACATCCAGGATGCCGGGCAGCTCCTTCCAGAAAAGATCTTTAAACGCTTTCATTTCGTCCCGCACCAGGACAAACCTGCATCCCTGGGTATTTTTCGCCGTGGGCGTGTACCGGCCTGCCGCCAGGATGCGCTCCAGCTTCTCCCGCTCTATGGGCGTGCTCTTGAAGTTCCGGATGCTCCTTCTGAATTTCACCGCGTGGAGAAAATGTTCCGGATCCACACAGAATGTGTCTTTATCGTACTCCTCCACCTCGTCCATGTCGTACTCCGGTATGGACACAGCTCCCGTGGGACAGACCGCCACACAGTGTCCGCACTGAATACATTTGCGCACATACTCCGCCTTTTTATCCTGGATCTGCAGCGCTTCTCCCGGACAGTCCCTGACGCAGGCGCCGCATCCCACACACAAATCTTTATTAATCTCAACCATGATCCGCACTCCTTATCCTTTAAATAATCCTTTAAAACTTTATAAGTTCTTCCGTATTTACATCTGATATATTACCACAGCTTCCGGTTTCTGCAAACTAAAAAGACGGAGGCATCCGCCGCCGGACTGTCTTTCTCTGCCCGTCGGGGATGCCTTCGTTTATAAAAGCTGTGAATTTTTATAGACTTTCCAATTTATTTGCAGATTTCTCTGATGTCTGTGTACTCATAGCAGTCAAAGCTGTCTGCCACGTTCTTGCATGTCAGCTTGCCATCGTATGTGTTGATGGCTGAGTAGATTACCTCGTTGTCTGCGCATGCTTTCTCAAGTCCCTTGTTTGCGATCTGGAGACCGTAGGAGAGAGTTGCATTTGTCAGAGCGATGGTGGATGTTCTCGGAACAGCACCCGGCATATTTCCTACACAGTAGTGAACAACGCCATCCTCGATGAAGATCGGATCATCGTGGTATGTCACTTTTGTGGTCTCGCCGCAGCCGCCCTGGTCAACAGCAACGTCTACAAATACAGCGCCTGGTTTCATCTCTTTGAGATATTTCTTCTTGAAGATCTTCGGAGCAGCTTTTCCTGGAATCAGGACAGATCCGATTACAAGGTCTGCTTCTTTTACAGCTTTCTCAATGTTTGCATCATTGGATACAAGTGTCTGGATGCGGGCTCCAAAAATGTCGTCCAGGTAAGCAAGTCTCGGAAGGCTGATATCCATAATAGTTACATTTGCGCCCATTCCAACAGCAATCTTGCAGGCGTTTGTTCCTACATTTCCGCCTCCAAGGATTACGATGTTTGCCTTCGGTGTTCCCGGAACGCCTGCCAGGAGAACGCCCTCACCGCCGAATGTCTGCTCCAGGTATTTTGCTCCTTCCTGGATACTTAAGCGTCCTGCGATCTGGCTCATAGGAGCAAGAAGGGGAAGTCCGCCCTGCTTCGGATCATACAGTGTCTCGTAGGCAACACCTTTAACTTTTCCATTTAAGAGAGCGTCTGTCTGCGGTTTGTCTGCTGCCAGATGAAGATATGTATAGAGGATCAGTCCTTCGTGGAACAGCGGATACTCTTCCGGAAGAGGCTCTTTTACCTTGATCATCATCTCTACTGTATCCCACACTTCTTTTGCAGTGTCGATCATTTTTGCGCCTGCTGCCTCGTACTCAGCATCCTGGAACCCGGATCCAACACCAGCGCCTTTCTCAATATACACCTCATGGCCTGCTGCCACATAGCTCTTTACGTTGTCCGGTGTCATACCTACACGGAACTCATTGTTTTTGATTTCTTTTACGCATCCTACTTTCAACTTTCTTACCTCCTGTGTCAATATTTTTCCGGCTCTTCTGCCTTCTCTTATTTCGGGCTGCAGCCTGCTCCTGCACGGCCTGCAGATACCCGGCGAAAAATATTCTTCAAATTCTTATTTTTTTGAAGAATATTTTTCATTTGTTTCTAAAATCATAATAGCACACCACCCTTCAACATTCAATAAAAGTTATTTTTTTCACGAAACTTTTTATTTATCAACATTTCTTTCATTTGTATGTACAATTGACTTGAATATTTTCTCAATCCATGCTTAAATCTTATTGTAGAATACAAACATACTATTGCCAAACCCGGAGGGAAGAATATGAAAGAATTGAGGGACCTTATCAGTAAGACCCCGCTTACCAAGACACAGAAGATCATTGCAAAATATATACTGGACAACTCTGCCGACGCCTGTTTCATGACATCCACAGAAATCGCCCTGAAGCTGGGCGTCAGCGAATCCTCTATCATCCGCTTCAGCCGGTCACTGGGATTTGAAGGATTTATGGATTTTCAAAAAAACCTGCGAAAGGACTACCAGGACAAAGTGCTGAGCATTTCCAGTTCCATCACCATCCCATCTCAGAGGATCGCCAAACGGGCCCAGCTCACCAGCACATCCGACTACATCAACCGGCATTTCAAAAATGCCGCACAGAATCTGGAAAGCGCACTGACATCCAACAGCCCGGACTCCTTCGAGGAGGCAGCCAGCATTATCCTTGCAAGCAGACACAAGTACATCACCGCCTCCAGAGGCAACTCCTCCCTGGGGGACTATTTTCTCCTCTATCTGAAGCACATGGTCCCCAACGTGGAGACCACCAGCTCCTCGGCCATCAGTCCGGTGGACCACCTGTGCAACATTTCAAAGGATGACTGCCTGATCATGTTCAGCTTCCCTCGGTACTCCTCCGAGGATAAGATCTGCGCCCAGATGGCAAGGGAGTCCGGCGCAAAGATCATCGTTGTGACCGACAAACCAAGCGCCCTCCTGGCCGAGTACGCTACTGTCCTCTTCACAGTCCCAGTAGACAGCAACGCTTTCTTCAACTGCATGGTGGGTCCGCAGTTCATCGCAGAGGGCATTCTGGAGACACTGAGCCATAAGGCCAAAGGGATTGAGAAAAGGCTCAAGAAAATCGACAGATATCTCGGCGAATTGGGTAATTATTGATCGCGAAAAGTTAATTCCGGACGTAATACTTTTAAAAAGTATTACGTCCGGAATTAACATATCTGGTGCGTTATTGTGTATTTTGTATTCTACTCTTTGCGCAATTCATCGATGATGTTCATCCTGCGGATCTTGCCTATGCTGTACGCCATGGTGATGCCTACGATGAGGAGCACGCCTGCCACAGCCGCCGCAAACCATGGCCAGGGGAAGATGAATTCATTCCCGCCTCCGGCCCGGGAAGTGAAATGCCAGAAGGCAAAGCTGATAAGCAGGGACAAAATGGTGCCGTACACAAGGGAGCGCAGGCCATAGATGACGCACTCGTATCCCAGCATAAGGCGGAAGGATCTGCCTGTCATCCCCACGGAACGGAGCATGGCGAACTCCCGCCGTCTCAGCATGAGGTTTGTGGACATGGTGTTGAACACATTTACCAGTGCAATAAGGGAGATGAGGGCAATAAATCCATAGCACAGAACCTGGATGGCCGCCACCGCCTGCCTGTTCATCTCTGCATCCGCAGCCGGCGTATAGAAAATGCCGTCCCACTCTTCTTTTTCTTCCAGTTTCTCTTGCAGGTCTGCCCCTACCGTCCGGTAATCCGAGGCCCGGATGTTGAACTCTGCAAAATAGGACTCCCCTTCCGTCCCGTCACGCATCAGGCTCCTGTACTGTTCAAACTGTCTCTCCGACAGGATCATGATAGGATCCACTCTTCCCTGGGCGTCATATTTTTCGGGGAGCTGCATCGTCTCCTGATCAAACTCCACCTGGAGCTTTTCTTCAAACGTCATTTCCTGTCCACCGTCCGGCGTCTCCTCCGCCCGGTATATTCCAGCCGCCAGAGGCCTTTTCTTCACCTCGTCTGACAGAACCGGAACCTGACTGTAGGTCTCATTTTCTTCATCATACACCTGCATCTGGTCATAATAAACCGCCTTGAGAACTGTATCGTCTGTGCCGTCCGCGCCGTCTGCTGCAGCACCCGCATCCGGCTCTTCCAGCCCCTGCTCCTTAAGGAACTCCTGGTACTCATCATCTGACAGCACAATTGCGGGGCAGGTAAAGGGCACTTTCCCGTCCGGATGATCCTCTTCGCTCCAGGAATGTATCCGGCTGTACTCCTCATTCAGCATGTTCTCTTCCACAGGAATGGAAAGATAAATGCTTTTATACATCCACACCTCTTCCACACCCGGCTCATTTTCCAGAAGTTTCCGGACATCCCCGGTGGTCTGCTCATCTCCCTGGCTGCCGGACAGGAACAGCGTGTACTCCAGTTCATACTTAGGCGGATCCAGGATCGTGCCGCCTGCACGGGTCAGATAAATGGTAAACAGCGCCGCTGTCATAAGGAGTACCATGCTGACCGTAAGGGAAACCACCGTGCTCTTATATTTCTTCCGGTCCCTCCTGTAATTCTTGGAGGCCAGCATCCCCGGAAGCCCCAGCATTTTCCCTGTCAGTCTCCCGCTTTTTACATCCCGGGGACGGATGCGGATGTCCTTTGTGGAACGGATGGCATCCATGGGAGAAATCTTCCGGATCCGCCGGGAGGGTATCCACACGGACACCAGCACGATAAGAAAGGCAAAAGCCGCCGCCAGAAGAAGCGCGGCCGGATAGATCTGCACCGGTATCTCTCCCTCATACCCGTACATAAATGCCGTCAGCCCGCCTCCGATAAAATGCAGCGTGACCGCGCTCCCGGCCACCCCGGCCAGAAGTCCCAGAGGGATTCCCAAGCCGCTTACAAGAAACGCCTCAAATCGCAGGGATTTTCTCAGCTGCTTTCGGGTGGCTCCCACAGAAGCAAGAAGCCCGAACTGAGCCGTCCGCTCCCGCAGGGAAATGGAAAATGAGTTGTAGATCAAAGAGACTGACCCCACCATGATCACCGCCAGCAGTGTCCCCAGCATTCCCACGATAAACTGGATATAGCGTTCACTGCGGAACACGCCCTGCCATCTGAGGAGACTGTCGTGCCGGGACCAGGACACCCCTTCCAGCCTGTTTCTGCCGTCGGAAGGATCCACCCAGTCCGCGATAAATCCGTCTGCCTGGCCCGGCTTTTTCATCTCCAGAAAAGCGCGGCAGTACAGCCCGTTTTCGTCCTGATCCGGGATATCCCGCCCCCCTGTCAGAAGCATGTACCCGGCGTCAAACCTGGCGCTGCCAAAATCCATCTCCGCCATCTCTTTGTAAACGCCTGTCACCGTAAAGCTCTGGGTCTGCCCTTCCACATACTGCCCAGCCCTGCCTGCCTCCTCGGAGGTTTCCCGGACGAGTTCCCAGGATTTCTGCGTCTCCCCGGTTTCCGAGACATATCTGCCCATGGGGATGGCAAGCACATCCCCCACATGGGCTTCCTGTCCGGCGATCCAGATCCCGTCGTAGGGGATCAGGATCTCGTCTTCCGTTTCCGGCAGACGCCCCGCGTCAAGTTCCACCGGCAGCTCCTCCCAGGCCGTCTCATCCCGGCTGGCCACCAGATGACAGATCCCGTCCTCTTCCCGGGCCGGGACATACCCCAGCTCATACAGCACAGAGGCCTTCTCCACCCGGTCATCCGCCAGGACCTCAGCCAGCTCCTCCCTGGTCATCCCGCTTATATCCACATGCCACGCTCCTTCCATGGCAATAGTATGCTGCACAAGAAAATGCTGCATGCTCCCTGCAAATACCGCCAGCGCCGTCACCATGGCCGTGGAGAGGATGACGCCGATGATGGTGACCACTGTGCGGGTCCGGTTCTGTCCCATGGTCCTTCTTGTGATCTCTGAAAAAATATTTCTCATTACCGGATCACCTCGTCTTTCACGATCCGCCCGTCCGCCAGGGCGATGACCCGGTCCGCCTGGAGAGCGATATCCTCGTCGTGGGTAATGACCACCATGGTCTGGTCGTAGGTTCGGTTGGAGTATTTCAGAAGCTCCACGATCTGCCGGCTGTTCTCCGAGTCCAGATTGCCGGTTGGCTCATCCGCCAGCACCACCGCCGGGGCGTTCATAAGCGCCCTGCCTATGGACACCCGCTGCTGCTGTCCGCCGGACAACTGCCCCGGCAGATGGGTACGCCGCTTTTCCATCTTCAGGATCTTCAGCAGATTTTCCATCCGCTCTTTATTCACCTTTCTCCCGTCCATGAGCACCGGCAGGGCAATATTCTCCTCTACTGTCAGCACCGGGATCAGATTGTAAAACTGGTAGATGAGTCCCACCTTTCTTCTGCGGAACACAGCCAGCTCCTCCTCCTTCTGGGCGTACACATCCACACCGCCCACACAGACTTTCCCCGCCGTGGGCCGGTCCACGCCGCCCAGCAGATGGAGCAGGGTGGATTTGCCGGAGCCGGAGGCCCCCATCACCGCCACAAACTCTCCTTTCTGCACGGAGAAGGACACGCCGTCCAAAGCCCGCACGGCGTTTTCCCCCTCCCCGTATATTTTTGTCAGATTTTCAACACGAAGGATCTCCCCTGTCTTTTTCATGTCACTGTTCCTCCTGCATGGTTTTTCTTTCACTGTCAGTATAGCCCGCCCACATGACAGGACCGTGACAGAAAAATGACGGATCTGTCACTTTCAGACCCGTCATCCGCAAAATCCGTCACCTGTAAAACCGCATGGTAAACTGTCCGCCCCGGCCCTTGCTGTTCCCGGCCAGGATCACCCCATTCTCTCCGGCCAGGATGGACCTGGCCAGCGCCAGGCCGATGCCAAAGTTCCCGGCAGCCGCGTTCTGCCCTCTGTAAAACCGCTCAAACACATGGGGCAGATCCTTATCCGCTATCCCCGTTCCGGAGTCGGTAATGACAATCTCCGCAAAAAGCGGGGTCTCCCGCAGGCTGATCCAGATGCGTCCCCCTTCCGGTGTGTGTTCCAGAGCGTTTTTGATCACATTCTGCACCGCCTCCAGCGTCCAGGTATAGTCTCCCCGTATGACCGGCTCCCCGGACAGGTCGAAGATGCACTCCTGCCCGTGGATCTCCATGGAAATCTCAAAGGGCTTAAGGGCCTCCCTTGCCAGCTCTCCGGCCGGAAATTCCTCTTTTCTCATTACCACTGTCCCTGCCTCCAGCTTTGACAGCTTAAGGAGCGTCTCCACCAGCCAGCCGATGCGTGACAGCATGCCCGTCATCTCCCGGAGCAGGGCCCGCCTTTCGTCCTCTGTAAGGGCGGAACCGCGGAGCCGCTCCGCCTGCAGATTAAGAGACGTAAGAGGCGTGCGGATCTGGTGGGAGATATCTGCCAGCGCTTCCGAGAGCTGACGCTTGTCCGCCATAAGAAGAACCGACTGCCGGCTTAGACGGACCAACAGCTTCTCGACCTCGTCCCGCAGCACTTCCAGATCCCCCTCCCGGAAATGCTGCATCTGCATGTCACCTCTGCCGGAGGAGGAGCCTTTTGTCTCCATGTGGAGAAAACTATCCAGCTCCTCTGCCAGGCGCTGCACATCCCTGGTCCTCCTCCATGTAAACAAAAGGGAAATGGCCGCAAAAACTGCTCCTGTCAGAAAGACCGGAAGCGCCGCCTGCCGGGAGACAGAAAACGCCGCCCCGGTGGCCGCCAGAAGAACCACAGCAAAGAGCAGGCACTGCTGCCGGACATCCCTGTTTCTGAAAAACTCCATCTCTTTCCTCCTTCTCTCTTCCGGTTACTCCATGCGGTAGCCCAGCCCCCGGACCGTCCGCAGGATGACAGGGTTCCCCGGATCCAGCTCTATCTTCTCCCGGAGCCGCTTGATATAGACTGTCAGCGTATTGTCATTGACAAACTCTCCCGAGATATCCCAGAGCTCCTCCATCAGCACATCCCGGCTTAAAATCTGTCCCCGGTGATTTAAAAACACAAGCAGCAGCCGGTATTCCAGCGCAGACAGGTACAGCTCCCGGCCCTCACGCAGGACCACGCCCCGATCTGTGTCCACCGTAAGATCCCCGATCACCGCCGCCCGCTCCGCCCGGCCGCTCCTTCGCAGCACATTTCTCATGCGGGACACAAGCTCCCGGGGCCGGAAAGGCTTGCTGATATAGTCGTCCGCACCCATGTCCAGGCCGGCCACCACCGAATACTCGTCGTCCATAGCTGTCAGAAAGATCACCGGGATCTGGTACTCCTCCTTGATCCTGGCGCAGACCGAAAACCCGTTTCCCTGGGCCAGGGTAATATCAAGAAGCACAAGATCCACCTTGTTCTCATCCAGTATATCCAGTGCCGCCTCCTGCCCCGACGCACTTTTCACCGCAAAACCTTCTCCTGCCAGAAATTCCGTCAGATGTTCCACGATGGAGGGATCGTCCTCCACAAGAAGCACTGCCGCTGTCTGCATGTTTCCCCATCCCCTTTCCTTAAAAGTCTGTCCCGGAAGTCAAAAAGCCCTCCCTGGAATTTCCCTCCAGAGAGAGCTTCTCTTTCGCTTTTTATTTATGCTTCGTCAATGGCTTTTCCAATGTCGTGGCGCATGTACTTGTTGTCAAACTGCACCCACTCTGTGGCCGCGTAGGCGTTGGCCCTGGCCTCCTTCAGATCTTTTCCCTTGGCCGTGATACCAAGAACGCGGCCGCCGTTTGTGACGATCTGTCCGTCCGCCTCTTTTGTCCCTGCGTGGAAGCAGTAGTAACCCTCGTGTTTCTTAAATTCATCCAGCCCTGTAATGGGAAGTCCCTTCTCATAGGAGACAGGATACCCTTCCGATGCCAGCACCACGCAGACAGCCGCATTGTCCTCAAACTGCAGATCGATCTGATCCAGGGTGCCGTCGATGCAGGCCTCCGCCACGTCGATGATGTCGTTCTTCATCCGGGGCAGCACCACCTGGGCTTCCGGATCGCCGAAGCGGGCATTGTACTCCAGCACCTTCGGCCCTTCCTCTGTCAGCATCAGGCCGAAGAAGATCACGCCTTTGAAGGGGCGTCCCTCCGCTTTCATGGCGTCAACCGTGGGCTGGAAAATATATTTCTGGCAGAACGCATCCACCTCTTCTGTGTAGAACGGACTTGGAGAAAATGTACCCATACCGCCTGTGTTAAGGCCAGTGTCTCCGTCCCCGGCCCGCTTGTGGTCCTGGGCGCTTGTCATGGTCTTTACAATATTGCCGTCCACAAAGGAGAGGACAGACACTTCCCTGCCGGTCATGAACTCCTCAATGACCATGGTGTTGCCGGAAGCTCCGAATTTCTTGTCCAGCATGATGGTCTTCACGCCTTCCTCCGCCTCCTCCAGGGTGTTGCAGATGAGAACTCCCTTTCCCAGAGCCAGGCCGTCCGCCTTGAGGACGATGGGGAATTTCGCCTCTGTCTTCAGATACTGGATGGCCTTGTCCGGATCGTCAAAATTCTCATAGGCCGCTGTGGGGATATGGTATTTTTTCATCAGATCTTTGGAAAATGCCTTGGAACCTTCCAGGATGGCTGCATTCTTCCTGGGGCCGAAGGTGCGGATGCCTGCCGCCTCCAGCTCATCCACCAGGCCGCCTACCAGAGGATCGTCCATGCCCACAATGACAAGGTCAATGTCTTTCTCCTTTGCAAAAGCCACGATCTTGTCAAACTCCATGGCGCCGATGGGCTCGCACTGTGCGTACTCAGCGATGCCCGCATTGCCCGGTGTGCAGTATATTTTATCCGCTTTGTGACTTTTCGCCACGCAGTACGCGATGGCGTGCTCCCTTCCGCCGCTTCCTACAATCAATACATTCATTGGTCTTCCTCCTGTCTTCCCGGCTTTACCGGATCCTGACTTTTCCGTCTTCCACTGTCACCCTGCCGCCTGCTATAAGGTTAATGGCCTGTGGCAGGATCTTCCACTCTGCCTGCTCCATCACGCGCCGCTGAAGGATCTCGGGGGTATCCCCCTCCTCCACTTCCACAGCTTTCTGTAAAATGATGGGGCCTGTGTCCGTGCCTTCATCCACAAAGTGCACGGTAGCTCCCACCACTTTCACCCCTCTTTTAAGGGCCGCTTCATGAACTTTCAGCCCGTAGAAGCCTGTCCCGCAGAAAGCCGGGATGAGAGATGGATGGATGTTGATGATCCTGTTTCTGTACTTTGCGATCATCTCCGCGGGGATGACCACAAGAAATCCGGCCAGCACGATGAGGTCCGGTCCGATCTCATCCACCGCCGCCAGGAATTTCGCATTAAACTCCTCCCTGGTGGCAAAATCCTTGGGCGAAATGCACCGGGACGCCACGCCGTGCTCCCTGGCCCTTGTCAGGGCGTAGGCATTTTTATTGTTGCTGATCACGCCCACGATCTCTGTGTTGGTGATGCTCCCTTCGTCCACCGCATCCAGGATAGCCTGCAGGTTAGTGCCGCCCCCGGACACAAGAACCAGTACTCTTAGCATAATGTGACTCCTTTATCTCCGGCTTTGATATGGCCGATCACATAAGGCGTATCTCCTGCCGCTTTCATGGCCTCCATGGCTGCGTCCACATCCTTCGGATCCACTGCCACAACCATGCCGATACCCATGTTGAATGTGTTGTACATCATCTGCTCTTCCACATGGCCCTGCTTTGCCAGCATGTCAAAAATAGGCGGCACCGGATAGCTGTCTTTCTCGATCACTGCGTGGGTGCCTTCCTTCAGCATACGGGGCACGTTCTCGTAGAAGCCGCCCCCTGTGATGTGGCTGCAGGCCTTCACCTTAACTCCTGCGTTTTTCACGCTCTTGAGGGCTTTTACATAAATCCTCGTAGGGGCCAGGAGAGCCTCCCCCAGGGTCTTCCCAAGCTCGTCATAGTATGTATCCAAAGACTCCCTTGTCATGTCAAACACCTTGCGCACCAGGGAAAATCCGTTGCTGTGCACGCCGGAAGAAGCCATGCCGATGAGCACATCTCCCTCTGCCAGGTTCTCCCCAGTGATCATATCTTTTCTGTCACAGACGCCCACTGCAAATCCGGCCAGATCATAATCATCTTCCGGCATAAGTCCGGGATGCTCTGCTGTCTCGCCGCCGATGAGAGCCGCCTCAGACTGGATGCAGCCTTCCGCCACTCCTTTTACAATGTCAGCGATCTTCTCCGGATAGTTCTTTCCGCAGGCTATGTAGTCCAGGAAGAACAGGGGCTCCCCGCCTGCACAGGCAATGTCGTTGACACACATGGCCACCGCATCGATACCGATGGTGTCATGCTTGTCCAGGATCATGGCCAGCTTCACTTTTGTGCCGCAGCCGTCTGTTCCGGACAGAAGAACAGGATCTTCCATTTCCTTGATCTTACTTAAGGAAAACGCGCCGGAAAATCCTCCCAGACCCCCCAGCACCTCGGGGCGCATGGTCTTCTTTACATGCTCCTTCATCAGTTCCACGGATCTGTAACCCGCCTCAATATCTACACCCGCATTCTTGTAATCCATACTTTTCTCCTCACTACATCTGTTTCATGTATTCTTTATAGCCAAGTTCGTCCAGCTTCGCCGCCTTTGCCTGCACGGTCTCCTTCATCTCCTGTGTGTAGGCCTTCAGTCTCTCAAGAAGAGCCGCGTCTGAGGTGGCCAGGATCTTCGCTGCCAGGATGGCCGCGTTCATGCCTCCGTCAATGGCAACTGTGGCAACCGGAATTCCGGGCGGCATCTGTACGATTGAAAAAAGCGCGTCCTCTCCGGCCAGGTTCTTTCCCGACATGGGCACGCCGATGACCGGCATGGGGAAGATGGCGGCACACATACCCGGCAGATGGGCAGCCATGCCTGCTCCGGCGATGATCACCTTAAAATCTTTCTCCTCCGCGCTCTTTGCATACTCAAAAAACACATCCGGCTCCCTGTGGGCGGAGATGATCGTCATCTCATACTCGATCCCCAGTTTTTCCAGCATATCGGCAGCCTTGCTCATAACCTTCATATCAGAGTCACTGCCCATTACGATTCCTACTTTTGGCATAGTTTCCATCCTTTCCGCTTTTCGCTCATTTATAAGTTTCGCAGATAAATCATAGCTTATTTATTCGTATTTTTCAATGGTTCATTTAAAATCTCTGTGCCTGGAAGGACAAATTCTCCATTTTCGATGAGAGGGATCTCCTCTCCCTCCCCGGTCACCACTGCGATCCTGCCCAGTTCCTCGTAGGGAATGGTGATATCCGTGTGGCAGTGGAAGTAGGCCTTTGCCGGGTCTTCTTTCCGCTTTATGGAAATAGAATTGTCTCTGGCCACGATCTCCTTCCCATCCGGGTTGTACACGCTGATGTCCTCAGCCCAGCTGTAGCATGTGTCGCCCACGGCAAAATGGGGGCCTGTCTTCTCTGCAATGAGAATGGGCATCTTGCCCCCGATGCCATATTTTCTGGCTGTCACGTAGGCTGTAGTGTTGGTGCCGATGGCAAACTCGCCAAGGGGAAGAGTCTCGTGTTTGAAAAGAATATTGTCAAAAATATACTTCCTGCCCTCTTCCTCATCCTCAAAATTGCCGCACCGGTACCCGGTGATCATGCCGTCCTCAAAGGTCAGCTCCAGATCCTTAAACTGCAGTCCGTTCAGGTACACCTGGCTGACATGCAGCGTCCCTTCCGTTCCCTCCAGCACCGGAGAAGTAAAGACTTCCCCCACCGGGATATTCACGTCCGCCACGCAGTTTTCAAATATGGTCTCCTTTTCCGGGTCTGAAAGTCTGTAAAGCTGCACTTTCATGTCCGTCCGGTTGCCGTCCTTTCCAAGGATGCGCACATATTTTCCCTTATCCAGGGCGTCGATGAGCTTCTGCTGTACGCTGCCGTACACTTCGGCGTCCAGGGTGTTGATGCGGATCACCTGGTCGAAGATCTCCGGGTACTTCTCCCCGATCTCCGGCACCGGCCACGCAATGATGGTAAAGCTCCTCTCATCCCCCGGAATGTACTCGTTGGTCATCTGGGAGGATCTGCTGTCATAGAGAAGCTGCAGCTCTTCCTGCTTCGGAGACAGGGATACCACTTCTTTTTTCTGCTTTGGAGAAAAAGGCTTCTCACCGAAGGTCTCCATCACCGCCGGGCCTGCCAGCGCCCGGGCCAGCTCTCTGTTTCTCTCATAGGTGGTGTGCATGACTTCCAGCTTCCGCTCCATGAACCGCTTGCCAAAGAAAAGGCCCTGGTCATTTCTGTGGTCATAGTCGTACTGCATATTGGGAATGCCGCCATAGTATCCCACCCGGGATGCCCCTCTCTTTGTGAGGACGCTTCCTGCCGCCCGGTAGATCACCGGTTCAAGGCCCATTTCACGGAAATTCTCCACCGCCTTCTTCACCACTCTCTCAAAGCCAAGGACATAGCGGATATTCACTGTCCCTTTCTTTGACAGATCCTTTCCCGTGTTGACAAAACCGATCCTGTATCCTTCCGTGTACACATCCGCCATCTTCTGCACTGTCTCCTCCGGCAGGGCCGCCAGATAGCGGGCTGTCCCCAGCTCATTTTCCCCCACGTACTCTCCGTAGAAATAAAGGTATCGGAAGTCCGACAGGTCGCATTCTTCTATGATATCCAGAGCGAACCTCCTCTCAGGATCGATCTGCTCCTCTATCCTGTCCGCCACAAACACGTCGCAGTAATCACTGGCGTACCAGTAAATGATATCCCGGAGGGTCCGAAGCTCCGGCTCATCCTCCTCTTCAAAGCAGTTGTAGATCTCGATGAAAAGTTCGTACAGAATGTCCAGGTACTCTGTCTTCCCCTCCGCCGCATAGGGGATGCCTCCCCGGATCTCAGCGTAGAGAAAGCTTAAGATCTGCCCGTATTCCTCCCCCAGCTCCCGCACCGCATACGCGGGATTGCCGCAGCTGGTCTCATAATTTTCAGGCAAGATGTCCTCATAGAGCTTTCTGTTCCACTCCTTCAGTTCCTCCAGCGAAGACTTCCTGTAGTCTCCCGAAGAGACACATCTGTAAAATCTGTCCAATAAAAGAATAAATTCCGCAGTCCGCCGGAACCAGGGCCGGAATCTCTCCCCTGCCCTCTCTTCATCCGGGATCTGCGAAATCCTTTCTATTGCAAGTTCATATCTTTCTTCTGTCAGTTCTGCCATCTAAAATAGCCCCCTTAAAAATATTGCGATCAGACCAAGGAGAAAAAGGCCATTCAACGCCGCCCCCACTTTACATGTGACGTAATTCTTTTCTCTCTCCTTAAAGCCCTGGATAGCATTTTTCAGTCCAACGACTGCCAGGGCAAGGGCGCTAAGACCCACAACGCCGATCAAAAGTCCTACATCTCCTCTGGTTATGTATGAAGCAGAAAAAGCCAGCACAAGGAGGAACAGACAGCACACTGCGAGAAACGTGGATTTGATCCCTCTTCTGGAGTGTTTCAGCTGGGCCTGCCCATACTTCCGGCTGCGCCTCTTCATTTTCTCTTTTTCTGTTTTTTTCTTTTTTCTTCTCTCCGCCATCTCCTCAATGGCTTCTCTTAGTCTTCTTAGCAACATGGTGTCTCCTTATCGCTGCACATATGGTAAAAATGATGTATCCTGCCGCCCCTCCTATGGTGTTCAGGAGCAGGTCGTCCACGTCAAAACTGCCCACCTTTGTCAGGAGCTGAAACGCCTCCACTCCCAGGCTCAGCGAAAAGCTGTACAGCACGGCCGAGGCAAAGCTCCTGTGCCGGCTGGCCATAGGCAGGAAAAAGCCAAAAGGCATAAAAATCAGCACATTGCCGAAAAGATTGGAAAACACGGCATAAGTGCCAAGCTGATCCCTGTATGTCCAAAACCTTCTGATCTCCTGAAAAAGGACCAGGTTGTAGTGGTACTCACTGGCCGGCCCGGTCCTCCCGTAAAGATCAGAAAACAGCAGAAAATACACGACAAATGCCATATACAGGATAAACAAGATCTTCCCCAGTATACGTATTCCTCTGCCTTTTTTATAACTCAAAACTTATCTTCTACTCCTCCATCCAGTCAGACTGTTTTCTTTAAAACATCAGGCCGTTCTTCTCTTTCAACAGCCTCGCGCCGCCGATGATGGACAGGATACCTGCCACCGTGCCCACCACGATCATCACAATGCCGATCACTATATTTCCAGTTCCCGCAAACGCCATAGATCTGTATGCTTTTTCATTCATAGCCGCTTCCTCCTATTTTGCTCCGTACTGTTCATAGTATGCATCAATAGCTGCCTTTAATGTATCGTCGATAACAACCTTTCCGTCACATTCTTTATTCCAGAGACACTCTACCACTTCCGCCATGGTCACAATGGCCGCTGTGTCAAATCCGTACAGGTCATGGACCTCATCCAGGGCTTTCTTCTCTCCGCCCTTGCCCACTTCCATGCGGTCCAGGGATACCATAAGGCCCACGATAGTTACATCCGCTGCTCCTCTTACCTTTGGAACCGTCTCCTCCATGGATTTACCGGAGGTTGTCACGTCCTCGATCATGATAACCCGGTCCCCGTCTTTTAAGCTGCTGCCAAGAAAGCTTCCCTTGTCAGCACCATGGTCTTTCTCCTCCTTGCGGTCTGAGCAGTAGCGGATCTCCTTTCCGTAGAGCTCGCTGTAGGCGATAGCTGTCACCACTGCCAGCGGGATCCCCTTGTAGGCGGGCCCGAAGAGCACGTCAAAGTCATCCCCGTACCTGTCGTGGATAGCCTTGGCGTAGTATTCTCCCAGTTTCTTTAACTGGGAACCTGTCACATAGGCGCCTGCGTTCATAAAGAAGGGGGATTTTCTCCCGCTTTTCAAAGTAAAATCTCCAAATTTCAGCACATCACTGTCCACCATAAACTGGATAAATTCCTGCTTGTAACTTTCCATATCTTTCAAAACCTCCGTGTTTATAGGATTTTGTCCTTGCGTTTCCACTTTTTTGCCGCTGCGGGCAAATCCCCCTCTGCCTTAAAAGGACAGAAAGAGAGTCATTATATTCTTTTCAATTCTACCATACCCGCTAGAGATTTTCAATTCAGGAATTTCCCCCGCTCTGTCAGATGCCGGCAAAAAAAGAGGACTGTCATGTCTCCACAACAGTCCTCTGGATCCTTCTGTTACCTGACAGCTCCCACCATGTCTTTCACAGTCTCAAATCCCTGCTTTTCCATATACTTCTCGATGCCATCAATGACTTTTAGGGTCACGGCCGGATCGTGGAAGTTGGCCGTTCCCACGGACACAGCGCTGGCTCCGGCCAGGATCATCTCGATGGCGTCCTCCGCCGTGGCAATGCCTCCCATGCCGATGATGGGGATGTGTACCGCCTGAGCCGCCTGGTACACCATGCGCACGGCAATGGGATGGACCGCCGGACCGGACACACCGCCTGTCTTATTTGCCAGGGCAAATGTCCTGCGGTTGATGTCGATCTTCATGCCGGTCAGTGTGTTAATGAGGGAGATGGCGTCCGCGCCGCCTGCCTCCGCCGCCTTTGCGATTTCTGTGATATCCGTCACATTGGGGGTCAGCTTCATGATCACCGGCTGCTTTGCGATCTTCTTGATCTGTGCTGTCAGCTCCTCCACATGTCCCGCGTCCTGCCCGAAAGCCAGAAAGCCCGCGTTCACATTGGGGCAGGAGATGTTGATCTCCATCATGTCGATGGGCTCATCTGCCAGTCGCTCCACCACTGCCAGATATTCTTCCGGCGCATGGCCGCACACGTTCACAATGATCTTTGTGTCAAACTGCTTCAGATAGGGGATATCCCTCTGGCAGAACAGCTCAATGCCCGGGTTCTGCAGGCCGATGGCATTCATCATGCCGCCGTATACTTCCGCCACGCGGGGCGTCGGGTTGCCGCTCCAGGGTACATTTGCCACGCCCTTTGTGGTCACGGCGCCCAGACGGTTCAGATCCACAAAATCTGAAAATTCCTCGCCGGATCCGAATGTGCCGGAAGCCACAGTCACCGGGTTCTTCCACTCTACGCCCGCTATATTTACTTTCATGTCCATCAGATCTCCACCTCCGTCGATAAGAAGACCGGCCCGTCTTTGCAGATCCGCTTATTATTTACATTGCTGTGGGCATCCTTCTCCTTTGTCTTACACACGCATCCGAGACAGGCGCCGATGCCGCAGGCCATCCTCTCTTCCAGAGAAATGTAGCACGTAATTCCCTTTTCTTCCGCGTACTGTTTGATCGCACGAAGCATGGGCGTGGGGCCGCAGGCATAAATGATGTCCGCCTCCAGTCCATGCTCCCGCACGGCGTCCAGGACATTGCCTTTTACGCCCACGCTTCCGTCTTCTGTAGAGATAAAGAGTTCCCCGTTTTTCTCAAATTCCTCCCGCAGGAATGTCTGCCTGTCCCTGTATCCGGCAATGATCTGCTTTTTCCCGCAGTCCAGTTCCTTCGCCAGCTCCAGGATGGGAGGCACGCCGATGCCGCCGCCCATGAGGAATGCTTTTTTCCCTTTTGCCTCCTCCAGGGGGAAGCCATTTCCCAGGGGGCCGACGATGAAGAGGCTATCTCCTGCCTCCATCCGGGAAAACTGCTCTGTCCCGGTGTTCTCTCCTGTCACCCGGTACACCACCCGCAGCGCCCCGCCTTCTCTGTCAATCTCGCAGATACTGATGGGGCGGGGCAGCAGCTTTGTCCCGTCATTTGTATACATGGACAGGAACTGCCCCGGCTTTGCTGTCTTTGCAGCCTCTGTGCATATCCACATGCTGAAGATCCCCTCCGCGAGCTGCTCCTGGGAGATGATCTGTACCTGTTCTTTCTTCTTTGTCATCTTTTCCTTCTCCTTTAGCGGTTTTCCAGCGCTCCGGCAATGTCCGCGATCATATCTTCCACCGCAGCCCTGGAAGCGTCTCCAAAGGCCTCTGCTCCGAAGGAAGCATATTTCTCCTGCTTGTAGGCAGCGATGATCCCCCTGGATGAGTTTACGATGGCGCCAAGTCCGTCCTCATTGAAGAAGTGCACCAGATCTTTTCCCTGGCCGCCCTGTGCGCCGTAGCCCGGCACAAGGATGTAGGCCTTGGGCATGATCTTGCGCAGCACTTTTCCCATCTCCGGGTATGTGGCGCCCACAACTGCGCCCACGTAGCTGTAGGAACATCCCATGCACTCCTGGCCCCACTCATTTACCTTCTCGCCTACCAGCTCGTAGAGCGGACGTCCGTCGATAAGCTGATCCTGGAACTCCCCGCTGGAAGGATTGGATGTCTTCACAAGGATAAAAAGTCCCTTCTGCTCTTTCTTGCACACGTCGATAAAGGGCTTCACACCGTCGGATCCAAGGTAGGGGTTGACTGTCACAAAGTCCTCGTCGAATGGAGCAAATGTATTGCTTCCCACCTGCACTTTTCCGATGTGTCCTGTGGCGTAGGCTGCGGAAGTGGAGCCGATGTCCCCTCTCTTGATATCGCCGATCACAACCAGGCCTTTTTCTTTACAGTAGTCCACAGTCTTTTTGAAAGCTGCAAGTCCCGGGATACCGAACTGCTCGTACATGGCGATCTGGGGCTTCACAGCCGGGATCAGATCGTATGTCTTGTCCACGATCTCCTTGTTAAACTGCCAGATGGCCTCAGCGGCCCCCTCCAGGGTCTCTCCAAACTCAGCAAAGGCCTTCTTCTGCACATGCTCCGGAATGTAGCTGAGCATGGGGTCCAGTCCCACTACAATGGGGGCTCCCGTCTTTTTGATATTGCTTACTAACTGATTAATCAATGGTTTTTCCTCCTTCGTATACAATCCGTCCGCCCACGATGGTGCAGCGCACTTCTCCTTTTACCTTCCTGCCGTGGAAAGGTGTGTTTTTCCCTTTGGATAAAAATGTATTCTTGTCGATCACGTACTCTTTCCGGGGATCAAAGATCACCACGTCCGCGATCTTGCCCGCGCTGACAGATCCCTTGTCGGAAAGTCCCAGTATGCGGGCCGGGTTATAGCTCATCTTCTCCGCCATCTGCATGGGAGTGAGGACGCCTTTTTCCACCAGCTCCGTGTAAGTCAGTGCTGCGGACGTCTCCAGTCCTACAATGCCAAAAGCCGCCAGCTTCATGGAGCGGTTCTTCTCCGCCTCCGCGTGGGGCGCGTGGTCTGTGGCAATGACATCCACCACGTCATTTTTCAGTGCCTCTCTCAGAGCCTCCACATCCGCTCTGCTGCGAAGAGGCGGGTTCATCTTAAAGTTGCCGTCATCCTCACAGATATCGTCCGTGGAAAGGATAAAGTGATGGGGACACACTTCCCCGGTCACAGGCAGTCCCTCCTTCTTCGCCAGCGCCAGCATCTTTGCGCTGTCCGCTGTGGAGCAGTGGCACAGGTGAAGCTGCACACCTGTCTCTTTTGCCAGCAGGATGTCCCTGGCCACGATGACGTCCTCCACCGCGTTAGTGATGCCCGGAAGTCCCAGTTCCCTGGCTTTCTCATCCGCGTTCATAACGCCGCCTTCCACCATGGTAATGTCCTCACAATGGGCAAACACGGCTACGCCTTCCTTCTTCGCCGCCTGCATCCCCTTCCGGTAGAGAGAGGCATTCATGACAGACTTTCCGTCCTCGCTGATGGCACGGCAGCCGTTCTCAGCCATCCCGTTAATGTCCGCCAGCTCTTCTCCCTTCTGGCCTCTTGTCACAGCTCCAAGCTGGATGACATTTGTGAGGGATTCTCTCTTGGCCCTCTCCATGACCTCCCGCACTTTCACGCCGTTGTCAATGACCGGCTTTGTGTTGGGCATGGCGCACACGGTTGTAACGCCGCCCCGGACAGCCGCCCGGCCGCCTGTGGCAAGGGTTTCCTTGTACTCCAGTCCGGGATCCCGGAAATGCACGTGCAGATCGATAAAGCCCGGCATCACCCAGCATCCGTCCGCATCGATGACCCGGTCGCTCTCCGTCTCAATATTCTTCTCCACCTCTGTGATCCGATCCCCGTCGATCAGCACGTCACATATATCATCCAGCCCTGTCCCGGGATCAAGCACATGTCCGTTTTTAATTAAAATCGTCATAGCCCGCATTCCTTTCTACATACATACTCTGTTTTATTTTATCATACCCATATAAGAAATGGAACGGGGAATTTCCCGTTCCATTTCTTCGGCAGCGGCCGCTGCCTGTATCCACTTTTTCACAATATCCTGTCGGTTTACTGCTGCGCCACTACTTCCATGGCCTTCTCGAGCTGATTGTCCGCGTCCGGGTTGTTTTCATCGTACTGGTACTCCACTTCCACGTCCGGGGTGATCCCCTCCCCGTCAATGCTGCGGCCATTGGGTGTAAAGTACTCCGCAATGGTCAGCTTCACGCTTGTTCCATCCTGCAGGTCAAAGACGCTCTGGACAACTCCCTTTCCGTAGGACTGGGTTCCCACGATCTGCCCCAGGCCGTAGTCCTGGATAGCTCCTGCGAAGATCTCCGAGGCGCTGGCGCTGTAGCCGTTCATCATGACAACCAGGGGTTTGTCGAACTGATTTTCCTCGTCAGAGGTGTACTCCTCCCGCTCCCCGTTCTTATCCTCCGTGTAGACGATGAGCCCCTCCGGCAGCATCAGGTCCAGGATATCGCAGACAGTATCCAGATTGCCGCCGGGATTGCTGCGCAGATCCACGATCAGTCTCTCCATGCCCTGGTCTTCTAAATCCTCCAGCGCCTCCTTATACTGCTCATAGGTCACAGTGTCGAATTCCGTGATGCGGATGTAGCCCACATTGTTTTCCTTCATCTCATGGGACACAGTCTGGGCCTCGATGGTGTCTCTTGTGATGGTCAGTTCCTCCTCGTCCCCCGTGTCAGCCCGCAGGACGGTCAGGGTCACCTGGGTTCCCTTCTCCCCCTTGACTTTGCTCACCACGTCGGACAGGTCCTCTCCTGTCACCTCTTCTCCCTCCACCTTATAGAGGGTGTCGCCGTCCCGCATGCCGGCCTCCTGGGCAGGAGAGCCGTCGTACACCTGGAGGACCGTGATAACGCCGGTCTCCCGGTCCTGGCTCATGAGTGCGCCCACTCCGCCGAACTCGCCGGACAGGCTCTCGCTCATCTGCTTCGTCTCCTCCTCGTCGTAGTAGACCGAGTAGGGATCTCCCAGCCCTTCAATATAGCCCTTGTAGACGCCCTCCGACAGGTCCGTCTCATCCACATCGCCGATATAATACCGGTCGATGAGGCTGTTCAGGAGCTCCATTTTCTGATTCTCTTCACTTTTAAAAACGCTGCAGGAGACAACTCCTCCTGCCAGTAATACAACGAGGGCGCCAGCAAGCGCCCCCTTAAAAAAACTATGATTTTTCATATAAGTAGTCCTGTTCTCCGTCTCCTGATTGCTTACAGATACAGTCTCGGATCAACCGGTGTTCCGTTTACATGCACCTCAAAGTGAAGGTGCGCTCCGGTGGAGATACCGGTAGAACCGACAGCCGCGATATTCTTTCCTGCACTTACTGACTGCCCTGCACTTACATAAATGGCACTGCAGTGCTGATACAGCGTAGACAGGCCATCACCATGATTGATAATCACGTAGTTTCCTCTGGCTGAATTGTATGCTACAGTCGTCACTGTGCCGGATGCCGCCGCATAGATGGGCGTTCCGGATGCTGCTGCGTAGTCCCGGCCTTTGTGATTGGTACTTCCAATACCACCCGGTGAATTTCTTCCGCCAAACTCACTACTGATATACGCTGCCGGGCAGGGATTCTGGAGTCTTCCTGTTCCTCCCGATGGTGTATAGTCATCTACCGGACCATTATTTACATTATTATTGTTATTATTGGCTTCCTGTTGCAGTCTTGCCTGCTCTGCCGCAGCTGCCTGCAGCTGAGAGATCTTGGCGTTTGTCTCGCTCAGCTCGGACTTGAGGCTTGCGATCTCAGCGCTCTTTGTATCGATGAGAGTCTGGAGCTCTGTCTGCTGGCTCTGAAGATTTGTCTGCATCTCCTCCAGCTCTGCATTTTCCTTCTCCAGCTCTTCCTGCTGCTTCTCCACTTTATCCACAATATTCTGGAACTCCACCAGCATATTCCTGTCATACTCGGAAATCTGGTTGATATACTCCGCGTTGCTCAGAAACTCTGCAATGCTCTTGGACTCCAGCAGCGTCTCCAGAAACTGACCGTTGCCGTTCTCATACATATACTGTATGCGGAGCTTCATGCTTTCATACTGGTTATTTTCGTCAATGCGGGCTGCGTCCAGCTCATCAGACTTCTTAACGATCTCCTCCTGCTTTTTCTCAATGTCAGCCTGGGTCTTCTCCATATCTGACACGATCCCTTCCAGCTGGCTGGCGAGCTTATCTTTCTCTGCCTGAGCCGCGTCGATCTGGCTCTGCTGCTGGCTGGCTTTGTTCTGCGCATCCTGTAGATCATCTGCCTTCGCCGTCACATTCACCTGCAGCCCCATTCCTGCCACGAGCGCTGCTGCCACTAACACACTGACAATCTTTTTTCTGATCATAGTTTTCTCTCCCTTACTTTGTACCCCTTTTTGTCTCCCCTGTGACTGTGTTTATAGTTCCATTTATCTGCAGTCAGATGCACGCGCATCTGGATGCTACACTTTCAGGTGTTTGCGGATGGTGAAGAAACTTCCCACAAATCCGATGCCCACACCGAGGGCAAGGCCTACCGGAAGCAGAACTTTGTACACTTCTGTCACCGGAAGGAAATCCAGAATATTATTTAACAGATTAAATCGTGTGAGGATGTATGAAACTGCTTTTCCATACATAAAATATAACAGTACAAGCGGTATGATGGCTCCGATCAGTCCGATGACCACACCTTCGATAACGAAAGGTGCCCGGACGAATCCGTCCTTCGCTCCTATATATTTCATAATGGCGATCTCCTCACGCCGGACCGTGATACCCATAGTAACGGTGTTGCTGATCAGGAAGATCGACACTGCCAGAAGAATGGCGATAATGGCGATGGAAACGTAAGTGATCAGCCTGTTGACGCTGCTGAGCGTATCTGCCACAACGTCAGACTTGTTGACCCTTCTGACGCCGTCCAGGCTCTCCGCAAAGCTTACTACGTCATCCTGTTTGGAGACATCCTCCATATACACTGCGTAGTTGTCAGAATTGGCCAGCGGATTGTCATCCTTGAAACCTTCCGCCAGGCTGGAATCCTCGCCAAAATATTCACTCTGGAATGACTCCCAGGCGTCGTCCGCGGATACATACTCCACATCCAGCACGCCGTCGCATTCTCTCAGCTCGTCGCCTATCTCATCGACCCGGGACTGCTCCAGCCCCTCCTCGAAGAACACGGTGATGGCCACACCTTCCTCGGCTTTCTGGACAATATAGTTAAAGTTCATAACAATTGCAAAGAACAGACCAAACACAAAAATACATGCCGCCATGGTCGCAATGGACGCAATGGAGAACAGCTTGTTACGGGCAATGTTCTTAAACCCCTGTCTTGTCGAATATCCGACTGTACTAATCTTCATTATTATACCCACCTTTTTGCTCGTCGCTGACAATGACTCCCTTTTTCATTGTCACCACTCGTTTTCTCATCTCGTTTACGATTTCCTGGTTATGTGTCACGACCAGGACAGTCGTTCCCCTCTCATTGGCCTCCTCAAGAAGCTTCATGATCTCCCAGGAATTGGTCGGATCCAGGTTTCCCGTAGGCTCATCAGCCAGAAGGATCGCAGGCTCATTCACGATGGCCCTTGCAATGGCAACCCTCTGCTGCTCACCTCCGGAGAGCTCCTTTGGATAAGACTTATATTTCTGGGCAAGACCTACCAGAGAAAGAGCCGCAGGCACTTTCTTCTTGATGATCCTGGGCGATGTCTCCACGACACGCTGGGCAAAGGCAATATTCTCATATATATTTCGGTCTTTCAGAAGACGGAAATCCTGGAACACGACACCAAGACCCCTGCGGTACATAGGGATCTGTTTGTGTTTCAGCCTCTCCAGATTCTGCCCGTTCACGACGATCGTACCGGAAGTCGGTTCCAGTTCCTTCATGATCAGGCGGATCAAAGTCGATTTACCTGATCCGCTGTCCCCGACGATGAAGACAAACTCACCCTGCTCGATCTTCAGAGTCACACCGTTCAGAGCCGCAACTCCCTTCGAGTATTCTTTCGTTACTTCGTTCAGTTCAATCATATTTTCCTCCTAATTATCAATACTCCAGTGATTCCATGTATTTCATGTACTTCACTACCATCAGCGCAATCTTGAATGTGATGGCATCCTCAAATACACGGAGATCAAGCCCCGTGCTCTTCTGCAGCTTATCTAACCTGTAGACAAGCGTATTGCGGTGGATGTAGAGCTGTCTCGATGTCTCGGACACATTCAGACTGTTCTCAAAGAATTTATTGATAGTCGTCAGCGTCTCCTCATCGAACTCGTCCGGCGATTTCCCCTCAAAAATCTCGCGGATGAACATTTTACAGAGCGGAATGGGAAGCTGATAGATCAGGCGGCCGATCCCCAATGTACTGTAGGCAATGACTTTCCGGTCATCAAAAAAGATCTTCCCCACATCCAGGGCAAGCTTTGCCTCCTTGTAGGACTTAGACACCTCTTTGATGTCATTGATCACGGTTCCGTATGCAATGCGGATGTCGTCATCCTCCCCCTTCAGGAGTTCCAGTATGGTTCCGGCTGTCTTCTCCAGTTCTGCATGCCCGTCTGAAGGCGCCAGCTCTTTTACAATTATAATATCTTTCTCGTCGACTGCTGTGACAAAATCCTTTGTCTTGTTGCCCAGAAGGCCCCGGACATGGTCCAGCATGCTGCTGTCTTTCTCACGGGCAGTCTCCACTATAAAGATAACACGTCTGACCTCTGTGTCAATATGTAATTTTTTTGCACGATTATAAATATCTACCAGAAGCAGATTGTCCAGAAGAAGATTTTTTATAAAATTGTCCTTGTCAAACCGCTCTTTGTAGGCTGTCAGAAGGGTCTGTATCTGAAAGGCAGCAACTTTGCCCACCATGTATACATCGTCGCTTCCGCCGTTGGCAAGAAGGATGTATTCAAGCTGGTGTTCATCAAAAATCTTAAAAAACTGATAGCCCTGTATCACCTGGCTGTCCGCCGGCGACTCCACAAAAGAAAGTACAGATGCTTCATAGTTCTCCTGTTCGGCAAATGTGCTGGCCAGAGACTTTCCGTCTGTATCCATGACACACAGATCGATCCGCGTGATCGCTTTTAAGCCATCGATGGTGTTTTGTAGTATTTGATTAGATATCATATTCCATCTCCTCCACTCATTTCAATATGCATTTTACACAATGTATTTACGCACATTTACCGCTTTTTGCATATTACTCTTTTCTATACTAATATAAATCCACAAAAAAAGAAAGAGGAAATCACACATTTTTGTTAATTTCCTCAATTTTTTCCCTGTATTTTGTTTATTTCCACATTGTCAGGCGCTATACAAATTGCCTCAAAAAACTCAGTGCTGGGCCGCTGTCTCCAGCTCCTTTTTCCTGTTTTTTTCCACTTCATGGCGGAAAAGCCTGTGGTTGATAAACTGAGCGATCCTCTCCAGCCTGCCCCTGCTCCGGTAGATGGGATTTTCGCTTTTTCCCACTCCCAGCCAGACTCTCGCGTTCAGCAGAAGCCTGTTCCTGGTGATAAATTCTTCCTGTCCCGGAGAAGATAAGGAAGCTATAATGCAGTCTGTCTCCGCACCGTTGACCGCATTGACCACCAGGTCATCAGCCTCATCCGTAGGCGACACTTTTGCCATACCGGCGATCTGTATCCCGCTGTATCCCTCTTCCAGAAAGCGGTAAAATCCTTCCGCCTCCTCCTCTGTCTCCACAAGGAGAAAGACTCTGGAATGATTTTTGTGAAGAAAGCGGAAAAACATCTTAAGATACGTTCTCTGCTCAATCTCCTGGAGCTGTCTTTTCTCACCCAGATCCACCCCTTCCAGGATCTCTTTCTCACCCGGGATCACAAGATCGATCTTCTCTATATTTTCACGCAGGGAAGGGTCACTGGAGGCGTACATCAAGGTATCCACCGTGACCATCTCGATTACATTGATCGCTTCTGTCCCCATATATGCCACAGTCCGCTTCATGGCCTCCTTGGCGGTACAGTCATCTATGCCAATATTCAGCACTTGAATTCTTCCGTCCATTGATCATCACCCGCTATTCCCTCTGGCTGTCGATTATAGCAAAATGACCTGTCCTTTTCAACCTTTGACACTAAATCTTCACACTTCGTAATATTTTTAACAGTTTTGTCACTTTTGATTTTTCTGCCGCCTTTTCTTGGTGATCAGGCCGCCAATGCGGCCGGTCTCCTTGGACGACAGGGATTTCCACCCATCTTCCATGACCTTGTCAAGCAGACCCAGTTCCTCTGCGATCTCGTACTTCAGTTTCTCCTCCTCTGTAAGCGCATTCAGATCCACAGGTTTTTCTTTTTTCTTTCCCATATGCCTGCCCCTTTCCAAAATAGATTGCTATCTGGAAGTATTGACAGGACTTCTGCTTTTATACAGCTTTTACACAGCCGTTTTATTGCCTGGGATCATCCGGTATGATAATGGCTGCGATGAGGTAGGCCAGAAAACCACTCCCGCCTGCAAAGATGAACAGGACGAAGGCCAGCCTTATGAGAGTCGGGTCAATTCCAAAGTACTCTGCTATTCCCCCGCACACGCCGCAGATCATGCGCTCTTTTCTCGAGCGGTAAAGTCTTTTTGTATCCATACAGATCCTTCCTTTCTTTTTGCTTTCTACTCTTCAAAATAGATGTCCATACTGCCCACATCGCAGGCAATATTCATCGTCTTCTGAGCCTTATTGTCGATATTCTGCTCCACAGACAGGCCTGAGTAACTGTTCTCACCCAGGTTTAGCTCTCCCACGCCGCACTCCAGTCTGTAGTTGAAATCCGCCTCTTTCCCCGCAGCCGTGTAAGCGAGAACACCCACACCGCACTCCAGGTCAGCCTGCTGCTTCGTGTCCCCGGAAGCGTCTATGGTTCCCACGCCCACTTCCAAGTCCAGCTCATCCGCTGTAAACCAGTCCACGATGGCAGATCCTGTGCCCACTTCCATCTTCAGTTCCCTGGCTTCTATATCCTCCACATAGAGTTCTCCTACCCCTATCTGGAGATCTGCCTCATCCAGCTGAAATGCCTCCGGAATATAGATCCACACATTTCCATAATTTCCCTGGTTGATCCTCCACGGGAAGCGCCTGGCTGTCGTCTCCACCTTCAGCTCTCCGTCTTCCTCCGTCACCTGGAACTTCAGGGCGGAATAAATATCTTCTGTCTGCACAGTGATCCCGCTGCCCGTGCCCTTCAGGATCTGGACATTCAGCCCCTCTGTGTCCAGCTTCAGCGCGTGGATGTCACCGTATGTCCGGTCTGTATCCGCCTCCATAGGGGCGTCGCCATAATCATAGGACACGCCGGCCTCCCCCCGTCCCAGACCGATCCAGTCCGGAATATAGTTATCCATAACCGTCAGCGTAGCTCCCATCACTTTCCCGCTGGTCAGGCACACACACCCGATGCCGGCCACCACGCCGCAGGTGATCCAGAAATTCTTCCATCCTTTTTTCATTTAGCCCACCGCCTTTCTCCTGTGAAACGGACGTCTGCAAAGTTCCACGAAAAACCGGAACAGACCCGGCAGCACGATGATGCAGAGCCTTACGGCTGCCACGGTCAGGATCGCTCCGATCACTGCCAGGATCATGCCGCTTCCGATCAGAGCCAGCCCCGTGGGCAGATCCGGCACCAGGGCCAGTATCCCCGCAAAGAAGAGGACGATCCCCACAATAGCCAGCACAATAGCTGCAACCGCAAACCCGAGAAAGACTGCAAAGGCCGCAACGGCGAGCATCACCACGGCACAGAGGAGAAAAAGCCCTACCGGGACCACAATGGGTGCGCAGACAAGAAGGATCAGAACGATCAGGATGATCTTCCAGGTCCGGCTTGATCTGGACTGGCTGTAACTGCCCTCCGGACCCGGTCCGCCATCCTGGCTGTACCCGCCGCTTCTCTGGCTGTCCGGGCCAGGGCCTCCCGGCCTTGCAGGGGCCTCCCTGTGTTCAAACCTGGTATCTGTATATCCGGTCTCCCGAAATTCTCCTTCCTCCCCGGCCTTTCCTCCCAGGCCGGCCTTGATCTCAGCTGCCACCTTGGCGGGACTGCCAAGCTCCCGGATGATCTCCGCCTCGTTTTCTTCTCCCGCCTCGTCAAAATAATCGTTGTAGTATTTCATTGCCTCTGTGCGCTCCTCCACAGATATGTCCTGCAGAAGCGCGGCCAGCTCAAGCATAAACTGTATGCGGTTCATAAGATAGCACCTCCCTCAAAAATTTCGCTGATCTTTTTCGAATACGTCCTCCATTCGGACCTGTACAGATTCAGCTGCGCTTCACCTCTCGGCGTAATCTTGTAGTATCGCCGGTTCCTCCCGTCGTACTGCATATCGTACACTTCCAGGCAGTCATCCTTCTGCAGTCTTCTGAGTACAGGATACAGAGTGGATTCCGACACTTCGATGGCCTTTCTTACATCCTGGGTGATCTTATAACCGTATGTCCCGTCTTTTTCTCTTGAAACAACCGCCAGGACGATCGCGTCAAGAAGGGCAGCTCCGGTGTTAAATACCATACCATCACTCCTTTTTCTTCCTGCCTTACAGCGCCGTCAAGTGTCCGGCACTGATATGATCAAAATTCTAATATTATTTTTATGGCTATATTATATGTTGTATAGTATTATTTGTCAATAAATATTATACAAAAATAAAACAGCCCCGCCCTGACAGGAATCCTAAGTTTTCCTGTCAGAGCAGGGCTGCTCTGCCTCTTGCCGGTCCTTACCCCGGCAGGATAATCTCTTCACGCAAAGTAAAGGAATAGATGATCTTCTCTTTAACCGGTCTGCCCACGAGCTGTTCAAGGGCCTTCGCATAGTAGTCCAGCTGGGCATGATACTTTTCCGTCAGCTGGCCTGCCGTCTGCACCTGGTCGGTCTTATAATCCAGCACCACAAGGCCGTCCTCCTCCTGGAACCAGACGTCGATGATCCCCTGGACGAGGATTTTATCCTCTTCCCCGCCGACGCTGTCCGGGTACACCTCTTCCATATCCACGCCGATCACAAAAGGCTGCTCCCGGAAAAGCTGTCCTCTCCTGGACGCCTCAAGCATCCGCCTGCCGCTCTCACACCGGGTGAACTCCAGTATATCTCCGGTGCGGACACAGCGGGCCATCTCCGGAGCAATCCGGCCGCTCTCTTCCATAGCCCGGACAGTGGCAGCCAGGCTTTCTTCACTGTACTCTTCCGTAAAATCTAAAAGCTCCATCACCCGGTGGTAGGCGCTTCCCCGGGAAGCGCCGGTAAGCTCTTCCTCCGCGGCCCTGAACCTGGGGATCAGGGGCACCACATCCGGCTCCTCAAAGGGCAGCTCGCCTGCGTCCCCCGGCTCCTCCAGGGACAGTTCTCTTAAATACTCTCTTTTTTTCAGCTCAGACACTGTAAATTTCAGCTTCCGCCCCTCCAGGTCCGGATAAGGGTATCGATAAGAAAACTGTTCCTCCAGATTCTCTTTCATCCCAGAGTCGTAGGTCTCCTGTGTATTCCAGTCTTCCAGCGCCTTCTTCGTGAAAATGCCCTCTGCCTCCTCCTGCGCCTGCCTTCTGACCAGCTCCTTCAGATCCAGTATCTCCACCTGGAAAGGAGAGGCTCCTGTGGCCACAGCGGGCAGGATCCAGTCCAGATAGCTGGAAGCCCGGGACAGATCGCCAAAAGAGAGGGGCCGCACCTCCTCCAGCTTTCCTGCCGGGTCCTTGGCCGTCCCCACCAGGATCAGCTTCTCTTTCGCCCGGGTCAAGGCCACGTAAAGAACGCGAAGCTCCTCCCCCAGGTTCTCCAGCTTTTCCTTCCGCTGGATCACCTGCTTGTAGAAGGAAGGAGCCTTTGTGCGGCGCTGAAGATCCACCACATCCATCCCCACACCCAGGGAGGCGTGGATGAGGATATTCCCCTTTGTGTCCTGGGTGTTGAAGCCTTTTCCCATTCCGGCCGCGATCACCACGGGGAACTCCAAGCCCTTGCTCTTGTGGATACTCATAATGCGCACAATATCTGCATTCTCATCGCTGACAGAGGCCTCCCCGTAGTCCACGTTGTATTTCTGGAGCTGCTCAATGTAGCGGACAAAATTGAACAGCCCCTGGTAGCTGGTGCTCTCAAAGGCCATGGCCTTCTGGGCCAGCATGTCCACGTTGGCTCTCCTCTGCTCGCCGCCGGGAAGGGCCGCCACATAGTCCCCGTATCCGGTGTCATCCAGTATCTCCCACAGGAGTTCGTGGATGGCCGTATAGGAGGCCTTCTCCCGGAAATAGCCCATCTTGTCCAGGCAGGCAGCCAGCTTCTCTCGAAGAGCCGGGTCTTCCCCCTGACTCCGATACTGTTCCACCGCCTCACAGAAGCGACGGTCAGGGCAGGCGATCCGGATCCTGGCCAGCTCCTCGTCCGTGAGGCGCCCAAACCAGGAAGAGAGGACTGCTGTCAGGGGAATATCCTGCTTTTCATTTTGCAGCACCCGGAAGTAATCCAGCAGCACGCCGATCTCCCTTGTCTCAAAGTACCCTTCTTTTGTCCCCGCGCAGGCCGGGATGCCCTCCTCCAGCAGCACCTCCATGAACACATCGCTCCACCCTTTGATGCTCCTCGTCAGGATGACAATGTCCCCATAGCGCACTGGCCGCAGTTTTCCCGTCTCCTTGTCCGTCACCATCTGCTCTTTTAAGAGCCTGCGGATGCAGTCTGCCACTGCCCTGGCCTCCAGTTTTCTGGAAGAGAGCTTTTCTCCTGCTGCCTCCTCCAGCTCTTCCTCCGGGCTGCCGCCAATGAGAAGAAGCTCTGTCTCATTGCCCTGGCTCTCCGGATAGGAAGCGCCGGGCCACAGAGCAGCCCTGTCGTCGTAGGTGATGCCTCCAAGCTCCGGTATCATGATCCGGCGGAAAAGGGCGTTGACGCTGTCCAGCACCTCCGGCCGGCTTCGGAAATTCTTAAACAGGTCGATCCGCTGGGTCGGGCTGTCCGTCCCCTCCCCCTCGTAAATCCGGTAGGTATCAAACTTCTCCATAAAAAGCTCCGGCCTGGAGAGGCGGAAGCGGTAAATGCTCTGCTTCACATCCCCCACCATAAAAATGTTGTTTCTCCCCTGCCAGGTGCGGGACACACTTGTCAGGATGGCCTCCTGGATCAGGTTGCTGTCCTGGTACTCGTCGATCATGACTTCCCGGAACTGCTCCTGGTACACCCTGGCGCAGGCAGAAGGCCACAGGCCGTCCTCTGTCTTCTCCGTGAGGATGCGCAGGGCATACTGCTCCATATCCGAGTAGTCGATCATGCCGCGGCTCCTCTTTTTCTCCTCAAACCGAACAGCAAAAGCCTCCGTCAGGTCCTTAAGCTCCTCCATCATGGGCGCGCAGGCTGCCAGCCCCGCAAGGACCTCTTCTTCTGTCTGAGAAAAATACTGCTCTGCCGGAAAAACCACCGCCTTTTTCAGCTCATCCCGGAGCTTTTTCACCCGCTCCGCCTTGTCTTTTGACACAGCCTTATCTCTGTTGGGAGCCAGTTTTTTCCAGGAGATCTGCTCCGCCGCCTGCCGGTACTGGCTGTAGGCAGCGGCCTGCCGGAATCGCTCCACGTTTTTCATGTCGCTCTCCAGCATCTCCTCATACATGTAAGGGCCGTCCGGCTCCAGGCAGAGTGCCAGCGCCTGGTCTTTCAGACTGGCCGCCGTCTCCATGGCGTGATCCACTTCCTCCCGGACAAAGGCAAAGAAAGGCGTCCGGGCAAGTTCTTCCCCGCTATGGATCTGGCAGGCACGGACACAGTCTGCAAGCCATCCTTCCGGGTCCGGACAGCTCCTGGAAAACTCGTACAGCCTCAGGATGATCTCCTCCAGCTTCCGGTCGCTTTTTCCCGACGCATAGCTCTCCGCGAAGGCAAGGAAACGCTCTTCTTTCTTCTCATACTTTTCCTCCAGGAGCTCCTGCAGCACATCCCGCTCCAGCAGCTTCAGCTCCCCCTCTTCGCCGATGCGGAAGGATGGATCCAGGTCAATGACATGGAAATTCTCCCGGATCACAGAGAGACAGAAGCTGTGGATAGTCGTGATAGAAGCGCTGTGGATCAGGGTGGCCTGCTGCCGCAGATGCTCGTTGAAGGGATCCTCCTGGGCTTTCTTCTCAATGGCTGCGCGGATCCTCTCTTTCATCTCCGCCGCGGCCGCCTCTGTGAACGTGACGATGAGCAGCTCATCCACGGACAGAGGGTCCTCCTGCCGGGTGAGCATGGTGATGATCCGCTCCACCAGCACGGCTGTCTTGCCGGATCCTGCCGCAGCGGACACAAGGATGCTGCGGTCTCTTAAGTCAATGACACTCTGCTGTTCTTTTGTCCACTTTACGCTCATGGCTGTTCCTCCTGTCTGTCTCCTGCTTCTGCCGCGCCGTCCTCTGTCCTGCCGTATGCCTGGATGCGCAGCAGCGCCTCCTCCTGTCCCATCCTGCTGACCTCCCGGTAGCTGTAGCCCGGAAGGGAGCTGTCAAATCCGCAGATATGCCGGTATCCGCAGTAGTCGCAGCCGGTCCGGTCCCCGTACCTGTAAGGCTGGACCTTTGCCTCACCGGAAGCGATGCGGTCGTGCAGTTCCCCCGCCTTCTTGCTGGCAAAGGCTCCCAGCATGCGGAAGTTTTCTCCCGGCAAGGCCTTCGATCTTGCAGAGAGAGCTCCGTCCTTTTTGAAGGAGACAGGGATGGCCAGAGAATCCCCCTGGGCCCTGTGCTCCAGATGCCAGAGGGAGTCCCCCTCCAGGCTCACCAGACCATCCGGCCGGAGCTTCTTCAAAAGGCTCTCCTGGATCTGACTCTCCTCTTCCCTCGGTTCTGTAAAGGGATCCTGGATGTGGTAATAGAATACTCCGGCAGGGACAGGCTCCCTGCCCGGATACTTCTTCCCTGCGATCTTCAGCGCCTCCTCCATGTAGACCAGGAGCTGCATCTGCAGCCCTCCATAGACAAGGGACAAGTCAAAGGCTGTCTGTCCTGTCTTGTAGTCCAGGACTTTGACATAGACCTTGTCCTCCTCCACGCAGGTATCCACCCGGTCGATCTTTCCCGCGCCGAACTTCAGTTCATAGGCCTCCGGCCGGAAATCCCCGGCCCTCAGCTGCTCTGTAAGCGCCCACACAGTCCGCTCCATCATGTGCTCGATCCGGGTGATGAGCCAGCTATTCCTGGATGTGCTGTAGAGAACCGAGTTGCCGTAGTCTGTCACGGCCTCCTCCACGCTCTCCTTGCAGAGCTGCTTCTGCGCCTCCCGGTCAAGTCCGGTCCAGCCTTCCTTGCTGGCGGAGGCTTTCCGGGAATACCTCTCGATGGCCCCGTGGAACACATTTCCCATGTCCACTGCCTGGAACTCATAGGCCTCCCTCTCCTTCAGGCGCAGCCCGTAATGGAGGAAATGCGCAAAGGCGCATGCAGAGAACTTCTCCATGCGGGAGATACTCTCCAGCGGCCGGTCCCCGTACAGCCGCTCTGCCACAGCCTGTGTGACAGCGTCTGCCGGTCTTCTGTAAAATCCCGCCTCCAGGATGGCGCCCAGCTTATCTCCCCACTCCTGGTGCTTTTTGTACCAGTTATAGAGCTCCATCCAGGCGCCCCCCGCCTTTTCACTCTTCATCCGCAGCCCTTCGATCAGCTCAGACAGCCCGGTCTTCGGAGAAAGTTCCCTGTCCCGGAGCGAAAGAGCGTCCTCGTCTGTGACAGCCAGATCCGGGAAAAGTTTCTCCAGCTCCTGCACAAGGTAGGATGGACGGATGGTCTTTCCGTCAGCGGACACCCTGCTGTAGAAGACACACAGCTTCCGGGAAGGTTTGGTCAGGTTCAGGTAGAGATAGTATTTCTGTACATAGGCCTGCTCCCTGCTCCCCGGCGTCAGGGCGATCCTCTCCTTCTCAAAGGCCTTCACGTCCCGCTCGGAGAGAAGGCCGGTCCGCACAAGGGAGCCCGGAAGGAAGGTGTCATTGGCCCCCACGAAGATCAGGGCCTTCACCCCCTTCAGCCGGGTCCTTTCCATGTCTCCAGCCACCACCTGGTCGATGCCCGGAGGAATGACTCCCACCTTGGCCTCCGCAAGCCCTGCATCCAGCAGGTCACTGTACTCCTGCAGGGAGACCTGTTCCTCGCCCAAAAGCTCCACGAATTTGTCAAAAAGCCCGATGACAATACCGTAGATCTGGGCGTACTCCCGGGCCAGAGCATTCTCTCCTCTCTCCTGGAAAGTCTCCTCCTGCTTTTTCAGGGCAAGCTGCATCTCCTCTCCGGCCAGGAAGTCATAGAGAGCCTCTGTGATATCGCGAACGGTCTTCCTCCTCTGGCGGAGCACGAAAAGGAGAGGTTCCATCTTCTCCACAAAGAGGACACGCATGTGGTTGAGTCTCTCCAGCTCCTCTGCAGCCATACCCTCAGGCCGGCGGATCCAGCGCTGCTGCCATTTTTTCCATCCCCGGATGCCAAGGGCCATACAATAATTCTCCAGATCGTCCAGCTCCCCTCTGGAAAAGGAAGTGTATCCGGTGCGCAAAAAACGGAACACGCTGTCACATGTAAAGCTCTCCCTGGACATGGCAAGAAGACTGCGGATATACTCCACAAAAGAATTGAGCAGAATGCTCCTCTTCTGATCCATGAAAACCGGGATCTCATAGCGGGCAAAGGCCTTTTTGAGATAATTGCCATAGACTTCCATGTCGCTGGCGATCACGCCGATCTCCCGGTACCGGTACCCCTCCCCGCGCACAAGGGCGCGCACCTTCCGGGCGGCTGCCTCTGCCTCCTCGTCCGGGCTGGCTGCCACATGGATCTCCACACCGTCCTGCTCACCCTCAAAGACCGTATTTCCATATCGGAAAAGATGATTCTCCACAAAAGCCAGAGCCGGGCTCTCTTGAAATCTGGGAGGCACCTGGGGCCGCAGAAATTTTAGTTCTTCCACCGGCACATGGCGCTCCCGGGCGATCTCCACCAGCGATGTGACCGTCTTTTTGCTCATGGCAAACAGCTGATAAGGATGGTCCCAGGCGTAGGGATTTTCCCTTCCGTCGATCGTCACTGTGACGATCACATCCCTGCAGATGGTCAGGAGTTCTCCCAGAAGACGGTTCTGTACGGGCGTAAAACCGGTGTAACCGTCCAGCACCACTGTGCTCCTCCTCAGCAGGGCGGAATCCCCCGCCACTTTTGCCAGCACGTCCAGCAGCTCTTCCTTTGTGGTGTACTTTCCCTTCAGATAGTCCTGGAAGCTCCTGTAGAGAAGTTTTAAGTCCTGCAGCTTAAAGGACAGGTATGAGCCCTCCTGCTCCTCTGCTATGACCTGCTCAAGCTGTTCCTCGCCCACATCGTACTGCATGAACTCGGAGAGGACGGATTTTACCTCACTGACATAGCCCAGCCTCCGCATGTTGCCCTTCAGCACGGTCAGCTCTTCCTCCAGATCCCCGCCGATCTTGCGCAGCACCAGGTTCTTCCCCTCGTCATCCAGCACAGGAAAGCCCCCTTTGCCTGTCTCTTCAAAGATTCGGTGAGCCAGGCGCACGAAGCTGAGGACGTCGATATTCATAATCCCCTTCGCAGGGCTCATCATCACAAGGTCCTTCTGGGTCTGCATGGTAAACTGCTCCGGCACCAGGACCAGATAGGAAAGGCCGGGATTTTCCCCGGCCTCCTGTATGATCCTCTCATATAGATAATGGGACTTCCCGGAACCGGAACCCCCAAAAATAAATTTCAATGCCATATTATCTTCCTCCTGACGGATCATGGGTGAGTTTTCCGTAAACATCTACAGGCACATAAGCCCGGACATAGATTCCCTCCTGGGTATACTCTTCTTTTTCCAGTTCCCCGTATTTCCGGATGAGCTGTATCTTACCTGCGTCGCTGTATGGGTAGATCTGCTCGATCTCCACCTTCTGCTCCCGCAACACATCCTCCACACAGGCCAGAAGTTCCTCCACGCCCTCCCCTGTCTTTGCCGAGATGAAAGCAGTCCTCTCCGCCTGGAAATCCCGGGGCGCGTACTCTCCCTCAAACCGGTCCTTCTTGTTGAAAGCTGTGATCACCGGCTTATCTGAGGCTTCCAGCTCCCGCAGCGTCTCGTAGACCACATGCATCTGCTGATCCATCTGCGGGTTGGAAGCGTCCACAACGTGGAGCAGAAGATCTGCGTACTTCGCCTCCTCCAGCGTGCTCTTAAAGGCCTCGATAAGATGATGGGGCAGCTTGCGGATAAAGCCCACCGTGTCTGTCAGGAGGACCTCCTGTCCGCCCGGCAGCTTCAGGTTCCTGGTGGTCGGATCCAGCGTGGCAAAGAGCTTGTCCTCCGCCAGGATGCCGGCCCCGGTCAGAGCGTTCAGGAGCGTGGATTTCCCGGCGTTGGTGTAGCCCACGATAGCGATCACCGGTATGCGGCTCTTTGCCCTGGACTCCCGGGTAAGCTGACGGTGCCGCTTCACCTCTTTCAGCTCTCTTGTGAGCTGGGAGATCCGCCCTTTGATCAGCCGCCGGTCCATCTCCAGCTTCTTCTCACCGGGTCCTCTCGTGCCGATGCCGCCTCCCAGCCTGGACAGAGAGGTGCCAAGTCCCGTGAGCCTGGACTGTCTGTATTTCAGCTGGGCCAGCTCCACCTGGATCTTTCCCTCACTGGTGGACGCCCGCGCCGCAAAGATATCCAGGATGAGAAGGGTCCTGTCCATGATCTTCACACCCAGCTCATCCTTGAGATTGCCGATCTGGGCCGGTGACAGCTCGTCATCGCAGATGATGCCGTCGGCCTGCGTCTCCCAGATCAGATCTTTGAGTTCTCCTGTCTTCCCTCTGCCAAGGTAAGTGGCCGGATGCATCTGCTCCCTTTTCTGCAGGACGCGCCCAACGCACAGGGCACCGGCGGTGCGGGCCAGCTCCTCCAGCTCATCCAGGGACTGCTCCGCATCGTCACTGTCCGCCAGGCTCACACCCACCAGGATGACCCGCTCTCTTTTCTCCGCTGTCTCATACATATACGCAAGACTCCTTATCTGGTTTCCTTATCTTGTCTCGAGAAATTCTGCCTCTTTCGCCGCCTTCTCGTCATCCGGATAGTCGGCTGTATAATCTGCCAGCTTGGATCTGGCGCTCTCTATGTCACCTGCCTGCTCGTAGGCGACAATCTCATTGAAGCGCATCTCCTGCATCATCTCCTCGCTGACATCCTCCGCCTCCATACCCAGGCGGAAATAATTCAGTGCATCTGTGGGCTTTTCCAGCTGCATGGCGCAGCATCCCATAAGGTTGTACAGCTCTCCTGTCTTCTCTCCTCCGTTATCCAGAACAGACTGAAAGGCCTCCAGAGCCCCCTCGTAGTCCTGCTGCTCCCACTTAGCAAGGCCAAGTCCTCTCCAGCCTTCCGCGTCCTCACTGTCCTCATCCACAGCCGCCTGGAACGTGTCGGCCGCCTCCGCATATTTTCCCTCTTCCAGAAGGGCAGTTCCCTCCTCCAGAAGATTGGAGCCGCACCCTGTCAGCATCAGGGCAGCCAGAAGAACCGCCGCAAATTTTCCTGCCTGTCTTTTCATATTCAAACTCCCTTCGTCTACACTCTCCCCGCCATCAGGCCGAATATTTTACAACGCCCGCCGCATTGATGATGGAGATGATCATAACCCCCACATCTGTAAACACAGACTCCCACATGGTGATATAGCCGGCCGCCGCAAGAAGGAGTACAACAAACTTCATGATCAGCGCAAAATTGATATTCTGGCTCACCACCCGGACAGTCTCCTTAGCAATCCGCACCGCATCCACAACTTTAGGCAGCTCATCCTCCAGAAGAACGATGTCAGCCGCCTCGATAGCCGCGTCAGACCCGAGAGCCCCCATGGCGATTCCTACATCCGCCCGGGCGAGCACCGGGGCATCGTTGATCCCGTCTCCCACACATGCCACTCTCTCCGCCTCATACTGGTACTGCATGAATTCCTCCATCTGTTCCAGCTTGTCTTCAGGCATCAGCTCTGTGTAGGCATAGTCCAGCTGCAGCTCTTTTGCCACCGCATTACCGGCAGCCCGGCTGTCTCCCGTAAGCATGACCAGAACGGCATTGTACCTCTCCCGCAGCATCTTCATGGTCCACCGGGCATTCTCCCGGATCTGGTCCTCGATGACAATATAGCCGGCATACCGGTCTTCACGAGCTACATAGATGACGGTCCCGACGGTCTTCACCTGCTCTACCCTGAGCCCCTGCTCCTCCATCATACGGAGGTTTCCGATATGTACCCTGCTGCCGGCATAGTCGGCGCTGATCCCGTATCCGGGCATCTCCTCCACGTTTGTCACTTTCGAGGCATCATAGGCCCCGCCGTAGGCGTTCATAAGCGACTGGGCGATAGGATGGTTGGAATAGCTCTCCACATGGGCTGTGATCTCCAGAAGCTCCTCCTTCGTGATCCCCTCCGGCCGCACCCGGGTCACTGTGAAAGTACCTTCTGTCAGTGTACCCGTTTTATCAAAAACAAATGTATCCACCTTTGCCAGCATTTCCAGATAGTTGCCGCCTTTGACCACAATGCCCTGGCGGGCCGCCGAGGCGATCCCTCCTAAAAAGGCGATGGGAACAGACAGGATCAGACCTGTCGGGCATGCCGCAATGAGTACGATCATTCCCCGGTAGATCCAGGTCTCCCAGCCGCTTCCGGTGATAAGGAGAGGCGGGCAGACCATGATGAGCAGAGCCGCCAGCACAGCCACGGGCGTGTAGATCCGGGTAAATTTCCTCACAAACCCTTCACTGTCTGCCTTCTGCTTCTGGGCTCCCTCCACCAGCTCCATGATCCTGGACACGGTAGAGTCCTTGTAGAGCTTCTTCACCTCGGCTTCCACCACACCGGTCATATTGATACTTCCGCTGTAGATCCGGCTGCCAGGGCCCACACTGTCGGGCATGGCCTCACCTGTCAGGGCCTTTGTGTCAAGACTGGTATTTCCGCTTTGGATCACCGCGTCCACCGGAACCCTCTCGCCGGGCTTGATAATGATCACATCTCCCACTTCAAGCTGGGACGGCTCCACCTGCACTTCGCCGCTCTCCTCTTTTCTCGTGGCAAAGGCAGGGCGTATATCTATAAATTTTTCAATCGTCCTCTTTGTCCTGTCCACAGAGACTGCCTCGAGAATGCAGCCCACCTGGAACAGGAGCATGGCAGCTACCGCTTCCATGTAATGCCCCACGGCAAGGGCTCCCACTGTAGCGATCACCATGAGCAGATGCTCTTTCTCCAGCTTTTTCTGGACAAGGCTGCTGCTGATACTATAAAAAGAGCGGAATGCGACCACAAGATACACGGCGAGAAACAGAAAAAAACGCACTTCGTTTTTCAGCATCATCTGTCCCGACAAAATAACAGCGGCAACATATAGGATCGCTCCTGCCGCCAGTATACCCGCCTGTATCTTGATTTCCTTCGCCATCATTCCGCCCCTTTTTTGTTATTCTTACACTTTACTCGCTGATATGCTCCATGCCCTGGCTGATGATCGTCTGGATATGGCCGTCAGCCAGTGAATAGAAGACAGTCTTTCCCTCTCTTCTGTTCTTCACAAGCTTCATCTGCTTCAGGATCCGAAGCTGATGTGAAATGGCAGACTGACTCATGCCCAGCAGCTCCGCCAGGTCGCAGACACACACTTCGGCCTGCAGAAGGGCGCAGAGAATGCGGATGCGGGTGGCATCTCCAAACACCTTGTAGAAGTCCGCAAGTTCCTGGATCGTCACCTCTCCGGGCATCTTGGCGCGCACTTCCCGGATGATATCTGTATGTGCAGCCACTACGTCACAGCATTCTGCCTCTGTCTTTTTCATCGTCAGTCACCCTTTCTGAAGTCATCGTTCTGTCTGCCTTATTCATATGAATATCAGTTCATCTGTTAATTATGCCAAAATACCCCTGGCATTTCAACCTTTTCGCCGAAAATCAAGGAAACTTAATACTTTTGTAATACGGTTTTTCCGTACAGGGCGCGGATAGAGTTCAGCACACAGAGCATGGCCACTCCCGTGTCCGCGAACACCGCCATCCACATGTTGGCCATTCCCGCAAATCCAAGGATCATGACCAGCGCTTTCACTGCCAGTGCAAAGACCACGTTCTGCATGGCGATCCGTCCTGTCTTCCTGGCAATGGCAACGGCCTCCGGAACCGCCGTCACCTGGGAGGTCATAAAGACCACGTCTGCCGCCTCAATGGCCGCGTCTGCACCGCTTCCCATGGCAGCCCCCACATCCGCGCCAGCCAGCACAGGGGCATCGTTGATCCCGTCTCCCACGAACAGGACCGCCCCGCTTTCCCGGCGCATTTCCTGCAGATGGGCCAGCTTATCCTGGGGAAGGAGCTGTGCAAACACCTTGTCAATGCCCGCCTCACCGGCCACCGCCCGGGCGCTCTCCTTGCTGTCGCCTGTGAACATGGCCGTCACAAGCCCCTGTTTTTTCATCATGTCTATGGCGTCTTTTGCCTCATTTTTCAGAGAGTCCGCAATGACGATGCAGCCGGCCAGTTCCCCGTCAAAGGCCAGAAGCACCTCTGTGCCGTACTGGTCGTTTGCATACCGGTCCATCTTTACGTGGAACATTTCCATGAGAGCCTTGTTCCCGCAGAGGACTTCTCTTTCCTCCAGAACAGCGTGTATGCCTTTTCCGGAGATCTCCTCCACCTCTTTGGGCCGCTCCAGAGGCATGCCTTTCTCTCTGGCAGCCTCCACAATGCTGGTCCCGATGGGATGGGTGGACCCCATCTCACAGCGGGCAGCTGTCTGCAGCAGTGTATCCATGCTCTCCCTTCCGAAGGGGATCACGCTCTGCACCTGGAATTCTCCTTTTGTGATCGTGCCTGTCTTATCCATGACCACTGCCTTTACATTTTTCAGCGCCTCGATGGCAACTCCTCCCTTAAAGAGGATACCCTTTTTCGACCCGGCCCCAATACCGGAGAAAAAGGCAAGGGGGACGCTCAGGACAAGAGCGCAGGGGCAGCTGATGACAAGGAAAGTGATCGCCGTGTAGATCCACTCTCTCCAGTTCCCGGTTATGATAGACGGTATGATCGCCGTGGCCACTGCCGCCAGCACTACGATGGGCGTGTAGACCCTGGCAAATTTTGTGATAAAGCGGTCCAGTTTCGGCTTGCTGGCAGCCGCATTTTCCACAGAGTCCAGTATCTTTGTCACCATGGACTCAGCAAGAGGCTTCTCCACTTTCATCTGCAGCACGCCCTGCTCATTGACACAGCCGGACACAAGCCGGGAACCTTTTCGCACAGTCACCGGAACCGGTTCTCCGGTCACAGGGGAGGTGTCGATCCGGCTCTCCCCCTCCGTCACAACGCCGTCCAGAGGGATGCGGTCTCCCGGTCTTACAAGAAGGATATCTCCCACCGCCGCGTCTCCCGCCGGGATCTCGTGCACTTCTCCGTCCTCCAGGCGGCCCACCACCTCAGGACGCATATCCACAGCCTCCATGATCTGAGAACGGCTCCTGGCCACAGCCACATCCTCAAAGAGCTCGCCGACCCGGTAAAACAGCATCACTCCCACCGCCTCAGCGAAATCGCCTATGGCAAAAGCTGCCAGCGTGGCTACACTCATCAGGAAATTCTCATCAAACACATGGCCTTTTCCCAGATTTTTAAAGGCAGTCCAGACAATCTCCCATCCCAGAAGCACATAGGCGATGACGTAGCACACGGGGGGCCAGAGAGACGGAGCCCCCGCATGCTCAGCGATCTCTCCCGCCGCAAAGAGGACTGCCCCCGCTGCTATGATCAGGATCTCTTTTTTGTTCTCCTGGAAAAGGCTCTTCTTTTCCACTTTCTTTACTGTCTGTATCTCCTCCCTGGGTGTCACCGTCACCTGCTCCTCTATGGAGGCGCAGATCTCCCGGAATCTGGGCAGGAGCTCCTCCTGGTGGTTGGCCGCCACCCGGAGCTGTTTTGTGGCAAAGGTGATGGTGGCCATCTCCACGCCCGGCAGCTCCCGTATCTGCCTCTCCATCTTGGCTGCACAGTTGGCACAGCCAAGTCCTTCAAGAATGTAGACCTTCTGCTCTACGCCGGCAGATACGCCGTCAAATTCCCGGCCCGTGTGGTGCACCTCCTCGTGGGAATGATGGCTGTGGTCATGCTCGTGCCCGCAGCCGCAGGCTTCATGGTCGTGACCATGCTCGTGGCCACAGCCGCAGGCTTCATGGTGGTGCTCATGGGTGTGTTCTGATTCTCTCTTTTCAGCAAGCATTGTACTCCCTCCTGTGTTTGTCGTAATATATGAATGATTGTTCATATGTTCATGCTTTAATATAAACACAGAACGGCACACATGTCAATAGGATAAGCAAAAAAAGAGAGCCAACGCTCTCTTTTTTCTGCACACTCTCTATACCGGGAAGTCTTTTCTGCTGTCCTCCACTGCACAGGAGATGGCCTCATTGAAGGTGGGGTGGGCTCTCATAGCGTAGAGGAGCTGGGTAGATGTAAGCCCATTGGCAAGAGCTGTGGCCAGCTCACCGATCATATCCGTGGCTCTGGGGCACATGAGTTGCGCCCCAAGCAGCTCATCGCTGTCCGGCGCAAACAGCACCTTGATAAATCCCTCTTCCTCGCCTGCGATGATGGACTGCCCGTTCCCCTGCATCACGTACTTTCCGCACCGCACCGGCACGCCCTTCCTGCGGGCCTCCTCTTCTGTCAGCCCCACGGAAGCGATCTCCGGGTCTGTGTATATACAGCTGGGGATAATGGAGACCGGCGTAAAAAGTCCTCCTGGAACCATGGATATGATGACGGACGGCTTCCTGCCATTCATCCTCTCCACCACATAGGCAGCCTGGGCTGAGGCCACATGGGCCAGCTGTATGCCGCCTGTCACGTCCCCCACCGCGTAAACGCCCGGGATATTAGTGCGGAAGAAATCGTCCACCACGATCCGGCCTCTCTCCAGTTTTACCGGCACATCGCTCTCAAACAGTCCCTCCGTGGCGGGACTGCGCCCCACCGACACCAGCACTGCATCTACGACCTCTTTATTGTTCCTGCCGTCACAGACAAACCGGCACACCAGCCTGCCGCTCTCTTTTTCCTGCTCGATCCTCTCCAGGATGCTCTCCTTGCAGATCCGGATGCCTCTGCCTGTCAGGATGCGCTCAAGCGCATCAGAAAATTCCCGGTCCATGTTCGGCAGAAGGCGGTCCGAGATCTCCACCACCGTCACTTCCGTACCCAGAGACTGGAAGACTGTGGCCAGCTCCAGCCCTATGACGCCGCCGCCCAGGATCAGCATCCGGTCGTACTTGTGGGCGTCCGCGGTGAGAAGCTCCTCACTTGTCATGACACCGGGCAGATCCATGCCGGGCAAGTCCACAAGGTTCGCCTTCGCCCCAGCGGCCACCAGGATATTTTTCCCCTGGCAGACGGAAGTCGTTCCCACTTCGTCCGTCACCCGCACTTTCCGGTCCCGGCAGATCACCGCGCTGCCCCGGATCAGATCCACATCCAGCTGCCGGAATTCTTCCTCCAGTTCTTCTCTCATGCGGTCCGCCGCCATATCTTTGTACTCATAGATCTTCTGAAGGTCAAAGGAAATCCCCTCTGCGTGCAGGCCGAACCTCTCACAGGTTGTCATCTCCCTGTACAGTGTGGCCGCGTGAAGCAGCGCCTTGGCAGGGATGCATCCTCGGTTGATGCAGGTTCCTCCTGCGGATCCCCTGTCGATAAGGGCCACTGACATCCCCAAACTGGCCGCCTTTCTGGCAGCCACATAGCCTCCCGGCCCTGCGCCCACGATCACGAGATCATACGTATCTCTCATAAATATCCCCCCTACTCAATCTGGGTAGTGTCCAAAACTACCATGCTTTTTATTGGTTAAAGTTACGTTTTACCTTGATCTTTTGGAGGTTTGCAAATAAAAAGAGCATTGACCTCCCTTTTCGTGTATAATGTCATCGACCAAAACAAC
>NZ_JADCKL010000017.1 GCF_014982975.1 Claveliimonas monacensis
GGACAGTGTAAAGAACTTCTTACCATCTCATGTAAAAAAGTCGTTACCGCATGATGTAAAAAAGATCTTACCACGTCATGTAAAAAACTCCTTACCCTGTGGCTGTAAAATCACCTTACCACGCACACCGTTTTAACCGTACATATCCTTACACAGCTACGGTTAAAATCTGGAAAAATCATCTTCAACCGTATAAATTTGTGAAGAGTACGGTTCTGATCTCAAAAAGCAAATTCTAACCGTACAATCTCGTGGAAAGGTACGGTTCTAATCTTGAAAATCAAATCTTAACCGTGCAGGACCCTTAAAAAGTACGGTTCAATCATTAAAAACCAATTTCTAACCGTGAATCCAATGAAAGTATAAAATTGCATAGCCCTGAGGAGGAAGCATATGGCTGGTTTGAGAGAAATGTTGCTGAAGGAGCAGAGCAGACTGGAAGAAATCCTCAAAAAGACAGAAGAGCGGATGAAAGATGCCCCGGAGGGATCGCTGCGGTTATCCCGAAGCGGGAAATCCGTACAGTATTACCGGTGCATGCCGGGAAAACAGAAAAATGGCGAGTATCTTCCGAAAGCAGAGGGGCAGCTGGTCCGCAGGCTGGCGCAGAAATCTTATGATCAGAAAGTGGCGAAGCTGGCCGGGAGAAGGCTGGCCCAGATAAAAAGAATGGTAAAAGATTATGAAGATGATGAAATAGAAAGCCTTTTCCTGAATGAACATATGGAGAGGCAAAAACTGATCCGCCCGGTGGAACCGACGTGGGAACAGCGTCTGGAAGCGTGGATAAATGAAGAGTACCTGCAGAAAGAATTTCGGGAAGATGTGCCGGTGATCTTAACGGAACGAGGGGAGCGGGTGCGTTCCAAATCGGAAAAGCTGCTGGCTGATTACTTCTGGCGAAGCGGCATACTGTATAAATATGAGCGGCCATTGCACTTGAAAGGCTTCGGCATCGTACATCCGGATTTTACATTCCTTTCCAGAAAGACAAGGCAGGAAGTGTACTGGGAGCATGACGGCAGGATGGATGACCCGGTATATGCCCAGCGGGCAATCCGGAAAATACAGGCGTACGAGCAAAATGGGATATATCCGGGAGAGAAACTGATCCTTACATTTGAAACCGAGAAGTCAGTATTGGATCTGAGGATGGTCAAAAGACTTGCGGAGAAGTATCTGATATGAAAAAGTGAAATAGGTTTCGATTAAAGAGGCTGGGAAACAGGAGAGGAAAGGATTGACAAACTTTCCGTATGGCGGTAAACTGAATATACATGTGTCTTGACACTTGTATATTCACTATATTTTGTTAAAGGAATGGGAGTTTGTTATGGAAAAAGTAAAATCTTTTCTGAAACGGAAAAATATCGTTATCTCGGCTAAGCGGTACGGGATAGATGCCCTGGGCGCCATGGCCCAGGGATTGTTCTGCTCACTGCTGATCGGCACGATCCTGAACACCATCGGAAGCCAGTTCCACATCGGATTTCTGACTGCCCAGATCATCACCATCAACGGTGTGGGCTACACCATTGGCGGTATGGCCTCCTTCATGAGCGGCGCGGCCATGGCGGTGGCAATCGGGTATGCCCTCCAGGCGCCGCCCCTGGTGCTGTTCTCTCTGGCTACAGTGGGATATGCCTGCAATGCCCTTGGACAGGCAGGCGGACCTCTTGCAGTACTGTTTGTGGCTATTATCGCCGCAGAGGTGGGAAAGGCGGTCAGCAAAGAGACAAAGATTGATATTCTGGTGACGCCCATTGTCACAACTCTGGCGGGCATTGGTGCGGCCTGGGTCATCGCACCGCCCATTGGCCTTGCTGCCAGTGCTTTTGGGCAGCTCATCATGCAGGCAACGGAGCTGCAGCCTTTCCTGATGGGGGTCGTGGTGTCTGTGCTTGTGGGTGTGGCGCTGACACTGCCCATCTCCTCTGCGGCTATCTGCTCTGTCCTGGGACTGACCGGGCTTGCGGGCGGGGCCGCTGTGGCGGGCTGCTGTGCCCAGATGGTGGGCTTTGCGGTTATGAGCTTTAAGGAAAACAGATGGGGCGGCCTGGTGAGCCAGGGGCTCGGCACATCCATGCTGCAGATGCCCAACATTGTCAAAAATCCACGGATCTGGATCGCGCCAACCGTGACCTCAGCGATTACCGGCCCTATTGCCACCTGCATCTTTAAACTACAGATGAACGGCGATGCCATCAATTCCGGTATGGGAACCTGCGGCCTGTGCGGACAGCTGGGTGTGTGGACTGGCTGGATCGCGCCAAGTGACGCAGCAGTCGCCAACGGAGCAGTCGCCATGGCGCCCTCTGCCTTCGACTGGTTGGGACTGATCCTGATTTCCTTTGTGCTTCCGGCCATACTGGCCCCGGCCATCAACCAGGTGTGCCGGCGCATGGGCTGGGTAAAAGACGGCGATCTGACACTGTCATAGATTTTGTGCTGATAAAAGCAGAGAGAAAACAGGGCGTTTCGGCTTTGAGCAGAAACGCCCTTTGCCATGAAGAGATTGACAGGCGGCAGAAGAAAAGAGTATAGTTATTTCAAAATGCGGCAATGGTGCTTCAGGTTGGAGGTGTAGCAGGTTCATGGACAGTTGTATCTATGAAAACGGGAAGATTTTTACAGCAGATAAGGACAATCTCTACGGGGAAGCCATGTTTGTGGAGGATGGCCTGATCCGCAAAGTCGGGACGGCAGAAGAAGTGGAAGAGATGGCTCCGGCGGGATGCGGCCGGGTAGACCTTGGAGGACGCCGGGTGATCCCCGGATTTGTGGACGCCCATATGCACCCTGTCATGCTGGCAGATTTCAGCCGGCAGATCTCAGCCCTGCCGCCTAAGATCCACTCCATAGAGGAGCTGGTAGAGGCAGTGCGGGAAAAGAGACAGGAACAGGGGCCTGACAAATGGATCCAGGGCTGGGGATACGATGAAGGGAAATTCGCAGAGCGGCGATCCATCACCCGCTGGGACTTAGACAGAGGATGCAGCGATGCCCCGGTGTCCGTGATCCGCACATGCGGGCATATCCGCTGTGTGAACAGCCGGGCGCTGGAGCTGGCGGGAATAGACCGCAATACGCCGGACCCGGACGGAGGAGAGATCGAGAGGGACGAAAATGGAGAGCCCACAGGTGTGCTGAAGGAAAATGCCAGAAATCTCGTGCTCCCCTTTATGCCTGTGCCCGATAGGCAGGAGAAAGTGGAGAATCTGACAGAGCTTGGCAGGCTTCTCACTTCCCAGGGCATTGTGGCGGTGACGGATATGGGCAACCTGGACAGCGGGGACAATTATCCGCTTTACCAGGAGGCGGCCAAAAAGGGATTCCTCCAGGAAGTGGGCGTGTACTACATGTGGGATTTCTTTATGGATGATCCGGACTTTTCGATCCCCAGGGAACGGTTTGACAGGAGGCAACAGATCTTTGTCTGCGGGCTTAAGCTCATAGGGGATGGCAGTGTCTCCGGGCGCACTGCATGGATGGCAGAGCCCTATCTGGGGACGGATTCCTGCGGGATCTCCGTGTGCAGCGACAGGCAGATGGAGACTGCTATCCGGTTCTGCAAGGAGAATCGCTGTCAGCTTTCCATGCATGCCATGGGCGGCAGAGCCATTGAGCGGGTCGTGGACCGGGCAGCCAAAGAGGAAAAGTGGAATGACGGGCCGGAGCCCTATGTGCGGGTAGAACACATTACAGATCCGTCTGCGGACAGTGTATGGAAGGCGGCCCGGAAGGGCATTGGTTTTGTGACCCAGCCCATTTTCCTGTATGCGGAGATCGAGAGCTATCTGAACAATCTGGGACCGGCATGGATGAAGCGGTGCTATCCGGTGCGTGACCTGCTGGACAGCCAGGTGAAGCTCTGCTTCTCTACAGACGCGCCGGCCACATCCTGGGCAGTTCCCTCGGATCCTTTCCCCAACCTCAAGGGAGCAGTGACCCGCCGGGCCTGGGACGGGACAGACTGCGGACAGGAGCAGGCTGTGGACATAGAGACGGCTATTATCCTATACACAAAAGAGGCTGCCCGGATGGCGGGATTTGACAGGCTGGGACAGCTGAGGGAAGGCTACAAGGCGGATTTTCTGCTTCTGGACCGGGATATCCTGGAGATCCCGGCTGAAGAGATCGATCAGGTGCAGGTGGAACAGACTTATATTGGCGGCCAATGCGCGTATCAACGGAGCTGATGGGCATTGATAGGGCTCGAATGTGTGGGCCCCGGCCGCCCCAGAGAGAGAAAAATATTTGAAAATCTATTTGACTTTTTTTAAAATAAAGTGCTAATATACGTATGTTGAGTAGCGGAAAATGCGTAAGTCCAAACAGGGCTTGCGCTTTTTTTGTGCTTTTTGAAATTTGATAAAGGAGTGATTTTTTTGTCTGATCAAACGAACCATGGAAAAACTCTGACAGTGAGCATTCTGTCCCTGTCTCTGCTGACGGTCATGGCTGGTGCGGCTGTGGCTCCTGCGCTGGGGGTCATTCAGGCACATTTTTCTGACACAAACCCGCTTTTTGTACAGATGATCATCAGCGTGCCGGCCCTGTTCATTGTCATTACCAACTTTATCTTCCCGAAGCTGTACAAAGTGTTCAGTGCCAAGACACTGGTGCTTATGGGCCTTTTGCTCTATACGGCAGGGGGCTGCGCGTCAGGCCTTTATGACAACATCTTCGCAGTGCTTGTCATGCGGGCGCTTGTGGGGATTGGCGTGGGGATCATCATGCCCCTGTCCACAGGTCTTCTTTCTTATTATTTCGCTCCGGAAAAGCAGGTGAGACTGATGGGTTACTCTTCTGCCATGAACCAGATGGGCGGCGTGATCGCCACATTACTGTCCGGCCTTCTGGCAAACATCAGCTGGCGGGTCAGCTTCCTGGTGTATCTGATGGGCCTGATCAGCATTGTTTTGTGCCTTTTCTATCTGCCTAATGACAAGATCACCCAGGAGACACAGGCGAAAGAGGACAAGGGGAAAAAGGAGACTGCTGGAGGCGTCGGTGTGTTTCGAGTCAATATCATGTACATCCTGGCTATGTTCCTTCTGATGTCCACCTTTTTTATCTACCCGGCTAATTTTGCGATGGAGACCATCTCTGAGGGGATCATCCCGCAGAATTACATTGCGGTCATCATGGCAGGCATGGATTTTGTCGCCTTCTGCGGCGGCCTTTTGTTCGTGCGGGCCAAGAGGCTGCTGGGAGAAAAGACAAAGTTCCTGGCGCCCCTTTGCTTTCTGATCGGATATCTGCTGCTGGCGCTTCTGGGCGGATGGACCGGCACGCTGCTTGGCTCCGTCTTTGTGGGCTTTGCCAACGGAGCAGGTATCCCTTACATCATGTCAGAGGCCTCCATGAAAGCCGGCAAGGCGGCGGCCACTACGGTGATGCCTCTGATCTCCGCGGATTCCAAGCGGAAAAGCAGAGTAAAGATTGTTTTATCGACTTACGCCCCTTTTTGTGCTATGATAATACAGTCATTATCTTAGTACAGAAAGGGGTATTTTCATGGAAAATACGTCTGAAAATATAGAAAAAAACGCAGAAATGCAGACCGCCGGACACCTCTGTGTGGGCCTTGTGGCTCACGTGGACGCGGGGAAGACGACGCTGGCGGAGGGAATCTTATACACCACCGGCCAGATCCGCAGGCTGGGGCGGGTGGATCACCGGGACGCTTTCCTGGACACGGACCAGATGGAAAAGGACAGGGGCATCACTATTTTCTCCAAGCAGGCGGAGACAGTGATCGGGGATAAGAAGGTGACCCTTCTTGATACCCCGGGCCATGTGGATTTCTCGGCGGAGATGGAGCGGACCCTGCAGGTGCTGGACTATGCGGTCCTTGTCATCAGCGGGGCGGACGGTGTCCAGGGACATGTGGAGACACTGTGGCATCTGCTGGAGAGATATCACATCCCGGTCTTTCTGTTTGTCAACAAGATGGACCAGGAGGGGACAGATGAGGAAAAGCTCATGGAGGAGCTGAAAAAGCGGCTCTCCGACGAGTGCGAGGATTTCTCGGATCTGGAAGAGTTTGATGAGCGGATGGCCCTCCACGATGAGGAGCTGCTGGAGCATTTCCTGGAGGGAAAGGCGCCGGATAGAGGGAGCATCCGCAGGCTGATCCGGGAGAGGCGGATTTTTCCCTGCTTCTTCGGCTCTGCTCTGAAAATGGAGGGAGTGGAGGCGTTCCTGGAAGGCCTGGGAATGTATATGGAGTACCCCGGGTGCCAGTCAGCGTTCGGGGCCAGAGTGTACAAGATCACAAGAGATGCCTCCGGTCAGCGGCTGACCCACCTGAAAGTGACAGGGGGATGCCTGCGGGTGAAAATGAATATGGACGCCTACATGGCGGATCCCGGTGAAGAGGGGGCTGCCGGCCAGCGGGTGACGGGACAGAAGATCGATCAGATCCGGATCTACGCCGGGAACAGTTTTCAGACGGTGCAGGAGGCCGGCGCCGGCATGGTCTGCGCTGTCACCGGGCTGGAGGGAACCTACTCCGGTCAGGGGATGGGATGTGAGACAGCCTCCGTCCTGCCGGTGCTGGAGCCGGTCCTGACCTACCGGATGCAGCCGCCGGGTGCCTGCGACGTGCACGGCCTGTATCTGAAGCTGAAGACGCTGGAGGAGGAGATACCGGAGCTCCACATTGTGTGGAGGGAAGAGACAAAAGAGATCCACACCCAGATCATGGGGGAAGTGCAGATCGATGTCCTTAAGTCCCTGATCCGGGAGCGCTTTGGAGCGGAGGTCTCCTTTGACGAAGGCAGCATCGTGTACAAGGAAACCATAGAGGACAGTGTGGAGGGAGTGGGCCACTTTGAACCCCTGCGCCACTATGCGGAGGTACATCTTCTGCTGGAGCCGGGGGAGAGGGGAAGCGGTCTGGAGTTTGACGTTTCCTGCAGCCGGGACATGCTGGATGTCAACTGGCAGAGGCTGATCCTGACCCACCTGGAGGAGAAGCAGCACAGAGGGGTGTTGACCGGGGCGCAGATCACGGACATGAAGATCACGCTCATTGCCGGGCGCGCCCACCAGAAACACACCGAGGGAGGGGACTTCCGGCAGGCCACCTACCGGGCCGTCCGCCAAGGGCTGATGAAAGCCCGCTCCGTCCTTCTTGAGCCCTGGTACGAGTACAGGATCGAGGTGCCCCAGGAGATGATCGGCAGGGCTATGAACGATGTCCAGAGGATGAACGGAAGATTCGACGCGCCCCTTGTGGGGGAGGAGACTGCGGTGCTGACAGGCAGCGCTCCTGTGGCCACCATGCAGGGATATATGCGGGAGGTGCTGTCCTACACCGGAGGGCGGGGACGTTTCTCCTGCCGGCTGCAGGGGTACGAGCCCTGCCACAATCCGGAGGAGGTCATCAGCGCGTCCCTGTATGATCCGGAGGCGGATCTGGACAACCCTTCTTCTTCTGTGTTCTGTTCCCACGGTGCAGGGTTCGTGGTGCCCTGGTATCAAGTGGAGGACTACATGCATGTGGAAGGGATGGAGACAGGGGAGGAAGAGCCGCAGGAAGAGATACTGACCGGGATAGAGGAGAGAAAGAGGCGCATCCACTCGGAGGTTATCGACGAGGAGGAGCTGAAGGCTATTTTTGCGCAAACCTATGGAAATGCAGGGCAGAAGCGGACCGGATGGAAGCGGACCGTCCGCACGCAGGACAGTACATATAAGGCAAAAGGGACGCCAAAGAAACAGGGCAGGGAGTACCTGCTGGTGGATGGATACAACATCATTTTCGCCTGGGAAGATTTAAAAGAGCTGGCAAAGGATAATATTGAGGCGGCCAGGAACAAACTGATGGATGTGCTCTGCGACTACCAGGGATACAGGCGCATGACGCTGATCCTCGTCTTTGACGCCTACAAGGTGCCCGGAAATCCCGGGGAGGTGCAGAAATACCACAACATTCATGTGGTCTACACCCGTGAGGCGGAGACGGCGGATCAGTACATTGAAAAGGCAGTCCACGACATGGCCAGGGAGCACCAGGTAACGGTGGCCACCTCTGACGGGATGGAACAGATCATCATCATGGGCCAGGGGGCCCGCCGCATCTCGGCCAGGGATCTTCTGACGGAGATCCATGAGGCGCGAAAGGAGCTGCGCGCCCTGCATCTTGATCCCGCCCCGAAGATGAAGAGATACCTTTTGGAGGATGTGTCTCCTGAGGTGCTGGAGGAGCTGAAAAAGAAGGAGTAATCCTCCTTTTCAGACAGAAAATTTATGCTATAATGGACATGGACTTACATGTCCGGAAAGGATGTTTTTCGAAGTGAGAGAACAGCTGACCAGGCAGGACGTGGAGAAGATCGAGAAAGAGATCGAGTACAGAAAGCTGGTTGTGAGAAAGAATGCCATAGAGGCGGTGAAGGAGGCCAGGTCCCACGGGGATCTGAGCGAGAATTTTGAGTACCATGCGGCCAAGAAGGATAAGAATCAGAACGAGAGCCGCATCCGCTATCTTGAGAGGATGCTGAAGACAGCCCGCATTGTGAAAGATGACGCGGCGGACGACGAGGTAGGCCTTGACAAGAAAGTGGAAGTTTATTTTGAGGACGACGACGAGACAGAAGTCTTTAAGCTGGTCACATCTGTCAGGGGAAGCTCCCTGAACGGGAAGATCAGCATAGAGTCCCCCATCGGCAGGGCGATCATGAAACACCGGGCAGGGGACAGAGTCTATGTGAAGGTCAATGACAATGCAGGTTATTATGTGGTGATCCGCTCCGTGGAGAAGACAGACGGGGAGGATGAGGACGCCATACGGAAATATTGATCCGGAGGAGGAGAAAGATGGATCGGATGATACTGGAACAGATAGAGAAAAAAGCGGAGGTGCTGACAGACGCCCTCCCCTATATCAGGGATTTCAACCGGCAGGTGGCGGTCATTGAGTACGGCTGCAGGAAATACATGAGCCCGGTGGGAGAGCAGGAGCTGATGCGGGACATTGCGCTCCTGAAAACAGTGGGCATGAAACCGGTGGTGGTGCACGGCTGCCCCATCGGCGTGGACAAGTTCCGGGAGAACAAAAGGATCGCCAAGCTTTTGGAGCTGTGCGGCACCAAGGCGGTGGGGATCTGCGGCATGGACATGGAGACGCCTGCCATCATGCTGGACAACGGTTATATTCCGGTCATCATGCCCAATGACATTGACACGGAAAATGTGGAGATCAACCCTATTGACGCGGCCCTGGACGCGGCGGTGGGCCTGAAGGCGGACAAGCTGGTCTATCTCTCCTCCCACAGAGGGATCTGGAAGGATGAGGCCAGGACGGAAGTGTACAGCCGCCTTACGGTTGCCCAGGTGCAGGAGATGCTGCAGCAGGGAAAAGTGACAGAGGGAGTGAGATCCCGGGTAGAGAGAGGACTGACTGCCATTGAGATAGGCGTGAACCGCGTCAATCTTCTGGATGGCAGGATGGAGCATGCCCTCCTTCTGGAGTTCTTCAGCGTGGCCGGAGTGGGCACGGTGATGATCCGGGATGAGAGCCGTCTGTATGCACATGAGAAGGATGAATAAATGAAAAAAGAAAGAAGCTTTCAGAGGAAGCTGCTGCCGATCATACTGCTCCTGGCGGCAGTTCCTCTTTTTCTTTTCTCTATTCTGGCCCTGGTCAGTCTGCGGAGTATCCTGATAGACCGCTACCAGGATCAGGTGGACAGTGATCTGGATCAGACGGAGAAGCTGCTGAATATTACACTGGACAGATACAGAGATGCGCTTGCCGCGGCAGGGACGGACGAAAAGTTCTGCCTGGCTGTGCAGAAAGTGCTGGAGGGGCAGGAGCCGGAGGCGGAAAGCAGAGGGGAAGTGGAAGAGCTGCTGGGGAGAATCTGCCGGCAGAGCACGGAAGCTGCAGGAATGACACTTGTCCTTGAAAACGGGGATTCATTTTACTACGATGTGTCGGCGGCGTCCGGACCGGAGGGTGGATGGATGGAGGAAGCTATGGCGGCCTGTGAGGGCTGGAAGGAGGATACAGACTTCTCTTTCTGCTGTCCGGTGCCGGATGAGATACAGACTGGCACAGGGAGTATTCATATCTTTGGTGTTTTCTGCCGTATTGTGTCTCCTGTAGATGGAGAAAGGGAAGGCACCCTTGTGGTCTGGCTGGACGAGAAAGTGCTGAGGAACACACTTGCCGGTGAAGACGGAATCCGGAGCTTTATCAGCGACGGGGATATAGTCATAAGCGCAACAGATCCTGGCGATATAGGAGGGAAACCGGAAGAGCTTTCCCGGGGAGACTACTATGTGCAGAGCATGATCCAGGAGGATACCGGGTGGAAGATCACAGAGCTTTACTCTCTTGAGATGTACCACTATACTCTGTTCAGCCAGCTTGCCTTTGAAGTTCTCATAGCTGTTGCGGTTATGGTGATCCTGGCGGTGATGGCATATCTTATGAGTGTGCCTTTGGTTCGCTCTGTCAGAAATATTGCGGGAGCCATGGCAGCGGCCAGAGAGGGAGACTTTTCTGTGCGGGTAGAGGAAAATCCGAAAAGTCCTTATGAACTGAACCGTATTGCGGAAGGCTTTAATGATATGGCTGAACAGACGGGAAGGCTGATTGTACAGCTTAAACAGTCTGCGGAGGAACAGAAAAATGCAGAGCTGCAGGCGCTGGAAGCCCAGATAGATCCCCATTTTCTCTACAATACGCTGGATACCATCAACTGGAAAGCCATTGAGAAAAATGAGATGGAGATCAGCGAGATGGTAGGGGCGCTGGCAGATATCCTCCGGTATTCTGTTATCAACGCGGGAGAGGAGTCGTCCATCCGCAGCGAACTGTACTGGCTGGAACAGTATGTGCTTCTGCAGCAGGAAAAGCTGGGAAAAGAGATCAAGATCAAAGTGGAGGCATCAGAGAGAATACAGAATATGAGGATTCACAAGCTTCTTCTGCAGCCATTTGTGGAAAACAGCATCCGCTACGGATTTCGGGGGAAGGAAGGAGAGTGCTGTCTGTACATTCGCATGACCTGCGAGGATGGATTTCTGCATATCCTGCTGGAGGATAACGGTCGGGGCATGGATGAGGAGACGCTTGACAGGCTGAATGACGGGACACAGACGTGGAGCGGACATGTAGGTGTGGAGAATGTAAGGAAACGTCTGCGGCTGTATTACTCTGAGCAGGCATATCTGCATTTTGAAAGCAGGCAGGGAGAGTCTGCCAGTGTTCACATTTATGTTCCTATACCAGAAGGAGAGGGTGATACATATGAAGATCGTGATCGTGGAAGACGAGGCGGCCATCCGTAATGGGCTGGCGGGTCTGCTGCCAAAGATCAGTCCGGACTATGAGGTGGCGGGAACGGCTTCCGACGGGATGGAAGGACTTGCTGTTATCCGGGAACAGCAGCCGGATCTGGTGATACTGGACATCCGCATGACTGGCATGGACGGTCTGACCATGCTAAGGACACTGCGGGATGAGGGCAATGTATGCCGGGCCGTGGTACTTTCAGCGTATTCGGATTTTGACTATGCCCGGACGGCTATAGAGCTTGGCGTGGAGAGCTATCTGCTGAAGCCGGTAAAAGTAAAGGAACTGAAAGCAGTGCTGAGTCTGGCGGAGAAACACATCCGGCAGGAGGAAGACGAGAAGGTCAGATACACACCAAAGAAAGCATTTCTGTCCGCGCTGACAGGGACAGAAGAAATGGATCCGTACGTAAAAAAGAAGCTGGAGGAAGAGTACGGCCTTCTGGCCGACGGACATATCGGCATCTTTATCATCTGGCTTGGAGGAGAGTATGGAAAGTATGAAGAGGAAGTGGGCCGGGCGCTGACGCCGCTGGGGGAGAGAAGCGGATACTTTTCGCTGTGTACGCTGGCAAGGGAAAAAAGGCAGCTTGTGCTGGCTGCTCTCTACCGGGTACAGGACAGAGAAAAAGCGACGGAGTATCTGAGAAAGGCAGCAGCGCCTATGCTCTCCGGTCTGACAGGGGGGAAGGCGGTCATGGCACTGGCGTGGTGCGGCGGATTGAAGGAGTTTCACGAGACTGCCGTAAAGCTCTGCGGGGCGCTGGACTACAGCCTGGCCGAGGGGACGGGAAAGCTTATTGTATATGAGGAGAGGGACGCAGATGTGCAGATATTCAAGTATCCCCTGGAGACAGAGACCATGACAAAGCAGGCGGTACTGCAAAGCGACGGGGAACTGAGGCGATGCGTCCGTAATTTTCTTGGATACTGCAGGAAAGGGCGGTTCCGGCCGCGGGAGGTCAAGGAAGGATGTTTCCGGTATTTCAATACCATCTGTCATACAGCGGAGGAGTACGGGCGCAGAGTCCCCGACGCGGCGGAAATGTCGCGCAGAATGGAACAGATCCTGGAGGCGGTGACGTGGGATCAGATCCGGGAGATTTTCGACAGGCTGCTGGATATGCTGGAAGAGAATATAGGCGGGAAGATGGAAGAAGAAAGCCTGCTTGTGCGGAAAGCCAGAAAGATGATTCTGGAATACTACAGCCAGGGGATTACACTGGAGGAGATTGCGTCAAAGCTGGGAGTCTCTGACGAATATCTGAGCACCCGGCTGAAAAAGGAGACGGGGAACACATTTACCGAGATCATAAAAAATGTTCGGATGGAACGGATCAAGGAACTTCTTGTCAGCACAAATATGAAGCTTGGGCAGATCGCAGATGCCGCCGGCTACTCGGATCCGAAATACATGAGCCGTATTTTCCGGGAAGAGGTAGGAATGCTGCCGCTGGAATACAGAAAAATGCATCTTTAGACAAAAAAAGATTAAAAAATTACTCCTTTCTAAAAAATATACGCCTGCCTTCCGGGCAATAATCATATATGATAGATGCTGACCCAGAACAAAGGCAGACAAAAAAGAATATATAGTTTTAAGAAAATTTTTGGAAAGGAGAAGATGTATGAATCAGGTAAAAGTACAATTCAGAACACCTCAGGAAGTGATGGATTTTACGAATGTTGTTTCAAAATATGAATACAACATGGATCTGAAGAAGAGCAGCAGAAAAATTGTTGACGCAAAATCACTGCTTGGAATACTGGCTCTCGGACTGGAAAATGTTCTGGAGCTGTGTATTTATTCCGATGACAATTGTGACGATGTGGTAAAGGCGATCAGCCGGTACGTAATAGCATAAGAAAGAACATGAGGGAGCAGCAGAAGGCTGTTCCCTGTTCTGTTTTATAGAATTTGTTGTCCGGAGCAATCAATTATAATTAATACTGATTAATGCTGGAAAAATATTCGTATATCTTATATAATGGAGAAAGTTGGAAAACAGCAAATACCAGATAAAGAGGAGAATGATTCATGGAAATGTTGTCAATTGAAAAAGAATTACAGGAAAATTCTTATCCGGGAAGAGGCATCATCATCGGTAGAAGCGCCGACGGCGCAAAGGCTGTCACGGCATACTTCATCATGGGGAGAAGTGAGAACAGTCGAAACCGTGTCTTTGTGGAGGACGGAGAGGGGATCCGTACCCAGGCCTTTGACGAGTCAAAGCTGACAGATCCAAGCCTTATTATCTACGCTCCTGTGCGGGTCCTGGGAAACAAGACCATTGTTACAAACGGAGACCAGACAGATACCATCTACGAGGGAATGGACAGGCAGATGACCTTTGAGCAGGCCCTGAGAAGCCGGGAGTTTGAGCCCGACGCTCCCAACTATACGCCCCGTATTTCCGGTATCATGCATGTGGAAGGCGGAAAATTCAACTACGCCATGTCCATCCTGAAGAGCAGAAACGGTGATCCGGGAAGCTGCTGCCGCTATACATTTGCCTACGAGAACGCAGTGCCCGGAGAGGGACATTTCATCCACACATACATGCACGACGGCAATCCCCTTCCGAGCTTTGAGGGAGAGCCCAAGCGCATCGCCATCCCGGACGATATGAACGCCTTCGCAGATACGCTGTGGAGCAGCCTCAATGAGGACAACAAAGTATCCCTGTTCGTGCGTTACATTGACATTGCCACAGGGAAATATGAGTCAGTGATCATCAACAAGAATAAATAAATACGATATGCGGAGGGATAAGAAATGAAGGAACTGGAACTGAAATACGGATGTAACCCAAACCAGAAGCCGTCCAGAATATACATGGCGGACGGAAGCGAGCTTCCCATCACCGTGCTGAACGGGAAGCCGGGATATATTAATTTCCTTGACGCCTTTAACGGCTGGCAGCTTGTGAAGGAGTTAAAGGAGGCTACCGGCCTTCCGGCGGCAACATCCTTCAAGCACGTTTCACCGGCAGGTGCGGCTGTGGGACTGCCTCTCTCAGACACCCTGGCAAAGATCTACTGGGTGGATGACTTGGGAGAACTCTCTCCCCTTGCCTGTGCCTACGCCAGAGCCAGAGGCGCGGACAGAATGTCCTCTTTCGGAGATTTTATCTCCCTCTCCGATGTCTGCGACGTGGATACAGCCCGTCTGATCAAGCGGGAAGTGTCTGACGGCGTCATTGCCCCGGGATACGAGCCCGAGGCGCTGGAGATCTTAAAGCAGAAGAAAAAAGGCAACTACAATGTGATCCAGATCGATCCGGACTACGTGCCGGCGGCCCTGGAGCACAAGGAAGTGTACGGCGTCACCTTTGAGCAGGGCAGAAATGAGCTCCACATTGGGGATGACTTCTTCGACAACATTGTGACAGAGAACAAGGAGATGACAAAAGAGGCGAAGATCGACCTTGCCATTGCCATGATCACGCTGAAATACACCCAGTCCAACTCCGTCTGCTACGTGAAAGACGGACAGGCCATCGGCATCGGGGCAGGACAGCAGTCCCGCATCCACTGTACAAGGCTGGCCGGACAGAAGGCGGACAACTGGTGGCTGCGCCAGTCCCCGAAGGTTATGAACCTGCAGTTCCTGGATAAGATCGGCCGGGCCGACAGGGACAATGCCATCGACCTGTACATCGGCGACGAGTACATGGACGTGCTGGAAGAAGGAAAGTGGCAGCAGACCTTCAAGGTGAAGCCGGAAGTGTTCACAAGGGAGGAGAAACGGGAGTGGCTTGACAAGATGACAGACGTGGCTCTCGGCTCCGACGCTTTCTTCCCATTTGGCGACAACATTGAGAGGGCTTACAAGAGCGGCGTGAAGTATGTGGCTCAGCCGGGCGGATCTGTCCGGGATGACAATGTCATCGAGGCGTGCAACAGCCACGACATGGTGATGGCTTTCACAGGTATCCGCCTGTTCCATCACTAGAAAATAGTTGTATATTTGAAGAAAACGCAGTATAATATACGAGGGAATGGCCGATTGTGCAAAAAAAACGGACAATCGGCCAAAATTTTAGCTGTGATAAGGAGATAATTCAAATGGGAAAATATTTTGGAACAGACGGTTTCCGCGGAGAAGCCAACGAAGTCCTGACTGTGGAGCATGCCTTCAAGGTGGGGCGTTTCCTGGGATGGTACTATGGCCAGGATCACAAGGCCAGAGTTGTCATTGGAAAAGACACAAGGCGCAGCAGCTACATGTTTGAGTATGCGCTGGCAGCAGGACTGACTGCTTCAGGTGCGGACGCATTCCTTCTCCATGTGACCACTACTCCCAGTGTGTCCTACGTGACAAGGACAGAGAATTTTGACTGCGGGATTATGATCTCCGCCAGCCACAACCCGTTTTACGACAATGGGATCAAGGTGATCAACGGGAAAGGACATAAGCTGGAGGCTGAAGTAGAGGAGAAGATCGAGGCGTACATCGACGGGGAGATAGGAGAACTGCCCCTGGCAAAGAGAGACCAGATCGGCCGCACGACAGACTACGTGGCCGGAAGAAACCGCTATGTAGGCTATCTTATTTCTCTTGCCACCCGGTCTTTTGAGGGGATCAAGGTAGGACTGGACTGTTCCAACGGAAGTGCGTTTATGATCGCCAAGAGCGTGTATGATGCGCTGGGCGCCAAGACCTATGTGATCAACAATGAGCCAAATGGTCTGAATATCAATCTGAACTGCGGTTCCACCCATATAGATGTGCTGAAAAAATATGTGAAGGACAATGGCCTGGATGTGGCCTTTGCCTTTGACGGCGATGCGGACCGCTGCATTGCTGTGGATGAGAACGGCAACGAGGTGAACGGGGATCTGATCCTTTACATCTGCGGGAAATACATGAAAGAAAACGGCCGGCTCAACGGGGATACTATTGTCACCACCATTATGTCCAATCTGGGTCTTTACAAGGCCTGCGACAAGGCGGGACTGAAGTATGAGAAGACGGCTGTGGGAGACAAATACGTATACGAAAATATGGTAAAGAACAACTTCTCTCTGGGCGGAGAGCAGTCAGGACATATCATTTTCAGCAAACATGCCACAACCGGAGATGGCATTCTTACTTCTCTTATGGTTATGGAAGTCATGCTGGAGAAGAAGATGAGTCTTGCCAAGCTGACAGAGGAGGTTAAGATCTATCCTCAGCTTCTCAAGAATGTCCGCGTAACTGACAAGAAGACAGCCCGTGAGAACCCGGCTGTAGTAAAAGCTGTGGAGGAAGTGACGAAGGCTCTCGGAGACGACGGCCGGATTCTTGTGCGCGAGAGCGGTACAGAGCCGGTGATCCGCGTCATGGTGGAGGCAGAGACAGATGAGCTCTGCGAGAAGTATGTGGACCAGGTTGTGGATGTGATGCATGCGGAAAACCTGGCTGTGGAGGCATGATCTCCGAAAGAGAAAAACACGAAAAGAAAAGATACGTATGAGAAAAGATGCGCCGCACATTTTGTGCGGCGCATTTTCGTCTGTGAAAACGGATATACTAAATTTCGGCTGAATGCATTTTAAGATGAAGACAAGAAGGAGGAGCAGGATGTTGTATCAGTATTTACCGATCACAGACGTGTACGCGAGAGAAATCCTCGACTCCAGAGGAAATCCAACGATAGAGGTGGAAGTCCTTGCAGACGGGAAATATGTGGGCAGGGCCAGCGTCCCGTCGGGGGCCTCTACCGGACAGTATGAGGCAGTGGAACTGCGGGATCAGGAGGAGCGCTACGGGGGAAAAGGCGTAGAGCAGGCGGCAGACAATGTGAACGCCAGGATCGCCCCGGAGCTGGTAGGGAAAAATGTATTGGAGCAGATCCAGATCGATCAGCTGCTCACCCGTCTGGATGGCACAGAAAATAAAAGAAATCTGGGAGCCAACGCCATGCTGGGGGTGTCCATGGCGGCCGCCAGAGCCGCCGCGCAGGCCTTAGGGCAGCCGCTGTACGCCTACCTTGGAGGAGTTCACGCCAGAACTCTGCCTGTCCCTATGATGAACATCATAAACGGGGGACGGCATGCGGACAACACGATAGATATACAGGAATTTATGATCATGCCCTGCGGCGCCTGCTGCTTTAAGGAGGGGCTGCGCATGTGCGCGGAAGTGTACCAGCATCTGAAAGGGCTGCTGAACAAACACGGATACAGTACAGCGGTGGGGGACGAGGGCGGATTTGCTCCGGATATGAAAGATGCCGGGGAGGTCCTTGGCTTTATAACAGAGGCCGTCCAGCTGGCAGGCTATATCCCCGGGGAGGATGTGCGCATCGCCCTGGACGTGGCCGCCTCGGAGCTGTATGACAGAAAACTGAAGAAGTATGTGTTTGACGGTGAGAGCCGCAAGCACGGCTACAAGGTAACCCGGTCTGTGGAAGAGCTGATCGACTACTATGAAGAGCTGGCCAGCGACTATCCGGTGGTGTCCATCGAGGATCCCCTGGACGAGGAAGACTGGGACGGTTGGGAGCTTTTGACTGCCCGGCTGGAGCGGGATATGCAGCTGGTGGGGGATGACCTTTTTGTGACAAATACAAAAAGGCTCCGCAAGGGTATTGACCGTGATGTGGCAAACGCCATTCTCATCAAGGTCAACCAGATCGGAACCCTCACAGAGGCCTTTGATGCCATAGAGACGGCCCGCAGCGCAGGCTACAGGACCATCATATCCCACCGCTCCGGGGAGACGGAAGACGCCATGATCGCGGATATCGCAGTTGCCTTCAATGCCGGCCAGATCAAGACAGGGGCGCCCTGCCGGGCAGAGCGGACCGCCAAGTACAACCAGCTCCTGCGCATTGAGGAGAGGCTGGGGATGGCCGCCAGGTACGGCGTCTGACCTACCAGATGCCCAGTATGTGCTGCAGCACAAGGCTGACGGCAGTGATGCCGATCCAGCAGCACAGCCCCAGGAGGATAGGTTTTCCGCCGGTTTTGACCAGCTTGACAATGTTGGTGCTCAGGCCGATGGCTGCCATGGCCAGGACGATAAAGAACTTACTCATCTCTTTGAGCGGTGAGAAGAAGTCTGCCGGCACACCGGCCAGGCTTGTGGCCGCGGTGGTGATGACGGATGCAATGACAAAATAAATGATAAAGAAGGGGAAGATCTTCTTCAGGCTGACCGAGCTGCCTGCGGAAGATTTTTCCTTTTTTGCGCGGTAAAATGCCAGCACCAGGGTGATGGGGATAATGGCCAGGGTTCGGGTCAGCTTTACGGTCACTGCCTTGTCCAGGGTGGCGCTCCCCAGGCCGAACATGGTGTCCCAGGTGGAAGCTGCCGCTGTCACGGAGGAGGTGTCGTTGATGGCCGTGCCGGCGAAGATGCCGAAGGCCTCCCCGCTTGTCTGGGAAAAGCCCAGCAGATTTCCGAAGTGGGGGAAGAGGACAGCTGCCAGTACATTGAAGAAGAAGATCACGGAGATGGCCTGGGCCACTTCCTCATCGTCCGCGTCAATGACCGGGGCGGTGGCTGCGATGGCCGATCCCCCGCAGATGGAGGAACCTACACCTACAAGGGTGGAGATCTTTCCCGGGATGTGCATTACCTTGCTCAGGACAAAGGCAATGACAAGGGAAGTGGTGATGGTGCAGATGATGATGGGGAGGGACTGGCGCCCGGTCTCCAGGATCACCGACAGGTTCAGGCCAAAGCCCAGGAGGATGACCGCATACTGCAGGATTTTCTTGGAGCAGTAGTTTATGCCGTCCTGGAAGGCGGATTTGTCCTTGATAAAAAGTGTGACGATCATGCCCAGGATGATGGCGATGACCGGACCGCCGATGACGGGGAAGGCGAGCCCTGCGAACCAGGAAGGAACCGCGATGACGAGACAGAGCAGGAGCCCTTTTGTATTTTTGCTGAAAAATTCCATGATAAACCTCTTTTCTTTTTGGATGTCTTTTTGTTTATGTGCCTGCCAATAAATCTAGCACGGAGAAATAATAATGTAAAATTATAATAAATTATGATATGATAAAATAAATTTATTAAATTGCTGTGGAATGGGAAGAAGGAGGGAGCTTATGCTTGATTTCAGGATGGATACGTTTTTAGCGGTGTGCAGGCATATGAATTTTACAAAGGCAGCCCGGGAGCTGCACATCACCCAGCCGGCTGTCACCCAGCATATCCATTTCATTGAAAAAGAATACGGGATCCAGCTCTTTTCCTTTCAGGGCAAGAAGATCAGCCTCACCGGGGAGGGGCGCCGGCTTTTGGGGGCTGTGACCACCATGAAGCACGATGACATAGCGCTGCGGCGGATGTTTGACGAGGAGAAGACGGGGGAAAGACAGCTGATCTTCGGCGTCACTATGACCATCGGAGAGTACGTGATCGGGAGATACCTGGCATCCTACATCCGCAGGCATCCGGCGACCAGGATACGTCTTTCCATTGCCAATACGGAAGAGCTTCTGGGAAAGCTGGACCGAGGGGAGATAGATTTTGCCCTGGTGGAGGGATTTTTTGAGAAGAGGGACTATGATTTCCGGACTTTCCGTCGGGAACAGTACCTGGGAGTCTGTGCGCCCGGATTTCTGCAGCCCCAAGAGAAGCCCCGGAGTTTTCAGGATCTTTTCTCCAACACACTGATCACCAGGGAGCCGGGCTCCGGCACAAGGGAAGTACTGGAGAGAGCCCTCTCGGAGGAAGGCTGGGGAATCGGAGATTTCGCCAACGTGGTGGAGATCAGCAACATGGGGGCCATCAAAATGATGGCGGAAGGCGGAGGCGGGATCGCCTTTCTCTACGAGGCGGCGGTGCGAGGGGAGCTGGAGAGAGGCTCCCTGGTTCAGGTCAGCCTGGAAGGTTTTCCGCGGTATCACGACTTTACGTTCATATGGAGGAAGAACAGCCTCTTTGCAGGCCAGTATATGGAACTGCTGGATGAGATGGCGGGGAGCGGGGCAGGACCTTTACAGATGTAAAAAAATCCCTTGCCATACGGAGCGCCTTGTGCTAGAATAAATGTGGTTTATCCGCAGGAGGTGTTAACGGTGGAAATTTTAAAAGTGGTTTTAATGATCATATTTGCTATAGACTGTATTGCACTCACAATCATTATTCTGATGCAGGAGGGCAAGCAGGCAGGACTGGGAACGATCGGAGGCATGGCCGACACATACTGGGGCCAGAATAAAGGACGTTCCATGGAAGGGGCGCTTGTGAAGTCTACCAAGTTCCTTGCCATTCTTTTTATTGTTCTGGCAGCAGTCCTGAACATGCAGGTATTTGCGTAAAACGGGAAACGTACAAAAGCGGAACACTCTTGTTTGCATAGACGGGAGTGTTCTTTTTTTATTCTGCGGGAAAGGCAGCGGCCTCCTGCGCAGAATAAAAGCCCTGTGCGGGGGCACACTTACGACAGAAGGGAAGTGATGAGATGGACGGGACATTTGAGAAGAGAAAGAAGATCATCTATGAATTTATCTGTGATGATTTCTATATACCCATGAAACAAAAGGAGATGGCAGCACTGCTCCAGGTGTCGAAAGAGCAGAGAGGGGAGCTTAAAGAAGTGCTGGACAGTCTGGTGGATGAGGGTAAGATCTACGTCAGCAAAAAGGGAAAATACTGCAAAGGAGAGGCGCAGACACTCACCGGCGTGTACCAGGCTCATCCCAGAGGATTTGGATTCGTCACTGTGGAAGGCCGGGAGGAGGATATCTTCATCGGCGAAGATGACACGGGCGGCGCATTCCACGGCGACACGGTGGAAGTGGCGCTGACACGGGACGGAAGCCACAGAAGAGACGGCCACAGGCAGCGGCAGGAGGGACGTGTCGTAAAGATCCTGTCCAGGGGGATGACCACCCTGGTAGGTCTCTACGAAAAGACAAAGAAGAAGAACTACGGCTTTGTCATCCCGGACAACCGGCGTTTTCTGGAAGATGTGTTTATTCCGGAGGGGAGAGACGGAGGAGCCGTGGACGGACATAAGGTGGTTGTGGAACTGACTTCCTACGGTGGACCGGGAAGGAAGCCGGAGGGAAAGATCACGGAGATCCTGGGGCATGTCAATGACCCCGGAGTGGACATTATGTCCATTGTGCGGGGGAGCGATCTGCCCTGTGAGTTCCCGGAAAAAGTTCTGAATCAGGCAGGCCGGGTTCCGGACCATATCAGCGAAGCGGATATGGCGGGCCGGAAAGATATAAGAGACTGGCAGATGGTCACCATAGACGGGGAGGACGCCAAGGATCTGGACGACGCTGTCTCCCTGACAAAGGAGGGAGACAGGTACGTGCTGGGCGTCCACATCGCGGATGTGGCCAACTACGTGCAGGAGGGGAGCGCCCTGGACCGGGAGGCCTTAAAGAGAGGGACGAGCGTGTACCTGGCAGACCGGGTGATCCCCATGCTGCCCCACCGCCTGTCCAACGGGATCTGCTCCCTGAATGCGGGGGAGGACCGTCTGGCCTTAAGCTGCATCATGACCATCGATGAGAACGGCGATGTGACAGACCACGAGATCGCGGAGACCGTGATCCGGGTAGATCAACGGATGAGCTACACAGGAGTCAGCAGGATACTTAAAGGGGAGGACCCGGAGGCGATAGAAAAATATCAGGACGTAGTGCCCATGCTCGCGCAGATGGCTGAGCTCTCCGGCATACTCAGGGACAGAAGACACAGGAGAGGCTCCATTGATTTTGATTTTCCGGAGGCCAAGTTGATCCTGGACGAGAAAGGCCGGCCGGTGGAGATCAGGCCCTACGAGAGAAATGCGGCCACACGGCTGATCGAGGATTTTATGCTGCTGGCAAATGAGACCGTGGCGGAGGAGTATTTCTGGAGGGAAGTGCCTTTTCTCTACAGGACTCACGAGGCGCCGGATGAAGATAAGATGAAGACTCTGGCGGCCTTTATCAACAATTTTGGCTACACCATGCACATCGGCAGCCAGAAAGTGCCGCCTATGGAAATACAGAAACTCATGGGCAAGATCGAGGGCACGCCCCAGGAGGCTCTTATCAGCCGGCTGGCCCTGCGCTCCATGAAGCAGGCAAAGTACACGCCGGAAAATACCGGGCATTTTGGCCTGGCCGCCAAGTATTATGCCCATTTTACATCCCCCATCAGGCGGTATCCGGATCTCCAGATACACCGGATCATCAAGGATGACCTGCGGGGACGGCTGAACGGGAAGAAGATGGAGCACTACGAAAAGATCCTGCCTGAGGTGGCAAAGCAGACCAGCCAGACAGAGCGCCGGGCAGAGGAGGCGGAGCGGGAGACCGTGAAGCTGAAAAAGGCGGAGTACATGTCGCAGCACATTGGACAGGTCTTCGACGGGGTAGTCTCCAGTATCACCAAATGGGGCATGTACGTGGAGCTGCCCAACACAGTGGAGGGTCTGGTCCACGTGACAGCCATGAGTGATGACCACTATGAATATTATGAGGATCGATATGAGATGGTGGGCAGCCACACGGGCCGGGTCTACAAGCTGGGCCAGGAGATCCGGGTGAAGGTGACCGGGGCGGACTGTCTGCAAAGGACGATAGATTTTGAGATCGTGAAGGAAGGAGAGCCGGAAGATGGCGAAAAAGAAGACAGACGGGAAGATGATTGCCAACAATAAAAAGGCATATCACGATTATTTTATACTGGATACCTATGAGGCCGGCATTTCTCTGGCGGGGACGGAAGTCAAGTCCCTGCGCATGGGAAAATGCAGCATCAAGGAGTCATTTATCCGCATTGAGAACGGGGAAGTCTGGATATACGGCATGCACATCAGCCCCTATGAGAAGGGGAATATTTTCAACAAAGATCCGCTGCGGGTGCGCAAGCTCCTTCTCCACAAGTCGGAGATCAACAAGATGACAGGGAAGATGAAGGAGAAGGGGATTGCCATTGTGCCTCTAAAGGTTTATTTTAAAGGCAGCCTTGTGAAAGTGGAGATCGGTCTTGCCAGGGGTAAGAAACTCTACGACAAGAGGCAGGATATTGCCAAGAAGGACCAGAAGAGAGAGGCAGAACGGGAATTTAAGGTGCGAAACTTCGGATAGGATATAGGAGGAAACGATATGGTACCTGTGAGTAAAGAGGAACTTAGGAAACTGGTCTCCCAGACGACGATCGAGACGTATGAGGAGCTGACGCCTCAGCTCATCCAGCTCATCCAGGAGACGAACGCGAAGACAGAGCTGACAGAAGCGCAGCGGCAGGATGAGATATCCCTTCACATGATGGGCTACATCAAGTCCTGCACCAATGAGATCATCATTGAGGTCCTTGCGGAGATCCTGGGATTGGAGGACGAGAAAAAGCCGGTGCACATAGGAGGAAAATAAGATGGCATATTGTGTGAAGTGCGGAGCAAAGGTAGATGACGGGATACGGTACTGCCCATACTGCGGGGGCGAGATCCCTCTGGGTCAGGGACAGTACGATCAGCAGGGGCCTTATGACCAGACGAGGGAGGGGGCTTTTCACCCGGAGGATGTGAAGGCGAACAAAGTGATGGCGGTTCTGTCTTACATAGGAATCCTAGTCCTGGTGCCTCTCCTTGCAGGAAATAAAAACTCAGAGTATCTGAGGCACCACATCAATCAGGGACTTGTGATATGGATCGGGAGCCTTCTGGCAGACATACTGTCCGGAGACAGCTTTCTGGGCTTTTCGCTCTTCTCCGTCTGGCCTCTTGAGATGGCAGGCGGCATCCTGAGCCTTGTGTGCTTCATCCTTATGATCGTGGGCATTGTGGATGCCTGCCGGGGTGTGAAAAGGGAGCTGCCCGTTGCGGGGGCTTTCAAAATACTCTAGTATGCATCCAGGTGTGATTGAATAATTTATCTTGATAAAGCGATAAAGCGGATGTATAATAGATCATATGGAAAAAGAGAGGAAGAACATATGATTTCTAAGAGGATACAGGAAGTAGAGCCGTCCAGTACGGTGGAGCTGACAACGCGCATAACTGTAATGAAGAGGGAGGGGATCCCTGTCATCGGGCTCAATGTGGGTGAGCCCGATTTTGATACGCCGGCGCATATCTGCCAGGCTGCCAGGCTGGCCATGGAAGAAGGATTTACAAAGTATACGCCGGTCATGGGCACGCTGGAGTTAAGAGAGGCCATAGCTGATAAGCTGGCGGCGGAGAATCATGTGCAGTACGGGACAGATGAGATCACCGTGGGACCGGGCGCCAAGCAGTGTATCTATGCGGCTCTCCTTGCCCTCTGCGACCCTGGAGATGAGGTGATCATTCCCTGTCCCTGCTGGGTCAGCTACACAGAGATGGTGCGGATGGCAGGCGGCGTGCCGGTAACCGTGAGAGAGGCCGGGGATTTCAGCCTTGACCTGGAGAACATCGAGCAGGCAGTGACGGATAAGACAAAGGCAGTGATCATCAACACACCCAATAATCCAACCGGGGCGGTGTACAGCCGCGAGAGCCTGGAGGGCCTGGCGGCCCTTGCAGAGAAATATGCGTTTTACATCATATCGGATGAGGTCTATGAGTGCATGGTGTACGGAGGGCGGGAGCATGTGAGCGTCAGTTCCCTGTCCGAGGATGCCAGGAGGAGGACTGTGCTGATCAACAGCTTTTCCAAGACCTACGCCATGACAGGGTGGAGACTTGGCTATCTGGCTGCGGAGAGGGAAGTTGTGAAGGCGATCAATGTGGTCCAGAGCCAGATGATCTCCTCTGTCAATTCCATTTCCCAGAAGGCCGGGACAGCGGCTCTTCGGGGCAGCCAGGACTGTGTCAGGGACATGGCGGCAGAGTACGAGAGGCGCTGCGCGTTCCTCCATGAGCGGCTGAACAGCATAGAAGGGATCTGCTGCCGGAAGAGCGAGGGAGCCTTTTATCTGCTGCCGGATGTGACAGATTATATGGGCCGGGAATATAATGGAAAGAAGATAGAGGATGATCTGGCCCTGGCGGAGTATCTCCTGGAAAAGGCCCGGGTGGCGGTGGTCCCCGGCAGCGCCTTCCTGGCGCCCGGTCATCTGCGTATCACCTGTGCGGCCTCCATGGAGACGCTGGAGAGGGCGGCGGATGCCATGGAGGAGGCCCTTCGCCTCCTTTAGAGGCGCGCTTCTTAGGGGAAAGCCTTGACAGGCGGGGCGGCGGTCACTATAATAAATTAGACAGCAACAAGAACGTCTGCGGACCAGACAGCGCAGGGCGGGCAGAAGCGTGTGCCGCCTGACAGACACAGGGGCTTGTACTGGTTTCGACGGGGGTTTGGAAGTTGGAGAAGCCATCCGTAGCGGGACACTACGTTAAAAGTTCCAATTAAATATAAACGCAGACAATAGAGAATTAGCGTACGCTGCCTAATTTTGGCGGCAGTCGGCCTTAGGTCATCCGCTGCTTAAGATCCCGGCTTCAACAAGGCGGAGCACTTCGTCCTCAAAGCTTTGAGGGGATGGAAGACTTTATGAAGCTACTGAAACCGGAAGCCTGTCATTAGGCGGCCGGCAGAGGGAATGTCAAACTAATGACTGTGATGGGAGATGCTCTGATGGAAAGGCTTTCGGACGCGGGTTCGATTCCCGCCAGGTCCATTTTTGGAGTAAAGGAAAATGCCTGTTTTTACAGGCATTTTCTTTTTTTGATATTTTTGCAGGCATTGTCCGAGAAATTATTCATTGAAACAACAACAATAAAAAAGCCCTCAAACGGAAAACCGTTCCCATTTTCAACTTGCGTTGGTGACTTCCAAAGCCTCAAATGTTCAGCTGTCCGCATTTTTAAAGTAGATCGGTTGTTATCTTCCAAAAGGGGCCAGCATCTTTGCGGCAAAGGACCTGGTCAGCTCATAAATCGAGCAGTGGGTGTAATCCACATGGGCCAGCCGCATCGCTTCCAGCTGTTTTTCCGTATGTGAAGTATAGGGGTAAATCCCAAATAGAAACGGAAAAAAAGCATAGAGGAACTCCTGAATATTATTTACTGTCATATCGGGAAAAAACTTTTCCAGACAACAGCTGATGGTTCTTAACGCATTTGCGTATTCCTTTTTAAAAGATACCAGGTTTTCAATCCGGCTGTTGCATTCCATATCATACAGGTTCATGCACATCAGCTTCAGCATACATCCTCTCTTTTCAAGAGTACGGGCTAATGCGTCTGCAAATGCATCGACAGATAAAGAACGATTTACCCTGGTGATTTCCTCCAGATCTGCTATCCACAATCTGTGTTCCCGTTCCAGAAGTGCCAGAAAGATTTCTTCTTTTGTTTGAAAATAGTTATAGATTGAGGTGCGTGTAAACGAGGTTTTTTCGCCTATATCCCGGATTGTAATATCCTTAAATCCCGTTGTTTCATAAAGGGAAGCACAGGCGCCTATGATTTCTTCTTTTCTTGCATTTGTTAATTCTTCTGAGCCCCTTGGCATAACGATTCCTTCCTTCCTCATCAGCCGTTCCATTTTTAACTGCGGAGAACGGCAAATTCTGTATTGTATTATAGTCTTTTTCTGACACTGCGTCAAAGAAAAACCGCTGTTACCACATGAAAAGCAGGTACCGGAAGAAACCGTTTTGCCGGATTTAGGAAACTCATGCTTCAATCATTCGTTTTGCCCACTCTGCCACTCCTGTTCCGTTCAAAAGCTGACCCTTTTTCCACACTGCATTGGGGCAATGTTCCTTCAGGCTCTTTTCGGCCTTCCCAATTCCGCTTCCACCGGAGGTGGCAAATGGGATCAACGTCTTGCCGGAAAAGTCATAGCTTTCAAGGAATGTATCTACGATGCGGGGCTCCACATACCACCAGATGGGGAAGCCGATCAGAATGGTATCATATTGTTCCATATCCTTTACCGGCTGTGCGATGGCAGGGCGGCAGGACGAATCATTCATTTCCAAAGTGCTGCGGCTATTTTTATCCATCCAATTCAGATCTGCGTCTGTATAGGCTTCCGCTGGACAAATTTCATATAAATCAGCTTTTAACGCCTTTGCCATCTCATTAGCTGTGCGGGCGGTAACGCCGCTGGCGGAAAAATATGCAACTAATATTTTTTTCATCACAAACTCTCCTTCAAAATCTTAACAATTTCATCATGTTCCAGAACTTTATATCCGCCGGGCAGGATGATCGTGCCGTCGGCTATGCCTTCCAGCATATCCTCTGTGGCTCCCAGGTCAGAAATGTTCATCACCAGCCCCAGTTCCTTCATCCATGCCTCCATGGCATTCAGACCCTCCGCGGCAATCTGCTCATCAGTTTTGCCTTCCGGATTTACATCCCATACATTGATGGCAAACTTTTTAAACTTTTGTACGCCGTAAGGAAAGATGTAACGGTAGTAGGGGAGAGAGACAGCTGCCAGTGTCATGCCATGGGTAGCGTTGGTATATGCTCCCACCGACTGCCCGATCATGTGTACCATCCAGTCTGTGGATTTTCCACGGGAAACCAGGGTGTTCAGTGCCCAGGTCGCTGCCCACATCAGATTGCTCCTTGCCTCATAATCCTGCGAATCTTTATTTGCGATCCGGCTGGCATGAATGACCGAACGCATCAGGCCTTCACTGATATAGTCGCTGGTATTGTCATCCTCACCGGAGAAATACTGTTCACAAATGTGATTAAAAATATCGTAGATCCCAGATACCATCTGGTAATGGGGCAGAGTCAGCGTATATTTCGGATTTAAGATGGCAAACCTGGGCATAATCTTTTCGTCCGCAAATACATGACCGATCTTCTGATGTGTGTGTGGATTGGTGATCACTGCTCCGGCATTCATCTCAGATCCAGTTCCGACCATGGTCAGGACACAACCTACCGGAAGTGTCTTGCAGGAAGGCTCCTCAAAGCGCAGATAGTATTTCTCCCACGGGTCTTCCTCACAATTTACGGAAACGGATACCGCTTTTGCATAGTCGCAGACAGAGCCGCCGCCCACTGCCAGAAGCAGATCAGCTTGATGCTTCCTCGCGATCTCAACGCCTTCATAAAGTTTATCTACGGTCGGATTCGGCATGACGCCGGAAATCTCCGCCACATTTTTCCCGTTCTCACTCAGAATTTGGATCACTTCATCGTAGATACCATTTTTCTTGATTGAGCCTCCGCCGTAGATCAGGACGACATTTTTCCCGTACTTGGGAAGCTCTCTATTCAAATCGTTCAGGGACTCATCGCCAAAGTACAGTTTCGTGGGGGTGCAGAATGAAAAATTACCCAACATAATCAAAACCTCCTATTCTTTGATCCGTATTGCTTTGCCATTTACATCAGCCAGCACGATCGATGCGCCGGATTCCGCAAAAGACTTTGCTGTTGTTAAGGGCATATCAGAAGCAGTTCCTGCTTTTTATTCTGACACTGCGTCAGTACCCTTAATATAGCACCGTTCTGACACTGTGTCAATATACTTTTTACTTATGGAGTGTAGGAATAAAAAAAGCCCTCAAACGGAAAACCGCTTGAGGACTGGATTTTCTGACGGAGACGGAGGGATTCGAACCCTCGTACCGGCGATAAAACCGATAAACTGATTTCGAGTCAGCCCCGTTACGGCCACTTCGGTACGTCTCCAGAAACATGCTGCCCGTCTTAAAAGCGCTGAACAGCACAAATCATTATAGCATGTTCCAAAAAAATAGAAAAGATTTTATTTGGATTTTTTTCTGCGGCCGAACAGCCCTTTCTTTCCCTCGCGCTCTTCCTTGCCGATGGCCAGAAGTTCATCGTAGGCCCGGCGCATCTCTGTCTCACGCTTCTCGCGCACAGCCTTGGGCGGGATATTGGCGTACTTGGGATAGTGTTCCTCCTCTTCCTCCTGTGCCTGTGGAGCCTTCTGCTCCGGCAGGCGGTATTTTTTTCTGCAGGTGTCACAGAGACCAAATCTGGGGTCTTTCCTGCTGATCCTTAATTCGTTTCCACATCTGGGACAGTTCATGGTTGTCCTCCTCCTCATTAGATCTTGCTGATTACCCATTATACCATATTTCTGAAAAAATTTCACAAAAGGAACATAGAATACTGCTATAATAGTGTAAAATGGAAGCGGCAGGAGGTAATTTTGATGGAAAAGCTGAAAATACTGGTGGTCGATGACGAGAGCCGCATGCGCAAACTGGTCCGGGATTTCCTGGAGAGAGAGGGATTTCTGGTGCTGGAGGCCGGGGACGGCATGGAGGCCATGGATATTTTTTATGAGAATAAAGACATCGCGCTTATGATCCTGGATGTCATGATGCCGAAGATGGACGGATGGCAGGTGTGCAGAGAAGTGCGCCAGTCTTCAAAAGTGCCCATTATCATGCTGACAGCCAGGGGAGAAGAGCGGGATGAGCTCCAGGGCTTCAGCCTGGGAGTGGACGAATATATATCTAAGCCCTTCAGCCCCAAGATCCTGGTGGCAAGGGTGGAGGCGATCCTGAGGCGTACCCGGGACGGGGAGGCGCAGGAGACGCTGGAAGCAGGCGGCATTGAGCTGGACAAGACAGCCCACATTGTGAAGCTGGACGGGGAAGTGGTAGAACTCAGTTACAAAGAGTTTGAGCTTCTCACCTACTTTATGGAAAATAAGGGCGTAGCCCTCTCCAGGGAAAAGATCCTGAACAATGTGTGGAACTATGACTATTTCGGCGATGCCAGGACGATAGACACTCATGTGAAGAAACTGCGGAGCAAGCTGGGAGACAAGGGAAATTACATCAAGACAGTCTGGGGCATGGGTTATAAATTTGAGGTGGCATAGATGAAGCATTCAATACGCAGGCAGATGATCGCCATATTTGTGGGACTGATCGTCTGTATGCTGGTGATTCTCCTTGTACTGGTTGGCGCCGGCCTGGAGCCCTACTATGTCAGGGAAAAGGAAGAAAATTTTAAAGAACTATACAAGGAGATAGAAAGCCTGGCGGAAGGAGAAGAACTGACAGAGGACGAGGTCAGCCAGATCAACCGCACGGCAGAACGCTACAATTTCTACTATATCGTGTGGAATTTTTCCAATGAGAATGGTTTTTCCAATCTCCACGACAGCCAGATGCTGCTGGTGCAGCTGGGCGGCGTCCTGTTCAATAAGATCGACAGCCGGGTGATGGAGAGAAATGACAATTACCAGGTGGTGGAGTTCCGGGATAATACCCAGCAGGTGGACTATCTCGCCCTCTGGGGAACAGTGGGGAATTCCTACAATATCTTTATCCGCAGTCCTCTGGAGAGTATCCAGGAGACCATGGGACTGTTTTTCCGCTTCCTTCTGATCGTTGGTATCGCTGTGATCGCAGGGGGAATCCTGTTTGTCTGGTACTTTTCCAGACGGCTCACGGAGCCTCTGCGGGAGCTGGCTGTCCTGTCTGCCAGGATGGCTGACCTGGATTTTAATGCCAAGTACACCAGCGGCGGCGGTGGCGAGATCGGTGTGCTGGGAGAGAACTTTAACATCATGTCCCAGAAGCTGGAAAACACCATCTCAGAGCTGAAGAATGCCAACTTCCGCCTGCAGCAGGATATTGAGCAGAAAGAAAAGATGGAGAAGATGCGTACCGACTTCATGGGGAATGTATCCCATGAGCTGAAGACGCCTATCGCCCTCATTCAGGGCTACGCAGAAGGGCTGAAGGAAGGAGTCAGCGACGATCCGGAGAGCAGGGAATTCTACTGTGACGTGATCATGGATGAGGCCTCCAAGATGAACCAGATGGTGAAAAACCTCATGACTCTGAACCAGCTTGAATTCGGAGATGAAAATGTGGAGTTCCAGCGGTTTGACCTGACGGAACTGATCCGTGGCGTGCTCCAGAGCATGGAGATCATGGCCCAGCAGAAGGAGGCCAAGGTCCAGTTCCGGCAGAAAGATTCGGTCTATGTGTGGGCGGATGAGTTCAAGGCGGAGCAGGTTGTGAGAAACTATGTGAGCAACGCGTTTAACCATCTGGACGGAGACCGGGTAGTGGATGTGAAGATCATCCCCGCCGGGGAAAAGGTGAAGGTGACTGTGTTCAACACAGGCACCCCCATTCCGGAGGAGGATGTGCCCCACATCTGGGAGAAGTTTTACAAGGTGGACAAGGCCCACACCAGAGAGTACGGGGGCAACGGCATCGGGCTTTCCATTGTGAAGGCCATTATGGACTCCTTCCATCAGGAATATGGTGTCAACAACTACGATAACGGCGTGGAATTCTGGTTTGAGCTGGATGTGAAATAGAAAATATGGTAGACTGGAACTGCGTACAGACTGTGACACATACAGAAAGGAACCGGGAAGACAGATGATAGCGATTATTGATTATGATGCGGGAAATATAAAAAGTGTGGAGAAGGCGATGCACTACCTGGGCCAGGAAGTGGAGATCACAAGAGACCAGGAGCGGATCCTGGCGGCGGACAAGGTGATCCTGCCGGGGGTAGGGGCTTTTGGAGATGCCATGGAGAAGATCCGGCAGTATGACCTGGAGGGTGTGATCCGCCAGGTGGTGGACAGAGGCACCCCCTTCCTTGGCATCTGCCTGGGACTGCAGCTTCTTTTTGAGGAGAGTGAGGAGAGCCCCGGCGCGAAGGGACTTGGCATACTGAAGGGAAGGATCCGCAGGATCCCCGGAGGAGAAGGACTGAAGATTCCCCACATGGGATGGAATACGCTGGAACTGTCGGGAAACGGACGCCTGTTCAGAGGAGTGCCGGAAGAACCATTTGTGTATTTCGTACACTCCTACTATCTGGAGGCGGAAGAAGAGGAGATCGTGAAGGCGGTCACCTGGTACGGGACAAAGATCCACGCCTCAGTGGAGAAGGGCAACGTGTTTGCCTGCCAGTTCCACCCGGAGAAGAGCAGCTCCACAGGGCTTCTCATGCTGAAGAATTTTGTAGAACTATAGACGGAGGTACATAGAAGATGCATACAAAACGGATCATTCCCTGTCTGGATGTGAAAGGCGGAAGGGTAGTGAAAGGCGTGAATTTTGTGGATCTCAAAGATGCGGGAGATCCGGTCGAGATCGGAAAGGCCTACGACGAGGCCGGTGCGGATGAGCTTGTGTTCCTGGATATCACAGCTTCCTCCGACGCCAGGGCTACGGTGGTGGATATGGTCCGCAAGGTGGCGGAGACCGTCTTTATCCCCTTCACGGTTGGGGGAGGCATCCGCACGGTGGAGGATTTCCGGGCGCTCCTTCGGGAGGGGGCGGACAAGATCTCCATCAACTCCTCCGCCATACAGACGCCGGAGCTCATCTGCGCGGCGGCGGACAAGTTCGGCAGCCAGTGCGTGGTGGTGGCCATTGACGCCAAGAGGCGTCCCGACGGTACGGGCTGGAATATCTATAAAAACGGCGGCCGGATCGACGTGGGGATCGACGCCCTGGAGTGGGCGGCAAAAGTGGAGAAGCTGGGGGCAGGGGAAATCCTCCTGACCAGCATGGACTGCGACGGTACCAAGGCGGGCTATGACCTGGAGCTTACCAGAGCGGTGGCGGACGCCGTGTCTGTCCCGGTCATCGCTTCCGGGGGAGCCGGCACACTGGAGCACTTTAAAGAGGCCCTGACAGAGGGCGGCGCAGATGCGGCCCTGGCGGCTTCTCTTTTCCACTATAAGGAGCTGGAGATACGGGAAGTGAAAGAATACCTCCGGGGCGAGGGAATTCCCGTGCGCCTGTGATCCGGCTACAAAAGATTAAAAGGAGATAAAACCATGGCAGCGATTTCCAATGACTGGCTGGAAGCTCTCCGGGGAGAGTTTAAAAAGCCCTATTACAGACAATTGTTCGAGACCGTGAAGAAGGAGTATGCGACCCATCTGGTCTTCCCGCCGTCGGATGACATTTTCAATGCGTTCCACCTGACACCTTTGAAGGATGTAAAGGTGGTGATACTGGGACAGGACCCTTACCACAATGTGGGGCAGGCCCACGGCCTGTGTTTTTCGGTTCAAAAGGGAGTGGCTATCCCGCCCTCCCTTGTCAATATTTATCAGGAGCTCCACGATGACCTGGGATGCTCCATACCGGATCACGGCTATCTGGTGAAATGGGCCCGCCAGGGTGTGCTGATGCTCAATACCGTGCTGACAGTTCGGGCGCACCAGGCCAACTCCCACAGAGGGATCGGCTGGGAGGAGTTCACGGACGCGGCCATCAAAGTGCTGGATGAGCAGGACCGGCCCATTGTGTTCATCTTGTGGGGGACGCCGGCCCAGCGTAAGAAGACCATGCTCCACAACCCGCGGCATCTCGTCCTGGAGGCGCCGCACCCAAGCCCTCTGTCTGCATACAGAGGTTTCTTTGGCAGCAGGCCTTTCAGCAAGACCAACGCGTTTCTTGAGGAGAATGGTGTGGAACCTATTGACTGGCAGATTGAGGTAGTGTCAAATAAGTTATGAAAAAGCGAAGCCTAAAAAATAGGCTCCGATTGAACCTTGAAAATCGCAGATATGAAGTTTGATGGCAGCTCACGCCACCCTTGACAGCACACAAAAGCAATGCT
>NZ_JADCKL010000018.1 GCF_014982975.1 Claveliimonas monacensis
GTAAACTCGCAGGTAACAAACAATTAAGTAAGTGCGGTATCCCTGTTCCGGAACAGCGGTTTCCTGCCGCCGGATTGGCGGTATCCGTTCCTCCGGAACAGCGGTACTCCCGCACAAGAATATTCACCATTTTCTTTCAAAATGACGATTTTTGACGCTCCCAGACAAAAAGTAAGAACCCGCAAAAACCTTGTAAAATAAGGCTTTACGGGCTCTGACGCCACAGGGAAAAACCACTCCTAATGAGCCAAGGAGATAATACTTTACCCGTTTATTTTCAACAGTCAGCTTCATTAACCATCACTTGCCGTTTCTGTGCATGCATTATATTTTCATATGTTTCATCTGGAAGATCAACTTTCTTTATTTCTATGCCAAATTGTCTGATACTCTCAGCCATAAATGATTTCCCTTTGAGATATTCTTCTATTTTTTCATCAACAATAATAATCATTTTCCTGTATTTAACGCCTTTTATCTTTTCCAGTAATAGCATTTTCAAAATATCCTGCGATATCTTGTGTTTCTGGCCAACCTTAATAGAACCGATATGAGCAAATATTTCCCCCACAATTCTATCCTGTTCTGAATATAAATCCGGTACAATATGTATTTCCTCACTAAGAACAACTTTCTCATTCCTTTTCAAGGGACAGGAAAGTTCTTTTTCAACGCGATTCCCTATGATAATTTCAGCTTTTTGTTGTTCATCAGATTTTGATTTACTTGTATCTATCATATTTTTTCTCCAAAACGAATGCTGACAGATATTCTCTATCCAAAATATTCATCCACTATTTCATCCAATTGTTCCGCAATCTTTTCAAAGTCACAGTCAAGATCTAACGTTTTCACACTGATCTCGTTTCCACTCATCTGATAGATTTGATTTGGAAGTAGTGTCTCATCTGTCTTTGCATATAATAACATGCCTGAAACAACATGGGGCTTATCAGCAAGTTCTATTTCCTTGTTTTTCACATATGTAAACATCTGATACAAATTCCCGGAATGAATGCTATATGTATCAAACTGCGTCTGCATTATATTCGAATAGTACTTCGCATCAATTATCAGAATACTGTCACCTCGACTTAACATAATATCCGTCTGCATAACCGGCAGCATATCACTCATATCAGTGTCCAACTGCCAGGAGATCTGCGAAGCATTTGCCCTAATTTCAGGATATTCCTTTCGATAGTATTCCAATATGAATTTCTCATATAAACGACACATCCTCTGCTCATCCAAGAAATCCATAAGGCAGACAGTTCCATCACTCTTTGTCTGCAACAATCCTTTTACTACCAGATAACAAATAGATATCAGCATTCTGTATGTCTGATTGTTTCTGTTATATCGAATATTCCAGTCAATGGTATTTAGATCTATCTCCGTGACTTCACTGAAAAAAAGCATCTGTTTCTTTAATTCTTTTTTTCTTTCTTTGGAGATATTCGCATGCATCAACAGTTTTACAGTAGCTTTGATTATCTGATTCATCCTTGAATTCACAGAAAACTCATCATAGATACAAACCATCTGATTTCTGAGCATCGTCATCATTTTAATTGATTCTGACACATCAATTTTTCCTCTTAATGCTGATAAAGTTTCTGTCTTTGAAACATATTCTTGTCCAAGCCCTCGTTTCAACTGTGATGAAATCCCTTTTATCAAAATCGCCGCACACAGATCAGCCATATTATGAAATTGTTCTGTAGCAATCTTCCTATATCCCTGTTCATTAAGCACCTGAAAGGCATAAGAAAGCATATAATAAATATTCCGTATAGGTATCACTTCACAGCACTCCTGAGATTATTTGTCCATTCTTGTACTTTCAGCGGTTCGTCAAACCAATATTCTTTTAGCATCGGAATCAGCTCGTACTCAACAATATCAGACAACGTCTTATCTGATACTTGATCCAGATTACAAAAATAGCTGTGTCCAATACAAAATCCTTCCCCAAGGGAATCATCTGTTGAAATCACATTATTAAGGTTTTCAACTGTAGTAATGAGTTTGTCAAACTTTTTATTGGTCAACTTCTTTCTATACTCAAAGAATCCCTCTGTATCAAATCCTGGTTTCATATCAAAGAACGCAAACCTTCTGCGCAGAGCATAATCCAGCATTGCCAAACTCCGATCTGCAGTATTCATCATTCCAATGATATATACATTCTTTGGTACAAAAAATTTCTCGTCGGAGTAAAGCAACTGCAATTCATTTCCACGCTTATCATTCTCAATGAGCATGAATAATTCTCCGAAAATCTTACTCAAATTTCCACGGTTAATCTCATCAATAATAAAGAAATACTCATGCTCCGGATCATACTGAGCCTTTTTACAAAAGTTATAGAATGATCCCTTTTTGATCTCAAATCCTCCGGACGAAACCGGACGAAATCCTTCTATAAAATCCTCATAAGAATAACTCTGATGAAACTGAATCAGCATCACTCGATTCGGATTCTTCTTTCCCATCATAGAATATGCAAGTCGCTTTGCAACAAATGTCTTTCCGACTCCCGGAGCCCCCTGAAGAATTACATTTTTCTTATTTTTAACAAGCCCTACCAGTGTATTATAATCCTCCTCACTCATAAAGACTCGATCCTTGCCGTCTTCCTTTCCATACAAGAAATCTTCTTTCGCATATATTGGAAATTTAGAATCATCTTCTTCCGTCTCGTCACCATCATCCTCTGTCTCAAATAGCGCATTCAGCTGCTCAACATAATCCGTATATGCCGTAATATCTGTCAATGTTTTCATGACAGCTTGACCAGGATGTGGCCATTCTCCTTTATCCGTCCAATCGATCCTTCGTATATTTTTGAATTCATCTTCCACACTGTCATCAAAAATATAATCTGATTTCACAACACCTCTGCCAATGATTTGGTGCATACCTTTTTTTGCAAAAACGACATCTCCTAGTTTCATTTCATTTGTAAACTGCCAGGTAGCAAGGGCCACATTTTTATAATGACGTGAAGGATCATATGTCTCCTTCATTTTCTTTTTCATATCTTCTTTACTGGCAAATACTTTCAGGTCTCCAATCTCTCCCCAACCAATTGCCATAATACCAGTCTTATAAAACTCGTCCCATTTACATGCACTGTCACCAGGAGAATAAATCCAGTAATGAACCGTATCCACATCTTCATCAGCAAGTGCACTTCCTTTGTCATCACGTTGGCTTTGAACTTTAGCTGCTCTTTCCTCCTGATTTACCTGTTCAGAATACGTCCATGCCTCAAATGACAGTTCCTTAAAATCCTTTAGAGTTGTTCGATCACTCTGTAAATAACTTTGAAGTTTTTCTGCAATTTCAAAATATTTATCTGCCGAGATCTTTTGTTCAATCCGAGGGAGAGAATCGACAACATCAGAAGGGATCTTTCCAGACTCATAGATATACCAAGTATTTCTACTGTCAAGATTTAGAAATACATCTGGAGCAATCCAGTATAACCCCATAGTGATTTTACTATTTCCATTACCCTTCAAATTAATAGCAAGATCAAAGTATTTTGAAACCACCTGTCTCTTATCATCTGATGGAGTCTTCGCATATTCCAATGCACTCTCAAAAAGATCCCAGAGATGATCAACATCATCTGGACCTCTGTCTCCTATCCAGTAATAGAAGGTAGCGTTCTGGTTATTCAAAACTGGGACTGCATCAAACGAGGTAGGAACTGCAGCATCAACAGCAAGTTCCCTTGCGAACGCCGTAATAATTTTTACCCTGTTTGATTCCTTTAACTTGCTCTTATTAAACAAACCAAATGCGGTAAAGGGATCTATGTCTACAATCTGATTATCTCGCTCCAGTGTAGGCAGATTAATCTCAATCTCTGCATAAACCTTTTTAATGGTTTGAATTAAAGCGGAACGGTTGCCTTTGTAATGAAGTAAGGCTTTAGCAAAAGCCTTATAAAAATCTACCCAGTCAAATTGTGCCATTATGTACCTCCTCTATCACTTACTGTTACTAAATCTAAGAATTATGATAATCACATTAGTCTTTAAGACCCTCAGTGTTCACCTATATTCTATTTATAAGTATTGTTCCTATCCTTCTACTATCAATCAGTTCAACATCGTTGACATCTATTAATGATTTTTCATCATCTGTCAATTTTTCTGATATAATTATTACCTTGTCCACATATTTCTTAATTTGACTGATATGTAGTACTATCCTGGCAATTTTATCACCCATTTTCAAATGAGATAAAATATAAAAATTGGGGGCTATTTTTCTTATTTTTATTGGTCTAATACTCTGTGTATGTATCCCATCATCAAAATCAATTTTAACACTAGGAATTATTTCTTTTAAAAACAGTATTATCTTTTCATCCTCATCATAAACTTTATAACTTGGGGACACACTTGCTTCAAAATGACCGATTTTCTCATTTAATTGATACCTTTCAAGCAAATCCGTAGAAACTGTTTCTTTCAAGATCATAATCTGCTCGTGTATATAATCCATACAAGTAAGAATATCAGGTCTATTTTCCCAATTATCTTTGGTCGCCTCTTGAAGCAACATATGTAAAGGTTCCAACGTAACAACTTTAAAATCATCATTTAATAAATATATTTGATGCGAACTTCTATCATATGGGCCCTTAAAACCATATTTATCCCGTTTCAAGTACATCCATAAAACTTTAGCAAAAAGATAAACATCTGATTTTGTATAATCACACTTTCTAACATCTTCTTGTACATCCAATTCAGGTGGCATAATTTTAATTGGACCTAGACGTTCTTCCGCATGAGTCAGCGACTCCTCTCCATCAATCCATACCATAATCAGATAAATAAATCTGGTTATTCATTATAAGTATATTTTCTGGTTTAATATCTCTATGTGCCATATGACAAGCATGAATCTCATTTATTATACGGCCTAATTCAAGCATATCTTCAAGCTTTTGGACAATGCTTTTGTGTATAGTTACATTGAATTTATTCGCTCTGGGCATCATGAACCATGCCGGCATTTTTTCCACAGATTCTTCTGGACAACAATAAGCATATATCGGAAGAATTCCTTTTATAGATTTTCCAAGGCATTCCTGAACCTTTATTTCTCTACAAAATCGTTTATATCTTCTCTCTTTTAATTCTTTACTTAATTTAGGATCAACACAAAAATACTTAATAACCTTTTCTGGAGAGTGAGAATCTGGCACTAATACAACCTTTCCGTTTCCACCATGACCTATCTCTTTTGCATCTTCTAAATCACAAGGTGCCATTTTATATTCCAACATATTCTTCGCTCTCTCTTTCTGAATCTGCCTCATATAAATAGCGCTCACATAGCTGATCAAAAATTTTTGCTGTCTTAGGTGATTTTGTTCTTATAGCCTCCGCATTCTCTTTATATCGTTTTGCCATTGCGCGTTCTTCATCTCCACCCGTAGGGCTATAAACTCCTCTGGAATTACAAATAGATGCCACATACTCATTTTCTAAATGTTGATCTCCAAACGTTTCTATAGCCTCTCGTATTGCTTCAGCAGGATAGTAACCATCTTGCCCCACTGGAGATGCTGATAACATTTTTCCAAGAATCATTCCAAATAATCTATTCTGATTATTTCTATCCAAACCCTCTTTAAGATCTTGTATCCAGCACATTAATTTTTCCCTGTCAACAAACGCTCCTTGTCTAGCTGGACAAAATTTCAAATTATAATACAGCGAAAAAACATTACTAATTTGTGTTTGGTCAAAGTTATTCTCTCCAACTGTATTCCCATCATCGTTCCTAAAGATAATAGCAACGATATCGAGCAGTAATCTTGGAGAATTCTCTAAACAATTTAAAAAGCATTTCATATCTGAAATATCGAGCAATCCTCGAAATGGGAGTTCTAATAACGCTACTCTTTCACAATACTTAGTATTTAAAAAACTTGTTTGTAGTACAGCAAATAAATTTTTTAAATGATAAGACGATAACTGTGTAGGAACACTAATTTCATGTTCTTTCATCTTTTCTAAAATTATTAATATTTCTTCGCTACTATAAAATTCTTTACATTCATCAAGAATTTCCAGAATACATATAAAATTGGAATATATCATTAATTGATCAATTATATAATGGACGGTTTCAGTACTTTTTACAAATCCTCCTATTCGAAATCTTTTCCAGTATTGCTCTTTGACTTTTTCATTTTCATCAGCAATAAGCGGTTTATTTTTCAAATCTACAACTTCAAGGAGTAGTAAATCTATGACTACATCCTCAGGCGCCCCTATTTTTTCCGCAACATTTATTGCAATTCGGAGATTATTAAGATTCTTTGCATAAGCACATCGAACATAATCTACTATAATTCTTTTATTACACTTTTGCGTTACAATATTAGTAAACAACTCTATATCAAATTGATTATTCGTATATACTTTAAACAAATATATCCCTAAAGTTGTGTACTCTAACTCTGAGCAAATATTAACCAAAGACACGATATCAAGATTTCGTTCTTTAAATCTTCTAATACCTTCCAATATTTCATCATTTATTAACTTCTCATTAACCTCCCTTTTTTCATCATCAGAATATGGACAAGGATGCAGTAATGGGAATTCGTATGTTCCTATAAATAAATATCTATAATCATATATTTCATTCTGCACATGAAGTTCGTTCATTATATATTCTAATTTTCCAATTAAGGGCTCCTTCATTGCCCATTCTGAACTGCAATAATATCTGTTTCTATATATTTCTTTCCGAAATTTTTCTTTAATACATGTAATTTCCATATCAGTCATTGACTGAATTTCATACAACAATTTTTCAGAAACACGTTCTAAAATTTCATCATTAAAATGATTTGATATTTCAATAATCTTTTGCCATTTTAAAATATCATAATCCATATGATTAAGACATAACTTTAAATATTCGTTATAAGCAAACGTGACATCTATATTTGTTACTTGAACTGGCTCATCAATTATTCTATATTTAGGTTTACTTGTTGCATCAATTATAGAATTATTCTGACCTGGCAATTCTGAATATAATAGCTCCCAAACATCATATCCTTTATCATAAGCCTCTTTTATTAATTCTATTTTTTCTTTTTGAGGAAGAACTGTAATATTATACCAGGGACAAAATACTGTTTTTAATGTCTCCAATGGGCTGTTGCTGATTGGGTATTTTTCACGAAAGCTATTCATTTTGAATAACCACCTAATTGACCACGCTGAATATTCCTTTTGGCATAAAAATTGTTCTATTCCCCAAATAAAATGTGTATAGTCATTTCTTGAAAATGCTCCTCTATCCTCTGCCTTTAAAAACACATCCTTAAGTCCTGTATCTTCTTTCCACTCTTTATCTAACCTTTTAGTAACTGCTTTCGGCGAAGCCTCACATAATATAGTAAATAATTCTGCAATTGATAACCACTGTTTGATTGAGGAAATATCATTTAAAACCGCCTCAATAATTTGATCAACTGCCAACTGACTTTCAAAATCGTTTTTATAATATGCTTTCATAATCAAGCTACGAAGCAATCCTTCTTTTAGCACTGAAGACCACAATGGTTTTCCGCCAGGTAAAATATTTGCATAGCCTTGTTGTTCAACAGGAAAGGAAAAAACTGGATTTTCTTCGGTTATTATTGCACGAATAATATCAACATATTTATCCCATAGATTACTTTCCACACTAACAAATTCATCTAAGTAATCCCATGCGTTTTCTGTACTTGCCAAATGAACAAATGTATTACCATGTACTTTAAATCTGATAAACAAAGGATTTTCACCTTTCATATATGGCATAATTTCATCCATTACTTGGTCATAAGTAATACCACATAGTTCTTCTATTATCATCTTATCTCCATCACTTTCACTCCATTTTCCACATAAAAGTAACGGGATAATTATATTTTTATTTCCCTCTACCCAATTGGGAACCACATTATCAATTCCTCGAATTATTTTTTTCTTTAAAGGAACATACAATCCATGTGTATCTTCAACTAATTTATGAGCCTCTTCATAGTTCAATCCTGCATCTATTAATTTCTGATTAATTGTATTACGTTTCCTTTTTCTTAACTTTATTGGATTTTTACCACCACAATACTCATCTGCTCCAAACACAAAAATATTTATATTATTAGGAATCGCATAAATCTGTTCAGCATAAAACCATGGTATTAATATTTTCCCACCTAAGTCTACATCTTTTTCATTTGCTACTTTTAATTTTTCCCAATCTTCAACGCTTTTTACTACTAACGTTATATTTTTAGGCCGTATTCTCCTAAGTTCATTAAGTACACAAAGAATAGTTTCTTCCTTGCTTTGTCCGCTAATATATATACATTCATTGTCCAAACAGTCATCAAATTGTTCTTTAAACACTTCGTCATCAATTTCAAAAAAATCAAGATTCAAACTGGGATTTTCCGTTTGTCTATACAAATCCACTTCAACTTGATCAATAGAATATACAGAAACTTTATTATCCTGGATATTCGTAATTGCTGTACTAAGTGTTAATAGTTGGCTCTTAATTTCTAAAAGATTTTGTTCTTCCTCCTTTTTCCATTCTCCTAAAAAAGCACACTGAAATGCGTTAGGATTAATTTTTTCTAATTCGTGGAAAATAATATTAATAAAATTGGATATATAATACTCTGCTTCATTTGCAGGAATTTCATACTTCAACATTATAAGTGTTAATTCTTCATAAAGTTTGTCTTTAAGAGCATATTTACTCTCCGCAGACATCTTTGTTGCAACTTGTTTCATTTCTTCTTCGGATAATAATTCTGCAATTTCATCAATTATTCTGTCTCCGGACTCTACTCTTTTTAATAAAAATTCGCTTGTATCAATGAACAGTTTCTCCCACTGCTTTTTATCTTTATAATCTGTAATTTTATCTATAGCGGCACTTAATACAAGTTCACCTGCTTTTTCTTCAATAAAAGTCATAGCTACCTCCTCATATTTCTAACTATTTTAATCACCTGTGTAGCATTCATAAGGCAAATATTATGCTGCACTGAATCAAATCGTCTCTATATCTTTTTTACTAAAAATTTTTTCTTTTGCTATTTTACTTTATACAAACCAGAAGTTATAATTCTCTCTTAAATACAGAATTCACTTTTATCTTAATTTTATCAAATCCCTCTACTTTTCGCTATCTCTTATTTCCAGCCCGTTCTTCATCCCCATGTCTATTTTACTACACCATTTACTACACCATTTCCGCAAAAAATGACGATTTTTGACGCTCCCAGACAAAAAGTAAGAACCCGCAAAAACCTTGTAAAATAAGGCTTTACGGGCTCTGACACCACAGGACAAAACCACCCCAAACGAGCCAAGAGGTAAGTGCTATTTTCTTCACACAAGAAGAAATTATCACAACCCATTCCGCTTCAAACTCCCCTCTTTCCCCAGCACATCACCGACTTCCGGATATACAAAAGGCGGTCAATCTCCCAGACCGACCGCCAGTATAGCTGCTTTCATCAAGTTTTATCTGCGCTTTCTGAGTCTTCTCTCCCTAACGCAGATCACAAGCCCTACCACTACTAAAATCGTAAAATCCATACTGCACACCTCCTGTCATGCAGACTCTTCCACACTTTTGCTACCCTCGCTCTGTGCCCAGACTCTTCCTGGCGTCCCGGATGATCTGCTCGGGAAATCCGAAGACTTCCAACAGCCGGACCGCATTGGTCTGGCGGCAGATCCCCGGGTGGATCTTATAGTCAAAGGTCAGCCCCTTCTCGTAGGTCTCCTCACAGAAATAAAAGCCTTCATAGTCCTCCGTCTGTCTGACCAGATTTTCCGCAATCTCCAGGTCGTGGGTTGCGGCAATCACCAGGCAGCCCTTTTCTCTTAGATATCTGAGGACAGCGGTGGATGCCGCGATCCGCTCTCTGGTATTGGTGCCTCGCAGAATTTCGTCTATGACAGCAAGCACCGGACGGCCTGTGTCCACCTGCCGGATGATTCTTTCCATGGAGCGGATTTCTTTGATAAAATAGCTTTCTCCTGCCAAAAGATCGTCCCGTATGGCAATGGACGTGTACACGTCCACCGGACAGAGCCTGGCTGACGCGGCGGCGCAGGTGTGAATGGAGGCAGCCAACGCCGCGCTGATGGCCGCTGCCTTTATAAAAGTAGACTTTCCGGAAGCATTGGATCCGGTAATGATGCATCCTTTCCGAAGCTCCAGATCGTTGTACACCGGCTCGTCAATCAGCGGGTTGTACAGAGCCTTCAGCACAATCTCCTTTTCTTCCGCAAACTCAGGTATACACCAAAGGGGCAGGCTCTGTCGGAAGGAGGCCGCACACACAGCCATATCCAGCTCCCCCACGAGAAACAGGATCTGAAGAACCTCCTTCCTGTGGCTCTTTATCTCTTTCAGCGCCCTGTTATAATGAACAAAATCTACGAGAAAAGCACCTTTTACATACACACTGATAAGCTCTGTCACGTCTGTGCTGTACTGGCTCTGCTGCCTTTTCCTGAGAACCTTGAGCACCCTGTTCAGCTTTGCGGCTGTCTTCTCCGTCTCCTTGAAGGATTCCCGGGACTTTCCCTGGCAGATCTTTTCATTTTCTGCAAATTTTCCTGCAAGCGATACAAGACTCTGCACTGCGGCTATGATGGCCAGATTGATCTCATACCGGCTTCTCTTCAAGGCATACACGCACATGTTGACCAGAAACAGGATAATAAAGGGAGAAAACATCCGTGCATCCATAAAGAGAAGACCGCCTGCAATGCCCCACAGAAGACTGGCAAGAAGTAGTACCTGCAGTCCACGGTAGAGCCAGGCATGTTCCAGCTCAAACGCTTCCGGCTCCGTGACAAAATCCGGGACATAGTAGCTGTCCTCTCTTTTTCCCAGTTCAGACAGACAAAGCTGCATCTCCTGCCGCTCTTTTTCGTGATGTCCGAACCAGGTGATCTTCTCCTCCAGCGATGCCAGTCTCTCGGGGTCTGCATCCATATCCCTCATACTTTTGTAGAGATACTGCTCCCCGGCCCAGGAAACACAGGTATTGATCCGCCCGAAGACAGTGTCCATATCCAGATCATTCCACGTAATATCATCCAGCCCGTTCTCCTCTTTTGTCTTCTCCCACAGGATCCGGATCTGTTCAAATGATATGTCTGCCTCCTCCGGCTTCTTCCCAAAGGAGGCCAGCATTTTCTCCTGCCGCCATTTTCTTCTGGCCCGGTGATTGTAAGACGAGACCAGGACTGTGACAATGACAATTCCTGCCACCACAGCAAAGCCTTCCATCACTCTTCCCCCTCTAGAATTCTTTCTTCTCCATGATCCGTATGCTGATAGTCATGGATGCGGCAAGTACAAGCAGGGATACAGCCAGAAAGACCAGGGCCACCCCAGCCGGACCCATAGCGTCCGCTGTCTGTATAAGTCCGCTCAGATCCATGTTTCCGACATTCACCACTTTTGCCAGCCCATAGACCGCCGCGAAGATACCAAGGAAGACAATGATCATGGCAATCCTGCCTTTCTCCGGCCCAAACTTAAGCTGGAAGGGGATCATGACGGACAGGAAGAAAAACAGAAGCCCTGCGCTTACCCCGGCCACCAGCAGGGTCTCCTCCGCCTCAGCATACCTGGCATTCATGTTCATATATACAAGGACAAAGGCCAGGATGATCAGCATTCCCGCCACACCGGTAAGGATTCCGAACACATATTTTTCTACCACATAGACTTTCCGCTCAAATGGAAGAGTAAAGAGAAACGCGTTTCCGTTGTCGTACTCGTCATAGCTGATGGTACTCAGGACAAAAAAGGAGCTGACAAATCCCACATAGGGGAGCACAAAGGTGGCAGGGGAGGATTCCGCCCCGTTGGCTATCGTAAGAAACCCTGCCATGACAAAAACTAATATGAAAAAATTCTTCTGATTTTTAAGCAGACTGAAATCCTTGATCAACAACCCTTTCATACTCTCTCACCTCTTATCATCATTGTCATCATTTCATCGATACCGCTGTTTTCTATGACAGCCTTCGGGTAATTTTCCATATAGAACTGTTTCTGGTCTGTCAGGGCGCTGTAGCCGTAAGGTTCCTTTTTCACCCTTAGGAAATACTGTTTGTCTATGGATTCGTACTCCTGTGCATCCAGCTTCAGAAGACCGTAGCTTCCAAGCAGCACATCTGTCTCCTCGTGGAGAATGATACGCCCCTGGTGGATCATGTAGAGATCGTCACAGATCCCCTCCAGGTCCGTGGAGATGTGAGAGCTGATCAGAATAGCCCGGCTCTCGTCCTGCTCCATATATTCCCGCAGGATATCCAGGAGACTGTCACGCGCCAGCACATCCAGCCCTGCCGTAGGCTCATCAAGGAGCAGGAAATCCGCCCCGTGGCTGATGGCAATGAGCAGCTTTAACCTGGCCTTCATGCCGGTGGAGAACTCCTTGATCCTTTTGTCGACAGGGAGCTGGTACTTCCTGCACTGATCCAGAAAATATCTTCTGTCAAAAGAGTGATAGAACCCCTGCAGCATGGCGGACACGTCCTTGATGCTTAAGTATTCGCTGACACCGGAGTCAGAGAGCACCACGCCGATCTTCTCCCTGTCCGCAGGTGACAGGGCGGAAGCGTCTTTTCCCATCAGCGTGATCCGCCCGCCGTCAGCGCGGATCAGCCCCAGCACTGCCTTGAAGGTGGTGCTTTTGCCGGCTCCGTTCTGTCCCACAAGCCCGGTGATACATCCAGGCTGCACCTCCAGGGAGCAGTCCAGGGTGAACCGGTCATAATTTTTCCTTACATTTTCCAGTTTTAACATAGCCTATTCCTCCAAAATGAGTGAAAATAATTCTTTTATTTCTTCATCCTGCATCCCATATCTTCTGCCTTTCTGAATGGCCAGTTCAAGATCGGCTTCCACTTCCTTTCGCTTCTCTTCCTTCATCAGCTCTGTGTTGGACGCTGCAATGTAGGTACCTTTTCCGTGCACAGTCACTGTGAAGCCCTCCTGCTCCAGGTTGTCATATGCTTTTTTTACAGTCAGAGCGCTGATCTTCAGCTCCTTTGAAAGCGCGCGCACAGAAGGAAGGGCGTCGTTTTCTTTCAGTTCTCCTTTCAGGATCAGAGCCTTGACCTGCTCGATGATCTGCTCGTAAATCGGGATCATGGATGAATGATTGATGATGATCTGCATATTCATCCTCCTTCTTGCAAACAGTATATAACAGTGTATCACTGTTGTCAACTGTTATATTGTGTTATACATCATCTTTTTAGTTGACTCTTGTTCTGTTTCATTATACTATATAGGTAACTAGTTACTCATTTATCTGTCAAAAGGAGCTGATGAAAGATGCAGATAGCAGATCTGATTGAAAGATTCCACCACACAAGAGACGGGCAGACCCGGGCTGTGTTCAGCACCATCTTCATAGCCGGCAACAGGCTCCAGACCTGCTTTGACAAGGCGGACAGCCATGTCACGCTGAGGCAGTTCATGCTGCTTACCATGCTGAAACAATCCGGGAAAGACATGACTTTTACCCAGCTTGGGGAGCTTCTTGGATGTTCCCGCCAGAATATCAGAAAGCTGGCCGCCTCCCTGGAAAAGAAAGGCCTGGTCACGATTTTAAAAAATCCCCGGGACGGCCGGGCCTGTGTCATCCGCCCCACGGAAACACTGGCACAGTATTTTCAGCAGGCGGCGCAGCTTCACACCCAGAAACTGACAGACCTTTTTTCCGTGTATTCCGACCAGGAGATGGAGCAGCTTTTCTGGCTTCTTATGAAACTGTACACGGGGATAGAACGGCTGGAACAGCCGCAGCGAGAGGAGGAAAAAATATGAACCATTCTGTTGTACTTTACAGTTCCAGGTACGGGGCTGCAAAGGAGTACGCCCGGATGCTTTCTGAGAGCCTGGGCTGCACGGCTTACAATGTAAAAGAGACGCCCCTGGACGTGGCAGGGCAGGCCCGCCGGATCATCCTGTGCGGCGGCATCTATGCCGGAGGCTTATCCGGCGTCTCCTGGCTGCGGAAGAACAGCAGGGTGCTGAAAGATAAAAAAGTCGTCCTCTTTGCCGTGGGGGCTTCGCCCTGGGACGAAAAGTCTGTCCGGCAGATCCAGGAACGCAATCTGAAAGGACTGCCTCCGGATACCGTCCTCTTCTACGGGCGGGGCGCCTGGGATGAGTCCGCCATGAGCTTCACAGACAGGACACTGTGTCGGATGCTCCAGAAATCCGTGGCAAAAAAAGATCCCGATGCATGCGAGCCCTGGGAGAAGGCCCTTCTGGAGGCCTCCGGCCGCTCCTGCAGCTGGATCGATGAAAAATATCTGGAACCGGTGTACCGGTATCTGGAGACAAACTAAAGCGGGCGGACCCGCTTCAAGACAAAGGAAAAGAGGATGGGCTACTGCTCATCCCCTTTTATGACATGTATGTCCATATTTCCGAAATCAGTGCTTAGTGTAAACTGATCCTCCACACCTTCTGTGAGATAGATCTGCCCGTCCTGGGTGACAAGGATCATCTCAAAATCCTGGTGCTCCTGCCAGTATTCTGTGGCCTCATCCAGCCCCTTCACAAACATGGATGTGGAGAGAGCGTCTCCTTTCTTTCCTTCATCGGCAATGATGGTGACGGAAGCCAGGCCGTTGTCCACCGGATAACCTGTATCCGGGTCGATGATATGGCCGTACTCCTTTCCGTCCTCGCCTACAAAATACCGCTCGTAATTACCGGACGTCACCACCGCGCAGTCGGAGGCCAGCAGCATGCCGAGGACTCCCTCGCCTCCGTCAAAGGGGCTACGGATGCCCAGGCGCCAGTCGCCGCCCCCGGGTCTCTCGCCGATGGCCTGGATATTGCCGCCAAGGTCAAGCAGAGCGGAGGTGACGCCCTCCTCTTTCAGAAGCTCTGCCAGACGGTCTCCGGCATAGCCTTTTCCCACGGCTCCCAGATCAAACTCCATGCCCTCCGACAGCCGGACCGTATTGCCGTCCAGCTCCACCCTTTCATAGCCCACGTTGGCAAGAAGCCCGTCCAGCTCTTCCTGGGAGGGGATCCGGTTCTCGTCTGTGGTAAATCCCCAGGCGGCAAGGACCGGATAGATGGTGGGATCCAGGTCCCCTTCCGTCTCTTTCGCCATCTCCAGGGCAAAGCTTACAATATCCGCCGTGTCGTCGCTTAAGGTCACCGGGCTTCCCTGGCTGTGGTTCATCTGATAGATCTCGCTGCTTTCGTTTGTCACTGACCATTCGCTTTCCAGCTTTTCCACCTCAGTCTGGGCTTTCTCAAGCGCTGCCTCCGCTTCGTCGCCGTAGGCTGTCAGTGTCATGTAGGTATCCATGGCAAAGAACTCCCTCTGAACCGGATCCCCTGCCGATGTTCCTGCCTGCGAACCGCTCTGCCCGGAGCAGGCTGTAAGGGCGGACGCGCAGGCCAGGGCTGTCAGAGCAGTCAGTCTGTGTTTATATTTCATTTCCATTCTCCTGTCTTTGTTTTTTCGTTCTTTTCCAGTATACAGGAAAATGTCCCATGAATGAAGTACCAGTTTGTTCTGCTGATAAAACTTTTTTCCTTCCTGCAAGATCAGTTCCTTATCTTTTTTAAAATTTCTGCGATCATGGAAGCCCGGTTGAAAGGCACCATAAAATAGTAGCCGTCCGTGACATCTTTAAGCTTCTCTGCAATCTCTGCCGCGACGTCAACGCCCACCTGCTGGGCTTCCTCCCGGCTCATGTCCTTGTCGTACCGGGCAAGGATCTCATCGGGCACATGTATCCCTGTGATCTCATTTTTCATAAACAAAGCGTTCCGATAACTTACAAGAGGCATGATGCCACAGATGATCTTTGTGTCTATCCTGGACTTGATATACCGGATCCTCTCTATATCCTCGTCGGAGTAGATGGGCTGGGTCAGGAAGAAAGCGGCCCCGGCCTGGCATTTTTTCTCCATCCGGCGGATCTCCGCATCTATATTCTTTCTGCCGTAGTTGAGTGCACCGCCGTAGGCCACCGGATCTCCCGCAAAATGCTCCCGGTTCATCCTGGCCAGATACTGCATCAGACTGACCGAGTGAAAATCGTAGACAGAGGTGACCACATCTCTCTCGCCGGAGGGCACCGGATCCCCTGTGACCAGAAGAAAATTGCGGATACCGTTCATGTAGGCTCCCAGTATCTGGGCTCCCATGCCGATGACGTTTTTGTCCCGGCAGGCGATGTGGGGCATGGTCTCCACCTGGAGACGGCCCGCCACCTTCACGGCTGACATGGCGGAGTCTGCACGCATGCGGCCCATGGGCGAGTCTGAGAAAGTGATCAGCTCCACCCCTGCTTCTTTGAGAACCGAGGCCGCCTCCATCATCTTCCCGTCATTTCCATCGTGGGGTGGATCCAGCTCCGCGATCACCACCTTCTCCCCCGAGTACAGCCTTTTGTTGTTGTAGCTGATATCCTGGTCTGCCCTTTTCTCCGGCCGGTCCGCAGGGCGCTCCGGGATCTTCCTTCCCCCCGGCATCCCGGCAAGATGGCGGATGTAGGCAGGACTGGTGCCGCAGCAGCCGCCGATGACGTTCACCCCGAGGCCTGCAATCTCCTCCATGGCCTCCCCGAAGTACTCAATATTGTCCCGGTACACATTCCGGTTCTGTACTCTATCCGCATAGCCGGCATTGGGCGCGGCGAACACGATCAGCTCCCCGAAATCCTGTCTGCGCAGGATTTTCGCCAGATGGGCCGGGCCCACGCCGCAGTTGAACCCGATGCCATCGATGACCTCCCGCTCTTTTGCCGTAACCACAAGGTCAGCCGCACTGATCCCGGCGTTTGTGTACCCGTACATATTGACGGAAAAGCTGGACATGATAAAGGTGTCCCCGCTGACCGACTTGATCCACTCCGCCACCGGCAGGATCCTTCTGAAATCTGAAAATGTCTCAAACCAGATCAGCTTTACCCCTGCATCCAGGTGGGCGCTGACAATGGTCCTGTACTCTTCTGTGATCTCCTGCTCCCGGGCCTCATCGTCTCCGTTTCCGTGCTCCGGTATGGGGCCTATATCCCCTGCAATGTAAATGCTGCGCCCCGCCGCTTCCTCTACGGCCGCATCCCGGGCGATCCGGCAGGCCGCCTGGACATTTTCCCGGACTTTTCCCAGCAGTTCCTGCCTGGATAAATCCCCGTATACCTGGGCCAGCGTCTCCGTGTTGGAGGCAAAACTGTTGGTGCGCAGAATGTCCGCCCCTGCCCGTATGTACTCTCTGTGGACCTCCTTCACCTTGTCCGGCGCCGACAGGTTGTCCAGCTCCGGCAGACGGCTCCCGCCGCCGTATTTCTCTTTGTAGTAAGTGCCCATGGCTCCGTCTGTGACAAGACGGCTGGACGTGAAAAGTTTCTTGAAATCTGTATCCTTTCTCATGCTTTCTCTCCATTTCTGACTGCCTGAAAACCGCACTCCAGAGCCGCGATCAGATCCTCCGCTGTCTCGATCCCGATGGACAGACGAATCGTATTGGGACGGATCCCCTGCTGCCGCAGCTCTTCTTCCGTGCACTGGCTGTGGGTGGTAGTGGCCGGATGGATGACAAGGGATTTCACATCCGCCACATTTGCCAGAAGGGAGAAGATGGGCAGATTATCGATAAATGTCTGCGCATCCCGTTCATCCCCCTTGATCTCAAAGGTAAAGATGGAGCCGCCTCCCTTCTGCAGATACTTCTTATATAATGCATATGTGGGCTCGCTGTCAAGAGAAGGATGGTGCACAGCCTCCACCTGGGGATGTTCCACCAGGTATTTCACGATCTTCAGCGCGTTTTCCACATGTCTCTCCACCCGCAGGGAAAGGGTCTCCAGCCCCTGGAGAAGAAGAAAGGCGTGGAAGGGGGACAGGGTGGCTCCTGTGTCCCGCAGAAGGACAGCCCGGATGTAGGTGGTAAAGGCACTGTCCGGCGCTGCCTGGGAAAAATCCACACCGTGATAGCTGGGGTTGGGCTCTGAGATCCAGGGATATTTTCCGGAGGCTTTCCAGTCAAACCGGCCCCCGTCCACAATGACGCCCCCCAGCGCTGTCCCGTGGCCGCCCAGGAATTTGGTGGCAGAGTGAACCACAATGTCCGCTCCGTACTCCACAGGCCGCACCAGATAAGGGGTAGCAAATGTGGAGTCGATCACCAGAGGGATCCCGTGTCTGTGGGCAATCTTTGCCAGTTCCTCTATGTCCGCCAGATTGGAATTGGGGTTGCCCAGTGTCTCTGCAAAGATGGCTTTTGTATTCTCCTGGATGGCCGCCTCAAACGCGCCTTCCTCCTCCGGATCCACAAAAGTGGCCGTAATCCCGCTTGTCAGAGGGAGGGTATTGGCCAGAAGGTTGTAGGTTCCCCCGTAGATGGTCCGGGAGGAGACAATGTGCTCCCCGGCCCTGGCCAGCGCCTGGAATGTGTAGGCAATGGCCGCCGCCCCGGAAGACGTGGCAAGGGCCGCGGTCCCTCCCTCCAGTGCTGCGATCCTCTTTTCAAACACGTCCTCCGTGGGGTTGGTCAGCCGTCCGTATATATTGCCTGCCTCTTTCAGACTGAACCGGTCCGCCGCGTGGGCACAGTCCTGAAACACAAACGCCGTGGATGCATAGATGGGCACGGCCCTGGCTCCTGTGGCGGGATCCGGCTGCTCCTGGCCCACATGGACCTGTTTTGTCTCAAAGCTCCAGTTTTCTTCTCTCATTGTCTTATCCTCCTGCTGTGTTTTCTGATGATGGGTCTATCCTACCACGCCCGGCCTGTTCTGGCTAATACACAAAAAAAATAACCGGTTATAGTTTAAAACTATAACCGATTTATGATGGCTCGCTCTTCAGATATTTTTTCAGTGCATGGATATACAGCTCTCCCATCCTGCTGAGGATCGTATTCTTTCTGACCACATAGCCGATCTCCATGACGCTGTTCCGGTTCTCCTCGTCATCCTGGAACGGCACCGCCACAAATTCATTTCCGTTCAGCTCCTCACAGATGATGCCGGAGCAGAGGGTATAGCCCTTCAGCCCCACCATCAGATTCAGCATGGTGGCCCTGTCGTTTGCCCGGATGATCCGGGGATATTCGTTGGTGGCCAGGATCTCCTCTGCCAGATAGAAGGAACTGTTGTCTCCCTGCTCAAAGGCCAGGCAGGGATACTCCTCCAGCTCCTCAAACCGGATGGAAGACTGCCCTGCCAGAGGATGATCTTTCCACAGATACACATAGGCCTGACAGCAGATGAGAAGATGGAACACAAGGCCCGCGGACCGCAGCATTTTTTCCAGGCTCTTCCTGTTGAACTCACTTAAGTACAGAACGCCGATCTCACTTTTCATGGTGCTCACATCCTGGATCACCTCGGCTGTCCTTGTCTCCCGGATGGCGAATTCGTATTTGGACATGTCAAATTCCCTGGCCATGTCCACAAAAGCCTTCACAGCAAAAGAGTAATGCTGAGTGGAGACGCCGAATTTTTTTCTCTGGGAACCGTTCTTCCCGTACTTTTCCATGACCGTCTCGTACTGGCCATAAAGCTGCCTGGCATAGAGGAGAAACTCCGCCCCGTCCCCGGTCAGCGTCACGCCCCGTCCGCTGCGGTGAAAGAGGGTGATCCCAAGCTCCTTTTCCAGCTCCCGGACCGCGTTGGTAAGGGAGGGCTGTGATATATAGAGCTGCTCCGCTGCCTTGTTCATGGATTTTGTCTCTGCTATGGTGATAATGTAATTTAACTGGGTCAGTGTCATCCTTTCTGCTCCTTCTGTTTTCTCCTGCTTTTTCTATCCCTTACTCCAGCACTTCCCTCACCTGGTCAGCGGAAAGGCCGCACTGCTGTGCTATCTCCTCCGCCGGCACGCCCTGGGCGGAAAGTCTGAAAATCGTTTTTGCCAGCTTAAGGCCCTCGGCCCGGCCGCGCTCTATCCCCTCAGACCGGCCGCGTTCCATCCCTTCGCTGCGACCTCGCTCCATGCCCTGGTGATCCGCCTCCTTCAGTTCTTCTGCAAACAGTTCTTTCAATGCATCGCACATCTTCTTTTCCACCTCCATCTGTTCCCAGCCCGTCCTCCTTCACGGCTCTGTAAATGAAAAGCTGCTCAGAAAATCGAGCGGAAAATAATAGAATTTCAGATATCTGCCTGCCGGCTTTTGTACAAAAAGGATAACATATGCCAAAGAACCTGGCAAGGCTTTCCCACAGAATAAAAAAGAGCGTCCCACGCCGCAGCCGTCCTGCCGGTGAGACACTCTCCTCTTATATATTTGATCTTTATCTTGAATGTCCTTTTTTTGAAAGGAACATCCTGGCAATACAGGGGTTCCCGTAGTCCAGGATCTCGCTGTACCCCAGGTCCAGCCCGCTGATGAGTTTCCTGTCCCCGTCTGAAAGGCTGAAGTCCCAGATGTCAAAGTCCTCCCGCATATGTTCCGGGATACTGCTCCTTGTCACCACGCTGACCTGCCGGTCTATATTCCACCTCAAGGCGGTCTGTGCGACGCTCCTGCCGTATTTCTTCCCGATCTTTTCCAGCACTTTGTTGGAGAAGATATTCCGCAGGCCTTCACACAGAGGCGCCCAGGCCTGGGGCTGCACGCCCAGCTCCCTCATTATGTGCAGTGCCTGCTCCTGGTGGTAGAAGGGGTGCAGTTCCACCTGGTCGACCATAGGCGGAATGTGACTGTTCATGCACAGATCCACCAGCCGCTCCGGGCTGAAATTGCTGACGCCAAGAGCCCGGATCCGGCCCTCCTCATACAGCTTTTCCATGGCACGCCAGGCACCGTAGTAATCGCCGTATGGCTGATGGACAAGATAGAGATCAATGTAATCCAGCCCCAGCTTCGCTAGGGAGGTCTCAAAGGCTTTTCCGGCGGAGTCTTCCCTGGCATCATCGATCCAGAGCTTTGTGATGACAAAGAGCTCCTCCCGCCGGACCTTTCCCTCGTCCATATATTTCTTAAGAGCCCTTCCCACCGGCTCCTCGTTTCCGTAGGAGGCGGCCGTGTCGAACATGCGGTACCCGCTCTCCAGCGCCGCCTGTACACACTTCTCACATTGCCGGGGTTCCTTCATCTGCAGTACCCCGTATCCAAGAAGGGGCATCTCCACCCCGTTTCTCAGTGCTATCGTTTCCATCTTATCCGCCTTTCCCTTGTTTTAAATTTCAGTTTCCTGTAAAATAAAGTCAGCTTTACACATGCATTTTAAAGGAGAAACCCATGATCGAAATCCATCTGTTAGAACAACTGGTTGCCTTTGCCGACTGCGGCACCCTGTCAGGAGCCGCGGAAAAGCTCCATATTTCCCAGCCTGCTCTGAGCCGCTCCATGCAACGACTGGAAGAAGAGCTGGGGGTTACGCTCTTCGAGCGCCAGAGGAGCCGTCTGACTCTCAACGACATGGGGGAGCTGGCTGTCCGGTATGCCCGGAACCTGCTTCTCCAGGAAAACGCCATGATCCAGCAGATCCGGGAAGCGGACCGCAAAAAGCGGACCATCTCCGTGGGATCCTGCGCGCCTGTGCTGATCCCCGACTTTGTGTCTCTCCTCTCCCGGCTCTTCGAGGGTATGACCATCTCCACAGAGCTGACCGGTGATCCCCGTCTTCCAGACTATCTGAAGGAGGGCCGTTACCAGCTTGCCATCCTACACAAAAAGCCGGATGAGGAAACCTTTTATTCGGTTCCTGTCGCGGATGAGAAGCTCTTTGTCACCCTGCCTCCCGTCCATCCTCTGGCGGATGCCGACGGGCTGTACCTGAAGGACCTGGACGGTCAGACATTCCTTCTCTACTCCCAGATTGGCTTCTGGGATGAACTCTGCCGACGGGAAATGCCCTCCGCCCGCTTTCTTCTGCAGCAGGATATGGATGTCCTGGGCGAACTGGTAGCCAATTCAGCCTTCCCCGCCTTTACCACAGACTATGTGATGGAGCGCTCCGGCCCTGTAACAGACCGCATGGTGATCCCTGTTCTGGACGAGGAGGCCAGCGTCACTTACTACTGCGCCTGTCTGAAGGAGGAGAAAGCCAGGTTCCGTCCGGTTTTCGAGTATTTCCAGAGCACTTCCGGCTCCCGCTCAAGGAGGCTTTAATGACCTCTAAAGCTGACAGTATCTCTATCCTTTCATTTTCATCATCTACGGAATGGACAGCAGCTCTCCACCGAGCTGCTGCGCCACATACAGACTGTTTCCTGTTCCTGTAAAATAAAATATCTTCATCATTCTGCCCTACTCGTGTACCTTCAGCCCATGAAGCATCTTTGTAAACGCCGGATCATCGTGGTTAACGATCTCGCTGTGTCCCAGATCCAGTTTTGCTATCTCTGCCATATCCTCTGCACTGAGCTCAAAATCCCAGACATTGATGTTCTGCTCCATGCGGTCTTTGTGTACGGATTTGGGGATCACGGTCACACCTCTCTGGATGTTCCATCTCAGAGCCACCTGTGCTGCGCTCTTTCCGTATTTATCACCGATCTTAGTCAGTACCGGATGGGTGAAGATGCCGTGATTTCCCTCAGCAAATGGACCCCATGCCTCCGGTTTCACGCCGTACTCTTTCATAACTGCCAGGGCATCTTCCTGCTGGAAGAAAGGATGCAGCTCTACCTGGTTCACAGCCGGCATCACGTCCACTGTCTCGCACAGATCTGCCAGGCGGGCCGGATAGAAGTTGCACACACCGATGGCTTTCAGTTTTCCTTCCCTGTAAGCCTCCTCCATGGCGCGGTATGCTCCGATGTAATCGCCCATAGGCTGATGGATCAGATACAGATCCAGGTAGTCAAGTCCCAGATTGTCAAGGGATGTCTGGATGGCTTTCTTTGCTCCCTCGTAGCTGGCGTCCTGTACCCACAGCTTTGTGGTGATGAAAAGTTCCTCTCTTGGAACGCCGCATTTCTTAATGGCCTCTCCCACTGCTTTCTCATTCATGTAGGCTGCCGCTGTATCGATCAGTCTGTAACCGCTGGCAATGGCGTCCAGCACTGCCTGCTCACACTGTGCCGGATCCGGCACCTGGAACACACCAAAACCTTCCTGCGGCATTTTTACTCCATTGTTTAATGTTACGAATTCCATAGTCTTTTCCTCCTTAAAATAATATTTCTTTTTTCCTGTTGTCCCGCTTCTATTTCAGAGCAGCTCCGTCCTTGAAGGCATTTCCCACCTTCTCGTCAATGCTGACATTGACGATCTTTCCCAGGAATTTTGACCCGTCCGTCACATTCACCAGCGTGCACTCCAGAGTCACCGGCAGCTCATTGATGATGGGCGCATTATCCCAGAAGTATTATTATTCCAGAAGAAATGCAGATCTCAGCTTAAAACCTGCATTTTTCAAAAGAGATCTGGAATAATAATGTTGTGAAATTACTTTAAAAAATCAGGTATATTTCTTTTT
>NZ_JADCKL010000019.1 GCF_014982975.1 Claveliimonas monacensis
TTGTTTTGGTCGATGACATTATACACGAAAAGGGAGGTCAATGCTCTTTTTATTTGCAAACCTCCAAAAGATCAAGGTAAAACGTAACTTTAACCAATAAAAAGCATGGTAGTTTTGGACACTACCCTATGTATAAAGGGGGTATGAATATGGGAAATGCACTGAACACACTCAGCAGCGCAACAAAAGAAGACACAAAGCTGTATAACTGCATCAAAGAACTGTACGAGCAGGGTGTTCCCTTTGACGAGCTGAAGGCGCTCATTCCCGATATGAAGCGCACAAGGGAACAGCTCCGCATAAAACGCATGCTGGAAAACAACAACGAAGTGCTTGCAGCCATGATCACAAAAGAAATGTCCTTCCTTCTGGACGCAAAAGAACGGCAGGAAGAAGAACAATTTAAAAAGCTGGACCAGCTCATCCGGCAGCAGCAGTCCTTTCGAAAAGAGACTGCCGGAAGCCAGGGAGCGGCCCAGCGGTTAAAACGCCTATTCCTTCCAGGTTAGGTTTGCAAACTTCGTGTAATCCGGCAGCCATGCCAGGTGAACGGTCCCTATGGGGCCGTTTCTTTGTTTTGCGATAATGATCTCCGCCTGGCCCGGGGTCTCTGTATCTTTGTTGTAATAATCGTCCCGGTAAATGAACATGACCACGTCCGCGTCCTGCTCGATGGCACCGGACTCACGCAGGTCCGAGAGCATGGGTCTGTGATCCGGCCGCTGCTCTACTGCTCGGCTGAGCTGGGAGAGGGAGATGACAGGCACATTCAGCTCTCTGGCCACCCCTTTCAGGGACCGGGAGATATCTGAGATCTCCTGCTGTCTCGACTCAGACCGGCCTCCTACCCGCCCGCTCATAAGCTGCAGGTAATCGATGATGATCAGATCCAGCCCCTGCTCCAGTTTGAACTTACGGCACTTGGACCGCAGCTCTGAGATGGAGATACCCGGCGTATCATCTATGATCAGCTTGGATTTTCCAATGATCCCGGCGCTCTCGATGAGCTTCTCCCAGTCGTCGTCCTTCAGATTACCTGTACGCAGGGACTGGGAGTCCACCTGGGACTCCAGGGAGAAAAGACGGTTCACCAGCTGCTCCTTGGACATCTCCAGACTGAAGATAGCCACCGTCTTTCCGCTCTTGAAAGCCGCGTGCTGGGCGATATTCAGGACAAAGGCCGTCTTTCCCATGGAAGGACGGGCTGCCACCAGGATAAAGTCCGAGGGCTGCAGACCGGACAGCTTGTAGTCCAGATCCAGGAACCCGGTGGGGATACCGGTCACTGTTCCCTTGGTCTTGGACGCTTTCTCGATCTTTTCCAGCGCATTCAGGACCACTTCCTTGATGGGCACATAGTCCCCGGTTCCCCGCTTCTGGGCCAGTTCAAATATATTTTTCTCCGCTGTCTCAAGGACAGCCTCCATAGGCTCACTGCCCGCATAGCAGGCGCCGGAAATCTCATCATTTACCTTGATGAGCTTCCGGAGCATGGATTTCTCAAAGACGATCTCCGCATAGTATTTCACATTGGCGGATGTGGGCACTGCTGCCACCAGCTCTCGGACGAACTCCAGACTGGAGATCTCCTCCGGCACATTCTTCTCTTTGAGCCTCTCCTGCAGGGTGATCAGATCCACCGGCTTGCCTTCGTTAAAAAGCTCCGTCATGGAGTCAAAGATCACGCCGTATGATGTCTGGTAGAAATCACTGCCGCTGATGATCTCGGAAGCGGTCATGATGGCATCTTTGTCCATCAGCATGGCGCCGACTACCGACTGCTCCGCCTCTATGCTGTGGGGCGGGACACGCTTGATGAGGGCTTCCTCCATATCCGGCATCTTCCTATGCCTCCTCCGTAACGTTTACTGTCAGCTCTGCTGTTACCTTTGGGTGAAGTTTCACAGGAACATGGAAGGTTCCCAGGGATTTCAGCTGCTCCTTCAGCTGGACTTTCTTCTTGTCGATATCCAGGCCAAGCTGCTCCTGAGCCGCCGCCGCAATCTCCTTGGAGGACACAGAGCCAAAGGCCCTTCCGCCCTCTCCCGTCTTGATGGAGACAGTCACCTTGCTCTCCTCCAGCTTCTTGCCCAGCTCGCGGGCAGCCTCCAGCTGCTCCTGGGCGATCTTGTCCTGGTTTGCCTTGTGGAGCTTCAGGTCGTTCATATTCTTATTGTTCGCTTCCACGCCCTTCTTTGTCTTGAGAAGGAAGTTTCTTGCGTATCCGTCGTTCACTTCCACGATGTCTCCCTTTTTCCCAAGGGATTTTACGTCCTGCAGTAAAATAACTTTCATCTATAAATCTCCTTTTTCTATCATTTCATCGATGACTCTCTTGAGGGATGTCACTGCCTCATTCATGTTGGTGTGGTCAAACTGCGCGCCGGAGGCATTCATGTGGCCGCCTCCGCCCAGCTTCTCCATGATGACCTGCACGTTCACCTCGTCGATGGATCTTGCGCTGACATAGATCCTTCCATTGTAGGCAGTGAGCACGAAGGTAGCCTTAATGCCGTCGATGTCCAGCAGCTCGTTGGCTGCCTGTGCGCCGATAATGGTGGGGCTCTCGATATGGAGATCCTCCCCCCGGGCGATGGCAAATATATCGCGGTATACCTCTGCGCTGCTGATGATGCCGGCCTTGGCCTGATAGGACTTCATATCGTCCCGCAGCATCTTCCGTACAAAGGGGATATCTGCCCCGCAGCGGCGCAGGAAGGCGGCCGCCTCAAAGGTGCGCACGCCTGTCTTGTTCATAAAGTTGTTGGTGTCAATGACAATGCCCGCATACAGGCTGTTGGCCTCCACGGCCGGTATCTTCACGTCGTCCGTGATATACTGGAGCACCTCGGAAACCATCTCGCAGGACGAGGAGGCATAGGGCTCGATGTAGGACAAAAGGGCGTTGTCGATATTGTCGCTTCCCTGCCTGTGGTGGTCGAAGACCACGATAGTGCGGGTCATGTTCAGGAGCTCCGGGCACTCTGTCATACCCGGCCGGTTGGTGTCCACCACAATGACCATGGAGCTGTCACCTGTCATCTCCTTGGCTTCCCCGGATGTGACGAACATGTCATCCGGGTAGGATGGATGCTCCACAAACTCCTCATACAATGGCCGGATCGTGGCTGACACGTCGTTGATAACAATGTGGGCCTTCTTCTCCAGCGCGGCTGCAGCCCGGTAAATGCCGATGGCAGCGCCAAAGGAATCCATGTCTGTCATCTTGTGCCCCATGACGAGAATGGTGTCATTCACTGTGATGAACTCCCGCAGAGCCTCTGCCTTCACTCTGGCTTTCACCCTGGTATTCTTGGAGGTCTGCTCCCTCTTGCCTCCGTAGTAGGTAATGCCATTGCAGTCCTTGATGACCGCCTGGTCGCCGCCTCTTGCAAGCGCCAGGTCGATGGCCGCTCTGGCGTAGGTGTAGCTCTGCACATAGGCGTTCTTGCTCAGACCCAGGCCGATACTTAAGGTGGCCGGGATGCTGTTCCCGATGTTGATGGCCTTCACGTCCTCAAGGAGAGAAAACCGGTCCGCCTCCAGTTCCTTGAAGCAGGACTTCTTCATGACAATAAAATACTTGTCCGTCTCCATCTTCTTGACAATGCCGTCCAGACGCGCGATATACTGGTTGATCTTCCTGTCGATGAGAGCCACCAGAAGACTCTGGCGCACCTCCTCCACACTGTCGATCATCTCATCGTAGTTGTCAATGTAAATAAGGCCGGCCACAAGCCGCTGCTCTTCATTCTGGCGCAGCGCCGTGTTCAGCTCTGTCACATCGGACAGGTAGACAGCGATAAAGTACTCCTTCTCCTCCGGCATGTCCAGAAGGCGCTCGGAGTCGCTGAAGCCCTCCACGGACACCTTCCGCAGTTCAGCCCGGTACTCCTTGTCGTGGTAGTAAACCTCCATCTCCACGATCTGATCCTCTTCCCTGGGGAAAATGCTCCGGTTCAGCTCGGGTATATACCGGCTCAGCACCGCCTCCCCCTTCAGCTTGCTGCCCAGGATCTCTCTGAACTGGTCGTTCATCCACATGAGTCTGCCGTCCTCCAGCAGGAGGGCATAGGGCACTGCCAGCTTTTTCAGAAGCGTGTTCTGTATGATTCCATACTGCGCCGCAAAGTCCACCAGGTCCTTCATGACAAGGGATTTACTGTAGACATACATGATCCCCACGATCGCAATATAGATCAGGACGAAGAACAGCATCAGCACACCGGCCCGCTTATCCAGGCGGTAGATCCATATATTCATGGCGATCAGGAGGATGGTCATAAACGCCGGCCACTGCATATAGAGCTTCAGTTGTCCCTTCAGGCGCACATTTTGTTTTGCTTTCTTTTTCATATCCGTTCCCTCGAAAAAACTAAAAAGCTGCTCACCGTATTATAGCACTTTTCTGCGGAAAAGAAAAGAGAAAAGGCAGGGGGCGGCCTTCTGCCGGCCTGCGCCCCTGCCTGTATATCTGTCTTTTGTTTTTCCCGGATCTATTTCTCGTATCCGCCCGGGTTCTGTGACTGCCATCTCCATGTGTCCTCGCACATCTCGTCCAGTCCTCTCTCGGCCTTCCAGCCAAGCACCTTAGCTGCCTTGGAGGGGTCTGCGTAGCACATGGCAATGTCTCCCTCACGGCGGGGTTTGATCTCGTAGGGGATCTCCTTACCGCATGCCTTGGAGAAAGCCTTCACCATATCCAGGACAGAGTAACCCTGGCCGGTTCCCAGGTTGATGACATCCAGTCCCGGGTTTGTGAAGATATAGTTGATGGCCTTCACATGCCCGATGGCCAGGTCCACCACATGGATGTAGTCGCGGACGCCGGTCCCGTCTGGTGTGTCATAGTCATTTCCAAACACGCCAAGCTTCTCCAGCTTTCCGACAGCAACCTGTGAGATGTAGGGCATCAGGTTGTTGGGGATACCCTTCGGGTCCTCTCCGATGCGTCCGCTCTTGTGGGCTCCAACCGGGTTGAAGTAGCGCAGGAGGATCACGTTCCAGGACGGATCAGCCTTCTGCACATCTGACATGATCTGCTCCATCATGGATTTTGTCCAGCCGTATGGATTGGTGCACTGTCCCTTTGGGCAGGCCTCTGTGATGGGCATCTCCTCCGGGCTTCCGTACACAGTGGCGGAAGAGCTGAACACGATGTTCTTCACGCCCACTTCCCGCATAACTTTCAGAAGTGTCAGGGTTCCGGAAATGTTGTTCTGGTAGTACTCGAGAGGCTTCTGCACAGACTCGCCCACTGCCTTCAGAGCCGCACAGTGGATGACTGCATCGATCTTCTGCTCCTTGAACATGGCGCGGAGCGCATCCTCGTCCTGCACATCTCCCTCATAGAAGCATACCTGCTTCCCTGTCAGCTCCTCCACACGTCTTAAGGACTCCTGGGAAGAATTGCTCAGATTGTCAAATACAACTACATCGTATCCCTCGTTCAGCAGTTCCAGAGCCGTATGGCTTCCGATGTATCCGGCTCCTCCTGTGATTAAAATCGTCATGGTGGTCTCCTCCTTTTTGGATCTGTTTTCCTGTTTATACTGTAATTATAGTTTGGCTGTCACTTGATTTCTATAATAATAGTGGCCGAAACTATAAATATATTGCGGATTTTTCTTCCTGGCCTATTTCTGTTCCCACAGGTGCTGCGGGTATACGCCATCGTCTTTCAGCTTCTGGATGGCAGCCATGACTACCGGCTTGTCCTCCTTGTATGTGACGCCGTACCATTTATCCGCAGAGTGGAGCACTGCCACGGATGCCTTGTCCTGTCCGATCAGGTCACTGACTACAGACGGAAGGAAGTACTCGCATTTCATGGGATTCGTCTTAAGCCCCTCCTCCAGGAAGGCCGGGAACCCTTTTTTGATCTCGTCCAGGATGCTCCTTGTGAATCCCCACATGTTCATGGAGACTGTCGTGTCTGCCGGCACGGATACCCATGTCTCCCCGTCGTCCTCAGAGTAGGCAATGCCGCCCTCCCTCTTCTCGATGCGGGTGCGCTCGTGGATGCCTGTCAGCTCTCCGGCCGCGTTCATGTCGCACAGTCCTCTGGCCACATGTCCGTTGTCCGTCACTGTGTTTCCAAGCTGGTATCCCACCATGGTATAGCGGTATTTCTCATCATCCTCGTGAGTGGACAGGTAATCGTAGATCACCTGGAAGGCCTCTTTTCCATAGTAGTCATCCGCGTTGATGACCGCAAAAGGCCCGTCGATCAGATCGATGGCTGAGAGGACAGCGTGAGCGGTTCCCCAGGGTTTTACCCTTCCCTCCGGCACGTCAAATCCTTCCGGGATATTGTGGAGATCCTGGTAGGCGTACTCTACCTCCATGATCTCGCTCATGCGGTTTCCGACTGTGTTCTTAAAGTCTTCCTCGATCTCTTTTTTGATAATAAAGATCACTTTCTCAAATCCGGCTCTCTTTGCATCGTACATGGAAAAATCCATGATGATGTGTCCCTCTTTGTCCACCGGATCGATCTGCTTCAGTCCGCCGTAGCGGCTCCCCATTCCTGCTGCCATGATCACTAATACTGGTTTTTTCATCTTTTTCATATCCTTTCTGAATATCTCTGATGTTCTCAATCGCTACGCTTATTGTAGTATAAATACCACGAAAAATCTTTATCTGATTTTGTGATTGATTTGTACAATCTGCATTTTGTTTTTGCTTTTTCTGCAAAATTAGAGTATGATAAGCATAAGTAAAAAATCAAGAGAAAGGAGGCGCTGCCCATGCCCTACATCGGTATTGACCTGAAAGACTCCATCACAGTGGGAAAGCTGTTCAGCATCCACTATTTTGAATACATGAGCGACTTTAAATTTCCCGGCGAGTCCCATGATTTCTGGGAGTTCATCTGCGTGGACAAGGGGGACGTGGCCGTCACCGGAGGGGATCGGAAGATCATCTTAAACCGGGGGGAAGTGGCCTTCCACCAGCCGGGTGAGTTCCACGATGTACAGGCTACCGGCAAAAGCGCTCCCAACCTGGTGGTCATCTCCTTCCAGTGTGACAGCCCGGCCATGGACTTTTTCCGTGGAAAGGTCCTCCAGATCGACGAGACCGAGCGCAACCTTCTGGCGGACATTGTCATCGAAGCACGCCACTGCTTTGACTGTCGGCTGGACGACCCCTACCTCCAGAACATGCCCCAGAAAGAGGCCGAACAGTTCGGCGCCCAGCAGCTCATCCGCCTCTATCTGGAGCATTTCCTGATCCATCTGCTGCGCCGCTGCTCCCAGCCCATCCCACTGGTGAAGTCAGCCATCCGGCCCCAGCCTCAGAAAGCCACCAAAAAGAAGAGCGACATCGAGCTGTTCAATCGGGTGGTGGATTACTTAGAGGCCCACCTGGGAGGCCACGTTACCATCGAGCAGGTGTGCCGGGAAAATCTCATCGGCCGTTCCCAGCTCCAGAAGATCTTCCGGGAGCAGAGCGGACTTGGAATCATCGAGTATTTTTCCCTGATGAAAGTCAACGCGGCCAAGCAGCTGATCCGGACCAACAAAATGAACTTCACTCAGATCTCTGAGCAGCTGGGTTACACCTCTATCCACTACTTCTCACGCCAGTTCAAGAAAGTCACCGGCATGACTCCATCGGAGTATGCCTCTTCCATAAAAGCAATGGCAGACGGGGATTTCAAGCCATAAGGCCGGACATCCCTGTCTGCCATTTTTTACGTACAGGAGCCGCCTTACCGGCTGTCCTGCCCGAAAATATATTGTTTGAAATACGCGCCGCGCTCTTCGAAATTCTTAAAGATCCCATAGCTGGCAGCCGCAGGCGACAGCACGCAGGCGCCTCCCTCTTCTCCCAGCTCTCTTGCCAGATCTATGGCCTCATCCAGATGTTCCACAAGCTCCAGCCGTCCGCTGGAAAAAAGTGTGGGATATTTCTCCTGGATCTCCTGGTAGATCCTCTTTCCTGTTGCCTCCATCAGAATGATATGCCGCACGCTGCTGCCGGTCAGGTACTCTTCCAGCTGACTGTAATCCACGCCACGGTCCATGCCGCCGATGAGAATGCTGTCCACGTTCTTGACACTCTCCAACGCCTGGATAGTGGTCTCACCGATGGTGGAGATGGAATCATCGTAAAAGCGTATCCCGCCTTTTACCCCCAGGTACTGAAGCCTGTGGGGGAGGGTCTGGAAAGTGCGCAGCGCCTTCAGGAATTTCTCGTCTGTCACCGAAAACTCTTTGCAGATCCCGTACACCACGCCGATGTCAAAGTAGTTGTGTCTTCCGAACAGGGACAATCCTTCCTCCGGAAGGCGCAGGCCGCTTCCTCTGTACCGCACGGCGTTGTCTGCCACCTCGATGTCCCCTCTGCCCTGGGCCTTCTCTCCCTCCGGCACCATGACAGCGGAGATGATCTCGCCCCGGCAGGGCACGCAGGCACTCTCCCTGCCCGCTCCTTCGATCTCCTTCCCTGGCAGCACATCCACGTTGCAGAAGAGGATGTCTCCCTCCTTCTGCCAGGCGTAGATGTTCTGCTTGGCCCGGACGTACTTCGCCATGGTTCCGTAGTGGTCCAGATGCTCCTCGTACAGATTGAGAAGGACGGCGATGCGGGGGGACACCCGGATATGCTCCAGCTGATGGCAGGAGAGCTCCAGCACGATGACCTCACCGGGCATGATATCCTCCGCAATGTCAAACACCGGAATACCGATATTTCCTGCCAGCACCGTGTCCTCCCCTGTCTCCTTCAGGATATGGTACAGAAGGGAGGACGTGGTGCTCTTTCCCTTGGTCCCTGTGATCCCCACGATCTGTTCCCGGAACCGCTCGATAAAGAGCTCTGTCTGGGAGACAAACCGGCACCGGTAAACCCCCGGATCTTCCGGCAGGACGATCCCCGGCGTCTTGAACACAATGTCAAAGGAGTCCAGAAGCTCCTTGTCCATGTAGTGCTCCCCGGTGTAGAGGTCGATCCGGTTCCCGCCAGCCTCCTTTGACGGGTCCACCTCTCTTAAGTCCGACACGGCCAGGGTCTCCCAGCCGCCGGCTTTGCAGACCAACCGCAGGCTGGATCTTCCCTCTCTTCCAAATCCCAGGATCAGCACTTTCTTACCTTCTATCGTCTGACGTATCTTCTTCAGCATCCTTTTGTCTCCCCCTTTATAAACACTTTTCCTTTATCAGAGCAAGACAGGACGGCGGCAGAAGATTTTCCCCGTCAAAGTAAGTAAAGAAACGTCGGTTTTCCGGGTCCTCTTTCCTGTAGAGGCCGGAATTTTTATAGTATGCAAAAAGCTCCGGCAGAGCCTGTCCTTCTTTTTCCAGTTTGTCAATGGTGAGGGATACGGCTGCGTTCACCTCATCCCTGCTGCCCACGCATTCAAATGGTTTCTCTTTTTCCATCCCCGTGAGCTTGCGGAAATCCTCCAGCATATCCGGGTCATCCAGCATATCCCGCCCAAAGATGGCGATGATCTCCTCCCTTGTCAGGAAGGGAGACAGGATCAGGCAGACAAAGAGGCACTTGGGACAGTGTCCGCACCACTTGTCCTCCTTGCTGCCGGCGTTGCAGCTGCGGAAAATGTCGTGGAACTGGCGGCACCGGGCAAAATACCGGGCGATCTGAAATTCGCTTAAAGGACGCAGCATACTGAAATAGTAAGTCCCGCTTCCTATATGCGCCGCCTCGTAGTCGTGGAAGGCCTTCTCAAAGCGGAAGCTCTTGGAGTACTGGTGGTTCACGGTACTCCCCTCCACTGTGCTCTCATTGGCACTGGACTCGTTGGACAGGGCGATGTACCTCAGCCCACTCATGTAGGCTGCTATTGTAGAAGAAAAAGCCACAATGGCGGAGTAGGGCGTATGCCCGTTTAAATAGCCCTGGCGGTTCAGCTCCAGCATGTTCTTGTCCAGGGTCCGCTTTACAGTCACCAGCTGGTCTTCACCATATCCGGCTCTCTCCACCGTCTTTAAGGTAGCGCCCCGGGGATTGATGATATAGCAGCAGTTCTTTTCCTTCTCCCCTTCCAGAAGAGACAGGGTCACAGCCGAGTCTTTGCCGCCTCCCACAGGGATCAGGAAGCCTTCCGCCTCCCGGCTCAGAGGCTGCTCAGCCCCCTCGACATCTCCGCCCAGAGACCGGATCTCCATAAAGTCCTCCTGGTTCTCCTGGATGCCGTTTGTATAGTAGAATTCTCCAAGCCCGTTAAAATACAGATCCTTCCACCATTCACACTGCTCCTCTGTCAGGCTTCCCGCCTCCACCTTGACCACAGGGGGGCAGGCCGTCTTCCAGTAGCTGATCAGCTCCACCATGCCCAGGGAGAAGACCAGCTTCTGAAATGTGCCGTTCTCCTTAAAGCACCTCTGCTCTCCCCGCTTCTTCGGGAACTCCCAGGTGGGATGAAAGGAGGCAAGCCCGGGGATCTCAAAATCATAGACGATCCCCACCTTGTCTGCACTCTCTTCTATCTCATATCCGCGATAAATAAATTCCGGATGTTCTTTTCTCAGTTCTGTATATGAATACATACATGCACCTTCCTCGTCATTTTTTCTTTGTATATCTTATCTCATTTTGCCCCTTTTCTCAAGTCATTCCGGGCAGTTGACAGGAGGTTTTGCGCGCATCCGTTCTCTATTTTCTGCGAACCAGGCTGTCCGGCTCCAGGCCAGTGTTGTAGTCAAGCTGCGGCACTTCGTAGTCCAGCTCTTCCCTCTGCCTGGTAAAACCTGTGTAGTCCCAAGAAGGTGCGGCTGCGTGAGTGTACCAGGGCCGCTGCTCCCACCAGTATCCTCGGAAGGGATCTCGTATCTCATTCATGTGTTCCAGCAGTCTCTTCATCATGTCGTCGCGGATGCTGGCAGTCTCTTCGTCACAGATACCGTTGTGCATTTCACCCGGATCTTTCTCCAGGTCATAAAATTCATCTTCGGACAGCAGGTTGATCACCAGCTTGTACCGCCCGTCGAAAATGCACCGGAGCGGCTGCCAGCCCCCAAAGCCGTCATGGTCGATCTCATAGCGGCCGAATTCCACAAATACATCCCGGCGGTCCGGACATTTCCCGTTCCGCACAAGAGGAAGAAGACTCTCACCCTGGAGCATCATCGGCTTCTGGAAGCCGAAGAAATCCCACACAGTGGCAGCCACATCGATGTGGGACACCGGCGTGTCTATCTCCCCGGATCCCTGCCCCCACAGGATAAAGGGGATGTGGGCGATCTCCTCGTAGGCTGCAGGCCCTTTTGCGTAGAGACAGTGGGACTGGGCCATATCTCCGTGGTCGCTTGTATAGAGAAGCGTAAAGTCATCCCCCAGGATCTCCCTGGCAGCCCCGGCCACCCGGCCGATCTCACTGTCCACAAAACTGTTGCACCCGAAAAGCTCCTTCATGCGGATGGTGAGGGCGTCTCTGTCCTGGTGTCTGCGGGGTCCGCTCCAGGCCTGCTGGTGGGGCGGTTTCTCTTCCAGCGTATCCCACACGTTTTCTTTTTTGGGCAGGCAGAAATCCTCATACATACTGGCAAAAGGTTCCGGGCACAGGGACGGGTCATGGGGCTCATCGTAGCTGAGAACCAAGAAAAAGTCCTCGTCTTTGTGCTTCCTGATATAGTCGATGGCCCGCTGGGAACAGCGGTAGGCATAGGTCTTCTCAAGAGGCCATGACTCTCTGTACATCGTCTGGCTGTCCCTGGACTTTCTGCGATCCTCCTCCGACAGTTCATCCAGATAATTGCGCATGTCGTACCAGTAATCCGGGTCCCACCCCTCGGGACACACGCCAAGTCCAAAGTAATCGCCTCCGTCCAGATGCCATTTTCCCACATACCCTGTGGCAATCCCCTTGTCGGACAGGCGCTGGCCGATGGTCTTTACATTGTCCCCAAGTGCCAGGGAATTGGCGTAGGAACCATTGACACAGGGATACTGGCCGGTGAACAGGGCGCTCCTGGCCGGACCGCACACAGGCTGCACGGTGTACGCCTTGTTAAACTTTACTCCCTCCCTGGCCAGCGCATCCAGACAGGGGGTTGAGATCCCCGCATTCTCATAGCAGCTGACCATATCCAGCCGCTGCGTGTCTGTCATAATCATAATAAATTGTTTCCGCATATCCTTACTCCTCTTTTGTCGCTTCATAGAATTCTTCCAGAAGGGCTGTCCGGAGCTTTTCTAGAAGTTCCCGGTTCTTCCCTCCCACCGGCCTGCCGTCAATCTCATCCGCATGCAGGCAGAGATTGCTGGAGCTGGTCACAATGACTTCCTGGGCGCTGAACAGGTCTTCCAGCGTGTAGGGTGTCTCGCTGACCGGGATTCCCAGTCTCTCGCACATCCTGATCAGATGAGCTCTCGCGATCCCCGGAAGGATCAGGTTGTCTGCCGGCGCTGTCACCAACTTCCCATCCCTGATAATGTGCACATTGCTATGGGCACACTCTGTCACTCGTCCGCCCGGCCTGTAGAAGACCGCCTCCTGGCATCCTGCTTTTCGCGCCTTCTCTGATGCCATGCAGGAAGGGATCAGGTTCAGCGTCTTGATATTGCAGTGTAAAAAGCGGGTGTCCTCTGTGGTGATCAGCTTGATGGGCTTCTCCCCGTCTGAGATCTCCGCAGGCCGCAGCGTGATCCACAGATTTCCGGGGCCCTCGGTAAATACATGATTGCGTATCCCTGTTCCCCGTGTCACCTGATAGTAGACAAACAGGTTGCCCGTGTCCATCTTGTTCACCATCTCCTGGAGGATCTCTTTCAGCTCCTCTTTTGTCACCGGTACCTGGATATCCAGCAGCCCTGCGCTGTTGAAAAACCGGTCCACGTGCTCGTCAATAGCAAAGATCTTATAGTTCCTGGCCGGCCCCGCATCGTAGACGCCATCCCCGAACCAGCACACCCTGTCGTTCATAGGAACCGTCATCTCCTCCAGCTCGCCATATTTTCCGTTATAGTAGCCTAATGTTTTCATGGTCTCCTCTCCTCTGCTTTTTTCACATATTCTGCCCTCACATCCGCAGGAACAAGGGAGCCGCCTGTGGCCCAGACAAGGTGCGCCGCCTGTTCCATCCTCTCCTCAAGTCCCTGCTCCTTGAGATAAGCCCGACAGACCTCCTCTTTTTCTATCCTGGCCGGCCCCGCAAAAGCCGCGCAGGAGCTGGGCTCTATAAAGATCCCTTCCCGGTCCAGCAGTTCTTTCATATACACATAGAGCCGGTCATCCTGTACCGTCACCTCACCGCTCAGCAGGTGTTCCACTGTCTTGCCCACAAACTTTGACGGTCTTCCCACAGCCAGCCCGTCCGCCTCTGTCATGCCGGAAAGGCCGATATCTTGGACGCAGATCTCATTGTGAAGGCCTGTAGTCATGCCAAGGATCATGCAGCAGGCCTGGACAGGCTCCGCATAAAAGACATGCACGTGATCCCCGTAGATCAGCTTCAGGCCAAAAGTGATCCCTCCCGGCGCGCCGCCCACCCCGCAGGGAATGTAAACAAAGAGCGGATGCTCCCCGTCCACTTTGACACCTGCCGCCTCCAGCTGTCTCTGCAGCCGCAGCGCAGACACCGCGTAGCCCAGAAACAGGCTGACAGAATTTTCATCGTCCACAAAATAGCTGGCAGAATCTCTCATGGCCTCCTCCCGGCCCTTTTTCACCGCCGCTCCGTAGTCCCCGGCATACTCGATGACCTGTACGCCCTTTGAGCGGAGCAGGTCTTTTTTCCACTGCTTCGCATCCTGGGACATGTGGACGTACACCCTGAATCCCAAGACCGCGCTGATGATCCCAATGGACAGGCCCAGATTACCGGTGGATCCTACATGCACGGCATACTGAGAAAAAAATTCCCGGAAGGGCTCCCGGGCAAAGACTTCATAACTCTTCCCTTCCTCCAGCATGCCTTCCCTGATGGCCAGCTCCTCTGCATGTTTCAGGATCTCATAAATGCCTCCCCGGGCCTTCACTGACCCGGCCACCGCCAGGTCCGAATCCATCTTCAAAAGGAGCCTCCCCTTAAGACCGGCTCCGTGCTTTTCATTCAGCCCGTCCTTCATCTTCTCTGTCTCCCGGATGGGGGACTCGATGAGGCCACCGTCCTTCTCCGTCTCCGGGAAGGCCCGGCGGATAAAGGGCGCAAACCTCTCCAGCCGCGCCTCGGCATCCCGCACATCCTCCATAGTCAGATCGATCTTTCTCATAGCCTCCTCTGTACTCTCAAGCAGCGGGTTGATCCAGGTCACTTCCTCTGCTTTCCGCAAGCTCCCCACGATGGGGGCCTTCTCTTCCAAAACATCTGTGCTTATCATGTTCTCCCCTCCTTTTACGTTTTCTTTCATTATAGATGCTGGAGCCTCTGCGCACAACCAGCTCCACGAAATTCTATAGGAATAAAAGAGCGGCAGATGGAATTTCCATCTGCCGCCCGGCATTTCACCCTACAGATTAGTCCTGAACATATGGCATTAAAGCGATATGTCTTGCTCTCTTGATAGCTACTGTCAGAGCTCTCTGATGTTTTGCACAGTTTCCTGTAATTCTTCTGGGAAGGATCTTTCCTCTCTCAGAGATATATTTTCTTAACTTTGCTACATCCTTGTAATCGATCTCGTTGTTCTCTTTTCCACAGAACACGCAAACTTTTTTTCTTCTGCGTCCGCCGCCTCTTCTCTTGAAGCCGCCTTCAGGACGATTTCCTTTCTCGAAAGCCATGATGGTCTCTCCTTTCTATACACAATATGTCCTTAATTAAACGGTAATTCTTCGTCTATTCCATCTGGAATATTCATGAAGCCGTCACCGGCCGGTGCGGCTGGTGCCGGTTGGGGAGCTGACTGGAAACCGCCTGCATGTGCATCGCTTGCAGCTTTGCTCTCGGCAAATTCCTGTTCTTCCACTACAACCTCTGTTGTGTATACCTTCACGCCGTCCCTGTTGGTGTAGCTGCCCGTCTGGATCCGTCCGCAGACAACGATCTTCAGTCCCTGTCTGTAGTATCTCTCCGCATGCTCAGCCTGTTTTCCGAAAGCAACGCAGGAAATAAAATCTGCGCTCTGCTCTCCGTCACGCTTGAACCGGCGGTCTACAGCCAGTGTAAATCTGGCGATGGCCAGCGGATTCTCTCCCTGTGAGTATCTCACTTCCGGGTCTCTCGTCAAACGTCCCATCAAAATTACTTTATTCATTCTTCTACCTCTCTTATACTATGCCTCTTGTTTTACGCATAAATATCTGAGTACGTTATCCATGATGCGAATTCTCTGCTCGATCTCGCCTGGAACTGTAGCATCAGCTTCGAAGTGGACGAAATAGTAATAAGCTTCTTTCATCTTCTGAATTTCGTAAGCGAGTCTTCTCTTACCCCATTCATCAACGTCTGTCACATTGCCGCCGAAACGAGTGATCATGTCTTTCACTTTCTCGATGACCTGTGCTCTCTCTTCGTCTTCGATCTTTGCATTGACTACAACAGCTAACTCATACTTATTCATGTAGTTTGCACCTCCTTCTGGTCTTTTGGCCCCTGGCTTTCTGCCGGGAGCAAGGATACCCTTCCGGACGATTTCCGGTCGGATACTGATATATCACGAGTTAATATGATATCATATGGTCTTGCTTATTTCAAGCTTTTTTCCTTAAATCTTTTGTATTTTTCTCCACAAGTTTTCTCGCGATCATGATCTGGTGCCCGCATCCTGTACACTTCAGGCGGAAATCCGCCCCTACCCGGAGGATCTCCCACTCAAAGCTCCCGCAGGGATGCTTTTTCTTCATCCTGACAATATCTCCCACTTCGTATGTGTACGGTGTCATCTTTCTTCCTCCCTCATGCTCCTGGTAGTGTCCAAAACTACCATGCTTTTTATTGGTTAAAGTTACGTTTTACCTTGATCTTTTGGAGGTTTGCAAATAAAAAGAGCATTGACCTCCCTTTTCGTGTATAATGTCATCGACCAAAACAA
>NZ_JADCKL010000002.1 GCF_014982975.1 Claveliimonas monacensis
TTTCCTATCCCGTTATTTACTGTTGGCATCAGATCTTCGCTTTCGCTCGATCTGATTTCCGTTCTGAATATTTCTCTTAGAAATTTTCAGGGTCGTTGTCTATTGTTCAGTTATCAAGGTTCTTTTTGTTTTTGCTGTCTCTCGCGAGTCAGCTTGTCTATAATAGCATTTTGTTTTCATGTTGTCAAGAACTTTTTTCAAGTTTTTTGACTTCATTTTTTCAAAAAAAGACAAACGCTATTATAAACGGAGAAGGAGGGATTTGAACCCTCGCGCCGCTATTAACGACCTACTCCCTTTCCAGGGGAGCCCCTTCGGCCAGCTTGGGTACTTCTCCAAATTGCCCTTTCATAAATCCCAGACTTTCATCTGTTCAATATGAAGCGGAGAGGGTGGGATTCGAACCCACGCGCCCTTTCGGACAAACGGTTTTCAAGACCGCCTCGTTATGACCACTTCGATACCTCTCCACGATAGTTTGTTTTCATGCCGCTTTCTCAGCGACATTGGTTATTTTATCACACGGGAATTCCTGAGTCAATACAAAATTTTAAGTTTTTTGGTTTTTCCTGTCAAAGCTCCGGGAAACACCTTCTTACAAAGACTTTTGCGATCTCCAGGTCTTCCGGAGTTGTGATCTTTATGTTTTCAAAGCTTCCTTCTGTCATATGGACAGGGATGTGCAGTTCGTTTTCCACTGCCATGGCATCGTCTGTGGCCTGTATCGTATCGCGGGACATCATCCTGGCATATGCTTCTGTAATAATAGAAGCATCAAAGACCTGGGGGGTCTGGATAATCCACACAAACTTCCGATCAGGCGTTTCCCTGGAAAAGGCCTTCTCATCCACAAGTTTGACTGTATCTTTGCTGGGGACCCCCACCACACAGGCGCTGTGCGCCTCAACATCGTTGTAAGCCCTCTGGATGATCTCCTCTGTCAAAAATGGTCTGGCGCTGTCATGGATAAAAATGTACCGCTCTTCCAGACCACCTTCAGCCTGGACTTCCTTCAGGCCTTCCCAGACAGAATGATACCGTTCTCTGCCCCCCTCTACAATGCAGGTCACCTTGGTAAAATGATATTTTTCCACAAATTCTTTTCTGACATACTCCACCTGACCGGCTCCAACCACCAGGATCACATCGTCGATCACTTCTGACTTTTCAAACGTATAGAGCGAGTAAAAGAGAACCGGACGGTTCTGGATCAGAAGATACTGCTTCTGTATCTTAGCTCCCATCCTGGTCCCCTGCCCTCCCGCCAACAGAATAGCGGTGCATCTTTTCTTTTCCGGTTTCTTACACATCTTCATTTTACCTCTCACCCAGCCTCAGATTGGGAACCGCGTTAAGATCCCACCCATGCCGGGTACCATTGATATACTCATAGTAAGCAGCCACGCCGATCATGGCCGCATTGTCTGTGCAGTAGATAGGAGAGGGATAATAGAATTTTATTCCTCTTTCTTCACACGCCTGGGCCATTGCCTGGCGAAGGGCGCTGTTAGCTGCCACGCCTCCGGCAATGGCAAATTTATCCACACCAAATTCTTCCACTGCATGCATGGCATTTCCCACAAGCACATCTGTCACTGCCTTCTGGAAAGAGGCAGCCACATCTGCCTGTCTGAAACTTTCCCCTTTCATCTTGCATCCATTAATATAGTTGAGAACTGCTGACTTCACACCGCTGAAGCTGAAATCATAGGGGGCGTCCTCCACGTGAGCCCTTGGGAACTGGACAGCATCCGGATTCCCTTCTTTTGCCACCTTATCAATCTTCGGTCCTCCCGGGTATCCAAGTCCAATAGCCCGGGCCACCTTGTCAAAGGCCTCCCCCGCCGCATCGTCTCTTGTCCTCCCAAGAATATCAAATTTTCCGTAATCTCTTACACGCACAAGATGGGTGTGGCCCCCGGAAACAACCAGGCAGAGAAAAGGCGGTTCCAATTCCCTGTGCTCAATAAAATTGGCCGCAATATGCCCCTCAATATGATGCACTCCCACCAGAGGTTTGCCGGCCGCATAGGCAATAGCCTTGGCTTCCGCCACTCCCACGAGAAGAGCACCTACAAGGCCGGGCCCGTAGGTTACACCTACTGCGTCTATGTCTTGCAGGGAGACACCGGCTTCTGCCAGCGCCTTCTCTATCACCTGATTGATCTTTTCAATGTGTTTCCTGGACGCGATCTCGGGCACGACACCGCCGTACAGTGTGTGGAGATCGATCTGAGAATAAATAATATTCGAAAGAATCTCCCTGCCGTTTCTGACAACAGCCGCCGCCGTCTCATCGCAGGAACTCTCTATCGCAAGAATAAGAATATCTTTCTTTTCGTTCATTTTGCCGCCTCTGCCTTCTTATTTATCATCTGAAAATACCAGTTCCATCGTTCTGCCGTCCCTGGCTGTCACCGTGTTGGGAAAGATCTCTCTCACATCTCCCAGAAACTCCTCCGGATGATTCAGAGATGGGCTGTAATGTGTCAACCACATCTCTTTCACCTCCGCCTCTCTTGCAAGACGGGCCGCCTCGTAGAACGTCATATGCTTGTACTCTTTGGCTTTTTTCTGTTTGTCTTTCTCTCCGTACATCCCCTCACAGATAAAGAGGTCTGCATGTCTGGCATTGTTTCTTATGGAGTCTGTGGGCCGGGTGTCGGTGCAATAGGTAACTTTCAATCCCTTTCTAGGAGGCCCAAGCACCATATCCGGTGTCAGCGTCCGCCCCTCATACTCCACCGTCTCGCCCTTCTGGAGCAATCCCCAGCAACGCTGAGGGATACCGGCAGCTTCTGCCCGGGCCACATCAAATTTTCCCGCCCGGTCCACTTCCAGGGTATACCCGTAGCAGAGAACATTGTGATTGACACGGAAAGCCTTCAGGCGGTACCCGTTCATCTCAAATGTCTGCTCCGGCTCCGTGATCTCCATAAACTGGATCTTAAAAGGAAGCTCGGGGGCAATGACGCGCAGAGCGTTTACCACACGCTCCAGGCCTTTGGGGCCGATCAGCGTGAGGGGCTCGGTTCTGTCTGCATTCCCCATAGTGAGCAAAAGTCCGGGAAGTCCGCTGATGTGATCTCCGTGATAATGCGTAAAACAGATCACGTCAATAGGCTTAAAGCTCCATCCCTTCTCCTTGATAGCGATCTGGGTGCCTTCCCCGCAGTCGATGAGAAGGCTGCTTCCATTATAGCGGACCATCAGAGCGGTCAGCCAGCGATAAGGGAGGGGCATCATCCCTCCCGTTCCAACTAAACATACGTCTAACATTCTATTCTCCTACTGGAATAACAAATGTGGCCACAAAGGCGTCGTAGCACTCTTCGCAGAGATCAAAAGAATCCACCTGGTTGTCTTTCTCCGAAAAATACCCCCACCTCTTCTCCACTGAGAGGAAGTCCGCTCTTGGCTCTCCCTTTTCTGTGGGGATTTCCTTTCCACATTTATTACAGATTATTTTTTTAACTTTTTTATGAGTCTCTTTTGTTTCTATCACTTCATACTGGCGCATACATTTCCTCCTAAATGGTATTTTGCAGGATTGTTCTTCTGTTACGCCTACATTATATATGGCTGAGCCGCCCTGTCATAGTGGGAACTGTTTCCTTCTCTTACAGCTATTTCCCCAGGTCCCGGCTCATCAGCACTCCATCCTCCACCGGATCGGTATAGTATCGTCTCCGAATGCCATCCTGTACAAAACCATAGTCTGTATAGAAGGAAATAGCAGGGACATTACTCTCCCGCACATCCAGGAGAAGGCGCGTGATGCCGCCTACCTCGCAGAGATTTTCCAGTTCCAGCAGAAGCCGGCCCCCTACCCCCTGCCTTCTCTTCTGAGGGATCACCGCGATCCGGGCGATCTCCCCGTCTTCCAGGGCATAGTACATGATCAGATAGCCGATCAACTGGCGGTCTTCATATGCCGCCAGAAGCAGCGTCTGCTTTTGTCTGTAGCTGTCCATCAAGGCCTGCTCGCTCCATGGATCCGGAAAGATCTCCGCCTCAAGCCTGGCCACAGCAGGGATATCCATCTCTTTCATTTTCCTGATCACAAGCATTTTCCTACTCCTTCTTCTCTCGCTGCGCCCGTTCCCGTTCAGCCTGAGACATGCGCAGATAGTCCGGCGCATGCTGTGCGGCCGTCTCTGTTCTTCCCTGTTTGAAATACTCTATCCCCAGCGCACCCACGGAAGCTGCCCGCTGTCTGTTCATGTGAGCCGGAGCGTATGTGTGGGGCACAGACAAGGCCTCATCCAGCACATCCCTGTATACCGGAACACCATCTCCCAGGAAGATCACTGCCTGTCCCAGCTCATTCAGCCTGTCTGCCAGCTCCACCACAGGTACGGCGCACTGATCCACAACTGTGGAAAATCCGCCCTGAAAAGAATAGACTCCTGTGTACACCTGCTTCCTCCTGGCATCCATGAGAGGGCAGACCATCTCTGACACGCCGTACAGATTATAGGCAAGTCCCTCCAGCGTGGGAATGTGGATCAGCGGAATGTCCAGAGCAAGTCCCAGTCCTTTCGCTGTGGCCGACCCGATCCGAAGCCCGGTGAAGGAGCCGGGACCAGCTGCCACCGCAATGGCATCCAGCGTTCCAAGGTCCAACTCGATCATCCCAGCTATCTCATCCACCATGGGAAGGAGGGTCTGGGAGTGCGTCTTCTTATAGTTGACTGTATATTCTGCTATTGTCTGATCTTCCTCCACGACTGCGGCTGAAGCCACAAGTCCGGAGCTGTCCAGTGCTAATATCCTCATCGGTCCATCTTCCTTATCTGTATGATTATTGATCACGGCCTTTTTCTTCCACAGTAATCCTGCGGAAATCAAATCCCCGGCCCGGGTCTTTTTCTATCTTTATTTCCACATAATGTTCCGGCAGGATCTCCTCTATCAGATCCGCCCACTCTATCAGGCTTACACCTTCTCCGTAAATACAATCCTCGTACCCGATCTCATCCATTTCCTCCACATCGCCGATCCGGTACACGTCAAAATGATAGAGAGGCATGCGGCCCTCCTCATAGATCTGCACGATAGTAAAGGTGGGACTGCTGACAGGTTCCTCTATGCCAAGCCCTTTTGCCAGGCCTTTTGTGAACACGGTCTTGCCCACTCCCAGATCTCCCACCAGAGTATAGACATCCCCCGGTCTGGCCTTCTCGCCGATCTGGAAGCCCAGATCAAAGGTATTCTTTTCACTGTTCGACTCAAACACCATCTGTTTTATCTCCTGTCCTGTCTTTTTCTGATGTGCACTCCCGCCGGCGGTATATGTGCCGAGATCATGTCCACTACTGCTTCGTACTCCTCTCCAAGCTGTGCGACAGGCAGTACCATAGCATGCTTTTTGTCATCATAGAGAATGAGTATATGCTTTCTCGAGACTGCTTTTCGCATATTCTCCCATGCCACTGTCTTTTCTTTGTCAGCAGCCACTGTCTGTATGCCTTTCTGATCAAAAATATATTCCACAGGTTTTATGAATTTCTTCTTCCCCTGAAGGGTAGATACTCTGTTTTTGATCACAGCCGGAAATCCGAGCAGAAGAAGCAGGGCAAAGACAGCAAAGATTACGGTCATAAGCCATTGCCCCCGCACTGCAAAAGCAACTGTCAGCCCCGCATTGAGCGCCCCCAGCACCAGCACAGCCACACCCGGAACTCCTGTGTAAATCTGATAGAGCATAAACTCTGATATAGCATCCGCATCAAGCGTGATACGGACCTTGATCTCCTTCTTTTCCTCTTTCATTTCCCTTCTCCTTTACACCTATGTGGAATATTATAGCATATCTTTTTTTCTTCGGCTACACATGATATACTTATTTAAAGACTGCCGCAGGCAAAAAAGCCAGGCGAAAAGGAGGAATTTTAAATTGAATTTTTCATTTTATCACAACAATATCAACGTATATGATCTGGAAAAATCTCTGGATTTTTACGAGAAAGCCCTGGGACTTACTGTAACCCGGGAGACAACAGCCGAGGACGGAAGCTTCAAGCTCGTCTACCTTGGAGACGGCGTCACCCCGCATCTTCTGGAGCTCACCTGGCTTCGGGATATGGACCGCCCCTACAATCTGGGCGACAACGAATTCCACCTGGCTTTCCACACAGATAACTTCGAAAAGGCACATGAACTGCACAAGGAAATGGGCTGCATCTGCTTCGAGAACGAGGCTATGGGCATCTACTTCATCTCTGATCCGGACGGATACTGGCTGGAGATCTGTCCATAGGTATTTCATGCGTCTATACATCACAAAGGTCCGGACCGCCCCAAAAGGCAGTCCGGACCTTTTTCTGTTTCCCTAATGGTTCATATGGAACACCGGGCTGATCTTCTTGTAGATAAGAAATACGATCAGCGACACCAGGACTCCCTTGAGAATGTTAAACGGAGCCACGGCAAAGGCAACAAATGTAAACAGATCTGTAATGCTTCCGTTAACAGCCGTTCCCATGGCTACCAGGCTGTCTATAGGGAGCTGGAAAGCCGCCGCATAAGTCGGAAGAAGCACGTACGCATTGAGCACACATCCCAGCAGAGTCATAAAGACTGTTCCTGCAGCCATGCCGATGATGGCTCCTTTTCTGGTACGTTTTCTGCGGTAAATGATCCCCGCCGGCACTACAAGGGCACATCCAATGAGGAAGTTGGCAACCTCCCCCACACCCGCTGTTGTGGTGCCATTGATAAAGAAGTTCAGAAGAATCTTGACAAGTTCAATGGCTGCGCCTGCCAGAGGTCCCATGGCAAAAGTTCCGATCATCACCGGCACCTCGCTGAAATCGATCTCGTAAAACGAAGGCGCAAAGGGCAGGGGGATCTCAAAAAGCATCAGGACCACCGCAATGGCCGCCAGCATACCTACCTGGACGATGGTGCGGATCTTTGTTCCCGCTTTTACATTTGTGTTGTTCATAACCTGTGTACTCATTTTCTTTCTCTCCTTTGATGAATAAGATATTGTGCAGGAAAGAAAATCTTCCTGGAATTATGCAACAAAAAAAGCTCCGATATAAATGATATCGGAGCCATGAAAATCAATCATCTCAATCCTATTGCATAGTTCTTCTCTCATCCAGACTTTACTGTCGGTTTTGGAATTTCACCAAATCAGCCGTTTACACAACTTCATGCTCTGCAGCGCACCTGTGTGCTCACGGGTCGCGGACTATACCGCCGGTTGGGACTTTCACCCGACCCCGAAGACTTTATTCCTTTTACAGAAAATACTATACCTCTTTCTCATACAGATTGCAAGCATCTAAAAAAGATTTACTGTTTTTTCTCTTATGCGGCGAATTCCGGATACAAAAAACCAGTGCATCTGCACTGGTCTCAAAATCGGGGTAACAGGATTCGAACCTGCGACCTCGCGGCCCCCAGCCGCGCGCTCTAACCAAACTGAGCCATACCCCGGTCACAGATAGTATTATACTCGAAGTCTGTCGCAAATTGCAAGTGTTTTTTTAATAAATCGTGAAATTCATAACATTTTTCTATTTTGCCATCTACTTCACCCTGAAATCTGCCTGCATTCTATAAATACTATTCCCTGTTTTCAGACAAATATGCTAAAATATCTATAAAATCTTATGCGAAAGGAGCCCCGGATTATGAAATTAATTGTAACAGGACCCAGGGGAAAAATGGGCAGGCTTATTACACAGGCCGCCGCAAAGCACTCTGACATCGAGCTGATCGCCGGAGTAGGGCCTTCAGGAAGGGATTATATCGGAAAGGATCTGGGCGATGTGGCCATGACAGGCCGGCAGCTGGGAGTGTCCGTAGTGGATAACCTGGAGTCCGTCATAGACAGCTGTGATGTGATCATTGACTTCTCCACAAAAGAAATGGGGATGCAGGTGCTTGAAAGCGCTGTCCGCCACAAAAAGGCACTTGTGTGCGGCACTACCGGATTTTCACCGGAGGAAATGGCAAAATTCAGGGAAGCCGCGTCTTCCATCCCCATGCTCTACGCAGCCAACACTTCCAAATTAGTAAACATTATGAATAAGCTGCTGGAGATCGTGACCACCGCAGTGGGAGATGAGGCAGATATTGAGATCCTGGAAATGCATGATCAGTGGAAAAAAGATGCCCCCAGCGGTACCTCCAAAGAGATGGGAGAGATCATGGCACATGCCATGGGAAAAGAGCTGGATGACATTGCAGTCTACGGGCGCCACGGCGCATCTCCCCGGGAAAAAGGGACTATTGGCTACCATTCTCTCAGAGCCGGAAACATTCCAAGCAGCCACACGGTGTATTTTGGTTTCATGGGAGAGCGCCTTGAGATCACCCATCACTCCTACAACTGGGAATGCTTTGCCAGAGGAGCCGTGGACTGCGGCGTATTTCTGGCAGATAAGGCTCCCGGCTGGTACACCATCCAGGATGTACTGCATCTGTCTTAACTTAAGCACCACGCCGTCTTTTCAGTCGGGAATATTGGAGAAAAAGGGGAGGACCGGAGGAGCAGAGAGAAGATTTCCCCAGTCTGCCTGCCGGAATCCCCCCGGATCCAGACGGCAAACTCTTATTTACGCCAGTCTCCAGTTCTGGCTTTCTGTCTGCAATTTCACCATGCGGGCGTAAAGACCGTTTTTCTCCTTCAATTCTTCTGGCGCGCCTTCCTCCGCCACAACACCTTCCGAGAGTACCACAATTTTGTCTGCGCCTGCCACCGTGCGCATCCTGTGAGCAATCACCAGTACAGTCTTATCTTCAATCAGTCTGGAAAGTGCTGTCTGAATCAATGTTTCATTTTCTACATCCAGTGAAGCGGTGGCCTCGTCCAAAAGAATAATCGGAGCATTTTTCAAAAAGGCCCGGGCAATGGAAATACGCTGCCGTTCCCCTCCGGAAAGCTCACAGCCGTTCTCCCCGATATTGGTATTCCACCCATCAGGCAGTTTTTCTGCAAATTCGTCCACATTGGCCAGTCTTGCCGCCGCCATCACCTGCTCGTCGGTAGCTTCCTTATTTCCAATCCGTATATTTTCCAAAATAGTATTGTCGAATAAAGTCACGTCTTGAAATACTATGGAAAACAGGGACAACAGTGTTTCCGGATCTGTTTTGGAAATATCCATACCTCCCACAGTAATTCTGCCCCGGCTCACATCCCAGAACCTTGCTGCCAGTCGGGAAACCGTCGTTTTCCCGCCGCCGGATGGCCCTACCAGAGCTGTAACCTCACCCTGCTTCGCAGTAAAAGAAACATCTTTCAGAACCGTTTCTCCAGTGTTATAGGCAAAGCTCACATGGTCAAAGACTATATCAAAACCTTTGTTGGAAAGCCGGGTATCTCCCTGCTGAATGGGATGATCAAGGATTTCATTCATACGGGCAATATTGGTACGTGTGCTGATTACCGCCGCCAGATTTTGAAGCGCGCCTTGCAACGGATCATAAAGCCGTGATACGACCAGTAAAAACAGGAAAAAAGTGATCACATCCAGACTGCCTTGAATCAACAGCACAGAACCAGCCAGCGCAACCGTGGCAATCCCTGTTTTCAATACTAATGATGCAGAAACCACAAAGGCGGCAAGTCCGAATTCGTTTAGGATAGAGCGGCGTTCCACTGCACGGATTTTCTTTCCCAGTCCCTTCATGTATTCCGCCTCGGCATTATTGGCTTTCAAGTCCCGCACTGTCTCGATACACTCCTGAATCCCATCAGCACAGGTAATCCTGACGTCCATGGCTTTTTGATTGAGTTTTTCCTGCACTTTCGCAGAAAAACCTACGATAGCAAAAGCCACGGGCGTGACCCAGAGCGCTGCCAGTGCCATGCGCCAGTCAAAAATGAACAGACTGATGGAAATGAGAATTGTGGAGATGATGGAGCCTGCCAATTCGGGAATGAAGTGAGAAAAACTCTGCTCCAGAAAAGTGCAGTCCGCCATAATTGTGCTGGTGAGATCAGCCAGATCCTTTTTACCAAAAAAGGACAGCGGGATCTTCCGCAGCTGTTCTGCCAGCGTAATACGCCGCACACCGCTCTCTGTATAAGTAGCAAAGTAGGTGGCATTATACTGAATGTAAGTGGTAAACAAAATCAAACCGATACACGCCACACATCCAATCACGTAAAATGCAATTTTTTCTCCGGGAACGCCGCCGTTTAGCAGATCCCTCACAAAATAGAACAGCAATCCCACCGGGAACATAAAGGAAAGATTCTGCATAACGCAGGCCAGACAGCCTTTTACCAGATCCTTTGCTCCCTGCTCGGAGAGCGCATATCGTTTTTGTAATCGTTTTATCATCTGGTTATACCTCCTTTGCAACCTTCCAATGAACGGAAGTCTGATAGTTCTGCCACATCCGGCTGAAGATACCATTCTGCGCCAGCAGATCACGGCTGGTGCCACTCTCGGCAATCCGCCCGTCACAAATCACATAGATTTTATCCGCACCCACTACAGTGGAGAGCCGGTGTGCAATCATAATAACCGTCTTTCCTTCAGAAAGCTTTGAAAAAGCAGCCTGTACCCGCGTTTCATTATCCGGATCAGCAAAAGCCGTTGCTTCATCTAAAATAATGATCGGCGCGTTTTTCAGCATGGTACGGGCGATGGCAATTCGTTGCTGCTCGCCGCCAGAGAGATAGACACCCCTTGTACCAATTACTGTGTCCACTCCTTGAGGCAGTTTTTCAAGAATATCATCACACTGAGCATTGTGAAGCGCAGCGAGGATTTCTTCCCGGGTTGCATCGCGTCTGCCCATACGTACATTTTCCAGAATGGAGGCTTTGATAAGACGGCTGTTCTGAAACACAAAGGAAACAGTGTCCATCAGTTCCTCTTTTCCAATCTCTTTCACATCGACTCCGCCAATCTTTATACTGCCGCTCTGCGGATCAAAGAAACGCGGGATCAGATTGGCAAGCGTAGTTTTACCGCCGCCGGATGGTCCGACAAAGGCTACGGTCTGCCCCTGGGGAATGGTAATGGAAACGCCTTTCAACACCTCTGTTTTTCCATCATAGCTGAAATGGATATCTCGCAGTTCCACGGAAGCATCTTCCGGGTGTCCGGGGTGCTCTGCTTCCTCTAATGGCTTCAGATTTAAAACGCTGTCGATTCTCTGTAACGCATCGTTTACAATCATGGCATTTTCGCTTTGGAACATAATGCGTGTCAGTGTGACAGAGATAACTGGCGTAATGATAATATAGAAAATCAAGTCCAGCAGGAATTCTGTCGTTACTCCGTTTTGTGTAAACAGCAGACCACCCGCGATCAGCATGGCAAAAACCCCGTTAATGGCTGCTGTATAAAGCATCATAGGCATTCGTAGCTGTTTAGTATAGGCGATCACCCATATTTTGTAACGCTCAATCGATTCCTTGAATTTTTTGAAGGAGAAAATTGTCTGGCCAAAGGTTTTAACTACCGGAATACCCCGGACATATTCCACCGCCTCGTTGGACATATCATCCAGCGCATTCTGGTACTCTTTCATTTTTTCCTGCATCTGCTGCCCGGTCATTGCCATCATAATCAAAAACCCCAGAACCACCGGGACAAGGCTCAGGAGACCGAGACGCCAGTCGAACACCAGCAGCAATACCAGAAGTCCACAGGGCGTCGCAGTCGCATTGGCCCGGTCGGGAAGCTGATGGGCAAGATAGGTTTCTGTAGCAGCGCTGGATTCATTGACAATTTTGCGTAGTTTACCACTGCCAAAGCTTTCTGCAAACCCAGGCGGCAGCTTGATAATATGTTCCATGGTCTGTAGCCGCAGGTTAGTGGCAATGCGAAATGCACCCTTATGGGAGCACATCAGTCCCGCTATGTAGATAAGCACGGAAATGACCGAAAACAGCACTGCCATCCAGCCATTATGAGTCAGATTCTGCGCCCGGCTGAAGTCCGGAGCGACCTCCAGCACGTCCCGGATCACTTTCCAGATATAATAAAAGGGTACCAGCGCAATGAAGGCACTAATGGCTGACAGTGCCCACGAAGCATAGATCAGGTATTTGTGGTTACCTGCGATTTGGAGCAGGCGAGACAGATTGGATTGCTTTTTCAAAAAAATCCCTCCTTTTTATTGATTTATGATACAGAGAACACATACTGTGTTCTTCTTATATCCGCATTGGTTAGTTATAGCTAACTATTGACCAAAAATTACAGGGCGTTACTGCCCCATAATTTTCATCCATCCGGCTGTATAAAAAGCGCGCATCTCCTTTACATAGTTTTCTGCGTCATCCAGCCGCATTTCATGAATTACCAGCTCAAAAAAAGTATGAAACATACCAGTGATCAGAATATGCTCTAATGCAGGGTCGATCTTAGGTGAAGGACGTCCAAGTTCCTCCAGAACCTTCTGATAGGAATGTGTTGCTTCCACTTCAATTTCCACCATTTCATCAATCAGACCGGAAAATTTTGTCCCTTCTGAACAGCAAAGGATAAGTTTACATTCTTCCAGATGTGCATAGGCATAGTGAAGCATCTCAAACATGCACATCCCGGAAATATCGCCCATAACTTCTGGCTGCTGTTCTTGTGGAAGCCCGGCAAATTCCTGCTGTGCCTTCCTGAAGCAGGTAAGAATATATTTGTAATGTTTACCTACCAGCGCTTCAAACAGTTCTGCTTTACTTTTGTAATACCCATAAAAGGCCCCGGTAGTCATGCCTACCGACTTGACAATGTTTCGCAGGGAAGCATCTTTATAACCTTTTTCCAAAAACTCTGCTTTTGCCGCCTGATGAATGCGTTCCAAAGTTGTCAAGTTTCCGTCTATTGTATTCGCCCTCCTTATAACGATGTTATATATCGCTGTTATATTGTAATCTATAAAAAAGACATTGTCAAGAAGAAAACTCTATGCAGATGGCCAAAACCATTGACATAGAGTTTTTTATTTCTTACCACAAATTACAAAGTCTCCGAATCAAGAATGATCGTGAAAGGTCCGTCATTCGTAAGACTTACCTTCATATCCGCCCCGAAACTTCCTTTCTGCACTACCGACACCGTCTCTTTACACTTCGCGATAATATACTCATACATCTCCTCCGCCATGTCAGGCGCCCCTGCCTCTATAAAGCTGGGTCGGTTTCCCTTTTTGCAGTTGGCGTACAAAGTAAACTGGGATATGAGCAGAAGGCTGCCTCCCACTGTATCCAGAGACAGGTTGGTCTTTCCATTCTCATCCTCAAAAATGCGCAGGCCGAGCATTTTCTTTACCATCTTATCCGCAATTTCCTTTGTGTCGCTGTCTGACACGCCGATCAGCACCATAAAACCTTTTCCAATCTCACCGATCGTCTGACCATCCACCTTCACATCCGCATTTGTGACTCTCTGTATAACAAAACGCATAATATTTCCTCCTTTTCGTTATCTTCTATCATCCACGAACAGGAGGAAAATGTCAATACAATCTTTATTTCTGTTCTTCCCGCTTCTTCCGTATATAAGACTCCACCTCATTTTTTTCTATCCCCAGCGAAACAGCAAGCTCTCCAAAAAGATTTTCCTGGGCAGCGTGAAGACAGCGCTCATCACCTGCGGTCACTTTTTTCCCCTGGGCCAGCCTCTTCTCCTTGCGGACATTAATTGTTTTGATCACCCGCACCCACTGTCTCGTGTCACAGGTTTTCAGCGCTCTTTTCAAAGTTTCTTCCCTCTGCCGCTCATTATCGATCTGGATCATATCCATCCCGTCAATCTCACCGATCAGCTGTTCTGCTTCATGCCGGGAGATCACATACCGCATAATGATCTTTTCACTGTCTGCCGGCACATAGATCACGCCTCCCTTTGAATACAGGGGGGACAGTGTATAGTAATCCTTCCCGGCAGACGCTTCCTCCAGGCGGATAGGACCTATACTTTCCACTCTGCACACACCGTGCTGTCCGCAGACAATATACGCTCCTGTCTCAAACATTCCCATTCTCCTTTCTTCCATATTAGAGAGTATTCCCCAAAATACCATTACATAAAAATCCGCCTATCCACAGATGTGGTAGACGGATTTTTATCTCTGTCTTTCTTTTATTTTATCAGACAAATCCATTTTAGGTAAGTCTTTTCCAGAAAATATTTTATTTTCGGCATTTTTGCGAGTGTTACAGAGCTGCCGTTTGTCTATTTTTACTCTGTTTTTCAGGAATCTGTGCCAGTACGATAGCCGCAAACATCAAGATGCAGCCAACTCCTTCTCTCACTGACAGCTGTTCTCCAAGGATCGCCCACCCGGCCAGGACAGAAATGCAGGACTCCAGGCTCAGGATCAGTGAAGCCACTGTAGGATTCATATTCTTCTGTCCGATGATCTGCAGTGTATAGGCCACACCGCAGGATAGAACACCCGCGTACAGAAGCGGCCCCCAGCTGCGCATGATCCCCTCCACCGTAGTGGTTTCAAAAGCCGCCATTGGAAACATGGACAGGATGCCAGCCACAAAGAACTGGATACAGGACATCTTCACCCCGTCTGTCCTGGGAGCAAAATAGTCAATGACCAGAATATGGACAGTAAACAGAAGCGCTCCTATGAATACGTAGATATCCCCTCTTCCCACACTGAAGGACTCTGTGATACAGAGAAAGTACAGTCCCGCAAGCGCAAGCGCCACCGCAAGCCATATCTTCCACCCTGTCTTCTTTCCCAAAAATATGCCAAACACCGGCACAAGGACAATGTAGAACGCTGTGATGAATCCTGCTTTTCCCGCCGTAGTGTACTGAATGCCGATCTGCTGCATACTGCTGGCAGCAAACAGTGCCAGTCCGCAGCAGATTCCTCCAGCCGCCAGTGTTTTCACGTCACCCTTCTCGTTGGAATTTTTATTAATCTTTCCCAGAATATAAATACAGGGGAGCAGGGCCACGCCGCCGATAAGAGAACGGATTCCGTTAAATCCGAAAGGTCCCAGATAGTCCATCCCCACACTCTGGGCGACAAAGGCAGTTCCCCATATAAACGCTGTCAGAAACAGCATAAATGCATTTTTTCTCCTCATATATTCTCCTTTAGTTCTTCCTTTATCAAAAATTTCCTTAACTACAACAACTCGTTCAGTATAGCATATTCATGATTTTTTTCAAATGGTGTATACTAAAGAAAATATGCGGGTGTACATGACAGATGGAAAGCAGGAGGATTTTATGCTGAAGTTCAGACGTTTTTTCTTGGCAAGCGGTATATTGATGCTGGCATCAGAGCTGTGGAAGCAGTACACGCTGACTTTCCTCCTTGGCGGTGGGAATTACAACTGGTGGTATTTTCCCTTTCAACTCTGCAGCATCCCCATGTACGTGTGTCTCCTTCTGCCCTGGGTCCGCAGCAGGTGCGTGCAGCAGGTGCTCACAGCTTTTCTGGTGGATTTCGGCATGCTGGGCGGCATCTTTGCCTTCTTTGACACAAGCGGCATGCACTACGACTATTTTCCTCTCACCGTCCACTCCTTTGCATGGCACATCCTGCTCATCATACTGGGACTGGCCGCAGCCCGCTCTGACCAGGCTGCTTCCAGCTGGAGTGACTACGCCGGAGCCGCCGCTCTGTATCTTACCTGCTGCCTTACAGCCACAGGTCTTAACCTGACCCTGGACCATCTGGGAACTATCAATATGTTCTATATCAACCCGGACTACCCTATGACCCAGAAAATATTCTCAGACATTGCCGCTGTCCTGGGGGATACTGCAGGCATCTTCATCTATATAGGTGCCACCTTGACGGGAGCCGCCATCTTTCACTTTCTCTGGCGTTTTTCTACTTCACGGGCACTTTGATCTTCACCACATAATCCTCCTCCCCGGCTCCCGCAAGATAGCTGAGCATGTCGTACACATAGCAGTCGCCGACAATGGCAAGATGTTCTTTTCTGGTAAATTCCATCAGCTTTTCCAGGCTGTCCCGCACAGAACCGTAGGGTCCTTTATGCATAATGACAACAAAATCCCCCTCCGGCTTCTCGTATAGATCTTCCTCCTTGAAGAACCCTTCCTCATATATACTTTCCGGTATTTTTGTAAACAGAAAGCTTTCCTTTTCTTCCTCCGCTTCCATCATTTCCTTTAAAATGATGGAGCCTACAGAAGCGTGGTTCCGGATGCCGTGGTTTTCACATTTTCGTATGTGCTCTCCCAACAGCCTGGCAGAAGCGTTGATACTGTCCCCCTCCGCGCAGGCAAAATCCGTTACCAGCAGATATTCTTTTTCACCATGCTCAATTCTGGGGACATCGTACCTGGCATCCAGGGCTTCTTCCGTCATCTGTATCATTTCTTCCATAAATACAGAAAGCTCTTCCAGTTCCTTTTGTTTCTCCCGGATCTGGCACTGCTTTTCCCGGAAAATTTCCAGAAAATAGCCTGTATCAAAATTCTGAAAGCATTTCCGTATATCTTCCAGGGAACTGCCTGTATATTTCATGGTCTGGATCAGGTCAAAATCATAAAACTGAACAGCCGTGTAATACCGGTAGCCATTTTCTCCCACATAAGCCGGTTTCAGAATGCCCGTCCTGTCATAGTGGAAGAGAGTCTCCTTTGTCGTACCGCACAATTTTGCAAACTGCCCTGTCGTAATATAAGGTTCTTTGTTCATCCTGCCTCTGTTCTCCTCATTTTCCCCTTGACTATTGTGTTACCCTATAGTTTACCATTCTCTACGAAGGAGAACAATACAAGTATGAATACAATCATTACAGACACTGACACAACACAAAATCATTCATCAGAACTCACGGAAACACCTGGCGGACACAACCGGATGTTTGAAGAAATGCCTCCCACCCGGCTCTTTTTCCGCTGTGCCATCCCCAATATGATCAGCATGGCCGTGGTTTCTCTCTATACCATAGCTGACGGGATCTTCGTGGGATATTACATCGGCGCCCAGGCCCTGGCCGCCATCAATCTGGTCATGCCCCTGATCATGATCAGCTTCGCCTTTTCAGATATGGTGGCGGTTGGCTCTTCTGTGCAGATTGCCATCTGGCTGGGCCGGAAGGATGAGAAAATGGCCAGCCGGATTTTTTCCACTGCCTGTCTTCTCATCCTGCTTTCCGCCCTTGTCATGGGAACGCTGGCCTACGCCTTCTCCTATCCCCTTGTGCAGCTTCTTGGTGCCACAGGGGAGGTAGCGGATCTGGCTGTTCGTTACATGCGGGTTTACGCTGTCTTCTCCGTACTGATCATGCACTTTTTTGCAGTGGATAATTACCTGCGCATCTGCGGACGGGTCCACTACAGCATGGCCATGAATGTAGGCATGTCCCTGGCAAACATCCTTCTGGACTGGCTCTTTATCGGCGCCTTTGGATGGGGCATCGAAGCCGCTGCCCTGGCCTCCTGCCTGAGCCTCATGTGCGGAAATATCATCTGCTTCCTTCCTTTTTTTGCAGGGAAAATGCCGCTTGGATTTACAAGGAAGTGGATCAGGCCACGGCTCATTGGAAACATCATCGCCAACGGAAGTTCGGAGTTTTTCAACAACATTTCCGGCTCTGTATGTATGATCATTTTCAACGCTGCCCTTCTGTCTGTGGGCGGATATATGGCAGTGGCGGCCTTCAGTATCATTATGTATGTGGACAGCGTGGTAAAGGCTTTGCTTTTTGGTATGGGCGATGCCCTTCAGCCCTCCATCAGCTACAACTACGGCGCAGGAAACCCGTCTCGGATCCGTGCCATCGAAGGGCGGGTTCTGGCGGCAGGACTGCTTCTTTCCCTGGCAGTGCTGCTCTTCATGCAAACCGGAGGGGAGGGACTTCTTTCCCTTTTTGCAAAAGGAGACAGTGAACTGATTGCCATGAGCGTACATGGGATGCGGCTGTTTTCCCTGTCTTACCTGTTTACCTGGTGCGCTATTTTATCCGGTTCCTTTTTTACTGCACTGAACCGCCCCGTCTTCTCCCTTGTAACGGCCGCCGGACAGACTCTGGTGTTTCCTGTTCTGTTCCTTTTCATCCTTCCCCGTTTTCTGGGACTGGACGGCATCTGGCTGTCCCCTGTGTGCGCGGGAGGGGTATCCTCCCTTGTCTGCCTTCTGTTCCAGGCCGACACAAATCGCCGTCTCCGGAAAAGCTTTCATAGCCGGAACGCCGCGTGACGACTTTTGTCATGCCGGATTTTTTGACCTTTTCCTCAAAAAGCGGTATAATACATTGCGTAACAGACAGGAATTCTATTCTGCCATATGCAATTATGTGATCCAAGGAGGTAAACAGTCATGAAAAAGAATAACAGAATATCACATACAGGTCAGGCACCCAGATCCATCGTTACGACAAAAGACACAACCAAGGCAATTGAAACAAGAGCCGGTGTCCTGCAGGATCCGCCAAAGAGCGCCGCAGAGCTGAAGACAGAAGTATACCTTCAGTATCTTGGAACAGAGTGCAGTACTGACGATATTATTGCAAAAGTAAAAAATATCTGGACAAAGGATATGGGCAAAAAGGCAGAGGATATGAAAAATATCCGCATTTACCTCAAACCGGAAGAGATGACAGCCTACTATGTGATCAACGAGGAAACCACTGGAAAGATCGCCCTGTAAAACTCCTGCATGAAAAAGACTCCCGACAAACATCTGAAAACGCAGACGTCTGCCGGGAGTTTTATACTTCCACCCCTGCCAGCCGAATCATCCGGTCATATGTAAAATGATTGAACACAGCAATCGTCCTCCCGACGCCAATCACAGCCAGCACCGTTCCCACGCCGATCCCCACCAGATGCCCGGCAAAGATAAGACTCACTGTGATTGTGACAGTGATGTTCACAAGGTCAAAGCAATTCTTTGTAAATCCCACACTTCTGTAGATACAATCCGCTATAGCCTGTACGATCCCGTCTCCCGGATTCGGGATAATACGCATATTCAGCGACATGGCAGCCCCGATCCCTGTCAGTATGACGGCAAGGACAAGAACCATCACACGCAGCGCCATCTGGCCGACCGTCACCTTTCCCTCTCCGCAAAGGTCCGGGATCACTGCCGAAAACACATTCAGAAATCTTGTAAACACAAGGCTCAGCGGTATCTGTAGTACATCCATGAGAAGTACAAGCCTGCTGTCTGTTTTGTTTGCATGGGCGAGTGCCTCCCCTTCCTTTCTGGCCGCTCTCCTGCTGCGGACCAGATGAAGTATCATCTCGATCAGAACAAAAATGCAGTACAGACCAAGCGTCACGTTGCCGAAGTTATGATCGAAAATGGTGGATACACTGTAGGCCACAGAGATGATGGGGGATACGCCAAGTCCGGTCTTGGTGTTCAGCGTAAGTCCCAGTGCCAGAACGAGAAGTCCCAGAAGGTAAAAGAATACACGGAACAGAATACTTCTGTTGTCTTTTTTCAAATAAATCCCTCCTACTTTTTGTTCCGGTATATTATTTTACGGATTCTGACAGGATCTGTCAAATTCTCTGCCGACCTCCTGCACCTCCACCTCGTACAGATCCTCAAAATCGATCTTCGTATCCACGATCTTCAGTATCCTTGCCGTTCCGTCTATACGGGACACCATCCCCGTCAGCTTCACATACTCCCCCTCCTGGAAATACACGGCCGTCACCATATCATTCCTCCGGATCTGTCTGAGGATCCGATCCAGCTCCTCCTGCCGTTCCGGACAGAGCTGGGCCTTTGGCACTGTGACCTTTTCTTTTTTCCTCAGCGCGTCCTCATATCCTTTCAGAGCGGCAAAAGGCATAAACTGCTTTGCTCTTTCCTGGCGGCTCATACCGCCTCTTCCATCTGTACATTTCACCCCGGTTTCCCCCTTTTCTACACGCCGCTTTTATGTCCTCCGATCTGGCAGTTTCTCTCCATGGTAGTGGCGCCCTCCTGCAGATCCATACCTCTTACAACTGCATTTTTCCCGTACTTTTCCTTGATCGCAAGCAGCGCTTTCTGCATCCTGTGCTCCCTGTCCAGCTCTGCCGGGTCCGTAAAGAGATCATACTGCCGCCAGGCTTCATCCACCACATGGTTAAAAGTGACGCTGATCCTGCGCACCGGCGTGTGGCGATCCACGATCCGGTCATAAAGACGCCCGGTACAGGCCATAAGCTGCCGGGAAGAGCTTGTCGTCAGTGTCATGTTCTCGGTCCCATGGGCGGATTTTTTCTCTATTCTCCTGCAGTATCCCACATGAAGGGTAACCGAGTCCGTGACCAGCCCCTTCTCCACCAGTTCCAGACTGAGAAGGTCTGCCATCTCTCTGGCCACCAGCCTCCCTTCCTCAAAACTGTAGTCCCTGGGCAGCACCTGTCCGTTGGAAACGGAACTGGATTTCGGCCTGTAGGTTTTGATATCTTCCATGGTCGTACTCTCTCTGCCCCAGGCATGGTCAATGAGCAGCTCCGCATCAACACCGAACATACGGTAGAGCATCCCTTCATCTGCATGGGCCACCTCCTCCATGGTGGTGAGACCACACTGGGACAGCCTCCTCTCAATCCCCTTTCCGATCCGCCAGAAATCTGTCAGAGGCCTGTGTCTCCAAAGCTGCATCCTGTAGCTTTCTTCATCCAGCTCCCCCACATGCCCTTCTGAATGCTTGGCTGTGATATCCATGGCAATCTTGGCCAGATAGAGATTGGTCCCCACCCCCACCGAGGCAGTAATCCCCGTCGTTTCATACACATCTTCCATGATCTTTACACCCAGTTCCTTACCGCTCATCTGATACATATCCAGATACCGTGTCACATCCATAAACACCTCGTCGATGCTGTAGACATGGATATCCTCCTTTGAAATGTACTTCAAATAAATGCCATATACCCGGGCAGACCAGTCGATGTAAAGCTGCATCCTCGGCGGCGCCATGATATATCTGATCCCTTTTGGGATCTCAAACACCCGGCATCTTCCGGGCACTCCCAGCGCTTTCATGGCAGGGGAAACAGCCAGGCAGATGGTCTGGTCCGTCCTTTCCGGATCTGCCACCACAAGATTTGCAGTCATGGGATCCAGGCCTCTCTCCCGGCATTCCACGGAAGCATAAAAAGATTTCAGATCGATACACACATATGTCTTTTGTCTTTCCGTCCGGACAGATCTTTCCATCATGGCTCTCCCTCCCTGGATTTCTATTCAATCGAACATTTGTTCTGTTTTGATTATAGCAGGGATGCCCAGGGTTTTCAACTGGTGATTTCTGACAAATGGTGATTTCTGACAAATTCCCACCCCAAAAATTCCCACCCGACACAAAAATCTGTACAGACACGTAAAAAGAGAGTGATGCTCCGTCTGTTACTTCTGCATCACTCCCTTGATCTGATCACGCTACTTTTTCTGATTTTTTGCCCGGGTCCACTCTGCCCAGCTATCCTCCTCGGTCTGCTCCATCTTTGTCTTAAGAAAATCATATATGTTCCCGACATGGTTCAGATCCTCTTCCAGGATATCTGCTATTTCCTCCGCCTCACAGCCTTTCAGCATTTTCCTTCGGATCATCCGGAACAGCTGATACTCCTGGCCTTCCGCGCGGCCTATCGCCTGGCCTTCTTCCATCCCCTCCTCCCGGGCCCGCCTCTGCTCGATGACCTTCTCTTCCCACTCCTGCATATATTTCACTCCAATCTCTTCGCTTGATTTAATCATGGCTATCCTGCACTGCAGCTCCCGGATCTTTCCGCTCCTGCAGGAACTGCTGACCTCCTCTGTGGTGTGCTCTATGTACCGGAGCAGTTCGATCAGCTCTTCCTTTTCTGCCTGGGGAGGATACTTAAGAAGAATATCCTTTCCAAGGATGATCTCCAGGATGGTCTGCATGATAACAGGATCTTCCATTGCCTCCGCAAACAGAAAGCGGTCCAGCAGATTCAGGTCTTTCAGTGCTTTGTGAAACGCCATTCGTATTCTCCTTTCATTATAAGCGGCAATGTACAAGTTGACAATAAAAACATGAAAAAGCAAAATTTTCCTGCCAGACCTGTACGTCAGAAAGTGATGTGAGGGGTATTGACACGTCGGAAGACACTCCTCGAAATAAAAAGATTTTATAAGATAGTGTAAGAAAGAATCCCCGTCCGGAGATTTTTACATAATGAAGTATATAAAGATTAACAGATGGATATAAAAATGTCAACCAGAAACAGATCGGGCAGGAGAAGATTCCTTCCCCTGCCCGGTACAGAATTTTCATTTTACTATTCCATTCTCAGTCTTTCCACCACACTGTGCTTCTCCAGGTTCCGGAAACACAGATAGGGGATCACTACTGCCAGGACAAGGATCAGCGGTGTGCATATGCCAAGGGGCAGCAATGTAAAATGGAAGGTGGCAAAGTCGTCCGCCGCCGTCACTGCCCGCACGCCGATGCCTACTGCCAGCGCACTGACCGCCCATGAGACAAGAAGGGTCAGCCCGGCGTAGTACAATCCCTCGTACACCAGCATCCGGCAGAGCTGCCGTTTCGTCATGCCTACGCTCTGGATCATGGCGAACTCCCTTCTGCGGGATACAATGGCCGTGATCATGGAGTTGGCAAAGTTCAGCACTCCTACCAGGGCGATGATAATACTGATGGCATTTCCCATGACAGCCGAGGACCTTGTCTCCTCCTGGTACTGCTGTGCCATGGACTGACGGGAGGTCACAGGAAGAGTCCTGTCCACGGAGGCTGTGTAGGTATCCAGCATCTCCTGCATGGCGTCCACCTGGCCATCTTCCACATTGGCGTAGAGTTTCCGCAGGGTGTTGTCCGGATACAGCTCTCTGAACGTACCGGACGGGATCACATACTGCAGGTCAATGCAGGTCAAGGCCTGCGTCCTCCCCGGCCTCCATAGCGCCGTCCACAATGGATGTGCCCGGCAGGACAACGGCCATCACCTGGTAGCTTTTTCCATCCAGCTCCACCGTATCGCCCACAGGGGAGGCAGGCAGGACATCCAGGCTTTCCGCCTCTTCCCTGGAGATGGCGGCGGACGTGACAGCCAGCACGTAATCTCCCGTGGCAAATGCCTCAGGATCAAATGTACCTGCCAGCACATTGTCCTCCTCCGTCATCTCATCAAGGGGAATACCGTCCAGGCCGAACATGGAAACTGTGGCTTTCTTCTCTGCCAGAGAGTTTCTGGCATCCTCTGCCCCCTGTTCATCGTAGCTCTCCCAGTCAGCCAGAACCTCCTCATTGTAGTAGGAAGCAAGGCCTGCGGCTGTCGGATCATCCATCTGCCAGACAAACTGGTGGGAGTAAGCATGTCCTGTGTCCTCCACGCCATCGGCGTTTTCTACCTGTCTCACCAGATCCTGCCCCAGCGTTGTACCCTGGGGATCGTAGTTTCCCGTATAGTCCTCACTGGAAGCGTCGGAGAGTTCAAAGTCGGCAATGGTCAGCCCGGAGAGGTATTTCTCCATGTCAAAAGACGCATTTTTCGCATAGAAACAGCTCAGAAGCACCAGTCCCAGGGACAGGGAGCAGATGACAAGAGCCGTCCGCCTTTTGTTCCTGCCCAGATTGGCCCAGGCCATCCCGCCAAGGGACGCACTGCCCCGCCTTTTTGTTGTCTTCTTCATCCTGTCCGGCGCATCGCTGGCCCGCAGGGCCTCAATGGGAGACACTTTTCCTGCAAGCCGGGCCGGGCGCAGGCAGGAGATGAGAACCGTGATCCAGGCAAACAGGGCCGAACCCACAAAAATCACCGGACTGGCAGATACCACGCTCTCCCCTTCCATCATGCCAAGCAGAACCGGAACCAGAAGGAACCCAAGTCCCCAGCCAAGAACCAGCCCCAGGGGGATGCCAATAAGGCAAAGGCGGTCTGCCTGTCCGTAGATCAGCTTCTTAAGCTGCTTTTTTGTCATGCCCAGTGTCTTCAGTTTTCCGTAGAACTGCACATCGGCAGTGACACTGATCTGGAAAATATTGTAGATGATCAGATACCCGGCCACAAAGACAAGGATCATCCCCAGATACATGGGAAGGCTTTCCGAGAAAGCGGAAGCGTTCATCTCCAGCGAGTAAGCCAGGTTCACACCGTACTCCAGGCCGGTCAGATCTGTGTCAGCCAGGATGCCGTCCATGGTTTCTTCAATATTTCTGTCACTGTAAAGATTGACCTGAGCCATGTGCGTGCCAAGGATCTGTCCCTCCGAAACCGGGCCGTCCACACCCCCGGTCATCTGGTCGACGAAAGACCGGGAGACCCAGGCCATGCTGGCATAACTGGACTCATTTCCCTCCCAGAAACCGCAGAGGGTAAAGGTGGAGGAAACCGTCTCCTGGCTGGTGAGATCCGGCCGCCATTCCAGTGTCACCTGCTGCCCCAGCTTGTGGGGAATGCCTAGGTAATCAAGAACAGTGGTATCCACTGCCAGCTCATCCGCCCCTTCCGGCATCCGCCCCGCAGAGGGCCAGGCAAAGGAGTGGGAGGCGTAAGCCTCATCCGCCCAGCGGATCTCTGTCTGGTGCCCTGCAAGATCACTGTTTTCCGCCACTCCCAGGACAATACTCTCGCCCGTCTCCTCCACATCCGGGTGGGCGTCGATAAGGGCCACTTCCTCGTCTGTAATGCTCTTAAAAGAGGCCTGGGCATCGTAGCCTGTCTGACGGAAGGTCATCTCGATCATGTTCCGGCTCATGCTCTGGGCCAGGGTAAAAAGGGTGGTGAACATGAGCGTTGTCATCAGAATAGCCAGCACAGCCACCATATTCCGGCCTTTATTTTTCTTAAACAGCCGGCTGTTCAGCGTTTTGATCGGTTTAAATATTTCTCTCACAGCAAAGCACCCCCTTTACTGTGACACGATGCGGCCGTCTTCTATACGGATCACACGGTCCGCCATGCTGGCAATCTCCGGGTTGTGGGTGATCATGACAATGGTCTGGTAGAACTTCTGGCTGGTCATCCGAAGAAGTCCGATCACATCGTCGCTTGTTCTTGTGTCCAGATTTCCGGTGGGTTCGTCCGCCAGCACAATGGCCGGGCGTGTAATGAGAGCCCTTGCAATGGCCGCCTGCTGCCTCTGTCCCCCGGACAGTTCCCCCAGGAGAGCCGAAAGTCTGTCTGAAAGCCCCAGTGTCTCCACCAGCTCCTCAAAAAAGGCCCGGTCCGGTTTATCATTTCCCATATCCAGGGGAAACAGAATATTTTCCTCCACCGTCAGCATGGGAATAAGATTAAAATTCTGATAGATAAATCCCACCTTGTTTCTCCGGTACACGGCGAGCTGCGGCTCTTTCAGCGTGTCGATCCTGGCCCCGCCTGGCTGTCAGCGAGCCGAAATCCAGACTTAAGAAACCGTCTGCCCACAGGTCTTTTGGGGACTGCTCTTTTCCCCCTGCATGGCGCAGAGCTGCCTCCACTCTTTTGAGAAGGATCTTCATACTGAAAGGCTTGGTCACATAGTCGTCTGCCCCCAGGTCAAATCCTGCCACCACATCCTCCTCCAGATCATTGGCCGTAAGAAAAATGACCGGCAGCTGTGGGCATTCTTCCTTCAGCTCCCGGCACAGATCCATTCCATTTCCGTCCGGCAGATTGACATCCAGCAGTACCAGGTCAAATTCTTCCGTCGCCACAAGCTGTCTGGCCTTCCCCGTATTGTAAGCTGCCACAGTCAGGTAGCCGTTCATATCCAGCTCAAAACAAAGGCCCGCACTCAGGGCCAGATCGTCTTCCACCACCATGATTTTTCCCGCACTCATCGTTCATTCATTCTCCTTGTCCTTATCATCCTGCCGCCGGCTCTTCAGACGCCGGCATTACCTTTATATTTCACCGGTCTCCAAAGGACAAGAGTCTCCTTTTTCCCTCTTGCAATCGCCTGTATATATTGTAAAATAGCTGTGAAGGCTTATTGCGGGGAGGATCATAGGATGCAAAGCACATGGGAAAAGCGCAGAAAGAGAGTTTTCGAGATCATAGAGGTAGGGACAGAGTACGACTATATCAGCCGCATCTATGACTTTTTTAATGCTTTCTGCATCATTCTTAATCTGATAGTCAGCATGGTCTACACATTTGAAGAGTACCGGACCGCTTACGGCAGTCTGCTGATGACCATAGAGCAGGCCACTGTGGCTCTTTTTATGGTGGATTATTTTCTCCGCATATGGACGGCAAAATATCTGTACCCGGGCAGCACTCAGCCCAGGGCTATTTTGAAATATATGACTTCCTTTACAGGCATTGTGGACCTTCTGTCCTTTCTGCCCCAGTATCTCCCCTTCTTTTTCCCGGCGGGAGCCATCGCCTTCCGCATGTTCCGGATCATACGGATCTTCCGCCTGTTCCGCATCAATGCCTACTACGACTCTCTGAATGTGATCACGGAAGTCATTGTGAGCAAAAAGCAACAGCTTTTTTCTTCCGTTTTCATCATCCTCATGCTGATGCTGGCCTCCAGCCTGTGCATGTACAGCCTGGAGCACGAGGCCCAGCCGGAAGTGTTCTCCAACGCTTTCTCGGGGATCTGGTGGGCTGCCTCCACCCTGCTCACTGTAGGCTACGGCGACATTTACCCCATCACTGTCCTTGGGAAAATGTTCGGCATCTTTATCGCCTTCCTGGGCGTGGGTATTGTGGCCATCCCCACCGGTATCATTTCCGCGGGATTCGTGGATCAGTATTCCCGCATCAAGAGGATGAGTGAGTACGGCCAGGAGGCGGACATCCATTTCATTCAGATCCATCTGACCGACCAGGACAAGTGGGCAGGAAAGACCATCTCCCAGCTCCACCTCCCTGCCCGGGTCATTGTGGCTGCCATCCAGCGGGATCACAAGATCATCGTCCCCCGGGGAAACATGGTGGTGAAAGCCGGGGACGCCATGGTATTGGGAGCTGAGTCCTTCCACAACAACAAGGGGGAGCGCATTCAGCTCAAGGAAATGGTGCTCCAGAAAAATCATCCCTGGATCGGTCAGCGCATCCAGGAGCTGGATATCTCCAGAAGATCCATCATCGTCCTTGTCAAGAGAAACGGCCGCACGCTGATCCCCAACGGCAACATGCTCCTTCGGGAACAGGATATGGTCATCTTCTACTCTCAGATCCACATGGCAGGGGCCACGGAGATAGATGTGTAAGCCTGCGGGAATTGATGGAATTTTCGTAAGAATTTTTTCAATTTCGGATTGACAAGACATGTAAGAATATGATATAAATATCAAGTGACCGATTTAGGTCAGAAAATGATGCAGGGGATTGGTCAAATGGTATGACAGGAGTCTCCAAAACTCTTAGCGGGAGTTCGATTCTCTCATCCCCTGTTATGAAAGAGCTGGAAATGCTTGAAAAATAAGCGTTTCCAGCTCTTTTGTTTTATTCGGAAAATCAAAGGGTATCAAACAGGGTATCAAAATATTAAATCACGAAAATGAAAGAGCCTTTTCGGGGTTGTATGCCAACCGACCGAAAGGGCTCTTTCCATTTCTTTGCTCTTACATCCGATACTCTGCAAGCGCCTCCGAAACGCTTCTAAAATCCATATTCCTCCCAGTTGTCCAGCACCTTCTGCTGCAGCTCTTCCGGATAGCCGCGGAAGGATGCTTCTACTGGTCTGCGCTCTTCAGGCCAGCTGTGGAACGGAGTCAGACAGTTGTAGATCACACGCGTGGAGACAGCGCTTTTCTTCTCCTCCGGACTCAGGTACGCTACCAGCGGGAATATATACTGTTCCGGAATCGTCACTCTCCTGTCCGGGTGATGCCGGGTGGCAATAGCCCATGTGAGCTGGCTGATATCGCTTGGATCAATGTCGTCGTCCACTACGATCACCTTTGGAATATAAGATCCCCCTTTTGAAGAAAATACAGCTCTTCCGATTTCAGATGCCAGCTTGTCGTCATCCTCGCAGGAACGGTTCCTGTCCACAGAGACGACAAACCAATGAGCCGCGGATTCCATGGGAATGAAACATTCTTTTATCGGGAATCCCTGCCTGCGCAGTACATTCTGGATACTGGCGGCAATGCTGATGCCCCAGTTGGTATGATTCTCCTCTGTAGGCACACCGGCCACGCAGAGAGGCATAATGGGATCATCCCGGTGTGTCATGGCTGTGACCTTAAAGCAGGGTACCTGCTGGCTTCTCCCTGACCACACATACCCGCCGTATTCGCCCATCGGTCCCTCCGGCACCTTTTCATCCAGTGACGCCAGCCCTTCGATGACAATCTCTGTAGATGCCGGCACAAGAAGATCATTTGTCTCACACTTCACCACATCCACCGGCTCTTTATACCAGCCGCCCATCATCTCTCCCTCACTTACACCGGAAGGCAGAGGATAGCCGGCGATCATGGCAATAGCCGGATCAACACCCAGGCAGAGAGCAAAGGGCATTTCCTTTCCTATCTCTTTCCACCGCGCATAGATTTTTCCAAAATCCTGGGTCGGGATCACAACGCCCGCGATCGTCCGGGGTCCGTCCAGCATAGCACGGGAGATGGCCCAGTTTACCCATTTCCCGTCCGGGGTGGCTGCGATAAAGATCCCATATGTATTGATATAGCGTCCCCCATCCCCATGGTGGATCCAGGGAACCGGAAGTTTTGTCAGATCGATCTCATCCCCAAACAGCTTATTTTCCTTGCATGGACCGCTCTCCACTTCCCTTGGCGGTATGGGCTTCACATCCGGGAGCCGCGACCACTCCGCCACCAGCCCCGGGGCACTCGTATCCACCGGAAGCCCCAGAGACAGAGCAACCCTCAAAAATGGATGGCTCCGGTCCGGGCTCAACCCTACCGGCGCCCCCAGCACCCGAAATCCCGGAGTACACCCTTTGATATTCTGGAAAAGAGGTGCCGGTGCCGGGAGATCATAGGCACGCCTTGTAATAGCACTCATCTCCAGGTTCCAGTCCACCTCCTTCTCAACAGTCACAATCTCACCACATTCTTTCAGTTTTTCCACATACTCTCGAAAACTTTTGATCATCATGTTTTCCCTCCTCGTGACATATCCTGTTCAGGTACCAATACCCTGATGATTTCGATTATAGTAAAGAAATTTTTCCATGTCAAACAGGCGGATCTCCTGTATTTTTATCAGCGGTCTCCCCGTCATACCCGCCCCTCTCCCCTCATATAATAGAGAGACAACTGCAAGATGAAGGATACCACCCTATGTTCCGCAAAATGAGATCTCTTCCTTTTCTCCGGGTCACTCTTATACTGGCCGCTGCCTTTCTCCTTGGACGCACAGCCGCCCAGGTGACCTCCTTTGTCACCGCATCCCACTCTGATCAGATCCATTCTTCAGCCGAGGGAAACTGGGGCCTTGGCTTCCAGGAGGAGGGCCAGCCTCCCGTGGGAAATGCCACTGTGGATGAACTGGCACAGTACAACGCCTTCTACCTGGGCGATACAGATCAGAAACGGATCTACCTGACCTTTGATGCAGGTTATGAGAATGGCAATACCGAGCCCATTCTGGACGCTCTGAAAAAGCATAAAGCTCCCGCTGCATTTTTTGTAGTGGGAAACTTCATCTCTGAGAACCCGGATCTGATCCGCCGGATGGTGGAAGAGGGACACACGGTAGCCAACCACACCTCCACTCACCCCGATATGTCCCGGATTTCCACCCTGGAAGCCTTCCGGGAAGAGCTGGAGGGTGTGGAAAATTGCTATAAGGAGATCACAGGAAAGGAGATGACAAAATTTTACCGTCCTCCCCAGGGGAAGTACAATGTGGAAAACCTGAAAATGGCAAAGGGACTTGGCTACCACACCTTCTTCTGGAGCCTCGCCTACGTAGACTGGTACCAGGACGATCAGCCCACAAAGGAAGAGGCCTTTGACAAACTGCTGGGCCGCATTCATCCGGGCGCTGTCGTCCTCCTCCACAGCACCTCCTCCACCAACGGAGAGATCATGGATGAACTTCTGGGGAAGTGGGAGGACATGGGATACTCTTTTGGGTCACTTGAAGAACTTGCAGCAGACACAAAACAAGAAAAATGACAGACAAAAGGCGGGCCTGCATCCAGGTGCCGTTCCCGGCACTTCTCTTCAGCAGGTCCGCCTCTCATCCCGTCTTTTATTTTCCGCCCGCCGATTTAAAGAATATCAATGTACTCTCCTGCCAGGGCCTTGTTCATGCTGCGCACGGCACAGAATTTACCGCACATGCTGCATGTGTCGCTGTGGTCATCCTCCGGGCTTCTGCTGTCCCGGATGGCTTTTGCAGTCTCCGGATCCAGTGCGCATTCAAACTGTGCATCCCAGTCCAGCTTCTGTCTTGCCTCCGCCATGCGGTCATCGATATCTCTTGCTCCCGGGATGCCCTTGGCAATGTCCGCCGCATGAGCTGCGATCTTGGAGGCAATGATCCCCTGCTTCACATCATCCACATTGGGCAGGGCCAGATGCTCTGCCGGTGTTACATAGCAGAGGAAAGCCGCTCCGCTCATAGCTGCTACAGCGCCGCCGATGGCTGCTGTGATATGATCGTACCCCGGTGCAATGTCTGTGACAAGAGGCCCCAGCACATAGAAAGGCGCTCCCATGCAGATACTCTTCTGCACCTCCATATTGGCCGCCACCTGGTCAAGCGGCACATGCCCCGGTCCTTCTACCATAACCTGTACATTGTGATCCCAGGCCCGTTTTGTCAGTTCGCCAAGGCGCACCAGCTCCTCGATCTGGCAGACATCTGTAGCGTCAGCCAGACAGCCGGGACGGCAGGCGTCTCCCAGGGAGATGGTCACGTCGTACTCCTCACAGATATCCAGGATCTCATCAAAGTACTCGTAAAACGGGTTCTCCTCCCCTGTCATGCTCATCCAGGCAAATACCAGGCTTCCTCCCCGGCTCACAATGTTCATTTTTCTCTTGTGTTTCCGGATCTGCTCAATGGTCTTGCGGGTAATACCGCAGTGAAGAGTCACAAAATCCACCCCGTCCTCTGCGTGCAGACGGATCACATCAACAAAATCCTTTGCCGTGAGAGTCGCCAGATCTCTCTGATAGTGGATCACACTGTCGTACACCGGCACAGTCCCGATCATAACCGGGCACTCGCTTGTCAGCTTCTGCCGGAAAGGCTGGGTATTGCCGTGACTGGAGAGATCCATGATGGCCTCCGCTCCCAGATTCACGGCGCTCATCACCTTCTGCATCTCGATATCATAGTCCTTGCAGTCCCTGGATACACCCAGGTTTACATTAATCTTTGTGCGAAGCATACTGCCCACTCCCTCCGGATCCAGGCAGGTGTGGCGTTTGTTGGCGCAGATCGCCACCTTTCCCTCTGCCACAAGCTGCATCAGCTTTTCCACCGGCATGTTTTCCTTCTCTGCCACCCTCTTGATCTGGGGTGTCACGATGCCCTTGCGGGCTGCATCCATCTGTGTTGTGTAAGTTTCCATTCGTCCTACCTCCATTTGCGTTTTTCCTTCTTTTTCTGACGCCGGCCATGGAAACAGCGGGGAGAAGAGGGATCCTTTCCCCTTCTCTCCATCCGGATGCCGACGCCTTCACCTCTGTATAACACGGTGATCATCATGGCTGTATTTCCTCCTTTTTTTGTACAACCAGATTTTTCTATAGCGACACAAAGTGGTGTCCCCAGTCTGCCGCTTTTTCAGAGGGCAAGCCCTCCGATCTGCATATTTACCCAGCTGCCCGCAGCTGGTTCATGACGCCGCCCTTCTCTAACACTGTGATCAGGATAAATGCCAGTATACTTCCTGCCACGGTGGACACGAGAAACGGGACAACGTACACAAAAAGTCCCGCAGGCTCCATCCCCATCAGTAGTTTGGCTGCAGGATAGGCGCAAAGTCCGCCCAGGATGCCTGTCCCAAGTGCCTCAGCCACACAGGTGGGCGCCAGCTTTTTCCAGCCTGCATAGACCAGTCCGCAGCAGAGGGCTCCCACCATACTGCCAGGAAAGGCCAGAAGACTTCCGATCCCCAGGATATTGCGCAGAAGACTTGCCGTAAAAGCGATTCCTACGCCCCATCCGGGTCCCAGCGTCACTGCGGCCAGAATGTTGACCATGTGCTGCACCGGAGCGCACTTGCTGCCCGCTATGGGAAAACTGATCAGACTCCCCACGACGGCCAGAGCTGTGAGAACTCCTGCAAGCACCAGTTTCTTCGTTGCTGTATTTTGTCTCATCAATACACAGCTCCTTTCTCTATTTGATCAGATGCACGGAACAAAAAAGAGATGCACGAGGGCATCTCCTATTAACACACGAATACACATCCCTACGTTGGCATTATCCAAATCAGGTTGCGGGTCGAGACGATAACAGCCTCCTCTCAGCCGGCTAACGGCCAGCTCCCCGTGACACGCTTATCCAATTGTATCTGATCCATAATCATTATAGACCTGAGGAAACCTATTTGCAAGGATTTTCGCCAAAGAGCCGGCCTGTTTTCATCCTTTTCCTATTCGTTTTCCAGACTGATCCTGGGCAGATTCCACCGGTAGTGTGAGGCAAGGCACCTGATCACCAGCACCAGCATCACCCCTGCAAACATGGCGGCCGTCATGCCGGTCACGCTGTAGAGCGCCGTACACGCCACGGCGCCTGCTATGGAGGCGCAGGCATAGATGTGGCGGACAAATATGTAGGGCGGAACGCCTGCCATAACATCTCTGAGAAGTCCGCCCCCCACACCGGTCACTGTCCCGGTGAAGATCAGAAGGAAGGCGTTATCCCCGTATCCCTGCTGGAGGCCTGCGTTTACCCCTACCACTGTAAAAATTCCCAGTCCCACAGCGTCCATCAGCATCATAGCCCCGTCATACAATTTTCCCAGCCTTTCGCTGGACAGGGACTGCCGGAAATACATCACCCCGAAGACAAGGCAGGAAACCAGGACAGCCACCGTCGCATAGACCGGATTTCGGAACACGTTGGGCGGTATGATCCCCACTACAATGTCCCGGACAGCCCCTCCGCCCACGGCGGTGATCACTCCCAGCACGCACACGCCAAATATATCCATGGATTTTTGAATCCCCACCAGTGCTCCGGAGACAGCAAAGGCCACTGTGCCAATGACCTCCAATATAAAAACAACATTATCTTGAACACTCATTTTCTTCTTCCTCTCACACGCATCATTGTCTGACAGGGCTGCCGCAAACCGGCTGCCTGCCATCTGTATAACCTGTATTTATTTTTTCTTCAGCGTCCTGATATGATGGCTGCCGTAGAGCACAAGGGACAAAAGCATCATAACCATGCAGATCCCGATCAGTACCTGTGACACCTGTGCCGGGATATTGTACCAGAACAGATGGAGAACCATCATGGCGTAGAGAAGCCAGGTGGTGACTTTCCCGTGCCAGTCTGCCCCGAATACGCTGCCCGTCTTCCGGATTACCAGAAGTCCGGTAATGCCCATGAATATTTCTTTTACAACCATGATCCCAAGGGGAAGCACCATGAGAGGAAATCTTGTCAGAAGACAGGCCAGCATGGCCGCCTGGGTCAGTTTGTCTGCCACTGGATCCAGCACCTTTCCCAGATCGCTTGTCATGTGGAACCGTCTCGCTATCAGACCATCCGCCGTATCCGTCACACCAGATATGATCAGCACGATCCCGGTCCATATATAGTTCTTCTCCACACAGTAAAGCCAGGCGAACACCGGGATCAGACAGAGCCGGAAAAAGGACAGGATGTTGGGAATGGTCAGTATTTTATGTTTTGAAGTTTCTTCTCGTATCATCTTGATGCTCCTTCTTTATTTTTTATGCGGATCATCCGGTTCCGGCCGGACGTATACAATAAAGTATATACCAACGCCCGCGGACAGACAAGGTGTTACGGGGCAAAAAAGACGTGCCGGGCAGAAGTGTCTTCCGCACAGCACGTCGAAGCTGCAGATATACGATTCTATACCACAGAAACCTAGTCGTGGATCTTGTAGTTGGCAAGCAGCATTTCCGCCACACCCGGCGCCTCCGGATCGTGGTGTCCCTTTCCCGTATCCAGGGCACGGATCTCTTCCATCTCGCTGTCCTCCAGCTCAAAATCAAAAATGTCTATATTGCCCGCAATCCGCTCCGGGTTGGTAGATTTCGGCAGGACGATCAGTCCCTCCTGTATTTCAGACCTGAGAATGATCTGCCCTGGGTTCTTTCCATATTTTTCTGCCAGTTTTACGATAACCGGATGACTAAGAAGAGCCCCATCACCGTGTCCTAACGGCTGGTACGCCTCGATCTTCACATCCGCCTCGTCCAGAAGCGCCCTGAGTTCTCTCTGCTGGAAGAAAGGATTGCACTCCACCTGGTTCACAGCCGGCATGGTGTCAAACTGAGGAACAAATTCCTTCCAGATCGTTGGAGTCATATTGCTGACGCCGATGGATTTTATCCTGCCTTCCTTCTTTGCCTCCTCCAGCGCTTTCCACGCGCCGGCCACATCGCCGTATGGCTGGTGCAGCAGATACAGATCCACATAGTCCAGACCAAGCTTTTCCAGGGATGTCTCCAGTCCTTTTCTGGCCGCCTCGTAACCGTAGTCCTGGAGCCAAAGCTTGCTTGTGATAAAGATCTCCTCCCGCGGGATCCCGCTGACTTTCACCGCTTTTCCTACGTCAGATTCGTTAAAATAAGCTGCTGCTGTATCGATATGGCGGTAACCTGCCTTCAGCGCCTGGGATACGGCCTCGTATGCAGGCCCGTCATTGGGCACAAGAAATACGCCAAATCCCACTGCCGGGATTTTATTACCATCGTTCAATGTGATCATTTCCATGACTCTTCCTCCTTTTAAACCTATGCATTACAGGAAACCACTTTTGTTTTCCCTGTTTACATTTTAGTACACAGTTTCAAAAAAGTACAATGCCAATGGAGTATTATAGTATAACTAATCTGCATACTCTTGCCGTTCAAAACGCCTCTTTGGCTTTTAATCCTGCAGGATTTCTGTGCTTTCTCCCTGCACAAATACGGCCTGGTCGTCCGTGAGCACTTTCAGCTCAAGCTCCTGTCCATATTTTCTGATTTACAATATACTTTCCATAATTTTGTCTATTCTGCCATATTGCCAGATTGCTTTATGTCAGTTATAATAAAAGCCACTCAACGGGAAAATCTTTTCCCTCATGTCATTGTCAAATGACATTCTTTTATTCAACCGGCGGTTTCCGCCTTTTGTTCCCTTTTATATGAGCTCTTAAAAGGTTGCAGCTTTCTGTTTTTATGTCTATAATGGAGGTGTAACATTTGAAATCAAACTTCATAAATACTGATGAATATCCCGAGGCAGACAGGCAGTACAAGGACCGGCTCTTCCGTTTTGTCTTTCAGAAACCGGAAGACCTTCTCTCCCTCTACAACGCCGTCAACGGCACAGACTACAAAGATCCCGATGCTCTGGAGATCAATACCCTGGGAAACGTCCTGTACCTGTCCATGAAAAATGACATTTCCTTCCTCGTCAGCGGCACCCTCAACCTGTACGAGCACCAGAGTACCTGCAATCCCAACATGCCCATGCGGGGACTCTTCTACTTCTCAAGGCTGTACGAGAAGTACATTGCCGTCCAGGACATCAACATCTACAGCAGCGCCGCCAAGACCTTCCCTTTCCCCAGACATGTTGTCTTCTACAACGGGACAGCGGAAGAACCGGACAGGAAAGTCCTGCGACTCAGCGATCTATACGAGATAGTCCCAGGGGACAGCCATCCCTCCTTGGAGTGTGAGACGCTGATGCTGAACATCAATTACGGACACAACAGGTCTCTCATGGAAAAATGCAGGAGACTGGAGGAGTACGCCATCTTCGTCCACACCGTCCGGGAGAATCTGGAAAGACAGATGACCCTTGACCAGGCAGTCACAGAGGCAGTGGACACCTGCATCCGGGACGGGGTTCTGAAGGATATTCTGACAGAGCAGAAATCGGAGGTGATCCAGATGGTTCTGGAGACGTTTGACCAGGAGAAATATGAAAAGGCTATGCACCAAGAGGGCTATGACGACGGTTATTCTGACGGCAAAAAGGACGGCTATTCCGATGGCAAAGCAGACATGTTTCTGGAGCTGATCCGCAAGAAACTGGCAAAAGGCAGCTCTCTGGAAAAGATTGCACGGGAACTGGAGACAGATCTGGAAACGGTACAGAAGCTGGCTGATCAGATATAAATATAAGCACAAGTCAAAAAGTCTTTCCATAGAAAACAGGAGGGCAGATCCTTCTCTGTCCTCCTGCCATTTTCACTTATGATATTTCTGCTTTTCTCTACCAGGCGTCAAACAGTGAGAGCTGGTTGCTCTCCGGCAGATCTCCGAAAAGTCCCAGATCGTTCATCAGATCAATAACTGTCTTGCTGACTTTGGTCCTCTGGCGGAAATCATCCCTGCTCAGGTAGGGTCCCTGCTCGGAAGCGGCCTCCACAGCCTCGGCAGCCTTGTCTCCCATTCCGTCGATACTGGAAAGGGGCGGCATCAGCTTACCGTCCACGATCTGGAACCTGGACGCCTTTGCCTTGTAGATATCAATGGGCACAAACTCGAAGCCCCGGGCGTACATTTCCTGGACGATCCTCATGTCTTTCAGTGTATCCTGCTCCTTCTTGCTGAGGGAGTCCTTGCGTCTTTCATAGTCCTTAATGTAGAAATTGAGCTGTTCCTTCCCCTGGCACATAAGCTCGTAGGAGAAGGCGTCCGCACGGATACCGAAGTAAGCCGCATAGTAGGCCAGCGGGTAGTTGATCTTGCAGTAGGCGATGCGGTAGGCCATCATAACGTAGGCTGCCGCGTGGGCCTTGGGGAACATGTACTTGATCTTCTCACAGGACCAGATGTACCAGTCCGGCACACCGTGCTCTGTCATATCTTTCTTAAAGTCCGGCCACTCTTTACATTTTCCCTTGGCCACAGCTCCTTTACGCACCCTCTCCATGATGGTAAAGGACTCCTCGCTGTCCATCCCCTTGTTGATAAGATAGGTCATAATATCGTCACGGGTACAGATGGCCGTGGAAATGGTGGCCTTTCCGCTTAAGATCAGTTCCTGGGCGTTGTTCAGCCACACGTCCGTCCCATGGGACAGACCAGAGATACGGATCAGGTCAGAGAGCGTCTTTGGCTTTGTATCCACCACCATCTGGATAACGAAATCTGTGCCAAACTCCGGAATACCCAGACATCCCACCGGACAGCCTCCGATGTCGGAAGGCTTGATGCCCAGAACTTCCGTACCCTGGAAAAGGCTCATAACGCCGGGATCATCCAGAGGGATCTTTGTTGCGTCAAACCGGTTGTCCGTCTCGTTGTATTCGTTATCCATGGCCGGGGAGCTGATATACTCCTCCAACGTCTTGATCATGGTAGGATCATCGTGTCCCAGGATATCCAGCTTCAGTAGGTTGTGGTCAATAGAATGGTAGTCAAAGTGGGTGGTCACGATATCCGTATGCATATCATTAGCCGGGTGCTGTACCGGAGTAAAAGAGTTGATATCCTCTCCCAGCGGCAGAACGATGATTCCACCAGGGTGCTGGCCGGTGCTCCTGCGGATACCGGTACATCCCTGTACGATCCTGTCAATCTCGCAGGTACGCTTTCTCTGTCCCCGCTCCTCAAAATAATTTTTCACAAATCCAAAGGCCGTCTTATCCGCCAGAGTACCAATGGTGCCGGCCCGATATGTCTGACCGTCACCAAAGATAACCTCTGTATACTTGTGCGCATTGCTCTGGTAGTCTCCAGAAAAGTTCAGGTCAATATCCGGCTCCTTGTTTCCCTTAAACCCAAGGAATGTCTCAAAGGGGATATCAAACCCGTCTTTTACAAGTTTTTCTCCGCACACCGGGCAATTCTTGTCCGGCATATCCATGCCGCAGCCTCCGGCGTATTTTCGCACTTCATCTGAGGTAAAATCGCTGTAATGACACTTGGGACAGTAGTAGTGGGGACTTAATGGATTGACCTCCGTGATCCCGGCCATGGTAGCCACAAAAGAGGACCCTACCGATCCACGGGATCCTACCAGATAGCCGTCCTCCACCGACTTCCATACCAGCTTCTGGGCAATGATGTACATAACGGCAAACCCGTTGGAGATAATGGAGTTCAGCTCCCTCTCAAGACGCTCCACCACCACTTCCGGCAGATCCTCGCCGTACATCTCATGGGCTTTGTTGTAACAGATATCCCTCAGCATCTGATCCGAGTTGGGAATCACAGGAGGGCATTTATCCGGCCGCACTGGCGAGATCTTCTCCACCCAGTCCGCGATCATGTTGGGATTATCGATGACCACTTCTTTTGCCTTAGCTGAACCCAGGTAGTCAAATTCTGCCAGCATCTCCTCTGTCGTCCGCAGGTAAAGGGGCGCCTGGTTGTCCGCATCCCCAAAGCCTTTTCCCGCCATGATGATCCGGCGGTAGACTTCATCCTCCGGATCCAGGAAATGGACGTCACAGGTGGCCACTACAGGCTTGTTGAACTTCTCCCCCAGCCGGATGATCTTTCGGTTGATCTCTTTTAAATCTTCCTCCGAATGGACATTGGATACTCTGTCACTGTCGATCATAAAGGCATTGTTTCCCAGGGGCTGGATCTCCAGATAGTCATAGTAATCCACAATACGGGCAATCCTCTCCTCGGACTTGTCATCCAGGATGGCCTGGTAAAGCTCGCCCGCCTCGCAGGCGCTCCCCAGGATCAGGCCTTCCCTGTATTTGGAAAATTCACTCTTGGGTATCCGGGGATGCCTTGCAAAGTAATCCAGGTGGGACTTAGAGATCAGTGTGTAAAGGTTTGTCCTTCCAATATCGTTCCTGGCCAGGATAATGGCGTGGTAAGAGGGCATCTTCCTTACAGAGTCCGCATTGTTCTTCACCCCGAACCGGTTCAGTTCCTTCAGTGTATGGATGTCCCGCTCTGCCAGCATCTCCACAAATTTCTCAAAGATCTCCGCCGTGGCTCCCGCATCATCCACTGCCCGGTGGTGATTTTCCAGGGAAATATTCAGAGCCTTTGCCACAATGTTCAGCTTAAACCTGGACAGGGTGGGCAGGAGAACTCTGGCCATGGCCACCGTGTCCACGGAAGTAAAATCCGGCTGGATATCCTGGTAGCGGCAGTTCTGCTCAATAAAGCTGACATCAAAGGATGCGTTGTGAGCCACCAGCACACCGTCCCCGATAAACTCCAGAAACTGCGGCAGCACTTCCTCGATGGGAGGGGCGTCCATGACCATGGCGTCGGTAATGCTGGTGAGCTGGGTGATCTTAAACGGAATCGGGATCTGCGGGTTCACAAAAGTGCTGAACTTATCTGTGATCTTTCCCTTCTCCACCTTCACGGCCCCGATCTCGATGATCTTGTCCTTGATGGGGCTGAAACCTGTGGTCTCCAGGTCAAAGACAATGAATGTGCCCATCAGATCCTGACCTTTTTCGTTGATGGCCACATCCGACAGGTCATCCACCAGGTAGGCCTCCACCCCGTAAATAACCTTAAAGGAATCGTCCTTGTCCAGTGTCTCTATGAAATGATTGGCGTCTGTAAACGCCTGCACCACGCCGTGATCCGTGATGGCGATGGCTTTGTGCCCCCAGTCGTGGGCGCGCTTCACAATGTCCTTCACCTCGGAGACGCCGTCCATATCGCTCATCTTCGTATGGCAGTGCAGTTCCACCCGCTTCTCCGGAGCCGTATCCTTTCTGGTCACGGTAAAGTCCGAGATCTTCCGGATGCCTGTGACAGAACCGATGGTCAGCTCCCCGTCGAACTTGTCGATCGTCGTGACGCCCTTGATCTTCAGGAACGCACCCATCTTAATATCCTGGAGCATATCCGGAAGCTGCTCGTTGCGGACAAACATTTTCACCATAATGGTGTCCGTAAAATCCGTCACCGCATACATGATGATGGTCTTTTCATTCCGGATCTCCCTGGTATCAAAGCTGATGACCTTGCCCCGGATGGTGATCTCTCCCATCTCGCTGACCACTTCTTTCAGCTCAATGGCCGCATCATCAAAATCACGCCCGTAAATGACATTGGGATCGTCTGATTTCCGGTAAGAAGAGAATTCTCTCTTCCGAAAACCGCCGTTTCCCTTTGAAAATCCATCCTTGAAGCCGCCTTTGGAGCCACTTTTCCCCGCCTGTCCTTCTTCCGGCTTTTTGGCGGGAGCAGATTTGTCCTCTTTCTTCCCTTCAGAGGCTGCGCCCTCTTTCTCCTCCTCCGCAGCTTTTTCCCGCAGAAGCCTTTCCTTGCGCAGAACCTGGTTTTTCTCTACAATGGCGTCTACTTCCTGCTGCAGCTTCAGGTCATTGTACTTCAGGCTGCTCTCCTTGGGCTTCTCATAGACCACACGCACTTCCAAAGGCACATGGAATCGGTCGTTGAACACAGAAGTAAGAAGCTGCACCACGGAGTCCTTCTTTCCCTGGGCGATCACCGTATCCTGAAGGGTCAGGCACATGATATTGCCGTCCTCAAAAGAATAACTGGAAGTCTGGAGCATATTCCGCTCAACCACACTTTTCTGTTCTGCTTCCAGGAGAATACTGTCGTAGTACTCCCGCATCAGATTTTCCGGCGTATACTGGGCAGACAGCTGATAGTCCTCCCTGACCTCGATGCGGATGGGAGCCCTGCCGAAAAGCTGCTCCTTGATCATCTTCTCCAGCTCATAGATCCGCCGTTTCTTGATCAGATGCCGGCTGAAAATATGCACACGTATAAAATCTCTTGCGGAGTTGGAGGCCACTTTTGTGACCTCCACCTCCGCAAGGAGCATCTTCATCTCTTCACTTACCTTTAAAGTTGGAAACACTTCAAAAAACAATTTACTCATTCCAGTGTTCAAGCTCCCATCTCAGTGTGTCCAGAAGTTCCTCTTCCTTTACTTTCTTGACGATCTCTCCCTTTTTGATAAGCAGGCCCTCGCCGATGCCGCCGGCAATTCCGATGTCAGCCTCCTTCGCCTCCCCGGGACCGTTAACCACGCAGCCCATGACGGCCACCTTGATGTCAAGGGGAATGTCCGCCACCATCTGCTCCACCTTATTTGCCAGGCCAATGAGATCGATCTTGGTCCGCCCGCAGGTGGGACAGGAGACTACCTCGATACCGCCTTTTCGCAGCCCCAGCGTCCGCAGGATCAGCTTGGCACTTTTGATCTCCTCCACCGGATCTCCCGTCAGAGATACGCGGATGGTATCTCCTATCCCCTGGTTCAGAATAAGGGCAAGGCCAATGGATGATTTGATATTTCCAGACATGAGCGTGCCCGACTCAGTGATTCCCACATGGAGAGGGTAAGGGCACTCTCTGGCGATCAGTTCATGGGCCTTCACGCACATCAATACATCAGACGATTTGATGCTGACCACCAGATTGTCATACCCCATCTCCTCGATCATATGTACCTTGTCCAGTGCGCTCTCCACGATCCCTTCTGCCGTGACACCTCCGTATTTTTCCACCAGATCTTTTTCCAGAGACCCGCTGTTGACACCTACACGGATAGGGATATTCTTCTCTTTCGCCTTCTCCACCACCATGCGGACCCGATCCTTAGAGCCGATATTCCCCGGATTGATGCGTATCTTGTCCGCCCCGTTCTCAATGGCCGCAATAGCCAGCCGGTAATCAAAATGGATATCCGCTACAAGTGGAATGTGAATACTCTTCTTAATCTCTCTCAGCGCCAGAGCCGCTTCTTCCGTAGGCACTGCGCAGCGAATGATCTCACACCCTGCCTTCTCCAGACGAAGGATCTGCGCTACGGTAGCTTCCACATCCTCGGTCTTTGTGTTGGTCATAGACTGGATGGCAATGGGATGTCCACCGCCGATCCACACATCGCCTATTCTGATCTGTTTTGTCTCATTTCTGGTCATATCCCTTCTCCTTCTGTATACATATAACTTTCCTATAAGGTCCAATGGAACAAAAAGAGTCCCTCTCCCTGGTCTTCGTCTCAGCTTTGGACCTTTAAAGAGGAACCCTGTTTTGTCTGTATCCTCAGCACCTACTGCCTGTCAAATATCATCTGCTCCCCGTACTCTCTCTCTGTGAGGGTCAGCTGTCCCTGGTCCACACTGTAGGAGAAAGTTGTGGTGAGGTTCGTCAGAGCACTGCGCAGGTTCTCTTCCGTGTACTGGCCTCCGGATTTATCCGCCTGATCAGCCAGCGCGCCTGGGATTTCCTTGAAAGTAACAATTTTTCCATCCCTGTCCAGGCTGTACTGCAGCTCCACTTCAACGGCCTGCTGTTCCACCACATCCGGCAGCGTGACTGTCACTCTTTCATTGTCTTTTATATCCAGTGTAAGCTCACTGCCCTCACTCATCCAGGCACCTTCCAGCGGATTGGAAGTGAACATGCGGACAAGGAAAAACACGGCAATGGCCACGATCACAACGGAGCTGACCGTGATCACGATCCTCCAAAGTTTACTTCTTTCAGCTTCATTATTTTTTGCAATCAGCATAAATATCGTCCTCTCATATGTCTCCTCCCCGGAGACTTTTTCCTTTTTTAAATTATAGGTGGTTTTAGCGGCAGTGTCAACGACATATCCTCCCGCGTCATTTTGCGCCGCTTCGCATCATTTACCGCAACATTTTGTTGAGTATCGACACTATTTCCCCGTCCACGGCTTTAAGCTGGTAAAATATGGTATCAATACAAAGGAGGAAGAGGCATGTCATTTCCACAGAGACTGAAAACACTTCGCGCGGAACACAATATGACGCAGCTCCAACTTGGCCAGCGCATGAACCTTTCCCGCAGTACGATCACAGGCTATGAAACGAAGCACCGTCAGCCTTCTCACGAGAAGCTGGCAGACATGGCCGAGATCTTCGGCGTCTCTGTAGACTATCTCATCGACGGGGACGAAACACTGACTCCGCTTTCCCGGACACAGCATGAGCGCATCATAGACGAGAAATTTTTCCGTCTCTACTCTCAGCTCTCCGTCACCTCAAAAGAACATGCCCTCGACTATCTTGAACTTCTAAAGCTCAGAGATGAAAAACAGGCGCAGGAACGGCCCTAGAGGAAAGTTCCTGACGCCTGTATTTATTTCACAAAACGCTCGTAAATATACCTGTTGGCCTCCAGCTCCTGGCTGTCGTCCAGTGCCTCCAGCTCGCTAAAGCCGTATTTCCGCTCCAGAGCCCTGGCAATGAGCCAGTCGCAGACCTGAGGATTTTTCGGAAGCAGCGGACCGTGGAGGTACGTGCCGATGACATTTTTGTACACCACTCCCTCGCAGCCGCTGTTCTCTTCATTTCCGTATCCGTGGAGCACTTTCCCAAAAGGCCTGTTCTGCCCTATAAAAGTCCTGCCGCCGTGATTTTCAAATCCCACTACCGGTGTCTCAAAAAGCTCGCTCTGAAGGACGATATTTCCGATGAGGCGTCCCTCTCCCTGTTCTGTGTACAGATCCACCAAATCCAGGCCTTCGATCAGGCCCTCCTCTGTCCGGTAATATTTTCCGAGAAGCTGGTAACCGCCGCACACGGCAATGACCACTCCGTTATCCTCTACATAGTTCTTAAAATCCTCCTGGATGTCTTTCAGCTTCTGGCAGACGATCATCTGCTCCCTGTCAGAGCCGCCGCCCAAAAGCACAATGTCCAGTTTTGAGAAATCAATCTGGTCGTTCAGCTCAAACTCAACCGTCTCGGCCTCGATCCCCCTCCAGATGCAGCGTTGCATCAGGCAGGCAATATTTCCCCGGTCTCCATACAGATTGAGAAGATCCGGATAGAGGTGGCCGATGGTGATCTTTCTTGTCTCTTTTCTCTCACTGCTCTCCATGCTCCGCATCCCTCCTTATTTCTGTTCCTCAAGTTTTTTCAGCACATTCCTTGTGCCAAAAAGAGCGGTATAGTTCACCAGGACATACAGATTGCCGCAACCGTTATCCACCCGCTCGCAGATCGCTTTCTCCACATCCGCCTCCAGCTGGGAGGGAATGTCCACATACTTGAGCCGGAGCCGCATATCCTGGCAACGGATGCCGCTGACTGTAATAGAGTTTACATTGGCCTCTTTAAATCTGTCAAAATCCACATCCCACAGCCAGGACACATCAATACCGTCCTGGGCGTTATCATTGATGACAATAATGATATCTTTCAGTGTATCGTCCTGCATGACTGCCGAGATATTTTGATTAAATCCTGCCGGATTCTTTGCCAGGTTCAGAGTGATCTCAGTCTCCTTAACCCGGAACCGCTCCATCCGCCCGTTCTCCGGGTTAAATGCTGCCAGCATGTCATTAAAGTGGGGCAGTTCCACCCCTGCCGCACGGGCTGCCGTGTAAGCCGCCAGAATATTGTACACATTGTAAAAGCCCCGGTAGTTGGCCGTGATCCTGCGTCCCTCCACCGTGAAGGCGAGGCGGTCTCCCACCTCAATATCTGAGGCATTGTACCGGATGTCCGGCCGCCTGAAATCACAGCTTGTACACTGGTAGACTCCCAACTGGCTGTAATGGTAAAAATCATAGTGGAGGGGCGCGCCGCATTTCTTACAGAAACGGCCCTCCCGGATCTCGTGGGCACTGCTGTCATCCGTCACTTTCTCATTTATCCCGTACGTAATGTATGGATTCCCCGCATCCATGGCCAGGAAAGCGCTGAGGGCGTCATCCCCGTTTACCACCACTTTCATATCCGGGGCACTCTGCATCACTTCTTTTAGAATATTCATCGTGATATCGATCTCACCATACCGGTCCAGCTGATCCCGGAACAGGTTGGTCAGGACCATGTAGTCTGGCTTGAAATAAGGAAAAACTCTTCTTGTGGACGCCTCATCGATCTCAATACAGGCACAGTCCGCATCCAGCCTGCCGGACCATCCGGCCGCCAGCACAAAAGCCGCCGCCACACCATTCAGCATGTTGGAGCCTGTATGGTTGCAGACTACCTTCTTTCCCTCTGCCTCCAGCGCAGCACAAAGCATATTGTTGGTCGTTGTCTTCCCGTTGGTCCCGCAGACGATAAAAATGTCTCCCCGCACCTGGGAAGCCAGCTCTCTCAGTATATCCGGGCAGATGCGAAGGGCAATCTTACCGGCCCAGGTAACGCCCTGCCTGTGGAAAATGTGTACGCTTGCCGCCTGAGCTGCTTTTGCCGCCCAGACTGCTGCCATTCTTCGTAACTTCATTGCTTTTTTCCTTTTAAAAAATATATTATATATGTACTTATACAAACAGACACAGTCCTGTGCCCGCCTTCATATACTGTATTATTTTACCTTCTGGCCTGTCACAAGTCAACCGCCATTCCCTGACTGCTTCTTTCCATTTGTCCTCTCTTTTCTCTCTTCCTGTTTTGTTATAATTTTCACAATTTTCCCTCTTTTTTTCTTAAATCTTTGTATCTTATTTATATTTACTATTGTATCCCCCCGTGTTATGATACAGACATAAACAGCTAGATATTTTTTTAACGATCAGGCGTCCCAGGTACGCACGCTTTCCGGCTGAACTGCCAGGAACATCCGGAAAGCAAATAAACCTTTTTTTCATACAATAGAATCCTTTAAAACGGAAAAACAGCTCCGGGCTTTTAGGCGCCAGGGGCTGTTTTTCTGTTCTCTGCTATCCTTCTATAAGACGCTAGGCCTTCTTTTCCATCATTCCCATAAGGATCTTCTCCGGCGTGATGGGAAGCTCCCTGTGCCATACGCCGGTGGCGTTGAAGATGGCGTGGGCAATAGCCGGAGAGGGGGTGTTGATGACCACCTCTCCAATGGACTTAGCTCCAAAGGGGCCGGTCTCTTCATAGCTGCTCTCAAATTCCACCCGCAGTTTTCCCACGTCCAGGCGGCTGGGGATCTTATACTGCATGAAGGAATTCTCCAGTATTCTTCCTTTTTTACTGTAAGTGATATCCTCATAGAGAGCCATGCCAATGCCCTGGGCCAGGCCGCCCTCTGTCTGGATCCTTGTAAGATTCGGATTCATGGGCGTACCGCAGTCCACCACGGCCATATAGTCCAAAAGCTCCACAGCTCCTGTCTCTTTGTCCACTTCCAGCTCTGCCATGCCCACCATAAGGGGCGGAGGCGATGTAGGAGAAGAGTGGGTCACTGTCACCTGTACCGGCTCCCGGTTTCCGCACATGGATTTTGTGGCAATATCCTTAAGAAGCACTTCCTTTGTCCCGTCAGCCCGGCGCACCCGGTCAGCGGCAAACTCTACTTCTGCTTCTTCGCACTCCATCATGCCGGCTGCAATGGCACAGATGTGGCCTTTCAGTTCTACAGCCGCCTTCTCCACAGCTTTTCCCGTCACGTACATGGTACTGGAGGCGTAAGATCCGGAGTCATAGGGAGAGGAATCTGTGTCCGCGCCGTAGACAATGATATTGTCCAGGTCACACTCCAGGCACTCTGCCGCCACCTGAGCCAGCGTGGTATCACATCCGGTTCCCATGTCCGCCGCTCCGATAGACAGGATATAAAATCCTTCGTCATTTAACTTCAGTGTGGCTGATCCTACATCCACACCGGAAATGCCGGAGCCCTGCATGGCCATAGCCACTCCCTTGGCACGGATCTTTCCATTTCCCATATCTCTGGCCAGTGGCTTCTCATCCCAGTGGAACATCTCTTTGGCCCTTGCCATACAGCGGTCCAGCGCGCAGGCTGTCATCTTTTCATTGTAATAAGCCATGGCTGTCTGGCCCTGGCGGACCATATTTTTCTCCCGGATCTCCACCGGATCCATATGCAGCTTGTCTGCCAGCTCGCTGACGATACTCTCCACTGCAAAGATACCCTGTGTGGCGCCGTAGCCCCTGTAGGCGCCGGCTGCCTGCACATTAGTATACACTACGTCATAATTGAAGCGGTAGGCCTCCATATTTCCATTGTAGAGAGGAATGGACTTGTGCCCGCTCAGACCCACGGTTGTGGGGCCGTGTTCTCCGTAAGCCCCGGTGTTGGATAAGGTGTACACGTCCAGCGCACGGATGGTTCCATCGTTCATGGCTCCCACCTTCACCCGGACCTCCATCTCATGACGGGGTGATCCTGCGATCTGGCTCTCCTGCCTTGTGTAGATCAGCTTGGCAGCCTTCCCCGTCTTCCATGTGACAAAGGCCGGAAAAACTTCTGTCACGCAGGACTGCTTTGCCCCAAATCCGCCGCCGATGCGGGGCTTGGTCACCCGCACTTTTGACTTGGGGATATCCAGCGCATTGGCCACGATCCTGCGGACGTGGAAGACGATCTGGGTGGAACTGATAATGTGCAGACGCCCGTAGAGATCCATGCAGGTGTAAGTCCGGAAAGTCTCCATCATGGCCTGGCTGTCCGGCTTTGTATGGTAGGTGTGCTCCAGCACAATGTCGCAGTCCTCCATGACAGCATCCACATCTCCCTTGCTGTCCTTTGCTGACGCGCACAGATTTCGCTGATTGTCAGCACCCACCGGGCAGAGTGCCTGCCAGTTCTCCTCCGGATGCACAAGGATCTTATTGTCTTTTGCCGTGTGCATATCCAGTACCGGCTCCAGCACTTCGTATTTCACTTTGATAAGCTTTAAAGCCTTGTCCACAGCCTTTTCATTTTCTCCCGCCACAATGGCCACAGCATCTCCCACAAACCGCAGTCTCTGGTCCAGGATCAGCCTGTCGTACGGGCTGGCCTCAGGATACGTCTGTCCAGCCATCGTAAAACGCCTGTCCGGCACATCTTTGTAGGTATAGATGGCCTCAATACCGGGCACCTTCATGGCAATGTCCGTATTGATCTCCTGCACGAGCGCATGGGCGTGAGGGCTGTGGAGCACCTTCACCACCAGACAGTCAGAAGGCGTGATATCATCCATGTACACCGGCTTTCCGGTGACAAGGGCCATGGCATCTTTCTTCCTCACAGATCGGTTCACATATCGATAATTACTTCCTGGTATCTGGTCCGGCATCAGATCTTCCCTCCTTCCGCCTGGCTTTTCTTATAGTTAATGTAGGCCCGGATCCCCCGCAGCTGCCCTTCATATCCGGAACAGCGGCACAGGTTTCCTGCCAGGTATTCTTTGATCTCCTCGTCAGTGGGATCTGGATTTTCCCGGAACATGGCAATTCCGTTCATCATCAGTCCCGGATTACAGAATCCGCACTGCTCTGCTCCCTCATCCGCGATATAGGCGCCAAAACCTTCCGCCTCCTCCTGGAGTCCTTCCAGTGTGATCACTCTGTGTCCGTCCGCCCTGGCTGCCAGAAGGCTGCAGGACAGGACCGGCTTATCATCCACAAACACCGTACACAGGCCGCAGTTGGAAGTATCGCATCCCCGCTTTACACTGTTACATCCCTGCTCCCGCAAAAAGTCAATGAGAAGCATGTCCGGGGCAATCTGGGCGGTTACTTTCTTTTCATTTAAAAGGATCTGTATCTGCATCAGTTTCTCCCCTCCTGCTCTTTTTCTTTTTTCTCTCCTTCTCCTGCGATCTGCAGAAGGGCTCTCTTCGCCAGCACGCCCGCAATGATCTTCCGGTACTGGGCGCTTCCTCTCAGGTTGCTGCTTGTCTCCACGGTCTCTGACACGTACGCGCCGAATTTCTCCGCGCTCTCCTCTGTGATCCCCTCTACCAGCAGCCCCTTCTCATCTCTGAGACAGACTGCCTTCATGGGCCTGGCCCCAACAACGCAGCGGATTTCCCTTTCAATCTCAGTCACACAGCAGGCCAGAACCGGGAAGTCCGTCTTTGTATTTCTCTGGGAGAGATAGGCTGCCCGCACAGGTCTCTTGGGCACGATCACGTATGTCAGGATATCATTGTCATAGGGAAGATATGCAAACTCTTCCACAGACAGTCTTCCTCTCTTGTAGAGTTCCACTTCCGCTCCTGCTGCCATCAGAAAGGTCAGCACATCGGAAAATCCATACCTGCCGAACACACTGCCTCCCACAGTAGCCATGTTCCGGAACTGGACGCCTACAATGTGGCGCACGCTCTCCCTGGCCGCCCCCTGTGTCAGGTCGTTCAGCCCCTTATGGAGCTCCATCTGGCGAAGCGTCACCATAGCGCCGATGCGGAACTCGCTCTCCGTCTCCTCAATAGTGTCCAGCCCCAGGCCGGACAGATCAATGGCTGTCCCTACGTTTCTCTTCTGCATCTTCAGCCAGAGCATGCCTCCCAGAACCACATTGCTCCTCTTCTGGTTCAGCTCGTATGCCTCCTCCAGGCTGGATGCCTTCACATACTGATTAATCGTAAGCACGTCTTCTCTCCTTTTCTCTTTGTTAAAATCTTTTGGATCATTTCCCCGATAAATCCCGTCACATATCTATAAAGCCGATATATTATAGCATATTTCTCCTCTGTTCGGAAGAGAAAAGCGCTCTTTTCCGGATTTTCCCGCTTTTTGATTTACAGATCTTCCGAAGAAGAAGGACGGAAAGAGATCTCCGTCAGAATCTCTCCCCGTCCTTCTCCAGGATATGCCACAGGAGCGCCTCGCAGCCCTCCTTTATATCATTGTAAGTCACATCAAAATTCCCGGTGTACCAGGGATCCGCGATATCTCTTGGCCGGTCCGAGAAATCCAGAAGCCGGTGCACCTTGTGATCCGGGTCCGAACCGATGATCCTATTCATATTCCGGATATTCCAGCTCTCCATACCGATCAGGTAATCGTAGTTCTCATAGTCTTTCTTTGTCATCTGCACAGCATACTTTCCTTTGGTGCTGATGCCAAACTCCCGCAGCTTCCGGGTTGTCCCCGGATGGACCGGGTTGCCGATCTCCTCCCGACTGGTGGCCGCCGAAGCGACGTGAAACCGGTCGCCCAGCCCCTGCTTTTGTACCATGTCGCGGAAGACGAACTCCGCCATGGGGGAACGGCAGATGTTGCCGTGGCAGACAAATAGTATTTTTATCATGTTCGCATTTCTCCTTATATGTTGGTTTTCCTCTGAAAAGTTGTAAAGTAGGTTGTAACACTTCCCCCATTTTACAACTTTTCAACTTACCTAGCTACATATCTTTTTGTATATCATCAAAGTCTACCTGCATATAAGTATTCAATGTCACATCGAGTTTTTTCTGCCAGCTTGCAGAGTTTCTCCTCCCACTGTAATTTGACACTTTGGAACCAACTTTTGACACTTTGAAAATTATTTTACTTAATATGGAATTCTAAAATAATCCAAATACGCTTTATATCGATCCTGTGCAGTCAGGCATGTATCTGTCAGATAGCCTTTTTCATTGTTCCATTCTTTCAATCCTCGATAATAGAATATTTTCATGCTATCTTCGATAATAAATGGGACAATATTATATTTCAGACATTCCTTGAACATAATCAGCCTGCCCACACGACCGTTACCGTCCTGAAACGGATGAATTCGCTCAAACTTTACGTGGAAGTCCAGAATATCTTCAAATGTCTTTTCTTCTTTTGCGTTATAAGCTGTCAGCAATGCTTTCATCTTACCGGCAACTTCTTCGGGTAGAACAGTATCCATCCCCCCTACTTCATTAGGCAATTTCTTATAATCCCCCACTGCAAACCAGTCTTTTCTGGAATCGCTGGTTCCGCTTTTCAAAGTCAGATGAAGCTCCTTAATAAACTTCTCAGTCAAAGCAGCTTTTGCATGATCAATGATCATATCAATGCATCGAAAATGATTTGACGTTTCAATCACATCATCTACGTTGATAACTTCATTTTCCACGCCAATGGTATTGGTTTCAAAAATATATCTGGTCTGATCATGGGTCAGACGACTTCCCTCAATATGGTTTGAGTTATACGTTAAATCAATTTGTGTTTTATGGTAAATACCGCCGGAATATTTACTTGCCTTTTGTTCCTGCAAGATATCCAGCAATGTGAGTGGTGGTTCTTTCTTTTTGTTGGAACGCTCTGGTTTTTCGGCATTCTCCGGAATATTCCAGGTCTTTCCGGTAAGAAAAGCCCCCTGCACACGCCCATGAGCACAATAGTTTCTCACACTGCGCTCCGATATATTCCATTTTTTTGCTATTTCAGTAACCGAACGGTATCGCATCTGCTTTCCTCCGTTATCAATCAAATAAAATACTACCTGCATCTATATTATAGTATATCATATTATCGGCAATAATTCCATCTGCCTTCTGTATTTCGCAATATGTTTTTGCCGTTTCCGGAAGTTTCAATTATCAAAACATATCATGGCTTGTTTTGCCAGCGTCCTATTATTCACCAATTTTCGATTATTAAAAATCACGCACACTTCATTCGTTTTTGTGTTCATATTTTATTAAGGTTATAGTGAATAGCTCTAATAAAAGTGGCGAAGTGCTTATCGTAACACTTCGCCGAAAGCCTAATCGGTTTGAGCATAATATGCTTGATTAGGTCTGCTTTAATATTTTATGCGCTTTAACTGAATTTAAACACTCAAATGTGATTTCCAATCTGTCGGCATATTCATTGCTGTAAAACTGAGCACACCACCATTATTCTGAAGCAGCTTATCCAATTCATTAACAAATAACATCCATTCTTCATCTGACGATCTCAGATATTTCATTGCCAGCAAAATCTGATATAACCCGTTATGTGCTGGTGCAGGTGTTACTTTATCAGCATTCAGAATTTCCGGTGTGGTATGTATTGTTCGATTATATATTCTAGAATTATGAGCACACATATTTCTCAACACAGAAACAGCTTGTACCCATGAAGAAAACATTTTCTTTGATGGAGTCACCAAATTTCCTTTTTTAGAGGTATACTGATAATTAGATGCCAAAATCGAATATGTACTGCCTGTCCCTGTTTTCAAATTTTTAATTATCTTTGATAATGTTCCAAAGGAAAGAACTTCCACAACTGCCCATACTGGCACCTCACCTTCATGATTATCAAAATTATGTTTGATGAACACATCGTTAGAACGTGCAATCTCTGATGCTATTGTGGACATATTCTGCCAGTACATTTTTTTCTCTTTAAAAATTGATGAATCCTGTAAGATTAAAGGATCTCCATGTATCAGTAATGCTTCTACTAATCGGACTCTCAATGCTATTTCAATTTTGGAAATCATTGAGAAAATCAGAGCCGATAATTCCTGATCAAATTGATACAATTTTAAAATATCTTCAAACTTTGTTCCCGGAAAATACTTCTTTGTAGCATTATCATATAAGTGGAACGAGTATCCACGCAAACGATAAAATCCAACTGATTTTAACGCCTTTTCTACGTCCTCACGAGAAGCAATTACCATTCCTGCATCAATATATGATTGTACCTGCTGTGCTATTGTTAATATTTGTTTTGGATATTGATACATAAAACACCCCATAAACAAAAAAGTCCCACCGGGTTGCGCATGAAAAAATCAGAGGCGTGGTGGGTTCTGTTACTATCAGTATACAACTTTTATTGCGGCTGTCAATATTCCTTTTCGAAAAAGAATACAAGCTCCCATTATTTTTTGCAGTACATACCCCATATTTCCTAATACGTCGTTCTTCTTCCAGCAGATCCAAATCTGGAATGTAGTAGTCTCCAACCAGAACATAATCAATCTCATTTTCTCTGATTCTATCCTTCCGCGGATTATCTCGGAATGCTATAGGCATCCAATTCTTTATTGAGCCCCTCCCGAAAATTTCAGTCAAAAACTGGCGGAAAATCACGGCTTCTGCACCGCCATTCCCCGCCGGCATATTTATTTACATGCATCTAAAATTCATACCTGAGCACAGCACAGTTTTCCACACCGAAAGCCGCGTACTCTGCATTGGTCATATCAAAGAAATACGACTGGACAACTCTGGCAATCCCGTTGTGGGCCACCAGGATATAGGTTTTCTCATCCGCCTCTTCCCGGATCTCATCCAGGAGATTGTAGACTCTCTGAGCCAGCTGCAGCATGGACTCACCGCTGCCATTGCGGCAGCAGAACTCTTCTTTTGCCTTCTTAAATTCTGCCCCATGACGGGAAGTGGACTCCCACTTTCCAAAGTTCTGCTCCTTCAGCCGAGGCTCCATCCTGGCCGGGATTCCGGTGATCTCCGAGATATGCCGGGCCGTCTCCGCCGCGCGGACAAGAGGCGAATACAAGATTTCATCTGCCCGGATTCCCTCTGCCACTATCTTTTTTCCGGTCTCAACAGCCTGCTGATGCCCCAGCTCCGTCAGCTCGATATCTGTGGCGCCGCAGATCTTGTCCTCCACGTTCCACACTGTCTGCCCATGCCGGACAAAATACACGCATCCCATACGACTCTATTTTACCTCCACCAGCTCAATCTGGAAATTCAGCTCTTTGCCTGCCATCTCATGGTTTGCGTCAAAAGTGATCGTTGTTTCTTCTTTTGCCGTCACCTTAACCGGAAAAGGCTGTCCGTACGGGTTGGTCAGGTACACCTGCTGCCCTACAACCAGGTCCTCGGAGCCCGGCATCTGTGCTATCTCAACAGTAAAGACAGCATTGGGATCCGGCATGCCGTAGGCCTCCTCCGGCATCAGGTGAACGTCCACTACCTGTCCCACTTCCATGTCAGCCACTGCCTGGTCAAATCCGCGGATCATCTGGCCTGCGCCGCAGACAAATTCCAGCGGTTCTCCGCGGTCATAGGATGAGTCAAACTGCGTTCCGTCATTGAAAGTACCCTTGTAGTGCGTGCGGCATGTCTTCCCCACATTGCGTCCGGTAATAGCTGGCCAAGAACCGCATCCGCCTCCACAGCTTTCTCCGCAGCCTCCGCCGCAGGAATGCCCTTCTTCATGGTCGCCGCAGCTGTGCTCCTCTCCGTGATGATGGTCACAGTTTGCTCCTGTGGAGACAAGCTCACCTTTTAAATAGGCTTCCACCACCTGATCTGTATTGCCTTCTGCGCCGGCGCACAGCTCCACGCCCGCCTCTTTCAGGGCTGCCTGCGCACCCTCGCCAATGCCTCCGCAGATCAGCACGTCTACAGACTGCTCTGCCAGAACGCCCGCCAGAGCGCCATGTCCTACGCCATTAGAGCTGATCACCTCGCTGGAGACCACTTTGCCGTCCTCTGTCTCGTATACTTTAAAAAACTCTGTCCTTCCAAAATGCTGAAATACATTTCCGTCATCGTAAGTTACTGCAATTTTCATTTTTCATCCCCATCTTTCTTCTTGATTTCACTGGTCGTGTATGTATTAGTATAGATTATCCGGAAAAAATCTTCAATACAGGCCGGCTTTTTCTACCGGATATTTCTCTGCACTTTTTACGGCAGTACTGCCGCCGGATGAAAATGCAGGTAATCTCCCGACACCAGCATGTACCGGACCCCCTGGAAATCTCCCCGGATACTGTCCCCGAAGCGGCTCTCCCCGTGACAGTGAGAGTACACAACCGCTGTTACACTGTACTCCTGTGCAATCTCTGTAAATGGCGAGGTTTGCTCCAGTATGTTGGTGGGCGGGTAATGCAGAAACATGATAAATTTCTTGTACCCGGCCTCTCGGGCCTGTGAAAAAGAACTTCGCAGGCGGGCCATCTCTCTTTCCACCAGTTTTCTTGCCTGCTCTTCCTTTTGTTCATCCCACCCCACAATTCGTCCCTGATGATCCAGGTAGAAGGGGCCCTCAAATGTATAGCCTTTTGTTCCCACCAGCGCGTAATCCTGATACACAGCAAAATTATTCTGGAGGAAAAACAGTTTCCCCCTGTATTCTTCATTCAGACGCTCTGTCTTTTTGGCGTCCCAGAACATATCATGGTTGCCCCGCAGGAGTATCTTACGGCCCGGGAACCTTTCAATAAACGCCAGATCCTCCCGGCAATCCGCCAGTTTTCTGCCCCAGGAATGATCGCCAGTGAGCACGAGTGTATCCTCCGGCTTCACGATCTGCCGGACATATTTCTCGATCTTTCGATCGTGATGTCTCCACACTTTCCCGAATTTATCCATTGATTTATCGCTTTGAAAGCTCAGATGCAGATCTCCCAATGCGTAAAGCGCCATGCAATCATGCCTCCTTTGCCTCTGCTTCCTGTCTCCTACAGGCCATTTCTGTAGACATCATTCATCACTGCCTGTGCCTGCTCCATCTCCTTCTTCTGCATGATCTGCTGCCTGTCGCTCAGGATAGCCAGCATCTCATCCACCAGATCCTCGATCCTGGGATTGCTGACCCGGTACAGATATGCCAGCATTCTGCCGGCAGTATAATCTGTGTTCATATGTTTATATGCGATTTCTGCGCAGAACTCTTTCGGATATCCCTTTTCCATCAGGATCCTGTACAGTTCTTTTGTTTTCTCTGACGCCATCGTCTCACACCTCCAGTTTTTCAAACCGGTATGTCTGTTTTACATCCGGATATTTTTCCCGGTCCACCCTGCTCATGAACATGCCATAAGGCCGGGCGCAGATCTTAAACGGTGCATACAGCGCCTGATAGATCACCAGACGCTCTCCGGTCTCCGTGTGCTGCGCAAAGGCCAGCACCTTATACAGATACTCGGAGGTCTCATCAGACACCCACTCTCTCTTGAAGTGGCGCACAATATCGCCCACCTGGATATCACGTTCTTCCCCTTTCTCCTCGGTCGGTTCCGGCTCTGTGTCCAGCTCCATATATTCATCCTTATCCAGAGAAACCGGGATCCCCGATTTCCCTATAATATGCACACCCCCGTACCAGGTACCGGAAATCTCAAAGATGTCGCCAATCTCATACTCTGCATTGTATGCATCATTCTTCCTGATCACTCTGATCCTTGCCATAGCATCCTCCCTTATGTAAAATTTCTTTATTCAGCTGCACGCTGCCCGCACGCAAATACCAGGATCCGCTCCCGCACATCTCCGCCCGGAAACAGGTCCCTGCAATCAATCTCGTCCAGGAAGTCCAGTTCATCCACTGTCATCAGATAGGACACATATTCATCTGACGGGTAGTAGAAAAACAGCAGGATTTCCCTTGGTGCCTCATACCAGGACTTCCGTATGCGGCCCATGACTTTGCGCAGGATTTCCAGTGAAAAAGGATTGAAAAAATAAATCCGATCCACTTTATCCGGCACGGCAAAATGCTCTGCATCTGCCAGTACAAACTCTGTCCTGTCCGACTGGACCGCCGTCTCCTGATTAGTCACAGCTTTTTCCAGCATCCTCCTGTCATACTCAACGCCAATGCTCCTGCACCTTGTCTGCCAGGACAGGAAAAAATCCGCCCTGCCTTTGCCGCACCCATAATCCAGCACGGTGTTCCCCTTTCGGATATAACCCGCATTTGCCAGCCTCTCCAGCACGGAGTAGGGAGTTGGCTCGTAAGGATACCGGTATTGGTCCGCCTGGGAGTCATCCCGCCCTGTTGTCCGGATATGTAAAAATCTGTCCCATTTGTCTTCTTCCATGCCCATACTCTACAACTCCTGGTAGACAACTTTCCCGTTTTTCATCTCTGACTTCATAAGAGACACGCTCTCTACAGTCATCTCCGCCCTGGGGAGATGGACCTGGTAAGGCTTTTTAGCAGAAACTTTCCGGATCAGGGTAATGTGCGGGACAAATTTGTCATTTTCAAAAGGTACGCCGTTCTCCCTGAGCGCATCCCGCAGCTCTTTTACATACGTCTTCAGCTTTTGGTTTCCTTTTACTCCCGCCCACAGGATATTTCCAAAATTCCCCTTTTCCGAAAGCGCCAGCCGGAAGCTGGGAAGGGGCACCTTACTGATGACTTCCTTCACTTTTCCCGGGTCATCATACTCCCCGATGAAAGCCAGGGTCATATGCAGGTTCCGGGCAGGGACATAATTCCCCTCCACCCCCCGCTTTTTGAGATCATGCATACAGGCAACAAGGGATTTCTGCATACCATCTGAGAGGCGGATAGCGATAAACAGTCTCATAAAATGCACTTCCTTTCTGTCTGTGTTTTTTCTATGGTGCAGCCACTTTGCCTCCCCAGCTCCCAGAAAGCCACTGCGCTGGCCGCCGCCACATTCAGGGAATCCACGCCATGACTCATGGGGATCTTGATGGTGTAATCGGAGGCTGCTATGGTCGCGTCCTGCAGCCCTTCACCTTCTGTCCCCAGGATGACCGCCAGCTTGTCTTCTGACCGCAGAGCAGGCGCGTCAATGTCCACGGACTCGTCATGGAGCGCCATAGAGGCCGTAGCAAATCCAAGGCTCTTCAGATAGGCCATGCCCTCCTCCGGCCATCTCCCCGCCTCTTCTTCACTGAGGAATGTCCAGGGGATCTGAAAGACGGTGCCCATACTGACCCGGATGGCTCTGCGGTAGAGCGGGTTGCTGCATCCGGGAGTAAGAAGGACTGCATCCATGTGGAGGGCAGCGGCTGAACGGATGATGGCGCCCACATTGGTGGGATTCATAACATTTTCCAGAACAGCGATGCGCTTTGCCTCCCGGCACAGCTCTTCCACTCGGGGCAGAGGTCTCCGGTGCATGGCACAGAGGAGGCCCCGGGTCAGCTTGTACCCGGTGAGCCGGGTCAGCACCTCGAAGGGAGCCGTGTACACCGGTATGCCCGAACACCTGTCGATCACTTCCGCTGCTTCACCCTTTATATTCCTGTCTTCCGTCAGAATGGACACAGGTTCATACCCTGCATCCAGTGCCCGCATAACTACTTTGGGGCTCTCTGCAATAAAGAGCCCTTCTTCCGGCTTGTCTTTATTCAAAAGCTGAGCCTCTGTCAGTCTGGCATAGACATCCAGCGCCTCTGCATTAAAATCTGTGATTTCTATCAAATTCCCCATATTTGTATATCTCCTTGCTGTCCTTGTTTTCACTTGCCTTTCTGAACGCTCTAAAAAAAGAACAAAATGGCTGCCTGGGACACCAAAAGTATCGGAATCACTCGGAACAAGGGCTTCCTTGTCTTGTGATGAAACAGATACATGCCTGCCAGCGCACCAGCCGAGCCGCCGATAAGAGCCAGTCCCAGCAAAGTCGCTTCCGAAATCCGGTATTTGTTCCTGACAGCTCTCCTTTTATCCACTCCAAATGCTACAAATGTAACAAAATTGACCAGGACGAGATAACAGACTGTCCAGTTAAAATCCTGCATAGTTTCTTCCCTTTCTGTATAAGCGAAAGGCCCGGAAATGCACGGACATTCCGGACCATTTTGTTTTTCTTATTTTGTTGGTCATCATCCCAGCAGGTCACGCACCATGGAGGCGTCAAATGTCACAGACTTTACATGATCCACTTCGATCTGATACAGCGCATTGGCGGCAATGTGCTCAGCAGCCTGCTCCAGATCACGGATCCCGCTGGTGTTTCTGTGCAGGTCAATGACAGCCTCCAGTCCGTCCGGTGTCAGGCTGCATTCACTTTTCTCCATTCCGATCCTGCGCAGGACTTTCGGGAGCGCGTACTCCGAGAAAATGACTTTCTTCTCCTCCGGAGTATAGTCCGGTATCTCAATAACGGCAAACCTGGACATGAGAGGTGCGCTGATCTGATCTTTCTCATTGGCAGTGGCAATAGGATACACGCCCACTGTCGGGATCATACACTCAATATAGTTATCCGTAAATCCCAGATTATCCAGCAGCGTCAAAAGTACATCTGCAGGATTTCCATTTCCCTTTCCTGCTGCCGCCTTATCCAGTTCGTTTATAATGAAGACCAGATTGGACTCGCCAGCCATGGAAAAGGCATCCATAATAATTCCCGGCTTTGCATTGGCATAGATCCTGGAACTTCCGGTGAGCTGCTCCGGATCGTTGATCGAACTCATATCCAAGGTCGTCCATGGCAGTTTTAAGATCCGCGCTACAGCGTAGGCGATCTGGGATTTTCCGGTTCCTGCGGGCCCGATCAGCAGAAGGCCGTAAGCTGGCAGTGTGTGGGTCCGGTTGATCTGGATAATCGTCTCAATGATCCGCTGTTTCACCTGCTCCATGCCGTAGAGCTCCTCGTCCAGGATCCGGCGGGCCTCCACGGGATCGATAGACTCAAAATAGTTTCCCTTCCACTGGATGTTCATCATAATAGAGAGCGCTCTCTGGGCGTGCCGCCGCTCCTCTGCAGACACTTCATTGGACCGCGCGACAGCCAGGTTTCTCCTGGCCCAGAGGCGGATATTATCCGGCAGTGTCCGGCCTGCGCAGTTCATAAAATCCGTAATGCTCTGGATGCTGGTCAGCTTCATGCTGTCACCTGCCTCCTCCTCGTCCTCTCCGGGTTCTTCTTCTGAGGGAGCGTCGCTGGAGAGCAGCCGCTCGATCATAAACTGCAGAAAACCATCTTCTGCTGAGAGTTTGGAGCCTCCCCCAAACGCGATCTCACGGATCTTGTACACCGCATAAGTGTCCTCCTTGATCACACCGGAGAGACGCACGTTAATATGATTTTCTCCCAGCCATTTCAGCAGGCTCACAAAGCGGGCATCGATCCGCAGGATGTCTGCGCTGACTGTGCCTTCCTCCGTCTTAAACTCAAAGGCGGTCTTTCTCACCGGGTTTGTAAAAGCCCCATTTGAGTGGTGCTTCAGCTGTCCGGCTCTGTTGTCCAGCACGAGCACGGGGTGATCCGGTCCTGCCTGAGAGTGACTGGAATAAAAAACTGTATAAGTACACTGGGGAGCTTTTGACTCCTCCGGCGTGTTATTAAAATCAAATACTGGCATAGTGTCCCCCTGTCTTTTCTGTTGATTTTCTTACAGTTTACCATATCGAACTGCAGAGCACAATCTGACATTGTCAATAAAAAGCATCTGTATTTTAGCTTTCTATTTTGCCGGCGCAGCGCCTTCCGAGATCCATTCCTGGACAAGGCTGACACTCTCTTTAAGCGCCCTTGCAATCTGTTCCACCGGCATCCCCATCTCAGCCAGAGAACATGCACTTTCGTGCTTCGCCTCCATTTTCCCCTCTATCCTTCCTTCTTCTCTTCCGCGCTGCTCAATTCTGTCTGTAATATCACACATAAGCTCCAATCCTCCTTCTTCACATTTCAGATATCTGACCCGCCTGGACAGATCGCCCTGGCTGTCATCCTCTGGATCTCCACGGCATACAGATTGCCTTCCAGATCCTCCGCAAACACATCAGGTCTGGCCCCTCTTGAGACAGCTCTGGAAATGCTGTACTGGGTCTTCACCTGGCACAGACAAAGCTTTTGTCTCCCTGTCAGTATCCTGAGCACATGCTGGCAGGCTGGTATGTCCTTCAATACCACAGAGGCAAAGACATCACTCAGGAGCGTAAAGCTCTGAATTTCCTGCAGATGCCTTTCACGGCCAGCGAGCCTGTTCTTTTCACTCTCTGCTGTGTAACTGGAAATAAAAGCATTGAGATTTCTTTTAGATCTTCTTAGAGATATCAGATACGGCGGAAAATGCCGGGAGAAAAGCTTCCAGAAATGTAATGCTTTATGTATCTACCCTAACACAAAACCGGAAAAGTTTCCATAACATTCCGGCATTTTTTACTGTCACTCCCTCTCAGAAGCCCCGACACTTCTGTTCCACAAGCCCCTCGGGGATTGACTTGCCCCTGTCGGTGTGCTATTCTTGGGTAAGTAAATCAAATACACGCAGGTGCCCTGTCCTCTTGCAATAACAAAAAGGCAGGGATAATAGGGAAACAGGTGAAAATCCTGTACGGTCCCGCCGCTGTAAGGAGGGAGTAGCCTTTATCAGCCACTGTGTCCGCGAATGCCAGGTACATGGGAAGGCAAAGGCTGTATAGATCTCCGAGTCAGAAGACCTGCCTGCTTGTAGGAACTGCCGTCTGTCACGGAGTATGATGTGAGGTATGGAAGCGAAAGACAGATTCCATGGATCTGCCTGTGTGTTTTTAGTGCCCCTGTCGTGATCCCGGCAGGGGCATTTATCTGATGCAGGCGTACAGCGCCATAGTATCACACCATACATTTGAAGGAGGATCCATATATTATGACTCGCACATCTATGACTCACCGGGAAAAGCTGCTGGTAGCTCTGTCCGGCATATTCGCCTTGTCCTTTGCGGCGGCGCCCCAGGCAAAGGCCATGCACATTATGGAGGGATATCTGCCGGGCGGTTTCTGCATCGCCTGGGGCCTCTTGTGTCTTCCCTTTTTACTGGCAGGCTTTTTCTCCATCCGAAAAACCATACAGGAAAACCGCAAGGCGCTGATCCTGCTGGCCATGTCCGGAGCTTTTATCTTCGTGATCTCCTCACTGAAGATTCCCTCTGTCACCGGAAGCTGCTCCCACATGACAGGAACCGGGCTGGGCGCTATCCTCTTCAGTCCCTCCTGCGTCAGCATACTGGGTATCATCGTCCTTCTGTTCCAGGCCATTCTGCTGGCCCACGGGGGACTGACCACTCTGGGTGCAAACACCTTCTCCATGGCCATCGCAGGCCCTTTTCTCGCCTGGGGACTGTACGCTCTTCTGAAGAGGCTGAAAGTCAACCGGAGAGTGTCCATTTTCCTGGCGGCAGCCCTCGGCGACCTCTTCACCTACTGTGTCACCAGTCTGCAGCTTGCCCTGGCCTACCCTTCTCAGGAGGGAGGGATCGCCGCCTCTGCCGTAAAATTCCTGGGCGTCTTTGCTCCCACCCAGCTCCCGCTGGCCATCATCGAGGGAATCCTCACCGTGGTCATTGTCATCGCACTGGAATCCTACGCAGAGCCGGAACTGAAACTGATCGGTTATTACAAGGAGGCAAAATAAGATGAAAAAAAGGCACATGAGCAAAAATACAAAAACTGTACTTATTCTCCTTGTCATCGCCGCTCTCATAGCCATCGTTCCTCTCTTTGCAAGAAAGGGAGCATCCTTTGGTGGATCTGACGACGCAGGCAGCGTCATGGTAGAAGAAGTCAGAGGGGAGGAATATGAGCCCTGGTTCACACCTGTCCTCGAAGATCTTCTGGGCGGAGAACTGCCGGGTGAGGTGGAAAGCCTGCTCTTCTGCATCCAGACCGGCATCGGCGTGGGGATCATCGCCTTCTTCATGGGACGCCTTGTAGAGCGAAAAAAATGGATGAACAAGTACAAAGAAGAGGAGCAGGATAAAAAGGAGAATACAGACTATGCTGGAGATTGATAAACTCTGCTATACATCCAGACTGCGATACGTAAATGCCGGGGAAAAGTGTTTCTTTTCCCTGGCTTCTGTCATACTCTGCATTGTCAGCCGTTCCATACCAGCCGCCCTTCTCCTCCTTCTGGCCTCCACATACCTGACAGTCCAAAGAGGAGGCATTTTTCTTGGCAGATGGCTGAAATATCTGACCCTGCCCCTGTTTTTTCTCCTCCTTAGCACAGGCGCCATCCTGATCAATATTTCCCAGGTTCCCCTGGATGCCTTCGCCCTGCCGGTGGGCTCACTCTATCTGACAGGGAGCCGGGAAGGTGTGTTTCAGGCCGTGCAGCTGATCCTGACTGCCCTGGCCTGTGTGTCCGCCCTTTTCTTCCTGTCTTTCAACACACCCATGACAGACATCCTGGCCGTGCTGGAGTCCTGCCGCCTGCCCCGCCTTCTCATCGAGCTTATGATGCTCACCTACCGGTTCATTTTCCTCCTTCTGGAAAACGCCTCCTCCATGCTTCTTTCCCAGAACGCCAGGCTTGGAAATAAAGATCTGCGCACAAGCCTTAAATCCCGTGGGCTCCTGGCCTCCATGCTCTTCATCCGCGCCATGAGGCAGGCCGGCTCTCTCTACGACGCCATGGAGTCCCGCTGCTACGACGGTCAGATCCGGGTACTGCGCGAACATCAGCCTCCCCGCCGGGGAGAGATCCTCTGTATCGCAGCCTTTGAACTGCTGCTCCTCCTTCTGGCCCTGCTGCCCTCCGCAGCCCCAGCCGGTTGGATCATGTAGAAAGGAAGTTTATGAGCGATTTTATTCTTGAAGCGAGACATGTATCTTACTCTTATGGAAGCGGGGAAGAGCCTTCCCTGAAAGACCTGTCCCTGTCCATCCGGCGGGGCAGCCGCACGGCAGTCATGGGGTCCAACGGCTCCGGGAAATCCACCTTCTTCCTATGCTGCAACGGCATCCTGCGTCCGGATGAGGGACAGATATACTATGACGGCCAGCCTGTCACTTACCGGAAGAAGGAACTGCTGGACCTGCGCAAAAAGGTGGGGATCGTATTCCAGAACCCGGACATGCAGCTCTTTTCTGCCAGCGTGTACCAGGAGATCTCCTTTGGCCCTCTCAATCTGGGACTTTCTGAGACGGAAGCCAAAAGAGAGGTGGAGGAGGTCATCCAGAAGTTGGGCATCGCCCCCTTCCGCCATCGTCCCGCCCACGCCCTGAGCGGAGGACAGAAAAAGCAGGTGGCCCTGGCGGACATCCTGGTCATGCACCCGGAGCTTCTCATCCTTGACGAGCCCTTTGCCGCCCTGGACCCAAGCCACGTCCGAATCATCCGGGATATGATCCAGTCCCTGGGCGAGGACCGGTCCATGACAGTCGTCACCGCCACCCACGACACGGGCTTCGCCCTCTCTTGGGCCGACGAAGTCATCCTCTTCAGGGAGGGACAGGTGCTGGCCCAGGGGACGCCCGCCCGAATTCTGACAGATAGGGAACTGCTGTCTAAGACCAGCCTGGAGGTACCCGCCGTCATACAGGTCTTCGAAAACCTGCAGGCCGCAGGGATTCTTTCGAAGGGTCTGCCCTCCCCGAAAAGTTTTGAACAGCTTAACATGTATATAAAAAGAACTGCACATAAGGAGAATACACATGGAACATAAAGGACTTCTTGTAGTCAGCTTCGGCACCAGCTACCCGGAGACAAGAAAAAAGAATATCGAACATCTGGAAACACTGCTTGCGGAGGCATTTCCGGACCGCACCTTCTACCGCGCCTACACAAGCGGCATGATCCGCAAGAAACTGTGGGAGCGGGACCAGATCCTGATCCCCAGCGTAAAGGAAGCTGCCCAGGCAGCGCTGGAAGATGGGATCACAGACCTTCTTGTCCAGCCCACACACATCATGAACGGCATTGAAAACGACCAGATGAAGGAGGATATCTTAAGTCTGGAGAGCCATTTTGATAAGATCTCTTTCGGCGATCCTCTCATTTCCAGCACAGAGGATCAATTTGCAGTCATTGAGGCTCTAATGGAAGAGCTGCCCTGCCTCTCAGACCAGGAGGCCCTCGTCTTTATGGGCCACGGCAGCACGCACCACGCCAACACTCTCTACGCCGCCCTGGACTACGCTTTCAAGCAGGCAGGCTACCCGGGCGTATATGTGGGCACTGTGGAGGCTTACCCGGATGTGCAGGCTGTGCTGGCGCAGCTGAGAGAAAAGGACATCCGCCGGGTCTACCTGACGCCTTTCATGCTGGTGGCAGGCGACCATGCCAGCAACGACCTGGCAGGTGAGGAGACGGACTCCTGGAACAGTCTTTTCAGGGCAGAGGGGTACGAGACTTCCTGCATTTTAAAAGGCCTGGGCGAGTATGACGGCATCTGTGATCTCTATGTCCGCCACGCCCGCCAGGCCCTTCTTTGATGTCAAACCTGTTGGCAAAACTATCTTTGCTCTATTTCTTTTTTATTCCACGCCATCCCGTGCCATGTACAGGATGGCATTGCAGATAGCGGCGGCAATATTGCTGCCGCCTTTTCTTCCCCTTGCCACAATGGATGGCACGTCTTTTTCCAGGAGCATCTCTTTTGCAGCCACCACATTGACAAACCCAACCGGCACGCCGATCACCAGGGCCGGATCGATCTTTCCCTGATCCAGCAGGGCGCAGATCTCCACCAGGGCTGTGGGGGCATTGCCTACTGCCAGGATGAGGGGCCGGTCTGTCTCTTCTGCCAGAGCTGCCGCCTTTTTCATGCTGGCCACAGCCCGGGTCGTCCCCTCTTCTTTGGCAGCCTTTGCCACGTCCGGGTCCGCCATGAAGCAGACCGCCTCCCCGCCAAAGGAGGCGAGGACCTTCTTGTTGACCCCTGCTTTTCCCATGTTGGTGTCTGTAACGATGAGAGCGCCGGACCGGACCGCCTCCAGGGCTCTCCTCACAGCTCCGGGTGAGAAGACAAGGGTATCCGCATAGTCAAAATCCGCACTGGTGTGGATACACCTCTTTATGACAGGCTCCTCCAGAGGATCAAAAGACCTCTCTCCCAGCTCCTGGCTGATGATCTCAAAGCTTCTCTTTTCTATATTTTCCGGCAGCACCTGCTCCAGTTTCTCTGTCATAGTTTTCCCGTCTCCTTCCCTCTGTGTGCACTCTACAGCCCCTCCCCGATGATGCGGTACACCGCCTCCATATCCAGGGAGGCCCGAAGTCCCTCCGCCAGCAGGCGGTACTGGTCCTCCTTGTATGTTTTAAAATCCATTCCTTCTCCCAGGTCCTCCAGGGCAATGCCCTTTGCCGCAGCCAGTTTCTCCAGGATAGCGCCGGAGATCTCCCGGCTGTCAAAGATCCCGTGGATGTACGTTCCGGCCGCATGTCCCCGGCATATGCCCAGGATACGGTCCTCCTTCCGGGCCAGGATCTGCACATACCCCCGGTCTGTGTCAACTTCCGTGTCGCCCATGTGGATCTCATACCCCTCGTATGTCCGGCCGGACAGGGCTGCCCAGGGCCCTGTCAGCTCTTCCATCCTGCCCTTGGCCTGCGTAGTCACTTTGGACCGCCCGAAAATCGTCCGCACCGGGAGCAGCCCCATGCCCCTCATAGAGCCGCCGGCTTCCACACCGTGGGGGTCTGCGATCTCCTCTCCCATCATCTGGTAGCCGCCGCAGATACCAAAGACAGGCACCCCTTTTTCTGCCAGCTTCAAGATGGAAGCCTCCAGCCCTGACATCCGCAGCCACCGCAGATCTTCCATCGTATTTTTGCTTCCAGGCAGAAGGATCAGATCCGGCTCCTTCAGCTGCCGCACGCCGGAGACGTAGCGGACCGAGACACCGGCGCGGCTCTCCAGCGGAGCCAGATCTGTGTAGTTGGAAATCTTGGGGAGCCGGATGACAGCAATGTCCAAAAGCCCGGGCTTTCCCTTTTCTCCGCCATCCCGCAGTCTCTCCGAGATGCTGTCCTCCTCCTCTATGTCCACCTGCATCATGGGCACCACGCCTACCACAGGGATGCGGGTCTTCTCCTCTAACATGGCAATACCCGGGTCCAGAATGGTCTTGTCTCCCCGGAATTTATTGATGATGAGCCCTTTGATCCGGGATCTCTCCTCCTCTTCTAAAAGGGCTGCTGTGCCGTAGAGCTGGGCAAAGACGCCCCCTCTGTCAATATCTCCCGCCAGCAGTACAGGCGCATCCAGCATCCGGGCCAGCCCCATGTTGACAATGTCGTTTTCCTTCAGATTGATCTCCGCCGGGCTGCCGGCTCCCTCCACCACGATGACATCGTACTGGTCCGCCAGCTTCCGGTAAGATTCCAGGATCACCGGGACAAGCTCCTTTTTGTAGGAAAAATACTCTCTGGCGCTCATATTGCCAAGCACCTTCCCGTTCACAATGACCTGGGAGCCTGTGTCCGTGGTAGGTTTCAAAAGGACCGGATTCATAAGGACAGAAGGCTCGGTCCCGGCCGCCTCTGCCTGAACCACCTGGGCCCTTCCCATCTCCAGCCCCTCCGCTGTGATGTAGGAATTGAGGGCCATGTTCTGGGATTTGAAGGGAGCTGCCCGCAGCCCGTCCTCCTTCAGGATCCGGCACAGCCCTGCCACAAGGAGGCTCTTTCCCGCCCCGGACATGGTCCCCTGTATCATGATCACTTTTGCCATCTGTCTGTCTCCTTCTCTTTCATGGTCTTCCCGAGGACTTCCAAAAGGACCTGGTTCTCCTTGCGCGTCCGCACACCGATCCGCCAGGTCCCTGCCCTAAGACCGGGGAAGCTTGCTCCGTCCCGTATATAGATCCCCTCCGCCAGACATGCTTCCTGGAGATCTTCCGGCCCTTCAAATAAAAGAAATGTGGTGTCGGAGGGCCACACATGAAATCCCAGCGCACTAAGCTTACAGGACAGACACTCCCGCTCTCGCAGGAGATACTCCCCTGACTTCCGGGCAAATTCCTCTTCCTTCAGTGCAGCGCACCCGGCCATCTGGGCCGGCCAGGACACGTTCCAGGGAGGCAGCATCTGCCGGACCTTCTCCGCCTTCTCCCTGCTGCCTGCCGCCAGCCAGCCCAGCCGCAGCCCCGGCATGGCATACATCTTCGTAAAGGCCCGCAGCACCAGAAGCTCCGGACAGTCCCGCTGCAGGGGCAGGGCAGAGGCCGCCTCCCCCTCCCGGGTCAGGTCCAGGAAACACTCGTCCACCACCAGCGTGATCTGCCTATCATGGCAGGCGCGGGCCAGCTCCTTCAAAATATCCGCGGGGACCAGCCTGCCGGTAGGATTGTTTGGATGGCACAGAAAGACCATCTCCAGTCCCGGTTCTTCCCACACCCTGCGGACCAGCTCCCGGGATACCAGCCAGTCATCCTCCTCTCTTAGAAAGAAGCGCTGCACCTGACATCCCCGGGCGGCAAGGGCCCGCTCATACTCCCCGAAGGAGGGGGCGCAGACAAGCGCTTTTTTCGGCTGCAGAGCCGCCGTGATCCCCCAGATCAGCTCCGCCGCCCCGCTGCCTGCCACGATCTGATCGAGCGGTATGAGGAAGGCGGAAGCGATTGCCTGCCGAAGCTTTCTCTGCTCTGGGTCCGGGTAGCGGAAAGACTCCTCCACCCCCCGGGCAGCCGCCTCCCTGACCGCCGCCGGCATGCCAAAGGGATTGACATTGACTGAGAAGTCGATCCGTATATCTTTGTCGTAAATATTTCCTCCGTGTTCTTCCATCGCATCCTACCTCAATCTTCTACAGTATCCAGATGACCGCCGCCTTCAAAGCTCCCAGCACGAGGAGCTGCAGGAGGGCAGTGACATATTCCAGGCGGCAGGCCCTGGCGATATCCTGTCTCTCTACAGGCCGGATGTCATCTCCGATAAAGGGCTTTTTAAAGAGCTTCCCAAAGTACCAGGCGTCCCCCGCCAGGCGCACGTTCAGGGCCCCGGCCATGACCGCCTCGGTGTGGGCCGCGTTGGGGCTCTTGTGCTTCTTCCGATCCCGCTTGAAGATCCGCCAGGCATTCTTCCCGTCGTACCCGGCAAGGAAAGCAGCGGCGATCATAAAATGAGCGCTCAGACGGGCGGGGATAAAGTTTGCCGCATCGTCCAGCCGGGCAGCGCAGGTGCCGAAATACTGGTATGTTTCATTCTTATATCCCACCATGGAGTCCATGGTGTTCACCGCCTTGTAGGCGATTCCTCCCAGGGGGCCTGCCAGGATCATATAGAAGAGCGGCGCTGTGACGCCGTCGGATGTGTTCTCCGCCACCGTCTCCACTGCCGCCTTTATGACCCCCTCTTCTGTCAGATCCCGGGTGTCCCTGCCCACGATCATGGAGACGGCCCGGCGGCCCGCCTCAAGCCCTTCTTGTTCCAGTGCCTCCTGGACTTTCATGCTCTCCACCCGCAGAGATTTTGCCGCCAGCATCTGCCAGCAGAATATGCAGGAGAGCAAAAAAGAAAGAAGGGGGTGAATAAAGGAAAGAAGAAGAAGGAGCAAAGCCGGCAGCCCCACCGAGATAAGAAGAGTCAGGATGACCAGAAGGCCACCCGCCCATCTCTCCCCTGTCTTACCCGACGGAAAAATCCGCCGGAGAATTCTCTCCAGCCTGCTGATGACCCAGCCCATCCCCTGTACCGGGTGCCAGAGCCCTCTTGGGTCCCCCAGGATAAAATCAAGTATAGATCCGATGATCAATGCCGCAAGTGACTGTACCATCCAGCTGTCCTTCCTTCCATTTCGTCTCGTCGATCTCCAGTATGTAGCCCTCTCCGTTCTCCACGTTCCAGCCATAGTAGCTGCTGCCCTCTATGACCTGAGAGAGGACTGCCATGATAACGCCCCCGTGGACGCAGCATACAATGGAGCGGTAGCCTCTCTGTCTGCTTGTCTCCACTGTTTCCCGCAGTGTCTCCAGACACCGGGCATTAAAAGCAGGGATGCTCTCCCCTCCGGGAAAGGTATCCGCCCCTTCCGTTCCGATAAAGGCATCGTAAGCCGGATCTCCCAGCAGCTCCTCATGGGTCTTCCCTTCCAGTATACCAAAATCACACTCCCGGAATCCTTCCGCCAGTTCCGGCCTGCATCCCCCAAAAATGGTCTCCGCCGTCTGGATGCAGCGCAGCATGGGGCTGGAGAAAACATGGTCCGGCCGGGGATAGGTCCGCCCTCTCAGCGCCTCTAACCCCTCCCGGGACACAGGCTCATCCGTCCTGCCCCCGATAAACTTATGTACTTTGTTTCCCTCTGTCTGTCCGTGACGGACCAGTATGATCTTCATCTTCTCTATCCTGTCACCGCCATGGCCAGCAGGATGGCCAGCTCACAGAGCTGGACAAAATAGCCTGCCAGATCCCCGGTGATCCCTCCGAATTGTTTTCTGCTCATGTGATAGTACCAGCCAAAGACTGCCGCCGCCGCTGCCGCTGTCACCCCGCCTCTCCAGCCGCCGAGGCACAAAAGAAGCGCGCCCTCCAGGGTAAGGAGAAGAGCAAGGAAAAGGACGGCCCGCCGCTTTCTGGCTTTTTCGGCAAACATTGTCACATAGGAACCGCTCTTCTTTGCCTTGGGGAAGCAGAGCACCGACAGACCGCTCAACGTCCGGCTCACCATGTATCCCAGGCAGACGCAGACAAGCCCCCTTCCCGGCTCCAGAGCACACCAGGCGCCAAAGGAGAGGACCAGATACAGACCGCACCCCATGACCGCAAAGGCGCCTGTGTGGCTGTCCTTTAAGATGTCCAGTTTTTTCTCCCTGTCTCCGCAGGAAGCCAGGGCATCCTTTGTGTCCATGTACCCGTCCATGTGGATGCCGCCGGAGATCCAAAGGGGCAGGGCCGTCAGGATGGCCGCCAGCAAAAAGGCGGACAGCCCAAGGACATGCCCTCCCTGGCAGCAGGCCCAGGCAAGCCCCCCCATGACCGTTCCCACAAAGGGAAAATAGCACATGACGTAATCCATGGAAGAATGCTCCCAGTCCGGCTGGGGCACCGGGATGCGGGAGTACATGCTGAAGGCAATGAGAAAGCTGTTGACCTGTTTCATCGGCTCTCCACCTCACTTAAGATCTCCCCGCCCTTGAGCACCAGGGGCAGGCCGAACTTCACTTCCACCACCACGTCCGCCTCCTTAGCCAGCATCTGGTTCACCCGGCCGGAGGCCTTTACATACCTGCGCATCTCCGGGTCCATGGGCACCTCCGAGAAGGCATCCTGGGCAATAACGATAAGGTCTTCCGCCTGTTCTTTCAGGTGCCGGATGCCCTCCATGATATAGGCCGGTATATCCTCCGCCTGTTTCGCCTCGGGGCTGTACATCTCATTGGCCAACAGGTTGGTCATGCACTCCAGAAGCACAAGCCGCTCCCCGGATATATCCAGGCTCTCCAGGGCCAGCCCCTGCTCCACAGTGCGGAAATTCTTTCCCTCCCGCATTTTCCTGTGATCCCGGATCCTCTGTTCCATCTCCGCGTCAATATCTGTCAGAGTAGCCAGGTAAACCTTCTCCCCCGGGCACAGCTTCACAGCCAGGTCTTCCGCATAGGCGGATTTTCCACTGCCGCTCCCTCCAAAAATCATGTACAGCATTTTTCTGTCTCCTCTCTCTTCCTATGCTTCTCCTCCCAGGGGCGTGTACGCCTCGATCTGGATGCCGTCAAAATCCGGCATCTTGCGGTAGACCTCCAGTGTCATGTCCAGAAGGGGCATCAGGGCCACAGCCCCGGTTCCTTCTCCCAGCTTCATGTGACATCCAATGAAGGCCTCCTTCCCCAGCTCCTTCAAGATCCGCTCCATGCCCGGCTCCCCGGACATGTGGGAGGGAAGGATATAATCCCTGACTCCCGGCGCGATCCGGCAGGCCAGGAGCGCTGCCGCCGCCGAGATAAATCCGTCCATCACCACCGGGAGATGCTCCATGGCTCCGCCCAGGAACACGCCTGCCAGACCTCCGATGTCAAATCCTCCCACCTTGGAGAGCACATCGATGGGGTCTGCCGGATCCGGCCGGTGCAGACTGATGGCCCGGCGGATCACTTCCCGCTTTCTTTGAAGTCCTGCATCGGACAGACCTGCTCCCCTTCCGGAGAGCCCTTCCGGGTCCTCCTGCAAAAGGGCAGCGGCCACTGCGCTGCTGGTGGTGGTGTTGCCGATTCCCATCTCGCCTGTCAGGAGGATCTGGTATCCCTCCCTCTTCAGTCTCTTTGCCGCCCGGATGCCGGCACAGATAGAGTTGATGGCTTCCTCCCTGGTCATGGCAGGCTCTTTTGCCATGTTTTTTGTTCCATATGCCACCTTATCTGTGTACACCATGGTGTCCGCTGCCACGCCAACGTCGACAGGGAACACATCCACCCCGACTGCCCGGCTCATCAAGCAGGCAGAGGTGAGTCCCCTGGCAAAATTGTCCGTGACCACGGCTGTGACGCTGCTGTCTGTCTGGGAGATACCCTCCTCCACCACGCCGTTGTCCGCGCACATGACGATGAGGCCTTTTTTGTCAATGGAGACATCCGCCGTTCCGGTGATGCCTGCCATCTGTATGACAGCGTCCTCCAGAGTTCCCAGGCCAAAGAGAGGCTTGGCGATGGAGAGCCATCTCTTCCGGCACTTTTCCCTGGCCGTCTCGTCGGGAGAGGGGATCTCGCTCTCTCCCGGTATTTTGATCTCACTGTCTCTTTCTTCCATATTCTTCCGCCTTTCTGACAAATCTCCCGGCCGCCTCCACGCAGGAGTAAAAATACAGATGTGGAAAACCGGCATAGAAGATGTCTGATGTATGTCCGCATGTCCAGACCCTGTCTGTGACCGGTTTTCTGGCCAGGAGGTCCTCCCCGTTGCCGTTCGTGTCCATATAGTGGAACTCATGACCCCGGATGCTCTCCTCCGGCTTTAGAAGATCCCCGCCGCCTTCCGGCGTCAGAGTGATGTAGCCAAACCTGGATAATTTCCCCGTATAATGGCTTCTCCCCTCCAGGACCCCGGCCATCTGATACGGTTTTCCCTTCCTGTCTTCCAGCTCTTCCAGAAGATAGAGAAAGCCCCCGCACTCCGCTATGCAGGGCATGCCTTCACCAAGCCTGTCCCGGATGGACCGCCGCATAGAGACATTGTCCTCCAGCTCGCCGCCGTGGAGCTCGGGGTAGCCGCCCCCCAGGAGAAGGGCGTCCGCCTCCTCAGGGATTCTGCTGTCTTTCATCGGGGAAAAGGGGATAAGGACAGCGCCCAGCTTTTCAAGAAGGCGCAGATTATCTTTGTAATAGAAGGTAAAGGCCGGATCCCGGGCCACTGCGATCACCGGCTGACCGGCAGAAACCCTCCCGGGAATCCACGCCTCCGCCGCCTCCATCTGGGGCACCTCCGCTCCGATCTTCTCCAGCAGGTCCAGATCCAGCGTCTCCAGGCAGGTCTGCCCCAGCCGCTCCATCTGCTCTTTCATGTCCCGGATCTCGCCGGGCATGACAAGCCCCAGATGCCGGCTTTCCATGTGGATTTCCTCCATCCTGGGCAGATAACCGCAGACAGCGATGCCTAGCTGTTCCTCTGTCATGGCCTTCAGGGCCGGGTAGCGCATGGGGGAGACTCTGTTGAAGATCACACCCCGGACACGCCTGTCCTCCATAAAATCTGCAAAGCCCTTGATCAGGGCCAGCACAGACACGCTGGACTTTGCCCCGTCCACCACAAGAATGACCGGCGCTTCCAGCGTCCGGGCCACATCCCAGGTGCTGGCCTGGGTGGTACATCCTCCCAGCCCGTCGTATAGTCCCATCACCCCCTCCACAATGGAGAGGTCCGCCTGAGCCGCATCCTCCAGGAAGAGCTGACGGGTCAGCTCCTGCCCGGCAAAGAAGGTGTCCAGATTCTTGGAGGGCGTCCCCAGAACCGTCTCATGGAACATGGGATCAATGTAGTCCGGGCCGCACTTGAAGGCCGCCGCCCGGCGCCCCGCCTTTTTCATGGCTGCCAGTATCCCGCAGGTCACCAGCGTCTTGCCGCTTCCGCTGGCGGGAGCCGCAATGACCAGTCTCGGCACGTTCCGTCTCATTCCGCTTCTTCTCCTTCAAATGTGATAATATAGACCGGATTCTGTCCCTCCATCATCTGGTAGGATCCCGCCTTCTTTCCTCTGGCCACCTGCACCTGCAGGATCTGGGCCGGATGTTCTGCAAATGCCTGCATGCAGGCCATGCACTCTGCCACTGTGTTGATCGTGATAGCTGAGATCACAACTCTGGCCCGGGGATTTTTCCCCCAGACTGTCTCCAGGATCTGGCGCAGATTCCCGCCGCTGCCGCCGATAAATGCCAGATCCGGCGCAGGCAGATCCCGCAGCGCCTCCGGCGCCTCCCCGTGGACGGGCCGGATGTTGGACACGTGAAAGCGGATCTTGTTTTTGTGGATCAGGGCAAGGCCCTCTGCATTTTTCTCCACAGCGTACACCATGCCATCTATGGCCTTTTTAGCCAGCTGGACAGACACGGATCCAGTGCCTGCCCCCACATCGTAGATAACTGCGTCCCTCGGAGGCGCCATCTTGGAAAGAATAACGCTGCGCACCTCACTCTTGGTCATGGGCACCTTTCCGCGGACAAAATCCTCGTCCTTCCCGTCGGAGGCTTCCGGATGCCGGGTGGCAGGCAGCTCGATGTAGACCACACTCAGCCCCTCCCACTGCATCTCCTTCCTGGCCAGCCTCTCGGCAGATCCCTGGATGATCCTCTCCTTGGGATAGGAGAGGCGGCTGCCTACACACACTCGGGCTTTTTTCCAGCCATACTTGCAGAGCCTGACCAGCACAGACTGGATCTCTTTCCCGGTGCTCACCAGCAGGAAGACGCGCCTGTACTCCCGCAGATAATCCAGATAATTGCAGCTTCTCCCATGGATACTCAGAAGGGGCACGCCTTCCATGCCCACACCGATGCGGGCCGCCATGCAGGAGACCGAGGAGATGCCTGGCAGCACCGTCACATCGTACTCCTTCAGCTCCTCTTTCAGCCCGGCAGCACCGCTGTAAAATCCTGTGTCCCCGGACAGGAGGATGGCGATCCTGCGGTATCTGGAATTCATCTGTATGAACTCGCGGATCTTCTCCGCCCGGTACTCCTCATAATGCTCCACCGGGATGTTCTCCGCCACTTTCAGCATCCGCTCCGCCCCGATCAGCACATCCGCACTCTCCATAGCCTCACGGGCCTCCCCGGTGAGACATTTCTCCCCGCCCGGCCCCACACCGATGAGGGTGATCTTCCTCGGATCCCTGAAACCATATTTCTCCGCAAGCATGAGAAAGACTTCCTTCAGGGGAAGCCCTCTCTCCTGGGGTCTGCCGATGACCACAGGAACGGCTCCGGCCTTTCTGGCCGCCTCCATCTTCTCCTGAAAACCGCCGATCTTACCGGAGTCCTTTGTCACCAGATAGCGCGCTTTCACGTGGGACAGAAGCTGCTCGTTCATGCCCTCCGAAAAAGGCCCCTGCATGGCAATGAGGTGCTTGCCCTCAAATCCTTTCTCCACCGCGTGCTCCACCGCCTCTTTTGTGGAGAGCACCCGCAGGAAACATCTTCTCCTGTAATCCGGGATCTGGGTGTAGGGGTCCAGCTCTTTGCTGCCTGTGGTGATCAGGATATTGCCCTTCTTGTCCGCCAGATAGGCAGCGGCCTCCCGGATATTCTTCACCCACACGGCATTCTCGCCGCCGGCGGCTCCTTCCCGCAGCACCCGCACACAGGGAATGTCCGCCTTCTCACACATAGTCCGGATGTTCTTGGACACCTCCATGGCAAATGGGTGGGTGGCGTCAATGACAAGCTCCGCCTGGCATCCTCTTGCCAGCTCGCCCATGCCTGCCACATCCAGCCGGCCGGCCAGGACATGGATATTTTCCCCATCCTCCACAAGTTCTTTGCCATACTCAGTGGCCGTACACACATACACCTCCGGCGCATGTCCCCGGAGGTATTCCGCGATCTTTCTCCCCTCAGTCGTACCTGCAAAAATTAAAATACTAGCCATTTTCATACCCTCTTGGTGTTATCATGTGTCCTTTGAGTTCTCTTGTCTGTGAGTTGCCGATGAACACTGTTGTAAACATATCCGTCCGGGCATCTTCCAGCTCCCTCAGGGTACAGATATGGTACGTCTCCCCCTCGCGGCCTATGTTGGCCGCATAACCGCAGACCGTATCGCCGCTCTGATACTCCTCTATGATCCGGCAGGCTTTTTTCAGGTAGTCCGCCCTCTTCCTGCTGGATGGATTGTAAAGGCAGATCACAAAATCCGCCTGGGCCGCACAGCGCAGCCGCTTCTCGATCTTCTCCCAGGGCGTCAGAAGATCACTCAGGCTGATGAGGACAAAGTCGTGGATCAGTGGCGCGCCCAGAAGGGCCGCCCCGGACAGAGCTGCCGTCACACCGGGGATCACTTCCACCTCCACCTGGGGGTAGTCCTTCCCCATGGAGAAGATCAGCCCCGCCATACCGTAGACTCCGGCATCTCCGCTGCACACCATGGCTGTGGTCTTTCCTGCAGACGCTGTCTCCAGAGCCAGCCGGCAGCGCTCCTCCTCCTTCGTCATGGGTGTCGTGAGAAATTCTTTATCTGGATAATAGTCTCTGATCAGGTCCACATACACGGTGTAGCCTGCGATTACATCACAGGAAGCAAGGGCCTTTGCCGCCCGCATTGTCATATCTTCATAGCTGCCCGGCCCCAGGCCGATCACATACAGTTTTGTCAAAATCCACACTCCAATCTTCCGCAGCCAGGGCAAGTGTCATGCCCTGCTCTGCCGTCTTTTCCAGCACGAGCCGTCCCCCGCCGCTGCCAAGGATGGCGGCTCTCTCGCACACATTTCCAACGCCCACAGTTTCCTTCACAAAGGCGGACTCGCTTGTGACCGTTCCCACCGCCGCAAGCTGGTCAGCTGTCCAGGTCTCAAATGGGATCTGCCAGGTTTCCGCCAGAGCCTTAAGACCCTCTTCCTCCGCCTTCCTGTCAATGCTGGCAAGGCGCTTCACCTGACCGGGATAAAAACCCAGCTCTGTCAGTTTCTGTCGAAGAAATGCCTCCAGCTGCCTGCGGGGAACGCCCCTTTTGCAGCCCACCCCGGCGGTCAGGTTCCGGGGCAAAAGGCAGAGGACTTGCTCCCCGGTCTCCCCCTTCTTTCTCTCCTCCACCGCAATGGACATCGGAAACAGTCCCAGCTGCTGCCGGCTCTCCACCTGTACCAGCTCCTCCGGCACCCCGCCAAGGACCGGGAATTCACTGTAGAATCCCACCTTCTCCCCCTTCAGGATGCGGGCGGAAATGTCTTTTGCCTTCGCCCGGTCTGTCAGCACAAGGCCGCATTTTTTTGCAAACACATCCACCGCGAAGCGGCCGTTTACATCTGTGGCTGTTGTGATCACAGCCTCCGCCCCTGTCGCCTCTGCCAGAAACAGGGCCAGATCATTGGCTCCCCCCACATGCCCGGAGAGGAGAGGGATGACAAACTTCCCCTTCTCATCCAGGACCAGCACAGCGGGGTCTGTAAACTTGTCCCGGATAAAAGGGGCACAGAGACGGACGGCAATGCCTGCTGCACCGACAAAAATGATCTCCTGCACCTGGCGCCAGTACTCCCCGAGGAAGTCGCCTCCTCTGGGCCGCTCCAGTCCAAAGACCGTGCGCCCGCTATCCTCAAGCAGGCTGCGGATCTCTTCCATCTTCTTTTTTCCCTGGTCTGTGTAGCTTACGAGAAGCGTTTTATTTTCCATCCTCTGCCTGCCCATTTCCTTTCCGGAATTCTGTGGTAAAAGCGGGATCATACAGGCAGGAGCGCTGGTACGCCTCTCCTGAGAGCACCTTACCCACAATGATGAGGGCGGTCTTTTTGATCCCCTCCCGCTCTGCCGTCTCCGCCAGATCCGACACCTGGCAAAGTACTTTTTTCTCATCCGGCCATGTGGCCTTGTACACAATGGCTGCCGGCGTGTCCGGCGGGTAGCCCCCCTCCACCAGCGCCTGGGACAGTTTCCCGAGAAGTCCTGTGCTCAAGAAGAGGACCATGGTAGACTGGTGGGCCGCAAAGGACTGGATCTTCTCCTTTTCCGGCACAGGCGTGCGCCCCTCCATGCGTGTGATAACCACGCTCTGTGAGATGCCCGGCAGGGTGTACTCCAGCCCCAGGGCGGCTGCCGCCCCGGAGAAAGCGCTGACGCCGGGGCACACCTGGTAGGGGATAGACAGCTCATCCAGCCGGTCCATCTGCTCCTTTATAGCCCCGTAGAGGCTGGGGTCTCCTGTGTGAAGTCTCACTACATCCTGTCCTGCCTCATGGCACGCCTCCATGACCCGTATCACTTCCTCCAGGGTCATCCGGGCGCTGTCGTAGATCCTGCATCCCTCAGGGCAGAAGGAAAGAAGCGCCGGGTTTACCAGAGATCCCGCATATATCACGGTCTGCGCGTGTTCAAGAAGTCTTTTTCCTTTTACTGTGATCAGGTCCGGATCGCCGGGACCGGCCCCCACAAAATGTACCATCTGCTATTCACCTGCCTCTTTTGCCACTATAATAGAATAATAACTCAGATCATCGGGAATTTCATCAAGGGAGTGGAAAATCCGCTCTCCCTCCATGCCGCATCTCTCCACAGCCCAGCCCTGTGCTCCCTGCAGGATCAGCTCATCCCGCACCTGGGCAGCCGCCTTGCCCGCCTTCATCAGAACCCTGGTGCCGGGAAGTGCCATGCCCTCTTCTGCCGGGTAGGAGGCAGGGATCACATGGAGCATCTGGGAATTTTCCACAAGGCCATCTCCCACTGCCGCAGCAACAGCGATGAAAGAGGGAATGCCGCTGATGATCTCTGCCTGGTATCCGGCCGCCTGCACTTTTCTGTGGACATAGAGGTACGTAGAATAGATGCAGGGATCCCCCAGGGTGAGAAAGGCTGCCTTCTTCCCTTTTTCCAGCTCCGCATTGATCCTGTCTACAGCCTCCTGATGGGCTCTCTGAAGTATATCCGGGTCCTTGGTCATGGGCATGTGGATCCCCACAGCCTCCTTTTCCGCCAGCTCCGGCACAGCTCCCGCCGCAATCTTCCAGGCCACTGTCTCCTTCGGCTCCCTGCCCGGCGCCAGGATCACGTCACTTGCACGTATGACGCGCACTGCCTGCAGTGTCATAAGTTCTGGGTCGCCGGGGCCCACCCCGACGCCGTACAAAATTCCTGCCATAACTGCTCCTCTCTATGTCTCTTTATCATTTCTCCCGGCCTCTGGCCAGAAGCTCCTCCCCGTACCGGGTCATACCCAGCACGCCGTACACATTGGAAAACAGGACGGCTCCCGTCTTCATATCCCTCTGCGCGCTGCTCTGGGCGCGGATATTCAGATGGGTGTGGATCTTCTCAAGGAGACAGTCCAGCACCTTCCTGCGCTCTTTCTCTGTCAGGATCTGAAGGGCATCCTCCGTGGTATTGCAGCAAAGCAGAGCCGCCGCTCTCTCCCCGGAGAGCCCGGCCCGGAGGGCTGACGATGCCAGAAGCTCCATCCGGCAGTCTCCCCACCGGGAGTGGGTGTTCATGATCCCTCCGGCGATCTTCACCAGCTTGCCTATATGTCCCACAAAGAGCAGCCCCTCTGCCCCATGCTCTGCGGCCAGATCTATGGTCTCACCGATATAGTTGCTGCACTTAACTGTATCCCGCGCCAGAATCCCCCACCTGTCCCGGAGAAAGTCCAGGCCGTAGTTGCCAGGCGCGGCGATGAGGCACCGCCTTCCTTCCGCCAGCTTCACTTTGATCTCCACCTCTATGGTGTCGATGAGGGCCTTCTCGCTCATAGGTTCCACAATGCCGCTGGTGCCCAGGACCGAGAGGCCGCCCACAATGCCGATCCTTGGATTAAACGTCCGCTGCGCCAGCTGCTCTCCGCCGGGGATCTCCACAAGGACCTGAAAGCCCCCTTCCCATCCTGCCGCCTCTTTCAGGCGGACCAGTTCTTTTTGGATCATCTGCCTTGGGACAGGGTTAATAGCCGCGCTGCCCACAGGCTGGGCAAGCCCCGGCTTTGTCACTCTCCCGACCCCCTGCCCGCCGTCGATCTCGATCCTGTCCTCTGAAAAAAAGGAGACCGTGGCGCAGACCGTGACGCCGTCTGTCACATCCGGGTCATCTCCGCTGTCCTTCTTCACCTTGCAGGTCACAGCCAGGGGACGTCCCTGGCTGTCTCTCTTCTCTATTTTGCCGGACTGTACCGGCAGGGTGAAGGGCTGTCCATTCGGCAGGTGGACCGTAACCGTCCAGTCTGCCCCTTCCCGGGGAAGGCTTCCGGCAAGAAGCGCCTGGGCCGCAGCCGCGGCCGCAGCCTGGGCGCAGGTCCCGGTGGTCCATCCTCTTCGGAGACCGGCTTTATTTTTCTCCATCCGGCTGCCTCTGTCCTTCTCCATCTTCTCTCTCCTTTGCCGCCATCTTCACGGCCAGATCCACCAGATCCCGGAGGGTGGCCCGGGCAGCTGTAAAAGTCTGCATTCCTGCCCGCTCTGCCTCCCCTGCGGTCATCTCACCGATACAAAGAGCCGTCACTTTTGACAGGTCCATGTCTCCGGCGCTCTTTACAAATCCCCGCACTGTGGAAGCGCTTGTAAACATAGCCCAGCAATTTTTGGAGGCAAACTCTCTGTCATACTCCACCCAGGGGAAGGACTCGTACTCTGTATCGTAGACAGGCAGGTCTGTCACCTGGGCTCCCGCCTCCTCCAGTCTTCTTACCAGTGTCTGATTGCCTATCCTGGCCCGGGGGATGAGCACTTTCTCCCCGGCTTTCACGCAGCCAGCCAGCGCTTCTCCCAGGTGATCGCCATCATACTGCTCCGGCACCAGGTCCGGGTAAAGTCCCCAATTTTCCAGCTCCCCGGCTGTCCCCTCGCCTATGACTGCAATCTTAAGATGAGCCAGGCTGCGCACATCCTGCCTCCTCTTTCTCAGTTCCTCTCGAAAAATCCGCACACCGGAGGGGCTGGTAAAGACGATCCAGGAAAAGGCTCCGATCCCGTCCAGCGCCCGGGACAGGCCTTCCCCGTCCTCCACCGGCGCAATGCGGATTGTGGGAAGCTCCAGCACCTCCGCCCCCTCCTCACGGAGCAGGGCGGCAAGGCGCAGACTGCGCTCCCTGGGTCTTGTCACCAGGATCTTTTTCCCCGCCAACGGACGATTTCCATACCAGTCCATGTCCTGAAAAGCAGCCACATGCCCCACCAGGATGATGGCCGGGGACTGCACCTGCTCCCGGACGGCTTTTTTGGCTATATCTCCCACTGTTCCGACGATCTTTCTCTGGGCAGAGGTAGTCCCTCTCTCCAGCACAGCGGCGGGCATATCCGGGGACATTCCCTCCTCCAGCAGCCCTGCCATGACATTTCCTATGGTGCTCACTCCCATAAGAAACACGATCGTGCCGCCCCCCTCAGCCAGGGACCGGTAGTGGATATCCGGCAGACTTCCATCCTTTTTGTGGGCTGTCACAATGTGCACGGAGGACGCCATATCCCGGTGTGTTACAGGAATCCCCAGATAGGAGGGCACCCCGATAGCAGAGGTGATGCCGGGCACGATCTCAAAGGGGATACCAGCCTTTTTCAAAGCCGCAGCCTCCTCGCCTCCTCGCCCAAACACAAGGGGATCCCCCCCCTTCAGACGGACCACCTTCTGCCCTTTCCGGGCTTCTCTCACCAGGATCTGGTTGATCTCCTCCTGGGGAATGGGGTGATGGCCGGACCGCTTGCCCACATCGATATACCGGGCATGTCTGCTGCCCCACATGAGGATGCCGTTTCCCACCAGCCTGTCGTACACGATCACTTCCGCCTCCTCAAGAAGGCGTTTCCCCTTTACTGTGATCAGCTCCACATCTGAGGGGCCGGCCCCCACAAGGTACACTTTTCCCGTCTTATCGCTTTTCTGTGTATCTGTCTCTAAGCTCATGTGCAAGCTCCCTTCCCATCCTCGCCCCCTGGGCCGGATCATTTTCTTCTATATAAAAGGTCTTTTCCCCGATACTGTATCCGCCGGATCCCTCGTCATAGTAGAGCCCCCGCAGGCGGCATGTATCCCCCTCCACCTGGGCAAAGGCAGCCACAGGCGAGGAACATCCCCCCTCCAGCTCCCGGACAAAAGCTCGCTCTGCCCCGGCCGCCAGGGCTGCCTCCCTATCGTTCACACAGGCTGTGACCTCTCTCATGGACGGACTTCCCTGTACAGCCATAATGCCCTGTCCTGCCGATGGAAGGATCTCCTCCACGCTGAAAAAACGGCTGATCCGCTCTTCCAGGCCCAGCCTGATCAGCCCGGCAGCTGCCAGGACCAGGGCGTCATACTCTCCCGCGTCCAGCTTTTCCAACCGGGTCAGTACATTACCGCGGATATTCCTGATCTCTGCTTCCGGGTACAGGGAGCCAAGCTGCAATTTTCTCCGGAGACTGGAGCAGCCGATGACGCTGTCCTTTTCCAGACGCTCCAGGCCTTTTCGCAGCACCAGCACGTCCCTCGGATCCTCCCTCCTGGTACAGGCCAGGACAGGGAAGTCCTCCGGCACCTCCATAGGCATATCCTTCAGACTGTGGACAGCCAGATCGATCCGCCCCTCCTGCAGAGCCAGATCCAGCTCCTTGATAAAAAGGCCTTTCCCCCCGATCTGATCCAGTGTCTTGTGAAGGATGCGGTCTCCTGTCGTCTTCATGGTGACCAGACTGACCTCTGCCTCCGGGTGATATTTTTCTAATTCTTCCATGACGATCTGCGCCTGCCGCACAGCCAGGCGGCTCTGTCTGCTTCCCACTGTGATCCTCATGCTCTGTCTCCTTTGTCCTTTTTTGTCTCCTCAGACCGGGCCAGGCACCTGCGGATCAGAGCCGCTGCTCTGGCTGTCTTCCCGTGGTCTGTCCCGTCCCCGGCGATACCCACCGCAAGGTCCTCCCCGGTCACCACGGCCGGAAAATAGAAGTCGCTCATCTTCCGATCCGAAGCGATATTCACCGGAATGTCCAGCTCCCGGCACCTCTCCCAGGCCATGCGGTCCGCCTCCGGGTCGTCTGCGGCGCAGACCACAAAGAGGTAGTTTTGCGTGATATCTGCCTTTTCAAGACATTTTCGGACCAGACGGACTTTTCCCGTCTCCAGAAATTCTTCCATCTCCTGCCTCTGTTCTTCAGACACCTCTCTTGCCACCACCGTGATGTCCGCTCCGAACAGAAGAAGGGTGCGGATCCGGCGTACCGCCACATACCCGGCTCCCACCACCAGTATAGATTTATCTTCTATATCAAGAAATACCGGAAAACGAAGTCCCATTGTTCCCTCCATCCAAAGCAAAATCTTCCCAATTAAACAAATGAGACTGCGCTTGACGCGCAATCTCCCGCACTCCTGGAACCTGCCATCCGGCGTTTTACCGGATATCAGGCATCACAAAGCAGGCCCGCCCCGGGCCATGCCATCACCATGGTGCGATCTTAAATCCTCACCGAAAGATCACGTTCCTGTATATACAGGTATCCTGGCTCGGAACTAAAACCTACTCCCCTGCCTTCCCACCCGGCAGCCGGCAAATCTTCTCCGCCGGCCCGGGCAGTGGCATATGTCGGGTTTCGTCATTCCTCACAGTAGAGTGAGCTGCTGCGGATTTTCACCGCATTCCCTGTCTTATCTGTAAATAACATTCTATATTCTATACTGTTTGGAGCTGTCCGTCAACCGCCTTTCCCGGCTCCCCCTCTCCCTGGCTCTCTCCTGGATATCAAACTCCTGGTCAAAGCACAAAGGAAAGCAAGATCCCCAGGGCCGCAAGCCCCAGCCCGGTCCATACAAAGACCCATCCCACAATAGAGCCTTTGACCGGAAGCTTTTCCACGTAGGCCCGCTGGGGCTTCTCCGGGTCATACCACACTGGGATGGATGATCCCAAAGGGTACAGCCTCTCGGCCATAGCCCTCAGATTCAGGGCAGCCCCGCCCCGGATATGGACCACATCGTTCTCGCTGATATAGCAGCTCTGATTCTCCCCTGTCAGATCCTTCGGAGAAATCCCGGTGCGCACTTCCACCACGCCCCGGAACCTGCGTTTTTTCTCATAGGAGACGCCGCCCACTGTGTAGGACGCCACAGGGCTCGGCGTTCCATTAACAAAACTGTATCGGACCACAGTACCTGTTGTCATAGCTGTGCAGCGGCTCTTTTTCCTGTTTTCCAGCGTAAGGATCAAAATCCCCGCCAGCATGAATGCCAGCCCAGGAGCCGCCAGTGTAAGAAACACCACCAGTCCCACGTTTACTCCCTTGTCCATCGGGCAGCCTCCTTTATCTTTCTTCTATGCCGTATATTTTCCGGCGATCTCAAGCAGTTTTTCTCTGTTTTCCTTCTCCCATGAAGCGTAGGAAAGTCCTGATGCCGCCACTTCTCTTCCCACTTCCACAAGGAAGGCAGGAATGTCGTCCTGCAGCATGGTCCCTGCACTCTGACCCAGGCGTTCCTCCCCCTGCCTGTCGCAGCCAAAGAAGCACACTTCAAAAGCCGGACAGGCTGTCTTATCGATCATCCTCACACCGCCCCGGAAGCCGATCTGCCCGATCTGATGCGTGCCGCAGGATGAGGGACATCCGGAAATGTGAACTCTCGGAAGGGCAGATGCCGGGAGGTCTGCCTCTCTAACCGCCTTTACTGCCGCCGCAAGAAGACTCTGGGAATCCCGCACGCCTGCCTGGCAGACCGCGGAGCCGATGCAGGCCACCGAGGACTCAAAAGGAGTCTGCGCCCCATCCTGGGTCGCTTCCAATACTTTTTCCGCCTCCGTACCGGTCAGATTGACAATATACAGTGTCTCATCCGGCGCAATGCGCAGCTCCACCTCTTCCATGTTTTCGATCACATTGTAGAGTCTGCCAAAGACAGCCGGGTCCGGACATCCTCCCAGTGGATGGTAGAGGACAGAATAGAGCCCCTCCTGCTTCTGCTCCAGGATGCGGCTGCCGGACACTCTTGTCCCATCCGCCTTTTTACGGATCTCCTCTGGCTCCACGCTGACAGTCAGGTCTTCCCCCGCTTCTGCCTGGGCCAGTTTCTCCAGGTAGGCCTGCTTGTAGCCTTCATCCCCCAGCTTGTCCCTCATAAAGCGGGTGCGCGCTTTTCCTCTCTGCTCATAGTTGCCGTGCTCCAGAAACACTTCCCTCATAGCCAGGATATAGTAGAGGATCCGGGACGGGTCCACGGCCTCTGCCATCAGCATGCCGATCTTAGGCTGGTTGCCCAACCCTCCTGCGCTGTACACATCAAACTTCCCGTCCGGCCTGGCTACAAATCCCAGGTCGCGGAATGTGGCGTGGGTCACATTGTCCGGGCTGTTGGAAAAGCAGACTTTCAGCTTTCTTGGCATCTTCTTCGCGTCCAGGAAGGACAGGAGAAATTCTTCCGCCTTCGTGGCATAGGGAAGCACGTCAAAACACTCCCCTCTCTGGGTTCCAGACAGAGGCGGAGCCATAACATTCCGCGGAAAATCTCCCCCTCCGCCCAGGGTAATGATCCCGTGCTCCATGGCTCCCTCCATGATGCCGCACACTGCGTCCGCGTCCAGGTCGTGGAGCTGGATGGTCTGGCAGGTGGTGAGATGCGCCTTCTTGACATGGTATTTCTCAATGCTCTGCGCAATATACAAAAGCTTGTCCTTTGTGAGCTGGCCACCCGCCATGCGCAGGCGGATCATACTGCATTTTCCTCCTCTCTGGGCATAGCTGCCGTACCTTCCCGAATATCCTTTATAATCGTTTTTTGTGATCTTACCCTCGTAAAAATCCTTCGTCTTCTGTCTGAACTCTTCCAGCTCTTCTTTCCCCAGTGCAGGTGTTTTTCTTTCCATTCTCCAAATCCTCCTTCTTTTTTATTCTTCTACTTCCACAACCAGATAAAATCCTTTCTGGGTATGCTCTATCTTTGCGATCTTTCCTTTTCTCGCCTTGATCCTGTCATTTGTCCTGTAGATGCCGGACATGGCCACCGACGGCTCTACAAGATAGGTATATCGGCCTGTGCTTGGACTTCTCTCGCTGATCTCCACTTCCTGTCCTTCCTCCACAAGTCCTTCTCTCTCCATTTTAAACCGTTCCTGCCTCATGGCTGTCTTCCTCTCTTTTTCATTCTCTGTTTCCTGATGCTTCCACTGTGCTTACATTTCTATTATACCCCCAGACGGTGCGAAAGTCATTGTAAACGGCAGGATAAATGTAAGAAATGAAAGCGCAATTTTAAAAGGGTGTCCGCGAACCGGTTACTGCCGCCATGGCAGCACCTGCGCAGACACCCTTATCTACAAAATTTATAAAGCAGATTTTTAAGATAATCCTATCTTTCTTCCGCAAACTCTGAGAATATTTCAGTCGCCGACTCCTCGTCATCTCCGCTGACCTGTAGAATAAACGGCACATCAAGCTCCAGAGTCATAAGACCGATAATGGACTTTCCGTCAATCCTGTCGTAGGGATTCTCCACATTCACCACATCAATATCTGATGTCATTTTCTGACATACAGAGCAGAAGCTCTTGATCTGCCCCGGTGTAGCAAATCTCACTTTCATTTCAAACATACTTTTGTACCTCCGACATTAAAAATGCTACTTTCGTAATATACACTATTTCGAATGATTTTGGTACAGTTTTTTGAAAGAATCCAGCAAATTTCCCACAAGCAATTTACATATGTTATTTAATGAACATAGCATCGCCAAAGGAGAAAAACCTGTATCTCTCCTTTACCGCCTCCTCGTAGGCGGCCAGCACATGCTCCCTCCCCGCCAGGGCAGAGACAAGCATCAGCAGAGTGGACTCAGGCAAGTGGAAATTGGTGATCAGGCAGTCCAGTATCTTGAACTTGTAGCCGGGGTAGATGAAAATATCCGTCCACCCGCTGCCTGCCCGCAGATATCCATTTTCATCCGCCGCGGACTCAATAGTCCTGCAGCTGGTGGTTCCCACACAGATGATCCGTCCGCCATTTGCTTTTGCCCGGTTGATCTTTGCGGCCTCGTTCTCCTCGATCTGGTAGAATTCCGAGTGCATGTGGTGCTCCAGAATATTGTCCACCTTCACCGGGCGGAAAGTACCAAGACCCACGTGAAGGGTAACACTGGCGATCTCCACTCCTTCCGCCTTGATCTCCTCCAGGAGCTGGGGCGTGAAATGAAGCCCCGCCGTGGGAGCTGCCGCCGATCCGCTGTGCTTTGCGTAGACAGTCTGGTAGCAGTCCTTGTCCTCCAGCTGGTGGGTAATGTAGGGCGGCAGAGGCATCTGTCCAAGCTGGTCCAGTATCTCCTCAAAAATCCCGTCGTAGGTGAATTTGACAAGGCGGTTCCCCTCATCCACCACATCCAGGACCTCCCCCACGAGAAGGCCGTCGCCAAAGCTGATCCTGGCACCCGGCTTTGCCTTTTTTCCCGGCTTCACAAGAGTCTCCCACACCTGATCGTCTTTTCTTTTCAGCAATAAAATTTCTATCTTTGCATCTGTCCCGATTTTGGAGCCGATCAGCCTTGCAGGAATAACCTTCGTGTCGTTGACCACAAGGCAGTCCCCGGGATGCAGATACTCTTTGATCTCCCGGAACACATGGTGGGAAGTCTCCCCGGTCTCCTTGTCCAGAACAAGGAGCCTGGAGCTGGCCCGGTCCTTTAGAGGATCCTGGGCAATGAGCTCCTGAGGCAGATCAAAACTGAAATCCTGTCGTCTCATTTCCATATATCTGTCGTTCCTTTCTCCACAGCATGATTCATAACATAGTAATACAGGGAGCCGGATAGGTCCCCCTGTATCTTATCACATCTGTCCTTTCTGTGACAGCTTTATTTACGAAGCTCGATGCCCATCTCTTCCAGGGCTCCAAGGATAGCATCCATGGCCTTGGACACATCCGCCTCCGCAAGCGTTCTGTCTTTTGCCCGGAACACAATGGAGTAGGCAACGGACTTAAATCCTTCTTTGATCTGCGCGCCCTCGTACAGGTCAAAGAGGGCATAGCTCTCCAGGTACTGTCCGCCTTTGTTCTCAATGACTTCCTCTACCTGTCCTACCATGATCTCCTTGGGCATCACCATGCTGATGTCCCTGGTCACAGCCGGGAACCTGGCAATTCCTTCGTATTTGCGGTCGAAGTTTGCGCGGGACACAACCTCCGGCATGTCAATAACAGCCACATAAGCTCTCTCGCCAATTCCGTAAGTATCCGCCACGTCCGGATGCACCTCGCCCAGATAGCCGATTACTGTGCCGTCGTAGATGATATTTGCCTGGCGTCCCGGATGCAGGAAGGATTTTCCTGCTTTCGGATCATAGCTCTCCTTCTTGGAGAGCCCAGCCTTCTCAAGGAACTCCTCCACAACGCCTTTCATGCTGAAGAAATCGCCCTCACCATACATACCGAGAGTGAACTGCATCCTCTCCTCAGGCAGTTCTGTAAGGGGCAGGGTCTTGGGAAGGTAAATATTTCCAAGCTCATAGAGTCTTACGTTTTTATTTCTGCGGTTGTAGTTTGTGGCCAAGGATGTGAGCATACCGTTTAAAGACGTGGTCCTCATGATGCTGTAATCCTCGCCAAGGGGATTCATAATGCTGATAGCCTTTCTCTCCGGTGCATCCGCAGGGAACAGAAGTCTGTCAAACACCTTCGGGCTCTCAAAAGAGTAAGTCATACCCTGGCTGAAGCCGCAGTACTCTGCCACGTTTCTCGCCACTTCCTCGATGCGCAGTTTGAAAGAGAGCTTTCCTGTAGTGGCCTCTCCTTTAGGAAGCGTGGTAGGGATATTGTCATAGCCGTAGAATCTTGCCACTTCCTCTGCCAGATCCGCAATACGGAACAGGTCGTGACGGAAGGTGGGCGCGATTACCTCATTTGTATCTTCATCGTACTCCAGATCGATCATGCGGAAGTAGGAAAGCATGTCTTCCCTGGAAATGTCTGTTCCAAGAATGGCATTGATCTCGTCCGCGTCAAAAGGCACGCGGACAGGCTCTTTTTTCTTCCCGTACACATCTACCATGCCGCCAACCACTTCTCCGGCGCCCAGCTCTTCCACCAGCTGGCAGGCGCGGTCAATGGCCGCCTGGGCATTGTTTGGATCAAGGCCCTTTTCAAACTTGCCGGAAGCGTCTGTGCGCAGGCCGACTTTCTTGCTGGATTTGCGGATGTTTGTACCGTCAAAGCAGGCAGCCTCGAAGAGCATAGTCTTCACATCGTCCGTGATCATGGAGTTCTCGCCTCCCATGATACCTGCAATGCCCACAGATTTCTCGCCGTCGCAGATCATCAGCACAGAAGAGTCCATCTGTCTTTCCTGGCCGTCCAGTGTGGTAAATTTCTCACCGTCCTCAGCCCGCTTTACGATGATCTCACGGCCTGCAATGGTGTCAAGATCGTAGGCGTGCATGGGCTGTCCGTACTCCTCCATCACATAGTTGGTGATATCCACCAGGTTGTTGATGGGACGGATGCCCACAGAGGCGAGCCTTCTCTGCATCCACTTGGGTGAAGGGCCGATCTTGATATTCTTCACAACTCTGGCACAGTATCTGGGGCACAGATCTGTGTCCTTCACTGTCACCTTGATATAGTCATTTACATCCTCGTCATTTCCTGTAGGTGTCACCTGCGGCGGGCAAAATGTCTTGCGGAATGTGGCAGCTGCCTCTCTGGCAATGCCGACAACACTGTAGCAGTCCACACGGTTTGATGTGATCTCGTACTCAAAGACTACATCGTCAAGTCCCAGCAGTTTCACCACATCTGCGCCGACTTCTGTGTCTTCGGGCAGGATGTAAATACCGTTCTCCGGGGCGTCCGGGTACATGTCCCGGCTGGAGCCCAGCTCCTCGATGGAGCACATCATTCCATTGCTCTCAATGCCTCTTAACTTGCCCTTCTTGATCTTGATGCCGCCTGCCACACGGCTTCCGGGCTCGTGGCCTCCCGCCACGCGGCCCCCTGCCAGAACTACCGGCACCTTGTCTCCCTCATGTACGTTGGGAGCTCCTGTCACGATCTGTATGGACTCTGTGCCAATATTTACCTGGCACACGATCAGCTTGTCCGCGTCCGGATGCTTCTCTATCTTGTCGATCTGGCCCACCACGATCTTGTCCAGATCTGCATCCATCTCCTCATAATTCTCCACTTTTGTCCCGGAAAGAGTCATGGCGTCTGTGTACTCCTGCGCAGTGACATCCAGATCCGGCACATATGCTTTTATCCATGATAATGATGTATTCATTGTATTCTCCTTTGACTATTTTTTAACAGGTAACGTAATACTTTTTAAAAGTATTACGTCCGGAATTCCACTAACTGGTGCGTTATTGTGTCTATTGTACTAGAATTGTTTCAGGAACCGGATATCGTTCTCGTACAGAAGACGCATATCATCGATCTCGTATTTCAAAAGAGCGATACGCTCCAGACCTACGCCGAAGGCAAAGCCTGTGTACTCCTCCGGGTCAATGCCGCACATCTCAAACACGTGGGGATGCACCATGCCGCAGCCAAGGATCTCGATCCAGCCGGAGCCCTTGCAGAAGCGGCAGCCTTTTCCGCCGCACTTGAAACAGGTCACGTCCATCTCCGCACTTGGCTCTGTGAAGGGGAAGTGGTGCGGACGGAATTTTGTCTTTGTCTCTGGACCGAACAGCTCCTTTGCAAACACTTCCAGCGTTCCCTTCAGGTCAGAGAAGGAGATCTTCTTATCCACTACCAGTCCCTCGATCTGATGGAAGGATGGGGAGTGGGTGGCATCTACCTCGTCGGAGCGGAACACACGTCCCGGTGAGATCATGCGAATGGGAAGCTTGCCCTCCTCCATGATACGGGCCTGTACAGGGGATGTCTGGGTACGCAGCACAATATCTTTGTTGATATAGAACGTATCCTGCTCATCCTTGGCGGGATGATCGGCAGGAATGTTCAGTTTCTCAAAGTTGTAGAGGTCATACTCAATCTCCGGGCCTTCCACCACCTCATAGCCCATTCCGATGAAAATGCGCTCCACTTCCTCCTGCGCAATGGTATTGGGATGGCTGTGCCCCACCATATTCTTCTTGGAAGGAAGAGTGACATCAATGACTTCCTGTTTCAGTCTCTCCTCCCGGATCTTTCTCTCCATGTTCTGCTTTGTCTCCTCCAGCAGCTTCTCAATGGCGGCCCTTGTCTCATTGACCATCTGGCCTACCTTGGGACGCTCCTCCGGAGCCACATCCTTCATGGCTTTCAGGACAGCGGTCAGCTCTCCTTTTTTGCCCAGAAACTTCACCCGCACTTCGTTGAGCTTTTCAGGCACATCGGAAGCTTCAATCTGGCGGATCGCTTCTTCTTTAATGCTTTGTAATTTCTCTTTCATCACTTTTCTCCTTTTCTTTATGAAATGTAATACAGGGACTTTCCTATAGAATAAAAAAAGTCTCCTCCCTGAAAAGGGACGAGACATACTAACCCGCGGTACCACCCTGCTTCCCACCGCACTTCCTGCGGCAGACTCTCAGACATGCGTAACGTGCATGAAACGTCACAACCTACTCGCCGGCCACGGGCCTGTTCAGATGTGCGGCTCGCGTGGGAAATTCGATCCTCATCTGAACCCGGGGAAACTTTCAGCCAGTGATCTCCCCTCTCTGCCGGAAAATGATTCTCTACTTACACGGTCAACGCCTTTACAATATTTCAATCGCTTTTTTCATTTTAACACAAGAAAATCGGATGTCAAGGTTTTCCCTGGATATCAGGAAAACATCTTGTCCGCCGTCAGCTTGTTCAGCTCTCCTCCCAGCAGGATACTGTACATACAACAGTACAGCCAAAGCATGATCAACACAATGGTTGTCAGACTCCCGTACATATCCGAAAATCCTCTGAAAATATCCACATACACGGAGAACACCCAGGAAATCACCATCCAGGCCACTGCCGTGAACACAGAGCCCGGGATCTGTCTGCGGAACGTGTCCTTCCGGTTGGGAAGGAACTTGTAGATCAGAAGGGAAAAGCCCATCATCACCACCGGCGTGATGACTGCCCGCCGCTCGATCAGCCAGTCCGCCACCGGCTTCAGAAATTTCACATGGCCCGTAATGAAAATATTCAGGGTATTTCCAAAGACAGACACCACCAGAAGCAGCAGGATCACGACAATGAACAGCACCGTGTAGATTGTGGAGCGGATCCGCAGAAAGACATAATTTCGCGTCTCGTGGCAGCCGTAAATACAGTTCAGTCCGCTTGTCATGGCCAGCACGCCCTTGCCCGCCGACCACAGAGCCACCAGCGCCGTCACAGGGATGATACCCATGGACTGGTTATAGACCTGATTGACGATGGAGACGATCAGAGAGTCCACGGATGATGGAAACACCTGCACCACCGCCGTCATCACATCCGCTTTTGTGACCGGCGTAAACTGCACCAGTGTGAGAAGCAACAGAATGATAGGGATCATACAGAGCATAAAAAAGTAGGCGGACTGGGCCGCGTAAGCCCCCACATGGTCTTTTCCCACTTCCTCAGATACGTCTATTGCTTTATGAAAAATCTTCTTGATCATATTCCTCCCCCGCTGTCATTTTGCAGGCAGGCAGCGGTTCTCCTGCCATTTTTATAGGGAAATCATACCATCTGCCCGAAAATTATGCAAGCTGGTTTCTCTATCCGATCTCCACGTCCTTATAGAACGTCTGCAGGATCTGCCTGTAATCCGCCCCCTGTTCTGCCATCTCGTTGGCACCATTCTGGCTCATGCCGATGCCGTGCCCGAACCCTCCGCCGCTGATGACAAAGGTATCGTCGCTCTTCTCAATGGTAAAAAATGCGCTGGGCAGAAGGGCGCTGCTCTGGGACGTGCTGCCGTCATTTTTCGTGATGGTGTAGCCGCTTCCCCCAAGGGCTGAGCGGATCTTGTTCTCTGTGTCCACCGTGACACTCCCGGCATCACCTGTAGCCACGATCTGCAGAGCCACATCCCCCGGTCCCCTTTTCGTCACTTCCACACTGGAAAGGGTTCCTACCTGTACACCCGTATTTGCACTTACAAGGGCAGACAGGGTCTGGACCGGCACCTGGGCCGTCCATCTGTACCAGGGCAGGTCCTTCTCATAATCCCCCTGTTCCCCGCAGACCTCCACGCTCTGCAGATATCCTCCTCCGCCGCCCGGATCCGTCCCCCAGGCCTCCAGGCTGGTTGTCTTTCCACAGGATGTTGAATAATAGTATGTGGTGGCGATCTCCCCTTTATACCTGACAACCTGTCCCTCTGTCTCAGCCACGGCCCGGGTACTGCTCTCCTGCCTCTGGCTGTTGTTGTACACCTGGAAATCCGTGCTGTCATTGACGTGTGCCTCATACTCCGGATAGCCGTAAGATGTCATCTGACGGAAAGCATAGCTCCTGGCGCACACAGCCTGGGCCTTCAGAGCCTCCAGCTCGTAGGAGGCCGGCATCTCGCTTGGCACCACGCCGCACAGATAGGTCTCCACAGGGAGTTTATTGATGACCACTATACCGCCTGAGACCGCCCTGAGTTCCAGCACCCCTGCATAGGAGGGCGTCCCGCAGCCTCTCTCAATACTCTCCAGCCGTATCTCCCCTCCTTCTTCCAGAGGCTCGATCCGTATGTTTCCATTCTGAAAACGGGTATCATCCGGAAGGATCTGATATGTATCCGCCTTATTCCACTCAATACTCTCTCCCTGGCAGCTCACCCTTAATCCTTCATCCGATGAAACCCGCACCTCCCCGTGAAGTTCCGATCCGTATCCTGTCGTCATAAGAAGAACACGGATGGTACTGCCGGATGTGGGCTCCGGCAGTGTCCCGTCGGGCAGTTCCAGCTCACTTTCCGTATCCGTCCCTCCAGGGCTGCCTCCGTCCCGGGACATCATATGCACAATTCCTGTAATCATAAGCAGCCAGATGAAAATGGCTGCCATATATCTCCCATAAATTCTTTTTGTTTTTCTCTTCCTTCTTTTTCTCAAACCCGTCTCTTCTTCCGCCTTTTTCTTAAATGTATGAAAAAAGACAGCTGCATATACGCAGCTGCCTTTCATCTTTTGTACATCCCCAAAATGCCGGTTCCTGTATTTTGACTCCTAGCCGCAGCCAGGTGGGTGTCCGCATCTGTTTTTCTGTCTTCCACTGCAAGTACGGAGGCCTGACATATTACAGAGATAATAAGATTCCCGTTTAAAGTTTTGTAGGTTCAAAATTACAGGAATTGTCGAGCATCCCAGGTTTCCTAAAGACATTATACTCTATTGTACCCATCTTTTCAACCATAATATACTTCCTGTATTTACCTGCTCTTTACACAGATTTTCCTTTTCTCTCCTCCGTCTGTAAAAAGGAGACCCAGATCACAAATTCTTCGTCTTCCCTGTAAGCCCCTATAGATCCTCCCATCTGCTCCGTCAGGGTGCGGGCAATGGAAAGTCCCAGGCCCGTGCTCTCTCTGCCGCTCTCCACTGTGTAAAACCGTTCAAACAGTTTTGCCGCCTCCACCTCGTCCAGACGTCCGGCATGGTTTGCAAAGGTCACCCGACCCTCCGGGTACAGAGTGATCCGAAGATCGCCGTCACTGTATTTCACAGCATTGCTGATAATATTTCCAAAGACACGGGAAAGTGTATCCCGGCTGGCAAGGACAACTACCTTCTCCTCCGGGATATGAATCTGCGGCGTAATCTTCTTCTCCACCAGAACGCCGTAAAACCCGGCAATGGATTCCGTCAGCACATCCCCCAGACAGACCGCCTCCCTCTCCTTTCTTTTGTCCGGAGAGACAATGACCGAATACTGGAACAGCTCCTCTGTCAGCCTTGTCATGGCCAGGATCCGGTCATCCATGATATCCAGATACTCCCGCACCCGGGGCGGTACTTCCTCCTTTTCCAGAAGCTGCATGTATCCGCTTAAGGCTGTGAGGGGCGTGCGCAGGTCGTGGGAAATATTGGTGACTGCCCTCTTCAGCTCTGCATCTCCCTCTTCATACTTAAGCCGGGTTCTCCTCAGTTTTTTCATCTGCCTGTCAAGATCCGCGGCCAGAGCCAGCATTTTCCCATCCCGGCTGCTGATATCAATGCCCACATTGGTGTCCTCCTCAAGGCGCAGGGCACACTGACGGCGGATCTCATCCGCCGCTTTTCTCATAAAATAAATCTTCAGTCCCATTCCCCCGCAGACAAGCAGGAGAAGGATACAGGCCACGCCTGGCAGATACATACGCTTTCCTCCGGTTCTTTCATCTGACAGCTCTTTCGAGCTCTGAAACTATGATAGCACAGGGCCGGTAAGTTTCCGGTTAAGGAAAAGGTAAAGAAACAGTTAACATTCCTCCTGTTCCTTATGCATCTTAAATCCGATCCCCCACACTGCCTCTATATAATCTCTGTCCGTATCTCTCTTTAATTTCCGTCTGAGATGACTGATATGGATCTTGAGAGACCCTTCCGTACAGTCCGGCGTGTCCATGCTGATGGCATCCAGAAGCCTGGCCTTTGTGATCACCTGGGATGGGTGCATCATAAGCTGCCTTAAAATGGCGAACTCAGTGGGCGTCAGATGCAGCTCCTCCTCCCCCGCCCACACGCGGTACGCTGCCGTGTCCACCTTAAGATCACGGAACACCAGCACCTGCCCGCCTTCCGCCCCGTCCTGTTTCTCAGCCCGCCGCAGGTGCACCGCGATCCTGGCCAGGAGCTCCCTTATATCAAAAGGCTTGGTCACATAGTCCACCGCACCTCCAAGGAGAAGATCCACCTTGTCTTCCACATCGGCCCTGGCGCTGACTACGATCACCGGTATCCCCTCGATCCTTTTCAGCACTTCCTCCCCTGCAAGCCCGGGCATCATCAGATCCAGCAGCACCAGATCCGGCCTGTTTTTTCAAAGAGAAGAAGGGCCTCTGTTCCCGAGTAAGCCCGCACCACCTGGTAGCCCTCACTCACAAGCGCCCTCTTCAGCATATCGCCTATATATTCATCGTCGTCAATCACTGCGATCAGACTCATCTCTTACGTCTCCTTTTCCGCAGATATTCCGGCCGGCGTCCGCACTTCGATCAGATTGCCGTCGGGATCATAGAACCGGAGCATTTTCTGTCCTCCCGGCAGCTCCCGCAGCCTGTCTGTGTACCGGATCACCTCTTCGTATACCCGCAGCTTTCCGGCAAAGCTCTCCAGGTCCGTCTCCTCAAAATAAAGCTCCGAGGCACTGCTGTAAGACGCCGCCTTCTCTCCCAGGCTGTCCTCCCACACCTTTCGGTCCTGGAGCACGAGCCCTTCCGTCAGCATCACATTCGCATCCCCGTCCAGTATCACATCCAGACCAAACAGGTCTTTATAAAACGTTTTAGCCCGCTTCGTGTCCTGCACTGTGATGAGTACATTTTTCAACCGCATATACAGCCTCCTTTTCGTTTTCTCATAGAAAGAGTATACTCCATGCGGTCCGCCGGGACAACCGTTTCCCTCTCTTTCCATTCAACCCTCCAACTGCTCACAGGTCCTCCATCCGCCTCACCAGCCTGCGGTTCAGGGCAAAGGCCCCCGCCACCAGGCACACGCCCAGCACGACGCTCCAGACAGGCATCCGCATGTCAAAGCGGACCCGCAGGATAAGGGAGATGGACAGGTACACGCCTCCCAGCACCTGGAGAAATTCCAGTATCTTCCTCTGGTATTCCTGAAGCTTCACTTTTCTCTTGTATTTTATGAACTTGCCCGCCCCGGAGATCCGTTCCAGGTCCTCCATATCGTCATCGGATATGAGCGCGTCCAGGCTCACCCCGAACTCCGTGGCAATCTTTTTCGCCGTGATCAGATCCGGGCATCTGGAGCCGTTCTCCCATCTGCACACAGTCTGCCTGGACACATACAGCTTATCCGCCATCTGCTGCTGGGTCATCCCTCTCTCCTCCCGGAGCTTTCTGATATTATCGCCTAATGCCATCATCTGTCATCTCCTCCTTGTGTCTTTCTGCCTTCACTATACAGCATTGTCAGTCCCATGGACAGCACCGCTCTGGTTTTTCCGTGTTTCCATTCCGGTAACAGGAAAGGACGGACCGCCGGCAGATGCACAAATTAAAAAACTCCCCGGCATAAACCGGGGAGTCATATTTACATTTCTGATTACTCTTCGATCTGAGGACCAGCTGCAACCAGTTCTTTTCCAAGCTCGTTGCTCTCGTATTTCTTGAAGTTTTTGACAAATCTCTGTGCCAGATCTTTTGCCTTTGCATCCCACTCAGAAGCGTCTGCATATGTGTCGCGGGGATCCAGGATAGCCGGATCAACGCCCGGAAGCTCTGTGGGAACTTCAAAGTTGAAGTACGGGATCTGCTTTGTCGGTGCTGTCAGAATAGAGCCGTCCAGGATCGCATCGATGATACCACGTGTATCTTTGATGGAGATACGTTTTCCTGTTCCGTTCCATCCTGTATTTACCAGGTAAGCCTTTGCTCCGCTGGCTTTCATTCTCTTAACAAGCTCCTCTGCATATTTTGTCGGATGCAGCTCAAGGAATGCCTGTCCGAAGCATGCGGAGAAGGTCGGTGTAGGCTCTGTGATACCGCGCTCTGTTCCTGCAAGTTTTGCTGTGAAACCGGACAGGAAGTAGTACTCTGTCTGCTCAGCTGTCAGGACAGATACCGGAGGAAGTACTCCGAAAGCGTCAGCGGACAGGAAGATTACGTTCTTTGCTGCCGGAGCTGCGGAAACCGGACGAACGATCTTCTCAATGTGATCGATTGGGTAGGACACACGTGTATTCTCTGTCACGCTCTTATCTGCAAAGTCGATCTTTCCGTCTGCATCCAGTGTCACGTTCTCAAGAAGAGCGTTTCTCTTGATGGCATTGTAGATATCCGGCTCGGAGTCTTTGTCCAGGTCGATAACTTTTGCGTAGCATCCGCCCTCGAAGTTGAACACGCCGTTGTCATCCCAGCCATGCTCGTCATCACCGATGAGAAGTCTCTTGGGATCTGTGGACAGTGTTGTCTTACCTGTTCCGGAAAGTCCGAAGAAGATAGCTGTGTTCTCGCCGTTCATATCTGTGTTTGCAGAGCAGTGCATGGAAGCGATGCCCTTCAGCGGCAGATAGTAGTTCATCATGGAGAACATACCTTTCTTCATCTCTCCGCCGTACCATGTATTTACAATTACCTGCTCGCGGCTTGTGATATTGAACATAACAGCTGTCTCTGATCCCAGTCCCAGCTCTTTGTAGTTCTCAACTTTTGCCTTGGAAGCATTGTAAACTACGAAATCCGGCTCAAAGTTCTCCAGCTCCTCTGCTGTGGGGCGGATGAACATATTTGTAACGAAGTGAGCCTGCCATGCCACTTCCATGATGAAACGGATTGCCATACGTGTATCTTTATTGGCACCGCAGAACGCGTCTACAACGAAAAGTCTCTTTCCTGAGAGCTCGTTCTTTGCAATCTCTTTCACTGCATCCCATGCTTCCTGTGTGGCAGGATGGTTGTCATTCTTGTACTCGTCTGAAGTCCACCATACAGTGTCCTTGGAGTTCTCGTCCATAACAATGTATTTGTCTTTAGGAGAACGGCCTGTGTAGATACCAGTCATAACATTGACTGCACCCAGCTCGCTGACCTGGCCTTTGTCAAAGCCTTCCAGGTTCGGGTTTGTCTCCTCTTCAAAAAGCATCTCAAAGGAAGGATTGTGAACAATTTCTGTTGTTCCGGTGATACCGTACTTAGTTAAATCGATATTTGCCATGTTACGCTCAACCTCTTTCTTTCTATAGTATATAGCTGCCTGTGATCCGGCAGCCCCGATATGCCAACATTATACAGGAAACGGTATAAAAAATCAACCACTAAATGTTAAGAGAGTAACAAAGACATGAATTTTTTTATTCCAAATCTTTTATTTTTTCGTTTTTTTTCGAAAAACAATGCCTGGTTTCAATAAAAATGCAGGATTTTTGTTTTAATCCTGCATTTTCACGCCCTTCAAAAGAAGTTTCTCCTCCTTTATCCGCGTCTTGTATTCTTCATTTTTCCCACAAATCCGCCATCTCTGTCCGTCCCGTGCCGCTCCCGTCGGATATTCACCCGGCCGCCTGGCAAAAAACTGCTGCACATTTTTGCGCATTTTCAGCAGGATAAAAGAAATGCTCCGCCCGCCAGAATAATGGCAGCCATCTCCCGGGAGGACTTTTTTGGCATCCGTGCTCTCTTTTTTATAACATCAGAACCTGCCAAATGTCAGACTTTTCAGAAGTATGTATTGTTGGCTTTCTTTGTCCGGACTGCAAACCACACAAGAGCCACCATGGCAAGCACGATCACTGCAAAAATCGGTATTGGTATAGCGACCGCATAGGTGTTGATAAACTCCATCACGCCGTAGGCAACAAGGAGAATGCCCACCAGAAGAAGCTGGGTGGAAGTCATCTTAATGTAGGCCTCCACGTCTTTGCATTTCTTTGGATCTTCATCTTTGGGGAGCATGATCCCCTTGGGGATCTGACGTTTTCTGATCATCAGCATGTACCCGTAAATACAGTAGATGCCTGCGCCTACCCCCACAATACCGAAAAAACTTCCCATACCGTTCATATCTGTCCGCCTTTCCCTTCTATTTCTGTCCGTCCTGGCCGCTGCAGGACGCCCCAGGATCCCGCCTTATCGCAGGCCAAGGATTTCCTCTACAGTCTCCTGCATCCTGTCTGCATCGCACTCGCGGCTGTGACGCACCTGGGCGTCCAGGATCTCCCGGATGGCCCCGGGCATCTCCACACCGGAGATCTGCTCCAGATCGGGAAGCAGTTCCAGCTCCTCTTTCTGGCCGTATTTCTTTTCATCGATTGCTGTGAGAACACTCTTCACAAATTTGTAGGGGCTTGCCGTGGAAGCCACCAGGCATTTTGTGGTGTCGCCGGTGTCTTTCTTGTACTGCTCGCACACGTGGGCCGCCACTGCTGTGTGGGTGTCCATGACATACCCTGCTTTTTCGTAAGTCTTTCTGATCATATCAGCCGTCTCCGCTTCTGTAGCGTATCCTGCCGCGAAATCAGAAAGCTGCTCCCTCATGGCATCGGTGATGGTGTATTTTCCTTCCGTCTGAAGCTGCCCCATGAGATCCGCATCCACTTCGCCGTCCCGGCCGCAGATCTGGTAGATCAGACGCTCCAGATTACTGGAGACAAGAATATCCATGGAGGGAGATGTGGTCAGCATGAACTCCCGGTTCTTATCGTAGGTTCCAGTCCGGAAGAAGTCAAAGAGCACCTTGTTCTCATTGGAGGCACAGATCAGTTTCCCTACAGGCAGCCCCATGTGCTTTGCGTAGCAGGCCGCCAGTATGTTGCCGAAATTGCCGGTGGGAACCGTGATATTGATCTTCTCTCCCTCCTGGATCTCCCCGTTCTCGAGAAGTTTGCCGTAGGCATACACATAGTACACGATCTGGGGTACCAGGCGTCCGATATTGATGGAATTTGCGGAGGAGAACTGATAGCCCTCTGCCGCCAGCTTCTCTGCCAGCTCCCTGTTTCCAAAAAGCTCCTTCACCCCGCTCTGGGCGTTGTCAAAGTTGCCGTGAATAGCCACCACGTCCACATTATTTCCCTTCTGGGTCACCATCTGCAGCTCCTGCACCCGGCTTACGCCTCCCTTGGGATAGAAGACGATGATCCGTGTGCCCTCCACATCTGCAAATCCGGCCATGGCCGCCTTTCCTGTGTCCCCGGAAGTGGCTGTAAGGATGACGATCTCCTTATCCACACCGTTTTTCTTTGCCGCCGTTGTCATGAGGTGGGGCAGAATGGACAGAGCCATATCCTTGAAAGCGATAGTCGCGCCGTGGAACAGCTCCAGGTAGTAGGTGTCGTCCACCCTGGAGATAGGGGCGATGTCCTCTGTGTCAAACTTGCTGTCATAGGCCCTGGCAATACAGCTCCTAAGCTCTTCCTCCGTGTAATCCGTAAGGAATTCCTTCATCACCACATAGGCCGTCTCCTGATAGGTCATGCCTTTCAGTTCCCCCAGAGACACCGGCAGCGCCGGGATCTTTTCCGGGACAAAAAGGCCTCCGTCCCCGGCCAGTCCCTGCAGAACCGCCTGGGAGGCTGTTGCCCTGATCTTCGGGTTTCTCGTGCTCATGTACTGTAAATTCATGTTCTTCACCTTTCTACCTCTTCCACTCTAAAGAAAAGGATTGCTTTATGCTTCTTTCCTGCTCCGGAGCAGGATAAACAGAACCGCGCTCACTGCCATCAGTATAGGATAGTAGAGATACGGGATGATATCGTAAGGCGTCAGCGCCGTCAGAGAGGCCGCCGAGAGAAGCTGCGCTCCGTAGGGGATCAGTCCCTGTCCGACGGAGGTAAATATATCCAGCAGGGAAGCAGACCTTCTGGGAGAGACGCAGTACTCCTCACTGATTTCTTTGGCAATGGGACCTGCCATAACAATGGCCACCGTGTTGTTGGCCGTGCAGGCATCCACCAGAAGGGCCAGCCCGGCAATGCCAAGCTCTGCCCCCTTCTCCCCCTTTATCCTCTTGTGAATCCACTGAAGGATAAACTGAATACCGCCGTACTCTTTTACAAGAGAGACAATGCAGGCCACGATGATGGAGATGACCGTGATGTCATACATGCCCATGACACCGCTGATCTCCTGCCCATTGATGGTGGTATTGCCGCCAATGGCCAGGAAAATCTGATTCCAGGCAAGGCTTCCTGTGGCGATACCTACGATCAGTGACAGGATCGTGCCGCCGATCAGCACCACGAAAACATTAATGCCTATGAGTGCCCCCACCAGAACCAGCACGTAGGGAACCACTCTCCAGATGTTGAAGGTAAGGTCCCCCATCTCTGCTGTGCCGCCGCCTCTTGTGATAAACAGGAAAACAATGATCGTAAGGATGGCCGCCGGGAGCACAATGAGAAAATTCTCCCGGAACTTGTCCTTCATCTCACACCCCTGGGTCTTCACTGCCGCGATGGTGGTGTCTGAGATCATGGACAGGTTATCTCCGAACATGGCGCCGCAGACTACCGCGCCAATGCAGACAGCCATGGCAAATCCCGTCTTCTCGCTGATCCCCACGGCGATAGGCGCCAGGGCCGCGATGGTCCCCATGGATGTACCCATGGACACGGAGATAAAACAGCCGATGACAAAAAGTCCTGCCACTGCCACACTGGGAGGCAGTATGGAGAGTCCCAGGTTAACCGTGCTCTCCACGCCCCCCGCCGCCGTTACGGCACCGGAAAATCCTCCTGCACACAGGAAGATCAGACTCATGGTAATAATGTTGTCGTCTCCCACGCCTTTCGCGATAATGTGGATCTTCTCATCAAAGCTGACTGACCGGTTCTGCAGAAAAGCCACACACAGGGCAATAAGAAATGCCACGATGGTAGGCATGGAATAAAAATCCCCCGTCACAATGCCCGAGCCAAGAAAGATTACAAGGAATACTACGATTGGCAAAAGGGCTGACGCTCTTCCTTTCTTTTCCATAACAATAATGATCCTTCTGTAAATTATTTATTATTATTTGTATAGTTCACAAGGCCTCCTGCCGCGATGAGCTTCTGCATGAATTCCGGGAAAGCCTGTCCCTGGAACTGGGTCCCTTTTGTCCGGTTGTAAATGGTACCGCTGTCAAAATCCACTTCCACCTCATCCCCTGCCTCGATGTTTTTCGCAGCCTCGGGGCATTCGATGATGGGAAGGCCGATGTTGATGGCGTTGCGGTAGAAGATCCGGGCAAATGTCTCTGCGATGACACAGCTTACGCCCGCCGTCTTAAGGCACAGGGGCGCATGCTCCCTGGAGGATCCGCATCCGAAGTTCTTGTTTGCCACGATCAGATCGCCGGGCTGCACCTTCTTCACGAAATCCGGGTCAATGTCCGCCATGGCGTGGCTTGCCAACTCCTGGGGATCAAAGGAATTCAGATATCTTGCCGGGATGATTACATCCGTGTCCACGTTGTCTCCGTATTTAAAAACTCTTCCTTTTGCCTGCATTACATTTCACCTGCTTTCTCTGGATTGGCAATGTAGCCCGCGATAGCGCTGGCCGCCGCAGTCTCCGGGGATGCCAGATAGATGAGGGAGTCCACATGTCCCATCCTTCCCACAAAGTTGCGGTTCGTTGTGGAGACGCATTTCTCTCCTGCTGCCAGGACACCCATGTGGCCGCCCATGCAGGGGCCGCAGCTCGGTGTGTTGAAGGAGCAGCCTGCGTCGATGAAAATGTCCACCAGCCCTTCTTTGATACACTCTTTATAGATCTTCTGTGTACCCGGGATTACCATGACGCGCACGTCCGGGTGAACCTTGTGTCCTTTCAAGATGGCGGCTGCCCTTCGCATATCCTCCATCCGTCCGTTTGTACAGGAACCGATGACCACCTGGTCGATCTTGATGGGCTCCATGGCCTCGATCTCATCGATGGTCTTTGCATTGCCCGGAAGATGCGGGAATGCCACTGTAGGACGGACGCTGGACAGGTCGATCTCCACCACTTCATCATAGACGGCATCCTCGTCCGCTGTGTAGATTTTGTACTCTTTATCAGAATGTTCTTTTATGTACGCTTCCGCCAGGGCATCCACCGGGAAAATACCGTTCTTGGCACCTGCCTCGATGGCCATGTTGGCCATGGTGAAACGGTCATCCATGGAGAGGTTTGCAATGCCGTCCCCTGTAAATTCCATGGATTTGTAGAGGGCTCCGTCCACGCCGATCTTTCCGATGATGTGGATGATGATGTCTTTTCCGCTGACGTACCTGGACGGTTTTCCTGTCAGCACGAATTTGATGGCGCCGGGCACCTTGAACCAGATCTGCCCTGTGGCCATGCCTGTCGCAATATCTGTTGTACCCATTCCAGTGGAAAATGCGCCCAGAGCTCCGTATGTGCAGGTGTGGGAGTCCGCGCCGATGATACACTCGCCTGCCACCACGATGCCTTTCTCCGGCAGGATGGCATGCTCAATGCCCATCTGGCCCACTTCATAATAATGTGTCAGCTCCTGCTCCTTTGCAAACTCCCGCAGGGACTTTGCATTCTCTGCGGATTTGATATCTTTATTGGGTGTGAAATGGTCCGGAACGAGAACCACTTTCTCCTTGTCATATACCTTATCCGCCATCTGCCGGAACACCGGGATCGCCATTGGCCCTGTGATATCATTTGCCATGACTACATCCAGGTCTGCCATAATGAGCTGGCCTGCTTCCACATGATCCAGCCCGGCATGGGCGGCAAGTATTTTCTGTGTCATTGTCATACCCATGATCGTATGCCTCCTTCTCTTCTTCGTATTAAAGTCCATTTTATCATGATAAAGTGCCAAGCGCAATAATCAATCCTTCAAGGGCAGCTCCACCCGGGCGGCAAATCCTCCCTTTGCGCTGTGCCCGATGTCCATCCTGCCGCCGTGGACCTGGGCGATCTGCCGGACAATGAGAAGCCCCAGGCCATGGCGCTGGCCGATGACATTTTCATCGCACATCATATAGTGGGGCGCGTTGTTCAGCTCTTCCAGCTTCTCCTCCGTGACGCCTGCCCCGTCGTCCTCTATGGTGACTGAGCAGGTCTTCTCCTGCTGCTCCACAGTCACGTAGATGGTGCATCCTTCCGGATTGTGATTCATGCTGTTCTGGATCAGATTGCCTGCCGCCCGGGAAAGAAGGGCAGCATCGGCGTACACAAAGCAGGCCGGCACGTCCTCCCTGGTCAGCCATTCCATAGGATATTTCCCCTCCGCGTCCATGTTGAGAAAATCCACCACCGTCTTTCGCATGAGCGATACCAGGCTGACGCTCTCCCTGTCCACAGGCTGCATATTGTACTCCAGCTTGGAGGCCAGGTTCAGATCGTTGATGAGGTTTTTCATCCTCTGGCTTTGGCTGCAGATCACCTGCGCCTTCTTTCTCTCTTCCCCGGACAGATGAGGGCTGTCCGCAAGCTGGGCCGCGTAGCCCATGACCATGGAAAGGGGGGTGCGGATATCGTGGGACACTCCGGCGATCCAGTTGGCCCGTGCCGTCTCTTTTTTCCGCAGATCCCGGTTCTTTGCCTGCAGGATCTCGGAGGTTTTGTTCACACTCTGGGCAATCTCGGAGAGAAGGCCTTTTTTTCTGATGTAGGCCGTCCGCCCCTTTGAAAGCTTTTCAATGCCGTCCACAATGGGTCCCACGGATTTCAGAAGTTTCATGTCCGTCACCAGATAAATAAGAATGACCACCCCGATATCTGCCAGGATAATGGCCACTGCAAGAGGAGGGAGGATCTCGATAAGCCCTCTGTCCCAGGACGGATACATGTGTTTCCAGAAGGATTCCTTCGGATAGCCCGCCACCACCACATCCCCGCCCCGGCTGGCCGGGAAGGTGGGATAGTCCTGCACATATCCTCTTGTGAGGGAGGCAATGTCCGAGGCACTGTAGGAGAGGGGGATCTCAGCCGGCAGATCTTCCGTGTGCCAGACCACCTGTCCAGTACCGCTCTGAATGAGCATGGCCCATGCCCCGGCCTTTTTAATGCTCTCCTGCACCTGAGGCGCGAGGGCATAGCCTCCCTCCGTCTCGGAGAGCCCTGCAGCCACCTCCTCCGCCATGGTATAGGGAGAACCGTTACCGGCATATTTCACGGTAAAAGAAAAAAGGATAATCAAATCCAGCACCGGCAGGAGCAGGCAAACGAGGAACATGCCCACCACCAGCCGGCGCAGGAGCTTCAGTGCGTTTTTCATCTATTTCCCCTCCACCATCAGTTTGTATCCCAGGCCCTTCACCGTGACGAGGGAAGCCGGGTGGGAGGGGTCTTTTTCAATCTTTTCCCGGATCCTTCGGATGTGGGCCATCAGCGAATTCTCATAGCCGTAGGGGTTGTCTCCCCAGGCCGCCTCGCAGAGGGCGTCGATGGTGACGATCCGCCCGGCATTTCTGTAGAGGGCTGACAAAAGCTCAAACTCCTTGGCTGTAAGGGAGATGTGTTCCCCCTCCTTCACTACCTCGGCCCGTCCAAAGTCGATCTGGCTACCGGCAAGACGGACAAGGGGATCTTCATTTTTGTAGCTTCTCTTTAAGATCACGCCCACCCGCAGGATCAGCTCCTTTGGCAGGAAGGGTTTTACCATGTAGTCGTCGGCTCCAAGGCCCAGTCCTTTAAATTTATCTTCATCCTCACCCCGGGCCGTGAGAAAGAGCACCGGGTAGTCTCCCATTTTCTTCAGCTTCTCAAACAGGACAAAGCCGTCCCCGTCGGGCAGCATCACATCCAGGATAGCCAGCTCCGGCCGGAAGGCGGCCGCCTCCTCCAGAGCTTCTTTTACAGTCCCGGCTGTCCGGATCTGCCGGTGGCCTTCCTCTTTTAATATAGAACAAACCATGTCAAGGAGCCCCTGCTCATCGTCCACCAGGAGGATCCTTTTCTCTTTCAGATATTCCACGTCCATTGTCTTCTGCTCCCTTTCCTGTGTTCTGCTGAAAGTATAGCACATTTTTCACCATTTCTCTCCCGCCGCTTTTCATTTGTAAGGTAAATGTAAGGCAGGGGAAATGTGCCTGTAAGGATGGCCCGGTACAATAAAACCAGCAAGAGAAAAAGGAGGCTCACAACATGAAAAACATCATTGAAACCCACGATCTGACAAAGACATACGGAGATTTCACAGCCGTCTACCGACTGAACCTTCATATAAGAAGAGGCACCGTATACGGCTTTCTGGGCCCCAACGGCGCCGGAAAGTCCACCACCATGAAAATGTTCCTGGGACTTACCCGCCCCACGGTGGGGGATTTTACCATAGACGGAAAGAAGTACCCCGGGGACCGGATGGAGATCCTTCGGCGGACCGGCTCTCTTATCGAGGAGCCCGCCTTCTACGGAAACTTGTCCGGGCGGGAAAACCTGGACATCATCCGCCGCATCCTGGGGCTTAAAAGCTCCGCCGTAGACGACGCCCTGGAGCTTACAGGCCTTTCCCAGTTCGGAGACCGGCCCGCAAAAAAATATTCCCTTGGCATGAAGCAGCGGCTGGGCCTTGCGGGAGCTCTCATCGGGCGGCCGCCTCTTCTCATCCTGGATGAGCCCACCAACGGACTGGACCCGGTTGGCATCCACGAGATCCGCTCTCTCATCCGGTCCCTGCCAGAGAAGCTGGGCTGCACCGTCCTTGTATCCTCCCACCTGCTGCCGGAGATCGAACTGATGGCAGACGACGTGGGGATCTTAAACCGGGGGCGGCTCCTCTTTGAGGGCAGCATGGAAAACCTGCGGGAGACGGCAGCCATGAAGGGGCTGCCCTCCGACAACCTGGAGGAGACCTTCCTGGCGCTGGTGGATGAGGACAACAGGAAACGGAGGCCTATGTGATGATGATCGGTATCGAACTGAAAAAACTGAAATCCACAGGATTTTTTACATCCTTTTTCGCCGGCGGCATACTGGCCGCCCTGGTCCCTGTGGCAAACACCGCTTTCCGGACAGAGCTTTTTACTTCCATGGAAGGGTCTCCCCTTTCCATTCTCCTGGATGCCAATCTGCAGATGATGACCATGCTGTTTCTGATCCTTATCATCTGCGGCGCCTGTCTCATGTACCACAGCGAGTACGCGGATCACGCCATGCGCCGGATGCTGGCCCTGCCCCTGCACCCGGAATCCCTTTTCTTTGGCAAGGCGCTGATCCTTGCGGCAGGACTCCTCTTTCTTCTGGTTCTCTCCAGCCTCTCTCTTACTTTCTGCACCCTGCACTGGTTTGAGATGCCGGAAGACTTTTTCCCGGAGCTTGCAAGAAACATGGGGTTCCTTCTGCTCCTTACACTGCCCACCCTGCTGTTTATGCTTCTGGCAGCCTCGGCCTGCCAGAACATGTGGGTGAGCCTTGGCATCGGCGTCATCTTCATGTCCATGGGGACTGTCCTGCCGGAGGGGCCTTTCCTTCTTACACTGTTTCCCTTTATCACACCTTTTAAGACATTTTATGCGGCCGGAGGCGACGCGGGGCTCTACGCGGTCTCATCCTGCGCGGAACTTCTGCTTCTTTCGCTGGCCGCCTGCCTGTTCATCCGCACAAGGAGGTATACACTATGAACCTGTTTTCACTGACACTGACAGAAATAAAGAAAACCCGGCACTCAAAGATCCTGGTCCTTCTTTTCATCCCTCTTGTGATCCTGTGGATCCCCAACATTGTCAACGCAGACATGAGCCTTTCCCCTGTCATGGAGGGCATCACACCGGAAAACAACTTTTTTATCCAGAGCTTCATGGGCTTTGCCTGGTTCATCTTTCCGGCCAGCATCATTGTGTGCACCGTCCTTCTCCAGCAGTCGGAGCGGACCAATAAAGGAATCTTAAAGATGCTGGCCCTACCGGTGCGCCCCGGTCTTCTTTGCCTGGCCAAGTTCCTGGTGCTCGTTCTCCTTTCTTTTATCCAGATAGCGGCCATGACCGGGCTTTACTTTCTCTGCGCCCGGATCGCCTCCGCCTACGTGGACTATGATCTGATGGTGCAGGCAGAGCAGGTCCTCAAGCTGTCCGGAACCCTTTTCCTGTTCTCCCTGCCCATGATGGCGCTGTACTGGATGATGGCTGTATGTCTCACCACACCAGTCTTTTCCATCGGCCTGGGACTTGGCACCATGGTGCCTTCAGTGCTTATGATCAACGCAAAGATCTGGTTTCTGTACCCGCCCTGCTATCCCTTCTACGTAGTCATGACAAACTATTTAAAATTGTCCACAGATCCGGGCCGCAAGTTAGACCTCATCCCCTGGATCCCTGCAGCCGCCGCCCTGTCCATCCTGTGCCTTCTCATCGCCTGCCTGGCATTCGGCCACGCAGAAAGAAAATAAAAACCAAGGCAAAAAATAACAAAAGGAGTGATCGATATGTATACACCAGAAACCAATCCCACAAAGGCAGCTCTCCTGACCGCCGTCTGCACAGTCATGGTCTTTGTCCCCTGGACCATCTTCCCTCTGCGCACCCAGCCCTGGGCGCTGGAGATCCCGGCAGCCGGCATAATCATAGCATGCTATGCAGTTTTTATGATATTCTCCGGAATTTTTACCATTATATGTTACTCAAAATTCCATGTACAGAACATACTGATGAAGATCTGTGTGGTCATCAACCTTCTCTACGCCATTTTCGGCGTGGCAGTTCTGGGGATGATGGCGGCGACAGCGGCGTGACACACATAAAGATACCCCCCTGCGGTCTTCTGTGTCCGCAGGGTGCATCTTTTTTAATTTCCTCCATTTTTCTATTGCCAGATTGCTTTATGTCAGTTATAATAAAAGCCACTCAACGGGAATATCTTTTTCCCTCATGTCATTTTCAAATGACATTCTTTTATTCAATCGGCGGTTTCCGCCTTTTGTTCCCTTTTATATGAGCTCTTAAAAGGTTGCAGCTTTCTGTTTTTATGTCTATAATGGACGTGTAACATTTGAAATCAAACTTCATAAATACTGATGAATATCCCGAGGCAGACAGGCAGTACAAGGACCGGCTCTTCCGTTTTGTCTTTCAGAAACCGGAAGACCTTCTCTCCCTCTACAACGCCGTCAACGGCACAGACTACAAAGATCCAGACGCTCTGGAGATCAATACCCTGGGAAACGTCCTGTACCTGTCCATGAAAAATGACATTTCCTTCCTCGTCAGCGGCACCCTCAACCTGTACGAGCACCAGAGTACCTGCAATCCCAACATGCCCATGCGGGGACTCTTCTACTTCTCAAGGCTGTACGAGAAGTACATTGCCGTCCAGGACATCAACATCTACAGCAGCGCCGCCAAGACCTTCCCTTTCCCCAGACATGTGGTCTTCTACAACGGGACAGCGGAAGAGCCGGACAGGAAAGTCCTGCGGCTCAGTGATCTATACGAGACAGTCCCAGGGGACAGCCATCCCTCCCTGGAGTGCGAGACGCTGATGCTGAACATCAATTACGGACACAACAGGTCTCTCATGGAAAAATGCAGGAGGCTGTGGACACCTGCATCCGGGACGGGGTTCTGAAGGATATTCTGACAGAGCAGAAATCGGAGGTGATCCAGATGGTTCTGGAGACGTTTGACCAGGAGAAATATGAAAAGGCCATGCACCAGGAGAGCTATGACGACGGGTATTCTGACGGCAAAAAGGACGGGTATTCTGACGGCAAAGCAGACTTGTTTCTGGAGCTGGTCCGCAAGAAACTGGCAAAAGGAAGGTCCCTGGAAGAGATCGCCCGGGAACTGGAGACAGACCTGGAAACAATACAGAAACTGACAGGTCAGATATAAGTACAAAGGCAGGCCAAAACTGCCATTGTGGGGGCGTCCTCACAACGGCAGTTTTTATCCCTGTCCCTTTCTGGCCGCCCTCCACAACTTCCACTTTTCTGCTCTACAACTTAGAATTTATCTATTCAAAACCGTTGTCCTCCGCCCTATTTAGTTTTGTGCTTGTTCAAAAGTATTTCACATATAATTACTGTCGCACAGAATACAAGAATTAAGTACCATAGATTTTCAAGGCAAAACCCATTATCTGACATCAAGCGGTATCCCCAGGAAGCGGGAAAAAAACGCCCTATGGCTTCAAGAAAATCAGGCAGCAAAGTAACAGGGAACATAATCCCCGAAAGCATAATCGAGGGTAAAAACACAAGCTGCGCTATCATTGTCAGCTTTGCCTGATTTTTTACAACCAATCCTAATATACTTCCAATACTCAGTGACACTACGATATATATGGCAAGCGCAAGAAAGAAAAATGGAAGCTGTACTGGCAAGGCCGCCTCAAACAGTATCGGGGCAAGCAGTAATATAATGGCACAGCTAATCATCAAATGCACAAATGCAGAAAGGAACATTGTAACAAGACCTAAATATAAAGGGACTCCATTTGCTTTATAAACCTTTTTTACATCACTTCCATATGTTTCAATCAATGATGGCGGCAACCCAATAAACGCTCCCATTGAAACGCTCATCACAATCATAGATTGTATCAGTGTGCTTCTCATTTCAGGCATAACAGAAGTAAAAATACCACCCATAAGCAGAAAGAAAATAAGAGGAACGATATAGCAGGTTACCAACAAAGATTTACTGCGTATATCCAATTTCCACTGTAATGTTACGCCATATAAAAAGCCGTTCATCCTGCTTCCCTCCTTGCCATTTCAATAAAATGCTGTTCCAGCGTGCCACGATCAACTTTAATATCTAATACATGGATTTTTTTCTGTTTTAATTCGCCCAGTAAGGAAATCAAAGTGTCTTCAATATTGTCCGTTTCAAAAGTGTTATCTCCCTGCTGCGTCTTGATATGGATAAAATATTTTCTTGCAACCTTATCGGTCAGTTCCGAAGCTGTACCGCAAAAGACAATATTTCCGTTATTCAAAATAGCAATGCGGTCACATAAGGTTTCCACTTCCGCCATATCGTGACTTGCCAGGACGATTGTTTTTCCGTGTGATTTGAGCTTTCGGATTTGTTCGTGGAGCGATAGTCTCCCCTCGACATCAAGTCCCGCAGTCGGCTCATCAAGAAAAATAACATCGGGATTGCCTATAAGCGCAAGGGCAAGATGTAACCGTCTTTTCTGCCCTGTGGATAATTGTATATACTGCTTCTTTTCCATTTCTTTGATACCAAGACCGTTAAGCATGACATCATCAATTTTTGTTTTATTCCATTTTGCAAACAGCTTTACAGCCTCTATTGGCTTGATATGGGCGGGCAAAGATGATGATTGCAGCTGAATACCCATTTTCCCGTTTACAGTAATCGCACCACTGTCATATTTTCTTAGACCTTCGATACATTCAAGCGTTGTCGTTTTTCCCGCTCCATTTACGCCGAGCAGAGCGAAAATTTCTCCTTTTTCAATTTGAAAATCAAGTCCTTTAAGAACCATATGACTGCCATAACTTTTCTTTAATTTACGAACTTGTATTGCGTCTTTCACGGTTTCACCTCCCCAAAAGGATTTGTTCCAAGTCTTGAGAAATAGACTTGCAAAGCTGGCTCTAAATAATCGTTAACGATTTTCTGCCTTTCTTCCCAGGCGTTTGTGGCAGTATCAATGTTACCGACTTCCACCAATTTCGGAAGCATACTCATATCGCCATTTGTAAACTCCATAATCAAGCCCCAATATTCTTTTACAACCTGTTGGCATTTTTCGCTTTCAGGCGGTACATTTTCTTTTTGAAGCTGTACAATTTCATCACTTAGGCGGTTAAATCTGTCCATAAAGTCTAAGCCGCTTTCCTTATCAAATTGACTGCGTATATGATCGAGCGTATCATCATCAAAACGCTTAATAAGATAATAAGAGTCATTCTTCATTTGTAGATTGACAATAATATCTGCATACTTCTTAAAGTTGACCGTCTGCATTTGTAAAACTTCTGCTTTTAGCTGTTCTATTGCTGACAATGAAGCCTGAAGCTGTTCTATTTTTTGGCGTATATCATCTGCCTGCTCTGTAAGAGCATTTGCAACATCAGCCGGTGTTTCCAAAGAAATCAACCGCTCTTTTATATCGTCCAAAGAAAAGCCCAGTGATTTCAAAGATATAATCTGATGAAGTGTAATCAAATCTTTATCGGTATAAAGTCTGCGTCCGCCTTTGCTTTCTGCCGATGGGGAAAGAAGTCCTTCTTTATCGTAGTATTGCAGAGTACGGACGGTGACTCCCATTTTCTTTGCCACTTCTCCAACTGTCATAAACCCTTGCGGAATTGCTCTGTATTTTGCCATAATTATTTACCTCCTGGCACCTATTATAAATCATTACGCGGCGTCACAAACAAGACCTTTTTGAAAAAATTTGAGGCGGCAAAGATTTTTCTCTGCCGCCTTTCTGTAATTATGCGAAGATAATATTCAAGTTTTATAGCAATTTGGATTACAAACTATAAGCCATTTATCTCAACAACTTCCAGTTTTTCGTTTTTCTTGATAACGCCAATGTTGTCTATTAGCGACACGACACTCTCATTAAAACAGTCTCATCTGCTCATACTCTACATATCTTTTCAGCTTCATAAGTAAAGATATTATTCATAATTTACTATAATCTTTTTGCAATGATCACAACGATATGCTGCTATTCGGTCTCCGAGCGTTCTTGCAACCATATCTGGATCCGTATTGAGACGCAAAGTTTCCTCACCATCTTTCCAGACCAATGCTGGTCCACTACCCACAGCATGTAGCTGGCCTTCACGCATTTTTCTATCACAATATGGACACTTCATTTATCACGCTCTCCTTTTCCCTGGATATTATTTCTGACGGTTCCCAGATAGTCCTCACCGTCCCGAATCATGGTCATCAGACGTTCCTGCTCGTCTTTCAGCATCTGCATCCCGGTTTCAGTGATAAGATAGGATTTTCTCCTTCCTGCTTCCGTTGTTTTTTTAATAATGTTATTTTCCTCAAACTTTGACAGCATGGCGTATAATGTCCCCGGGCCGACCTTGATCCTGCCATTTGATATCTGCCGGACGCGGTCCATGATATCAACACCACAGCATTCCTGGGTCAGCGCAAGAAGGATATAATACATAGGTTCCGTCAATGTCTGAAATTGTTCCCTGGCCATCTGATCCCCTCTCTTTCAGTTCGTATCTTTCAGAAGATTAAGCGTTTCCAGAGTCAGTTCTATCTGATCAGCAGCCGGAGGCGTATCCGCATAAAGAAACAGCAATGCATCTTCATAACGTGCACAGGTAGCAATACCATTCTTATTTCTGCGCACCTCCAACGCTTTCCACGGGCGAGGATCTGTCTCCTTTGTCCCCTTATAATACATAGTATCTGTCTCTGTTTCCCAGATTTTATGCAGAACCCATGCATATTCAGAGCGATAGACATTATAGGAAAGTTCATTTTCTTCCAACTCTTCATTCGGCCAGATCACGGTTCCCTGCAGCCGGCTTCCGAAGAATGATTTCTGATAGGAGTATTCCGCATGATCGGGCTCTCCTTTCATCTCACAATAATCCGCCTGGGTGAGTGGCAACCGTGCCAGTGCTTTGCGGTTTTCAGCAGGCCCGTTTTCTGTAAAGGCTACCGCAGTGACTACCATATTAGGTACCGTCTCGCCATTTTCCCAGCGTGACACGGCCTGGCGCGTGACAAAGATCTTCTCTGCAAGTTCATCTTGGGATAATCCTTTGTCCGTCCGCAGTTTAAAGAGCACATCTTTCGTTTCCATATATCTTCCACCTCCATACAAAGACTATAGCAGCTCCGTCTTCAGAAAGAAAGCAACCCGCTGTTGCCGGGAAGTTACAAACTCTATGTCTTCCAGATAAATGGAAACCTCTCCACATTCCGGACAAATGGCAACTTTAGGTTTTCCCATCCTGCCGCCGAACAATTTATTTTCGTCTGAAGACAAAATAATCCCATATCCTGTGCCCTCCACCTTTATAGCACAGTTTTCTTTCATCTCACTTCCACAGCGAATACATTTCCTCATTCTAAAGCACCTCCATATATCTGCTCCAATCTACAAAATACTGTTCAGCAGTATCCCAACAAAAATTGAACTTACTCCCACGATCACGAACATCGTTCCCACCACACACTGGATCAGCTGGCCGCTCTTTTTGATGTAAGAGGACTTCGGATTTTTCAAGTTGTAAATGACACTGCATTCATTTCCCTCAACGAAAATGCCATTTGAGGTCCACCCTGTGTTTTGCATATATCTTATTCCGCATACATCGTACTCAAATACAGCCCTTGTACTTCGTCCGTCTGTTTCAATCCTGGTAATCCTGCCTGTTGTCCGGCCTTTGTATTTTATAAATTTGATATATCTGGGAACAGAAACAATAAGTCCCACCACCAGAAATAAAGCTCCCATGATCCAGAATGCTATCATAGCTGTCTCCCGCATTTCTACTTAAGTTCAAAAAGAACCTTCTCATAATCCTTCACGTAGTATCTGATATTTTTTCTTCCTCTCTCAACAACCGTATGACCCTCTGCCTCCAGCTTTTCTTTCTGAGCAGCGATACCACCCGGGTATTTTGCGTTCAGCTCCCCGTTTGCCTTCAATGTTCTCCAGTAGGGCGTCTCATCCTCCGTCCGCTGATGACTTGCCCAGGCTGCAATAGATACAAAAATGCCTGCCGTGATCGGGTCTGTAAAATCAGCGCCATTCTCTTTTGCCAGATATTCTCTGATGGCGCCGACAATAATGACTTTTCCCCGGGGAACCTTTTTCATAATTTCATCGTAGGTGACCGGAGGAGCAAAAAACATCTTCTCCCCGCCATACTTTTTGATCGTAGCCTGGTCTGTGACGATCTGTATTTTGGGCATATCCGTGTCTTTGTGGAGCATTGCGTTAAAATCTTTCTTCTCTTCATTTGCCATGTCTCTCACCTCTTGCATTCATTATACAGAAGCATAATATCTCATACAATGAGACGGTTTAAAAAATTTCCCCTTTTTTATATCTGCTATTGAAGCGTAACATTTAAGCAGCGCAAATAACAAGAGAGCAGGAAAATCCTGCTCTCTTTCCAAACGATAATCCATTTTTCACAGCGACAGCAGGGTGACCAGATCATCTCTCGTCATACTCTGCCAAATATTTTTTCACATAGTCCACATCGGACGGGCAGTCCAGGTAGTCGCTGCCGTACTTCTGACGGGTCTCAGCACCTTTTCCTGTGACAAGGAAGAGGGTCTTGCCCTCAGAGCTTTCGATGGCAGCCTTGATCGCCTCTCCCCGGTCCTCGATCATCTCATATGGACAATTCTGCGCCTTTACATACTGGGCAATATCAGCAGATATGTCTGCCACCGGCTCATATCCCGGATCTTCCGCCACAAGATAGACTTTCTTTGCGTACTGTCCGGCCACAGTCCCAAGATCGCGGCGGCGGATCAAGGCCTTCTTTCCCGGGCAGCCAAAGATTGCGACAATATCGTAATCCGGATACTCCTCTTTCATAGAAGAGAACAGTTTTTCAAAGCTCAGTTTATTGTGGGCGTAGTCCACGATAGCAATCTTGCTTTTATCTCTGCTGGCATAGAGTTCCATGCGTCCGCTGGAACGGGCCCTCTCAAGACCGGAGTGGATATACTCCCGCGGGATGCCCAGCTTTGTGGCCGCCGCTATGACGCCCAGGGCGTTTTCCACATTGAAAAGTCCGGGCATGGTGAGTACAAACTCCTCGTCAAAATCTGCGCATTTCACAGAGAACAGCGTCTCGTGCCCGTCTTTTCGGATATTGTAGGCGTAGAAATCTGCCTCCGGGTTCTTCGTGCTGAAGGTAAAATACTCTTTCGCGTCTTTGGCGTATGTCAGGATACGCTCAATATGATCTGCGTCCAGGTTGACAAAAGCCCGGTCCGCCTTTGCAAACATCCGCATCTTGGATGTGAAATAGTCCTCAAAGTCTTCGTGTTCGATGGGGCTGATGTGGTCCTCCGAGATATTGAGGAAGATAGCCGCATCAAACCGCATATCGTCCACCCGGTGATATTTCAGCGCCTGGGATGAGACTTCCATCTCTGCGTACTCAATACCGCAGTCCAGCGCATTTCTCAGGTGCTGCTGCAGCTCCACTGCCTCCGGTGTGGTGATGTGGGACTCCACCAGGCTCTTTCCGTCATAGATGTCAATGGAAGAAATGACGGCGCTCTCTTTTTTCCCCAGAGCCTCCATGTAATCATCCACCACAGCCTTCATGTAGTAAGCGGAGGTAGATTTTCCTTTTGTACCGCCGATTCCTGTCACCACCAGATTCTCCCAGGGACGGTTGTAGAAGAAATTGGCCAGCACGGACATGGCCTCCCTTATGTCTTTCACAAGGATACAGGGCACCTGCTGCTCCAGGTCAAAGGTCTTCTCACTGATATAGCAGACAGCTCCCCGCTCCACTGCCTCCCGCAGATAGGTCATCTTGAAAGCCGCGCCCTTGCAGATGAACATGGTGTCAGCCCCTGCCTCTTTTGAGTTGTAAGTAAGGTTGCGGATCACATGGTCCTCTTCCCCCTCCACTCTGTTCTCCAGGAGCATACCCCTCTTTTCAAGCAGCTCCACATAATCCTTCACGGTATAATACTGCATCTTTCCCATTTAACTGATCTCCCTCAATGATTTTCTTATGTATGTTTTTACTGGTTTTATTGATATTCTGCCCCTGAGCGCAGGATGGCCTCCCGCACCAGCACATCCATGGCATCCAGACATATGGTGGGTATCTCGTGCTTGCCCTTGAACACAGAGAGCTCGGTACAGGCCAGGATCACTGCATCGCAGTTCTTTCTCATAAACTCACTCATAACCCGGTCAAATTTGGCCCGGTCTCCTCTCTTTCCGCTCTTAATGTCATCATAGATCAGGGACATCACATCTCTTTGCCGCTCCGGTGAAGGTTTTACCGGCGTCACGCCCAGCTTTCGGCATTCTTTGTGATAGATCCGGGAACCGATGGTCCCGTCTGTCCCCATAATGCCGATCCGCTTCACATCCGGGAGCTCTCTCACTGCATATGCCACACTCTCATGGATCATGTCAATGATAGGAATGGACACAGCCTTTTGGATCTGCTCATAATAATAGTGGGATGTATTGCAGGTGATGGCAATATTGGCTGCCCCCAGCTTTTCCAGTATCCTTGCATCCTCCTGCAGCATATGGATCAGCTTTTCGCTGTCCCCGCTCTTGATGGCCTCTGTCCGGTCCGGTATGTCCGCATGGCTGAGGATCACCATGTTGATGTGATCCTGGTCTTTCTGCGCCTTTGTGTGGGCGATAACATTCTCATAGAAGTAGCTGGTTGCCTCCGGCCCCATGCCTCCGATCACGCCAAGTATCTTTTTTTCTTTTCCTTCTCCCATTGGCTCTCCCTTATTATTCCTGACAGTTTACTGGTAATATTTGTTGAAATAGCCGTACTGTTTCCAGTGTGTTTTCAGCATCCTAAGGAAACGCATAGGCTTCAGATCGCCCCGCATGAAGACAGGATTGACCATTTTCCCCTCTTTCACAAGCTTCTTCATCTTCGCCACCATGGCCGGATCTTTCACATGCTTGTAGGCAACGCCCTTTGGTACGGTCATCCAGAGATGCTCCTCTGTGGCCTCCTCGTAGGGCAGTTCCCGGTTGTAGATGTAATCCTCCACAAAGTATTTTGCCACATTGAACCCGGAGCCTGTCACATAGTAGTTGCTGCGCCCCTGTCTTGTGTTGATCTCAAAGAAGCGGTAGGTACCGTCCCTCTTGTCATATTTGATATCAAAGTTGGAAAATCCCACATAGTGGAGATCCTCCAGAAGATTTTTCACTCTTCCCATGAGCTCCTGATTTGGCTCTGTGATGATGACCGCATGGTTGCCCAGGCCGTGGGGAGTGTGTTCCTCAAGAAGCACATGTCCCAGGCACATCATCTTCACCTTCCCGTTCCGGTCAGAGTAGGATGTGAGGACCCTCATGTACTCGTCATTTCCCGGGATCATGTCCTGGATGATCAGATCATCGTCATATCCCGCATCGTAGATCTGGGTAATGATCTCCTCCAGTTCCTTCCTGCTGCCCGGCTTGTAGATCTTGTTCTGTGTGGGGAACGGGTGCTCCCAGTAGGCGATGCTGTTGGACGGTTTCAGGATCACCGGATAAGGGAAATCGCAGGCAAAGTCAAGCCCCATCTCCTTCTTGTATACAATGGTCTTTGGATAATCCACGCCGTGCTTCTCGCAGAGCTGGTAAAACCGCTCCTTCTGCTGCAGGCTGTCCATCAGATCGAAGTCGATGTAGGGAGCAATGACATTGTCCGGCAGCTCGTTTTTATGACGGCTTGCCAGCGCCACATAGCTGTCCCCGCAGCCGATGAGCAGGATTTTCTTATCCTTATGCTCCCCGGCAAAACGACTGATCCTCTCCAGGAAATAGTCGTCCGTATCGATCTTCGGATTGCCCTCGTATATCGTGATCTGGCTGTTGAAGCTGGGGCCTGTCTGGTACTTGCCAAAGACGTACGATTTTACCTGATACTGCTGGTAAAATGCCCGAGCCACACTGTAAGTATTAATATCCCCGCCAAGCAGGACGGGAATGAATTCTCTTTCTTTAAATTCCATGATTTCTGCCCTTCTCTCCGTACAGATTTATACTAGCATATTATAACGCAGGAATACCCTGGCTTGTCAAGTAATGCGCCCCCTTTTGGGATCCCTTTTACAACTCTTCCAGCTCTTCCTTAAAGCCTTCTCCCACCACCTCATTGGACTCCATGATAATAGTAAAAGATTTGGGATCCACCTGTCTTGCCAGCCTTTTGATGGTGTACATTTCTTTATTGTTGCTGGCGCACATGACAATGTCCTTCTCCTGCCCTGTGTAACTGCCGGTTCCTTTGATGATGGTGGAGCCTCTGTCCAGGTATTCATCGATCTTGCCGGACACCTCTTTACCCTTGTCCGTAACGATCAGCGTCATTTTTCCTTCGTCTATACCGTACATGATGCGGTCCATCACAGTGGCCATGAGATACGTCACGATAAGACCGTAGATAAATCCGTCCACATCCTTGAACACGATCACGCTTCCCAGCAAAATAGTCATCATGTCCAGCACAAATGTGATCACGCCCAACGTCATGTGGGGCTTCACTTTCCTGATCGCCACACTGATAAAGTCCTGCCCTCCGGTGGATGAGCCTCTCATAAAGATCAGCGCGTATCCGACGCCTGTCAGCACGCCCATGCACAGAGCAGCCAGGAGTCTGTCTCCTTCATATACAGGAAGAAGAGGAGACACATAGTCCATCAGAAACGATGAGATGACCATGGATTTCACTGACTTCAGAAAAAACGTCCTTCCCAGAAATTTATAGCAGAAGATCGCCACCGGCACATTCAGTATAATGGTCCCCGCGCCCACCGGAATGCCAAGAAGGTGATACAAGATAATGGCCATGCCGGAAAATCCCGCCACCGGGAAATTGGCATACAGGGCAAAGTTATAAATTCCTATGGCAATGACCATACCTGCTACAATATCTATCAGTATGTCCATGCCTATCTCTTTCCAATTGATGCTTTTCATTTATTCTTTCTTCCTTTCCACTTCGATGACAGCTGCCCGTCGGATGCCCTCTCGTGCAAGAGCGGCGGCCTCTCTCCGGGCGTATCGCACAAAAAAGCAGCTGCAAACTATAGAATTATAATTCGCTGCTGCTCTTTTACTTATTCATTATATCGGTCTGTTCCTGGTCTGTCAATCGTTGGTGTCATCTTCCGCTTTTTTGAGAAAGCTGCCTCTCACCACCGCGTCCTCCCCGAACTTTTGGCGGATCTGATCCAGAGCCCGGGACAGTTTCTCCTGCTTCAGGGCATTTGCAGAGCTTCTCTTCTGCTCTCTGGCTTCTGCAGGCTTTTCTCCCGGCACGCTCCCCTTACCCGCTTTTGCTGTTCTCCTTGCCGTCTGCCCTGTCCCCGCCGGAGCCTGTGCATGAGGCAGGTCAAAGATGCTCATCTGCCAGGGCTCGTCCTCCCTCACCAGCTTGGAGGTGCGGATGCCAAGAAGACGTATGGGCCGCCCGTCCCACAGCTCATCAAAGAGCTCCATGGCAGCCTGGTAGATCCCTGTGTCGCTTGCCGTCTCTGCAAAGAGCTGCTTCTGGTGGGAGCTTGTCTCAAAGGTGGCATACTTGATCTCCACACTGACCATTCCTGCCTTCTGACCGGCTTTTCGCAGCCTTCCGCCCACGCTCTCGGCCAGTCCGAGAAGGATCTTGGCCGCCTCCTCCCGCTCTGTCACGTCCGCAGGCAAGGTGGTGGAGTTGCCGATGCCCTTCGCCTCTGTCTTCCAGGTGACCACGGGGGAGTCGTCGATGCCGTTGGCAAAATTCCACAGCATCCGTCCGTGGCTTTTCAGATGCAGCTCCAGTATCTTAGGGTCCGCCTGAGCCAATTCTCCGATGGTGCGGATGCCCAGCTTTTTCAGCGTCTCCACGCTGGAACCGCCGGCCATGTACAGTTCCCGTACAGGGAGGGGCCACATCTTCACCTTGATCTCTTCAGGGAAAAGCGTGTGGACCCTGTCCGGCTTCTCAAAGTCCGAGGCCATCTTGGCCAGCAGCTTATTGGAGGAGATGCCTATATTGACTGTAAATCCGAATTTCTCCCGCACCCTGTCCTTGATCTCAAAGGCCGCGGACACATAGGAGTGATACCTGTGGGCGATGCCGGTGAAATCCAGGTAGCACTCGTCCACGCTGACCTGCTCAATGTCCGGCGTATAGGTGTGCAGGAACTCCATCAGCCTTCTGCTGTACTCATGATACAGGGCATGGTCCGGCGGCTCCATGTGGATATCCGGACACTTCCGCAGGGCATTTGCCACCGGCTCTCCGGTGTGTATCCCGTACTTTTTTGCCGGGATAGATTTGGCCAGCACTACGCCGTGTCTGGATTTCCGGTCCCCGCCTATGATGGCGGGAATGGTCCTGATATCAAGCGTGGCGCCGCTTTTCAACTGCTCCACAGCAGTCCAGCTCAGGTACGCCGAATTGACATCGATATGGAATATGATGCGGGACATAGGCTTTCCTCCTCTCCCCCCCGGATCCGCGGATTTCTTCTTTCATTGTATCCAGCCCGCCGCAAATGTCAATAAATACACTGAAAAAGGGGCGACGCCTCTGTAAAGCGCCTCCCCTGTGTGTTTCATTTCTGGATATTGCGGACTACTATACAGCTGTCAGTCCCTCTTTTACCCTGGCCGTCAGTTTTCCATCCTGGTCATCTATGAGGATCGTGTCGCCGCTGCCCACATTGCCCTCAAGCATCAGCCTTGCGGCCGTTGTCTCCACATTTTTCTGCAGATACCGCTTCAGCGGTCTTGCGCCGTACATGGGCTCGTAGCCGCCCTCCACGATGCGGGCCTTGGCAGCCTCTGTCAGCTCAATGCCGACCTCCTTCTCTCTCAGCCTGCGGTTTACGTCCGCCACCAGCAGGTCGATGATGTGGTAAATGTTGTCCTTTGTCAGAGGCTTGAACATGATGATCTCGTCCAGACGGTTCAGGAACTCCGGACGGAAATGAGCCCGCAGGTCGTCCGTCACCGCCTTCTGGCTTGCCTCGCTGATGTTTCCGTTCTCGTCAATCCCTTCCAGCAGGTAGGCTGAACCGATATTGGATGTCATAATGAGAATGGTGTTCTTGAAGTCCACGGTCCGCCCCTGGGAGTCTGTGATACGGCCGTCATCCAGCACCTGGAGGAGCACGTTGAACACATCCGGGTGGGCCTTCTCCACCTCGTCAAAAAGGACCACGGAGTAGGGCTTTCTCCTGACCGCCTCTGTGAGCTGTCCGCCCTCATCATACCCCACATATCCCGGAGGAGCTCCGATGAGCCTGGACACGGAATATTTCTCCATATACTCACTCATATCGATGCGGACCATATTGTTCTCATCGTCAAACAGGCTCTGAGCCAGAGCCTTTGCCAGCTCTGTCTTACCCACGCCCGTGGGTCCAAGGAAGAGGAAGGAGCCGATAGGTCTTGTCGGGTCCTTGATCCCGGCCTTGGACCGGATGATGGCCTCTGTCACCAGCTCCACAGCCTCGTCCTGCCCTACCACACGCTTGTGCAGCTCGTCGGCCAAGTGCAGAGTCTTGCTCCTCTCACTCTCGTTCAGCTTTGCCACCGGAATGCCGGTCCACTTGGAGACGATCTTAGCGATCTCATCCTCTGTCACGCTCTCATGTACAAGGGAGAGATCCTCGTCTTTGACCTTCGCCTCCTCGGCCTCCAGCATCTTCTGAAGCTCCGGAAGCTTCCCGTACTGCAGCTCCGCCGCCTTCTCCAGATCGTAGGACTGCTGTGCCTTCTGGATGTCGCCCCGTATCTGCTCAATCTGCTCCCTCAGCTTCTGCACTCTCTCCACGCTGACCTTCTCGTTGTCCCACTGGGCTTTCCTTGTGGCAAACTCAGCCCGCAGCTCTGCCAGCTCCTGCTGCAGATGCGCCAGGCGGTCCTGGCTCAGCCGGTCATCCTCTTTTTTAAGGGCTGCCTCCTCGATCTCAAGCTGCATCACCTTCCTGCGGAGCTCATCCAGCTCTGCCGGCATGGAGTCAAGCTCTGTCTTGATCATGGCGCAGGCCTCATCCACCAGGTCAATGGCCTTGTCCGGCAGGAACCTGTCTGAGATGTATCTGTGGGAGAGGGTGGCTGCCGCCACAAGGGCGCCATCTGTGATCTTCACGCCGTGGAAGACCTCGTACCTCTCCTTCAGCCCGCGGAGGATGGAAATGGCGTCCTCCACTGTGGGCTCATCGACCATGACCGGCTGGAAACGTCTCTCAAGAGCCGCGTCCTTCTCTATATACTGTCTGTACTCATCCAGCGTAGTGGCTCCAATGCAATGGAGCTCTCCTCTGGCCAGCATGGGCTTCAGCATATTGCCGGCATCCATGGCGCCGTCTGTCTTTCCGGCTCCCACGATGGTGTGGAGCTCATCGATAAAGAGGATAATTTTACCGTCGCTGTTCTTGACCTCCTCAAGAACGGCTTTCAGACGCTCCTCAAATTCTCCTCTGTATTTCGCACCGGCCACCAGGGCGCCCATGTCCAGGGAGAAGATCGTCTTGTCCTTCAGAGTCTCCGGCACGTCGCCGCTCACGATCCTCTGGGCCAGTCCCTCCACGACGGCTGTCTTGCCGACGCCGGGCTCACCAATCAGAACCGGGTTGTTCTTTGTCTTCCTGGAAAGGATCCGGACTACATTGCGGATCTCGCTGTCACGCCCGATGACAGGGTCCAGCTTCTGATCCCTGGCACGGTCCACCAGGTCTGTTCCGTATTTGTTCAGGGTATCGTAGGTGGCCTCCGGATTGTCGCTTGTCACCTTCTGGTTGCCTCTCACTGTGGAGAGAGCCTGCAAAAAGCCCTCCCTGGAAATGCCCAGCTCACTGAAGAGCTGCTTTATCTCCCGGCTGGGATGCTTCAGAAGTGCCAGGAAGAGATGCTCCACAGAGACGTACTCATCTCCCATCTGCTTCATCTCGTCCTCGGCGCTTATGAGTGCCTTGTTCAGGTACTGTCCCACATAGGGCTGGCCGCCCTGCACCTTGGGCCGCTTTGCTATGGCCTGCTCCACCCGGTCCACGACCAGATTTTTATCCAGGCCCATTTTCTCCATCATCTTTAAGATCAGGCTGTCGTCCTGGGTCAGCAGGGCATAGAGAAGATGCTCCTGCTCGATTTCCTGGTTGCCATACTCCATTGCTGTCTTTTCGCAGTCCTGGACCGCCTGCAGGGATTTCTGTGTAAATTTATTTATATTCATAAAGGTCCCTCCTTGCCTTTCACTGAAAAGGTGCCCTCTCAGGCACCTGGTTTTCCTGTTCTATTAGGAATATAACACTTTTTGTCAGCACTGTCAACACTCGAGTGCTAATTTCCTGTTCAGCAACTTAGGATTTACTTAACAATATGTGCCGTGATAATTGTATAACTATATGAATTGATAGTGATTTTGATATTTTCAACTTCACAATACCAATTTTCTGCTCGACAACTTCCAAATCATCAATCTATTTAGCCTATTATAACACCCTGAATATTCCCCTGTCATTCTATTTCTCGCTCATACGGAATGGCCATACAGAAAGGGAGCGGAACATCATCTGTCCGCTCCCTTTCAAATATTTTTTCATCATCCTCTGGAGACCGTCCACATCTCCTTGATCTGACCGGAGATATCGCTGTAGTTCCAGGTCTTCTCCGTGTTGCTGATGCTGAAGGGGTCGTTGACCGTCACCTGGCCGTTCTCATAGCCGGTGAGCACGATGAAATGTCCCCCGTCCGTGAAATCCCCCGGCAGCATGCTGCAGATCACAGGGTGTCCTGCCTGCAGCTCGGCGGCGAGGATCCCCTCATCCATCATTCCCTCCTGGCAGGTCAGACCCCACTGGCGGGCCGCACTGTCCAGGAACGCCCAGTAGGTATTGTTCTCCTCGTCTATGAAACCGTTCTCCTCGCTGTATTTCGCAAGCCGGTAGGGGGTGGCTGTCGTGTCGCCGGTCAGTCCCACGATGACCATGGACATGCAGGTAGGACCGCAGCCGCTGGAGGCAATGGTGCTTGTGCCGTAGGAGCTGTACCCCCACCGCTCGTCCCACTGGAGAAAGTGGGGAATGGCCCCGTTCCCTGTAGATGTCTCCACCGTCTCCGGAATAGGCTTATCTTTATTCTCTGCATAGTCCCGCACAAAATCCAGCGTCTCCTCATTCTGGTCAATGAGGCCAATGATCTCCTCCGGACATCCCTCAGCTCTCGCCTGCTCCTTCACAGCAGCGATCTCCTGGGCTTTCTTCTCCTCCGGTGTGAGCTGCTGCTCCCTGGCCTCCTGCTCCTTCTGGCAATCTTCCTTCTTCTGCCGGGCTTCCTCCTGGATTCTCTGCTGATCGGCATAGTGCATGGCAAAGCCCCCCGCAATGCCGGCTGCCAGGATGAGGACAGCTGTCCCCAGTATCAGTCTCTTTGCTTTTCTTCTGTCTCTCTGTTCCTTCAGACCTCTGCTGCCATCCGCAGATTTTCGCTTTTTGTCTTTCCAAATATGTATCACGTCTATCTTCCTCTTCTGCTATGGTTATTTTCTGATGGACAAGGCCGCCAGCAGAGCGCCTGTGGCAATGCAAATATCCCCCAGATTAAAGGTCAGTCTGGAAAGTCTCTTCCATCTGCTCTTAAAAGCTAAATAGTCCACGACCTTTCCCCGCATGGTGCGGTCGTAAAGATTGCTGAACGCTCCTCCGGTGAGAAGCATCATCCCCGCTTTTTCCACTGTATGTCCCTTTTTTCTCATAAGAAATGCATCCCGCACAAGAAGGACAGCTCCCAGCAGAGCTGAGAGCTTCATCACAAACTGAGGATATTTTTCCAGCAAATTAAAAGCGGCGCCCCGGTTGTACACTTTCCGCAGGATCAGATGACCGCCGGCCATCTCCAGGTCCTGTCCCTCGGCCACATTGTCCAGGACATATTGCTTGATCCCAAGATCCAGAGCCGCGGCCGCCGCTGCAATGGTATAGAATATCATTTACAGTTCCTCTTTTATGCGCACGATCTGCTCCTCGTATTTCTCAATCTGCTCATCTCTCTTCTCGATGGCCTCGCACAGAGCGATCATGTCCATATCCTGTATCTCATTTTTGGTAAATTTTTCGTATACGGCTTTTCCGATATCCTCGAAATCTCTCTGATTGCCCCTCTTCAAAAAGCGGATCTCACTTTTCAACTTCTGGACTTCCATCGTGTCTCCCGCCTTTTTGCTCAGATCACTCGCCACATCTGCCACTTTTTTCCCAAATTCATCAAAAAAATCTGCCATAATTCATCTCTCCTTTGCCTCAGATCTGTCTTAAGCGGTCCAGCGTCCTGTACAGATCCAGCGTTCCGTATCCCCACTCCCTGTTGGGATACGCTTCCCCCGGTCTCTGCCGCGCTCCAAGGATCAGCAGGTTCTTGAGCTGAAGGGTGTCCGCCCCTCTGCTGCCTGTGTAGTACAGGATCCATTCCATCAGGAGCGCCGCAGCACCGGCCGTGATGGCCGCAGCCGCGCTGGAACCGGACCGGACAGCAAACCTGCCGCCTGGCAGCGCCCCCTTCACATCTACTCCCGGGGCTGCCAGATCCGGTTTTATCTTGTCAGTTCTAGTATATCCTCTGCCGGAATGAATATCAACACTATTCTCCCGCCCATTGTAGAAAGCCGCCGTGATAGCCGAACGCACTGCCGACGGGGAGGTAAGAGTGATGTCCGGATTGGAGCGCAGAAAGTAGACCTCCCCGTCCAGGAACTCCTGCACAGGCAGCCACATGTGAAAGGCGCCTCCCGCAAGCTGCACCGGCTCCACCAGGATCTTCCAGATGCCGGGAGCCGGCGCTCCAAAGCGGAAAAAGATGAGCTGGGAGTCATTTCTCTCCACCAGCAGGCGATAGTCCACAGTCACCAGAGTACCCTCAAAGACAAACCGGAACTGGGAGCTGCCTCCCTGGATAATGGGGATCCTGCCCCGCACCTCCCCGGAGGGGGAGACCAGGGACACAGTCAGGATGTTGGGTATGTCTGTCCACAGCTCTGCCACGAATCCCCGCACGTTTTCCCCAACCCGGATCTCCACCTCCTCCTGATCCTCCGCACTCTCCAGCATGCCATAAAAGTGGTGACGCATGGAGGCCTCATTGCCGGTCCCAACTACGATCCCTTTGTTGATACTGTTAGAATAGTATTCCAGCATCACCGCGAGAGGAGTGGTGCCATTGTGCCCACCCATAGAGCTCCCCAGGGCAATACACAGGATCAGAGGAAGCCCCCTCTTTGCTGCCAGTTCCGCCAGATACCGTATGCCCAGCATAATGTCATTTTCCTGGTAGCAGGGCGCATTTTCCGCTATATAGTAAAAATCCCGCAGATACTGTTTCGCCTCCTTCAGCTTGACAACACCGATCACCGCCTCGGGAGCTGCCCCCAGAAACTGGTTCTCCTCGTCCGCTCCCCCGGCAGCCAGGCTGGCCACATAGGTGCCGTGTCCATTCTCATCCCGGCTGGGCACTACCGAAAAAGGATCTTCCTCCCTTAGAGCCCTGTCGATAGCTTCCCTTGTGTATTCACTCCCGTAAAACAAACCTTCCGGCATCTCTCCGTCCTGGACAGTCTGGTCCCAGATCGCCTCCACCCGGGTACTCCCGTCCAGGTTTCGGAACACAGGATGCGTATAATCGATACCTGTGTCCACAAATCCGATCATCACATTCTCTCCCATCAGCTCTAAAGTGGGGTAGTTCTGTACCGGAGTGATACCCGCCTGCCCCATAGCCGCCATATCCAGGAGGGTGTAGCACTGCGGGATAGAACTGTACGTAAAACTACCGAAATTCAGAGGGTCCGCCAGCACCTGCTCCACGTAGATCACATCGTACCCGGCCTGGGTCTTCTGCCGGCAGAGCTGTTCCTCCGGCAGTGTAAACACGATCCTGCTTCCTTCTGACTGTATAATAAAATCCCTGTACTCTTCCGAGAGGATCCGCTGACGGCAGATCTGTCTGTCCGCCATATAGAAAACACCTCATATACTTTTGTATTCAGTATATGAGGTGAAAATCACTCTATGACGTTTTTAAATCCCAGGACCTTCCCGGCCTTCCTTCTGTCTTCCTAGCTCTCCAGCCGCAGGAGAGCCTGTCCCCGGAGGGTGATGACCGGCCCGCCGGTACCCTCTATGTAGCTCTCCGTGATGGTGACCTGACCGATGCTGTCATCTTTGGGGATCTCATACATGATATCCAGCATAAAGTCCTCAATAATGGCGCGCAGCGCCCTGGCCCCCGTATCCTTCTTCATGGCCTTTCTGGCGATGGCGCGCAGGGCGTCCTCGTCAAAGTCCAGCTTCACTTCATCCAGCGCCAGCAGCTTCTGATACTGCTTGAGGATGGCGTTCTTAGGCTCTTTCAGGATCTTGACAAGCATATCCTCATCCAGTCCCCGGAGGGTGCAGATAATGGGAAGACGTCCCAGGAACTCCGGTATCATTCCGAAATTTCGCAGGTCTTCTGTGGATACCTTGGACAAAAGGTCTTTGTCCTGATCATACTTATCCTTCAGGTCCGCGTTAAAACCGATGGAAGACTGTTTGGTCAGCCTCTCCTTGATGATGTTGTCCAGATCCGGGAATGCGCCGCCACAGATAAAGAGGATGTTCCTGGTGTTGACCGTGGTCAGAGGTACCATGGCGTTCTTGCTGTTGGCCCCTACCGGCACTTCCACTTCACTGCCCTCCAGAAGCTTGAGCATTCCCTGCTGTACAGACTCACCGCTCACATCCCGCTGGTTGGTATTCTTCTTCTTGGCGATCTTGTCGATCTCATCAATGAAGATGATGCCCTGTTCTGCCTTTTCCACATCGTTGTCTGCCGCCGCGAGAAGCTTGGACACAACGCTCTCAATGTCATCCCCGATGTAGCCGGCCTCGGTGAGGGAGGTGGCGTCTGTGATGGCCAGAGGCACATCCAGCAGCCGGGCCAGGGTCTTCACCATGTAGGTTTTTCCCGAACCGGTGGGCCCGATCATAAGAATGTTGGATTTCTCGATCTCTATATCATCCATCGTGTCTGTGGCCACCCGCTTGTAGTGGTTGTACACTGCCACGGAGATCACTTTCTTGGCATACTCCTGCCCCACTACATACTCGTCCAGTCTAGCCTTGATCTTGTGGGGAGCCGGAATATTTTTGATATCAATGAGAGGCGTCTTCTCCTCCCCCTCTTTTTTCTTCTTGACTTTCTGCTGGCGGGGAGCCGCGTTTTCCAGATCCGACATGTTAAAGATCTGGACACCCGGTATGTTCATCAGTTTGCTGTAGTCGATCTGACCGCTTGTCATGGCGTCAAAACTCTTCTGCATGCAGTCCGAACACACGGAAATATTGTTGGGGAGGTCGATGAGCTTTCCCGTCACACTCTCGGGCCTGTGGCAGATAAAGCAGAACTTCTCATAGCCGTCATCCTTCTTTGTATCTTCCACATGCACATCTTTGTCTTCTACTTTTTCTATTTCGTTTTCATTTCTGTTGTTCTCGTTCTCTGACATGATACATCCTTTCTATTACAATGCCCGGACATCCCCCTGCTCCAGCATCTGAAGAAACTGCTCTTCTGTCAGTATAGGTATGCCCAGTTCTTTTGCTTTCCTGTTCTTGGACGATGTGGAGGCGGCATCATTGTTGATCAGATAGCTGGTCTTTGAGGTGACAGAGCCTGTCACCTTGCCTCCCCTGCTCTCGATCAGGCTTTTGAGCTCGCTCCGGTTTGCAAAATGTTCCACGCTCCCGGTGATGACAAAGGTGGTCCCCTCCAGGTTCCTTTCTCCCTCATCTGAAGCCTCCTGCTCTACGTGCACTTCCCCCAGAAGTTCCCTGTACACCTTCCGGTGCTTCTCATCTCCAAAGTAGTCCACATAGGCTTTCGCGATCACGCCACCTACGCCGGAGACAGCGCTTAAGTCTTCCTCTGTCAGATCCGGCATCTCCTCCGGTGACACGCCCGTCTCCCGGCAGATCACCCTGGCATTAGCCACGCCGATGCCCGGGATGCCCAGGCTGTAGAGCAGGCGGGGAAGAGTAGTCGCTCTGGCCTTCTCCACGCTCTCCATCAGGTTCTGGTAAGATTTCTCCCCAAATCCCTCCATCTCCTGGATCTCTTCCTTATAACGGTCCAGGTGAAAAAGGTCATCATAGGTGCGGATAAACCCTCTGGCAATAAACTTTTCCAGCGTAGCTTCTGAGAGTCCTTCCATATTCATGGCATCCCGGCTGACGAACAGGGCATAGGCTTTGATCTGCTTCGCCTGACACTCCGGGTTGGTACAGTAGAGCGTCTTTGCACTGCCGTCCTGCCGGATCTCCGTCCTTCCCTGGCACACCGGACAGGCTTCCGGGATATCCCTCACGCCGCTGCCAGTGAGATTTCTGGCAATCTGGGGAATGATCATATTTGCCTTGTACACTTCGATCCGATCGCCGACGCCCAGCTTCAGCTCCTCCATGATGCTGATATTATGCACGCTGGCACGGCTCACTGTGGTACCCTCCAGCTCCACCGGATCGAAGATGGCCACCGGATTGATAAGGCCGGTCCTTGAGGGGCTCCACTCGATCTGCCGCAGGATGGTCTCCCGGGTCTCGTCCGCCCACTTGAATGCATAGGAATCCCTGGGGAATTTTGCTGTCCTCCCAAGAGATTCCCCGTACCTTATATCATCATATATTAGCACAAGACCATCTGAGGGAAAATCGTTTTGCGCTATTTTTTCTGAAAATTTAATAACTTCCGCCTCAATATCTGCCGGCGCCACCACATAGTGCTCCACCACGTCAAAGCCCTGGCCCTTCAGCCAGTCCAGCTGAAAAGCCCTGGAATTATGGAAATCCACTCCCTCCGCCCGGACAAGGGAAAAGGCGTAGAACTGCACATTCCTCTTTGCCGTGATCTCGCTGCTCCGCTGGCGCACAGAACCGCTGCACAGGTTCCGGGGATTTTTATACCGGGCATCCGCATCCGGTATCTCCTGGTTGATCCGCTCAAAGTCCCGGTAGCCGATGACAGCCTCCCCCCGGAGGATCAGCTCCCCTTCGTAGGGAATGCGCAGCGGGATATTCTTAAACACACGGGCATTGCCGGTGATCACTTCCCCCACTTCACCGTTCCCCCGGGTAACAGCCTTCGCCAGCTCCCCGTTCTGGTAGGTGAGGACGATGGTGAGCCCGTCCATCTTCCAGGACATGACCACATCATGCTCTCCGGCAAATGCCCGAAGGTCTTCCACATCCTTTGTCTTGTCAAGGGAGAGCATTGGGCTCTCATGCCTCTCTTTTGGCAGTTCACTGACCACCTCGTATCCCACATGGATGGTGGGGCTGCCTGCTAAGGTGACATGAAGCTCCTCCTCCAGCTGGACCAGCTCATCGTAGAGGGCATCATACTCGTAGTTGCTCATGATCTCCCGGGATTCCTGGTAGTAAGCCCGGCCGGCCTGGTTCAGAAGATCCACCAGCTCCTGCATCCTCTGCCTTTTCTGTGTTGTCTCCGCTTTTCTATTTTCTGTCCCGCTCATATTTTGCTTCTCCTGTCTGCTTTTTTCTGGTTTCTCCGGCCAGGGAGCGGAGCATCTCCAGCTCCTCCCCCTCCACTTTCCGGTATTCGCCGGGCTTCAGGTCGCCCAGCACAATATTCATGATCCGCACCCGCTTCAGCGTCCGCACTCTGCAGCCGCAGGCCTGGCACATTCTCCGGATCTGCCGGTTCAGGCCCTGGGTGAGGATGATGCGGAAGGTATACTTTCCTTCCCGCCGCACTGTGCAGGGCCTTGTCACGGCGTCCAGCCCTTTCTCCTCATCCACGATATGGACGCCAGCGCTCATCTTCTTTATAAAATCCTCCGTGATCTCCCGATCCACGGTGACCTTGTACTCTTTTTCATGGAGGTTTCTTCCCCGCATGATCTGGTTGATCAGATCCCCGTCATTGGTCATGAGCAGAAGTCCCTCCGAGTCCTTGTCCAGTCTTCCCGCGTAGGTGACGCGGACAGGGTAATCCAGGAAGCGGACAATGTTGTTCTTCGTCCGCCTGTCCTCTGTGCAGATGATACCCACAGGTTTGTAGACAGCCAGGACGACCTTCTCATCCTTTCCGCCAATGATCCGGCTGCCCACCTGGACCCTCTGGCCCGGCTGCACCTTCATGCCGCATGAGGCCCGCACGCCGTCCACCAGCACCTGTCCGCTCTCAATGAGGCGGTCCGCCTCCCTGCGGGAGCAGATGCCTGCCTCGCTTATATATTTATTAAGACGGATCCCTTCCATGTATCCTCCTGCCTTCCTGTCTTTTCTCTCGCGCTCTGCGCGCAGATATTACCACTACAATGTGGTCATTAGGTAATTATACCATGCTTTCCATCCCCGTGGAACACTCGGAAATCAAAAATCAGTGTTTGTAAAAAGGCAGAAAATATACTAAAATGGTTGTAATGCTATTCACACTCAGAAAGGATTATTTCTATGATCATCTTAACGCTGGACACGAAAAAATGTATGTCCTCCCTGCTTCTTTCGGAAGCATTTGACCACTTCTTTTTCATCGAGGGAGAGATCACAACCTTTGGAAAATTTACCATGGACGGCTATATGCAGAAAGACTTTTTCGAGGAGCCCCCGCAGCAGTCCCACGCCTTCTGGAAGGATATCAGGCCCTACTGCCTTTCTCTCATAAAAGGGAAGCGCACCCCTCTTGGCTTCCGGTTCATCTTCTCCCTGTCCGGCGACGACATTCCCGCCTTCCTTGAAGAACACAGGCTGGACTTCACGCCCCAGGAGATCCAGGGACTTTTCCTGAATTTCCGCTTCGACGGTTCCCGCCTCACCTGCACCACAGGGGGGTCTGTTTCAAAGTTCACACTGGACAAATCTCTTGAGCAGACCTGGGACAAATGGGCACAGGCCCTCTTTGCAGGACTTCAGATCCCCTTTGAATCAGAACTCTAAAAAGGACTGCGCCCCTCTGCGCAGTCCTTTTTCTATACCTTCATGTATGTAGGTCTTTAGCCTTTCAGTCTCTCTGTAAAATCAGCCATGGCCTCTGAGATCTTGATCTGCTGGGGACAGACTGCCTCGCAGCTCCTGCAGCCGATGCAGGCGGAAGGTCTCTTGTCCTCCGGGAGCGTCGACACCACCATGGGCGCGATAAATCCGCCGCCTGTGAAGCAGTGCTCGTTGTAGAGCTCCAGGATCCTCGGGATATCCAGCTCCTGGGGACAGTGGCTCACGCAGTAGTGGCAGGCTGTACACGGAAGGACGATCTTCTTCACCATGTCGTCGGCAATGCCAAGAAGGGTATCCATCTCCTCTTTATTCAGCGGCTTATCCTCCTCAAAGGTGGCGATATTCTCTATCAGCTGCTGTGCGTTTGACATACCGGACAGAGTCACCTTCACCTCAGGCATGCTCTGCAGGAACCGGAACGCCCACGCCGGGATGCTCTCCTCCGGGCGGAGCGCCTCCAGCTTCTTTGCGGCCTCCTCGTTTATCTTTGCGAGGGAACCGCCGCGCAGCGGCTCCATCACCCACACAGGGATGTCATACTCCTTCAGGAGCTCCATCTTGCCCTTTGCGTCCTGGAATGTCCAGTCCAGATAGTTGAGCTGGATCTGGCAGAATTCCATGTCTTTTCCGTACTTCTCAAGGAAACGCTTCATCACGTCGTAGTTTCCGTGGGCGGAAAATCCCAGATGGCGGATACGTCCGTTTTTCTTCTGCTCCATGAGATATTTGTGGATGCCGTGGGACTCATCCAGGTAAGCGTCTATGTTCATCTCGCACACATTGTGGAAAAGGTAGAAATCAAAATACTCTGTTTGGCACTTCTTCAGCTGCTCCTCAAAGATTTCCCCCACCTTGTCCATGTTGGAGAGGTCGTAGCCCGGGAATTTATCAGCCAGGTAAAAGCTCTCCCTTGGGTATTTGGAGAGAACGCGGCCCATCACCAGCTCGGAGGTGCCGTTGTGGTATCCCCAGGCAGTATCGTAATAGTTTACACCGTGGTCCATAGCATACTGCACCATATCGGCTGTGGCGGCCTCGTCTACCTTCGCGTCATCGCCGTCAATGACCGGCAGGCGCATGCAGCCCATGCCCAGGGCAGACAGCTTTAAATCTTTGTAATCTCTGTAGATCATCTTTGTCCACTCTCCTTCTCTTCATTTCAGTCATCCTGTATAAAAAGTATCAGGGAACTATATTTTATTATAATTCCCCGATACGAGAACCGCAAATACTTAAATAAAATACCCGGTCATACTTATTTTCTATACTTTTTATTTTGTCAGCAGCAGCATGATCTCGTTGCTCCTCTGTACAAAGGCTGTCATCTCCTCCGGTGTCAGAGGCTTGTGTGCCAGCATGGCCATGTCGTAGAGCTGTTTGCAGATGACAGGTGTGTTCTCATTGTCTCCGTGCTCTGCCACAAACTGTACAAGAGGATGGTTGGCGTTCAGCGTCAGTGTGATCTCGCTGCCAAACATGGATGCATCCATGCCTGCCATGCCGTACATTCTCATCATCTCCTGCATACGGCGGCTCTGCTCGGACAGGGTGATCATGGAAGCCACCTTGTCGTCTTTCAGTTTCTCCACTTTCACGTCCAGCTTGTCATTTTCCATGACTTTGCGGAATGTCTCCACAAGAGTGTCCGTTGTCTTCTGGAAAGCCTCTTTATCTTCTTCTTTCACTTCCTCTTTTGCACTGTCCGTAATGTCCGCGTCAATGCGCTGGAACTGCAGGTTCGGATTTCTCTGCTCAAGCTGTGTGATAAAAGGAGAGTCGATGTTGTGGTTCAGGATCACCGCATCCTGCCCCTGGTTTTTAAACATGTTAATGTACTGGCTCTGCTGCTGCTCGTCAGATACATAGTAGATGGTGGTCTTGGGCTCTTCCTTCTTCTCCTCGCCCTCCTTTGGCTCCTCTTTTTCCTCCTTGGGGTCGATGAGCTTACCGCCGTTTGCCTCCACACACTCTTTCAGCGTCATGTATTTGTGATCCAGGTTCTTGAAGAGGATGTAGTCCATCATCTTGTCGCAGAATTTCTCGTCCTTCAGGCAGCCGAACTTGATGAACGGGCTGATGTCATCCCAGTATTTCTCGTAGTTCTCCTTGTCAGTCTTGCACATGCCGCTCAGCTTGTCGGCAACCTTCTTGGAAATGTAGTCTGCGATCTTGTTAACAAATCCATCGTTCTGCAGCGCGCTTCTTGATACGTTCAGCGGCAGGTCCGGACAGTCGATGACTCCCTTTAACACCATCAGGAACTCCGGAATGACTTCCTTGATGTTGTCCGCGATGAACACCTGGTTGTTGTACAGCTTGATGGTTCCCTCGATGGAGTCGTACTCTGTGTTGATCTTGGGGAAGTACAGGATACCCTTCAGGTTGAACGGGTAATCCATATTCAGGTGGATCCAGAACAGAGGCTCCTTGTAGTCCAGGAATACCTTCCGGTAAAACTCTATATAATCTTCCTTTGTGCACTCATTTGGATGCTTTGTCCACAGAGGCTGGGTGTCGTTCACCGGAACAGGACGCTTGTTGATCTTCACCCTGTCTCTGGCAGGAGATACTTCCACCATCTCCTTCTCCCCGTTCTCGTTCTCCTTCTCCTCCATCTTTGCATCCTCGTGGATGTGCTCTACGACCACATCATCGTCCCGAAGGTCCGCCTCATCGATGGTCTCGTATTCCTGCTCGGCATTGGCCTTCTCAAGGAAGATCTCCACCGGCATGAAGGAGCAGTACTTCTCCAACACTTCACGCACTTTGTACTCGTTGGCAAACTGCAGGCTCTCCTCATTTAAGAACAGGGTGATCTCCGTCCCCACTTCCTGCCGGTCTCCGTCGGACATCTCATACTCTGTGCCGCCGTCGCTTGTCCAGTGCACAGGAGCTGCCCCCTCCTGGTAGGAAAGTGTGTCGATGTGTACTTCGTCCGCCACCATGAAAGCGGAGTAAAAGCCAAGACCGAAGTGACCGATCATGTCATCCTCTGTCGTCTTGTCCTTGTATTTCTCCAGGAACTCTGTGGCTCCGGAGAAAGCGATCTGGGTGATGTACTCCTCCACCTCGCCGGCTGTCATACCCACACCGTTGTCGATGAATTTCAGTGTCTTGTCCTCCGGGCTGACGATCACACGGATCCGGGCTTTGTAGTCATCCGGAAGCTGATACTCTCCCATCATGTCCAGCTTTTTCAGCTTGGTGATGGCGTCGCATCCGTTGGAGATCATCTCACGGACAAAGATATCGTGGTCTGAATAGACCCATTTCTTGATAATAGGAAAAATATTTTCGCTGCTGATAGACAGACTTCCTTTTTTTGCTGCCATTTATATCACTCCTTAAATCTCAATCTGTTTTGTGCGGGACCTGACCCGCACCCTCTGCATGTTATGATAATACCCGGGAGCGCAAATGTCAATATAAAATTAGCACTCATCGCAAATGAGTGCTAATAACTTTATAAAATCCATAAACCTTCTATAAACTTTGCTCTTCATGTCTACTCCACGCTCTTCAGAGACTCTACCATGTCTATCTTCTTCAGCTTGAAGTACATGACCCAGTTGACGAACATGGAAAAGCCGAGCGTGAACAGGAAGCTGTACAGATAGCTGGTAAGATCCAGCACCCTGCCGAACATGACGTCGTCCACCTCCACAGTGACAATGACAAACTGCAGCAGCACCCAGCCAAGGGCCATGCCCGCCACCGCGCCGATGAGGGTGAGCAGGACATTTTCCCTGTACACATAGGCAGCCACCTCCGTGTCGTAAAAGCCCAGCACCTTGATGGTTGCCAGCTCCCTCTTTCTCTCCGTGATGTTGATGGTGTTCAGGTTGTAGAGAACGATAAAGGCCAGCATGCCCGCCGAGATGATCAGCACCACAATGACCAGGTTCAGACTCTGCAGCATATCGTCAAGGCGGTCCTCTATACTGGAGGTATAGCTCACGTTCAGCACATTGCTGTCTCCAAGGAGCCGGCCGCCCACTGCCTCGATCTGGTCTGTCTGCCCCTCTTTCATCTTAAACAGCACGCCGTTGGAGGCGGCCTCTTTCCCGAACAGCTCCCTGTAGTAGTCCGGTGAGAGGTACAGGTAGTGTCCCATATAATTCTCGCAGATGGCGTCTATGGTCACTTCCTTCACACCCATGCCGTCGTCCTCCAGAGTGACTGTATCTCCCACCTCCACGCCAAGGTCGCTTGCCGCCTTCTCGGTCAGGATCACCTGCTCCTTCTCCAGGGAGTAGGTCTCCGGCTTTGTCCGGCTGTGGAAATCCAGGAAATCGCCTACGTTTTCCAGATTTTCAGGCACTGTCAGATAGATTTCCATGGAAGTATCTCCCGCTGTCACTTCCAGGTTCTGCATGCGCACCATCAGCTCCCCGCTGACTGCTGACTCATCCCTGACAAGGGCCGCTATCTCCTCCTTGTCCTCCCGGGAAATCCCCGCGTCAAAGTACACCGCCGCATCGTAGGTCTGGATGCTGTTGTACTGCAGCTCCGGTATGACAAAGATACAGTCCTTCAGTCCGAAGCCCACCACCATCAGGGCCATACAGCCTCCGATGCCAAACACAGTCATGAAGAAACGCTTCTTGTACCGCACCAGATTCCGGATAGAAGATTTCCAGGAAAAATTCAGATGCTTCCATATGATCTTCACCCGCTCCAGAAGGATGCGCTGCCCCTGCTTCGGTGCAGGCGGCCGCATGAGCTGGGCCGGCACGGAGGCAAGCTCCCTGTAGCAGGAGAAAATGGTCGCCGCCAGGGTGCACAGCACGGCGATCAGCGTGGCCTGCACGGCATAGCTCAGGTGATAGGGCACTAGGATGTCCGGTATGTGCTGATACATGATCTTGTATGCATAGATGATGATCCAGGGGAACACCTTCTCACCGAACAGGACGCCCAGCACGCTCCCTCCCAGGGTGGCTGTCAGGGCGTAGGCTATGTATTTCCCGGCAATGGAGAGCTTGTTGTATCCAAGGGCCTTCAGCGTGCCGATCTGTATCCTCTGCTCCTCCACCATCCTGGTCATGGCAGTCAGGCTGATGAGAGCCGCCACCAGGAAGAAGACCGCCGGGAACACCTGCCCGATAGCCCGCATCCGGTCCGCATTGTCCCCGTACCCGTCATACTCGGTGAGGGCGCTGCTGCGGTCCTGGACATACCACTGAGGATTTTCAATCTTGTCGATTTCCGCCTGGGCCTCCGCAATATCATTTTGCGCCTCCTCCAGCTGCCTCTCGCCGTCGGCGATCTGCGCCTCCCCGTCAGCGATCTCCTGAGCTGCCTGGGCAGCTCCCTGCTCGTATTCCGACCAGCCGGCGGCAATCTCCTGCTCTCCCGCCGCCAGGTCCGCCTTTCCGCTGGCAAGCTGGCTTTCCTGACTGTTTATGAGAGCCCACGCCGCGTCAATCTGGGCCTGTCCGGCGTCAATCTGCTGTTTGGAGTCCTCCAGTGTCTGACGGGCGGCGGCCAGCTGCGCCTTGCCGTCCTCGATCTGCTGCCCGTAGGCGAGGAGCTCCTGCTCTCCGGCCAGGAGGGTCTGCTCCCGGGCGAGGAGTTCCTGCATTTTCCCCTGCAGCCCGGCCACTGCCTCCTCCGCACTCTCGTAGGAAAAATCCTCTCCCTGTTCTGCGAGGGCGGCAAGGGCCTCTTGTTCCGCGGCCTCGGCGTATGTAATGCTCTGTGTCTTCTCAGTCTCCTGCGCTTGGAGCTTCTTGGCCTCCTCAGGCCAGTCCTCTAAAAACTGCTTCTGCTCCTCCGTTCTCTCGCTGTCTGAGATAGCGCTGTATTCCTCATACTTTTTATTTCCCTCTGTCAGAGCATTGTTTATTTCCGCAAGCTCCTCCCTAAGAGAAGAAAGATGATCCGCCAGCGTCTCCATCTCGGAAATGGACGTTGTCAACAGCTCCTTCCCCGCCGCAATTTCCTGTTTTCCCTGCTCTATGAGGGGCATCTGCTGGGCATACTGGGCAAGGTACTGCACCTCCGACGCGTCCAGCTGCGCCTGCTGCTGTTCCAGCTGGGCCATACCGCTCTCATACTGCTCCCTGCCGCTGTCCAGCGCCGCCTGCTGGGTGCTCAGCTCCTCCTTGCCCGCGGCAAGCTGGGCCTCCCCATCGGCGATCTGCTGCCGGGCCGCGTCCAATTGGGCCTGGGCGTCCTCCAGGGCCTGCCTGGCATCGGCAAGCTCCCGGGCAGCCTGGCTCCGCCCCTCCTCTAGCTCACTCCGGGCGTCAGCCAGCGTCTGGCTCTCCTCGTCCACTGTGGCCTGGGCATCGGCAAGCTCCCCCTCCGCCTCGTCCACGATCTCCTGCCGCCGGGCCTGGCACCTCTCATCCTCGATCTTCTCCAGGGCGTCCACGGCCGCGTCTGTCAGAGAGGTATATCCGTCCGTGTAGGCGATCTCCTGCTCCGCGTCCGTCACCCGCACGCAGATTTCTGAATAGACATCCATACAGAAAGAGTCCGGATCCACAGCGATAAAGCCGCTGACCTCACCGTTGCCTATGGTGCTGCTTCCCCTCCCGAAAGAAATATAGAGAGGGCTGTTCCCTATGCCGACGACCTCAAAGACATCCGTTGTCAGGCTGTCCTCCAGCGGGTCCTCATCTCCTGAAGACAGAGTGATGGTATCCCCCACTCCGTACCCGGATGCCAGGGCGAACTCCTCATCCATGAGGCACTCGCCCTCTTTCTCCGGAAGGCGGCCCTCGCTCACCTGGACATCATTAAAGTGTTCCTGCATGGCCATGACATGGACCACCTGCTCCGTGTCGCCTGTATTGCAAAGGGCGTCCATGCTGTAGGTACCCTCCGCCAGCTCGATGCCGTCCACATCCTCTATGGCCTCCACATCCTCCTCCGTCAGCCCCATGGTCCCCATGACCTTGATGTCCATGAGATGCTCTTTGTCAAAATAGGCATCCCCGGAGATGCGCATGGAAGGCTCCGAGGCGCGGATGCCCGCATAGAAGGCAACTCCAAGCGCCACTATGAGAAAAATGGAGATAAATCGTCCCCAGGATTTTCTGATTTCCATAAAGAAATCTTTGCGCAACATGTTTTTCTTCATACAACCCCTACCATTCTATCGTCTCGACCGGCACCGGATGCGGGTTGGTCTCTATGCTCTCCGCCCTGCCGTTCTTGATTCTTATGATCCTGTCTGCCATCGGCGCGATGGCGGAATTGTGCGTGATCAGGATCACTGTCATCCCCCTCTGACGGCAGGTATCCTGCAGGAGCTTCAGGATGGCTTTTCCCGTGTTGTAATCCAGCGCACCCGTAGGCTCGTCGCACAGGAGAAGCTTGGGATTTTTCGCCAGCGCCCGGGCGATGGCGACCCTCTGCTGCTCTCCTCCCGAGAGCTGGGCCGGGAAGTTGTCCAGCCTCTCGCCCAGGCCCACATGCTCCATGACCTCTCTCGCGTCCAGCGGATCCCTGCAGATCTGGAGAGCAAGCTCCACATTCTCCAGGGCTGTCAGGTTGGGGATCAGATTGTAGAACTGGAAGACAAATCCTATATCGTCCCTGCGGTATGCAGTCAGCTCCTTCCCTTTGTACTTCGTGATATCCTGCCCGTCTATCCACACTTCCCCGCTGGTGGCTGTGTCCATCCCCCCCAGGATATTCAGGACCGTCGTCTTTCCTGCGCCGCTGGGCCCTACCACCACGGCAAACTCCCCTTTTCTGATGTCAAATGTGATGCCGTTCGCCGCCGCGATGTCGATCTCACCCATGTGATAGATTTTTTTTACATCCCTCAGGGACACGAACTCTGACATATATGTATCCTCCTAACACAGACCGGTATGTCTCTGCTTATATAGTGCTATTATAACACCTGGAGGGACGGATGTACTATCTGAAAAGGGAAGTTTATAAGAATTTTATCTTCTTCAGGCAGGTCCGCATCTGCCTGCTGTATGAGCGGAGCAGTTTGTCGCTGTCTGTGTACTGTTTCATATTCATCCATCCTTTCTGCATTTACTGTTTTCCAAGCATCTTCTCCAGCTTTCTGATCTGTGCAGAGACCTTCTTCTCCATTTGTTTCAGCTCTGCAAGCAGCTTTTCCGCCTCCTCATAGTCCGCCGGGGGCACAGGGCTTTCCCGGTAGCGGCCAAAAGACAGATCGTACCCGTTGGCCGCCAGCTCTTCCCTGTCTACCAAAAACGACTTGCCGGACCTGTCACGGTCTTCTTCCTGCTCCCGGCAATGGAACTTCCTGATCACAGCCGGAATACCGTTCTCGCCGGCGGGGGTCCTTCTCCCATCCAGGCTCATCCCTACAGCCTCCAGCTCGCAGAACCAGACAAAGTCCGTTCTGTCACTGACGTCCCTGCACCTGGAAAAGACAAGCAGCGCGGTCCGGATCCCCGTGAAGGGCAAAAAGACGCCGGCCGGGAGGCCTATCACAGCCTCCAGCCTGTTTTCCTCCACGATCTCCTTTCGCAGCGCCCTGTGGGACCGGGAGGAGCCTGACAGCACATCCGGGCTCACGAGACAGGCGCACCTTCCTCCCGGCCGCAGCATCCGAAGAAAAAGCTCCGGGAAAAGAAGTTCGGTCCTCTTTGACCTGAACCCCTTCTGGAGGTCCGGGGAAACCATATCGTAATCTGTCATACCCCGAAAAGGCGGCACAGACAGGATCAGGCTGCAGCAGCTCCTGTCTGTATTCTGCTCTGAGAGGCTGTCCAGACAGGAAAGAGAGACAGCCGCAGTGCCGCATCTGTTTAGATACGCGTTTCCAACGCGGATCAGCACCGGATCCATATCATAGCCCCTCAGAATGTGAGCCGGCCTTTTCCCTTCCTTTTCACATTGTTCCGCAGCCGCCAGCAAAAGCTCCGGGATGCGGCAGGCGGGATCGCAGATGCTGTCTTCCGGCCCGGGCCGTATCAGACCAGTCATCAGCTGAACGACAGGCGCAGGGACCCGGGCGCAAAGACCGCTTCCTGCACAGAGCTTCTCAAGCAGATATTCAAAGCTCTCTTTGGTGAGTCCTTCCAGCTCGTCCAGCAGCCCCAAGATCCTGGCAAGCAGAGCGGGGCCGGCGATTTTGAAGACCGCCCCCCGCATACACGAGGGATCGCGGGACTCCAGAATGCCTTTCATAAACGGGAAGGCCCAGTCACGCACCGTCCGGTACTGTTCCTCCTCCGGAAACATCCGGAAGACACTCCACCGCAGATGAGCGCCGGGTACACGGCGCCCGCCCGCGCTTATCTCCTCCGGGAAGATGTCTCCGCACAAAGTCCCGTCAGCCTTTCTTTCCAGATCCCGGATCAGAAGCAGGCAGGCGATCTGGTCCAGCATTTCCATGCCTCTGCCCAGTCCGCTTCCCTCTAAAAGATGTATCAGGTCATCGAGTTCTTCCATCCTGGTTTTTTCGAGCATTTCTGTCACCTCTCTTCGTTCCATTTATACGATGTATAGCGTCCGCCGCTGATCTTCAGGATCTCGTTTTGTTCCTGGAGCTCCCTGAGGGCTCTCTGGATCGTGATCTGACTGATGTCCGGACATGCTTCCATCAGCTCGGACTTGGTGATGCTGCCGGGATGATTCCTGACAGCCTCACACACCCTCTCTTTTTTGGATACTCCACTGCAAAGAGGGGCTGTCCTCAGAGAGAACTCTCTGTATGTCTCCCGCAGCGCGCAGAGGAAGCCTGTCACCGCCCCATGCAGGCTTCCGGGCGATTCCGCCAGCCCCAGAAGGCCCTCTTCCAGGCATGTGTAGCTGATCACATTGTGTCCGGAACGATACAGCAGCAGCCGGGCGAGGAGGCAGAAAAGACGCCGGTTCCCTCTCCGAAAGGGGCGGGCGGCCAGAAAGTCAAAAAGGAATACGGAAGTCAGCAAAAGCGGCTCCGTCCCGCCCGCATTGAGCAAATCCTCATATATCCGGCAGTCCTCCTCTATATCCGACATCCTCCGGCTGTCCCGCGGCCCCTTTCCCTGTCTCGTGGCCAGCTTTTTCTGGAACTCTGTCAGCAGAGGAAGGCCCATCTGCAGATACCTGTAGTCATTGCGGATCATCTCAAGCGCATCCCTGTACCCCGCCGCCTCCTTCTCCCCTTCCGTCACAGGGATCGTCTTATTCTGAGCCAGCTTTTTCAGGCGCCCCCTGGATACCGCAGCCCCTGACAGCCTGCATGAGGCGTCTATGCTCCTGACTCTGGCATCTGCCTCCAGGTATACAAGGACATCCGCCCCCTCTTTTTCCAGGAACGATTGTCTGCCCCTGCACTCATAAATTTGGGCAAGCAGAAGCACGATGTCCTGGGTGAGCAGACTGCGGCACCTTTTTTCATAAGTATCCTTTTCCACCCTCTATCCCCCTTTCTATGTCCTGATTATATCATCAAATCTGCGGCACGGCATGCTCCCGCCCATTTTTAATTTAATCATTTTATCAGATTTGATTAAATTAAAACCCGTAAAAAAACAGGGGAGCTGAAGGGGCGGGAGCCCCTAGCCAATCCCCCCCGTTGAGCGCCCCCAGGACAAACACGGCGATGGTGAGAATACAGAATACATATTTGTAGAGAGGATAATACCATTTTCCGATGGGATGCTTCCTCCCCGTGGACACAGCTTCCTCCACCGCTCTCCTGCCCCATACCCAGGCGAACATGATTCCTGCAAGCCCGGCTCCCAGAGGGCAGATGTAGATGGACACAAAGTCCATCCACTGGGAGACGATCCCCTGGATACACAGGGAGACTGCCGCTCCCACCGCCGCAATGACAATGACAGCCTTTGCCCGTCCAAACTTCAGGTTGTCCTGGAGCGTGGCCACCGGCGCCTCATAGAGATTGACAAGGGAGGTAAGCCCGGCAAACAGGGCCGCCAGGAAAAAGATGAACATGACGATCTGTCCTCCGGGCATGGTGGAGAACAGGTGGGGCAGAGAGATGAACATCAGGCCCGGCCCGCTCTCGGAGAGCACAGCCCCCGTAGTGGCCATGGCGGGAATGATGACCAGGGCCGCCAGCATGGCCGCGCAGGTGTCGCAGATCGCCACCGTGATGGCGGAGCTCACCGTGTCCTCCTTGTCCGACAAGTAAGAGCCGTAAATGATGGTCCCGTTGCCCGCCAGAGACAGAGAGAAGAAGGACTGCCCCAGGGCAAACACATACAGCATGGGGTCCTTAAAGGCCTCCGGCCGGATGGTGAACATCCACCTGTAACCGTCCGCCGCCCCTGGCTGAAGAGCCACGTAGACTGCCAGACCGATAAAAAGCACATAAAAGACAGGAATCATAACCTTGTTGGCCTTCTCGATCCCGCTGCTGATCCCCGCCGCCATGATGACAAATGTGATCACCAGGACAATGATAAGCCACATGTTATTTCCAAAGGAACTGGCCATCTGTCCAAAGGACGCCGCAAATCCGTCTACACTGTCGGATTTCAGCACAGACCCGGTGATGCTCCCGGTCATATATTTGACGATCCAGCTCACCACCACAGAGTAGCCAATGGCAAGCGCCAGTGCCCCCAGCATGGGAATGGCACCTATGGCACGTCCGATGTTTCGTTTGCTCTCCCCTCTGGAAGCGCAGGCAGTGCCGAAGGCCTCCACAGGGCCAGACCGCACGGCCCTTCCAAAGCTCATCTCCCCCACAACTCCTGAAAAGCCAAGCAGCACATCAAAGATCAGGTACACCAGCAGAAAAGAACCCCCGTAAGTCGCCATGCGGTATGGGAAAAGCCAGATATTTCCCATACCCACCGCTGAGCCTACGCAGGCAAGGATAAACCCGGTCTTTGAATTCCACCACTCTCGCTTCTGTGATCCATTTGTATTCTTCATCATTTTCTCCTTCTCATTTTCCCGGCATCCGCTGCCTTTTTTCTGCACAAAAGAAGGCCGCCGTACCGAGTGGACATGCCGCCGGCGCAGCGCCTTCCTTAAATCTCTCTGTCTCATGATTCAATTCCGGACAAGGTCAGTACCTGTCGTAGTACCCCAGATAATCCTCCGACACGATGGTCTCACTGGGCACCAACTCCAGTTCCAGCTCCTCATCCGTGTTGGAAAACACCGCCCCCTGAGGCAGCACCACATTCCTATATATGCTCTCCGTCTCGGAGCTGTCAGTGAGCCACGGGTACAGTGTCTGAAGTTCATTCCCCTCCTGATCGCAGATGGTGATCTCCGGGGCCCCATAGCCAGAGACTGCCGAAAGATCGTACACACCCGCCGGGAAATCCTCCCCCACTGTCAGCGTCTGCCCACCGCTGATGCGGACGCTCTCTGTCAGAGGATTGGGCAGCCCGCCCGTCGTCTGTTCGGCCTGGGCATTGTCCGCCGACAGCGTCAGATAGCCATCGCCCGATATAGATACCACCGCCCCTGTATAGAGACGGATGTCATCCACACTGGTGACCTCGTCATCCACAGACTCATAGAGATAGATCCCGTTCTCCGCATCGTCCACAGACAGGGAGATATAGTTGTCCCCCTGGCCTTCCATCACATAAGTCCCCTCCGGTATATGTACACCGACCACGTAATCTCCCTGGGCAAACTGCTGGGAATAGCTCACCCCGTCGGCAGGGATCTCCCTGGTTACATAGGCATAGGGGTCATAATCATAGTCCTCATAACTCTCATAGTCTGTATAACTGTCATATTGACTCTCATCGATGTACTGGTCCACCAGCGGGAAAATGACCGACACCACGATCACCAGAATGATAATGACTGTAACGAGCTTACCCACCCTGGACCTTCTGTCCCGCTTTTCCCCCTCTATATAAGTATTGTAAGGCTGGGCCTTTTTCCGGCTCCTGCCGGATCTGGCCCTGCTGCCGGATGACTGTGCCAGCGCGCTCCGTTCCTTCTCTTTCTGCTCCCTCTCCTGCCTGGAGCGGTCTTTGCGTCTGCTGTCATACTCGGGCTGATGCACATGAGTCAGGGGCTGCCCGTCACAGCTGCTCCGGTTGACCCGGTAATGTTTCTCTGATTTGTTGTTGTCCAGACCGCACTCTGTACATACGTTTCCGCTGTCCAGCTTCCCTCCGCACAGGCTGCACCGCTCTTTAAAAAACATAATCCCGCCCTCCTTGTCCCCTCTGTCTGACAGAACTCTATCTTAACAAGAAGTATACCATACTGCGGGCTGTTTTTGCACCCTTGCCCGGTTAAAATTTTCTTCCTACAAGGTCATCCAGGCTCACCTCGAAAACATCCGCCATCCTGCAGAGTATAAAGATATCCGGAGTCCTTTTGCTGTGCTCATACGAAGAAAGGGATGTCCTGTCTACCCCTATCTTTGCCGCCAGCTGACGCTGTGTCATATTCTTTTCAAGCCGGAGCAGGCGTATGCGAGCTCCGACTCTGCACTCCTCCGTCCTCATCTTTACATGTTTTCCTCCAGGTTTTCTTTCATGTCACGGATCATGCGCCGGATGATCTTCAGCTGGGCGCCGTCAAGCTGTTCCAGCTCCTGTGATATCTCGCCGAGGTAAACGCTCCCGGAATCCTCCAGGCTGTCACACAGAAGGTGGTCTGTCGTTGTCCCCAGCGCATTTGCCGCCTTCACCACAAAATCCAGGCTCGCTTTTGTACTGCCATTTTCCACATGGCTGATGTGGGGAATGGAATACTCTATTTCATAAGACAGGTCCTGCTGGGACATATCTCTCATCTTCCGTATTTCTTTCAGCCTCTTCCCAAGCATTTTATAATCCATGATCTCTACCTCCGGCGCTTGTACATCCATTTTATTAGAAAGCGTTTTCTTTTAACATGCACCATAGAGATACTTATATGTATATACTTTAAAATGAAGTTAAAAAAAATTTCTCCACTGACTTTCCGCTTTTACATCACCGGAATTGCCAATGGAGAAATTTTCTCTCTTATATTTTCGAGCTGCCCTCCTGCAGCTTGCCGCATATGCGCAGCAGAGCCTGTGCGTCCTCTTCTCGCTTCTTATCTGACGCAGATCTTCTCCATCTTCTCTATCACATCCGCGCTGTCGAATTCATCTGCCATGACTACCAGGCTGTCCCCCGGAAAGAGCCTTGTGCTTCCCTTGGGGATCAGCTCCCTGTCTCCTCTTTTTACTGCCACGAGAAGACTGTCCCGGGGCCATTCCAAATCCCGCACCAGTTTCCCGGAAGCCGCTGATCCCTGGCTCACCACAAACTCCCGCAGGATCTTCTCTCCGCTCTCCTTCACCTGCTCCCCTCTTCTTTTCAGGAGTCCCGCGAGCAGGCTCTCGTATATGGGCTCTGATTTCAGCAGAGAGGCCACGATATAGGCACAGATGGAAACCACAGCCAGGGAAAAGAGCTGGCTCACTGTCCCCGTCATCTCAAAGATCAGGATGATCCCTGTCAGGGGGGCACGCACAATGGCTGTAAAATAGCCCGCCATAGCAAGAAGCACAAAGTTGTTCAGATAGATCATGTCAATGCCGAAAATCCAGTTCCCGGCCTGAGCAAAGATCCCGCCAATAAAGGCGCCGATGATGAGCAGCGGAAAGAAGATCCCTCCCGGAGCCCCCGATCCAAAGCTGACTGCCGAGAATAGGAAACGGCCAGTCACCAGAAACAGCATCGTGCCCGCAGCCATTCCTCCTGCTGTCAATTCTTCCACAAGGCTGTGCCCTGTCCCCAGGAGCTGAGGAGCTACAAGCCCCAGGACCCCCGCCAGCAAAAAGGGGATCAGGATCTTTCCCGCAGTGGACAGCCCCGGAATATGGTTGTACAGGGACTGGACTTTCAATGTGAACCAGTTGTAGAACACTCCGAGAAGTCCCAGCACACATCCCAGCAGGACGAGAAGCCCATAATACTCCGGAGGCAGTGTCTCTGTCAGTGTAAACTGAAAGACCGAGTCCGTCCCCAGCACGGCTGTACACAGAAAATCCGCCGTCAGGGACGCGGACATGACAGACAGCAGCACGGACACCGAAAAATTCTTGTGCACCTCCTCCAGGGAGAACATGACTCCCGCCAGGGGCGCGTGAAAGGCGGCTGCCAGCCCGGCGCTGGCCCCGCATGTCAAAAGATATCGCTCCTCCGTCTTTCCCCTGTCAAGATATCTGGAAGCGCCCTTTCCCACCATGGCTCCCAGCTGTATGGAAGGGCCTTCCCGCCCCAGGGCCAGCCCGCCCAGTATACAGAGAAAGCCTCCTACGAACTTGGCGGGGAGCACACGCCACCACGTCTGGTCGATCTTTCCGATCATCTCCCCCTCCAGCTGGGGAATACCGCTGCCGGATATGAGGGGCTCAAAGTCAACCAGCTTTGCCACCAGAAGAGCCAGCAGGACCAGCACTCCGAACCACAGAAGGATCCACAGGGGCTTTCCCGTTATAAAATCCTGGATCATTTGCAGCCATCGTCCGGCATTTTCCAGGAGCAGCCGGTAGAGCAGGACCACCAGGCCGGCAATGCCGCCCACAATGATACCCTCTCCGATCAGAATGACCTGAAAATGTTCCGCCCGCCGGATGGTCGCGGATATACCTTTTTTCTCTTCATCCATTGTCTCATTCCTCCGGGGATCATTTTATCATATCAGGGAGTGCTTTGCATTGCACTCACCTCAATTCTCAAACGGCCGATATCTCCTGCCAGGCGGGAAACCCGTAGGCGCTCCTGGCACTTTTCACCGCAGTCGTTATGGCCTCGCTCATGGCTTCCGCCGCCAATGTACCTACCAGATCCTGGTCAGCTGACACTTTTGTGCCATCCGCAGCTGCCACTGACACTGCGTAGATACTATCCCCGTCTGCCGAAGTGTGGACCGGCCTGATGGACCGGGCATAACCATCGTGAGCCATCCCCGCAATCTTACAGAGAGCGGGCTTCTGAAAATCCGCATTTGTCAGGATAATGCCTATGGTAGTATTGCCTGTAAATTTATTATCCACTACCCGGATATCCGCGCACATCAGCTCTTCTGTCAAACGGAAAGAATGCCTGTCCTCTGCCAACAGCCCCGCCAGTTTCTCTCCGCTTCTCCAGTCGTAAATGTCGCCCAGAGCATTGACCGCCACTACTGCCCCCACCTGCAGATCCCCGATCTGCATAGCATAGCTGCCGATACCGGATTTCATGCAGTACTCCATACCTGCAAATTTTCCCACCGTAGCTCCGCAGCCCGCACCATAATTCCCGTCTCTGTAATTTCCTTCTTCCGCCATCAGACACGCCTCGTACCCCATGTTCCTGTCCGGTCTGGCTGACGGATTCCCTACTGTAAGATCAAAAAGATCCGATTGACAAACAAGCGGGACCTTCGTCACACCCACGTCAAAACCAATCCCTTTTTCCTCCAGATACTGCATGACTCCATCGGCAGCGCCCAGCCCAAAGGCACTCCCGCCTGCAAGGACCACCGCATGAATCGCCTGGGCGGCAGCCAACGGCTTCAGAAGTTCCGACTCCCTGGAAGCCGGGCCCCCGCCCCTTACATCCAGTCCAGCCGCCATTCCCTGTTCTGCAATAAATACCGTGCACCCGGTGCCCCCTTCTGGGTCCTGCGCCTGCCCGATCTTAATTCCGCTGATATCTTTTATACGAATCTTACGTTTCATCTCTTTCCTTCCTGTCCGACCTACCTGTGCATAGAAAAGGACTCTTCATCATAATGTTTCAGGTTATCGTAGATTCCTCTGTCGTCTGCCTCCCGGATCAGCGCATCCCTGGACTTCTTTGCCATCATCTGGTCTTTGAAGGAGCTGGGTCCTCCCACGCAGCCACCCTCACAAGCCATACCCTCGACAAAATCCTCCGGCAGGCGCCCTACCTTCATAAGGAGCAGGGCCTTCTTGCACTCCGCAGATCCGTTTGCCTTACAGACTTTGATATCCACATCGCTGCCGGACTCTTTCAGGCTCTCCAGCACCGCTGCTGTGACACCGCCGGAATTTCCAAATCGCTTGCCAAACACAGAGGACTCCTGATAGGTATTCTCCAACGGTTCCAGCCGCACACCTTTCGCCCGCATCATGGCCCGTATCTCGCTGTATGTAAGCACATAGTCTGCATTTCCCTCGATCTTCTGGTCCACCACCTCTGATTTCTTGGCCAGACAGGGACCGATAAACACAGTCACGGCCTCCGGATCCTTCGCCTTGATCAGACGGGACACGCCGCACATGGGAGACACGGTAGTGGAGATGGCATCGCTCAGCTCCGGATAATGTTTGCGCACCATGTTGACAAATCCGGGACAGCAGGATGTCACCTTCTTCTTGCCCTCCTCATAGGCTTCCCGCCACTCCTGCGCCTCGCTCTTGGCTGTCAGATCTCCTCCCAGCCCCACTTCTACAAATCCGGTAAAGCCCAGCTCTTCCATGGCTTTCTTCCAGCTGGCCATCGTGATCTCCTGGCCGAACTGTCCCTCTGTGGCAGGGGCCAGCATGGCATAGACATGCTTCCCGGACCGGATGGCATCGATCACATCCACGATCCATGTCTTGGAGCCGATCGCCCCGAAGGGGCAGCTGTGGATACACTTTCCGCAGCGGATACACTTTTCCTCATCAATGACAGAGATGCCGTACTCGTCATAGGAGATGGCATCCACCGGACAGCTGAATTTGCACGGCCGCTTCAGATGGGCAATGGCATTGTAGGGGCAGGCCTCGGCGCACTTTCCACACTCCTTGCACTTGGAGGCATCGATGTGGGTGCGGTGGCGTCCCCTCTCGATGGCCCCGAATTTACAGGCATTCATACATGCCTTTCCCAGACAGTTCTGGCAGTTCTCCGTAACTGTGTAGCTGGAGATGGGGCAGTCCTCACAGGCGGAACTGATGACCTGGATCACATTTCCGTCATCCACCGGCCCCGGCGCCTTTCCCTCTGCCAGCCGCACTCTCTGCCGGATGATCTCCCTCTCCTTGTAAATGCAGCAGCGGAACTGCGCCGTCGGCCCGGGAATCAGGGTAAAGGGGATATCCTCCTTCCTCTCTTCCAGCTCCCCGGCAAATGCAAGCCTCGCCACTTCCTCCAGAACTGCATGTTTAATCTTGATCACATTAGCGTCTGCGTACTTCACTTTTTTCTCCTCCATAATTACTCATTCATTCTGCGTGTCAGATACCCGGATGCTGTATTTCTCTGCTTACAATCATATCATGTGAGCGTGTTTTTTTCCAGCAGCACCTCTACTCTCCCAGCACCGCATAGTCTTCAAACATGATGCGGAGGCGGTCTATCACTCTGGATGTATGGTAATGACCGCAGTACCATCTCTGATAATCCAGTTTTTCTTCAATCTTCTCCAGCCAGATCTCTGTGGACTTATCCACCATGGACTGATCGATAAAGGGAAGGTATTTATCCACAGGCTCATATTTCAGGGGCAATGTGTGGCTCAGGACATAGTCCACCTTCCACTCTGCCCTGTCCAGCTGCTCTTCCACATATTTTTTGATGCCGGGGGATGGCTGTTCATTATCATACCAGGCATATCCCTTCTTCTGCCGGTAAAATTTGTCCACACTGTAGGCGCCCCCGATGGCAATAGCCTTTTTGCCGTCAAAATCATAGATCTCCCCGTCTTTGGCAAACAGAAGCGACGGGTAGGCATCTTCCACATAGGCTACGGCGCCGCTCCAAAGTGTCTCCCTGTACGTCTTGATGGCAAAAGGCCTCTGCTCGTGATTCCCGTGTATACAGAAAAATGTGAGCGGCAGCTCTGCCAGATGCTCCTTGATCGCCGCTGCCTTATTCCCGAGAAAATAGTTGATGCCGGCATCCCCCAGGATAATCAGGATATCCTCCCGCGTAGTCCGCCTCTCCCTGCAAAAATCGTCAATACGGTCAAACACCGCATGTGTATCCCCTGTCAGATAGATCATAACTTTATACCCCCTTTGTTAAAATAAGTTCCAAAAATGCCTCACCGTACTGTTTGACTTTCTTCTCCCCCATTCCGTTCACATCCAGCAGCTCCTCCTGGGTCCGGGGCATCCTGACGCACAGATCCCGGAGCGTCTTGTCTGAGGCCACCATGTAGGGCGGGATCTTCCTCTTTCCCGCCAGTCTCATGCGCAGCTTACGCATCTCCTCAAAGAGCTCCTGCTGGCTCTCTGTCAGGTCTGCTGCCTGGGCAGGCCTTCTTCCTGAAGCACCGGCCTTCCGGCTTTTGCCTTTTCCCTCTTCTGCCTTCTCTTCCTTTTTATAGGAAATGATAAAGGATTCTGCCCCCTCCTCAAGCAGCTCCTCCGAGCGCTCTGTCAATTTCAGGAGCATATATTTATCTTTCGTCTGCCTCAGATAGCCCCGCTCCACCATGGCGCGGATCACATCCTGCATCCGGGCTTTCCCAAGTTTGCTCTGCTTCCCGTAGGACGGGCTCTTGTCCATGCTCCGGTCGCGTATCCTGCCCGTGTTCTCCCCAAGGAGCGTACCGGCGATCATGCTCTGCCCGAAGCGCTGTCCGCAGTCCCGCACACACCGAACCACGTCGGCGGCCGCCTCCGACACATCCATTTGCTCTATTTCAGCCAGACAGTTGCCGCAGCTGCCGCACCCGTCTTCCGCCTGCTCACCAAAATAGCGGAGGATATAGCTGCGCAGGCATCCTGTGGTAGTGCAGTACCCCTCCATTTTCCGCAGACGCTCCATGTCCTGCTCCCGGATCATCCGCCTCTCTTCTTCTGTGTAATCCTGCTCCACCTCCTTGCTCTCCAGAAGGAGCCTTCCGATCATAGTGTCCTGGGGAGAGTAAAAGAGGATACACTCCGCCGGCTCCCCGTCACGGCCGGCTCTTCCAGCCTCCTGATAATAGTGTTCCATACTCTGGGGCATATTATAATGCAACACAAAACGGACATTGGACTTGTCGATCCCCATTCCAAAGGCATTGGTGGCAATGATCACCCTGCCCCTGTCATATATGAAATCCTCCTGACTCGCCTTCCGCGCCTCAGGACTCATGCCTGCATGGTACCTGCTCACGGAAAATCCGGCATTCTCCAGATAAAGGTACAGCTCGTCCACCCCTTTTCTGGTGGCGCAGTACACAATTCCGCTCTGGCTGCTGTGCTCTGCCAGGTACCGGCGGATGCGCTCTTTCTTGCTGCCTCCTTTTTGCACCTCAAAATAGAGGTTGGGTCTGTCAAATCCCGTCACGGTCTCGTAGGGGCGGACAAGTCCCAGAGAGGACAGGATATCCTCCCTGACTTTTTCCGTGGCTGTGGCCGTGAAGGCGGAGACCACCGGCCGCACAGGAAGCTGCCGGATAAAGGAGCTGATCCGCACATAGCTGGGGCGGAAATCCTGGCCCCACTGGGAAATGCAGTGTGCCTCGTCCACTGTAATCATAGACAGGTGAGCATGGCAGGCAAAATCCAGAAACCGGGGCGTCTCTAAGCGCTCCGGAGCCACATAGATCAGCTTGTACCTACCCGCCTTTGCCAGTTCCAGCGCCCTCGCTGTCTGGGACTCCGTGAGGGAACTGTTGATGTAGGCCGCATGCACCCCCGCCTCATTGAGGGCTTTAACCTGATCCATCATCAGAGAGATAAGGGGCGAGACAATCACTGCTGTCCCCGGCATAAGGAGGGCCGGGATCTGATAGCACAGTGATTTGCCCGCCCCTGTGGGCATAACAGCCAGCACGTCCCGGCCGGAGAGGATCTGGTCTATGATCTCCTCCTGTCCGGGGCGAAAGGTATCGTATCCAAAATATGTTTTCAGTATCTGCTTTTTCTGCTCTTCTTCCAATCAGTCTTCCTCACTTTTCTCCATTTCATCCGCGTAGATCTGCCAGGTCCTGTCGTCGAAGAGAGCCCACTCGACAAGCTCCAGCTTCCCCGGATGCTCCCTGGCAAACTTCCTGGCAGTGCGCACTGCGATCCCGGCCGCCTCCTCCACAGGGAAATGATACACGCCTGTTGATATGGAAGGGAAGGCGATCCTGCGCACCCCCTTTTCCACAGCCAGCTCTAAGCAGGACCGGTAGCAAGAGGACAGCAGCTCTCTCTCATTATACCTTCCTCCCCGCCACACTGGACCGGGCGTGTGGATCACGTATTGGCACGGGAGCCTGTAGGCCCCGGTAATCCTGGCTTCTCCGGTCCGGCAGCCGTGGAGGGTCCGGCACTCCTCAAGGAGCCCCGGGCCTGCTGCCCGGTGAATGGCACCGTCCACTCCTCCGCCTCCTAAAAGACTTGTGTTAGCCGCATTGACAATGGCATCCACATCTGTAAGTTTTGTAATATCGCCGCGCACAGCTTTAAACACCGTCCCGCTCATGGCGCATCCCTCCCGTGCTCTCTTTTTTTGCCATTATAACACAAATAAGACACACTGCCCACTTCCGGGCCAAAAGCCGGGCGGTGGGAACAAAATAAAAAAAAGGGAAACATGCAAAAAGCGAAATTTCTCTTGATATACCATGAGAAATTTCGCTTCTTTATTGACTATTACTGCCCATCCCCGTATCTTTTGACAACTTTTTTCTGAATGCGCAAAAGAGCCTCTGCATCCTGCGGTCCCAGAAACTCCAGCAGCCTGGCCACATCCCCCAGAGCTCTCTCCCTTTTATCCTCGATCTCTTCCCTGCCTGCAGCTGTGACAGCCACGATCACCTGTCTGTTATCCTGACAGTCCGCCGTGCGGGTAACCCACCCTTTGATTTCCATATGCTTTAGCAGGGCAGCAATCCGGGCCGTGCTGACTTTCATCTCCCTGCTGAGAGCCTTCGGGAAAGCTGTTCCTCCATGGTCTGTCAGATAATTCAGCACAAAAAACTCTCCTTTTGTCAGCCTGGCAAGCTCTTCATTGGCCGCCACATGGGACCATTCAGACCGTATTTTCAAAAGTTCTTCCGCCATCTCTTTATAATCCATGGTTCCTCCCATTTGCAAATGCTACTCGTGCTAGTAAAATCATATGCCCCGGCATCCGGTTTGTCAATCATTATTCCCCGGGACACTGGGCATCACGTACCGCTGTTGAGGCAGGCTGTCCTAGACTGTGTAGACGCCCTGCGCCTTCAGCTGCCGGATACACTGTTTCCGCACAAACCAGAAGCACACTGCCTGCATGGCGATAGTGAAGATCCAGGATGCCGGGTAGGAGATAAACAGGAAATGCAGGGATCTGTGCTGCGGAAAGAATCCATAGATCCATACAATCCTTGTCCCTACCGTCCCAATGACAGACAGGATCATAGGCACGGCTGAGCGGCCCATTCCCCGCAGCGCCCCCGGGAAAAGATCCATGATACCGCACAGGAAATAGGGCACTGTGGTGATGGAGAGGATCTCCAGACCGCACTGGATCACCTCCGCCTCAGACGTATAGATCCTGAGGAGCTGAGATCCGAACACGTAGGCCCCCACTCCCAGCACAAGAGCCGCCCCGGCTGACAGAATCATACAGTCTGCCAGCACCCGGTCCATGCGCTTCTGTTTTCCCACACTGTAGTTCTGGCTTGTAAAACTCATACAGGCCTGGGTTACCGCATTCACCGACACGTACAGAAATCCCAAGATGTTGTTGGCCGCCGTGTACCCGGCCATGGCCGTGGAGCCAAAGGAGTTGACCGAGGACTGGAGCATGGCGTTGGAAAAATTGATCACCGTGCTCTGGATGCCCGCAGGGATCCCCACCTGGAAGATCCGTTTCACATAGACGCTCTTAATGGCAAGTTTTGAAAACTTGAGCTGATAGCTGCCCTCCGTCCGGTGAAGGCACCAGAGCACAAGAATGCAGGAGACCATCTGGGACGCCACCGTACCCACAGCCACACCGGCCACCCCCAGCGGGATCACGATGACAAGCAGCAGATCCAGCGCCACATTGGCCATGCCTGCCACACACAGGAACATCAGAGGCCTCTTTGTGTCCCCCACAGCCCGAAGAATGGCAGCGCCGTAATTGTAGAGCATAAAAAAGGGCATTCCCAGAAAATAGATCCGCATATACACAGCAGACTGCCCAATCACATCCCCGGGCGTGTCCATCAGCTCCAGGGCAAAGCGTGACAGCCCGAATCCCACAAACGCCATGACAATGCCGCTGATCAGCGCCAGTGCAATGGCTGTATGTACTGCCTCCGACATCTCTTTGTCCCGCCTGGCCGCATAGTACCGGGCTGCCAGGACGTTGGCTCCCAGGGAGATGCCGATGAAAAGGTTGGTAAAAATATTGATCAGCGCTGTCGTGGATCCCACTGCCGCCAGAGCCTGGCTTCCGCTGAATCTTCCCACCACGATAATGTCCACTGCGTTGAACATCAGCTGCAGGATACTGGTCAGCATCAGCGGGAGTGAGAAGGAGATCAGCTTGTCCATGATGGATCCGTTGCACATATCTATTTCATATTTATTCTTTTTCAAAGTACTTTCCCTCCGCTTCCTTTTCTGTACAGGCTATCTTACTGCGTTCTTCCTTTTTCGTCAATAGCTTCCATCACAGCCACTCACTGTATCTGCGGATATAGATTTTCTTGATCACTGTTGTCAGAATCATGTACGCCGCGATGATGCCCAGCAGCCACACAAAGTAAACGGCAGGCAGACCGGTCAGCCCAAGGGCCTCTCCTGCCGGGGTAAAAGGAAGCGCTGTGACAATCCCGATCCCGGCCAGGGACAGCAGCGTGACAGACATGGACGCCCGGCTCTGTATAAATGGAAGCTTTGCCGTGCGGATCATATGGATGACCAGCGTCTGGCTCCACATGGACTCCACAAACCATCCTGTCTGGAAAAGAGCAGCATACAGTGCCCGGGCGGCCGGATCCTGGAGCTGCGTGAACAGTTGCCCTCCTGTAAACATGGGGCAGATCACAAAGTACATCAGCACGAAAGTTGCGATATCAAACAGCGAGCTTACCGGCCCGATCCAGAGCATGAACCGGCTGATCCCGTATGCATCCCATTTTCGCGGTTTCTTCAGCCAGTCCCCGTCCACATGATCCCAGGAAATCGCCATGCAGGAAATATCATAGATAAGATTCAGCAGAATCAGATGGACAGACTCCATAGGAAGGAAAGGAAGGAATACACTGGCTGCCAGTATGGAAAAAATATTCCCGAAATTGGAGGAGGCCGTCATCTTGATATATTTGATCATATTCGCATACGTCTTTCTTCCTTCTGCAACTCCCTGCTCCAGTACCATCAGATCCTTTTCCAAAAGAACCACCGAGGAGGACTCCTTCGCAATGTCCACTGCCGTATCCACGGAAATTCCTACATCCGCCGCCTTCATGGCCGCCGCATCATTGATCCCGTCCCCCATATAGCCCACACAGTGGCCTCTTTCCCGGAGCACTCTGACAACGCGGGCTTTCTGCGAGGGCGACAGCCTGGCGAACACTGTGATCTGCTCTGCCTTTTCCCCCAGCTGGACATCTGTAAGCTGTTCTGTCTCCTCCCCCAGAAGGACCCTTTCTGCATCCAGGCCTACCTGCCGGCAGATGGACCGGGTAACCATTTCATTGTCTCCGGTGAGAACTTTTATGCCAACTCCATACTCTTTCAGTGTCCTGACTGCCTCTTTTGTGTCCGGTTTCGGCGGATCCAGAAATGCCAGAAATCCAATCAGAACCATATCTTTCTCATCCTCCACACAGAACTCTCCTTCCGGGGCAGGATCCGTTTTCTGGGCAATGGCAATGACCCTCATGCCTGTTTCATTAAGTTTATTACATCTGGAGAGAACCATCTTTCTCACCTCGTCTGTCAGCGGATGGACCTTCCCTTCGCATTCAGCATAGGCACAGCAGCCCAGCATCTCTTCCACCGCACCTTTGGTCACCATCTGCGTTTTCCCCTCTGTGTCCCTCACCACCACACTCATACGACGGCGCTGAAAATCAAAGGGGATCTCATCGGTCTTTGTATATCTGCGGATCAGTTCCTCCGCCCCCAGCTCTTTCTGCTTTTCGATCACAGCAATATCAATGAGGTTTTTCAGCCCTGTCTGGAAATAACTGTTCAGAAAGCCGTGCCGCAGCACCCTCTCATCTTCCTGACCGTCCACATTCAGGTGGCATTCCAGGACAACCCTGTCCATGGTCAGCGTCCCTGTTTTGTCGGTGCAGAGGATATCTGCCGCCCCGAGGTTCTGTATGGAATTCAGATTTTTGACAATGACTTTTTCCCTGCTCATAGCCAATGATCCCTTAGCCAGAGATGTGGTAACGATCATGGGCAGCATCTCCGGGGTCAGTCCCACAGCAACAGAAATGGTAAAAAGCATCGCCTGCATCCAGTTTCCTTTGGTAAACCCGTTGACAAAAAGCACCACCGGCACCATGACAAGCATAAACCGTATCAGCACCCAGGATACATCATTTACTCCCTTTTCAAATGTGGTTTTTACCGGCTTTTCGTCCATCGCCTCTGCCATAGTTCCCAGCATGGTACTGTTCCCTGCGGCAATAACCACCGCCCGGGCACTGCCGCTGATCACATTGCTCCCCATGAATACCAGGTTCTCCATGTCTGTCAGAGACACTGCTCTTCCCTTTGCCTTGCCTGTCTTTTCCACCGGCTCACTTTCACCTGTCAGGGCAGACTGGCTGACAAAAAGATCTTTTGCGTCCAGGACTCTCAGATCCGCCGGGATCATGTCCCCTGCTGACAGATATACGATGTCCCCTGCCACAACATCTTCCATGGGGATTTCTCTTCTTACTCCTTCCCTCTCAACGCAGGCTGTCGTGTGGATCATTCCGGCCAGCCGGTCAGCCACATTTCCGCTTCTTGTCTCCTGCACAAACCGCAGCACGCCGGAGATCAGTACCATGGCTGTAATAATGCTCACGGTCATATAGCTGCGCTCTCCGGGCGCTGCAAACACAATGTCCGTGAACGCCGAAATGCAGGCCAGGATCAAAAGGACAATGGTAAAGGGGTTAATAAAGGCTGCAAAGAGTCGTCCCGGAAGAGAATACTTCTTCCCGTATGTCAGTATGTTGGCGCCGTATTTTTCTCTGGATCTTTCCACTTCCTTTCTGCCAAGTCCACCCCGGTCAGTTCCATACTTTCTGAATATTTCCTGTTCCGGGCAGAGAGCCGCCTGGTACATCTGCCCCCTGTTTGTTTCCTTTTCTTTTTTTGCAGAAACCTCTCCTGCCAGCATCATTTTTCTAAAGATTTTCTTCATGACTGTGTACCTCCCAACTCTGTAGATTCTGTTCAGCATTGCTGGTAAGGGTACAGCGGCATTCTGTCGGAAGATTTCTGCCAGACCGGTCCGTTCCCGGCCGCTTTCTGACAATAAAAATCCACCGCCTGTAAGATTTCTCTCACAAAGCGGTGGAAAGCGCACACAAATATATGCTACAGCCAGGCACACCCATGCCTCCGTAACTTCACCCATACATTCCGCCGTTTTGTGATTCCGCTGTACTTCCTACTGTGATACATAAATGTGCCACCTGCCTTTCTTTCTCTGCACTCTTTCTTTATTCTTCCTCTCCGGGAGAATAAAAAACCCTGTATGTCCGACAGACATACAGGGAAATATACCTTTGTATATTCGTCTGAGCTTTAACTCTGCAGGGCGGTGAAACTGTATTATGATACACCTTGCTTTCGATGTACCCTGTTCAAACCCTCTCATAGTGTCTCCACTATTTCGCGGCAACAGTCCATATCCCTTGCAGTAGCCTTACCTACCGAACAGCATTAAAATAACACAGATTTTCGGCTCTGTCAACCTCTTAAAACCTCTTGATCTTCCTGGTTGTAGTCTTCTCAAACTCCTTATCCCGCACCACCAGGCTGTAAATTTTCTTCTGGGGAGCCGCCGTCTTATTGTATCCGTCAATGACCTCCTGAAGGGCCGCACGCACGTCCTTAACCTTTTTCTTCTTCACATAGTCCTGGTCCGGATAAATTTCCGCCTCGATAACTCCACCCTTTTCCCGGACAAGCACTTCACCTACAAGCCGGCTGGCGCTCAGCGCGTTCTCCAGCTCCTCCGGGGACACATTCTCGCCATTCTTCGTGATGATCAGGTTTTTCTTGCGGCCTGTCAGGTAGACAAAGCCCTCCTCGTCCACATAGCCCAGGTCGCCGGTCTTCAGCCACCCGTCCTCCAGTGTCTCCGCCGTCTCTTCCGGCATCTTGTAGTAGCCCTGCATGACGCTGCTTCCCTTCACCCAGAGCTCTCCGTCCACTGTCTTCGCCTCGCAGTTGGGCACAAGCTGTCCCACGGAGTCGCTTCGGATATTCCACCTCTGGGAGATGCTGATTACCGGGGAGCACTCTGTCATACCGTAGCCCTGCTGGATCACAATATCATATTTTTTAAACATTTCGATATATTTCGGATCCAGGTAGGCGCCGCCGCTGCAGATAGTGTGGAACTGCTTTCCGAACACCTGGTTCTTTACGATCTTCGCCGGCAAGAGGGAGGCCTCCTCCAGCTTCTTTGCCATGGTCTCGATCATCAGCGGCACCATCAGGATCATCTCCGGCTTAAAGAGCTTGATGTTTTTTGCCACCCGCATCAGAGAGTCGTTGATGCAGATCACCGCTCCCAGGGACACCCCTTTCAAAATATCCATGCTGAGACAGTAGGCGTGGTGGATGGGCAGCACGGTCATGATGACGATCCGCTCCGGAATCTTCATGTCCAGGCAGGTGGCGTTCTCCGCCACATTTCTGTGGGTCAGCATGACTCCCTTGCTTTTGCCGGTTGTTCCGGAAGTAAACATGATGGTGCACAGCTGATCCGGCCCAGGCATGTAGTCAAAGCTGCCCTTATGCTCTCCCAGCAGTTTCCAGAAAGCATATGTACGCTCTCCATGTTCCTCCTGCTGCATGGAAACGATCACCCGAAGCTGTGGGCAGCGCTCGCCTGCCAGAGCCGCCACGTCTTTTCTGGCCTCATCGTAGACAAGGACGGTGGAGTCGGACCGAACGATCAGGTCACACACATCCTCTGCCGGGAGATTCACATCCAGAGGCACAACCACGCTGCCGCTGTCCACTGTGCCAAAGTAGGTCACCAGCCACTCGTAGGAGGTCATCCCTATGACAGCGATATGGCTACCCTGCTCTCCCAGATCCCGCAGCGCACAGGAAAAGCTCTCGCTGTCCTTTTTAAGCTGGGTGTAGGTTTTAGATGCCACTTCATTTTTACTTACTTTATAACGGATCGCGTCCTCCGGGCCGTACTTTTCTTCCGTACTAACCAGGATCCCGCGGACTGTACTACAAAGCATATCTGATCTTCCATCCTTTCCCCGCTCGGTGTTAATTTCCGGCGGTCAGTTTTTCCAGATAATCTACTGCTTCCTGAACCGTGCGGATATCCGCCGCCTCCGTCTGCTCCACTTCTACATCGAACTCATCCTCGATCTCGCCCAGCATGCTCATGAAGTCAAAGGATGTAAAGCCCAGATCTTCCATGAAGCGGGACTCGGGATGGATATTCTCCGGCTCCACCTCTACATAGTTACAAATGATATCAACTAACTTCTCAAACATGGTCTTTCTCCTTTTTCTACACTAAACTAATTTGATGATCTCGCCGATGGTCAGGTCCGGGTTCTCCGCTCCCTTGAACATGATACGGCACAGATAGTAGTACAGGTACTCCAGCTCCTCCTTTGACACTGCCTTGATCTGGTGTTCAAAGTTGAAGTCCAGCCCGTTGTCCTCCGGACGGTGCATGACAGTCAGGTACATGCCCTGGGGACAGATGCCGTTGGGGTACCATTTCGTCTTGTACCGGATGTCTCCCAGCTGGTCCAGTCCCTTCTCCTTCAGGGTCAGCGGCTGGTAAGTCAGGGAGATGGGCTCGTAGCCCAGTCCCGCCTGGGGCTGGGGATAGGTCTTGGCCCGGTAGGCAAAGTAGGCTGTGGGGTCGTAATTCGCGTGGCGGAAGTACTCGTTCTGTTTGTCCCGGATGGCGTATACGCCGTCGATAAATTTCATGTCCTCCGGGAAAATGGTCCGGAAGGGGAAGGAGTGGATCCTGGTGCCGCCGGACTTCTTCTCCTTCAGGGTGGCCCTCCTTGCGATAGTGGTGGTCAGGGACACATCCTCAGATCCGTTCATTTTCTGGTAGTAGGTGCGAAGTCCCATGAGGAGCAGGCATGCCAGGGACACGTGGTATTTCTCGCAGAAATCCATCAGCCTCTTTGTGGGCTCTGCCTCCAGGTGGAAGATATCCAGGGCGGAGGTTGTGTCGTCGGTGACGCAGAAGGCGGACCGAAGCTCTGGATTTTTAAACCTCTCCCTCATGGACTCCAGCTTGGCCGTGCCGTGGAGGTCATTGTAGATGGGCTCGGACTTCTCGATCTCCTTCTGGAAATACTCGCTGTCTCTTTGCTGCGCCCTGCTGCCCGCCTCGTAGGCGAAATCCCTCTCGATCTGCTCAATGTAGGAGGCCATATCCTTAGGGTAGGGAACGCCCTCGTACTTGGCGCTGCAGTACAGCTCGATGATATCCTTCAGGAAGCAGATGAGGGACTGGGCGTCCACGATCATGTGGTTGCCAAGGAAGTACACGCCGTTAAATCCGTCCGGCATCCTGATCATGACGATCCTTGTCAGGGGAGAGTCAAACATCTTGAAGGGCACGGTGGTCCACTGCTGCATCTGGGCCTCCGCCTCCTCCACAGTCCCGCCGGAGAAATCCGCGAACTCGATATCCGTCTCCTCCGGGTCCGTCACATACTGATACCAGGTCCCCTCTTTATCCCTGGCAAAGCGGACGCGCATGGCCTCGCTCCTTGCGTAGGCCTCGTTGATGGACTTCTTCAGCTGTTCCCAGTCAAGCTCCACCTCGATGGTCAGGCTTGTCCCGATATTCAGCACCGCCATGCTGGGGCAGTGGGGCGCATAGTACATGTGGAATTTCTGGGCTACAGTCAGCGGATACACTTTGTGACCTTTTCTTGTTCTCATCATTTCATTATTCCTCCGATAAATACATCCAGGGCCTCCTCGTACGCCTTGGTATCTTTATAGTAGCTCTCTCCGTGGCCCGCACCCTTGACGATCAGCTTTGTCTTGGGCGACGCGCAGTTCTTATAGATTTCCTCGCACATCCAGCAGGGCACGAAGATATCCTCATCCCCGTGGATGAAGAGGAAGGGCACCTTTGCCTTTCTCACTTCCCTGGCCGCATTGCAGTCGTCCAGGCCGTAGCCCGCCTTTTTCCGGTTTACCCTGTCCGCGATCTGGATCATGGGAAACGCCGGCAGGTGGTACATGCTGTGGAGCACATGAGTAAATACGTCCCTGGCGGATGTGAAGGCGCAGTCGGACACGATACCCTTCACCTGCCGCGGAAGGTCCATGCCGCCCATCATGCAGACGGTAGCGCCTCCCATGGAGTTTCCGTGGAGCAGGATCTGGGCATCATCGCCGGTCTTTTCGATCATCCATCTGACCCATTCCAGTCCGTCCAGCCGGTCCATGGTGCCAAATCCGATGTAGGTGCCTTCGCTGTCGCCGTGGGCTCTCTCATCAATGAGGAGCATCCGGAAGCCGTGATTCAGATAGTAATAAGAAAGACTTCCATAGTCGTTCAGCCCCTTGCTGGTGTACCCGTGGAAACAGATGACAGCCTTTGTCCCCCCGTTCCCCGGAAAATATGTACCGTGCAGCTTCAGCCCGTCCTTGGACCGGATCCACACGTCCTCGTGGGGCTGCGCCATCATCCAGTCGCTGCGCTCATGCATGAAGGGAAAATGGCTCTCCCAGTCCACGCCGGACATCTTTATGGTGCGCTCCACCTTTGCGTTGTATCTCTTCATGGTCCTTCTGTAGAAGTAAGCTGTCCCGCCGGCTTCCGCCGCGGCCGCGGCCCCCAGGAGCAGGGCCGCCCCTTTCAGTAATCTGCCCATTCTTCTCACCTGCTTTTCTTCTTGCTGTTGATCAGATCCTTCAGTTTTATAGCTTTATCGATATTGCCTTCCACCTTCAGTTTTCCAAGCGTCACCGCAAGGATGGGGTCCGTCTTTCCGTCCGCGATCTTGAACAGCGTCTCCGCGGAGCAGGTAAACATGGCGTCCCTGTCAAAATACTCGTAGGGCTCCACATAGAGCTGCCCGTCCTTCACCTCCGCGTAAAAGATCCCTTCCGCCTCACCGGTGATGTTGAACTGGTATGCCAGATGCTCGTGGATATCGCTGACATCAGCATCCATCAGCATGCCCTTTACCTTTGAAAACATATCTGCGTAGGTCATAGCATCCTCCTTCTCGACCGTTTTCTCTCTTTTTCGACCAACGGTCATATCCTTTTCCCTGTTAGAGTAACATCTTTTCGGCCAGTGGTCAACTATCGTTACCCTCAAAATACAGCCCTGTTTTTTCTGTTTTTTGTGCGTTTTTACAGTTGGCCCGCACCCCCGTTCTGTGGTATATTGTATGTTGAATTCATGCAGGCGGGTACCAGCGGGAAGGACCGGAAGGAAAGGTGACACACATGCCAAATCAACTGAAATACAACAGGATCCTGGACGCTCTCCAGGAGCTTTTGAAAAATCAGAAAATGCAGACCATCTCTGTCAGCGACATCGCCCAGACCGCAGGCATCGGCAAGGGGAGCATCTACTACTATTTCCCCTCCAAGGACGCTATCCTGGACGCCCTTGTGGAGCGGAATTACGAGAAGCCTCTCCGGACCGCGAAGGACCTGGCAGACCAGACGGAAATCTCGCCCTTCACCAGGATGGCTATGATCTTCCAGGCCTGCCGCAGCTCCTCCTCCGAGTTCCTCAAGTCTGAGGAGCGGGCTGGCTCCGACACCCAGGAGAAGGTCTTCCTCCGCCAGAAGTACGTCAACCACATCATCACAGAGCTAAAGCCCGTCCTGGCGGAGATCATCCGGCAGGGTGTAGAGACAGGAGATATCCACTTCAGCGATCCCGACGGCCTGGCCGAGATCGTGCTGATCGTCCTGGCAGTCAAGTTCGACAACTCCCTTGTCCCCTCCTCAAAGGAGGACATCGAGCGGACCATCAACGCACTCATCCTGCTGCTGGAGAAGGGGACGGAAAATCCGGCGGGCTCGTTGAACTTTTTGAGGAGCCCTCTGTCATGAAAGTTTCCCCGGTTTAAAGAGACTTCTGTCACAGGAAAGAAGCCTCCATATTTTCCATGATGTGTCAATTTTCAGAAAGGAGCTGTCCTGTCATGTATTATAAAGAGTTTAGAGGAAACAAGATCTCCGCACTGGGTCTGGGAAGCCTGCGGCTCCCCACCGTGCCCGGAAACGCAGCCTCCATTGACCGCACAGGGGCAATGGAAGTGATCGACCAGGCCTTCATCGAAGGGATCAACTTTTTCGATACTGCCTTCACCTACCACAATACTGACTCCGAGAGATTTCTCGGCGAAGCACTGTCCCGCCATCCCCGCGACAGCTACTATCTGTCCTCCAAGTTTTATGTGGGAGCCCGGACTGATCTGGACCATGTCTTTGAGGAGCAGCTTGCGCGCTGCCGGACAGAGTATTTTGACTTTTACATGCTGCACAGCGTGCAGGAACAGTTTTTCGACGACTATATGGACCCGGAGCGGGATTATATAGGCTACCTGCTCAAACAGAAGGAAGCCGGCCGGATCCGCTATCTCGGCTTTTCTTCCCATGCGGCGCCGGATGGGCTGGAAAAATTCCTTCAGTGGCACCCCGGCTTTGACATGGCTTTGATCCAGCTCAATTACCTGGACTGGACAATGCTGGACGGCAGACGTCAGTACGAGATCCTGGCTGAACACAATATCCCGGTCTGGGTCATGGAGCCTCTGAAGGGCGGCCGCCTCGTACACTTAAGCCAGGAGGCGGAGGACATCCTGCATGCCGCCGCACCGGGACAGTCAATCCCCTCCTGGTCCTTCCGCTATCTGATGGGGCTGGACAATGTGCAGTGCGTCCTCAGCGGCATGTCCTCTCCCCAGGAGGTCCGTGCGAATGCAGAGGTATTCAGGGAGTCCAACGCACTCTCCGCAGCAGAACGTACAGCGCTGGAAAGGGCAGTAAATGCTTTCCGGGATTCCTTTGGCGTCCCCTGCTCCTCCTGCCGCTACTGCTGTCCCGTCTGCCCGGCGGATCTGGATATCCCGGCTCTGATCCAGGGCTACAATGAACTTACTGTCGGCGGGGAGCCGTGGAAGCTGTTCCAGCTGACTCAGATAAAGGGCCCGGAGGCCTGTCTCCAGTGCGGAGCTTGTGCGAAGAGGTGCCCCCAGAGGATCAACATTCCTGCTGTCATGAAAAAATATGCAGAGCTTCGCTGATCCGAGGAGTTTGACCGGTCTTTTTACTCTGTTTTCCGCAGCACGTTGTCATCGCAGAACAGAACACCCGAGTGCGCCGGAGTGATATATCATAAGCAGCATCCGAAAAGGGAGAGGCCGGAATTGGTCTCTCCTCTCTCATTTTTACTCACGGTATAATAGATTGGCATTCCCCAAAAGAGAAAAAGAAAAAAATTCAAAAAAGTGCTTGCATTTTTGGAAAAGCCTGCTATAATAATATTTGTTCGCTGAACAAAACGAACACAGAAGCTTAGTAATGCGGATTGGTGTAATGGCAGCACAGCAGACTCTGACTCTGTTAGTAGAGGTTCGAGTCCTCTATCCGTAGTTCCTTGGCAGGGGCACCGGAACTTCTGTAAAAGGAAGTTTCGGTCAATATCAACGGAGTGTGGCTCAGCTTGGTAGAGCGCTACGTTCGGGACGTAGAGGTCGCAGGTTCAAATCCTGTCACTCCGATTTTTTCATGCAAAAATATAGGTTTTCGGACACCAGACAGCCGATATTTAATCAAATGTTCGTGTTACCTGGTGTTACCTCACGGACATAAATATAAGGAGGAAATCTTGCGCGTATGCTCCTGTCCGAAAATATCTATTGCGCGATACATAAAGAAAAGATGGTATGAAGAAAAGGATCACTGCTCTTTCAAAAGCAATGATCCTTATTTTTTGTTCTTTGATCTTCCCGTCAGATAATCCAAAGATACATCATAATAGTCCGCCAGTTTGATAAAAACTTCAATCGGAATATTGATCTTTCCCAGTTCATACTTGGAGTATGTTGTCTGTTTTATATTCAGATAATCAGCAATTTCCTGCTGTGTCTTATCATTATCTTCCCGGAGATTACGAATGTTTTCAAATATCATGTCTCTCTACTTCCCTTAATTTTCTCCATTATAGAAAAGTCTCGACACGACTATCGAAAAATAGTCTTACTGCGACTATATTTATTTTTAAGGATAATATGAAAATCACAGACAGAGAAAAACGACAAACAGACCTGTTGTGGAAGGATGGTCGTAAAATGGAATGGACAAAAGAAAAATACGAACGATTTGAAAAATTTATACTGGGCGATGATATGGATTTTTACGAGGAGTACACGATCCATCTGACAGATGAGGAACAGGAAAAATTTTTTGTAGAAAATCCGGAGTTTATGTCAGAATACCCTATCAGCCGTGACATGATACATCTGTTAAGGGATCCGATGTACAGAGGATTGATGAGGAAGATCAAGAAATATGAAACGGGTGAAAGAGAAAAATATTGATTGCAGCCTTCATTTTGTGTCATCGCGATGGGCTTTTTTGAAGTTCAAGTGAGACAAACGATAGAAATATTGTCTTGATGAATTCAGGGTCCAGTTGGAGAATCTGATCAGCTGTTTGGATCATTGCGGGGATTTCAATCACAAGCCGGATATATGCAGGTATGGGAAGGCAGAGTTCCCAGCAAGAGTACTGCCACGTGAAATGCAAATGACAGATTTTCTGTTTTGGTATTACCGGGGTGGATCTTGCTCTGCTGAAAATTTAACCTGATATGAAATGCAAATGCCTTTTAAAATAATCCATAATTGTAAGACGGGAACAATGCGGAACTGGCTGTACATTGAGTCGGGATAAGCCTTCTGTCTGAATGTATCTGCTGCGATCGACTGCTGCCGGGAGCCAAAATGTTTTCCGTGTTTGAATGATCGCGTAATCTGAAAACATAAAGAAAACACCGAGGGTATGGGAAGCGGAATTCCCATCAAGAGCAAGACCACGAAGAATGCAAAAGACAGAAATTCTGCTTTTGTATTACGGGGTGGATCTTGCTCTTTAAAAATCCAATTTATAATCAAGCTGGAAGAAATGAGGTACATGTTAGTAGGAATTTGGCATGGATTTAGATTGAATATTTTGATATATAAAACTATAATGTAACCAACAAATTGGAATTTGAAAAGGAGATATACTGAATTGGATACTAAACGGTTAGCAAAATTTCTTATAATTACATTTGTTATTACAGGGATAGCCTGGTCTGGACTTGCTGTGTTAACAAGTTTAAATATTATCCCATTTTCGCATCCTTTAGGCACTATTTTACATATTATAGGAGGATTCGGACCGACAATAGCAACTTTCTTTGTCTTAGAAGAAAAAAACACGGTTAAATCTATATTACATTTTATTTTTGGCTACAGAAAGAAATCATTGATTTTTTTGTTTTTATTTTCTATTTTTGAAATACTGACAATAGGTTTATCGTCAAGGGAATTTAATTCCGCATTACCATGGTATTTGATGCCTTTAATCTTTCTTCAAGCAACATTTATATATGGCGGCGAAGAAGAATTAGGTTGGAGAGGTGTTATGCAGCCTTTATTAGAGGAAAAATTGAATTTCCCTATAGCCACAATCATTACGGGTGTTGTGTGGGGAATTTGGCATATTCCCCTTTGGTTTGTAAATGGCTCATCGCAACAAAATATGCCATTTCTCTTTTTCTTAGCGTTAGCTGTTATACTGAGCTTTTGGCTGGCGACAATTTACAAAAAAACGAAATGTGTTTTTGCTTGTAGTGTTTTTCATGGATTGACAAATACTCTTTTGTCTGTATTTATAATTAAAGTGAATGTTCTATTGGTAATAGGACTGATTGCTATGCTTGTATATTCAATATATTTATGGTATTGTGGAGAAGCAAAACAATAAATTCCAGTTTGTTAAGTAGACAAATCCTAAGTTGTTGAATTGTTGAATAGAATTTCCATGATTAATTAAAAGTATTTAAGTTTTTGATATTTTACAGAGCCGGGTGGCATAAATGCTGCCCGGCTCTTCGTATGCACGCATTTTACATTATAAAAATAAATCTGACCTCTTGTTAAATTCTTCCTATCCTTTGTGATAAACGAAGGGGAAAATATTCAGAAGTCAGCTGTAGGAATATATTTGTAAGAAGTCCAGTGAACTTTTCATAAAAATAAACTTTTTTGCAATTCCACGCTGTAAAATCGCTCTTTTTCCTTTCTATAGATGAAGGGGCGATCATTTCCCTTCAAAGACTATTGCAGAGCGAAAGGAAGGGATAGGAAATGAATGTGTATGAAGCAGTCAAAAACACAGTGACCACCAGGCAGGCGGCGGAATATTACGGGATCAAAGTGACAGGCAGGGGCATGGCACGCTGTCCGTTCCATCATGACCGGCATCCCAGCATGAAGCTGGATCGAAGATTTCATTGTTTCGGGTGTCAGGCAGACGGGGATGTGATTGATTTCGTGGCGGGATATTTTAGCCTGTCCGTTCGCGAAGCGGCCCTGAAACTGGCAGATGATTTCGGGATCCGGTATGAGAAGCAGCGGCCGCCGGATCGTGGAAAACGAAAAAAGAAGATGAAAGCAGCGTCATTGGAACAAAACTATAGAAAACTGGAAAGACGCTGCTTTTCCATACTTGGGCAGTATCGGGAACATCTTTTGTTTTGGAAAAAACAGTATGCACCGGGAGAACCGGAGGCGGACTGGGATCCCAGGTTTTGTGAAGCGCTGGATCGGATTCCCAGAGTGGAGTATCTGATGGATATTCTGTTGTACGCTCCTCTGGAAGAACGGGTGGAACTTCTGCTGTCCGCCGGAAAGGAGATCCTCGGGTATGCAGGAAGACTTCAAGAGCCTGAAACCGGAACAGCTGGAAGTTCTGAAACAGTTGCTGGGCGAGACAGATAATGTACAGCCTCCTGATGTTTCGGACTGGTTTGACGGGAAGCAGATTGATGAGATCGACTTCGGTGAGTACCTGCTACGGAAGAAAGAACGGAAATGTATCCACGGCAAACTTTATGATCTGGACGGAGAAATCAGTGATGAGGTGATCCGCAAAGAGATCCTGGATGAGATCCGGCCCTATCAGAAAACCAATGTGGCAAAGATGGTGGATCGGATTCTGGGTACGTTGAAGCTGATGTGCCAGTGTGAAATGCCACCGATAAAAGAAGACCGGGTTCATTTTTCCAATGGAACATATTATCTGGACGGAACTTTTACAGAAGAAAAAGAATGGACGATGAACCGCCTTCCGGTACGATATGATCCGGATGCGCCAAAACCGGAGAAGTGGCTGGCATTTCTGAATGATCTGCTGGAGAAAGAGGATATTCCGGTTTTACAGGAATTCATGGGTTATACGATGATCCCCAGCAACCGGGCCCAGAAGATGCTCCTGATCATCGGAAAAGGCGGTGAGGGGAAAAGCCGGATCGGACGGGTGCTGCGCGCGATCCTGGGCGATAATATGAACACTGGAAGTATCCAGAAGCTGGAGAATGACCGGTTCAACCGTGCCGATCAGGAAGGAAAACTATTATTCATGGACGATGATATGCGGATGGAAGCATTGCCATCCACCAACAATATCAAGAGCATTGTCACGATGGAAGATAAGATTGATCTGGAACGGAAGGGAAAACAGAGCGTGCAGGGCTATCTGTTCTCTCGGATCATCGGTTTTGGAAACGGATCATTGAAATCTCTCCATGACCAGTCCTATGGGTTCTATCGCAGGCAGATCCTACTGACGACAAAAGACCGGCCTGCCGATCGGAAGGATGACCGGTATCTGGGGGATAAGCTGATCCGGGAGACAGAAGGGATCGTACTGTGGTGTCTGGAAGGACTGCACAGACTGGTCCGGAACGGATTTGAATTCAGCATCAGCGACCGGGCAAGGAAGAACCTGGAAAATCTGATGGAAAATGAGAACAATATCATTTCATTCCTGAATTCTGCCGGATATGTGAGAAGGGAAGAAGGAACCTATGCCAGTTCCAGGCAGCTTTACGCTGCCTACCGGAAATGGTGCGAGGACAATCTGGAAAGACCCAGGGCAGAGAATACCTTCAAGAAGTATCTGAATGAGAACGCAGAAACACTGGGGCTGGTCTATGATAAAAATCTTCCTGGCAGAAATGGGAAGACCGTGCGCGGTTTCCGCGGGATCCATGTGGAAGTCCGTACAGAGTAACAGAAATGATCCAGGCGCTTCAGGCGGCTCAGGCGGGTAAAAATGACTTCTTTTTTTCTTATAATTTATTTCTATTTTAAGAATTGAAATAAACCGCCTAAACTGCCTAAGTCCTGAAAAACATAGAAAAACCGTAACTTTCAAACTGCCTGAAGGCTGCCTTGGAACTGCCTGAAGGCATACAGGCCCTGTCCTTGTTTGAAGGGAAACTGCGGAAGGAGGAAGTGACTGACCAATCGAGGAAAAAGAAGTGAATGATGTATTGCAGTACGCTCTTGAAAACGGTATGATTAATTTAGCATACGTGCAAGAGCAGATTGCTATGAATAAACGAAAGGAATTGATAGAAAAACACCCCTACAGCATCTGGCAGGGGAAAGACGGAAAATGGAGAACCTATCTTCCGGATGAAGAAAAAGAACGGAAAAAAGCTCTGAAGAAACGTAACACCAGAGAAGAAATCGAAGCCGTGGTCGTCTCTTACTGGAAAAATCAGATCCCGTCGTTACAGAAACACACCTTCCAGGAGGTATATTTCATGTGGCGAAAAGTACAGGATCAATTGGTAAGCGACAACACGGTGGCAAAATATGAAACGGATTATAGCCGCTTCTTTAAAGAAACAGATTTTGTGAAAAAAGATATCAAGCGGATCAGCAGCGATGATGTCAAAATCTTTATGGTTCAGACAATCAAGCGGCTGGATCTCACCAAAGAAACGAGCAGAAAGCTTTTCGGCTATATCACAAACACTGTTTTTTATGCCCGGAAAGAACTGGGGATTGGAAATAATCCGGTTGAATTCATCAAAGCAAAAGATTTCTATTCCTACTGCGCTGAGAAGTATAAACCACCAGAGAAAAAGATCATTGTAAAAGATGATATGAAACTTCTGCAGAAACAATTTGCAGAAGATCATGCGGCGAAACCAAATTATATACCTACATATGCGGTTGAATTCGCCAGTCTGACCGGTATGCGCGTCGGCGAGATTGCGGCATTGAGATGGGATGCCATTAAAGAAAATTACATCGTGGTTGATAAATCAGAAAAATCCAACCGGAGAAAAGACATCTTTTATATTGACAGCACGAAAAATAAAAAGATACGTTTCTTCCCAATGACGGCAGAAATCAAAAAGCTCCTGCATAAAATCTATATGATTGAAAAAGAATACGGATATTTATGTGAATGGGTTTTTGCCAATGAAAACGGGCGGATACACGCCAATCTGATATCATCTTGTATAAAAACGAAGTGCAGACAGGTCGGAATTGACGAGAAGGGAATTCATGCATTTAGAAAAACTCTCAATTCAAACATGCGCTGCAAAGGTGTTTCATCTACGGTTGCAGCATCCATTCTTGGACACAGCCGCATGGTGAATGAACAATATTACACCTTTGATGTGACAGATATTACAGAAAAGGCAAAGATCATTGAAATGATCAATGAGGAAACCTGTGCAATGTAAGTGTTACCTGATGTGTTACCTCACAGGCTCAATATGCCGGAAGCCCTGTAAAATCAAGGGATTCGGCGAGAAGCCGTGGGCGTAGAGGTCGCAGGTTCAAATCCTGTCACTCCGACTTATCCCTCGTTTTCACGGGGGATTTTCTTTTTTCTAAAATCAGAAAGCCGGTTGCTTTTTCAGTTTTGTGGATACAACCGCCGTACATCCGTTTTCAAAGGTATGCAGTGACAGGAAATCTGCATATCTTTTTATTGTACGATCAAGAAGACAGAATCATACTGTGGACAGCAGTTACTGAGCAAAAGATAAATGATCGAAAACATTTGAACATTCAGACGGAGGAAATCATGAAAAAAATAAAGCTCATTCCCTTAGTGGGTATGGAATTCAACGATGCAACCATTGCATTGGCTTCTTCACAAAAAGATGTGGAAAACCTGTTGGGAGAACCTTGTAGTACACGGGATCATTCTCTCTTCTATTTTAATAATGAATTGCGATTTGATCTTGGCGATGACGGAAAAATAGAATTCATTGAGTTTTTAGGAGGATGCGACGGAGAGCTGCAGCCCGTGATCTATGGTGTCTCTGCCTTCCAGAGCACGGCAGATACTTTGTACAATGTACTCAGCGAAGAAAATCAGGGGGAGATTGACGATAGCGAGGACGGATATTCTTATGGGTTTCTAAATATCAGCGTTGGAATATATCGCCCCTCTGTCCCCGAAGATGTGGAGGATATGATAGCGGAAGCCACTGCGGACGGAAAGCCGATGGATGAAGCCGAAATCGAAGACGAGATGAAAAAAGCAAACTATTGGGCCACTATCGGCATCGGCGTCAGGGACTATTACAGGCAGCCTCTATTTTGAGTGTCCACTTTTTTCTCAATTGTCAAAGCTGTGTCTCCCCGTATTGGCTGACCACTCCTCTATATTCCAGCAAAACCGATGCGAAAGTGTGTCCCTCCCGGTCACAATTCACACAATTCCCCACCACAAGTCAAGACCACCGGCTTAGCCGGTGGCTTGCTCTGCCCCTATAAGGGGCTATTACCTGCTTGCGCCCGGAAGGCGCACTGAAGGCCTGCCAACTGCACCACATCCACAGCCGCCCCTGAAGAGGCTTATTCAGTGCTTCCTTACTCCGGCGCAGCCCCAAAAGGGGCTTACTGGTTTGCTTTGATTTCCTACTACCACTCCAAGTGGTTTTTTTCTTGTTTCTCTTCACCGGCTCACCCGTAAACGGGTCGATGTACTCTACTAATGACATCTGATCATACTCTAAATCTTCTTTCAGTTGATTTTGAATATACGCCTTAATTGCAGCTGTGTTCTTTCCTACTGTATCTACATAATATCCACGGCACCAGAAATGTCTATTTCCATACTTGTATTTCAAATTCGCATGCTTTTCAAATATCATCAGCGAACTTTTTCCTTTTAAGTATCCTACTATTTCTGATACGGAATATTTTGGTGGACTCTTTACCAACATATGGATATGGTCACTACAACACTCAGCCTCAACAATTTCTATCCCTTTTCTTCTGCATAATGTTCCCAGTATTTGTCCCACATCTGCCTTTATATCTTTGTAGATTACCTGCCGGCGATATTTTGGTGCAAAAACAATGTGATACTTGCATTCCCATTTTGTATGGGCTAAACTATTTACGTCCATTCTTTGGACCTCCTGTGCTATTTTATTTGTGGTTTTGCAGACCCACTTTTATTCTAGCACAGGAGCTCATACTTATATCTAAAGATCTGCCCTCCCCCTGCATAGCAGGGGGTTTATTTTTACTGTGACACAAAGATAATCGGGGACGTGATCCTTTTTAAAAGGATCACGTCCCCGATTACGATTACATTTTCTTTATCCTATCAATGGCCGCCACTGTGTTCTCATAGGAGCCGAAGGCGGTCAGCCGGAAGTAGCCTTCTCCGCTGGGGCCAAAGCCTGAGCCCGGCGTACCCACAACACCGGCGTTCTCCAGCAGGTGGTCGAAGAACTGCCAGGATGTCATGCCGGCCGGTGTCTCCAGCCAGATGTACGGGGCGTTGACGCCTCCGGATACGTTGTAGCCCGCATCCTTCAGTCCCTGATAGATGACTTTTGCATTGTTCATGTAGTAAGCCACCTGCTCTTTCAGCTGTGCTTTTCCTGCCTCAGAGTAGACAGCCTCTCCGGCCTTCTGCACAATGTAGGGCGCGCCGTTGTACTTTGTGCCGTGGCGTCTTGCCCACAGAGAGTGGAGCATCACATCGCCGGACTTAATGTCTTTCGGGACAATGGTGGCTCCCAGGCGCACGCCTGTAAATCCTGCGTTCTTGGAGAAGCTGCGCAGCTCGATGGCACAGGTCCTTGCCCCCTCACACTCGTAGATAGTGTGTGGAACACCCTCCTCGGAAATATATGCCTCATAGGCCGCATCGTAGATGATGACAGCGCCCACCCTGTTGGCGTAGTCCACCCACTCCTGGAGCTGTGCCTTTGTGATGGTGGAGCCTGTGGGGTTGTTGGGGAAGCACAGATAAATAATGTCCGGTGTCTCCTTCGGAAGCTCCGGAGCAAAATTTGTCTCCTTTGTGCAGGGCATGTAGATCACATCGCTCCATGTCTCTGTCTTCGGGTCATAGGTGCCTGTGCGGCCCGCCATGACATTTGTGTCCACGTACACCGGGTACACAGGGTCACACACAGCGATCCTATTGTCCTTTGCAAAAATCTCCTGGATATTTCCGGAGTCACACTTTGCGCCGTCGGAGATAAATATCTCGTCCGCCTTAATGTCGCAGCCCCTGTCCTGGTAGTCATTTTTCGCCATGGCACTGCGCAGGAACTCGTAGCCAAGGTCCGGCGCATAGCCGTGAAAGGTCTCCGCGTGAGCCATCTCGTCAACCGCGCCGTGGAGCGCGTCGATGATGGCCGGAGCCAGCGGCTGGGTCACATCACCTATACCCAGGCGGATGATGGATTTCTCCGGATTCGCCTCCTGGTAAGCTGACACCTTCTTTCCGATGGTTGAAAAAAGGTAACTGCCGGGCAGTTTCAGATAATCTTCATTTACTTTGAACATCTCTTGTATTCTCCTTATCTTTTACTATCTTTTATACCTCGCCGTCAAACACATGGACAGCGGGCCCTGTCAGCAGAATCTCACCGGTTTCCTCCCTCCACTCCGCCAGCAGGTCTCCTCCTATTAATTTTACCGTAACCTGGCGGTCTGTCAAGTCATTTAATACACCAGCCACAAGAACCGCGCAGGCCCCGGTGCCGCAGGAAAGGGTCTCCCCGCTCCCCCTCTCCCACACCCGCACCCTGGCAGTCCGCCGGTCCTCCACCTGGGCGAACTCCACATTCACCCGCCTGGGAAAGCGGCCGTGGTACTCTATAGACGGCCCCAGCCGCTGCAGGTCGATCCCCCTCACATGGCCCGTGAAAATGACCGCATGAGGATTTCCCATGGAGACTGCCGTCATCGGATACTCCACACCGCCAACCCGCACGGGCTCATGTACCATGCAGGTGTGCTCCGAGATGGCGGGCACCTGGTCCGCCTCCAGGACAGGCTTCCCCATATTCACCTCCACCATGCGGATCTCGCCGCCTGCCCCGTCCCCCTCCCCCGGGAAAAGCCGAAGATGCCGGGTGCCGGATCCGGTCTGTATATCCAGCTCTCTCTTATCTGTGAGTCCCCTGTCGTACACATATTTTCCGAGACAGCGGATGCCGTTCCCGCACATCTCTCCCCGGGAACCGTCCGCATTGTACATCTCCATAGCAAAATCCGCTCTTCCGGAAGGGCGGATCAAGACGAGGCCGTCCGCACCCACGCCGAAATGCCGGTCGCTCAGGCGCCTGGCAAGGATATCCGGCTCGTTGACCACCTCCTCCAGACAGTTCACATAGATATAGTCATTCCCCGTGCCCTGCATTTTCGCAAACCTCATAGCACGCCTCTGCCTCCTGGCCTGTAGTCCTTCTTGTTTCATATATACGGCCGCAGCCACCTGTTTTAGAAGTGCGCCTTCCACGAAAAAAAACGGAAGCCCGCCGGGCCGTCCCGGGAAATCATCCCGGAGACAGCCTGGAGAGCTCCCGTCATTGGGAACCAGCCATATCCTCGCGCCAGTATTTATACCTTTGCCGTCAGCGTCTTTGCCGTCACACCGGGCTGCATGCCAAGCTTGCCAGAGAGCGCGCTGGCCACCTCTCCCGGCGCGTCCATCACCACACTGATGATAGACACATTTCTCTGGCGGTAGGGAATGCCCATCCTGCCCACGATGTACTGTCTGTACTCGTGGAGCAGGTCATTCACCGCCGCAGCGGCCTCCTCGTCCCTGACAATGATGCTGACCACCACTACTTTACTCTCCATCCTGCATCTCCTCCACGATCTGCTGCGCAAATGCGTCCAGCTCTGTCTCTCTGCCATTCTGAAGAGTTGACTTGATGGAAATCTTTGTGTCCAAAAGGGAGATATTCTTCATCTCCTCCAGCTTTGCTGTGATCAGTCGCCCGGAAGCAGCTGCCCAGGTACCATTTTCCATAAGGGCCACTGTCCGGTTCTGTACGGAAAGCGCCTTCATATCCTCCAGAAGGTCTGCCATCGGAGGATAGATACCTCCGTTGTACGTGGAGCATGCCAGCACCACGTGGCTGCACCGGAAGATCTCAGAGATAAGCTCTGACACATGTGTCCGGGACACATCGTACATTTTTATATCTTTTACGCCCTTTTCAGTCAGGCGGGCAGCCAGTGCGTCCGCCGCATTTTCCGTATTTCCGTAGATCGATCCGTACACGATCACAACAGCCTTGTTCTCCGGCTCATACCGGCTCCACTTGTCATACTTGTCAATGAACCATTCCAGATCCTTTCTCCACACCGGTCCGTGGAGAGGGCAGATCATCTGAATATCCAGAGTTGCCGCCTTCTTAAGAAGGGCCTGCACCTGGACACCATATTTCCCTACAATATTGGCGTAATATCTTCTGGCATCCGGCAGCCACTCCCGCTCAAAGTCCACCTCGTCGCTGAAGAGTTTTCCGTTCAGGGCGCCAAATGTACCGAAGGCGTCTGCCGCAAAAAGGATCTTGTCCTTCTCATCGTAGGTGACCATGACTTCCGGCCAGTGCACCATAGGAGCCATGAGAAAATGAAGAGTGTGGGATCCGGTCGTTAATGTGTCGCCCTCTTTCACAGCCATCATACGCTCCCCGGCGTCAAAAACGCTGACATCATAAAACTGGCCGATCATCTGGAGAGCCTTGACACTGCCCACCACCTTAGCCTGAGGATACGCCCTCATAATATCAACAATGGTGCCGCAGTGATCCGGCTCCATGTGCTGTACGATCAGGTAGTCGAGAGAACGTCCCTTCAGCGCGTAAGCCACATTTTCAAGAAACTGCTGTGACATGCCGCTGTCAACTGTATCCATCAGCACGGTCTTCTCATCCAGGATCACATAAGAATTGTAGGAGACTCCGCGGGGGATGGGGAACAGGTTCTCAAAAAGAGCCAGTCTTCTGTCATTGCAGCCTGCCCATACAACATCGTCCGTTACTTTTCTTGTAATCTGCATATACTAAACCTCCTGTTTATCTATCCGCTTTTTGCCTTCCTATTATAACATACTTATTCTTCCGTGTATGCTGAATTTTTTGCGGATTTTTCGCAACATGGCGGCAATTTATACAAAAAAGACAGGTCTTATGAAACCTGTCCTTTGTCTTCCTTCTCTTTCCCGAAAGTCAGCTCCATCCTGGTACCCTTTCCAAGACTGCTGTCCACATGGATCGTTGCATTGTGGAGAAGCGCTCCGTGTTTGACAATGGAAAGTCCAAGCCCGGTGCCGCCTGTTTCCTTGGAGTGGCTCTTATCCACTCTGTAAAAGCGCTCAAAGATCCGCTCCTGCTGATCCTCGGGTATGCCGATCCCGGTGTCCGTGACGATCACTTTCACGCCCTTCAGAGTCCTGCCCACCCAGACGTCTACCTTGCCGCCCAGCTTATTGTATTTGATGGCGTTCTCACAGATATTGTAGATCATCTCATTGAGAACCTGGCGGATTCCCACGACGCTGACAGGCTCCCCGGAGACCTCCACATGCACGCTGTGCTTCTCCGCCTTGTGGGCAAGCCTTGAACACACTTCCCGCGTAAGGGAATACAGATCCACCTCTTCTTTTTCCACTTCCACGCCGCCTTCATCCAGCTTGGAAAGCCGTATGATATCTTCGATGAGCACAATAAGGCGGCTGGCCTCATTGTAGATCCTCTCAGAAAATCCACGCACGTCCTCGGGTTTTACAAGCCCGTTCATCATGATCTCCGCGTATCCGGAAATGGACGTGAGAGGCGTCTTCAGCTCATGGGAGACATTGGCTGAAAACTCTTTTCTCATATTTGCGATTGCTTCTTTTTCCTTGTTCTGCTTATCCATACTTTCTAACAACGGTGTCAGTTCCTCATAAACATCATTTTCCAGCGGATGTTCCAGATCCAGTTTGTTGATAGGTTCTATCAGTTTTGATACCTGCCACTTTGAAAGCAGCCAGGCAAAAAGGATCATCAGCGCCGCAATCCCCGCCAGTACAGGAAGAATCTGCATAGCCGATCCGAGAGCACTGGCCATTGTCTTTGACACGCGCAGAACCGTTCCATCGGAAAGCTGTTTTGCATAGTAGAACATTTCCTGCTTTATTGTGTCAGACCTCCGGATATCCTGCCCTTCCCCGCTGCCAAATGCTTCCCTTACCTCAGGACGGTTTGCATGATTTTCCATTTCATCCTGCCCGTCTCCGGAGTCATAGAGAACTTTGCCGTCCCTGTCAATCCACGTCACCCTTGTACTTCTTCTCACTTCATCCATTTCATCCAGATAGCCCGTACCAGCTATCTCTATAGCTTTACAGATGTAATCCGCCTCCTGCTTCATCTCGTCTTCCATTGCGGCGACATTCTGCCGATAGACCACAAGAGTCAGAAGTGCAAATGTCACAAGCAGAGTCGTTGTAATGACCAGGGTCATGCTTCGCTGTATTTTCTGCCTCATAGTATCTCCTATTCACTCATACGGTAGCCGACTCCGCGGACAGTCTGGATCTGCTCTCCCGCATCTCCCAGCTTCTGTCTCAGAGTCCGGACATGGACATCCACCGTCCGTGTCTCCCCGTCAAAATCATACCCCCAGATATCTTCAAGGAGCTGGTCCCTTGTCAGAACAATATCCGGGTTTTTCATCATTCGCTTTAACAGCTCGAATTCTTTTAAAGTCAGCGTGACAACCCTGCCATCCGCCTGGACTTCATGTTTTTTCACATCCATGACAATATGCCCAAGTGCGATCTTGTCATCGATCTTTACGGAATTTTTGCTGCTTCTTCGCAGAACTGCCTTGATCCTTGAGATCAGCTCCATCATACCGAAAGGTTTCGTGACATAATCGTCAGCTCCCAGATCCAGTCCCATGACCTTGTCGTACTCCGTACCTTTTGCAGTCATCATGATCACAGGGATATCCTGCGTCTTCACCGATGCCTTAAGCTGTCTGAGAAGAGAAATACCATCCTCTCCGGGGAGCATGATATCAAGAAGAATAAGCTCTGGCGTCTCCAGCGCCAGAGCCTCAAGAAAACTGCTCCCATCCTCAAAGCCACGGGCCTTGAATCCTGTTGTCTCTAATGTATATATGACCAGTTCGCGGATGTTGTTGTCATCCTCTACACAAAAAATCATCAGTTTTCTCCCTTGTTACGCATTATGCCTCAACAGCCTGCGTTCCTTTGTGAACACCGGTGATGGAAAATTCCACCCACTCGGCGATATTGGTGGCATGATCGCCGATACGCTCCAGATACTTGGCGATCATGATCAGATCAACGCCCTGCTCTCCTCTGTTTCCCTCTGCGATCAGGTTGATGATACTTCTGCGGATATCGTCGAAAAGCCCGTCAATGTTATCGTCAGCTTCCATAACTTTTCTTGCAAGCTCAAGATCGCGCTCCACGTAGGCAGTCACGCTGTCATTTACCATCCTTGCCACACCTGCGGACATCTCCTCGATCTTCTTGACATCTCCCGCCTCGGACATGCCTGCGGATATAATGATCTCGGCAATGTCGGCTGTCTGGTCGCCGATACGCTCCATATCCGTGATCATCTTAAGAGCTGCGGAAATCTGGCGCAGATCCCTGGCCACCGGCTGCTGCTGAAGAAGAAGCTTCAGGCAGAGACGCTCAATATCCTTCTCCATCTGATCGATCTCCTCATCTGCGGCCATGACTTTCTTTGCCTGTTCCAGGTTTCCCTCCACAAGGGCCTTTGTCACCCGGTTGATGGCCAGTTCGCAGAGCTCTCCCATACGTGTCAGTTGTTCGTTGAGCAGCTCAAGCTGCATATCAAATTTATTACGCATATCCTAACCAAACCTCCCTGTGATATAATCTTCTGTTCTCTTGTCTGAGGGGATGGAGAACAGTTTCTCTGTATCATTGTACTCAACGACCTCACCCAGCAGGAAAAATGCTGTATTGTCAGACACACGCACGGCCTGCTGCATGTTGTGTGTGACCATGACAATAGTATAGTCCTTTTTCAGCTCCATCGCAAGGTCTTCGATCTTGGAGGTGGAGATGGGGTCCAGGGCGGATGTGGGCTCATCCATGAGGAGCACCTCAGGCTCCACAGCCAGGGCTCTGGCGATACACAGCCTCTGCTGCTGTCCGCCGGACATGCCAAGGGCGCTGGTCTTGAGACGGTCCTTGCACTCATCCCAGATTGCTGCGTTCCGCAGGGATTTCTCCACGATGTCATCCAGCTTTGACTTGGAGTGCACGCCGTGGGTCCTGGGACCGTAGGCGATGTTGTCGTAAATGCTCATGGGGAAGGGATTGGGCTTCTGGAACACCATTCCCACACGCTTTCTCAGCAGATTGACATCCATCCCTTTGAAGATGTTCTGTCCGTCCAGCTCGATGCTCCCTTCGATCCGGCAGCCCTCCACCAGGTCGTTCATGCGGTTGATAGATTTTAACAGGGTAGATTTCCCGCATCCGGAAGGTCCGATAAAAGCGGTAATCTTATTGGCTTCTATTTCAAGATTTACATTTTTCAGAGCCTTGAAGTCACTGTAGTACAAGTCAAGGTTCTTAATACTTATCTTCGACATTTCCTTTACCTTTCCTATGCTTTAGTCAGTTTTCTTGCGATCACGCTTGACAGCGCGTTGATGCCTACAACGAGGACGAGCAGGATGACTGCCGTCGCGTACGCCTGGTCCATGTAGAGACCTTCACTGGACAGATTGTACATGTGCACAGCCAGTGTACGTCCGGAACCGAACACGCTGGTGGGCACCTGTGCCACTGTACCGGCAGTGTAGATCAGAGCGGCTGTCTCGCCTACGATACGTCCGATGGCCAGGATGATACCTGCCAGGATACCGGGAATAGCAGACGGAAGCACGATGCGGAACACGGTCCGCAGCTTACCTGCCCCCAGCCCGAAGCTTCCCTCACGGTAGGAGTCCGGAACTGCCTTTAACGCCTCCTCCGTGGTCCTCATGATAAGCGGAAGGATCATGATGGACAGTGTAAACGCACCGGCCAGGAGTGAGAAGCCCCACCCCAGCGTGTTTACGAAGAAGAGCATACCAAACAGGCCGTACACGATGGAGGGAATACCGGAAAGTGTTTCTGTTGTAAGACGTATGACCTCCACGAACTTGTTGCCCTTGCCGGCATATTCCACAAGGAAGATAGCGGAAAAGATACCAAAGGGGATGGCAATGATCAGGGAGAGCAGCGTCATGATCACTGTGTTGATGAGGGCCGGCACTACCGACGCGTTCTCAGAGGAATATTCCAGCGAGAACAGGGACGGGGTGATGTGGGGCAGCCCGTTTACAAGGATGTATACGATCAGGAAGATCAGCACCGCAAAGGTAATGACCGCCGCGAGCATAACAAGAAGGAATACCACGAAGGAGCCCGGATGCTTCAGATAGGTATTGAACTTATCTTTTATTGTCATTTTGTTACTCATGGTCCGCCCCCCTCTTAAGTAATGCCACGCTGAAGTTGATGATCAGGATGAACACAAAGAGCACAACGCCTGTAGCGATCAGCGCTTCTCTGTGCAGCCCTGTAGCATAGCCCATCTCCAGGACGATGTTTCCTGTCAGGGTACGGATACCCTGGAGGATGCTGGCTGTCAGACGGGGCTGGTTGCCCACGATCATGATGACCGCCATGGTCTCGCCGATAGCCCGGCCGATGCCCAGGACAATGCCTGCGATCACACCTGATTTTGCCGCCGGGATGATGACCCGGAAGATACTTCTCTCCTTTGTCGCTCCCAGAGCGAGAGAGCCCTCATAGTAGTGGGCGGGCACCGCTCTCATGGCGCTCTCTGTTGTGCCGATGATGGTCGGGAGGATCATCATGCCGAGGATAAGGGAGGTAGTCAGGATGCTGTTTCCGTCTCCCGCACGGTCCACCAGTCCCAGGCTCTTTAATGTCCGTCCGAACTCGCGGATGAGCGGCACAACAACCACCAGGCCGAAGAAGCCGTACACAACGGACGGGATGCCTGCCAGCAGCTCCGTGGCAGCCTTCAGCGGTTTATAGATCTGCTTCGGACAGTACATAGCCATGAAGACAGAGGTGAGTATACCGATGGGCACACCGAAGATGATGGCCCCCGCTGTCACATAGAGACTTCCGATGATCATCGGGAAGATGCCGAACAGCTCATTGTTCGGGCGCCAGATATCACCCGTAATAAACTTTACAAATCCGATTTCACCAATTGCAGGGATACCATTTGCAAAAAGAAAGATACAAATGAGTGCTACCGCCAGCACCGAAGCGCAGGCGGCAACTAAGAACACTCCCTGCATGAATTTTTCAGTCCATGCTTTAGATTTCATTTTTTACTTTTTCCTCTTATCTTATAGTAGGATTACTCAGCAATCTCATCCCAGGAGAATACTTCGCCTGTGTAGATCTGTTTTACCTGGTCAGATGTCATCTCGTCTGTCGGGTTGTTGTTGTTTACGATGACTGCAATACCGTCTGTAGCGATCACGGTCGGTGTAAGCTCAGCAGCCTCATCCTCCTTCAGCTCTCTGGATGCCATACCGATGTCGTAGCTTCCCTCGATAGTGGATGTCATACCTGTTGTGGAGTCAGATGTCTGGAGCTCGATGTTAGCGTTGGGGTTCACTTCTTTGTAAGCCTCTACCAGCTTCTCCATCAGAGGAGATACAGAAGAGGAACCACCTACTACACAGTCGCCTGCCGGCGCTGTTCCTGCATATGCCTCAACGTCTGCCACCGGGATGTAACCCTCGTCAGATACAACCTGCTGTCCCTCTGTGCTCATGATGAAGCTCATGAAGTCTGCGGCAACCTCGTTTGTGCTGTCAGGCTTTACTGCTACATTAAAAGGTCTGGATACCTTGTAGGATCCGTTCTCGATGTTCTCTGCTGTGGCCTCTGCTCCGTCAATGGAGAGAGCCTTTACGCTGTCGTCCAGAGAGCCAAGAGAGATGTATCCGATCGCGTACTCGTTCTCAGCAACTGTTGTCATCATAACGGAGGTGTTGTTTGTGATCTGAGCGTCTGCTGTTGTCATGTCAACATCCTCGCCGTCTACCTCCTCAACAACGCCGAACAGCTCTGTGAAGGCGCCTCTTGTACCGGACCCGTCCTCACGGGATACGATGGTGATATCGTTGGAGGCATCCCACTCACTTGCTGTGTCTGTGCTGCCGCTGTCTGAGGATGTGTCATCAGATGAGCTGCCGCATCCTGCGAGCATGCCTGTCATCATTCCTGCTACTGCCAATACTGCCATAAACTTTTTCATTTTCATGGTTTTGATCTCCTTTTGTTTTCCTGCGAAATTTTGTTATGTATTTTCTTGACAGTAGCTATCTTATAAGAGCAATGTTAAATCTGAAATCACCCGAATGTTAAATCTACGTAAAATCCTGAAGACTTGTAGAAATCTTACTGCCAAAAAAATACCCTTCCCACATAGGGCACACCTGGTGTCCCCATATGGAAAGGATATCCATTTTTCTGCAAATTACACATTTTCATCTGTTTTAGATGCCCGGCATCCCCGACAGGTCAGAGTCTCTTCTCAAAGTTTCCATCCACCGCGCATCCCTCTGTAAATATCATGAAGGCATGGGGGTCGATACTGTGCACGATCTGCTTGATCTGCCCCATCTCATATTTGGATATCATGACAAACAGGATGTAGGAGGTCTTGTTTGTGTAGGCACCCTCCCCGTCCCAGTTGGTGACGCCCCGGCCGAGCTGTTCCATGATGGCCCGGGAAATGCCCGTCTTTTTTGTAAAGATCATAACGCTCATGTTAATATTCTGCACATGGACACGGTCAATGGCAATAGACAGGATGGTCGTGTAGATGAGCGAGTAGATGACGATCTCTATGTTGAACATGAACAGACAGATCGCGTAGACGAGCACGTTCATCATGATATTGACCCTGCCCACACTAAAGCCGGGGTATTTCTTTGTGCAGCACAGGCCGATGATGTCCTGTCCGCCGCCGGAGCTGCGCCCCCTGAGGATCAGGCCGGTACCGGTACCCGCCACGATGCCGCCGATGATGCAGGAGGTGAGGTAATCGTCTACCAGGGGGGCTGCCGGAATGGGCACGATGGTCAGGAACACACTCTGGATGCCTACGGTCACCAGCGTCTTCACCGCAAAGCCCTTCCCCAGGACCCGGTAGCCCATGTAAAAGAGGGGGATGTTCATGATAAAGTAGATGATACCAGACAGGTCCACCCCCGCCGGCACCGGTACGTGTATCACCTGGACAATGAAGGTCCGGATCAACTGGGCGATACCCATGAAGCCCCCGTTGTAGAGTCCCAGGGGCGTGATCAGCACGTTGACGCCGAAGGCGAACAGAAAACTGCCTCCCACCGCATACACCACCTGGATCACGGCCTCTCTTTTTTTTGCGTCTGTCATTTTCTCTCTCATTCCCTTTTTTCCTCCTGTATCTTCATACTCGTCCGCCGTGCGGTCATCCCCCCGCACGCTTCCTCCCGCTTTAGAAAAAGGACCTAAGCTTCTGCTTAAGTCCCTGACTGCTGTTCTTCCAGACACGCCTGTATCGCCTCGTTCAGCGACAGCATCTTCTCGTCCAGTGTGGAGACCATCTCCGCACATTCCCGGAGATCGCGGCTGATATATTCCGGCGCGTTTCCCTCGAATTTATAATAAATCTTGTGCTCAAGACTGGCCCAGAAATCCATCGCGATGGTCCGGATCTGGATCTCCACCTTCGTGTCCACCACGCTGTCCGAGAGGAAGATGGGGACGGACACCAGCATGTGGTAGCTCTTGTACCCGCTGGGCTTTGGATTTTTGATGTAGTCCTTGATGGAGAGCACCTTCAGGTCGCTCTGATTGCCGATCATCTCAGCCAGCTTGTAGATGTCTGACGTAAATGAGCAGATCAGGCGGACCCCCGCGATGTCATTGACATACTTTACCATATTCTCAATGGATGTCTCGTATCCGTACCTTTTCAGCTTCTTGACAATGCTCTCCGCTGTCTTGATCCTGGTCTTGATATGTTCGATGGGATTGTATTGATGGACATGCTGGAATTCATCATTGAGGATCTCCAGCTTTGTCCCTACCTCCTTCAGCGCTGAAGAATAGAGGAACATGATCGTCTTCCAGCTGTCTACATCCTCATAAATCTTAAGTGGTGTTTCCATAGCTGCTATCTGTACTCCTTACTATGCCGCAGGCTGTATGTATATCCTTTTTATCTCCTGCAGCAGACTGCTTACATAATAGTATATCACAATCCGGAAACAATGTCATAGACTTCAAACTTATTTAAGAAAGTAGTTATATTCGCTCCATACAGGGAGACGGCTTAAAATTCTATCCCCTCCCTGGCGCTCCTCCCCTCATCGTAGGGGTGCTTCACCTTCCGCATCTCTGTGGCGTAATTGGCCATCTGCATCAGCTCGTCCGACACGTGATGTCCTGTCATGACAACCTCCAGCCCCCTGGGCTTGTGCTGCAGGAAGTGGATCAGCTTCTCTTCGCTCAGGAGCCCCAGGTCCGCCGCACAGACTGCCTCGTCCAGGATCAGCACGTCAAAATTGATGCAGAATTTAGCGATCTCATCCAGTGCCTTTGTGTTGTAATGTCTGTATTCCGCCTTCTCTTCCCTGTTCATCTGGTTGTAGAACTTCACGTGGCGTTTTCCCGGCAGACAGGTCACATTGGGAATCTGCTCCAGGATCTTTCTCTCGTTTGAAGTATTATTTTTCATAAACTGGAAGACAAGGACCTTCAGCCCGCTGCCCGCCGCCCGGATTGCCTGGCCCATAGCCGCTGTCGTCTTCCCTTTTCCATCTCCGTAATAAATGTGTATCAGTCCGGTACCTTTCATTCCTATACCCCCTTGCTGCTTCATATGTATTCCCTTATCTTCTCTTCCAGACACTCTGTAAGCTATTTTAAAATCTATCGCCCCCGAAGTCAAGACACGATCTCCACCTGGCACATGCCCATGGTCTGAAGAGCCGCCTCGTGGCTGGCAGGTGTGACCCCCGCACAGCTCATCGATGATCTCCCAGACTCCCGTCCACAAAATCCCTCTGCATATCCACCACGATCAAAAGCTTTTTCATGTTTATCACACCTCTTTCCTATCTTTAATAGATACACTATCCCCGGGAAATTTGCAAGTGCCACAGCCGGATATTCCCGTTTTAGATTTTCTTCACATTTTTTAGAACTTAATAATCATATCTTCATTTTTTCTTTAGATGAGTGTCACAGATTGGACATATTTCCCCTATATACTAAAACCATCAGATAAATGAAGCTGACGGGGGTACACAGATATCGGTTCTTGGATTTCCGACAGCTTCGCCTAAAGACATTAAGTTATATTTAGATAGATTTACCTTTTTTCTCTTATTTCCTTTTTTCTGAGGCAGCCGGAAGCGGCTGCCTCTTCCTTTTGTCCCATCCCGGTGCTATAATGGTTAGACAAACACCTCAGAAAGGATGGCACACATGTTTCGTTTATGGGCAAAAGAATTTAAAGGGGGGCGGATGGTGAGAGATACGGTAGTCTGCGATGGCGGCGACGACACACGCACCCACAAGATCTTCCGGGCGCTGGATGAGATATGCTATGACTTTGACCTCAGCAAGCCCATCTGGCTGGACTCCACTGTCACTGAGTTCAAGAGACACAGCAAGACCCGGTTTTATCAGGATAATTTCGTGGACTCCATCGATTTTGACTATCTGGAGATCCAGGTAATAGAAGAAGACTGATCCCAAGAGGGACCAGTCTTCTTTTTAGTCTCACCCGTTCTGTATGGCCGCAAGAGGGCTCAGCCTCATGGCCCGCAGGGCGGGGATATATCCCGCGCCCATCCCCACCAGCATGGAAAATCCCACTGCCGCCAGGACCAGCCAGGGAGGAATGAAGGATATCCCTCCTCCCACACCCATGATGTTCTTTGTGGCTGTCAGGGCATTGATGACAGTGGACACCGCAAAGCTCAGCACGCAGCCCGCCGCGCCTCCCATCAGCCCGATGAAGGCCGCCTCCAGAAGAAACATCTGGCGGATATTTTTCAGGCTGCAGCCCAGCACCTTGATAACGCCGATCTCCTTTGTCCTCTCGTAGATGGACATCATCATGGTGTTGGCGATGCCGATAGCCGCCACCAGAAGAGAGACCGCGCCGATCCCTCCCAGCACTGCCTGGATGATCGCAAGCTGGCTTTTCATGCTCTTCATGAACTCAGCGTTTGTCTCCGCGTTGTATCCCATCTGGCGGATGGCCGCCGCCACGCTGTCCGCCTGGTGGATATCGTCCACCCGCACGAGAGCCTGGCTGTAGCAGAACTCCCTGTAGGGCTTTCCGGACTTTGTGACCGGCTGTCCCGGCAGGGCACGGCCTGCAAATTCCTTTTTCAGCGCCTGCTTCAGCGTGTCCAGGTCACAGTACACACTGGAGAAATGTTCGCCGTAATCCTCCTGACCGCCCGCTACCACTCCGCTTGCCTGCACCGCATATTTTCGCACAGACTTCCCGGTTCCCGTGGCAGCGCCGCTCTCCCCGGAGCTGCTCCCAGGAGCCGGCGATGCGGCTCCGGACGCAGTCTCACCGGAGAAGCCGGCCGGGGACATACCACCTTCCCGGCTCTGGCTGTAGCCGCTCTCGTCCAGGACGAGGAACAGGGTGTCATGTGCCAGATCTATATCCGGCAGCCGTGCGTATTCGTCATAGGTCCCGCCGCCCCTGCTGTCCGCAAAGGAGGAGAGGACACCGTTTCCGTAGACAAGCTCCAGCTTCCCCCTGCCGCTCTCCGGCAGGCGCCCGCCGGGGGCCAGCTTTATGTTCCTGCTCTCCAGCCCCTCCGGCGTCATGCCGGTGAGCTGGACTGTCGCCTCATATCCGCCCTTCAGCAGAACAGCTGACACGGTATAGACCGGCTGCACGCTTTTTACATGCTCAATCCCCGCGAGCTGGGACACAAGCTGGTCTGTCACCTGCTTACGCTCCTGTCCTTTCTTGCCGCCCGCGCTCCCCTCCGGGGAGCCCGGCCCGGCTTCCTTCCCGGTGACAGTGATCGTGTTCAGTCCCCCTGTCTCCTCGATCTGCCGGTACATCGCTTTCTGCATGCCCAGCCCGAGAGAGAACATGACCACAATAGAGGTGGTGCCGATGATGACTCCCAGCACTGTCAGGAAGGTCCGGAGCTTTCTCTTCAGCAGACTGCTGCTACTCATCCTCAGAAGGTCCATCCAGCTCATACAGCACCTCCTCTTCCGCTGCCCTCTTCTTTCTCTTCCATATCACTGCCGCCGTCGTTCCGGCTGCGGCTGCAAGGACCGCTGCCGCCACGGGCACGAAGGGGAAAGAGGGGGCCGGCTTCATATCCGCTTCCTCCCACTCTGTGGTCTCCACGGCCTCCGCGACCTCCAGCTGCAGCTCCTTTTCCGCTTTCGATATCTTGCCCGCCTCGTCCTCATAGGTTACAGTCATCTTTACCTTCTCCGGGCCCTTTGTCTTCTTCTCGCCCTCCAGCATGGCGTCTATGGCAGCGCTTGCCCCCGGCTCCACACTGCCCACAAAGAGCTCCTCCTTCTTGATGCCCTTCCCTTCAAACAATACCTTTACATTATAGAGCTTCACCCGCCCCATGTTGTAGAGGCTGCAGGATACGTTGGACTCCTCGCCGGGACTGATGACCGTCGGCGTCACCTCAAAATCACTGAACTCGAACCTCGCCTCCTGTCTGACCGGGATGGAAATGCTGGACTGGGCTTCGATCTGAGCTGCGTTCTGGTCCTCATATTTCATCGCAAGGTTTATGCTGTAGGGCTTCTGCACCAGGTCGGCCTTGGCGTTCAGCTGTATGGAAATATCCGCCGTTCCTCCTGCCCCGATCTGGTCCAGATAGAGGGAGCTGGCACCTGACGCAGGCAGGAAGGCCGGCGCCGTGGTCTGCTCATCCCGCCCTTCCGTGGGCGCTGCCAGCTCAAAGAGCAGATTGCTTACCCTGGAGGCTTTGGACGTGTTTTTCAGATGGATCGTCAGCTTAAAGTCAGTCCCAGCTTTTACCTCTCCCGGGTCTGTGTCAAATCCGGTGACGATCACCCGGGGCACCGTGCCTGACGAAGCCTGCCCGCCGCCTGTCACAGGGCCGTTCTCAAAGCTCCCTGCCAGGGCCGCCATGGAGCCGCCCTCTGTCTGTACCTCTCTGGCCGCCGTCCAGCCCGCAGGGCCGTCCTGAGCGCCGCCGGCTCCCTGCCAGGACTCCCCGGCGCCTCCCTGAGGCTTTGAACCGTCAGGCTCCTTCCCGCTCTCGTTTGCAGTAACATTTACGTAGAAGGAGCTGCTGCCGCCGATGTCCTCCCCACCGGACCCTGTGGCGGACACGTCGAAGACCACCCTATACCGCCCCGGAGCGGCATCCCCTCTGGCTGTAAATCCGAAGGAGGCCTGCCATGTCTCCCCCGGGGCCATGCTTTCTTTTCCCTCCTCATAGCTCTGGTAATCTGTCGCAAAGGGCCACTGTCCTTCCTCGCCCTCCAGCCTGGGCACTGCTTTTATGTTTTTCAGCTCATCCGGTCCGTTGTTCTTCACCTCCAGGACAAAGGTCTTTGTCTCTCCCTGCTCGTACGCGGGAACCCTGTTCTCCGGAACAGATACCTGTATCCTGGCGGCCGCAGCCCTGGACTCTCCCTGGGGCATCAGCGCCATCCCAAACACAACTGCTGCCACAGCTCCCGCTGTGATCCTCTTAAACCATTTCTTCATCTTCTGTACTCTCCTTTTTCTTTACTTCAATACTCACTATCTTCCCGTCAATGACTTTGATGATCCGATCCGCCCAGGACGCAAGCTGGGGGTCGTGGGTGACCATTACGAGGGTGCAGCCCTGCTCCTTTACCACCTTCTGCATCAGGGCCATGATCTCCCTGGACGTGCGGGAGTCCAGGTTTCCCGTAGGCTCGTCCGCAAAGATGATCTCCGGATCTGACACGAGAGCCCGGGCCACGCCCACTCTCTGCTGCTGTCCCCCCGACATCTGATTGGGGAAATGCTTTCTGTATTTTCCAAGCTTGACCCTCTCCAGCATCAGGCGGGCCTTCGCTGTCCTCTCGCTTCTCTTCACACCCCGGAAGTTCAGGGGAAGCGCCACATTTTCCTCCGCGTCCATGGAAGCGATGAGCTGGTAGGCCTGGAAGATAAAGCCCACCCGGCGCCTGCGGAAGCTGACAAGCTGCTCCTCGTTCATCCGCTCCAGATGGTGTCCGCTGATGACCACCTCCCCTTTTGTGGGCTTTTCAAGACCCGCCAGCATATTCAGGAGCGTGGACTTCCCCGACCCGGATGTACCTACAATGGCACAGAACTCGCCCTTTTTGATCTCAAAATCCACGCCGTCCAGGGCCCGCACCGTCTCCTCGCCCAGGTAGTACAGCTTGTACAGGTTTTTTACTTGTATCACGCTCTGCACGTTCAACCCTCCTTTTATCTTTGTTCGTCCTCCCATATCCCGGTCAGAGATGAGTGCACGACAAAGTGAGGGTATCATATAAATCCTAAGGCTTTGCTGGCAATTTATTTAAGATTTTATGAAGATAAATGAATATCATTTTCAATCATTTCTTCATCTTCGGCTCAAACACGAGGGAGGCCATGTATCCGAAGATGAGGGCGGCCGAGATGCCGGCGGCGCTGGCTTTGAAGCCTCCCAGGAAAATGCCGATAAATCCCTCCTCTTCTACCGCCTCCTTCACCCCGTTCCACAGAGTGTTCCCAAAGCCAAGCAGAGGGACAGAGGCCCCTCCCCCGGCGAACTCTGCGAAGGGCTGGTAGATCCCCAGGAATCCCAGCACCGCGCCGGTGCACACCAGAAGGACCATGACTCTCCCAGGCATGAGTTTTGTGCGGTCCAGCAGGATCTGAACGAGAGCGCAGATGGCGCCTCCCACCCAGAATGCATTGATATATTCCATCCTAATCTTCCTCCTTCCAGTCCGGGCACTGTTCCAGCACAATGCCGTGGGCGATTCCCGGGACGCTGGCTCCCTCGTTGTAGCTGACCGTGGACATGAGAGCCCCGGTGGGGACAAACAGAACCCGCCTCCACTCCCCGGAAATGATCTTGGGCAGGATGTAGGAGGCCAGGGTCACGGCCGCACAGCCGCAGCCGCTCCCTCCCGCGTGGGTGTCCTGGGTCTGCTGGTCAAAGATCAGTTTCCCGCAGTCCAGGTGAAGACCGCTGATGTCGATCCCCCGCTCCCGCATGAGGTCCAGCAGGATGCTCTGCCCCACATATCCCAGGTCCCCGGTAATGATCCGGTCGTACTCCTGCGCCTCCCGGCCAAAGTCTTCCAGGTTGCGGGCTATCGTGTCCGCCGCCGCAGGAGCCATGCAGGCTCCCATATTCTGGGAGTCCTTGAGTCCAAAATCCACAATCTTCCCCACCGTCACACCGGCGATCCGCACAGGTCCGGGCCGGCTGCTCACAAGAAAGGCCGCACTTCCTGTTACGGTCCATTGGGCTGAGAGGGGGCGCTGGCTGGCATAGCTTAAGGGAAACCGGAATTCTTTCTCCGCCGTCCCAAAATGGCTGGATGTGACCGCCAGCATGTACTCCCCATACCCGGCCGCGGCGCTCATGGAGGCCAGGGCCAGCGCCTCCCCGGAGGTGGAGCAGGCGCCAAACAGGCCGAACATGGGAATCTGAAGCTCCTCCGCTCCCATGGATGTAGCGATCCCCTGGCGGAGAAGATCTCCCCCGTACAGATAGCGCACCTGGTCCGGTCCCACATGGGCCTTTCCCAGGGCCAGCACACAGGCCTCCTTCTGGATGCGGCTCTCCGCCTCCTCCCAGGTCTTCTCCCCGAAGAGATCATCCTCCCCGGCCATGTCAAACAGATCTCCCAGCGGGCCCTCGCTCTCCTTTTTCCCCACCACGGAAGCGCTGCTTATAATGCAGGGCGCCTCGGTGAACGCAAGGCTCTGCGCTCCCATTGTCTTCTGGATCATCGGATCACCCCCATTTCTTTCGCGATCCACCACAAAAGTCCCAGAAGGGAGCTGGTAAAGATCCCGTACAGGATCACCGGGCCGGCAATGGTGAAGATCTTGCAGCCGATCCCCATGACCTGCCCTTCTTTCTTGTATTCAATGGCAGGCGCTGCCACAGAATTGGCAAATCCTGTGATGGGGACAAGGGCCCCCGCGCCGCCCCACTTGGCGATCCTGCCGTACAGATTGACTCCTGTCAAAAGAACGCTCAAAAAGATCAGCAGGATACAGCACCAGCTGGCACTTGTATCTTTGTCAAGTCCCATCTTCTCCGCATAATTTAAAATAAATTCCCCCAGGGTGCAGATGGCGCCCCCTGTAAGGAATGCCTTAACCATATTCAAAGGCAGACCGTGGACAGGTGTCTTTGTTTTCACGTAGTCCCGGTATGCCTGTACATCTTTTTCTGTTTTATTTCCCATGTCAATCTCCTCCTGCCTGTCTTTTCCCGCCGCTTCTCCCGGCAGAAACTAACTCCCCCACTGGTTCCAGAAGAACACAAACGCCCCCAGGCCTTTCCCGATAGCCATGCCCAGGATCGCCCAGGAGACGCACTTTGCCAGATTGATCCTTCGGATAAAGACCGGGAATACATTCAGCACCTCCGCCAGAGCCATAGCCCAGCATCCTGTAAAGATCCCGGCAAGCAGTCCAAAAACTGCCAGCAGCTGTCCTCCTCCTGGCAGCGGGATCTGGTAGATGAAGACCAGGTTCCCCACTGCGCCGCCCAGGGCCGCCGCATCCTCGTAGAGAAGGACATGATCCCCTGTGTGAGTCCTGTCCGCAAAATCAGCCAGGATTCCCAGCTCAATAATGAAGGAAAACAGTCCTCCCGCCACAATGATCCCGGCGCTAAGTCCCAGAATTCCCAGAACGATCTGCTGTATCCACATCTATCTCTTTCCCCTTTCTGGAATACGTCTCGATCAGCGCGTTTTGTATCTCAGCCTCATAGGTCCGCATCTGCACCTCGATAGGCGTGGGGTCCTCAGAAAAACGCTTCTTCCCGAAATGATTGAAAAAGATCAGTATGCCTGCCACAAGTCCGATACTGTAACTCAGCTCCAGGATCGTAAATCCCTGCTCTTTTGTCCCCGTGACCAGCTCATAGACCTGGCTGAAAAGCCTTGTGACATCCACATCATTGTTAAAAGCCATAATGGAGAAGGCTGCCCCCGCAAATGTCAGGACAGCCACCCCCGCCGTCTTCACATAGTGCAGTAACTTTCCTCCTGACCGGGGCTCCCTGTAGGTGACAATCACATCCGGACTTCCCAGGCTGACCACTTCAGCCTTTGGGAATTCCCCGTGTATGGCCTCCACTGCCCTAAGGACTGAGAGGGCTCTTCGCATGATCTTCTTGTTCCCGGCCGGACTCTCCCCATCCCGGAACCGGAAAAGGCGTATAGTCTTGATCTTCGCCTTCTGAAGGGCACCGGCGCACTCTATCTGAAATACATCCCCCACGGTCACAGACGGTTTGTCTACCTCTACGTTGCCGTCTGCCTTTATATAGACTGTATCTGTCCTGTCCGCCATAGTTTCTCTCCATCTGTACCCGGCAGGGCGTCTTCCGCCTCCACCAAAGTTCCTTCTGTCACACTCGTATTTTTCTTCATTTCCTGGAAATACCAGACAGCCCCCAGGATCACGGCCAGAGCCACCACACAGAGAAGGCATACCCTTATCTTTTTCCTTGCTTTCTCCATATCCATTCCTCCTTTGCTGCCGTCTCTGGAAATAGTATGGATATGCCCCCGGAAAAATATACGTCAGGGTATGCCTTTTTCAGATTTTTTCTCGCATTCTTCCCAGTATTTTTTTCTCCATCCTGGAGACCTGCACCTGGGAGATCCCCATCATCTTTCCCACCTCCGACTGAGTTTTGTCTGCAAAATACCGCAGATAGATAATCCTTCTCTCCAGGGGTTCCAGCTGCTCCAGAAGCTGGGAGAGGAGCATGTGGTCCAGAAGCTTCTCTTCTCTTTCCTCCCTTTCTTCCAGTTTGTCCAGGAGCTGGATCTCACGCCCGTCTTTCTGATAGATCGTCTTGTGGAGGGACTCTACCTCCGCTCCCGCCTCCATGGCAAGCACCAGCTCCTCTGTCTCCACCCCGGCCTCCCGGGCCACCTCCTCTACCGTTGGCTCCTTCCCTGTGCGCTCCCGCAATTTTTCCCTGCAGAGACTGGCTTTGTAGGCGGTCTCTTTCAGGGACCGGCTCACCTTGATCATGCCGTCATCCCGCAGGAACCGCTTGATCTCCCCGGATATCATGGGCACTGCGTAGGTGGAAAACTTCACGTCATAGGACAGGTCAAACTTGTCGATGGCTTTCAGAAGGCCGATGCTGCCGATCTGGAACAGATCCTCCACCTCCGCTCCCCTCCCCCGGAAGCGTTTTACAATGCACCATATCAGTCCTGTATTTTCCTCCACAATCTGTGCTTTCGCCTCTTCATCCCCTTCGTGAGACTTCTGTATCAAAGCGATTGTGTGGTCCATAGCTCCCTTCCTCTGCCGATCTCCTTTCTCATTTTCACTGTGGTGCCTTTCCCAGGCTCCGACTCCACTTCCAGCTCATCCATAAAAGCCTCCATAAAGGAAAATCCCATGCCGGACCGCTCCATCTCCGGCTTTGTGGTGAAGAGAGGCTCCATGGCTTTCTTCACATCCGGGATCCCCACGCCCTTGTCAGCCACTTCCAGAAACAGGCTCTTCCCTTGGATCCAGGCCCTGATATGTACTTTGTGGAGTGTGTTCTCATAGCCGTGTATGATGGCGTTGGTGACCGCCTCCGACACGGCTGTCTTCACATCCGACACCTCCTCCACCGTGGGGTTCAGCTGGGTCATAAAGGCTGCCACCGTCACTCTGGCAAAAGCCTCGTTGGACGAGTGGCTGTCAAAATAAAGTTCCATTTCATTTGTCACATCCCCTATACGCTCCATCTTATTTATCCTCCTCATAGATCTGCATAATCTTCATAACGCCGGACATGGTCAGGATCTTTCTCATCCTCTCATTCGTGTGGACCGCCCACACTTCGCCTCCCATCATATATACCTTTTTGTACCGTCCCATGATGACTCCTATGCCGGAGCTGTCCATAAAACCGGTGTCCGCAAAATCAAAAATAATATATCGGATGTGCTCTCTGTCGATGAGTCTGTCCGCCTCCCTCTTGATCTCTTCCGCATTGTGATGATCCACATCTTCCGGCAGAAAAATGGTGAGACAATTCTCCTGTACCTGATACTTCAATTGCAATTCCTCCATCCTTTTCTTTTTTCCGGCCCGTAGGAGGGCCTCTATCCTGCAGGAAGGCCCGGCCTTTCCTGTAGAAAAAAAGAGAAGGATATACTTTCTTCTGTATATCCTTCTCTTTTGTGTCTTTTTTATACGCTTGTCAGCCGCCGGGCACCCCTACTCGGAAGCGTCCTCCCCGGAGCTGTCGCCGCCTCCGGATGTATCAATATTGGGGTACTCCGTCTGTACCCTCTCTGTCCATGTGTTGGCATTCTCCGTATCACCGGAGGCAGAGTAGGACTGGGCCAGAAGCCACATGGCCTGTCCATCGTCGTAGCCTGCGTTCATCTGCATAACTGTGTTCAGGTTTGCAATGGCGTCCGCATAGTTGGCCACCTCAAAGTTCTGCTGGGCTGTGTAGTAGAGCGTCTCGCAGTATCTGCCGTAAATGTCCTCTGTCATCGTGTCAAACTGCTCTCTTCCGACTGCCCCGAGAGAATCCGGATTGACTTTCAAAAGCTCCTCCACCATAGCAGCGTCACTCATGTCCTCCGCCTGGTAGTGATCATACATGTTCAGGACGATCTCATAGCTGTCCTGGGTGGATGCCGCCGTCTGCTGGGCTGTCTCCGTGGCCTCGCTGTTGGCCCGATACTGTTCCAGCTCCGTCTGCAGCGCACTGATCTGGGCCTCCTGCTCCGCGATCTGGCTGCTGAACTCTTTCACCTGCCGGTTGGTCCTCTCTGCTGTTGAACTGTTCACAGCCGGCATGATCAGGAACCACATGACAGCCACGCCCACCACCAGACCGATCACAATGTTCACAATCGTCATAAGACCCGCATTTTCTTTTACACCTGCGGAAGCCGGCTGAATAATCGTCTCATTTCCGATATTGTAGGTGACTGTCTGGGGTTTTTCTTTTTTTCCCTCTTTGTCCGCCTGGCGGAGCGCCCTGTTCCTGCGCAGCTCGTTCATCTCATGCATGTACCGCAGGGTGATGTCGTTGGTCGTGTCCAGCCTGTGGGCCTCCTTCAGAGTGTGGCGCGCTTTCCCGTACTGCTGGGTATGCAGGTACAGCAGGGATAAAAGCTGGTAAGCCTTCAGAAAAGTGGGGTGATCCGCCACCACTTTTTTCAGCTGGATAATGGCCAGATCCTCCCCGTCCTGATAGCAGTAGGAGAGACTCTGGTTAAATTTGCGGATCGCCTGGTTTACTTTCTCAAGCTCCGTCGGATTTTCCTGCAGTTTCTTTATATAGTAATTGGCGATGTTCTCATGGGCCTGGAAATTCTTGCTGAGGATCCACTCCACAAGTGCCTCCCCGACTTCTCCCCGTCCATAATAGACAAGTCCCAGAAGGTTTCTCGCCGCGATGTTTTCTCTGTTATACTGAAGGCTTTTCTTCAGGGATGTGACCGCTCCGGACATGTCCCTGATCCTGGCCCTCTTAAGTCCGTCATTGTACCAGTAGTTGGACTGGTACACCAGTTTCTGTGTATACTCCATATGATCCCCGTATTCTTTCTACTTACTGTTGTTTGTCTGCTCGATCATCTCCCGCAGAATATCACTCATATCCGTCAGATCTTCCTGGTATACTGCGTCCTCTATGTCTTCCACTTCCACGCTGGGCTGGAATTTCTTCAGTTCTTCTTCGTAGTTCAGCATAAATCTATACCTCCTCTATGTGCAGGCAGCATTCTCTTCAAATAGTCTCCGCAGCTCTCCGATCAGATAAAGAGAGCCAAGGCAGCAGATACAGCGGTCATGCCGCCTTGCCAGCGCCTCCTGAAGGGCCTCTGCGGGCTCCCGGCACACCAGCACCTGACTGTCCGTATATCTGCGGAAGATCTCTCCCAGCTCCCTCGCAGGAACCTTTCTGCTGTCTTTGATTTCTGTGACAATATAAAGTCCGGTCTTCACCCTGCCGCACAGGATGGAGACCATCTTTTCATACTCCTTGTCCGACACAGCGGAAAAAAGGATCACCGGCCCCCTCTCCCCGAGCGCATCCAGCGTGTCTGCAAAAGCTTCCACAGCCCCCGGATTGTGGGCTCCGTCCAGGAAGATCCCCGGTCGTATTTCCTCCATCCGGCCCTTCCAGACAACGCGGGAGACCGCTTTTTTCCATCTTTCATAATCTACATATTCCTCCGGGAGCACCGTCTCCAGCGCCGCAAGAGCCAGGGACACATTCATCATCTGGTAAGTCCCGCATCCCCGAATCGTCCAGAGTTCATCTTTATCATACGCACTGCCCCTTGAAAATGCAATATGTTTCCTTGTAATTTCCCGGATTTCGAACGCATTTTTCCCAAGCTTTCTACAATCTGCGTGGAGGGCCTTTGCCCGCGCTTCTATGACTGCCGCAGCCCCCGGATCTGTCCCGTCAAAGATGACAGGAACTCCCTCCTTGATGATCCCGGCCTTCTCAGCTGCGATCTGCTCCACCGTATCCCCCAGATACGCCGTGTGATCCAGACTGATGGAAGTGATCACCGCGACGGCCGGGTGCTCCACTGCGTTGGTGGCATCCAGCCTGCCTCCCAGCCCTGTCTCCAGGATGATATACTCCACATCTGCCTGGGCAAAAGCCAGCATGGCCATTCCAAAAAGAAACTCAAAATAAGAAGGATGGGAGACGCCGTCCGCTGCCATCCCATCCACTGTCTCTTTCACCTGCTCAAACACGGCGAGAAATTCTGCATCATCTATCTGTTCCCGGTCCACCACGATCCGCTCATTTATGGATATCAGATGGGGGGACGTAAAAAATCCTGTCCGTCTCCCCATCTCCAGGAGCACCGCCTGCATGTAGGCACAGACGGACCCCTTCCCATTGGTTCCCGCCACATGGATGATCTTTCTGTCCATCCCCGGGTTTCCCATTCTTTTCAGAAAGTCACGTATATAGGCCAGGGAATGCTTCTCTGTAAATTTCGGTATCTCTTCTATATAAGCAACAGCCTCTTGATAAGTCATTTCTACTCTTCCTCTTCTCCGTTTGCCACAACCCAGGATACACCCTCCTGGTCTGCGCTTCCTGTTCCCGGCACTTTATTCAGCGTGCCATCCTGGTAAACATACTCACACGAAGTGCGGAAGATCGTATTGCTGGACCCCACCTGGCTGACAGTCACTACATCGCCGTTTTCCAGAGTGGTCTCCGGCAGCTCGATCCTTGTATTATTCAGGAAGGAACTCTTCTGCCGCTCGCCGTTCACGTAGACCCGGCTGTTCTTGGTAAAGTTCTCGCCATACAGACTGTAGCCTTCCTCCAGCTTTGGCACCAGATCCGTGATCTCCACATCCTTCACACCCATCTGCATATGTCCCTCGGTGATGGGCGGTTCGCCATCGTACACATACTGCTCTCCGTACATGATATCGTACTGCAGAAGCTCCAGGTCTGCCAGGTAATTCTTGGTCTGCCGGCGCTCCTGGTGATAGTTGAAGACTGCACCGGAGTGGATGTCCAGACGCTCCATCACATCTGCCATGATCTGGTAGGAAGGAATGTTCCTGTCCTCCTTTGCAAGGCCGATGTTGTCCCAGATCACATAGTTTGTATTGTAGAGATAGCGGCTCTTTAAGTCCTCCGCCTCCAGCCCCATGGTGGGAAGGTGGTCTCCATAGAACACGACCACTGTGGGCTCTCCTCTCTCCTCAATAGCAGCCACCAGGTCGCCTGCGAACTTGTCCATCTCATAGACCTGATTCACATAGTATTCCCATTTATTCTTGAGAGCCTCATCCTCGATGCCCTCTACCGTGATCTTCGGATTCTCGATGACCTGCTCCTCCGGATAATCTCCGTGTCCCTGGACGCTGACGCCGAACACAAAGTCCTGCTGCTGCGTGGTGTCCATGGCCTCCAGGATATGGTCGATGAGTATCTCATCCTTGGACCAGCCGTTTTCTGTAGTCTGGAGAATGTTCATAAACTCTTTGCTCGTAAATGAGTCAAAGCCCATCATATTGTACACTCTGGCACGGCTGTAGAAATTCCCTCCGTTGTTGTGGAGGGCGTGGGTCCCGTATCCAAGGGCGCCAAACGCCGTGGCAGCACTCTCCGTGGGCTGAAACTTCACGATCGTCTTGTAGGGGTACTCTCCAGGGCCAAAGTAGCGCATGTTCATACCAGTGAGCACCTCAAATTCTGTGTTGGCTGTCCCCGCCCCCACAGAAGGCACTTTAAAATAGCCAGACGAGTACTGCTCCGCCATGGCGTGAAGGTTGGGAGTGGCATCCTCAGAAGTTGTGAAAAACTCTGCCTCCTCCACATCAAAGTAGGATTCCAGCTGTATAAAGATCACATTGGGCAGCTCTTCTTCTGAGCGGCCTGTCTCATTCTTTGTGATCTCCCCGTTACTGCTGATCTGGTCCATCGTCTCCTGGCTGTAGCCGTTGGGCTCGTCGATACCTGTATTAAAGAGACTGGCCATAAAGCAGTAGGGAAGTCCATAATCCTCGTAGGCGAATGCTATATTTCCAAAATAATTGGAGACAACCCGCTTGTCCAGAGCCACCTGGGAGATGAATGTGTAGGCGCCGAAGCACACTACAACGCCCACAAGCGCCAGAATGCGGTGCATCTTCCCCTCAAACTGGCCGCCCCGCCTCCACATGGACACGCTCCACACGATGACAGCAGCCAGGCCCACGATCACCAGCACCAGCTCCAGCGGATCAAAGTAGTTGTTGATCAGGGCCAGTCCCTCTCCAGCCGCCTTCAGATCCTGGGCGTTAAAGGGGGTCACACGGACCATCAGCATGTAGCCGTTGGCCACGCCCAGAACCAGCCAGAGCACGCTGATGACGATGCGGGCGAAAACCCGCCTCCGCACCAGGTACACCACCGTGAAGGTCATAAAGATCATAAATGCATTGTACAGGAACACCAGCGGCGATCCCACCATATAATCCCAGGCCTCAAAGGGTGAATGCCTGGAGATGGCCTCTATGGCAAAATTGATCAGACATGCCAGCAGGGCATGAAACACCAGTGAAAAGCGGTTCATAAAAGCGTAGACCGGCTTCATTTTCTGGGCAAACGGCCCGTTACGGCGGGCCTCCAGGATCCTCTCCCGGCGCTCCTTCCTTGCCCGGTACCACGCCTTTATATCTTCTTTTTTCAAATGTCTGATTTTATAAAGGGCGCCCTTGATATCAGGCTTTTTCAAGTGAATTTTTTTCATTGTCATCCCTTTCCTTTTCCCTGTGGATCATCTGCTGACATTCTGACAGTTGTCGGTTCTCTTCTGTCTGCTCTTGCGGCACCTGCCGCCCCTCTAAGCCATCTTCTCTTTCAGTGAGGCAAGGCGGTCTTTTACCTGGGCCATCATCTGCTCATATTTTTCCAGCTTCTCCCTCTCCTCCTGCACTTTGGCGGCGGGAGCCTTGCTGACAAATTTCTCGTTGCCCAGCATGCCATTGGACCGCGCGATCTCTTTTGTGAGACGGGCCTCCTCTTTTGTGAGGCGCTCGATCTCCTGGTCAAAGTCGATCATATCTTCAAGCGGCAGGTAGGCTGTCGCATCCGGAACCACCACAGAGATGGCGTCCTCCGCAATGCCCGTCTTGTCCTGCTGCACGATAAAGTCTGACGCGTTGGCAAGCCTCAGCACTGCGTCTTTCAGCATCTGGAAACCGGTCAGCAGCTCCTGCTCCTGGCTCACCACGTAGATCTTGATCTTTCTGCCGGCAGGCACATTCATCTCCGCCCGGATGTTTCTCACGCCGCTGGCCAGGAGCTTCAAGTGCTCCACCACGTTCTCCGCATGTGGGAACTCCCACTCCTTTTTATACTGCGGCCAGTCGGACATCATCAGAGACTCCTCCTGGGGAATGAGCTTACTGTAGATCTCCTCTGTCACAAAGGGCATGAAGGGATGGAGCAGCTTCAGCGCGTTCTTCAGCACCTCTCTCAGTGTCCAGAGCGCCTTATCTGCAGACTCCGGATCCTCCTTGGCATTGTACATTCTCTGCTTTACAAACTCAATGTACCAGTCGCAGAACTCATCCCAGATAAAGTCGTACACCTTCTGGAGGGCAATGCCCAGCTCGAATTTGTCCATGTTCTCGGTCACTTCCCGGATCAGCTTATTGCACTTGGAGAGGATCCAGCGGTCCGCGGGAAGCAGCTTAAAGAGCTCCGGCTCTGTGATCTCCTTGTCCTCCATGTTCATGAGGATGAACCTGGAAGCGTTCCACACCTTGTTTGCGAAATTGCGGCTTGCCTCCACCCGCTCGTTGTAGAAGCGCATGTCGTTTCCGGGGGCATTTCCTGTCACCAGGGTCATACGCAGGGCGTCCGCGCCGTACTGGTCAATGATCTCCAGCGGGTCAATGCCGTTTCCTAAGGACTTGCTCATCTTGCGTCCCTGGGAGTCTCTCACAAGGCCGTGGATGAACACGGTGTGGAAGGGGCTCTTTCCTGTATGGGCATACCCGGAAAATACCATGCGGATCACCCAGAAGAAAATGATATCGTATCCTGTCACAAGTACATCTGTGGGATAGAAGTAGTCCAGGTCCTCGCTCTTTTCCGGCCATCCCAGCGTGGAAAAGGGCCACAGGGCAGAACTGAACCAGGTGTCCAGCGTATCCTCATCCTGTGTAAGATGGGTGCAGCCGCACTTCGGGCATTTCTCCGGCATTCCCCTGGATACTACTACCTCGCCGCACTCGTCGCAGTAGTAGGCCGGGATCCGGTGTCCCCACCAGATCTGACGGGAAATACACCAGTCACGGATATTTTCAAGCCAGTGCAGGTAGATCTTGTCAAACCGCTCCGGCACAAATTTCAGATCGCCGTTTTTCACAGCCTCGATGGCAGGCTTTGCCAGCTCATCCATCTTCACAAACCACTGCTGCTTGATGAGAGGCTCCACTGTGGTGTGGCAGCGGTCGTGGGTTCCTACGTTGTGAGAGTGGGGCTCTACCTTTACAAGGTATCCCTGCTCTTCCAGATCCTTCACCATGGCCTTCCTGGCCTCGTAGCGGTCCATACCGGCATATTTTCCACCGTACTGCTCATTGATGGTGGCGTCGTCGTTCATGATGTTGAGCTCAGGCAGGTTATGCCGTTTTCCCACCTCAAAGTCGTTGGGGTCGTGGGCCGGTGTGATCTTCACGGCACCGGTCCCAAATTCTTTGTCTACATAGTAGTCCGCCACAATGGGGATCTCCCGGTCTGTCAGCGGAAGCAGACATTTCTTTCCTACGATGTCTTTGTATCTCTCATCGTCCGGATGCACAGCGATGGCTGTATCTCCCAGCATGGTCTCCGGACGGGTAGTCGCGATCTCCAGATAGTCATCTGTCCCTACAATGGGGTACTTGATGTGCCAGAAATGTCCATCCTGCTCCTCGTGCTCCACTTCCGCGTCGGAGAGGGATGTCTTACATACCGGACACCAGTTGATGATCCTGGATCCTTTATAGATATAGCCTTTCTCATACAGGCTGATGAACACTTCCTCCACTGCCTTGGAACAGCCCTCGTCCATGGTGAACCGCTCTCTGTCCCAGTCACAGGAAACACCCAGCTTCTTGAGCTGTCCCTCGATGGTTCCCGCGTACTCTTCCTTCCACTGCCAGGTGCGCTCCAGGAATTTCTCCCGTCCCAGTTCCTTCTTGTCAATTCCTTCCTCTTTGAGCTGGTTTGTCACCTTCACCTCTGTGGAGATGGCAGCGTGGTCTGTTCCCGGGATCCACAGGGCATTGTATCCCTGCATCCTCTTATAGCGGATCAGGATATCCTGCAGTGTGTTGTCCAGGGCGTGGCCCATATGCAGCTTTCCTGTGATATTCGGGGGCGGCATGACAGTTGTAAAAGGTTTTCTGCTCCTGTCTACCTCAGCGTGGAAGTATTTGTTCTCACACCACTTGTCATACAGTTTCGGTTCAATCTCTTTTGGATTGTAGGTTTTCTCCAGATTCTGGCTCATGGTCTTCCTCCTCATAATCATTCTTCCTGCGGATACACAGTGTATGTAACTGACACAGCGAAGGGATCTGATGAATAAAAAATCACCCCTCACTGAAACGTAAAGGGCGAATAACTTGTCCGCGGTACCACCTTTATTTAATATGGAAGAAACGCCTCCATATATCTTCTCTTATTCTGTAACGTGAACGACTCCGGGATGACTTACCTGCTGTCTGCCATTCAGCCATCCGGCTCCAAAGCTACCTTCCGCAGTTCCTTCTCCAGGCCGCCTCTCAGCCCACGGACAGCCCTCTCTTTTGTGGAGCGGTAACACCTGCGTACTCCTCTTCTTCTCCGCCTTTTTCATAAACTATCCATAATGATAGCCAGACAGTGTGGTTTTGTCAAGGAATTCACTGAATTTTCATAAACTCTTAAGAACTGGGATGTGGGGACTACAGACAAAAAATCAGAGAAAAAAGAGTGGAACCACAAGAGAGGATATGATATACTTTTTAAATAAATTTTGATATATGTCGTTGTAATTTCATTCTATCATTTATCTGCTTTTGGCAGGTCCCCATTTAACAGTCAAACAGAATAATGTATTTACCCAGGGAGCCGTTGGGGTGCTATACCAGCCGCCAGATTTTGCAAAGGAGGCTGGTACTATGGTTACATACAGTGATCTTTTTACTTTTGTTATCATGCTGTGCGCTGTAATTACCCTTGTCATTACCTTTTACAGGCACAAAAAATAGTGCCCCTGTCCTGGTAAGATAAGGCACTATTTTAAGACTTTATTGTACCGGCGGCCAGGTGTGCACTGGCCAACGGCTCCCTTGTTAAGTACATTATACATTATGTCACGAAATACGTCAAATATTTTCGCTCAGTGGATGTTATTTTTTGACCCTTTTGTAACAGATAAAAATATCTTTGTCTAATAGTCTTTTTACCTCTTCTTGTTTCTTTTGAACTTCAGACTTAATAATTTCACTCATGGTACATTACTCCTCTGCGTATAAGTTAAAAATTTTGATATTCCATACATCTCATCTACATACTATTAACCCGTTTGCCCAAAATTTTCACGTTTTATCCACCGCAGATGTGGATAACTTATTTCAGTCCGGGGGATAAGTAACCTGTTTTTTCACACGATCACCGGAAAATCTTCTGATAAATATGCAGGTCCTCCTCCTTAAACACATCAATTACCACCCGCTCAAGCCTGGAGCCGGACAAATATCTGTCGATCGTCTCCACAGCGATCCGGGCTGCCAGCTTGCCTGGAAAATGAAATTCCCCTGTGGAGATGCAGCAGAAGGCCACCGATTTAAGCCCGCTCTTCTCCGCCAGCTTCAGGCAGCTCCTGTAGCAGGAGGCCAGCTCCTCCTTCTGCTTTTCCGTCACCTGCACGCCCACCACCGGGCCCACTGTGTGGATCACATGCCTGGCAGGCAGATTGTAGCCCCCTGTGATCTTTGCCTTTCCCACGGGCTCCTCGTGGCCCTGGGCTTCCATCAGCTGTGCGCACTCATTCCGCAGCTGGACCCCCGCTGCCGAGTGGATGGCATTGTCGATGCAGCCGTGGCAGGGGACAAAGCAGCCCAGCATCTGGGAGTTGGCCGCATTGACTATGGCGTCCACAGCCAGGGTGGTGATGTCTCCCCTCCAGAGCACGATTCGGTCGTCGTTTTTTATGGCCGTGCAGGGATACTGCTCCCGGATCACCGGCAGCGCCTCTCCATCTGTGACACCTTTTTCCTCCAGCTCCTCCCTGAGAAGCTCATCCTGCACCCGCAGGAACTCAGGGCTCACTCTTCCGGGCCACCGCACATTCATAAGGCTTCGCAGAAGCCTCCTCTTCTCCGTCTCATTCATCGGCTCCCGGATGACTTCATAGCCTGGATTTTCTTTTTTCAGCTCCCGGATCAGCCAGGATACTTTCTCAGAACGGGTCATTGTCTTCCTCCAACAGATCATTTTCACATAAAATCAAACAGCGACAGCTGGATGTCCCTGCTGGACTCCACTTCCCTGTCTGTGATTGTCTCATCTCCCTGCAGGTGTCCGATCAGAATGGGCGACTCCGGATCATGCTCACTCCTCCTGCTCTTTGCGCTGGCAAGGCTGGCCGTGGCATAGCAGTAGTGGCATCCGTGGACGCAGGTGTCGTACATGCCGATGTCAATGCTCTCGCAGCAGCCGCACTCCTTCCTCTGTCCCCTGTCCTTCTTCAGGTCCAGCTTGTATCCGATGATCTCCCTTATCTTCTCCCTGTCAACACAGGCAGCGTGGCGGATGCCGTACTGCTCCAGATCGATCTTCTCCGCGCAGGTGTACAGGGGCAGACCATACCTGGCGGCAATTTTGGAAAGCCCCTCCGCCAGCATGACCTTCTCCTCGTCCTCCGGCTCCCTGAATGGGCTGCCTCTGTAGGAGTCCACAAAGCTGAAAATGCACCGGGTCGTATAGGGATGCAGCCACTCGCACATCATGTCGAATTTCTCAAGGTGATAGTCAATGGTATATTTCTCCGTCAGGAGGATGGGATCAAAGCGGAAATCCACCCTGTTTTTCCCCAGCCGCTGGCTCAGAAGGATAAAGGTGGCAATGGACTCCTCCGTGGACGGCAGATGGGGTTCAATGTCCTTCTCATAGTCCGTGATCGTCATCTGAAAATAATACTGGTAGTCCAGCCTGTCGATCATCTTCAGATAGGGCAGCATGGGTTCCGGATTTTTCGTCCAGAACACAAAGCAGTCCACCACCTCAGGCGTAAGGCGGATACGGCTCACCTTTTTTCTGTTGTAGGGGTTGGGGACCAGGACTTCCTCTGCCAGCAGCCGGTTCATAAACCACTCCGGATACAGGGCAGGAATGTCGGTCCTCCTGCTTGCGCTGATGATCATAAGTCCTCCCTGGCACCGCGGGGCCCGATTTGTGCAGACTCATGCCGCCGTGAAATGCATGGTCTTTTGCCCCGCATCATACATCATAAATTATACCACATCCCGCTTTTGAATGACAGAAAAATCAGAGCACTCTCTGTAGCTTAAACTACAGACAATCCTCCTGCTTTCATGTATGATGGTCGTGAAGGATCCCAAGCCGTATCTGTCTTTGGGACCCGTTTTCATACGGTCTCGCTGGAGCAGAAATCCGCCAGCAGATCCGGCCGCAGCACCTGGATCTGCTTCCGTCCTGTGGAGATGATCCCCTCCTGGCGGAGCCTGGAAAGATGTCTGGAAAGGTTGACTCTGTTTACAGCAAGGACATCTGCAAGCTCCTCCTGGCTCAGATGGATCTGCCTGTCATCCGGTCCGCCTTTTTTATCTGAAAGAAGATAGAGAAGATTGCACAGCTTGAGGAGCGCACTGTTGTACTCCTGGTGCGCCGTCTCATAGAGAAGCAGATTCACATAAGACGCGTACCAGTCTATGACGGCATCCGTAAAAGAAAAGTTCTCTTGCATCATGCCGCGGAACTGTGCTCCAGTGAACTCCAGCGCTTCCACCTCTTCAAGAGCCTGGGTGACGATGGATCTTTCTATTTTAAACTGGTTGGCGTGATAGACCGGAAAGACTGTCCCCCTGCCGTGGAAAGACAAGATTTTCCTGCGCCCCTCCTCGTGGTGGATGCAGGTCATCGCAGTCCCGGACAAAATATAGTAAATAGGCGAAAACGGCTGTCCTGACGCCCACAGGCTGTCGCCTTTCTCAAAGGACACTCTTCTGTGTGGAGCAGCTTTAAAAACTTCCTCAAATCCGGAAAAATCATCCGTAAAAATATATGTAGGTGTCTGCATGACAATCCCCCTTTTCTGGGCAGCATTTTAGGATGATCTCATAATAATACATACAGGCGCCTGCCTGCAAGGTTTCCCATGTTTCTTCCAGGCGCCGCAGCACAAATAAGGAGGTAATGATTGATGATGAAACAGGTAAAGATTACTGTACTGAAAACAACTCTTGACAAGGAACTGGCTGAAGAATACGGAGTCGAAGGGCTGACCGCCTGTCACATGATGAAGGAGGGGCAGATCTTCTATGCGGACTACGCAAAGCCGGAAGGCATGTGCGATGAGGCCTGGAAAGCCATCTACCAGTATGTCTTCGCCCTGGCTCACGGAGCAGGGGAAGATCTCTTCTACTACGGAGACTGGATCAAAAAACCGGGCATCGCCATCGTCTCCTGCAACGACGGGCTGCGCCCTGTCATCTTCAAACTGGAGGCCACGGAAGAAGAATCAAAGATCAGCTACACGCCGGTCAGATAAACAGCAAGAAAACAGATATGGACATCTCCGCCGGATAGTGATACACTGCTCCACAGAAAGAGCGAAAAAGACTGCTTATATCAGGAGGCGTATATGATAATCGAAAACAATCCAAAAGAACTGGCCGCAATGAAGGAATTTCATAAAGGGAACCGTTCGGAAGGCCTGAAACTCCAGGAAGAATTTGCCGCTCAGTTCAGAGAGGAATACAAAGATAAGGACCACTGCCCCTGCAAAAAAGCGTGCCGCTATCACGGCAACTGCAAAGAGTGCGTAGCCATACACCGGGCCCACCAGGAGCATGTCCCCAACTGCATGAGACCCATGCTGAACAAAAAGCTCCGGCTCCTGTCCGAGCTCACCGAACACACGCTGGCCAATGAGATCGAGCCGCCAAAGGAGGTCCTGAGGAAAGACTTATGATCTACAGAGCATATACCTCAGAGGACCTTGCCGCCGTCGTCCGCCTGTTCCAGGATACGGTCCACACGGTCTGCGCCCGGGACTACACCTCCAAGCAGCTGGACGCGTGGTCTCCAAAAGAACTGGATATGAAAAAGTGGCAGGCCACACTTTCAGCCCACCACACCATTGTTGCAGAAAAAAGCGGTATCATTGTCGGATTTGGCGACATGGACGACACAGGCTACCTGGACCGCCTCTATGTACATAAAGATTTTCAGCGCCAGGGCATAGCCACTGCCATCTGCGACCGTCTGGAAGCTGCCCTCTCTCCGGAGCTTTCCCCCGTCCGGTTTACGACCCACGCTTCCATCACCGCAAAGCCTTTTTTTGAAAAAAGAGGATACCGCATTGTAAAAGAACAGACCGTGGAGCGCCGCGGTATCCAGCTGACGAACTACGCTATGGAGAAGCCGTGCCGGAAAGCTGAGTGATCAGCTCTTCCACCGTCTCCAGACTCTCCTCCAGATCTTCCGCGATCTCCTGTGCTGTCTTTCCCCTGGACAGCTTTTTCTTTATCTTCTCCCTCAGCACGGACTCTTTCCCGGCTTGATACCCTTCATCCTTCCCAGCCTGATATCCGTCATCCTTTCCAGCCTGATAGCCGTCCTCATAGGCTTCGCTCTTCACGGCCTTCTCATACTTCTCTTTGTCAAATGTCTCAAGTATCACCTGCACCACCTCCGCTTTCTGCTGGATCAGGATGTCCCTCAGAATTTCGTCCCGGATGCAGTCGTCTATCGTCTGCATGATTGCTTCCTCCAGCGGCTTTCCGGCCTTCAGATTTCTCCGCACCCTGTCCACAAAGATGGCGTACTCCTCCAGCCGCCGGCACTTCTCCAAAAGGGCTCTGTTGTGTCCGTAGTTGATATTCAGCATCACCGTGATACATTCCAGCGCAGGAGTTTTCCCTTCCCCGCTCCTCTCGAAAAGATCGGAGAGCCGGAGAATCGTCCGATCCGGCTGGTTTTCCGTCCCATTGTAGAACACAATATGCTGCGGAAAAGGAAACTTCTTGGAGCTGGAGCTGTAGATATTTATATTGTTCTGGGCAATAATCTTTCCGTACAGCCTGGCAAAATACAACACTCCCCTCATGGGCATATTGGGATTGTAGGTGCTCTGGTGCTCATATAAGTTCAGGGTGCCGCTGACAAGGAAAGAAATGTCATTTTTCATGGAAAGATAGAGCACATTTCCCAGCGTGTTGATCTCCAGCTCATCCGGATTCTCATACTGCGCGCCTGCCACGGCGTTGTAAAGGGACAGAAGATCAGCCTTATTATTGAACACAAGCCGAAAGAGCCGGTCTTTGTATTCCCGGTCAGCTGTGGGATATTCTGAGTCATCCACATTTACCATATTTACTTTTTTCGTCATGCACATAAAGATGTCACACCTCCATTATAGACATAAAAACAACGGACTGCAACCTTTTCACCTGTCTGCAGACTTCATAAAAAGGAATATCTGTAGCGGAAACCGCCCCGGACGAATGCCGGATGATCACAAATAAGAATGGCTGCCGGGCAGCCTCAGAGAAAAGATTTTCTCTGTAGATGGTTTACATTATACAAGAAACTAACAAGGGTATCAATAGGACATATTGTACAAATTTATGAAAACGAATTTAGGGAAATGATAGACACTGCAAAACAGAGATGATACACTATGAATAACAAAAGGAGGCGGTTCCAATGGCAGAAAACAAAGTATTTTCTTATCCTTTCGCAGACATCTATCCTCTGTATCTTCAGAAAGCACAGAAAAAAGGACGGACCAAGGAAGAGGTAGACACTGTCATCTGCTGGCTCACAGGATACGATGAGCCAGGACTTGCACGGCAGCTTGACTCGGGGGCGGACTTAAAGGCATTTTTTGAGAACGCACCCCGGATCAACCCCGCCTCTTCTCTCATCAAGGGGGTTGTCTGCGGTGTCCGTGTGGAGGAAATCCAGGATCCGCTCATGCAGAAGATCCGCTATATGGATAAACTCATTGACGAGCTGGCCAAAGGCAAGTCCCTGGAGAAAATCCTGCGCAGCTGATAAAAAAGCACGCCCTCTACATATCCGCCTTGGGCAGTTTCCGGTGCAACCGCAAAGTTGCGCCCGGGTTGATAGATGCAACTGCGCATACATGCTATGCTGTATCCATCAAAAGGAGGGATCCTATATGGAAATTTTATCTGCTTTATCTGTTGTTATTGCATTTTTTAATCTCATCTATGTCCTTGGGACCTTTGTGGGCGGCGTCTATCTCTTCATTTTGGTCGTGAAAGCCCTAAGGAAATACATCCGGTCCGGCAATGTCACCCCGGAGACGGCCAGGACAAGGAAATCCCTGGGCGAAGTGCTGAAGAAACACCGCACGGACAGTGGGATGACCCAGGAATTCGTGGCCCAGGCGCTGGGAATCAGCAGGCAGGCTGTCTCCAAATGGGAAAACGGCACCTCGGAACCCACCACCACCAATCTCATTGCCCTGGCAAAGCTGTTTGGAGTGGCGCCGGAGGACCTGCTGCAGGAGGTACAGAAATGAACCAGAGCATGGAAAAATATCTTGCTGTCAAAAAGAGATTTGAGGAACAGGAAGACAGAGAAAACGCTGTCAAAATGTCCAGGTACATGAGGGAACTGTTCCCCTTCTACGGTCTTCCCACCCCGAAGCGCAGAGCGCTGTACAGAGATTTTCTCAGACAGGAAAAGAAAGCCGGAAGGATCGACTGGACTTTCCTCGACCAGTGCTACGCAGACGGGCACCGGGAATTCCAGTATCTGGCGGGAGACTATCTGAGGACTATGCAGGACCTGCTCACTTATGAGGATATCCCTAAGATAAGGACCTACATCAAGGCAAAGCAGTGGTGGGACACCATTGACCTCTTTGACCAGGTCGTCGGCCTCATTGGCCTTCAGGACAGCCGGGTGGATGACCTGATGCTGGAGTGGTCTCTGGATGAGGACTTCTGGCTGCGCAGGATCGCCATCGACCATCAGCTTGGCAGGAAAGAGAAGACCAACACAGAGCTGCTGGAGAAAATCCTCGTCAACAATCTGGGAAGCCGGGAGTTTTTCATCAACAAGGCCATCGGCTGGAGCCTGCGGGATTACTCAAAGACTGATCCCGAGTGGGTGCGGGACTTTATCCGCACCTATGGGGAAAAGATGGACAAGCTGAGTGTCCGGGAGGGGTCAAAATACCTCTGATATACCTCTGAAATATAAAATGCAACCCCAGGTTGCGCTATTGCAAGCCAGGGTTGGTGGCCTGCTCAGGGCATTTCCGCTATGATACAGGCATACCACAACGGCCCGCCGCACATGGAAGCGGCCGGATCTGACAGCATATCACACATAAAAGGAGGCACCCCTATGAGCTTTGGAGAAAATCTTCGCACAGTAAGAAAAGAAAGAAATATTTCCCAGGAGGAGCTGGCTGAGCAGCTGCATGTCAGCAGGCAGGCCATCTCCCGATGGGAGCAGGGGGTTTCACTTAGTTAAAGATACCACATCAATCCCACGCTGACTTTTGCTCAACCGATACAGCCGGAGGGCTGGATAACAAGAAAAGGCGGTATGCGCCCCGTGGAGGGGTAGCGTACCGCCTTTTCTTGTGGGGGTTTCCAAAGGGGGCAACGCCCCCATTTGGCACACGACTTTGCGAAGCAAAGTGTAGTGTGTTATACGCTCTGTCGGCGTTGCCGTGAAAATGCCGTTGCCGCCGGGGAGGGCAAGGGCATTTGAAGCGGCAGGAAAACAGTGCTGTGCTTGTGTGGCGTGGAGCCGCAAGCGCAGGTCTGTTTTCGACAGCAGACAGGGCGTATATGAACGCCCCGTTCTTCGTCCTACGCTCTGACTTGTGGACAAAGTGTCCCGAAGTTGTGGCCACACTCTCGGAAAAATAGCAGGACAGCGGGCAACCGTCAAGACTGAAATGAACGGGTTTACACCCGGCCTTGACCGCCGCCCGCCGTTCCGCTGAATGGATGGACAAGGCGGCCAATCCCTCAAAGTGCTTGGCCGCACTCTTTCCAATTTTGAAGTGCTTCTTTTCTCGAAATTGAAATGGGCGGGAAGCCATTTTAGGGCTTTCCCGCCTTGATTACCCTTTAGCAAAGACGGGCGGGGCTGTCAACGGCGGCGCACTTGTGCGCCGTTCATCTTGACCGTTGACTGGCTCGGCTGGCTTTGCTATTTCACGAATAATAAAAGAATTACATCTTAATTTTTTTACAAACTACGCAGAGCCAGCCTTTTTTATTTTTGTGTATTTTTATGTCTGTAAAACCAGCGTCCTCTAAAGATTTTTTAACTTGTTCAGAATTGTATATTTTCATTCCTTGTATCATTTTAGTCCACTTTTCTTCTTTGGGATTTTCTCCATTTGACTCGTTGCAAATCATAAAAGTTCCAGTATTTTTTAAAACTCTATATATTTGCTTAAAAGCGCCACTAATATCAGGCCAAAAATATATTGTTTCAAATGCAGTAATCACATCAAAAGTTTCATTTCCAAACGGAAGTTCCATTACATTACCTTGTAAGATTTTGCAACGCTTATTTGATATTTCTGCTTTGTTGATTTTTTGAGATTTTTCCACACTGATTTCTGAGTAATCAATACCCGTCACTTTGCCGTGAGGACTTTTTTCTAACAGTTTTTTAACATTGGCACCACCGCCACACCCAATATCCAGACATATATTATTCTCAGCAATTTCTATATGTGTAAAGCCCCATTCAGCCATAGATGAATGTCCTGAATTCATCATATTAACCATAATTTTCCCGCCAATTCCTTTTGGCTTGCAAGTATTTTGAAAAAAAGACATACACAATGCTCCTTTCGGCGTTAGTTGTAGCTAATTTAGATTATATCTCACTTCCTTTTTGGCGGCAATATGAAAATTTCATTTTCGGTTTCTGCACTTTTTATGCTTACTTTCTTGTCTGCTCCATCATCTTCTTCGCCAGCTTTTGAAACAGGTCGGCGGCTTCCTCGTCCATCGGCGCAAGCTGTCCGATCTGTCCGGCAACCATCGCCGTTACATCGTCAATGGAAAGCGGTTTTTGTTTCTGCTCCGCCAGTGCGTCCCGCATGGCTTGGAACATAGCGGCGGTCACAGCTTCCCCCGGCTGTTCCCCGTTGTCAATATCTTTCTTAATGACTTGGAGCGTGGGGAAAGTGCCAGCAAGACAGGCCGGAAGCATATCCCCACCCGGCTTTTCAAACAGGCGGTTTCCCTCTCCAAACAGGCCAGAGCCATTGAAGCCGCCCTTGACGGCATTAACCCGCTGAACGCCGGAAAGAAAAAAGAGGAAGCCCTCTCCATGCTGAAAAAGTGGTTTCCGCAGATGGAGAATTTCTCCGGGCAGTTGAAAAAGTACAAGGTCACAATCAATGACCTGTTGGCGGAGAATGAGAAGCTGGAAGCAAGGGCAAAGGCCAGTGAAAAAGGCAAGATGAAAGATACGATGGAACGGGCAAAGCTGAAAAGCGAACTGGACAATTTACAGCGGCTGGTTGACCGTATCCCGCCGGAAGTGCTGGCGGAACTGAAACGGCAGCGACGGCACACGGTAAAGGAAAGGTGATAGATATAAGCAGAAATTTTCGCCGCCCCTGTGCGGCATTGTACCTTGAAAACTGAATATGGAGGACACTGGATGGCAAAAAGCGAAAGCGTTATTTTTACACCCCGGACAGGGCAGGTCATACAAACAGAGAACGACACGCAGTATTTTGTATGTGGGAACAACCGTATAAAAATCTCCGAACACTTCGCCGCAGGCGGGAAGCCCCTCGGTGATCTGATTGTAGATGTGGTGCGGCATACCGCAGAAAAAGCCGCTTCAACCTGATAGCCCATCATTGATAACACGCCCACGCTTATGATATAATTGCCATAGAGCAAAAGTATTGTAAGCGTGGGTTGTTTCTTTAGAAGGAGGATTTTTAACGGTGAAACAACCTTACAATACTACGATTTACAACACGGCGCTTTATATGAGATTGAGCCGGGACGATGAACTGCAAGGAGAAAGCGGGAGTATTCAGACACAACGCATGATGCTCCGGCAATATGCCGCCGAGCATGGCCTGAATGTCATAGATGAATATATCGACGATGGATGGTCTGGAACGAACTTTGACAGGCCGGATTTTCAGAGAATGATTGATGACATTGAGGACGGGAAAATCAACTGCGTTGTTACAAAGGATTTATCCCGCTTAGGCAGAAACTACATTCTGACCGGCCAGTACACGGAAATCTACTTTCCCAGCAGAGGCGTCCGCTATATTGCTGTCAATGACAATGTGGACACCATCAACGGAGAGAATGAGCTTGCCCCATTCCTCAACATTCTGAATGAAATGCACGCCCGCCAGACCAGCAAAAAGGTAAAAGCGGCCATGCGGACACGGTTTGCAAATGGCGCACACTATGGAGCCTATGCCCCGCTGGGCTATGTCAAAGACCCGGATAAGAAAGGTCATCTTTTGGTTGACCCGGAAACAAGGTGGATTATCGAAAAGATTTTTGACCTTGCCGTTCATGGCCGGGGAGCCGCCAGCATTACACGGATTTTGGTCGAAGAAAAAGTACCTACTCCCGGCTGGCTGAATTTCCAGAGATACGGCACTTTCGCAAATATCTATGCCGGAGCGCCGGAGGAAAAAGCCTATGCGTGGACGATAGCGCAGGTAAAAAGTATTCTGAAAGAGGAAACCTATATCGGACACAGCGTCCACAATAAGCAGACCAACATTTCATTCAAAAACAAGAAGAAAGTACGCAAGCCAAAAGAGGAATGGTATCGTGTGGAGAACACCCACGAAGCGATTATTTCCGAAGATGTGTTCCGTCAAGTACAGGAGCAGATTTGCAACAGGCGCAGACGGCAGAAGAACGGCACAACGCAGATATTTTGCGGGCTGGTAAAATGTGCGGACTGCGGTTGGTCGCTGGCCTATGGTGTGAACAGTCAGAACAAAAATCCCTATGCCCACTACCATTGTAGCAAGTACGGGCAAGGATTGCACCAGTGTTCCATGCACTATATCCGTTATGATGTGCTTTACGCCTATGTCCTTTCCCGTCTGCAATACTGGTCTGTGCTGGCACAGCAGGACGGGGACAAACTTCTGAAACGGCTACTTAACGCCAGCGACAAGGAACGCAATACTGCAAGGAAGCGGCAGACAGCCGAACTGAAAAAGGCGGAAAAACGCAAAGCAGAAGTAGACACCCTGTTTGCAAAAATGTATGAGGACTGGTCTGCCGGACGCATTACAGAATACAATTTCAATATGCTGTCCGAAAAGTATCAGGGCGAACAGCGAGAATTGGACGCAAAAATTGAACGGCTTCACGAAGCGATGGAGGCCGCCGCCCAGACAGCGGTTGACGCTGAAAAGTGGATAGGTCTGATGAAACAGTATGTCAATCCCACAGAATTGACGGCTGAACTTCTGAATACGCTGATTGAAAAAATCCTTATCCATGAAGCGGTCAAAAGTGAGGACGGAAGCCGGGAACAGGAGGTAGAAATCTTCTACCGCTTTATCGGCAAAATCGAATGACACATCTTGAGATACCCAACAATATCTTTAACTAAGGGAAACTGGAAACGGATACCCGGAGATGGAGAAAATGATCACCCTCTCCCGGATATTGAAGGTCTCCCTGGACTATCTGGTCTCAGACCAGTCAGACAGCCAGGAGCAGGCAGGCCCTGCTTCCGAGAGCCCGTCACCGGCCTCTCCCGCTCCCGCCCCCGCGGCAGTGTCCACAGGCAAGATCATGATCCGCAGCCACGACGGCAAACAGCTGGTCAACTGCTATAAGGTGATGTCCATGCGCGTATCCAGCCACCCGGACGCGCCTCATTTTGCCCTCTTCGGAGTGGACAGCTCCTCCTTCTGGGGCGAGAACAGGACCATGCTCGGCTGGTATGCCCACGAGGCGGATGTCCAGAAGGAGACCGCGGCTATCTCACAGGCCATGCTGGATGGAAAAACGTCCTATGAGCTGCAGTATGCCGCCAAAGTAAAGGAAAGTTTTCTGCGGGTCAGCCTCGTCAGAGAGGAGGACACCGCACCAGAGAAAGGAAGGGACACAGACATATGATCATCAAGCTTTGCATTGACAGCGCCCCTGCGCAGCCCCTGGAAGAGGGCATGCAGGTTGTAGAGGCGCCGGATAAGATTTCCAAAAAAAACGGCAAAGCTCACCGGGGAGGCGCTTCGGGAAATGCTTTTTGACGTGGAGTGGCACTGCAGCGACACAGGCCTGGCCGCAGACGGGTTTCAGGTCCTGCTGCCTTCCCCGACGAGGAAACCCGGACATTTTATGGGAAATCCCTGCGCAAGATGGGGATACCCTTTATTTCAGAATAAATTTTCAGATTAAAGGAGGAACCACTATGCTGGAAATCGGAACAAAGGCACCGGCATTTTCTCTGCCGGACCAGAACGGAGACATGCACACACTGGAGGAATACAGGGGAAAGAAGGTCATCCTCTATTTTTATCCCAAAGACAACACTCCCGGCTGCACCAAACAGGCCTGCGGCTTCGGGGACCTCTATCCCCAGTTTGCCGAGAAGGGCGCTGTCGTCCTTGGCGTCAGCAAGGACAGCGTGGCCTCCCACAAGAAATTTGAGGAAAAGTACGGCCTTCCCTTCACCCTGCTCTCCGATCCGGAGCTCACCTGCATCCAGGCCTACGATGTGTGGAAGGAGAAAAATATGTACGGGAAAAAGACCATGGGCGTGGTGCGCACCACCTACCTGATCGATGAGGAGGGCACCATTGTCAAAGCCTTCGGGAAGGTGAAGGCAGCCGACAACCCGGCCCAGATGCTGGCAGAGCTGTAGTCTGCCCCGGCCCGGAAAGGAGGGCAGAAGGATGAAAAAATACAGGAAAGAGCTTGTACTTGCTCTGATACAGGCTGTCATGTTTTATCTGTTTCCCCTGACCGCCGGCCCCACTGATATGATGGGACTGGTGGTCGTCCTGCTGTTCTCCACTTTTCTCCTCTCTCTTCTTCTGGGCGCTCTGTCCCGGGCCCCTTTCAAATATGCCTATCCGCTCCTCGTATGCGCCCTGTTCCTTCCCACAGTTCCCATCCACTACAATGCCACCGCCCTTCCACATGTCCTCTGGTATCTGGCGGACGGATACCTGGGGCTTGGAGTGGGGTGTCTCTTCAGGGCTGTCATTTATACTATCAGTATGAAAAATCATTGACACCTTACGCTCTGCCCGCTATACTATATACATACCAAACGAATGTATGTAGGAGGATGCCATGGCGAGAAACAAGTACCCGGAAGTCACTGTAGAGAAGATACTGGATGTATCACAGCGGCTCTTTCTGGAAAAAGGATATGACCATACGACGATCCAGGACATTGTAGACGAGCTGGGGGGTTTAAGCAAGGGTGCCATCTACCACCACTTCAAGTCAAAGGAAGATATCCTGAATGCCCTGGGAGACAGGCTCTTTTTCAAAAATAATCCCTTTGAGGAGGTAAAGAAGCGGACGGATCTGAATGGCCTGGAAAAGATGAAGCTGGCCATCCTGCTGAACCAGTCCAACGAAGAGCAGGCCAGCTTTTCCGCCCATGCTGTCCCACTCCTTAAAAATCCCCGGATCCTGGCAGGGATGCTGGAGACAAACCGCCGCACCTTATGCCCCCGCTGGCTGGAACTCATCGAGGAAGGCTGCCGTGACGGTTCCATCCAGACAGACTATCCCAAGGAGCTGTCCGAGCTAATGGTCCTTCTGGATGTCTGGCTGATCCCATCCGTCTTTCCCGGCAGTGCCGAGGAGATATTCCGCAGGTACCAGTGCAGCTGTGAAGTGCTTGCCAGGATGGGGCTTCCCATCTATGATAAAAAGGCGGCTGACCTGATCAAAAATCACCCTGCTCTGCAGCAGGACGTATAAGATTGCCTTTCATAGGCAATTTTATATTAAACTTATACATACCTTCGTTCGGTATTAAAATTTGAACATGGAAATACAAAACACAACTCAAAGAAGGAGGTCCTCCATGGAAAAAACAGATGTATCGATTTTCGTATCCTCACTGAAAAAGAGCTATAAAGACAAAGAGATTCTGAAAGATGTCACCTTTTCAGTTCCCACAGGGACCATCTACGCTCTCCTTGGCTCCAATGGCGCCGGAAAAACCACTACAATCCGCATATTGACCACTCAGATCCGCCCCGATGGAGGGACTGCCCATATCCAGGGATTTGATGTAGCAAAAGAGCCAGAGAAGGTCCACCGGGTCATCAGTCTGACCGGACAGTTCTCCGCCCTGGACGAGAGCCTGACTGGAATGGAGAACCTTCTCATCATGGGTCGTCTGCACCACCTGTCAGCCCCCGAAAAATCAGCGGTCCGGCTTCTGGAATATTTTGATCTCTCCGCCTCCTCATCCAGAAGAGTCTCCAGCTGGTCGGGAGGAATGAAGCGTAAGCTGGACATCGCTATGAGTCTTGTAGGCAGTCCCAGTGTCCTTTTCTTAGATGAGCCCACCACCGGCCTGGATCCCCAGAGTCGCCTGGCTATGTGGCAGATTGTCCGCAGACTCCGGGACGGCGGCATGACTGTCCTCCTCACCACCCAGTACCTGGAGGAGGCGGAGCAGCTGGCTGACCAGATCGGCATCTTGCACAGAGGAAGGATCCTGGCACAGGGAACCCCCTCCCAGCTGAAATCTCTCCTGCCCCAAGGAGCCGTGCGTTTTACCTTCCGTGACCAGGAGGATCTGCGATGTGCGGCCTTTCTTCTTGGAAAATGGCAGACCAGCTCCCATCCGGCGGAATGCGCTCTGACCGTATTTACAGACGGAAGGGCAGATACTCTGAGAGAACTCTTTCGCCATCTTCGGGAGGGACACATTTCTGTCCGGAAATTCTCAGAGCTTTCCCCCTCACTGGAAGATGTATTTTTAACCATGATCAAGGAGGAAAAATCGTATGGAAAAAACAAAGCGAAACTATAGGGACACCCTCACTATCGCCTGGCGCTGTCTGCTCCTGTCCTGCAGAAACCCGGAAACTTTTCTCACCAGCATCCTACTCCCCGCTCTCATGATGCTGCTCTTTGTCTCTCTCTTCGGCAGCCTGATCCATGTAGGCGGCACATCCTACACAGCCTACATCGTCCCCGGCGTTCTCATCCAGTGTGCGGCTCAGGGGTCCTCCACCACTGCCATCATGATAAACCAGGATATCACCAGTGGGATCATGAGCAGATTTGCCACCCTTCCCATCCGCCGGAGAACTCTCCTATCCGGCCATGTACTGGAGGCGTACGGACGGAGCCTTGTGACATCTGCTGTCGTCCTCCTCATCGCACTGCTAATGGGCTTTCGCCCTGCCCTCAGCCTGCCGGGCCTGGGGATTTCATTCCTCCTTTTGTCAGGCATGATCCTGGCGCTGTCCTGGCTTTCTGCCACTGTGGGCATTCTGTCAAAAAGCGCCCAGGGCGCCAGTTCTCTCTCCTCTCTGGCCATCATCCTGCCCTATCTGAGTTCCGGTTTTGTCCCTGCCGAACATCTGCCGCCCCTGCTGCGGACCTTTGCCCGGTATCAGCCCATGACCCCTGTCATCGACTCCATGAGAGCCGCCCTGGCAGGTGCCCCTACAGATGCCGGTACTCTCGCTGCCGCCTTGATCTGGTGCGCTTTTCTCACCGTCGTCTTTTACCCGGTCTCTGTGTTAGCTATGCAAAAAAGACTGAGCAGGTAAAAAGAAAAGACCAGATATGCAGCTTCCCCACTCTGCGTATCTGGTCTTTTTTCCTAACCGAAATTTTTCTGGATCAACCGGCAGTATTCCTGGAATACCGATTCTTTCTGAAAGTCCTTGGCAAGGGCATCCCGGATGCCCTTGTAGTACCAGCCGATCATCTTCTTATCTTTCATGCGGAAGCGGTTCCAGAGCTCCTCCCCCACCTTGGGATAGTCCCTGTCAATGTCCCGCATGTTGGACAATTTGTCTGCCAGTCCGATCATCTGCACCTCCCTGGGGGCGCTCCCGATGGACTGGATCGTTGCGCTTTTCCTCTCCAGCCAGGTTTTGGATTTGTCTTCGCTCTCTCCCGCCACCATAGCTGCCACCCTGGGACTAAACTCCAGCGCCAGCACTTCCCGGGTCACTCCCTGGCAGTCCTCAATGGTGTCGTGGAGCACCGCAGCGCTGATCACCTCCTCATCCCGGGTCATGGTGGACACAATGTCCTTGACCTCTATGGGATGGACGATATAGGGGCGCCTTGTCCCCTTTCGGAACTGTCCTTCGTGAGCCTTCGTCGCAAATTCAACTGCCCTGTCGATCATATTCATACCTCTTTTTCATCCTCTGCTTCCATCGCTAATGATAATTGTCTCCGAATTCTCCTCTCCCTGCAAAAATAACTTGTCTAAATTATGCATACATCATAGCATCAGTGGACAGAAATAGCAACTCTATTGTTTGATTTGATACATCCTTTCCGCCATATTCTTCCCCTGCTTTCCCTTTCTGTACTCTCCGGCGCTCATATGGTAATGCTGTCGGAATTTCCGGCAAAAATAGCCGGCGCTTGCAAAGCCCGTGTCCGATGCGATAACAGAAACCGGCTTCTGGGTTGTCAGGAGCTCCGCCGCCGCACGGGACAGCCGGTAACCTATAAGGTACGCTACCGGGGATGTATGAATGCCTGACTGAAAAATATGCAGGGCGCCACTTTTGCTCAGAGAGGCCGCCCCCGCGATCTCCTCCAGTGTTATTTCCTCCATATAGTGGTCGTGGATAAACTGTATCATGGTCTGCAGCTGCGCCTGCTTATGGTTCAGCCGGCGCAGCTTCGGCAGACCGGATGCCTGCGCCATATTTTTCTCCAGCAGATCCCATATCTCCAGAAGCATCCTGACAGTAGAAAGCTCGTTTCTTCCTCCTTCCTCCTGAAGCGCAAAAATCTGTCCCAAAATCTGGAGGATCTGTCTTTGCCATACAATATGAGGTTCAAGGATCTGGTATGGAGCAGAGAGTACTATGACCGGTCTGACGTACTTCTGATAAATAAGGGACTCTTCCGGTGCAAGGAGTGACGGTGCGAAAACAATGTTGGGTGCATATACGCTCTGATATGCCTCGAACCGATGCAGGATACCGCTGTTGATAAACACGCCGCATCCCTGAGGCAGATTGATCTTATCTTCTCCGACACAGCAGACCGCATTTCCACTGGCTGCCACAAGAAACTCCAGCTCGTTATGCCAGTGCCAGCCGATCCTATGAAAATCAAATCTCCATATATCTTCCGGATAGTACGCAAACGGATAATCGCTTTTCCCGTGCGATACCGCTTCCCGGAGCGTTTCATCCGTGATCGTCCTGCAGACTCCCACCGTCCTCACCTCATATCAAACGAATTTAATTTTGTGATATTATACCATATTTTAGTGATTTTATTCAATGTCTTCCCGTTTTTTATGTGATATAATCCCATCTGAAGCAAGGAGGAACAAACATGTCAAACAAATATACAAAAACAATAGCAGCCTGTTTTACAGGATATATCGTACAGGCTGTCGTCAACAACTTTGCGCCGCTGCTATTTTTACTTTTTCAGAACATCTACCATATCCCGCTTTCACAGATCACGCTGCTCGTGACCTTTAACTTCGGGATACAGCTTCTGACCGATCTTCTCTCCGTTTCTTTTGTGGACAGGATCGGCTACAGAGTCTCTATGATCGCAGCCCATATTTTGTCAGCTGCAGGTCTGATCCTCCTCACTGTCCTGCCTGAAATCCTGCCTGCTCCATTTGCCGGCATATTGATTTCTGTCATGATCTACGCAGTCGGAGGCGGACTCCTCGAAGTATTGGTCAGCCCTGTTGTAGAAGCCTGCCCCACGAAGCACAAGGAGAAGGCCATGAGCATGCTCCACTCATTTTACTGCTGGGGCTATGCGGGGGTTGTGCTTGTATCGACACTGTTTTTCCAGATTGCAGGCACAGAAAACTGGAAGCTGCTGGCACTGACCTGGGCGATCCTCCCCATCTGCAATGCCTTTGCGTTTGCCAGGGTTCCTATAGCTCCGTTGCAAGAAGGCGGTGAAGACTGCATGAAAACAGGAGACCTGTTCAGAAACAGGCTGTTCTGGGTCCTGCTTGTCATGATGGTATGCGCCGGGGCAAGCGAACAGGCGGTGAGCCAGTGGGCGTCTGTATTTGCCGAGAAGGGTCTGGGGATTTCCAAAACAGCGGGAGACCTGGCAGGGCCCATGGCATTTGCCGTCCTGATGGGACTGTCACGGCTGTTTTACGGAAAATACGGTCATCTCATCCACCTGGAACGCTTCATGGTCTATAGCGGGGCTCTGTGCGTTCTGTCTTATCTTGGGATTTCGCTCATGCCATTCCCTCTTCTCAGTCTGGCCTCCTGCGCCGTCTGCGGTCTGTCCGTCGGCATCATGTGGCCAGGTACTTTCAGCAAGGCTTCTGCCGCTCTCCCAAAAGGCGGAACGGCCCTGTTTGCCTTACTGGCCCTTGGCGGAGATGTAGGCTGCTCAGCAGGTCCCACCCTGGTAGGCCTGGTATCCGGAGCAATGGATGACAATCTGAAAGCGGGCGTTCTGGCAGGTGTCATTTTCCCGCTCCTTCTGCTGACGGGAATCGCACTCGCCAAAAAACCAAAGGAGGGCTGCTGCAATGAGAGGGAAGCTGTCTGTTGAAAAAACTGAAGAAGGACATACTTTTATCGTATTTTCTGTGGATAATACAGAAACGGTAAACAAATTGACCGTGGACATGCTGGACACCGGGCTGGATATCCTGTATGAACCCAAAGTCACAGACAAAGGATATGAGAGCTGTTTTATATGCACTGAAGAAACGGCAATAAAAATACGCGCCCGGACAGCCGGCTGGACACCAGACCGGACTCTGTTGTAAAATGGAGCAAAAGGGAAAAAGGAGAATGTTCATGTCCGCAAAACCGTCTGCAAAATACGCACTTATCACAGGAGCCTCCAGGGGCATTGGCCGGGCCTGCGCCCTTCGATTTGCCCGGGAGGGGTGGCACGTCTTTCTCAACTGCCGCTCATCCCTGGATGAGCTGGAGGAGGTCCAGGAAGAAATCCAGAAGCATCTTCCCGGAGACTGTACCCTGGTTCCGGGAGACGTGGGCAGCCCGGCGGATGTCCGGCAGATATTTGAGAAAATTTATCAGATCTGTCCCTGCCTGGACGTGCTTGTCAACAATGCAGGCATCGCCCATATGGGACTGCTCACTGACATGACAGACACCGAGTGGCAAAGACTTCTTGACACCAATCTGTCCTCCGTCTTCTACTGCTGCCGCAGCGCCATCCCGCCTATGGTGACCCGGAAACAGGGAAGGATTATCAGCATCTCCTCTATGTGGGGAACCGTGGGGGCATCCTGCGAGGCCGCCTACTCGGCCGCCAAGTCCGGCATCCACGGACTGACCAGGGCGCTGGCCAAAGAGCTGGCTCCAAGCGGCATCCAGGTCAACGCCATCGCCTGCGGCGTCATCGACACAGCCATGAACGGCTGGCTTTCTCCCGAAGAGAATCAGGAGCTGAAAGAGGAGATTCCCACCGGCCGTTTTGGAACGCCGGAGGAAGTGGCGGATCTCGTGTGGCAGATCTCCCATGCTCCCCACTATATGACCGGACAGATCATAGGAATAGACGGAGGGTATATCTGATCTGCCTCAGATCAGATATACCCTCCATTTACGTCTGTGCTTCTTATTTTACAAGCCTCTGGATCTTCTTGCTCTCGTCTGTCCCGGCTTTTTCAAGCAGCTCAAAGAGCAGGGCCTCGTATGTCGTGAGGATGGCTCCCTCCTGCTGTGCTCTTATGAAAGCTGTTTCGCAGTCTGCCCTTCTGCGGCTGGAGACACAGTCTGTCACAAGAACAGGCACATAGCCTGCCTCCTTCAGATCGATCAATGTCTGCAGCACACAGATGTGGGCTTCCACACCGCACAGGATGATATATTTTTTCTCCTGTATCTGCGGACAGCTTCTGATCACATCTTCAAAGGCACTAAAGCGGATTTTTTCTACGAACTCTTCTGTCCCCGCAGCCCGGGTCAGTTCTTTCACTGTACTTCCCAGTCCCTTTGTGTACTGCTGGGTAAGCACCATGGGAATGCCCAATGTGCGCAGCCCCGCCAGCAGGATAGAAGAATTCTCAGTGAGAGCTTCCTTTCTGTCCATGGCAGGCATCAGTTTCTCCTGGTAATCAATGACAATGGCTGCCGTGTGTTCTCTTTCGATCCTCATAAATGCGCCCTCCCCTTTCTTTTATCCTGTTATTTGAGATCCAGCTCCACCGGACAGTGGTCAGATCCCATCACATCTGTCAGTATTTTCGCATCCTCCAGCCTGTCCTCCAGGCATTTGGACACACAGAAATAGTCAATACGCCACCCTGCATTCTTCTCTCTGGCTTTAAACCGGTAGGACCACCAGGAGTAGATCCCCTCCTTTTCGGGGTAGAAATAGCGGAAGGTATCAATAAATCCAGCCTCCAGAAGTTCGGTAAACTTCTGCCTCTCCTCATCTGTAAATCCCGCATTCTTCCTGTTTGTCTTCGGATTTTTCAGATCGATCTCCCTGTGGGCCACGTTCAGGTCCCCGCAGAAGATCACAGGCTTCTTTTCCTCCAGCTTTTTCAGATATGCCAGGAAATCTGTCTCCCACTGCATCCTGTAGGGAAGCCTTGCCAGTTCATTCTGGGAGTTGGGGGTGTACACGGTGACAAAATAAAACTTCGGGTACTCCAGGGTAATGACCCTGCCCTCCTGATCATGCTCCTCCATGCCGATGCCGTAGGATACAGACAACGGCTCTTCCTTCGTAAACACAGCCGTGCCGGAGTATCCTTTCTTCACAGCATAGTTCCAGTACTGATGATAACCCGGGGTCTCCAGGTCGATCTGTCCCTCCTGCAGCTTTGTCTCCTGGACACAGAAGATGTCCGCATCCGCCTCTTTAAAAAAGTCTGCAAAGCCTTTCTGGACACAGGCCCGCAGGCCGTTCACATTCCAGGAAATCAATTTCATAGTCTAGTTTCTCCTTGTTATCTATTTGCCATCTAATAATATACTTTTCTCAAAAACAGGCCTCTGGCCGGAGCGAGAAATCCCGCCAGGCTGCGGTCCTCCGCCGCTATGACCACCGGGAGCTTGCTGGCATCCCTCCGTCCTGTCCCGATCTCGATCAGCGTCCCTGTCAGGATACGCACCATATGGTAGAGAAAACCGGAACCATAGTAGGTGATCCTCACTTTCTCCCCGGAGCGCACGATCTTGATATTGTAGATCCTGCGGACTGTATCGTTTGTTTCTTTGTTGTCCGTAAAGCTGGCAAAATTCTTGACGCCGATGAGATATTTCACAGCATCCCGCATGGCTTCTATGTCCAGTTTCTCCGGATAATGGTAGCAGTAGCGCCTGGAAAACACATCCGGCTTTTCCCTGCAGTCTATATAGTATTCGTATTTCTTTCCCTTGGCGCTTTTTCTCGCATGGAAGTTATTCTTTACAAGCTCCACCTTGAGAACGCGGATATCTTCCGGAAGATAGCGGTTCAGAGCAGCTTTCAGCTCATCCGGCTCATAGAGGCCGGACAGCTTTACGCTGGCCACCTGCCCTCTTGCGTGAACACCGCTGTCTGTCCTTCCCGAGCCGTCCACCTGTACCCGGTAGCCAACGATCCTCCCCAGGCTCCACTCCATAATGTACTGTATCGTATTGTCCGTCGTCGCCTGCCGCTGCCATCCCTGGTAGCGGCTGCCGTCATAGGCAATGGTCAATTTATAGTTTCTCATATGCACACACCCGATCTATCTGTAAATCTGAAAAAATTTTGTATATCAAAAAAGAAGAAGCTGTATATGCTTCCTCTTTTATCATAGCACTTTCCTATAGGATGCGCAATTTATTTCTGGAGCTATCAGATGATATTTTCTCCTCTGTATTCTTCCCTGCGCACCGCGTAGAGGATGCACCGGGACACCACGTCCACGATCAGAAAACCGAGGGCAATCGCCAGGCAGGTCTCCAGCAACACGCTGGTCTCCTGGCTGGCCATAGCGCTGTCGCCGCTGACCCAGCCGTACATCATATAGTACAGATTAGGTCCGGGAATCAGGGGAAAGGCTGAGGCTGTCAGGAAAATGGTGGCCGGCGCCTTGTTGACCCTTGCCATAATAAAGGCAAATGCCGCCACAAACACGGCTCCCGCCATGGTTGCCCCAAAATTGCTGGGCCATATCTCATACACCAGACAGTAGATCGCCCATGTAAAGAAAGCTCCGATCCCGGAAAATATGACCTGCTTCCCCTGAATCTTAAACCACAGGGCAAATCCCACACAGGCCACTGTACAGGAGATAAGCTGAATGGGTACACTGTGGTTCAGGGTAAATCCATCGTAGGCTCCCTCCCCCAGCAGCTTCATGGCAATGGCGATCCCAAAAGCAATGCCCGCCGCCCCCAGAATAGAGTTCATGATATTGATCAGACCGGAGAGGAAGTCTCTCTGGAGGATCTCCCTGATCCCGTTGGTGGTACTCAGGGCACTGATCAGCAGCATGACGATCCCGATCATGATCCGGTCCGGGTGCGTCCCGATCCCAAGGGAATCCATGCCGATGATCACTGTCTCTGAGAGGAAAGCCAGGATCAAATTGTAGATCAGAAGATTGTCCTCCCGCTTTCCCAGCCAGTTCCCCACAAACACGATCATAAACGATACGAGCACAGCCACAAAGGCGTCTGTCATGCCGCAGCCAAAAAAGACGGCAAATCCGGTGCCGCCCATGATCCCGGCAAGGTAGGTGAGCCAGAGGGGCTGCTCTTTGCGATTCATGACCTCCACATATCTCCTGTGCAGCTCATCCGCGTCCGGCGTGTGGGCGCACACATACCTGGCCAGATTGTTCATATAGTCCAGACGGTCATAGTTGATGCCAGTGGACTCAATATGCCGAATCTGTGTAAGGATCTCTCCCTCCGGCGTCTCCACTGTAATCTGGATATTGCTGGGAATGACAAACACGTCATAGCGCTTGAAGCCGTAGCTTTTACACATCCGGTACATGGTGTCGTCCAGCCTGAAATTTTCCGCTCCGCTGCAGAGCATAGCTTCTCCTATGTCAAGTATGCCTTCCAAAATCCGCTGATAGTCCATTGTCTTACGCATTTCCTCTGTCCAGTATTTTCTTGATCTCATCCATAAAGGTGTTCACATCCTTAAATTCCCTGTACACAGACGCAAACCGGACGTAAGCCACCTCATCCAGCTTTTTCAGCTCATCCATAACGATCTCGCCGATCGTGCTGCTGGGGATCTCCTTTTCTTCCAGGCTAAAGATCTTTGTCTCGACTCTGTCAATACACTTCTGTATCTCCGCTGCAGACACAGGTCTTTTGTAGCACGCCCGCAGAATGCCCGTTTCGATCTTTCCGCGGTTGTACTGTTCCCTGTTGTTGTCCTTCTTAATAATGATCAGTGGAATGGTCTCTACTTTTTCATAGGTGGTAAACCGCTTTCCGCAGACATCGCAGGAGCGTCTTCTGCGGATGGAATTACCGTCATCTGCCGGCCTGGAGTCAATGACTCTGGTGTCCGGATGGTTGCAATATGGGCATTTCATCTTGGTCATTCCGTCCTTTCTTGATATTCAAGACAAGTATATATCCCTCCGGCCGGACTTGTCAATTTATTACTTTGGCCTGCGCCTTTTTTCTTCATGGATCTCCACCAGGATGATGTCCGGTCCGATCTTCCGGATACAGTCAAAGGGAATGACATACTCTCCGTCATCCCCAAACCATCCGCACAGAAGTCCTCCCCGGGGGACGATCACTGACTCGATGCAGCCTGTACATTCGTCAAATACCAGGTCAGCCACATAGCCAAGCTTCCGGCAATCGCAGGCATTGATCACTTCTTTCTGCTGAAAATCACAGAGCCTCATGCTGTCACCTCCCCTTTCATCTTATGCAGACGCAAAGTGTCCGGTGACAGCACAAGGCTCTTTTATCCGATGTCCTGGCTGCTGCTATTCGATTTTGTTTTTCTCTTACAGAGCCATGACTTTCTCATTGTTGAATGCCCTGGCGATCAGCACCGTCAGGATACCGCCCAGCGCAAGTGTCTCCACAAGGGTGATCAGGTACTGGGACATGGTCAGCTCATGGCTCAGGATCGCCTGGAGAGCAATGGCGCTGTTGTAGAACGGGATGTAGTAGTCCCAGGGACCTCCGTCTCCCATCCGGAACATAGTAAGAAGCCCTACTACCAACACCACCATATATACCGGCATAATGTAGCTGCTGGCCTCTTTTGTCGTCTTTGCAAAGACAGAGATGAGAGCCACCACGGCTGAGTACAGAAAGGCGATAGCCACAAGGAGCAGCCCAAGCATAAGGATCTGGTCCGGCCCCAGGTTCAGGTTGAGGGCCTCATCCATGCCGGTCATGGAGTCCATCATAAAGGGGGTGCAGATCACCATGCCTGCCACATAAACCAGAGAAGAAATGCCCGACACTACCATCAGGGCAAATACTTTTCCAAGGACGATAGAGGACCGTTTCACAGGCGCTACCAGCAGGCTTGCCATGGTTCCTCTCTCCTTCTCCCCGGCGATCATATCTGTCCCGATTCCCATGGCGCCCGCAAAGAGAAGGATGGTGATAAAGTAAGGAAGCATCATGCCGAGGGCCTGGCCGCTGGCCTTCTCGTCATCCTGGATCACCATGTCGTCATTGTCCGAATTCACGGTAAATACTGTGATGGCATCCGGATTACCCACCCGGCCGGCAAGCAGGGTCTGTCGATAAGACTCCAGCACGCCCACGGAGATTTCCTGGTACGCCTGTGAGGAATACTCCTCCGACGGGTTGTAGTAGGTCTTGATCTGGGGAACTGCATCTCCCTCCTGGAAGCCGGCGATCATTGCGTCAAAGTCTACCGGGAACTCGATGAGAAGGTCTGCATCCCCGTTCAGGATCGCATCTTCTGCCTCCCCTCTGTCGCTGTCAGAATCAATGGTCCGGATGTCATACTCCGCCCCCGCCGATGCAAGGAACGTCTCAAAGCTGTCTGGCTCGTTCTGCATCCAGACGATGGCTTTATGCTCCTCTATATCGGACTGCATCTGGCCTGCCAGATTGTTGATGATCGTGAGCAGGACCACCATGATCAGGACCGGGAGAAGGAAGACAGAAAAGACCATCTTCTTGTCCTTCAGTATCCTGGCCATCTCTTTGCCAAATATCTGCTTGATACCGTTCAGCATTTACATGACCCCCTTTCGCGCTGAGTAGATCTGGAAGAAAGCATCCTCCAGATCATTGGTGCATGTCTTTGTCAGGAGTTCATCCAGGGTGCCCTCCGCCTCCTTTTTCCCATCTATGATCATGCCGATCCGGTCGCAGAGCTTCTGGGCTTCAGACATGATATGTGTGGAGATGATGACCAGCTTGCCGTCATCCCGCAGCTTTTTCAGATAATCCGTCACATTTCTGGCTGTGATAATATCCAGCCCGTTGGTAGGCTCATCAAAAATGACAATATCCGGGTCATGTACAAGGCTGACAGCAATGGCCGCCTTCTGCTTCATACCTGTGGACAGCTCCTTGATCTTCTTGTGGGCAAACTCGCTGATACCAAAGTAGTCAAACAGTTCGTCCCTGCGCTTCTTAAGCACATCCTCCGGCACTTTGTGGAGCCGGCCAAAGAAGCGGAACATATAGTCCGCGTCAAACTGGTCATCCAGCTTGATGTCGCTTGTGAGAAAACCTATGCTGTTTCGGACTGCCTCCGGTTCTTTCTGCACCTCATGTCCGTCCACGTAGATCTCACCGCTGGTGGGCCTTATGATAGTGGAAATACACCTCAAAGTAGTTGTCTTCCCGGCCCCGTTGGGTCCTAAAAGCCCGTAGATCTCACCTTTTTTTGCTGTTAAGCTGAGATGGTCCACAGCTGTCTTTTTTGGATTTTTCGTGTGGGACTCAGCCATCTGTTTTTTGTTCAGTCTGTACACTTTTGTCAGATCTCTGATCTCAATCATAGCCTTATTTCCTTTCCTCCCGAGGGATGTTCCTTTTCTCTTATTTATTGCCTCGAATATCTGTACTATTGATTTAACACAATAATATATCCTCCCCCGAAAATTTGTCAATACTTTTTCCTTAAATTTTACACAATTTCCCAGGCCATATTACACGGGCATGCGTCACATCGTTCTATGGAACCAGATCTTTGCTCCCAGTCCCGCCACACTGACAAAGAGCACGGCTCCGATCAGCGCCGCAAACACGGTCATGCTGAAAAATCCTGCCGCAATGGCTGCTGTCAGAAGTCCGAACAGACTGATGCAGTAGGCCGCCCGTCCCGACTCCCTCTGGATGGCCTGCAGACGCTCGTCATGCTCCTTGATGTATAGTGCCCGCAGACGCTTGTCATCACGCAGCGCCCGGACATTTACCACGATCCCATAGACAGCGATGGCTGCCCAGGCAAAGAACAGGCCGCTCTGAAATCCTCTCATAAAGCTGGCCTCATGCTCGTCCGCCCCCAGCTGCACAGCACTGACGCAACAGATCACAATGACCATGCAGGAAAAAAGGATCCCGGCTGTCATCCATATGATCTGCCGCTTTAACTTTGCTCTGTACTCCTTCATCTCACATCTCCTCCTCATCCACTTCTGAAAAATCAAACACATCTTCAATGGTCACCCCGAAATATCTGGCAATCTTATAGGCCAGCACGAGGGACGCCGTGTACTTCTCCCTCTCCAGCGAAATGATCGTCTGCCGGGTGACCCCCACCGCCAGAGCAAGCTCCTCCTGGGAAAGCTTGTATTTCTTGCGCAGTTCCTGAATCCGAGTCTTCATAGGCTTGACATTCCCTTCACAATCGTATAGTTTGCTTTACATTTTAAGTATAGTCAACTTTACACAAAATGTAAAGTATATTTTACAATTATTTATTTCGGACGTAATACTTTTAAAAAGTATTACGTTACCTGTTATCTTTTTAACATTTCCCGGCATAAAAAATCCCGGCCGTGTTCCTCCACGGCCAGGATCAATATCCTACTCATTCTTTTTCTTCTTCACACACCTGCGTCTGCGGTTTACCGTATGATCGTGCCGGTTTTTCCCTTCAGACCATCTTTCAGCTTGTCAAAGGATGTGATCAGAGCGCTTCTTCCCTCACGCTTTTCGATGAACTCTACAGAAGCCTTGAACTTGGGAAGCATATTATACACGCCGAAATGCCCCTCTTCCATATACTGTTTTGCCTGGGCAAGGGAGATCTCTCCCAGCTCGGACTCCTGCGGTGTGTTCATATTGATGTGGACTTTCTCCACGCTCGTCAGGATGATCAGCTCATCTGCATCAATCTCCTCCGCCATCTTTCCAGCCGCCAGATCTTTCTCGATCACTGCGCTGGCTCCTTTCAGACGGTGATCCTGCTCCATAACCGGAATTCCGCCGCCGCCGCATGCGATGACCACCTGGTCCGCATTAACAAGCGCCTTGATGGCATCGATCTCCACGATGCTCACCGGATTTGGCGCAGAGACAACGCGCCGGAATCCTTTGCCCGCCTCCTCGATCACATAATTGCCTTTCTTTCGCTCCTCGTTGGCCTCCTCAGCTGTCATGTACCGTCCCAGCACCTTGGTGGGTGTGTAGAAAGCCTCGTCATAAGGATCCACAGTTACCTGAGTCAAGATGGTGCTGACTGTGCGGTAAATCCCTCTGTTGAGCAGGGCTTCCCGGATCGCGTTCTGAAGATCATATCCAATATATCCCTGGCTCATGGCTGAACATACGGACATGGGAGCCGGTGTGTAATCCTGATGTACCTTTCCAAATTCGTTCATGGCAGTGTGGATCATTCCCACCTGGGGTGCGTTGCTGTGGGTGATAGCCACCTGATACCCTTCCTCGATCAGATCTGCAATAGCGACAGCCGTCCTCTTCACCGCCTCTTTCTGCTCCGGCAGTGTGTTCCCCAGCGCTCTGTGTCCTAATGCAACTACTACTCTTTTTTTCATCGCTCTTTCTCCTTTACGCCTCTATAGCTTTTAAGACCTTTTTTTGTCTGTCTTTTATGATAAATATAAAGAAATTATATTATCTTTTCACGGAAATTGCAATGCATTTTACGTATCATACTTCCTGTCTGATCACAAAATTTTCCGGTACATTTTCTTGATTTCTCTATCTGAAGTGGTATAATTTCCTTATGGGGCATTAGCGCAGTTGGGAGCGCGCCACATTCGCATTGTGGAGGCCACGGGTTCGAATCCCGTATGCTCCATTGCAGAAGCGGGGTTTCGGAGCAGCCGGAAAACCCCGCTTTTTTCTGTAACTCAGGATCTGTGGTCAGGCAGATGTTCACCCTCCTCTCGTTCCCTGCATATACTGAACCAGAGCATTGTAAAACAGACACTCTGAAGGAGTATAACATGGAACAGCTCACCAGTTATATAAAACCGGAACTGATGATCGTCACCGTCATCCTATATTTTATCGGCGTATGGCTCAAGCAGATCCAGACGCTCAAAGACAAGTATATCCCCTTTATACTGGGAGCCATCGGCATTGTCCTGTGCGCGGTCTGGGTGCTGGCCACCAGCCCCCTTCGCACCGGTCAGGAAGTAGCCATGGCTGTATTCACTGCACTGGTCCAGGGAATCCTTGTAGCGGGGCTTTCAACCTACGTCAATCAGATCGTCAAACAGATCGGAAAAACGGAATAAGCAAAAAGCAGCGCCGGAGCTTTACTGAAACTCCAGCGCTGTCTTTTTGTCTTATAGCTGTTTTATTGAATAAAGAAAATACCAATGATCAGGTAGGCAATGAAGGCCAGAAGACCGCAGATCAGTGCGTAGGGAAGCTGGGTCTTCACGTGATCGATATGATCCGAAGCCGCTCCTGTGGAGGAGAGAACGGTCGTATCTGACAGCGGGGAACAGTGGTCTCCGAACACACCGCCGCCTGCCACTGCTGCGAAGCATGCCACAATGAGAAGGCTCATCTGGTTGTCCGTAAAGCTGAATGCCAGCGGAAGGGCGATAGGCATACAGATGGCAAATGTTCCCCAGGAAGATCCTGTGGCAAAAGACATGATGGCCGCCACGGCAAAAATCACGGCCGGCAGCATGACAGCAGGGATGGCTCCCTTCACGCCGTCTGTCAGCGTGTTCATAACTTCCTTGAAAGAAATGCCCTGGATCATCATGCTGATCGTCATGATGATCACCACAAAGAGAAATGCCTCCATTGTCTTGGCTGAGTCAAAGGCTATGTACGTACCAAGAGCAATGCCGATGATCACAAAGACAGGAAGGATAAAATTCAGCACAACTCTCGGCTTCAGTCCTGGATAGGGCTGCATGTCCGTCAGCTCTTTCCCGATGAGAGGAGTGGCTCCGTCACGGATCACTTTTCCCTCTTCCCAGGCCCGCTTCTCCGCCTTCTTCATGGGACCAAAATCCTTAATGATGCCGGAAGCCAGAAGGCCTACGAAAAGCACGGCAAAAATAGGATAAAAGTTAAACGGGATAGCCCGCAGGAAAAGACGGGATGCATCCTCTGTAGTAGCGATACAACCCACGCCCACAGCCAGGCCCATCAGGTACGCCGCCCAGCCGGTAATGGGCATCAGCACGCTTACCGGAGCAGATGTGGAATCCGCAATGTAGGCCAGCTTCTCACGGGAAACCTTCGCCTTGTCAGTGATGCTCCTCATAACAGAACCGACAAAAAGCGGGCTGAAGGAATCGCTGAAGTAGATAAAGATACCAAGTACCCAGGCCATGAGCTGGGCGCCTCTGCGGCTTAAGTTTTTCTCATGAACCTTCTGGGAAAATCCCTGGATGGCACCTGTCTTCTGGAAGTAAGCCACCAGAATGCCGATAAATGTATTCAGCAGCATAACCCAGGAAAAGCTGGTTGTTCCCAGGCTGTTCTGCAGAAGCGTGGGAAAGCCGAAGATCCCCTGTCCTGCCAGCAGCGTTCCCGCAATGCAGGCGATCGTCAGGGAGACGATCGTATTTCTTGTGATAAAGGACAATACAATCGCGAGTATTGCCGGAATGACGGAAATAAATCCCATTGTCTCCATGGTGTTACCTCATTTCTCTCTTATTTTTCCTTTGCTGTACATGCATTACAGACTGATAAAATTGTCGGATCTTGTCACCGTTGCCGGCGGCGCCGGATCCAGTTTCTGGTCCGCGATACCCAGAATGTCCTCGGGACGGATCCACGGACGGTTCTGCAGAGCGCTTGTCTCCTCATGGGTCAGATAGCCTTTGTATGTTGTAAGGCTTCTTCTTAAGAATCCATCTTTTGCACAGGCCTGTACCACACCATTGTTCAGAATGCTCCGGAAATGCGGAAGCACGGACGCTGCGTAGGCCACGGATGTGGAGTTTGCGATGGCTCCCGGAATATTGCTTACGCAGTAGTGAACCACGCCCTCCTCCACGTATCTCGGATTTTCATGTGTGGTCTCGTGGAAGGTCTCGATGGCTCCCTGCTCGTCATTGCTAATGTCCACAAGGACAGACCCCGGCTCCATGCTGCGTACCATCTCCCTTGTCACTAGGTACTCTGTATTTCCCTTGGGCCATTTCACACAGTTCAGGATCCTATCTGTCTCCGGAAGGATAGCGGCAATATTTTCCCTGCTGGAAATCATGGTATTGATGCTCTGGTTGTACTGGCTCTGAAGCGTGCGCAGAAGTCCGATGTTGATATCCGCCACAGTCACCCATGCTCCCAGGGCGTGCAGGACGCTGAGGGCAGCCTGTCCCACTGTGCCTCCTCCAAGGATCAGCACTTTCATGCCGGGAGCTGCGCCAAGGCCGCTGACAAACTTTCCTTTTCCTCCGTTGATGGTCAGCATGGACTCAAGACCCATAAGGGCTCCCTGCTTTCCTGCCGCCTCACAGTTGGGGGAACCGTATCTGTGGGAGTCCTCCGCCGTAAACGCGATGACCTTCTTGTCAAGAAGCGCCTGCACCTCCTCCGGGTGTGCGGCTGGATGGATACAGGTGAACACGATCTGTCCTTCCCGGAGCAGATTGTACTCAGACGGCTCAAATTCTTTTACCTTTGCCACAAAATCACAGGTTCCGTAGATTTCCTCTGCTGTGTCCACCATGACAGCGCCTGCTGCCGCGTACTTCTCATCCGGGAAGCCTGCCTTCTGTCCTGCGCCTTTCTGCACGTACACCTCACTGCTTTGTATATATATTCACACACAACACCCTCCCAAACGGAAAGGGTGTTGTAAACAATGCGTATCTTCTTTGTTATACATGTATACAAGTATAAGTTCAAGAATATTTATTTCGAATTTATGCATACATTTTCATTCACTCACAGCAGATCGCCCACACCGCAGAATTTTCTGCCTGCGAAATCCCAGAAAGCTCCGGCAGCCTGCGGCAGCATCTGGTATCTCCGCCTGACCATATACAGCCGTGACTCTTTCCTGGGTTTCACGATCGTCTTGTAAATGATCCCCTCTCCCCCGGCAAAGTATCTGGCAGCCCCCGGGCAGATGGCGATGCCCATGCCCCGCTCCACCAGCGGCAACATGGAGGCAGAAGAATTATAATAGCAGAGGATCTCTCTGTCCTGGGCGATTTCATTGAACCAGTGGTTGATCTCCTCCTGCAGCGATGCACGGACAGGGATCATCAGCGTCTCCCCGCCAAGCTGCTCCAGCCGCACCTCATCCCCCTCTTCTGCTGCCAGGGGATGTCGCCGGCTCATGGCTGCCACCCAGGGCTCACTTCGAAGAAAGATCTGCTCACACTGTTCCATGTAGACCGGCGCCCGCACGATTCCCACATCTGCCAGCCCCCTCTCCAGCTTGTCACGGACTTCATCGCTGTTTCCGCACCAGATCTGGAAATGTACCTGGGGATACTCTCTGTGAAACGTCTCCACCATCTCTGACAGAAGGCCGATACCGAAGGACTCCACTGCTGCCACAGATACAAGTCCATGCACGCCGCCTCCCAGTCTGCCCATCTGCTCCCGGGTCTTCTCCATGAGCTCGATGATCTCCTCCGCCTGCTGCTTGAGGAATCTCCCTTCCTCCGTCAGCTGGATCTTCTTCTTTCCCCGCAGAAATAAAGTAACCCCCAGTTCTTCCTCCAGAAGCCGTATCTGCCTGCTCAGGGGCGGCTGGGCGATGCACAGTTTTTTCGCCGCCCGGGTAATCGTGCCCTCCTGCACCACCGTCAGAAAATACTTCAGCGATTTAATATCCACGCAATTTCCTCCTTATCAGCGCATCCCTGATGGAGGCGCCTTTTTTATCATACTTTTTTTATATGTTTCTTCATATATTATATGTATTTTTATATACGTATGCAATATGCTATAATATCCCGGGCGGCAGTACAGACCGCCGCTCTCTCAAAAATTTGGATAAGCTGGTGAATACAGATGGAAAATAAGAAAAAGTACGAGACACCCCTTCACTATATGATGGCTTTTGTCGGAGGATTTTTCGGGGTCTATACGATCCTCAGCTTCTGCGATCTGTTTGGGAACGCGCAGACTGCCAATATGATCTACTTTGTGACAGATCTTCTGGGGCATGACTTCACCGACGCCTGCCTGCGCCTTGGCGGCGTCTTTCTCTTTGTAGCTGCCATCGCACTGACGGTCTGGCTTCCAAAGCACAGCCGGATCGATCTGCAGGTAGCCAGCCTGTTTCTGGACGCAGCTGCCGCGGTCATGGCCGGGCTGTTTCCTGCGGACATCCATCCGGTCCTGGCCCTCTACCCCTTCTTCTTCGCCACCGCCTTCCAGTGGAATAGCTTCAAGGGCGCTAAGGGATTTGCCAGCTCCACTCTGTTTTCCACCAACAACCTGAAGCAGTTCACAATGGCTGCCACGGAAGTGCTTTTAAATAAAGATAAAACCCACACGGTAAAGGCAAAGTTCTTTGGCTGTACTCTGCTCTTTTTCCATGTGGGTGTCGCTTGTTCCTTTGTAGCCAGATCTTTTATCGGCCCAAGAAGCATCTGGCTTGCACTGATGCCCCTTTCCATCTCCCTGTACACAGTCTGCCTGGCAAACGACTGGCTCCCTCTTTCTGTGACAGCCGGCGCAGAAGAAAGGGGATAGGCTCCCTCACACATAGAACTCCCGCCCACTGTCAAGGCACAGGCATGCCAGGCATCCCCCCTCTTCCCGGCACTCGTTTCCGGTGTCGATATCGATGTATTTTTTCCCGTGGAAGATGTTGGCCTGATGGTAATCTTCCAGAAAGATCGTAGGATAATGTCCTACGATTATTTTTTTGTCAAAACACAGTCCTGCAGGGATATAGTGAATATCATCGGAAAAGAGATATCTCTCCTGATCTGACTCCACTGCCGCCCTCACGGAGGCCTCGATATCCACTCTGATCTTATCCGGGCAAAGCACCGGAAAGTCCGCGTGGTAGCCGGAGTGGGTCAGAAAATACTCCTGCCCGGCAGCCTCCACCTTCCAGTACACAGGAAGTCCTCTCAGATAATCCAAAAGCTCTTCTTTCTCCTCCCGGGACAGAAGATCCACCTCCCGGCGTGTTCCCCCGCCCCCACATTTATCCCACAGTTCTCCGCTCACGGTACCTGCCAGATACCGTTCACAGAGATACTCATGATTGCCCTTGATCAGCAGCATATTGGGATTTTCTCTGACGAAAGCAAGCATGCGCAGATGCTCACACCCTTTATCCAGCACATCACCAAGTATGTACAGCTTATCAGGCGGTAAAAAGCCTATTTTTTTTAGCATCCTCCGAAAATGCGCAAGATCTCCGTGGATGTCACTCATTACGTACTGCATATTTGTCCTTCTATGTACTCCTCACTGTTTCATACTCATTTCAAATACTTTTTTCTGCAAATCTCTGGGAAGGAAAATCCGCCTTCTTTTCAGGTATCTGTAATGACAGAGTAGCTTATGGTTCACAAACTTCTCAAAATCCGGTTCCGGCCAGCATTCAAAAAACAGCTGGCTCATGTCAAGCACTGCCTCAAAGAAACGGATCGCATACGCCGTGTATTCTGACCTTTCTTCCTCCGTCATCTCTCCGCTCCCGGACCGGAGTACAACGGGCCATTTCTCAAGCGGACGGATCATATACTTCCGAAAATATTCCGCAAAATTTCTTTCAGCCTGGCTATACGCTTTCAAGACTTCATGTATATCCATACCCGCAATATAACTCATAACATCGCGGAAGACTCCTTCTCCTTCCGTGCCCTGCCTTCGTGTATTCCCCCTGTAGCACCAAAGCATAAGCATAAAAAGAAGAAACTCGTTGTAAAACATCAGGCTGTGCAGCCCCTGTCCAGCTCGGCCATCATACGTATACTCCGCCAGTTCAAGGCATTTTTTCTCAGTCTGACTATTTTTTCTTCCCCCCTGCGGAACCAGGGATACATGCCAGCCGCCTGTTCTCTGTCTTCTCCACATACATCAGCGTAGCTCCGGCCCTTTATTTTCCAGATAGTCTTTCTTCCCGCCCGCGGCTCTGCCGCTGGCCAGAAGCTGCTCGATCTGTCCGGCGCTCTGTTCAAATGTGTCATTGCGGATCGTAATCCCATGATAAAATTTAATTCCCCACCTGACCGGCGATAGCTGATAAAAACATCATATTTCACGGCTCTGCCCCTCCTCATCTTACTTTTCACGGTAACTTATTATACCATACGCAAAGGGAAAAGAACTACTCTGCCAATATCTGCAGATAGTCTTCCACTGTCTCCACCTGGTCACGGATACTGCGCTCCAAAATCTTTTTCCCTTTTTCTCTGTCTACAATGATATCCTGCCGTTTCGAGACGATCCCATTTCTGCTGATCTCCCTCACCGGATGCAGCTTCATAGCATGACGTCCCGCCGCTTGCCCCCCCAGAAGCTGCAGATCGTATACTCCCTCTTTGACTTCCGGATTTATGCTGGCATAGACAGATGTTTCAACCGAATCCGCATGTGCGCTGAAAACACCAAACAGTTCTTCCGCCAGTCTTCTTGAACTTTCACTGAACACATGAAGTACCATAAATTTGGTCCTTTTATACTTCATGTTTAAATGATGACATATAACCGCTGCCGCATCCTGGTTTCCGCCATGCCCATTGATAATGACCATCAGCCTGAGCTGTGTCTCATTTTCTGTATAAGAGGCAAGGATCTCTTCCAGAAACTGCATGGCTGCGGGATAAGAGATACTGACTGTGTCTGCAAATCCACTGTGTTCCTGCGCCATGCCAAACGGAAGGGCCGGCAGGCAAACCGCCTTGTATTGCGGGTGTCTCTCCGATATGGCCCTGCAGATCTGCTCCGCCTCATATACTGCTATTTCTGTATCTGTGTCTGCCGGGATCAGGGGGCCATGCTGTTCATGGCTCCCCCACGGCAGGAAAACTATCTTCTGCATACTTCTTCTCCTTCCAGATATGTGTTGAGCTTAGGCATCTGTTCATCGCAGAACAAAATATCATTTTTCTCGCAGATACCTTCATACTCGCACAGTTTTCGGTACATATCGTCGCAGCTGAGACGGCTTGTCCTTTCCTCTTTCAGGCCCAGCGCCTCTGCCATCTCCTTCAGCTCTCTCTCCTCTCCCTGCTTCAGTTCCAGCTCAACGACGTGCCCATAGGGAAACAGATCGGAAGCCACCTCCACACCTCCCATATAGAATGTTTCGCGGTTTCTCTCATAGGAGGAGACTCTGGGACACTTCAGCACCTGTTCCAGCAGCAGTATGACCGCATCAATCTCTTCCGCGCTGATCTGCGCTTCGATCTCTTTTTCTCTGTGGATCTGGTCGCCGGTCAGTTCGGGGATTCTCTGCTTCCAGGTAAGAAGCGCTCCGCCGGGTTCTGTAACTGCCGGAAAGATGTCCGCAGTGCCGGGCTTTACGGTACGGACGCGCAGGCGTCCGTCTACATCTTTGCTGTAAAAAGAATACTCTGGATTGGGATTATCATACATGACCGTCAGCTCGTGCACTGCGCGCCCTGTCCTGATATAGTCTTTCCAGTATCTTGCGCGTTCTTTGAACGCCTCGTATTCTCCGTCCGTCAATACAAACCGCATTTCTCTTTCAATTTTTTCACTCATCGTCTTTTCCTCCTATGAAACTTTCTGTAATCTGCATGTAAATCTGAGAAGCTCTGCCTCCAGACATCTGATCGTCTCTTCCTTTGCGTGCATGACCTGTTCCAGCCTTGCCTTCCCTTCCGCCGTTTCCAAAATCCCGGCGGCCTTTTCACACATGCGCAGCGCTCTCTCCGGCATCCTTTCCCTGCTGCCAAGAAGCGCGATCACCTGCTCCATCTCATCCTCTGCAAAGCAGTAGCCCTTCTCGATCCACTTGGTCAGGTACTCTCCCAAATTCTCCATATTCATCTCTGAAGTCAGGTCGATCCTGCCCTTCACATCGATCCCTTCTTCTTCAAGCGCCTTCAGCTTGCCGGGATTTCTGCTGATCACGCGGTAGGAATATTTCTCCAGACCGAGGTCGCAGAACAGGCTGGCGATCACATCGTACTCCCTCACGTCAATGACTGCGTGCCCCCGCAGGATCCTGGCCGCCTCCGCCTGCGTCTTCATTCCGATATATCTTCCACTTTGAAGACGTCCGTGCACCTGGAGCTGGAGCTCCTCCGCCTTATAGAACAGGCCGTTCCCCTGCGCTTCCTGGGGCATGTGTACGTATATTCCGCCGTTCTCTCCGATAAACTGCAGCGCTTTCTTCCGTTCATCTTCGCAGTTGCAGTGGGAATCACCGAACATTCCAAACATGCACTCTGATCCGAACCTGAGGCAGGGTGTCATTCTCCCGAAAAGATCTGTCCTCCTGATATCTTCCAGGCTCTCCACCTGCTCGTATGTCTTCTGGTCCGTCTTGATAAATGTCAGAAGCTCCGGGCGGGTAAACCCTGCCGGGGTCTTGTCCAGCTTTGTAACGATGGCCAGACAATTCCCCAGGTATTCGTTCTTTTCCATTTTGTATAATACATGTTTCATAGCGCTTCCTCCTTTTTTTATTTGATCTGATTTAAGGATAAACGCCCTTCGACATCCCCCCGTTCATTTTTTCAGAAATTACATCTTTTCAGAAATTTTATTTTTGTTCCAGATACCGGCAAGCCTCGCCTGCCACCTCTGCCGGATCCACCATGGAAGTCTCATAGTCTGCCACCTCGATAAAAAATACCATATCGGAAGACTCTATATAGCCTGCCAGCAGCTTATGTACTCCGTCCTGGTGCTCTGCACTTCCTGTCTTTGCCACTGTGATATCCCTGTGATACTCCTCTGCCGGATAGTATGCCCTGTAGGCATTCTGCCAGATCTGGCAGACTTCCCCCGCATTCTCCTGACTCACCATCTGTGTATATGCGGTCTTGTCTGTTTCAAGCAGGTGGGCTTCCGGGGCCCTGCCGTCGTGGACTACCGCGCTGACGATCCTGCACATATCCACGGGGCTGACCTGCGTCTGCCCCTGCCCGATCAGAGACCATGTGCTGGAAAAGCTGCCGCTCCCGTCAAAGTCTGTGGACGATCCCTGACAGATCAGGCCGTCTACATCTTTGGCCTCCGGCTCTCTGGAAAATCCCATGTTCTCCAGCATCTCCCATGACTTGTCGGCCTGCGGATCCAGAACCTGCAGGATCTGTTCTCCGTAGTAGATGTTGCAGGATACCCCCATAGCACTCTCTATGTCGTGTACGCCCCGCTGCGTGATACAGGTGATATCCCCTGCCGGCCTCTCGTACCTCCCGTCGCATCTCACCTTCTCATGCGCCAGATCCTCATCCAGTTCATTGAGGAGCAGCGTCGTCACGATCTTCATCGTGGAGCCGGGCGTGACAGACAAAAAGTTTTTATTGAGAAGGGCCCCCTCCGGGAGCCCTTCCACTCCATCCGGCACCGCTCCGGGAAGGGAAACGGCAGCACGTATCTTTCCCGTACCTGCCTCCATGAACAGGGCACTCCCGCTTCGGATCTGCCTGTCCTTCATATACTGATAAATGTCTTCATTCAATCCCCTGTCTATCGTGAGAACAACCGTCTCCCCTGTTCCCTCCAGGGAGTCCGCACCTTCCGCGGCCCGGTATTGTTCCGGGTGCAGCAGGCTGCCCTCCATTAACAGCGCGGCTGTATTCTCTGCATAAGGGACATCCTTCAGCTCCCCCACCAGGCTGTATGTGTCCCCATAGCCTCGAAATTCCCGGCTCCACAACACTTCTCCGTTGGTATCCACGATCTCTCCGGTACTCCCGGGAATATCGCCGGCCCACTCCATATACGCCTCTGTGGAGAGGCTTTCCACCGCCTCTCCTGCGCCGGCAAAAAGCCGCCCCGTTCCTGTGATAAGGATCGCTTCGAGAAGGATCGCCGCAGCCAGGATGATCCACTTTTTCTGATTTGTTTTACGTATCATATTCTTTCTCCTTTCTCAGTTTTTCAAATGCCGGACTAAAGCTGACAAGCACTCCTCCCCAGAGAAGAAAGGAGCTGATCATGTTGGAGCCGCCCTGGCTGATAAAGCTTGCGCATATTCCCGTAAACGGTAATATGTCCAGACCGCCGCCCATATGAAGGACATACTGTGCGAACAGGACCACCGCCGACAGAAGACCCATCATATAGTGAAAGGGCGACAAGACCGGAGTCCAGAGGAGCTGGACCAGAAGCAGGATCAGCAGACCCGCCAGCAGGATCAGCACCGGCACCCCGAAAATGGCCGTCAGCACGTTTACCCCAAAGTCTGTGGACGAGGATGTGACCCATGTGGCAGAGACTGTGTCACCTCCCGCCCCCATTCCCTTCAGCCCGCCCCGGACAATGGCCATCACAGGCTGGTAGTGCTGCCCTGTACCGCTATCCAGCGCATGGAAGCACTGGAAGAACCGGGCCCGCACATAGGGGACGCAGATCACCGAAGCCACTACCCCTATGGCGGCGGCCAGGAAGATCTCCGCGCTGACCATCCAGTCGTCAAAAAGAAAGTAGGAGGAGACGACAAGGAGGATCACAAGGACAGCTGCATTGCCCAGATCCCGGCAAGCGGCAAGCACAACCGCTGATCCGCCGCAGAGTGCCATATAGATGTATGACAGCCTGCGGTTGATCCGTATCTTATAACAGCACGCTGACAGGAGGATCACCGCCACCTTCAGACTCTCTCCTGGCTGTACTGTCACGCCGGCAAAGGAAAGCCAGGCGTAACTGCCGTTGATGCCGCCCCCGCTCACTACTCCTGCCAGAAGACAGAAAAGCTGTACGGCGATCAGAGCTGCCGTGCCGCCGATCACCCACCTTAGTTTCCTGTCGTCCAGCCTGACCCTGCACAGGAAATAATAGAGGATCATACAGAAAAATCCCGCCGCCGCAAAGAAAATATGTCTCTTCAGGTTTTCCCCGCCATTGTAGAAGGCCTGCAGGAGCATGCCGTGGTAGAGGAGCATGCCAAACACTGCCGCGCATCCGGCCAGGCCGGACCTCATATGTATGCCCCAGAGGACGACCGCCGTCTCCGCCAGGAGTGTCACGGCCAGGCCGGCAAGAAGAGGCCCTGCCGCCTGATACTTTTCCGGGGAATAGTATAAAACTCCTTCCACCTCCGTCCATTTGGCATAGGAAAGCTCGCCTCCTGTCCCGACCAGGATCACGGCAAGGCTCCCTACCTGGTACAGCGCGGTAAGGATATATACCGCCCACTCGATTCGTCTCATCCTCTTCATTCGTGGTACACCCCCCTGTAAAATGTGATCTGGTATGTTCCAAAGTTAATGTTCATGCCATGCAGAAGCTTCCTCTCAGAATCCCCCTCCAGCAGCACCTCCTCCGTCTGTCCGATCTTTGTCAGAACAGGGGTATCTGTCAGATTGCGGATATAGAACCATCCGTCCTCCCTCGCACACACCTGCACGTGGAGAGGCTTTATACCCCAAAGGCACCCTCTGTACTCCCCGCGATCCGCTCCCGGAATCCCCAGCTTCAGGTCCGCGTTCTTCCCTGTCCCGATGAAGATCTCTCCTGCCTCCACCTGATAGATCCGCCCGTCCGGCAGGATGAAACAGGCCGCGAAATGGCGCCTCACATATTCTTCTCTTCTTGCGTCGCTCTCCTGCCGGGCTGCCCAGAATAAAAATCCGAACATTCCGGCCAGCAGCAATATCTTTAAAATCATCCTTTCTCCCTCCTCTCGCGCCTCGCTCTGCGCACATCTTCCAGGATCTCTGTCAGCAGGAAGCAGACTGCAAACTGCAGGAGAAAGCAGAGAAAATCTCCCGACACATGAACTGTGTACTCTCTTGCCCCCACTTCCTGGATCTGGATCATAAAAGCAAGCCATGACAGCGAGGCGATCAGTCCGGCTACTTTCCCGGCCAGCAGGATATTCCCCCTTTTTTCTCTCCTCTTCTTCATGCTTACTGAAGTCTCCCGGCTGCCGCCCGGCGCGCTGGTGTTCCTGCTCTTCATCTCTCTTTTTGTCCCTGCATACCAGGACAGACAGTCCAGCACGCTTCTTCTGTCCCCTCCTGACCGGTCACAGCGCCTCCAGGCCTGTTTCCTGATCTCAGCCGCCCGGTAGCGCTCCCACAGAGCGTCAAGTTCCTTATCTTCCGCCCCGCGCACGACCTTGTCGCCTTCAAGGACAATTCTCCTGACCGCCTTTCCCCCCGCGTAGCCGCTCTGCTCCAGTCCGGCATATGTCTCGCGGTCCATTGCATTCAGTTCGTAGTTATTGCACTCCCTCATAGTCTTGGCATTTGTGTTCCAGGAGATATACTTTCTCATCTTAGGCGGAAACAGCTTCAGCGCTGCCATGACTGTCCCCTCCCTCTCTTCTCTGCCACCCGGAACGACATGAAGGACCTGGCATCTCCATCCTTCCCCTACATTGTCAAAAACAGCCTCAAAATACTGCTTCTGCACCTCTTCCGGCAGTTTCTTTTCTGCGGCAGGAGCGCCCTTCCCTGCCGTCTCCAGCCTCAGGGGACGGCGCGCTTCCTTTCCCATATCATCCGGTGTCACGCAGTGCCTCAAACGGGGGATCTTTCCAGGCTCCCGCAGCAGCTTGTCCGCCGCCTCGTCATCAAGGATATAGGCATGGACAAAGCTCTGTCCCCGCGCTTCTCTTTTGCTGCCTTCCGGAAGGAATGTCACAAACGAGAGCAGGTACTCTCCCTCCTCCGTCGGCATCCCGCGGATACTCGTCTCCCTCTGATCCGTGTTCAGCACTTTGTCCAGATATTTCCCGTATCGCATAGGATCGACCTCCGGATCACAAAAGATAAATCCATATCCCTTTCCATCACCTTGCTGCCCGTACATGCACTCTCTGATCTTCATAGCCTTCTCCCCTTCCTAAAACTCATATCTGTACAACCCCTGTCTGGCAAGGATATATTTTAAAGGATCATAGATATTCTCAGCCTTCTCCAGGTTCAGCGCTATTCCTCCGTCCTCCCGCGTTGTTCCCGAGGAGATAAGGAAGTAGCCCACGTCTTTTCTGTTCTCGCTGATCACGCTGGCTACTGCCGGGTGGATACTTCGGATAATGCTCTTGTCCAGGATCATTCTCTTCACCTTCTCATAGTAACCGGCTTCCGCCAGTTTCTTCTGCCGCTCGAAGTATCCGCCGGTTATGACCGGACGCCCGCGGACCATCAGAGGGCTGCTGCTGCATCTGTCCCGGAGCTTATCAGACTTGGTCATGGTAACAGCCACCGGAATCCGCCCCTTTGAGTATGTCATAAGGTTCGACAGCCACTCTCCATCGATCTCTGTCTCTTTGCTGCCATCGATCATGTACACGATTCCATCGCAGCGGTCCACTCTTGACATATGCCACTCATAGTCCGTGATCTGCTCGTCACCGCTCTGTGTCTCCAGCTCCCCCGGCGTGTCGATCAGGAGCAGCCTGGCCTCCTTATCCCCTCTCTCTCCTTTGATCTCCAGCACGGTGGTAAGCCCGTCTCTGGCCCCCATATTTGTGACCGTCTCCCGGGTGAGCGGCTGGGTCTCAACCCGCTCTGCCCCCAGGCACTGACACTTTAACAGGTTTCTCCCGTACACGCAGGCGTGCCTCCATGCCGTCTTCCCGGCGGATGGTCTCCCCACGACACCTACGATGTACGTGTCATAGTAACCCGACCATGCCGGCAGATATTCGATCCTGTTCTCCTGCTCCAGGCAGTGCGGGCAGATCCTCTTGCCGCTCCTTAAAGTAAACTCCCACTTTTCGCGGCCCCGTTCCGCCTCCACCTTAAACAGCATCGGAAGGCCCCGCATTTTCTCAGGCTTTTCCGTAATATGGATCTGATACGTCTTTTTATCCTCCTCACGGACCGGAAACACCTGATAATCTCCCAGGATATTGCGGACCGCCTTCACAATAAGATTGAGCTGCGGAATATAGTACCACCACTCATCCACCGGCCTCAGACAATTCGTACACACTGCTTTTCCATATTTGATCATTGTTTTCTACTCCTCTCTGTTACATGTAAGCGATATAAATACCGCCAGTTTCCATGGCCTGCCCTTTTTCCAGAACCCGTCTCTGCTCCTGGGGCATGATCACCGTCATCTGTCGGGTTTTCCCGTCATACAGGATCTGCATCTGTTCTGTGATATGCCACAGTCTGACCTTCGCCATATCCTCACAGAATTCCCTGTTTCCGGAGATGATCCTGCACAGCGCCATCTGTTCCGCCTCCTGCACCATATCTCTGTCGCACCGCAGGAAACAGGACCGCAGACGCTCTTTGATCTTCCAGAAAAGCGGTGTGATATCTCCGCTGTATCCTCCCCCGCTCCTGAACGAGCGATAGGGTCTTTTCCGCTTTTTTGTCTCGTAGATCCGCCCCTTCAGGAGGATCTGAAACCGCACTGCAATGAACAGCAGTACGGAAGGCGCCCCTGTCAGAAAGTAAATGAAAGGATACCACTCCAGGCTCCAGAACCACTGGCACAGCGGGCGCAGCACAATACCGGGCACTCCGTTATAAATATATGTCACGATCCATCCGTACACAGTCTCCGTGTACGGCATGCCGCTCTGCCTCAAAAACGCAGGCACGTAGTGGAACAACGCTGCGATCAGCAGGATGTGTGAAATCTTTCTCAGCACTCTGTTATTTTTCTGCCGTTTTCTCTTTTTCATCTGTCCTCATCTCCTTTGCAATCCTTTTTAAGCAGGATCAGAATACTGTATCAAAAACAGACTCTGATCGTCTTTTTCCTCCTGTCTCCTCAATACCTCTTCCACATTCTCCATCTTCTGGACCAGCACCTGTCTGGCCAGATCTGTAAGTTCTCTCTCCCTATAGAACCGGGCCATGGCTCCATCCGTCATCATGCCGACCCGCTCAGGCCTGTCAATGACTCCTGTCCGGAAATGTCTCTCCATGTTCTGGCTCGTGGTGGCAAAGGTATACTTTGGCGTGATCCCATGCCGGGGATGGGAGACGACCTGCACCTGTCCGTCCTGCGTCTGAAAGATCAGCCCGTCTCCTATGTGTATCCATCTGATCTTCCCGGTGTCCCTTTGAGCGGCCAGCATCATCAGGGTGGAGGCAAACTCTTCCCTGTCTGCTCCCGCCTGCTCTGACAGATCACGGATCGTATCTCGCAGCAGGTCAATGCACCTTCTCTTTACTTTCTCATCTGACCACAGCTCTTCGTCCGGCATCCCCGCCAGGCAGCTACCCAGCGCCTCCTGGACCTTCCTCGCCCCCTGCACAGCGTATTTTTTCTTCGTCACTCCGTCTGACAGGGAAAATACCTGCCTGTCCCCGCTGATCAGGGTGTATTCTACATCTTTGCATTCTCTCCTCTCCTTTCCCTGGCTGATATAGCAGGAAATCTCATACTGTCGCATCTGTCTGTTCTTCAAATCTCTCTCTCCTCTCTGGTTTGATCTTTACATCATCACTTTATCCCACCCCTGCACCAACTCCCCTCCGTTTTTTCAAAAGGCAGCAAAAATGCCGCACGTGAGTTCTTTTTCTCACGTGCGGCATCATTTTTTGCCTCTGCTTTTTACTTTTCCTTCCTAAAAACCCCTCAGTATCTCAGGGATATGCGCGATCAGTACTCCGTCCGTCTCCTTGTAGTCGTGGAAATGTCTGTACTCCTGGTACACGGACACACCCTCGTACAGATCAGCAAAGTATCTGCACATCTCCTCATCCTGCTGCTCCTCTATATCCCTGCGCGCGTCCTCCATCACCTGTTTCCACTCCCCGGAGAATGGCCCGCGCTCTTCCCGGATATGCGCAAGCAGCCTTTTCACCCTGATCCAGCTCTCCGGCATCTCATCGCCCTGCATGGCAAAGCCGGCTTCTATCTCACTCACCCTGTGCCGCATGACCTGCTCCTTATTTTGACACAGCACGCCAGCTCTTGCATGAAGCCACACAGAGACCTGGTCCAGATGATCCAGTTCTGTATCTTCCTTCCGTATCTTCTCCATTTCCTTACTCCACTGCTCACCGGGAATTCCCCTGAGGGCACAGCCCTCCCCGCGTTCACAGTCCACCATACAGGGATGCCGCTTTCTTCCCGCATCCTTATACCCGGTCTGGCGGCCATACTTGATCCTCTCCAAACCAAAACGGTCGTAAGCATCCCAGCCTCTGGCCGCCATGCTGGCCATCCATCTGCGGTGTTCCAGAAAAAGCAGTTCTCTATAAAGAGGGGTATCCTCCCCTCCGTCAAGCACTCGCTTCTCAAACAGATCCGCCGCTCTTGCCTCATTCTCCTCGTGAAGGCCACAGTAAAACAGCTTACAGTCCAGGTGCATGGCATTTTCTATCGACGACTGATAACGGTAAATGTTTCTGCAGAAGCTGTCGAATCTGGCGCTGTCCTTCCCGCTTGGTATTCCCTCATACGCCTGATCAATGAGGAAGGCCTGCTTGATCAGCTTTATATAGAATTCCTCGTCCACCTGACTCCTGCTCCGCCCGAAGGAGCACAGCACAGCATTCCCTTCTCTTCTCTCCTCATTCTTTTCCGCACAGCAGCCGATAAATACCTGTTCTTCTCTGCCTGACGCCAGCCTGTCGGCCAGCTCTCCTACTCGCATCCTGTTTCTCTCCATGTTCCTGTCGGCCAGAAGATAGTAGCGGACCGGATCCCCCAGTCCCTCCTCTTCTTTCTCAAGAAACCGTCGCCATGTCAGAAAATCCACCTCTGCCAGAGGAGAGTACAAAAGTCCGTATTTCCCCGTCTCGTTATTTCTGTCCAGAACAGCCATCTTCTCCAACGCCGGCATTTCCTTCTTCTTCTCTCTCTTCCTGTATTCCGGATTCTCGCAGGTGAGATAGATATGCAGCCTCTTATCCAGCATCTGCCCACAGCATCCGAACACGGCCCGAAAGGCGGCGTCAGCGATCTCCCCCTCCCCGTCTATGAGGACTGACACTGTATCGCCTTCGCCCATGTATCTGTAGATTGGAAATCTGTGGAACAGGCAGAACAGATTTTTCTGGATCGCCGCTTTCGCCAGCTCTGTCTCCACCGGCAGGGCCCTCTCTATGATCCTCTGGAGCTGTTCCTCCATCTCGGACGCGGACCTGTATCTGTGCGCCGGATGATTGCTCAGCGTCCTCTTAAAAAACTGCCCCAGCAGCTCTCCCAGCTCCTCTTTCACATCGCCGTATTCCTCCAGATACTCCTCCAGGAAAAATCTTGCCATGGACACCCTCTCCATAGCTGTGACTTCCTTTCTACAGAGTCTCCTGTATATCATGGCGCCTACAGAATAGTAGTCAGACGCCTCGCGGATCAGATCTCTTCTCCCCCGCTGCACCTCCGGTGCCGCCGTCTTTTCCGAGTATCCGTACACTGCACCGCCTCGTATCTCCTCTTTGCTGACAATGTTGTCAAAATCGATAAACTTTATATAATCTCTTGTCTGCGGAAGAATAAAAATATTTTCCTCCTTGATATCCAGATGCAGATACCCGAGTCTGTGATACCTGTCCACTGCCCTGACTACCGCAAGCCCCACTGCGCATAACTCCGCCAGAGTCTCCTCGCCCACATTGCTGTAGCAGAGCCCCTCGTCGTAGGACATGAACCAGTAAATGGACGCTCCCGCCGTATAGAGTTCCCCGTAATTGGGCATCTCGTTGCGGCTCTTCGGATCACGCACATGAATGTCCCGCATGTGCTCATAGCCCCGGAGGAATCTTGTCCTCAGCTTTTGTTCCGCCTCTCCTTCCCTACAGGAAGGATTTCTTGTCAGGACCGCACCTTCCCTTACAAAAAGCATCTCTTCCACGCCTTCAGAGGCCGGATAGAATTCCTTCAGCCTCCCGGTCATCCCATTGGGGCACAGCACATCGTACACAAGGCATAGGCTTCCCTCTCCGATAAGGTCAAGGATCTGAAATGTCTCTTTTATATTTTTGTCCTTCCCGCACAGCTCCAGAAGCTGACCGCTCTTTAGTTTCTCTCTTGCCATCTGTTTACTCCCGGCTGCTGTTTTTTCTGCGTATCTCATATCCAAGCTTCAGGATCAGCTTCAGAGTCTCCTCGGATGTGCTCCTGTCATATTCCTTCTCGCTCTCTGGAAGGTTCTCGTACTCCACAAGACAAGGATTTGTCTTTTTCACATCATCCCGCCTCTCCCCGTATATCCATCCCTCCTCGATCCTCCGTTTGCTCCAGATATCATGCGTGTTCTTTGCCAGGAGTTCTCTTAAGTCACTCAGCTCATCTGTGAGATGTATGTCTTTTGTATCAATCGGTTCCGGTCTGTACATATGACTACTTCCTTTCTTTTTCTTTTTCTTTCCACACACTGAGGAAGAAGGAGTATGGCTTGTCATAGAGGAGGCAGAGCACGAGAAATATCTCGTACGGCTGCACAATATAAAACTCCCCCATGCCGCACTGTTCAAGATAGGTATTCACATCTTCAACATAAGTCTCCACGCGGACCATGTAATCCTTCTCCTCGCCGGACATATACGGCATCTGCTTTTCAAGCTGGTGCGCGTACGTGAGAAAGACTCCAGTCAGGATATCCTCCTTCCGCACCCGGCTCTCGCCGTTCAGCTTGTCCTGGAGGCTTCTCTTCTTCCACATATCAGGGAGCAGAGGCGCCAACTCCCGGGACTTTTCAGAGATCGCCACAGGATCTTCTTCCTGCCAGATGGACTGGATCAGAGGATCCAGGCTGACCTCTCTCCAGTACTTCTGCATGGTTTTTATCTCACGCTGCGTCCGTTTGGTGCGATTTTGCGCATCGCCCTCCTCTTTCTGCTCAATGAGAAGTTCCAGCCATTTTGTCTCCCCTCTCCTCTCCTTAGAGAGCTCATACCACAGAATGTTCACTACAACATTCAGTGTCTCTCTGGCTGTAATCCGATTTCTCGTATCTCTCCTGATCCTCTCAAGCTCTCTCAGATACTCTTTAAAGCCGTCATCATCTGTAATGTGAGCTGCCCTGTCTCTATAGTACCTTGTCCTGGCCCCGCCTGCGCACTCTTCCTTTTCCTCGTAAATCCCGCTCTCCTTCTGTTCCTCCGCCTCTTCCTGAATCTCCATATACTTCTCCTGCCAGTACTGGAGTCCGCCGTACCCGAGATTATGTTTCAGGCACCAGTAGTAGATCGTCTCCTGTGCGCTCCGGAAATCAAAGCCCGCCTGTCCGATCACCTTTGTGAGAAGCTCCTCTACCTGCTCAGCAAACATATTAAACCCAAATCCAAACAGGAAGACAAGCTCTCTGCTGACCTGGTAGCAAGGCGTGCCCATCCATCTTTTCAAGTTGGATGGCGTCAGCCTTGTGCTGCCTCCAAACTGCAGGGTTCCCACACCTTTCATCCCATTCTCCTTGAAGATCTGCTGAATGTCTTTTATGTACTCATCCTCCGGGATCTCTGTGATCTTTCTTCCGTCATCTTCAGGGAAGATGTAAAGCTCATACACCATCCTTTTCAGATAATCCCCAAACAGGTACTTTGCATAGCTTTTCTCCAGGAGCAGCCCCTCAAGCTCCGATGTATCGCCCTTCTCTATAGCTTCCTTCAATTGTTCATTTTCACTGATGAGCCGCAGATCCTCCTGCGCTATCAGCGTATAGTCCTCTCTGGGTATTTCCTTTGTACTGCTTTCCATATCCAACAAATACCACACCTCCTTTTTTTATCTGCACTTCGGATACCTGTCCGGCCGCCAGTTGTGTCTTTTCGCTCTCATACTCCTGTCATCCAGGGAAAAATATGCAGGCAAAAAGAAGCTCTTTCCCGCATCCCAGGTCACATCCGTGTGACGGTATGCTCCATCCGACCGCTGGATAATATTCCAGGCATGTTCACCGGATTCGCCGTTGTCTATCCACCCTATAGCAGTCATAACTGGAATCTGAAGTTTCTTCAGCATGTAAGTCAGTACACTGGAAAAACCAGAGCACACTCCCTCACCGTAAAGGAGAAGTTCCAGTGTATATGCATAGTCCGGATAGTCCCCGCCCGGCAGCATTTTGGCATATCTGTAATGCGTAGCCAGATAGGCACAGAGAGCCCTTGTCACTTCGTCATCTGTCTTCGCTCCACCCGCCAGGCAGACATCAAAAATCTCGTCCACCTTCTTCTCCACCCTTTCCAGGCGTCTTTTTACTTCTTCCTGACTCCCCCGGTAAGCCGGATAGACTGACATTTCATTCTGGATACCGCAAGTCTTTCTTGGCGAATAGCTGCTCTTCTCATACTGCCACACCAGCATCAGTTCCGGATTATCAAAGCGCACTGCCCAGTGCAGATCCTCCAGCTCCTCCACATTCTGCAGCGGAAGTATCACGGACGGTTCCATGTCACAGAGCGCTGCTGTCAGCTTCATATACGCACGCTTCATTCTGTCTCCAAAATTACAGTGCAGTCCCATATTGGACATACTGTCCAGCACTTCTATCCATCCCATATGCACCCTCCTTTTCTGCCAGCCATCCCGCTGCTCCCAGCAAAGCTGCGCTTTTCCCTTTATACGCTATTACTCTGGTACTCCCGTAATTTCTTTCGGCTTTTTGGACACAGGCCTGGCACTCGCTCATGCCGCCGGCCAGGAGCACGGTTCCCGGTGCCGGATACCCGTAAGCCGCACTCTTTTCCACCAGCTTTGCGTCATATGTAAAAATTGTCTCCATGATCTCTCCCACCATCTTTTCATAGTCTTCCCGGAAGACCCGGAGCCGGTATTTGATGTGATCTTTAGGAGACCGGAAAATAAATGCATCTTCCGGAAGACGGTTTCCCGCCACCCGCAATTTTGCTTCCTCCGCCATGTTCCTGAGCATATGGATACTCGCGTGGTCTCCGCGAATGTCTCCATTGACTCTCCTCAATTTGTTCATATAGTATTCCGTAAGATTGAAAGTCAACTGCTGTCCTCCTGTCATAATCTTCTGACAGAGCACAGGTGTGACCACATCTCCCTGGACTCGCACAAGCGTCAGATCTGTGTAGTATGTATGGATATTGATCACTTTCACAAACTCCGTCCCCAGACTGCCATGATTTTGAAAGAGGTGGTAGCGGGTGATCGCTTCCGCCTCGCTCATCATATATCTGACTGCATATCCTTCCGCCAGGCTCCTGTCTTTTGCCTTACACTTCTCTGCCGCTGTCATCGCAACCGGACAGACAAGCACCGCCGACTTTCCTCTGACGTTCCATGTTTCTCTTTTACCAGGAAGACACAGAGGCCTTTTTAACCTTCTGTCATAAACGGCTGCCTTTTCTCCTTCTTCTCCATACTGTAATGATAAATACGGCTGATCTTTCCCGCTCATCTTTTCTTCTCTCCTTTCAGGTACACTTTTAATTTAAGTGTAGACCGACTCTGAAAGATGAACGGATTTTTTTTCATTTATGCTGGATATCGCTCCGATCTATCCTGACTTTGCTTTAAAATCCCTCCTCGCCATCATAGGATGTGACTGTCTCTGTATAAAAAGGATCATTTGCCACAATACTCTGGAACACTTCCCGGTATTGCTCGATCCCCTCCCCAAAGTAGCTTCCCCAGTACGACATGCCATGCCTATCGTAACTGTCGCGGTTGAAGTGGCAGGATACGCTGTCTCCCTTTTCTGACACTACCTGAACTGTCAGACCACTCAGTTCGCCTCTGCCAGCCCCACTTGCCTCATAAGCTTTTTTAATCACATCATTGACCCGTTCCGGCCATGTGTCGTCTATCTCCATTTCCAGGACGAGCTGCAGACAATCACTATCAAAAGTCACTTCCATCTCCGGCCACATCTCCTGCATGATCTGAGCGTATATATCCTCCTTCTCTTCCTCAGCAGATGGGATACCCAGCTCTTTCGACATTCCTGCCTCGGCTTCGACCATAAGCCCAGATAGGTTGTATGAATGGCTCTCCATGAGGGAATTTGTTTCTTGCACAGCTTTTAAAAACTGCACCAGATATCTCTGCCTTTCGTCCTCCTTATCCAGACCAAACAAATCTGCCCCGCCAAAGGTAATCCTAGCCTCCCCAATCACATCTGTGATGTCTGCCTCTGCAATCCTCCCGGATGCTCCGCGCAGATACACGTTGCTGTTTTCAGATTCCCGAATCTGACTGACCGCTGTCTCAAAATCTTCTTTTTCTATTTCATACTTGTCTTTGTCCCATATCAGATCCAGTCGGTACGTGCCGTCCTCCTGCTCCGAACACTTTACTTTCTCTATATCGTAGGAATTCATCAGATCATAGAAAGCACCCTCTACTGTCAGTCCATCATAATCTCCCAGCATCTCCAGCATTTCACTGCAGACTCTTTCTGTGTTCATCTTAATCGTAAAGGCTGGCGCAGTGGCATTCTCATCAACTGTGTAGCCAAATGCGTAGGGTGTTTCCAGCGCATCAAGACGCGTTTTCATTCCTGTAATGATATCCTGTTTCTCTCCCTCTGAAACCTCCTCACTGTAGGTCGACATCTGTACTGTCACGAAGGGCATCTCGATCTCTCCAGGATCACACTGGAACTCCCCCTTGTCTCCGGCATCTTCCGCCCTCTCCCACTCAGTCGGCAGAAGTATGTTGAAAGTAAATGGCCGGGCAAATGTATTATGCTGGTAGTTATGCGCTACCAGCTCATAAAAATTATCTTCCTGCCAGCAGTCCACGATATAAAATACATTTTTCTCATCTGTCCCGATAAGAGCATAGTTGCAATAGCCGCCCAGCTCTTGCTCAGCATCCTGGACCAGCCTGTAGGCATCCTGCTCTCCATAGGCACTCTGGATCTGATCTGCCGTCTCGTCAGACAGGACAAGCTCTATATATTTGTACTCCTCCGCCTCTTCTATGCCATACTGGTCCATGTCGATCCGATCCAGATGGATCTCCTCGGCACTTTCCTCTTTAATCTGCAGCTCCCTGATGCTATCCCTTGATACAGGGACAAATTCTGCCTCTTCTTTCTGGTCGCCAGATGCGCCTGCTGCTTCCTGGCCTTCCTCCTCCAGTTCTGGCATAACATACAATTCTGTCGGTCTTGTCACATAGGATTTCAGTACATTACTTACGTCTATGCCGTGGAACACATCTGCCGGCATCTTCACATTGATCGTTTCATCACTGATCTCGAAATCATATTTTTCACCGCCAGAGAGTATGTCAAACCGGTCTTTTATGATTTCTCTGGCATCGTAATACTCGGAAGCACTCATCTCCTCATCCGGCGTCAGCTGTATCGTCACCTCTGTGGCTGCCTTATCAAGCTGCCTCTGCTGCAGCACACGCGGAATCATGACAGCTGCTGCCACTGCTGCCCCAAGAAGTGCAGCAGTGATCAGCACCTTCTTTTTCTTCCTGGCTGCCGCCTTTGCGTCAAAACGGGGCATTTTCCTCCTCGCTTTTTTGGATATAGCGATCCGGGAAGACGCGCGGCTATGCATGAGCTGTGTCATCTTGTCTATCACTGCATCGAAATACTCTTTACTGTCCCTGATCCCGTTGAAGTTTTGAAGCTCTTGCAGATTCTCCGGAATGTCCTGTGTCCATTCGAACCCCTTCATCATAACCGGAATGATATTCTTGCGGGCTTTCAGAGCATGAGAAATTTCCAGATAAAGCCAGTCCCCCTCGTTCCTGCATCTCTCCAGCGCCCCCGGCGGAAGAATGACCACCACGTCTTTACACTGATCGATCACTTCCAGAAGTTTCTCATTAAATTTGCCTGACCGCAGAGACTCCACGTCTAAGAAAACTTTATAGCCCCGGTCAGTCAGTCGGTCATATACCAGCTGCGCCAGGGTATCCCCTCCATCCCGGCGGTAGCTTATAAAAATATCGTATGTCACTTTTCCCATTTTACTCTCTGCTCCCAAAGTACCGTATTTTTTTTAGTATATCATACCCCCTTTATCTGTAACAAGCATCATACATTCTTCTCCAGATACTCCACCGGTACCATGTATGTAAGCCACACCCCGGTTACCGCCTGGTAAAAACGGAACCCCTGTCGGTACATTTCCCCGCTCCTCACCTTATAGAGCACCAGATCCCCGTGGCGCCTTCCTACTTTCTCTGCCGTCTCCCGATCCGGGGACAGATGGACATACATGCGGTTCCCTGGTTTCAGGCCGGTCCGGTCAATAGACTCCTCGTACTTCTCCGCGGACCCGTGCCAGAGTATCTCCGGCGGCTCTGCCGGCTGCAGTTCCAGATCTACCACCACAGAGTGCCCGTGATTAGCCCGGATTTTTGAGCGGTCCTGGTTGAAGGAGTAGCGCTGCTTCTCGTCCGTCCGCACAATTTCCTCCAGGATCTCACGGTCAAACTCCCGGTCTTTGGCAATTCCCTCTACCAAGGCGTCCACATCTGCCCATCCGTGTTCATCCAGACCGATCCCTATCAGTTCCGGCTTGTGGCGAAGAATACGGCTCATATATTTGCTGAGCTTCGTATAGTTGACCTTATTCTTTTTGCGTACAGTGAAAAAACTCTCTTTGTCCCTCTCATATCTGGCAAGAATGACCTGCTCATCAGCCCCGCAGTAAGAGAGTAATGCTTCCGGCAGAAAAAGCCGGCCTTCTGTCAGCTCTGTCTCGCAGATAGATCCGAGAATAAGATGCCGCAGGATCCTCATCGTCTTTTCATCCGCTCCATTTTCTTCTGTAAAATATGCCAGCAGCCGCTCCAGCTGTCTCTCTGTGTAGATACAGATTGACCTGCCAAAGCCTTTTCCGGCATACAGTGTCCTTCCATTTTCCTCCAGCTTCTGCGCCCACTTTCCGGGTATCTCTATGTATCCGCCCGGCATGTCCGCCGTCTCATCCGCTTTTCCTGACGGACGGCTCACCTGCACACAGATTTCCTCCGCCCAATCCTTTTCTCTGTCATAAAACCATTTCATATCTCTCACCTCCTACCAGTCTGTCATTTTCAGGACTTCCTCTACTTCTCTGATCTCTGCCTGATCCGGACGGTTCTCTTTATACAGTACCCTCGTGTAGTGGGAAGTTCCATCTATACCCAGACTTTTACAGCTACACCAATGCACCCGTCCTCTTGTATACGGCGGCAGCCAGTCTCCGCATTTTGAGCAGCGCACAGCCTTGTCAAAATCATTCGCCCATTCTCCCTGCTCCTTCAGCTTTTTCATGGTGCTGTACATCTCATACATATAGTTTCTGTTTTTCTCACACATTTGTGATCACCCTCCACTCTCTTCGTTTTCTTCTTTTTTCCATCTGCCGCTTCCATGCACGCCCGCCACATACGATCGCTGTCAGCCCTGCGGCAGCGACTGTCTGCCAGAAGAACCACATATTACAGAATGTCCTTATAAACAGACTTCCGCCTGCAGTCAGCAGAAGCAGTGCTGCCAAGAGCTGATACGTCCTCCCATTTTTTCTTTCGCTCCGCCTCCAGAATATGACGCACACCAAAGCGGCAGCAGCCAAAAAGGACGCAGCCTGCAGAATACGACAGATATCCATCACTCTGTTGTCCCACCCCAGAAACAGCCCATAGTAAGTCTCACTGATACTGTCAAAGAGATCCCAGGCGCAGATATTGCCAAGAAACAGGGACGCAGCCGCACTGCCCGCCGGGTACTTTTCTTCCTTGGAGACGATCTGCATCACTCCTCGGATCAGAAAAACACCCCCCAGCATCCCAAGACATGTGGTCCAGTGATACCCTATGTTGAACGGATGTGCAGATATGAGATACCCGTTTTGTACATAGGAGAAGTCCCAAACCGTCGCCCACTTCTCACTGACCAAAAACATTTTCATTGCTGCTCCTCCCGCAGCACACATTACAGCTCCTGACAAATACCTTACTTTTTTGTCCATTCTATCCCCTCCTTTATGTTTGATCAGTCACATTATACCCCTTCCCGTCACTCTGCACCGCTTTCATTTTCATGGATTTGCTTTCTTTATAAAAAGCAAAGGCCTCCGCTGTCTGTAAAGACAGGCGGAGGCCTCTCGTCTACTATTTTCTTTTATACTATAAGTTTCATCCCGCCCTACAGCTGCAGTACCCCGAAGATCACTGCCGTCAGCACGACGATGGCGTTGGTCACCGTCTGGATGGGCACAGCCTTTTTACAGTAGTGCTGCACATCCGTCTCTGTCAGGGCGCATCCTGTGTAAGTGGATGAGTTGGTAGGCGTGGAGCTGGTAGCCAGTGACAGGTTGCAGACAAAAGGCGCGATGACTGCCACAGCCGGAATACCAAATCCTGCCCCGATGGAAATGAAGATCGGGTACAGTGCGTTGAAGATCTGGAAGGGGATCACGTAGATGATCACAACACACAGAAGCAGCAGGATGATATGGATGTAGCGGAGCAGGAACTCGGGACAGAACTGCATGAGAGCGTCCGATATGGCTCCCACCATTCCGGTGTTGTTGAACACAGCCTGGTACACGTTGATGGCGATCAGCATAACAAGGATGTTCAGGTACATGGGGCCCACCTTGGCAAAGATCTCGCCGAAATTCTTCGGGTAGTTGATCATGGCTGTCACAACCGTCGCCACGATGAACACGAAGTAGGGGTCAACGCCAAACACGCCCAGCGCCGCCAGTGCAATCACAAAGATAAGAAGATTGACCCAGAAAAGTTTTGGCCGCAGATTGGGATTCTCCTCTTTCTTTTCCGTTGCCGTCTCCACCTCTGCCACAGCCTGGAAGGTGCCCACACGCTTTTTGTGCTTCCATCCAAAGTACACCCACTGCAGGATGATGGCCGGGATGAAGCAAAGGCCCCATGGCATGGAAGCCGCAGCCAGCTCATTGGCGTCCAGACCGGCAGAAGAAGCCGTGTAGGCCATACCAATTCCCCAGGGAATAAAACACAGGGCGGACATGGCTGTCTGGGCGATAATGAAGGCCGCCTCCCTGTCAAAGTCAAACTTCTTGTACAATGGTACAAGGATGGGGAATGTGATCAGATAGGCAGGAGTAAAGTTACCTGTCAGAATGCTGAAACCTCCGATCACGGTTGTCAAAACCATGATCACGATAACATTCATCTTATTTCCCAGTTTTGTCGTCACGGCGGTCACAATGGTGTCAAATACACCGGCTTCCGTTAGCATCTGGAAATACAAAAAGGCAAACAAAAGCATAAAGCCTGCCGACTGCATCATGGAGGAAAGCTGTTCCACAACAAAGGTGCTTGTCTCCTCCACGCTGTATCCCAAAAGCAAGGCACAGACAATGGGCACAATGAGAAGCACAAAGTTAAAGGGAACTTTCTTTGTGATAACCGTGGCTACCACGATCAGGATCAGAACGATAGCCATTAATAAAACCGTATTCATATCTGCCGCTCCTCCCCTTTATCTGCTGATATGTTTCCGGATAAATCCGTCTACAATATCCATATTTTTCTCTGTCCAGAATGCAACGTCCCCGTGGGAGGCATTTTCTACAAGATAGAATTCCACATCCTTGCCCTCCTCAAGAAATTTCTTGTACAGGCGGATACTCTGGTTGCAGGAAACCGTGTCGTCGGCCGTACCGTGCATCATGAGAACCGGTGGGATCTCTTTCTCCGCTTTCACATAGTTTGAAAGGATAACCGGGCCGGAAAGCTCCGGATGCTCATACACATTGTTGCCGCCGATCAGCATACCTTCCGGGCTGTCCGCCTCCCCCTGGTTTGGCGTGGTGGGGAAATCTCCCTTCTGGCAGATGTCCGTCACGCCGTACAGGTCCACAATGGCTTTTACGGCGCAGGACACATCCTGGTACACATCGGTATCCATGCAGTCATCTCCTGCAGTCATGCCTGCTGCCAGAGCTGTATGTCCGCCGCTGGAGTCTCCCATGATAACAATGTTGTCCGGGTCAATGTGGTATTCCTCTGCGTGCTTTCTCAGGAAACGTACGCCCGTCTTGGCATCCTCCACCGGTGCCGGATAGGAGGCAAGGGCGCTCTCCCTGTACTGGAGGATGGCTGTCACATATCCTCTCTGAGCCAGCCTTGCCATCACACCCAGGCGCTTGTAATTGTCCTGCTTCATCCAGGCAGAACCCTGGACATACAGGATAGCCGGGTAAGTATACTTTTTGTCCGGCTTCATCTCCGGCACGATCATCTGCAGCGTGCGCTGTATGCCGTCTCTTTCCACATAACACACATCATGCTTGTAAAGGCCGTACACCTCTGTGCCGTCGGCTTTCAGAACATGCACTTCTCCCATCGATGGAAGCGCTGCCTTGAACACTTCAAAATCCATGCTTTTTACCTCTTCACGCGTCATGTCTCTTCCTTCCTTTCTTCGTGATCACCTGTGGATCCTTTCAATCGTTTTTTGATATTGTTAATTTTATAACTATCTATCGCTTTCATGTCAATCTTCTACTCATTCTCAAAATCTATATTTTTATCCGATTTTTGCATTATTATATTTGTATTTTCTATGGTTTCGGACTGATTTCTTCTCTCACACAACCGATTAAGGCGCAAAAAAACTGCAACCTGTAAGCAGCTTACAGGTTGCAGTCTGTATTTCTTCTTCAGAATTCTTTTTTCTGATCAATCCAGCGGAATAAATATTTTAAAATAGTTCCAGTCGTTTCCTTCCTTGTCGTAGGTGATCTTCAGCCTGACACCGAAGGCCTCCGGCGGCGTGCCGGGGCGGAACATGCGATAAGCCTCTGCGATCTCCCTTGCCATGGAACCGTCCGACACATAGGGGCCTGTGATCTTCAGGCAGAGCACAAACGCCCGCCCGGCAGGGATGTGCCTGTATCCTTTTTTCTCTCTGATCCAGTCCCTGTCCTCCCCGGGGAAAATACCCATTCCCCAGGAGTAGCCGCTTCTTCCTCCGGACAGATACTCACGGTCCATCCACACAGTGGTCTTGCTGACAGGCAGGCGGTCGGCAAGGTTGAGGCCGTCGGCCTCCAGGTAGTCCCCGCCGTCATAATTCAGTTCTTTTGTCTGGGAGCGGAAATAAAAATCGTCATATTCCTCGATATACCATTTCCCGATCCTCTTTTCCAGATCCCGGATCTCGCGGCTAAAGATTTCCAGCCTCTTTTTCTGCTCCGTCAGTGCCCGGATCTCCTCTTCTATCTGAAGTCTGCGGTCCTCCAGAAGCTCCTCCAGCCTCCTGTCGTCCGCCTCTTTTACCAGTTCCTTCGCCTCTTTCAGCGGAAATCCCATATTTCTGTACTTGACGCACTCGTAGATATCCGTGCAGATACGCATGTCATAGGACCGGTAATTGGAGTGTTCATTCCGGCTGGACTCAAGGAGCCCGATCTTTTCATAGTATTTGATTGTGTGGGCCGGGATGCCGGTAAATTTTGACAGCGTCCCGATGGTTTTCTCACTCATTGTCTCTTCCTCTTACGAAATCCCCTTCATGGTAAGCTGAATCCGCTTTTTCTTCAGATCCACGCTCATCACTTTCACGTCCACGACATCTCCCACACTCACCACTTCCAGGGGATGTTTGATAAACTTTTTATCCGTGATCTGGGAAATATGCACAAGCCCGTCCTGGTGTACGCCGATATCCACGAACACACCGAAGTCAATGACATTTCGCACAGTTCCTTTCAAGATCATGCCCTCTTTCAGATCTTTCATTTCCAGCACGTCGGTGCGCAGGATGGGCCTTGGCATCTCATCTCTCGGGTCTCTGGCCGGTTTCTCCAGCTCCTTCACGATGTCATGCAGGGTGATCTCCCCGATGCCCAGCTCCTGTGCCAGCCCCTTCTCATTTTTGATGGTAAGGGACAGGCCTGCCAGTCTTCCCTTGGACACATCTTCCGGGGTAAATCCCTGCTTCGCAAGAAGGCTCTGCGCCGCCTCGTATGTCTCCGGGTGGACGCTTGTGGCATCCAGAGGGTTCGTCCCTCCCGTGATCCGCATAAATCCTGCGCTCTGCTCAAAAGCTTTCGGCCCCAGCCCCCGCACCTTGAGAAGCTGCCTTCTGTCCGTGAATTTTCCGTTCTCCTCACGGTAGGCCACAATGTTTTTTGCGATAGTCCCGCTGATACCGGATATGTAGGACAAAAGCGGAGCGGAGGCTGTATTCAGATCCACACCTACTTTATTGACGCAGTCCTCCACCACACCGGAGAGGGTGTCGTTTAATTTCTTCTGGTTCATATCGTGCTGGTACTGACCCACGCCGATGGATTTTGGATCGATCTTCACCAGTTCCGCCAGGGGATCCTGTAGTCTTCTGGCAATGGATGCGGCGCTTCTCTGTCCCACATCAAACTTCGGAAACTCTTCCGATGCCAGCTTGCTGGCTGAATACACGGAAGCTCCCGCCTCGTTGACAATCACATACTCCACCTTCTGGGGAATTTCCTTTAACAGCTCCACGATAAACTGCTCCGACTCTCGGGAGGCTGTTCCGTTTCCAAGAGAGATCAGAGAAATGTTATACTTCGGAATGATCTTTTTCAGCAGATCCTTGGACGCCTGGATCTTGGCAGGCGTGGTGGGCGCTGTGGGGTAGATCACCGTGGTTCCGATGACCTTTCCTGTAGGATCCACTACCGCCAGCTTGCATCCTGTACGGAAAGCAGGATCCCACCCAAGGACCGTCCGCCCTGCGATAGGCGGCTGCATGAGAAGCTGCTGCAGATTTTTGCCGAACACCTTAATGGCGCCGTCCTCTGCGCTCTCTGTCAGCTCGCTGCGGATCTCCCGCTCAATAGCCGGAGCAATGAGCCTTTTATAGCTGTCCTCCACTGCCTCTTTAAGAACCGGGGAGGTGTAGGGGTTATTCCTGTGGATGGTCTTCTTCTCCAGGTACCTCAGGATATCCTCCTGGGGCGCCTCGATCTTCACTGTCAGGAATTTTTCTTTCTCCCCTCTGTTGACAGCCAGGATCCGATGCCCTGCCAGCTTCGTCACCGGCTCCTCAAAGTCATAGTACATCTCATACACGGACTCCGCATCTTCATCCTTTGCTTTGGATACCATTTTCCCCTTCTGCCTTGTCAGCTTCCGGATATGGCTTCTGTAGTCCGCATCGTCGGAAATACTCTCCGCGATAATGTCCCTCGCTCCGGCGATGGCGTCCTCCGGCGTCTGTACATCCTTCCCAGGATCCACATACTTCTGTGCCTCCATCTCCAACGGCTCCTTAGCGCTCTGCAGCATGATAAATACAGCCAGCGGCTCCAGTCCCTTCTCCTTTGCAATGATGGCCCTTGTCCTTCGCTTCGGACGGTAAGGGCGGTAGAGATCCTCCACCTCCACCAGGGTTTGTGCGGCCAGGATCTGTTTTTTCAGTTCCTCCGTCAGTTTTCCCTGTTCCTCTATGGTAGAGAGCACCTGCTCCTTCTTCTCCTCCAGTCCCCGAAGATACTGAAGCCTCTCATGCAGCGTCCTAAGCTGCGCGTCGTCCAGCGTCCCGGTGGCTTCCTTTCTGTATCTGGCAATAAAGGGGATGGTATTTCCCTCATCGATGAGCCTGACTGCTGCATCCACCTGCCATCTTTTCACTCCAAGCTCATCTGTGATTTTCTGATTAATATCCATTCTGTCTTTTAACCTCATTTCATAAATCCGCCTCACCACCGCATGAGCCACAGACGCTCCCGGGGCAGGCATGTATCAGAGTTTATTATATAGGAAATCCCCATGATACGCAACGCGCAGCACAATACCGAGTTCACTCTGTTTTCTTGAAACTGCCTGGGAAATGTGCTATGATACAAGAAAATACACTGGAACACAAAAGGGGCGTTATTCATATGGAACAAACACAGGAATTATCCAGACAACAGCAGAAATCAAAGGAGACAAAGGACCGGATCTTCCAGGCGGCCAAGACGATTCTGCGAAAAAAGGGATATGAAGGTCTGTCCATCAAAAATATATGTGAGGAGGCCGGGGTCTCCAACGGAAGCTTCTACCACCATTTTAAGACAAAGGATGATCTTTTGTCCTACTATATCGAGGAGCAGCCCAGCGTGGATGCTGACTGTCTGGAGCTTCCGGCCAATGCGGAGGAGGCCAAAACTGCCATTATCCACGTATATCTGAACTATGTGAAATACTGCCGGGAGCTGGGGCTGGACTTCGTGTCCAACTACTACACCCCCAAGAACCAGTCACTGAACCCGGATATCCGAACCGAGCGCCCCTACCCCATCGTCACTGTGCAGAATTATCTGCAGCGCGCCCTGGACGCAGGCGTGATCCAGATGAAATACCCGCTGGAGGAAGTGACAAGCGACATCCGCACCATTGTCATCGGCGTTGTGTTTGACTGGTGTCTGAAGATCGGTAAGTCAGATTTCGAGGGAAATATGCGCCGCCTTCTCACCACTTATCTGGACGGACTTTTTTAATACCCCCGTTTCCATCCAGGCCCCGGCTCCTTTGGTGCCGGGGCTCTTGCTTTCCTTTCTGCCACATGATATGATGTGGACAGATAACGGCGCAGTACAAAACGCCAAAAAAGGAGTATATATTATGCTGATCATCAGAGACATGGAACAAAAAGACGAGGCAGTCATCCTGGAAATGATGCAGGACTTCTATAACAGTCCTGCCTGTCTTCACACAGTACCGGAGGAAAACTTCCGCCGCACTCTCACAGAGGCTTCTGCGGGTAATCCCTGTGTCAGAGTCCTGATTCTGGAAGAAAAAGAAGGACAAGATTCTGAGACGCCTGCTCTTCCTCTGGGCTACGCTCACTTCACCGTCTCCTGGAATAACGAAGCAGGAGGAAAGCAGATCTGGTTTGACGAGTTGTATCTGAAAGCTGAGGCCAGAGGAAAAGGCTGTGGCACAAAAGTATTCAAATGGCTGGAAGAAAACTGTCCCGACGTGAAGCGTATCCGCCTTGAAGTGACAAAAGAAAATACCCGGGCCATCTCGCTGTACGAGAGACTGGGTTATGAAGAACTGCCCTATTACCAGATGTGCCGGGATTTTTAAAATACACAAAAAGTATCTCCGCAGACTGTACATCCATATCGCTGTATACAGTCTGCAGAGTTTTTTCTATCCTCTTTCCATTTCTATCCTTCCGCATACTTCCTGATATTGGAAGCATTGGTCAGCTTCTCCACCCCGTCTTCCTTGATCACCACCAGGGTCGGTGCTGACATGATCTTGTATTTCTTCGCCAGATCTTTATGTTCTTCCGCATCCACCACTTTGTACTCCATGTGGGCGTCCTCCAGCGCCTTCTTTGCGATGGCGCAGTTCGGGCAAGTGCTGGTTGTGAAAAGTAGCTTCACCGGAGCTTCGGGAATTTCCCCCGCCGCTGCCTTTTCTGCGGTCCCGGTCTCTGCCGCCTCTGTCTGGACATGGGCGTGGAAATGAGAGTGACTCAGGTCGTAGACTTTTCTGTCCTTGAACTCCTGTGTCTTTCCGTCGTTCCAGTTCTGCACCGGACGATAGTAGCCTGTGATACGGCTGTACACTTCCGTCTTTCCGCCACACTCCGGACAGGTGTAGTGCTCCCCTGCAATGTAACCGTGATCCTTGCAGATGGAATATGTCGGCGAGAGCGTGTAGTAGGGCAGCTTGTAGTTCTCCGCAATCTTGCGCACCAGGGCTGCCGCTGATTTCCAGGAAGGCAGCTTCTCCCCCAGGAACGCGTGAAATACGGTTCCCGACGTGTACAGTGTCTGCAGATCGTCCTGGATATCCAGAGCGTCAAAAATATCCTCTGTGTACCCCACCGGCAGATGGGAACTGTTTGTATAGTAGGGCGTTCCGTTTCCTTCCGCCGCTGTGATGATATCCGGGAACTGCTCCACATCGTGTTTTGCAAACCGGTAGGCAGTGGACTCCGCCGGGGTAGCCTCCAGATTGTACAGGTCGCCGTACTGCTCCTGGTAGCCGGAGAGCCGCTCCCGCATATGGTTCAGCACCCTCTTGGAAAATTCCTGGGTCTCCGGGTGGGTCATGTCTTTTTGTATCCATTTTGCGTTCAGTCCGGCCTCGTTCATTCCCACAAGTCCGATAGTGGAGAAGTGGTTTTCAAAGCTGCCCAGATATCTCTTTGTGTAGGGGTACAGCCCGCCCTCCAGAAGTTTTGTGATAACGGTCCGCTTCACATGAAGGGATCTGGCGGAGATATCCATGAGCCGGTCCAGCCGCTCCATGAACTCTTCCTCATTCTCCGACTGGTAGGCAAGCCGGGGCATGTTGATGGTGACCACACCCACAGAACCGGTGCTCTCCCCGCTTCCAAAAAAGCCGCCGGACTTTTTCCTAAGTTCCCTTAAGTCCAGGCGGAGGCGGCAGCACATGCTGCGCACGTCGCTTGGCTCCATATCGCTGTTGATATAGTTGGAGAAATAGGGGGTTCCGTATTTGGACGTCATCTCAAAGAGAAGACGGTTATTCTCTGTGTCTGACCAGTCAAAATCACTGGTGATGGAGTAGGTGGGGATGGGGTACTGGAAACCTCTTCCGTGGGCGTCCCCCTCGATCATGATCTCGATAAACGCTTTGTTGATCATGTCCATCTCTTTTTTGCAGTCCCCGTAGGTGAAATCCATCTCTTTTCCCCCTACGATAGCCGGAAGGTTGGCCAGGTCATCGGGCACCGTCCAGTCCAGGGTGATGTTGGAGAAAGGCGCCTGGGTTCCCCAGCGGGACGGTGTATTCACGCCGTAGATGAAGGACTCAATACATTTCTTCACACCCTCGTAGTCCAGGTGGTCTGTCCGCGCAAAAGGCGCCAGGTATGTGTCAAAGGAGGAGAAAGCCTGGGCTCCCGCCCACTCGTTCTGCATGATGCCAAGGAAGTTCACCATCTGGTTGCACAGCACGCTCAGATGCTTTGCCGGGGAGGAAGAGATCTTGCCCGGAATGCCTCCTAAGCCCTCCTGGATCAGCTGCTTTAATGACCAGCCCGCGCAGTAGCCTGTCAGCATGGAGAGGTCATGGATGTGGATGTCCGCGTTCCGGTGGGCCTGGCCGATCTCCTGGTCATAGATCTCCGAGAGCCAGTAGTTGGCTGTGATGGCTCCCGAGTTGCTTAAGATGAGACCTCCTACCGAGTAGGTGACGGTGGAGTTCTCTTTCACCCGCCAGTCATTGATATTGACATAGTTATCCACGATCTCTTTATAGTTCAGCATGGTGGAACCCAGATTGCGGATCTTCTCCCGGTTCTTCCGGTAGAGAATGTAGGCTTTGGCCACGTCCGCGTAGCCCGCCTGGACCAGGACCCGCTCAACACTGTCCTGGATCTGCTCCACCTGGATCTGCTCATTCTTGATCTTCGGCTCAAAATCCGCCGTCACTTTCAGAGCCATCATATCGATGATGGATGGATGATACTGTTTCTGCTGTGCTTCAAAGGCTTTTGTGATGGCCGCGCTGATCTTGTCTATATGAAAATCCGCGATCTGCCCGTCCCTTTTTACTACCTGGTACATACGACAACCTCCCCTTTTTATCTTTCTTGATCTCACTGTATTTATTTTTGTCCCAGTCCCTATATCATATCACCCTGCCCTTGATGCAGTCAATAAAAATAACAATATATTGTGTGTTTATTTTTCCTTTCCACACAATATATTGTTATTATGTATTCTTTACGTAATAATCACAATCCCCGGATCTGCGCGGTTTTTACATACTTTTTCACAATCTCCAGGGCCTGGAAAAGGATCTTTTCATCGTAGGCGTGAAGGCCGGGGGCGATCACATGCCCCGAGTCCATGAACTGCTGGAGAAAATACTGATCCGCTCCTTCTATCCATCTGCCCATTTCCTCAAAATCTGCCTTCTGGTGGAACTCCCTCACCACAGTGGTGCGGAATTCATAGGGGATCTCCCCGCCCATGAGAAACCGGATACTCCGGTCAACGTTCCCCACATCATACGTCTCCGCTCCAATGGTACGTCCGTAGTGTTCCGGCGCGTTTTTCAGATCCATGGCCACATAGTCCAGAAGTCCCTTTTCCGCCAGACTCTCCAGCTTATCCGGCATACTTCCGTTAGTGTCCAGCTTCACACTGTACCCCAGCGAGCGCACCCCTCTTATAAAATCCTCCAGATCCGGCTGCAGCAGAGGTTCCCCGCCGCTGATGCACACCCCGTCCAGCAGCCCCTGCCTTTTTCTCAGAAACCGGAAGATTTCTTCCCCGGTTACAGTCACCTCAGGTTTTCCAGTCACCAGATCCGCGTTGTGGCAGAACGGACAACGGAAGTTGCAGCCGCCTGTAAAAATTGTACATGCCACCTTTCCCGGGTAGTCCAGAAGAGTCAGTTTCTGAATGCCGCAAATGACCATGATCTGTCGCCTCCTCATCTTATTTACGACCTACTATAGCACAAATTTTTCAAATGAGGAATGACAAACCAAAAGAACTGTCTTATAATGGACCCTATATCATGAAATTAAAGAAGGAGGAAAACGAATGGATAAAATCAGAAAACAGATCCTGCTCACCCTTGAGACAAACAGCAGGATCGATCTGAAGGAGCTGGCTGTACTTCTCGGAACCGACGAAGTCACTATCGCAAACGAAGTGGCAGCCATGGAAAAAGAACATATCATATGCGGATATCACACGCTGATCGACTGGGACAAGGCAGGAGTGGAGCTTGTCAACGCCCTCATCGAAGTGCGTGTCACCCCGCAGAGGGATCAGGGATTTGACAAGATCGCCGAGCGCATCTACAACTATCCCGAGGTGTCCGCCACATATCTGATCTCCGGCGGCTATGACCTGCTTGTCACCATCGAAGGACGAACTCTGCAGGAAATTTCCCGCTTTGTCTCCAGCAAGTTGTCTCCTATCGACGAGGTGGTCAGCACAGCCACCTATTTTATTCTGAAAAAATATAAAGACCACGGAACAATCCTGGCCAATAAAACAAAAGGAGAAAGGATGCTGATTACACCATGACAAGAAACCCACTCTCAAAAAAAGCAGTCTCCCTGGCCCCCTCGGGCATCCGGAAATTCTTTGACATCGTAAGCGAGATGGAGGACGCCATCTCCCTGGGTGTGGGGGAACCGGATTTTGACACCCCCTGGCGTGTCCGCGAGGAAGGAATCTACTCTCTGGAGAGGGGCCGCACTTTCTATACATCCAACGCAGGTCTGAAGGAGCTGAAGATCGAGATCAGCCGCTACCTGGAACGGACCATCCACGTCACCTACAACCATGCCAGCGAAGTGCTGGTGACTGTAGGCGGCAGCGAGGCCATCGACCTGGCTTTCCGCGCCATGCTGGATTCCGGAGATGAAGTGCTCATCCCCCAGCCCAGCTATGTGTCCTACCTGCCCTGCGCCGTGCTGGCAGACGGCGTCCCGGTGACCATACCGCTGAAGCATGAAAATGCCTTCAGACTGACCCGAGAGGAACTGGAGGCCGCCATCACTCCCAGGACAAAGATCCTTGTGCTTCCGTTTCCAAATAACCCCACCGGGTCGGTCATGACAAAGGAAGATCTGGAACCCATCGCAGAGGTAGTCAAAGAGCACGATCTCTACGTAGTCTCCGATGAGATTTACTCTGAGCTTACCTACAGCGGACAGCACTGCTCCATCGCTTCCCTTCCGGGCATGCGGGAGCGGACTCTTGTCATCAATGGTTTCTCCAAGGGCTTTGCCATGACAGGCTGGCGTCTGGGCTACGTCTGCGGACCTGCCCCCATTGTGGAACAGATGACAAAGATCCATCAGTACGCCATCATGTGCGCTCCCACCACAAGCCAGTATGCCGCTGTGGAGGCCCTTCGCAACTGCGGAAAAGACGTGGAGAACATGCGGGAGTCCTACAACCAGAGACGCCGGTTCCTTATGAACGAATTCCGGAAAATGGGCCTTCAGTGCTTTGAGCCCTTCGGCGCCTTCTACGCCTTCCCCTCCATCCAGGAGTTCGGCATGACTTCCGAGGAATTCGCCACCCGGCTCCTCCAGGAAGAGAAAGTAGCTGTGGTACCCGGGACAGCCTTTGGGGACTGCGGCGAAGGGTTCTTGCGTATCTCCTACGCCTACTCTCTTGAAGACTTAAAAGAAGCCATCGGACGGCTGGAGAAGTTCGTCAGACGGCTGAGAGGATAAAATCATTTTTATAACATTTACAAGTAGAATTGTATAAAATCGCTCCATAAACAACGCAAGGCCAGCCTGTTACAGCCAGCCTTGAAAAAATATTTTATCCACTTATTTATTTCTGTTCTTTTTCACAGACATGCGGAACAGGATCAGGCCTGCCACAAACACCACCGCCAGCACAGACACGCCCAGGTTTGTGCTGCCTGTAAGCTGGGATACCACTCCCACAAGCGTAGTACCGATAAAGGACGCGCCCTTGCCGCAGATATCCAGAAGTCCGAAGTACTCCCCGGATTTCTCCGGCGGGATCAGCTTGGCAAAGTGAGATCTTGAGAGCGCCTGTATGCCTCCCTGAAACAGTCCCACGCAGACCGCCAGTATCCAGAACTGAAACTGGCTCTCCATAAACATGGCAAAGATGGCAATGCCGGTGTAAGCCAGGATACAGACAGTGATCAGATTGGCAGATGGATATTTCTTTGTCAGTTTTCCGAAGATGATGGCAGACGGGAAGGCCACGATCTGGGTCACCAGCAGGGCCAGGAGAAGTCCTGTCGTGTCCAGTCCCAGGGCGGTGCCGTAGGCTGTCGCCATGTCAATGATGGTGTACACACCGTCTATATAAAAGAAGTAAGCCACAAGGAAGATCAGAATCTTTCTGTCTTTCATCAGCTCCTTCAGCGTCCGCCACAGCCTGCCAAAGCTCTCTCTGACCATGCCCGGTTCTTTCTCCACATAGTGGATCTGACGGTACTTACGCAGAAGCGGTGTTGAGGACAGGAACCACCACACGGCCACAATGAGGAAGGAGATCCCCATAGCTGCCTGCATAGAAAGTCCCAGGCTCCCTGCCCCCAGCACCACGCCCAGGCTCACAATAAACGGGATGCAGCTTCCTATGTATCCCCAGGCGTACCCCTGGGATGAGATATCATCCAGGCGTTCCGGCTCCGTCACATCGTGAAGCATGGAATCGTAGAACACAAGGCTGGAAGAATAGCCGATCTTTGCGATGACAAAAATGATCAGGAAGGCAAGCCATGTGGATGCAAATCCCATGGCCACGCATCCGATCACTCCCACCAGAAGCGTGACAAGAAAAACCGGTTTCTTGTAATTCTTCGTGTCAGCCACGGCGCCGAATACCGGCCCGATAAAGGCAACCGCAAGTGTAGCCACGGAGGCAGCGTACCCCCAGTAGGCCAGATAGGTCACAGAAGAAAGCCCGGCCTCCTCTGCCAGATAGTTAAAGTAGATGGGAATGATGGTGGACACAAGCAGGGTGAAGGCAGAGTTGCCTACATCGTACAGGATCCACGCTCTTTCCAGCGAAGTATATTTTTTCATATTCCTTTCTCTCCTTTTTCCAGGCGGCCGCCTCTGTCCGGCTGCAGGCCGCAAAATCACATCTCTACAAGTATACCCCCGGTTTGTCAATTTGCAAACAGAAAAAAGTAAAGTTCCTGTAAAGTATTTCTATTTTCCGCCCTGTATGTTATAATAAATAAAATTTACGTACTGATTGTAAAGGGTGACACCTGAGCAAAAAGGCGCATTTACAAATGGACAAGCGGGAGTATTTTATACTTTTTTAGTCTGCGCCTCGGCGCAGACTTTTTTTGTTCCCGGACCCAGTCCCGGAAATGGTCTGCCTGATGCCGGGACAAGTAAGGACAGGCCGCTGACAGGGAGGACATATGGGCACAGAAGAGCTGATTCGCAAACTGCACAGAGACCAGACACTCTCAGAGGAAGAGTGGATACAAGTTATCGACGGCCGCACCCCGAAGGCGGCAGAGTACCTTTTTCGCCTCGCCCGCCAGGTGCGGCATGCATACTACGGAAGGGATGTCTATATCCGGGGGCTGATCGAGTTCACCAACTTCTGCCGGAATGACTGTTTCTACTGCGGTATCCGCAGGAGCAATCCCCACGTCCGCCGCTACCGGCTTACGGAGGATGAGATCCTGGACTGCTGCCGCCAGAGCTATGGGCTGGGCATGCGCACATTTGTGCTCCAGGGCGGGGAGGACAGTTTCTTCACGAACCAGCGGCTGACCGGCCTGATCCGCCAGATCAAAGCCGCCTTTCCCGACTGTGCCCTGACCCTCTCTGTGGGGGAAAGGAGCCGCGCTTCCTACCAGGCCTTTCTTGATGCCGGGGCAGACCGGTATCTTTTGCGCCACGAGACCTTCAATGCCGGCCACTACGCAAAGCTCCACCCTGCGCAGATGAGCGCCGCCCACAGGCAGGCCTGCCTCTTTGACCTGAAGTCCATCGGCTTCCAGACAGGAGCCGGGTTTATGGTTGGTTCTCCTTTTCAGGAGACGAGGCACCTGGCACAGGACATGCTCTTTCTGAAGCATCTTCATCCCCACATGGTAGGCATAGGCCCCTTCATTCCCCACAGGGATACCCCCTTTGCTGGGGAAAAGGCAGGCACACTGGAGCTGACTCTGTACATGCTGGGCCTTCTGCGCCTCATGCTGCCGGACGTTCTTCTCCCTGCCACCACAGCCCTTGGCTCCATCTGTGACAACGGGCGGGAGCTGGGCATCCTTGCCGGGGCCAATGTAGTCATGCCAAACCTCTCCCCCAGATGCCACAGAAAGGACTACTCACTCTACAACAACAAGCTGGACACAGGGGCCGAGTCAGCGGAGGGGCTTTCGGAACTTGCCAGGCGCATGGAACAGATCGGTTACCGCATAGCAGTCCACAGGGGCGACTGGCGTCCCTGCCCTGATCAGGCGTAAATATACGGCCTTCCCGGACAGGGAGGGACTTACCCCAAGGAGGATGAAAAAAATGTATGATGTAAATTCCAAACACCCGGACGACTTTATCAACCACCAGGAGATCCTGGAGACGCTTGCCTTTGCGGAGGAGAACAGGCACAACGAGGTCCTGATCACGGAGATCATCGAGAAAGCCAAAAAGAGAAAAGGTCTCTCCCACAGGGAGGCCGCTGTTCTTCTGGACTGCGACATTGAGGAGAAGAACCAGGAAATCTACCGGCTGGCAGAGCAGATCAAGAAAGACTTCTACGGCAACCGCATTGTCATGTTCGCCCCTCTGTATCTGTCCAACTACTGCATCAACGGCTGCACCTACTGTCCTTACCACAGCAAGAACAAACATATTGCCAGAAAGCAGCTCTCCCAGGAGGAGATCAAAAGAGAGGTCATCGCCCTCCAGGACATGGGCCACAAGCGCCTGGCCCTGGAAGCGGGGGAGGACCCGGTCCACAATACTATGGACTACTACCTGGACAGTATCAACACCATCTACAGCATCAAACATAAAAACGGCGCCATCCGCAGGGTCAACATCAATATTGCCGCCACCACCGTGGACAACTACCGGCTTCTCAAGGAGGCAGGCATCGGCACCTACATTCTCTTCCAGGAGACCTACCACAAAGAGAGTTATCTCCAGCTCCACCCCACAGGGCCCAAGCACGACTATGACTACCACACGACGGCCATGGACCGCGCCATGGAAGGAGGGATCGACGATGTGGGCATCGGCGTCCTCTTCGGTCTGGACAAATACCGCTACGAGTTCACCGGCCTTCTCATGCACGCCGAGCACCTGGAGGCCGCCTTCGGCGTAGGCCCCCACACCATCAGTGTACCTCGCCTTCGTGACGCCGATGACATCGACTCCAGCTCCTTTACAAACGGCATCGACGACGACACTTTCGCCAAGCTGGTGGCCTGTATCCGCATCGCTGTCCCCTACACCGGCATGATCATCTCCACCAGGGAGAGCCAGAAGTGCAGGGAGCGGGTGCTCCACCTTGGCATCTCACAGATCAGCGGCGGCTCCCGCACAAGCGTGGGCGGCTACTGCGAGCCGGAGCCGGAGGATGCCCGCTCTGAACAGTTTGACGTGATAGATAACCGCACACTGGACGAAGTGGTGCGCTGGCTCATGGAGATGGACTACATCCCCAGCTTCTGCACCGCCTGCTACCGCGAGGGACGCACCGGCGACCGTTTCATGTCCCTGTGCAAGAGCGGCCAGATCCAGAACTGCTGCCACCCCAACGCCCTTATGACGCTGGAGGAGTATCTGATGGACTACGCCTCCCCGGAGACAAAGGCCATCGGCGACCGCCTCATTGACCGTGAGATCCTGAATGTTCCCAATCCGAAAGCCAGGGCTGTTGTGGAGGAAAATCTGCGCCTTATCCGCGAGAACAACCGGCGTGATTTCCGTTTCTAGGATACACAGCCCCGCACACTTTGCAAACACAAAATATCTCCAGAAGAACAGGAGGACTCTATGAGTTTGAACAACACGCCCGCCGCCGAGCGGGTCCACATCGGCATCTTCGGGCGGCGAAACGCCGGGAAATCCAGCCTCATCAACGCCCTCACCTCCCAGAACCTTGCCATCGTCTCCGATGTAAAAGGCACCACCACCGACCCGGTGGCCAAATCCATGGAACTGCTGCCTTTAGGCCCGGTGGTCCTCATCGACACCCCGGGCCTGGACGACACAGGAGATCTGGGCGCGCTGCGGGTGCAGAAGGCCCACCAGACACTGAACAAGACCGATATCGCCATCCTCGTGGTAGACGCCTCTTCCGGCGTCACAGCGGAGGATCAAAGGATCCTATCCAGGATCAGAGAGAAACAGATTCCCTGCCTTGTGGCGGTGAATAAATCTGATCTTGACAGCGCAGGGGAAATCCCAAAGCTCCCGGACAGCAGCGCCATAGAAGTGCTGCCGGTCAGCGCAAAGACCGGCCAGGGTATAGAAAAGCTGAAGGAGCGGATTGCTGCCCTGGCTCCGAAGGAGGAGGAGAACCGCCGCATTGTGGGGGATCTTCTCTCCCCCGGGGATCTTGTCTGTCTCGTCATCCCCATCGACAAGGCCGCCCCCAAGGGAAGGCTCATCCTTCCCCAGCAGCAGACCATACGAGATATCCTGGACACAGGCGCTCTGGCTCTTGCCGTCCGGGATACAGAGCTGAAGGCCGTTCTGGAAGGCCAGGACGGCAGACCGGGGTTCCATCCGGCCCTGGTCATCACCGACAGCCAGGCCTTCGCCAGTGTGGCCTCCATAGTGCCGCCCCAGATCCCTCTGACTTCTTTCTCCATCCTCTTTGCCCGCTACAAGGGCAGTTTAAAAGCCCTGGCAGAAGGCGCCAGAGCTCTGGATACACTGAAAAAAGGGGATCATATACTGGTCAGCGAAGGCTGCACTCACCACCGGCAGTGCGGGGACATCGGCACAGTCAAGCTTCCCGCCCTGATCCGAAGACACACAGGTCTTGCCGCGCCGGAAGATCTTCGTTTCTCCTTCACAAGCGGCACAGAATTCCCGGAGGATCTGTCCGGATACCGGATGGTCATCCACTGCGGCGGCTGCATGCTGAATGAGCGGGAAATGAAGTTCCGAATGGCGTGCGCCAGGGACGCCGGCGTTCCCATGACAAACTATGGCACTGCCATCGCCCACATGAACGGGATCCTGGAGCGAAGCCTTGCCCCCTTCGCCGGCCTGTGCCCCTTTTCCATACGGACTGCTGCCAAGGACCCATAAACAACGAAAACTAATATGGCATCATATACCTCATCATGGCGCCAAAAGACGCGATGCACATGATCACGCCGATCACAAGAATGTAGGCGCTGACTCCCAGAAGGGCGAGCAGCGTCTTTTTCTTTTCCCGTGGGAACAGCCCCTTTTCATAGCCCGGCTGGCCCCTGTGGATCAGATAATTGCCGACGTAGATCAGGAAGGGAGCGCCGCAGGCGTATATCATATACACTGCCACAGAGAAAAGCGGCAGGTGACTCGACATCGCAGTCTGCACAGCCTCCATCTCCCCTGCTCCTCCCTGTTCCGGCAGAAAACTCAGAAGCCCCAGAAGCAGCACCGGCACAGCATTATTGACAAAGTGGAACAACATGCTGTAGAACAGATTGTCTGTCTCCACCAGCAGATAGCCCAGAGCCACTCCCAGGATGGCGGTGGGGATGAACCTCCAGATGCTGCCGTGAAATGCGCCGAACACAGCGGCCACGATCAGGATCCCTGCCCATTTGCTCTTCATCCCCCGCAGGCAGGCCAAAAACCCGCCCCGGAACGCCATCTCCTCACAGATAGCTGGTGTCAGCGCCACCAGGAACAAAGAGAGCAGCACCGGCACACTCACCACGATATCCTGCACGCCCTGGCTGGCTCCCAGCACTTCCTCCGGAAAGAAGTAGGAGACAAGCATCGTCACGGCCATGGCCGCAAGAAAGGTCCCAAGCCACAGGATCAGCGTGCCCGCCACCTTTGACGCCCGGGGCCACTTAAAGGGGAATACTCTCTTCAGATCCGCCCGGAACAGAGCTGCCAGCAGGACCGCCAGCACCGCAAGAATGATCTCGTGGAGCAGTGTGCCCCACACTCCGAACCACATGCCCAAAAAGCCGCTCAGCACAAAAATATCCAGGGCAAATGCCAGTACAAACACAACAGCCATCCAGGGCTTTAAATTCTTTCTTTCCATTTGAACAACCTTCTTCTTTCTTCTGGGATAAGATTTCTTACTGTCTGTCAGGATCCGGGAAACAATATATGAAAAAGCATAAAGAGCATGACAATGATAACAAGGACCTTGCACACCAGCGCCCCGGTCCCGTACTCGTCAAACACCCGGTTCTCCTCAAAGATTCCCGGATCCGCCACCTCCGCCTCCAGAAAGTAATATCGGCGATATCTGGTTCTGTGATGACTGTCCTCATAGGGAGAACTTTTCATGATCACATTGACAATACGGCCCCGGGACACATTCCCCGCCGCCTTGATCTCCTCCCTCTGCCTGCGGTAAAACAGGGCCCGCCGGACTGTCTGCACAGCGGTAAAAAGCGGGATGAGACCTGCTGCCAGAAAGAGCATATAGCTGCTCTGAAAGCCGCTGGTCAGAATCCCCCGCAGCAATCCTGCATACCAGATCAGCAGAAAGAGTGCGCTGTAGAGCACTCCCGTCATTTCCTCCTGGGCCGGTCGGATCTTCCTTTTAAACATTGTCTTCCCTCCCTGTATGCATAGAAACGTGTGAACAGTTTTTATTATGTATACAACTTTCTCTAATATAGCATCTCGCGCAGAAGATGTCAAGGAACCCTGCCTGCTAAAACCTGCTGCCAATCCAAACGAAGCTGGTGTAAAAAAGCGACATCTGTGTTATCATATGTGTGGGTCATATCCGACTCTCTTCAGAAGATAAAATCCCAAAGGAGAAACCTATGTATACATTCATCATAAACCCGGCTTCCCGGTCCGGCCTGGGGCAGCAGGTATGGGAAACGCTGGAACCAGTGCTCAAAGAGCGGGGCATTTCCTATCAGGTCCATATGACCGGATACCAGCGTCACGCCACCCGGCTGGCAAGAGAGATCACAGGGGACAAAGGAGAACACACCCTGGTGGTCCTGGGAGGGGACGGCACGGTCAACGAAGTCATAAATGGGATCGAGGATCTGTCCCGGATTACCCTGGGCTATATCCCCGTGGGATCCGGCAACGACTTTGCCAGATTCTTCCGCCTTCCCCCGGATCCCGGGGCCGCCCTTGACCTGATCCTCTCCCCACCCGGCTTTGCCCACATGGATGTGGGCCGCATCGCGTACCGGGATCACACCAAGCGGTTTGCTGTCAGCACAGGCCTTGGGTTTGACGCAGCCATCTGCCACCAGGCTGTCATATCTAAATTAAAGCCTCTGCTCAACAAGCTGCACCTGGGAAAGCTCACCTACGCCCTTATCGCCCTGGACAGGCTGCATTTTCTGAGGCCTGCCCGCCTGCGGGTGACACTGGATGAAGGTCCCTCCCTCTCCTTTACAAATGTCCTGTTCGCCACAGTCATGAACCATCCTTTCGAGGGCGGCGGCTTCAAGTTCTGCCCGGAGGCAGATCCCTGTGACGGCAGACTGAATGTACTGGTGGCGTCCGGCATCTCCCGGCCGAGGGCTCTTTGTCTTCTGCCCCTGGCACTAAATGGGGCGCACACAAAGGCACGGGGGATCTGCCTGCGCTCCTGCAGGCGCGTCCTGATCGAGAGCGACATGCCCCTCCCCGTGCACACCGACGGGGAGCCCCTCTTCCTGCAGCGGCAGATGGAGGTGTCTTTGGAAGAGGAAAAGCTCCGGGTCATCGTCCCTGCCGGCGACGGGAAACATATACATAAGAAAGGATGGTAATGTCTATGCGTATTCTGCTTTTTGCTGCCGTCATACTGGCGGTCGTGGCAGCCCTGTATCTCTTCTCCATCTCGCCCCGGCGCTCCCGGCTCCGGGAGATGCGGAAATTCAGGGCGACCAAATTTGCCCACAGGGGATACCACTGCGCCGCCAAACGGATACCTGAGAACTCCCTGGCCGCCTTCCAGGCTGCCCTGGACTGCCGCTATGGCATTGAGCTGGATGTGCACCTGACAAAAGACGGGCAGGTGGCTGTCTTCCACGACGACACACTGGAGAGGGTGTGCGGGGTGCCCGGCTCTGTAGAGTCCCACACTTACAATGAACTGAAGAAGCTCTTTCTTCTGCACACCACCGAGCGGATCCCTCTCCTTGCGGATGTCCTTTCCTGTGTCAATGGAAAAGTCCCTCTTCTCATTGAGCTGAAACTGCCCGGCAGATCACTGAAGCTGTGTGAGAAGACTTATGAGCTGCTGAAAAACTACAAAGGCCCCTGCCTGATCCAGTCTTTCAACACGCTGGGGTTGCGGTGGTTCCGTCTCCACGCGCCCCACATCCTGCGGGGGCAGCTGTCTTCCAACCTGACAGCGGACGACGACACAGCGCCCTACATCCTTCGGTTTTTTGTCAAGCACATGCTGTCCAACTTTCTGGGCAGGCCGGACTTTATCTCCTACAAGCTGAAAGACCTTCCGGAGCCGGGTGTCTGGCTGTGCCGGGTCCTCTTCCGCACCCCGGTTGCTGTGTGGACGCTGAACTCTGAACACGCCATGCGAAGAGGCATGGCAGGCTATGAAATGCAGATTTTTGAAAAAGAGTCTGAATTTTATTAAGAAACCGTGAACCGCCTTGTTGAATATTTTTTTTCGTGTTATAATCCGATTGAACTAAAAATATATCTTTTATATGGAGATTTTGCACCATATCGGAAGGACGTATCTATATGTTTGAAAAGGCAAAAAACCTCATTAAAAAGTATCGTCACGCATGGGTGCTGCTGTACGTTTTTATTTATCTGCCCTGGTTTGTCTACCTTGAAAAAGCCGTACAGCACGATTACTACCTGATCCACTCCCCTCTGGATGATTACATTCCTTTTGTGGAGTTTTTTATCGTGCCGTACTTTTTATGGTTTATATTTATTGCAGTGACTATGGCCTACTTCTTCTTTACGGACAGGAAGGGCTTCTACAAACTGTGCGCGTTCATGTTCACAGGAATGACCATATTCCTGATCATATGCACGATTTTCCCAAACGGGCTGGATCTGCGGCCAACGGTCTTCCCGCGGGATAATATTTTTACAGATGCAGTAAAATGGCTTTACCAGACAGACACATCCACAAATGTACTGCCAAGTATCCACGTGTTCAACTCCCTGGCCGCCGCATTTGCCATCGGCCACAGCCACGCGTTGAAAAAGAAGAAGTGGGTACAGCCGGCAGCCTATGTGCTGGCCACTCTGATCATTCTGTCCACCATGTTCCTGAAGCAGCATTCAGTGACAGATGTATTTGCAGCCATGGTCATGGCGGGAGTCATTTATCCGTTTGTGTATGTACCTTCATCCAGAAAGGCGCCCAGCCTTTCCCACCAACCGGTGTGATCACGATACAAAGGGTCTGATACCTTTGCCATAAATGTATACTTTAAGGAGGAAAAATTATGTATGCAGAATTTACAGATAATCTGGTAACAGGAAATGAGATGATCGACTCTCAGCACAAAGAGCTCATCGAGAAGATCAACGCAGTCATGGAGAGCTGCGAGCAGAGCAATGACAAGTCCGTGGCTGTCAAGACGCTGGACTATCTGGAGGACTACACAAACTACCACTTCTCCGCTGAGGAGCAGCTCCAGAGGGAGATCGACTACCCTGGCTTCCAGAAGCATAAAGAGCAGCATGAGATCTTTAAGCAGACCATCGCTGACCTGCAGGATATGCTGCAGGAGGAGGAAGGACCTTCACCGGCTTTCGTTGCAAAGGTGCAGGAGAAAGTCATCGAGTGGCTCTATGTCCACATCCAGGGATTCGACCGTTCTGTGGCTGAGTACAAGTTCATGCGCGAGAACAACGAGCGCCTGTAAAGAGGATCAGGGTTCCTACACACTGGAAATCCAATAAAAAGTAAGCAAATAGCTTCCGCAGGACAAAGCGGAAGCTATTTTTTATGTTTTTCTTTTATTTGTCTCTGTATTTTTCATTTCCGAGCCGTATCTTCAGATACTCGGCATACTTTTCAAACGCTGATGGGATCGCGTACTCCTCCTCCGCGGTCTTGGGATGGATGAAGATCATCTCATCCCGGCAGGATTTCTCCAGCTCATCCACCTGCACCAGATACCCGATCATGTCCCACTCCACATGGCTGAAGATATGTCTGGCTTCCCCCAGCTCTTTTACCCGGACAGGGGCCAGACCTATCCCCTTGCTGTAGGCAACCGCCTCCTCCATAGTCAGGTGTCCCTCTGTATTGGGGAGCTCATAAAGGCCCGCCAGGAGTCCCTTTGCCGGGCGCTTGCGGATGGCCGCTGCCTCGCCGTCCCGGAAGATGAATACGGTCTTTTTCTCCACCCGCCTCTTCTTCGCCTTGGTCCGCACCGGCAGCTCTCCCTGGGTGCCCTCCCTCTTTGCCCTGCAAAGGCCGGCCAGTGGGCACTGGCTGCACTTTGGCTCCCCGCCGGGCAGACACACAAGGGCTCCCAGCTCAATGAGCCCCTGGTCAAAGTCGCTGGCCGCCTCCGGCGGGATCACCTCCAGAAGCTCCTCCTCCGTCTTCCTGCGCACAGAGGCCTTCATAATATCCTCCCTGCTCCCCAGAAGGCGGGAGATCACCCGAAGTACATTTCCGTCCACCGCGGGCCTTGGAAGCCCGTATGCAAAGGCGCTGACTGCCCCCGCTGTGTAGCTTCCGATCCCGGCAAGGGAGAGAATATCCTCGTATCGGTCCGGGAACACGCCCCCGTACTCCTCCATGATCTGCCGGGCTGCTTTTTGCATGTTCCGCACCCGGTTGTAGTAGCCCAGGCCCTCCCACAGTTTCAGCAGCACATCTTCCGGTGCCTCTGCCAGTGCCTTCACGTCCGGCAGAGCAGCAAGGAAGCGCTGGTAGTATGGTTTGACTGCCTCCACCCGGGTCTGCTGCAGCATGATCTCAGACACCCACACGCGGTAGGCGTCCGGGTTCTCCCTCCAGGGAAGATCCCTTTTATTTTCCCGGTACCAGTGGATCAGGGGCCTGCGGATCTCATAGAGGGTCCTCTCCCCCAGCACCACAGGCACCTCTCTTTGGATCGAGATGCTGCTGCTCTCCACATGGCAGTCCCATGCCGTCACTTTCACACCTGCCGCAGCCGCCCTCTTGAGAGCCTCTCCAAAGGCGGGGTGGGTATCTGTGTTGGGAGTAAAAAAGTCCACTCCCTCCATCTGCACCACAAAAAAGGCCACCGCCTCATACCCTTTTTTCACAGCAGCGGCCAGCTCCTCCACATGCTTCACAGCCCGTTCGCTGGGGGCATCCGGAAACCGCACCACACCGTCTTCTTCCAGAGTGACCCCCTTCACTTCTATGAGGACTTTCCTCTCCCCCGCCTCCGCGTAGAGGTCGATCCTGGAATTTCCAAAAGTGAACTCCGGCTTCAGGTACGTCACCCCGGGCAGAAAGGCGCGCCCTTCCTCCGTCTCCTCCAGCCATTCCCGCACAAGTGCGTTGGGGATCTGGGAGTCCATGTTGATCAGGCGCCGGCCCTTCCACACAGCAATGAGATCCCATTTTGTCTTCCTTTCCGGATTATCTGACTTCTGCACATAGACTCTGGCTCCGGGCACCAGCAGTTCTGCACATCTGCCCGTATTTTTCACATGGACGGTCTCCCTGCTGCCGTCAATCTCTATATATGCTATAAAACGGTTGGGTCTCTCCAGGAAGATCCCCTCGTATATCCTATCGTACTTCATGTTTGTCTCCTGTCTCTTCATCTGCTGCCATTTCAAATCCCCATCTCACCCAGAAATGCCGGCAGCTCACGGAGGCTTTCAAGCTCTCCGTCTATAAGCCCTGCAAGCTCTTTATCCGCCCCTGTCAAGTCCGGCACCATCACCACATGGCAGCCTGCTCCCCGGGCTGAACGGATCCCATTGGGAGCGTCCTCCACAGCCAGGCACTCCTCTGGCTTACATCCGGTCACCTGGCAGGCATACTCGTATACATCCGGGTAGGGTTTTCCCCTCTCCACCATCGTGGCGCAGACCAGCCTGTCAAAATATCCGATGATCCCGGTGCTGGTCAGGTACTGACGGGTCCTCTCCTCGTCTGTGGCCGTCACAACGGCCAGCAGATAGCCCGCCTCCTTCAGCTTCTCTAATGTCTCCTCCACAAAAGGCTTCTTCTCAATGCCGTTCTCCTCCAGATGGCGGCTCATCAGCTCCTTCCGGCGCTCCCTGATCTCCCAGTAGTCCGCCTCCCGGCCAAAGCGCTCCGCAAACCACTGGCTTGCATAGCGGCTGGCAAAACTCCGCAGCGCGCAGGAATCCTCCACTGTCATCTCCACCCCGTGCTCCCTGGCTGCCTGCCGCCAGAAGCGGGTCAGATATTTCTCTGTATCGATCAATGTGCCATCCATATCAAAAAGGACTGCTTTTATCATCTGTTTTTCTCCCCTTCCATAAGATCTATTTCATTGTCCATGTTTTTTCCCGCAATGTCAAATGATTTGTCCCCACAGCACAAAAAAACGGATATACACTCTGAGCATGTATATCCGCTGTTCTTTCGATATTAAAGTACCTTTGACAGGAATTCCTGAAGTCTCGGATCCTTCGGGTTCGTAAAGAACTCCTCAGGATCCGCCTCCTCCTTGATCTGCCCGGCATCCATAAAGATCACTCTTGTCCCCACCTCCCGGGCAAAGCCCATCTCGTGGGTGACAACAACCATAGTCATGCCGTCCTTGGCGAGCTGCTTCATCAGGTCCAGAACTTCCCCTACCATCTCCGGGTCCAGAGCTGATGTTGGCTCGTCAAAGAGCATCACGTCTGGCTCCATGGCCAGAGAGCGGACAATGGCGATACGCTGCTTCTGTCCGCCGGAGAGCTGGGACGGATAAGAATGTGCCTTCTCCTCCAGCCCTACAAGCTGCAGAAGCTCCATGGCCTGCTTCTCCGCCTCTTCCTTGCTCTTCCTGCGCACCTTGATGGGCGCCAGCGTAATATTCTCCAGGATCGTCTTGTGAGGGAACAGATTAAAGTGCTGGAACACCATTCCCATCTTCTGACGATGCTGATCAATGTTCACCTTCTTATCCGTGATGTCCACACCTTCAAAATAAATCTTTCCGCTGGACGGAACCTCCAGGAGGTTCAGAGAACGCAGGAAGGTGGACTTGCCGGAACCGGAAGGTCCCACGACAACCACCACTTCCCCTTTGCGGATCTCTGTGGTGATACCGTTCAGTGCATGGAGGGCACCACCGAACACCTTATGTACATCTTCAACTCTGATCAGAACTTCTCCGTTAGTGATCACTGTTTCTCAGCCTCCTTTCCAGCAGGCTTACCAGCTTGCTGAATATCAGTACCACGATAAGGTAGATCAGTGCCACTGCGATGAGAGGCATGAATGCGTCGTATGTCCGGCTACGGATGATATCGCCGCCCTTTGTCAGATCCTGCAGGGCAATATAGCCGGATACAGAAGTCTCCTTCAGAAGGGAGATGAACTCATTTCCAAGTGCAGGGAGCACATTCTTGAATGCCTGAGGCATGACAATATAGATCATGGTCTGCCGGTAGTTAAAGCCAAGGCTTCTGCCCGCCTCAAACTGTCCGTTGTCGATGGACATGATACCGGACCGGAAAATCTCCGCCACATAGGCTCCCGAGTTGATACCGAAAGCCATGACTGCCACGGCTACCTTGTTTACAGTCGCGCTTGCGAATATACCGTAATAGATGAGCATAAGCTGAACAACCACCGGTGTTCCCCGGATCACTGTAAGATAAATCTGACAGATGGCATTCAGTATTTTCATTTTGCCGGTGCGGTCATGGGTAGCACGCACCATACCCACCAGAAAACCGAGAACAATACCAACGATCACGGCGCACAGTGTAATCTGTAGCGTCACAATGAGACCGTCTGTCAAATACTGCCACCGATTGTCTGTTATAAAATTGTTTATAAATTTTGACTGCAAATCCTGCAACATCTCTTACACCTTTTCTCTTTTACTCAGCGTCAGCTTCACTGTCCGCAGTGATGTATTTCGCAATGATCTCATCCAGCTCACCGGACTCTTTCAGTGTAGCCAGGGCATCGTTGATCTTATCTACCAGCTCTGTGTTATCCTTTGCTACCGCGATGGCGTAATCTTCCTCTGTAAATGCCTCGTCCAGGATCTTCAGCCCCTCGGCCTCTGCCACGAACTCTTTTGCCGGCTCGCCGTCGATGATAACCGCATCGATCTTATCCTGTGTCAGTGCCTGCACAGCTTCAAATCCCTTGTTGTACTGCTCTACTGTGGCATCCTCGATGTCTGTAGCGTAGATATCGCCTGTTGTCCCAAGCTGTACGCCGATGGTCTTTCCTGTCAGATCATCTGGGCCTGCAATCTCGCTGTCCTCTTTCACGATGATGACCTGTGTGGCGTGAGCGTAAGTGTCTGTGAAAGCCACGCTCTCCTCACGGTCCGGTGTGACAGTCATGCCTGCTGCCCCGATATCTGCTTTTCCGCTTGTAACTGCCGGGATGATAGCGTCAAACGCCATGTCTTCCACCTGCAGCTCCATGCCAAGCTCCTCGGCGATGGCAGAGGCGATGTCCACATCGATACCTACCACTTCGTCACCCTCATGGTACTCATAGGGCGGGAACTCTGCGTTTGTAGCCATGACAAGTGTGTTGTCCTCCTCTGATCCTCCCTCAGAACTTCCTCCGCAGGCTGCAAGCCCCATCGTACATGCAGCTACCAGCAGCATGCTCATTACTTTTTTCATCTTCATAATCCTTTCCCTCCAGAATATATTTTTTCACATTTAATGCATAAAGATACACGTCAGTAAATATTCTAACATGTTCCGAACAAAAAACAAGTGGCTTTTTCTATATAATTCATAGAAAAAACCACTAATTTTTTATGCAATGATCATCTGAACGATGGCCGCGATTATAATAATCGCACCAAGGACGATCCTGTAGTAACCAAACACTTTGAAATCATGATTCTTAATGTATCCCATCAGGAACTTGATCGCCAATACAGACACACCGAAGGAAACCACGCAACCCAGGATGAGAAGGCCCGCCTCCTTCGCCGTGAAGGAGAGTCCAAAGCCGATCAGCTTCAGGAAACTTGCGCCGAACATGACCGGAATGGCAAGGAAGAAGGTGAACTCTGCCGCCACGCCCCTCGATATCCCGATCATAAGGGCGCCCACAATAGTAGCGCCGGATCTGGATGTTCCGGGGATGAGAGCCAGCATCTGGAACACCCCGATCCAGACCAGCATCTGGACGGACAGCTCCGAGATCTTTGTCACCTTCGGGCGAACGTGTTTGTTCCGGTTCTCCACCACGATGAAAAGGACACCGTATACGATCAGCATGACCGCCACCGGAAGAGGCTTATAGAAGATGGCATCCAGGTAGTCGTTGAACAGGAGACCCACCACAGCTGCCGGCACGGAGGCGATCAGCACCTTGATCCACATCTGCCATGTCAGGAGCTTCTGCTTCTGTGTCTTCTTCGGCGAGAAGGGGTTCAGCTTGTGGAAGTAGAGCACCACGACCGCCATGATGGCGCCAAGCTGAATGACCACGTTGAACATCTCCATAAAGGCATCGCTCAGATCCGGCTGCAGGATGTCTCCCACAAGAATCAGGTGCCCGGTGCTGCTGACCGGAAGCCACTCTGTAATTCCTTCCACTATGCCAAGGATAATGACTTTGATAATATCTAACATTTTCTATCTCCTTTATTTTTTATCATTCTATGCATTCTTCCGCAGCGCCTGCAGGACGTACTTCTCGATCGCCGCCGCAGCGCCCTCCTGGTCGTTGGAAAGCGTGACCACATCCGCCGCAGCCTTCACGGCCTCCGTAGCATTTTCCATGGCAACGCCAAGCCCCGCTTCCCTGAGCATGGCGATATCGTTGGAGCCGTCTCCCACTGCCATGATTTCCTCTCTGTGTATTCCCAGGAGCTCTCCCAGGATCATAAGTCCTCTGCCCTTGTTCACGCCTTTCGCATTCACTTCTATATTATTGCTCAAAGCGCCTGTTATTTCAATATCAGGGATTTCTTTTTCTACCTCTTTCCAGGCTTTTTTACATTCCTCTGTCGTCCGGAACAGAGCCTGGACCTTGTCAGTGGGAGCCTTCCTCTCCTCATGCATGGCTCTGACGTCCGCCACCGGGCGCCTGGAGGATGCTATATAGCGGGCCATCGGGAGTCTGGGCACGTACTCGTCCAGATGCTTCAGCTTCTCCTCCTCCGCATATCCCACCCCGTCATAGTATATCTCCAGCATCGAGTCATAGCGGCTGCATATTTCCAACACTCTGCGCCCTGTCTCATAGGGGACAAGGTCCTCATAGAGCACCCGGCTCTCCTTAAGATCCACGATCCTGGCGCCGTTTGAGGCCACGGCGTACCGCACCCCGGGAAACTTAAGCACTTCCTCAGGAATTCCTGCCAGAGGGCGCCCCGTGGCGGGGAGCACTACGACTCCCCTGTCAATGGCCTCCCGCAGCACCTCCCTCGTGTGCTCTGTCAGCTCCTTTTCTGTTGTCAGGAGGGTACCGTCCATGTCCAGCCCTATCATCCTGATCCTGTACCCGTTAGTGCTGCACTTTGTCATATGCCAGTAATTCCTTCCCTTCTTTTGTAAAGATCATCAGGTTTCTGCTCACCTTGTCGTCACTCCTGTCATAGGCCTCTTTGCCGAACTCGACCATCCGCTCCAGCTTCTCCTCCTCTTTTGCAGGCACAAAGAGCACCATATCCTTTGAGGGCGCCATGATCACCAGATCGTCCTCCAGCTTCTGTGCACACACGTCCCATATATGCCTGAGGCACAGAGAGCTGGCCTCGTGGTGGCCGTCCGCAAGAACGGCAAATCCTCCATACCAGGTGTGACCAAAGACAAACTCCACATCTCTGGCAAGATTTTCACAGGCCTTGTAGTAGAGCTGCTCTATATCGCAGTCCGGCGGAAGCATATTATCCTTTATGATCTCATATGCATCCTCTCCCCTCTGTATGACCAACATTACTGTGAGATCCCCCACAAAAGAAATCAGGGGCGTGTCTTTTGCAGATATATTTTTCCCATTCAGAGCATGGCTGTCCCGAAGCTCTTCCTTCACCCAGGGATAGATCTTATCCCCGATATTTTCCATCCTGTACTTTTCTTCTTCGTATTTGTTCATAAACTCCGCAACCTCCCGGATAGATTTTATTCTATAAATTTATTCTTAATTATCATAACAAAATTTGCGAAATAAAGCAATTTGTTGTATAATGGTTAAGCGTTCGAGTACGGGAGAATCTGTATGCGGACGTTCGGAACTCGCCGACAGAAAGGAAATGTATATATGATGAGTACAAAATTCAAACGCATGCTGCGGGCCGGCGTTGTGGCCGGATGTGTCGCAGCCATGGGGTGTACAGGCACTCTGGTATACGCAGAACCTTCTACGGAAGAACTGGAAGAACAAAAGGGCGCCCTCGAAGATGAGGTCAGCAGCCTAAACAATGAACTGAATAGTCTGGGCAGCGATATCGAAGAGCTCTCGGCCAAAATGGAAGAGACCGCCGCTGCCATGGAAGAAACGCAGAAACAGATGGATGAAGCACAGAAGAAAGGCGAGGAACAGTACGAGGCAATGAAGCTCCGCATCAAATATATGTATGAGGCGGGCGACACCACATTCCTTGAGCTCTTATGCTCAGCGGAGGATATGACTGATTTTCTGAACAAGACCGATTTCGTTCAGAATGTCAGCGAATACGACAGGGATATGCTCCAGGAACTGGAAGATACCCAGAAAGAAATCAAAGAACAGGGCGATGCCCTCCAGGAACAGCAGGCATCTCTGGCAGAGATGGAGGAAGAACTGAACACGAAACGGTCAGAACTTGAACAGCAGATCGCTTCAAAATCCGATCAGATCTCAGAGTACAACAGCCAGATCCAGAAAGCTAAAGAGGCGGAAGCACTTCTCGCCCAGCAGCGGGCTGAGGCTGAAAAAGCAGCTTCCAGCGGAAGCGGAGGCGGCAGCACCGGCGGAGGCAACGTATCCACCGATGGCAAGCAGAGTCTTGGAAGGTTCAGGATCACCCACTACTGTCCCTGTTTCTACTGCACAGGCAGCTGGGGAGGCAGCAGCACAGCCAGCGGCACCGTTCCCACAGCAGGGCGGACTATCGCGGTAGATCCCAGTGTCATCCCTCTTGGCTCACAGGTCATCATTAACGGCCATGTCTACACCGCCGAGGATACCGGCGGCGCCATCAAGGGTAATGTGATCGATATTTTTGTAAATGACCACGGAACGGCATTGGCTTCCGGCGTCTATTACGCAGAAGTGTATAGAGCAAATTAATAGCAAAGAAGGCGCTCCCTTTTGGGAGCGCCTTCTCTTTGTGAGAAAAACTTATGAGAAAAACTATTTGCCGTAATAGCATTTGAGATAGATTTCTTTCATTTCCTTCATCAGCGGATATCTTGGGTTAGCGCCTGTACACTGATCATTGAAGGCCTGCTCTGTCATCTCATCCAGAGTATCCAGGAAGTATTTCTCGTCGATGCCGTATTCCTTGATCGATTTCTTGATACCGATCTTCTCTTTCAGTTCTTCCAGTTTTGCTATGAAATTCTCAAATACTTCCTTGTCTGTGTTGCCCTTGCATCCAGCATAGCGTCCAAGCTCTGCATAGTCTGCCAGTGCATGCGGATACTGATACTGTGAGAATGTTCCCATTCTTGTCGGAACCTCTTCTGCATTGTACCGCATAACCTCTGTCAGGAGCACTGCGTTTGCAATACCGTGCGGCAGGTGATGGAATGCACCCAGCTTGTGAGCCATGGAATGGTTCAGTCCAAGGAACGCGTTTGCGAAGGCCATACCAGCCATGCAGGAGGCGTTGCCCATGATCTCACGTGCCTTAGGATCTTTTGCACCGTTCTCATATGCAGATGGCAGATTTTCAAATACCATCTTCACCGCTTTCATGGAAAGACCCTTTGTAAAGTCAGTAGCCATGATGGATACGAAGGACTCGATAGCGTGTGTCATAACGTCGATACCGGATGCGCTTGTCAGTCCCTTAGGCTGAGTCATCATGTTGTCCACGTCTACGATTGCCATGTCTGGCAGCAGCTCGTAGTCAGCGATAGGCCATTTTACGCCTGTCGTAGCATCTGTGATGATGGCGAAAGGTGTCACCTCAGAACCTGTACCGGAAGATGTTGGGATTGCTACAAAATATGCTTTCTCGCCCATCTTCGGGAAGGTAAATACTCTCTTACGGATATCCATGAAATCCATAGCCATATCTGCGAAATCTGCTTCCGGATGCTCGTACATTACCCACATGATCTTTCCGGCATCCATTGCTGAGCCGCCACCCAGTGCGATGATCGTGTCAGGCTCGAATGCTCTCATCTGCTCTACACCTTTCTGTGCGCACTGCAGAGTCGGGTCCGGAGCAACCTCGTAGAAGCATGTATGCTTAATACCCATCTGGTCCAGCTTCTCCTCGATCGGTTTCACGTAGCCGTTCTGATACAGGAAGGAGTCTGTTACGATAAATGCTTTCTTCTTGTGCATAACTGTTCCCAGCTCATCCAGAGCAACCGGCATACAGCCTTTCTTAAAGTAAATCTTTTCTGGTGTTCTGAACCAAAGCATATTCTCTCTCCTCTCGGCTACTGTCTTAATGTTGATCAGATGTTTTACTCCTACGTTCTCTGATACGGAGTTTCCGCCCCAGGAACCGCATCCAAGAGTAAGGGAAGGTGCAAGTTTGAAGTTGTAAAGGTCACCGATTCCACCCTGAGAGGAAGGTGTGTTGATAAGGATACGGCAGGTCTTCATCGCTGCTGAGTGTTTTGCTATCTTCTCTGTCTCAGAAGGATCGATGTAGAGAGCTGATGTATGTCCATATCCGCCGTCAGCAACCAGCTTCTCAGCTTTCTCGAGCGCCTCGTCAAATGTCTTTGCCTTGTACATGGCAAGTACAGGTGACAGTTTTTCATGTGCAAACTCTTCGGAGATGTCTACAGACTCAACCTCGCCGATCAGAATCTTTGTATTTGCAGGAACTTTCACTCCAGCCATCTCTGCGATCTTCACGGCTGACATTCCGGGGATCTTGTTGTTCAGCTTGCCGTCGATGATGATGGTCTTGCGCACCTTGTCAAGCTCCTCGCCTGGTTTCAGGAAGTAGCATCCGCGGTAAGCGAACTCCTTCTTCACTTCCTCGTAAACGCTCTCCAGGACGGTCACAGACTGCTCGGATGCACAGATCATACCATTGTCGAATGTCTTGGAATGGATGATGGAGTTAACTGCGTTCTTGATATCTGCTGTATCGTCAATGATAACAGGTGTATTTCCAGGTCCAACACCTACGGCAGGTTTCCCGGAGGAGTACGCTGATTTAACCATTCCGGGGCCGCCCGTCGCGAGGATCAGGTCAGAGTCTTTCATAACTGTTGTGGTCAGTTCCAGTGAAGGAGCATCGATCCATCCGATGATTCCCTCAGGTGCTCCTGCCTTTACAGCGGCATCCAGAACAACCTTTGCAGCCTCGATCGTACATTTCTTTGCAGCCGGATGCGGGCTGATGATGATCGCGTTTCTTGTCTTCAGACAAATCAGTGTCTTAAAGATTGCTGTAGAAGTCGGGTTTGTAGTCGGAATAACGGCCGCTACCAGTCCTACAGGCTCAGCAATCTTCTTGATGCCGTAAGCCTTGTCTTCCTCAAACACGCCGCAGGTCTTTGTATGCTTGTATGCGTTGTATGTATACTCAGCCGCGTAATGGTTCTTGATGACCTTGTCCTCTACAAGGCCTCGCCCTGTCTCCTCCACTGCCATCTTTGCGAGAGGGATACGCATCTTGTTGGCCGCCATAGCTGCCTCAAAGAAGATCTTGTCTACCTGCTCCTGTGTGTAGGTTGCGAATACTTTCTGGGCTTCTCTCATTGCCTTCATCTTTGCTTCGAGAGCTTCCACGCTGTCAATAAATGTTGGTACCACCGCTTCTTCTTTCTTTTTCGCCATTTTGGTTTCCTCCGTAAATAGTTTTTCGTTGTTTTTCTTCAACCTGGGTTAAGTATACTTGATTGTTAAATATTTGTCAATAACTTTTTGATATTTTTTTAACAAATATTTATTTTTATCTTCTCTCTAATAATTCTTTTTTCCAGCCAACCTCCTTTGCAAATTTTTCTTTTGAATTTTTAAGTGAGCATATTCTATCATATTTTTCTTGATTTGTAACTATTATTTTGAAAAGTATATTATTTAACAATTAATTAACTGTCAATAGTTATCTCTTTCACATACTTTGACACAATAATAACATCTTCTGTTAATCAGAAAAACGGACAGCATTTCTGCTGTCCGCCTTTATCTCATATATAGATTTATCTCTGATATGCAGGAAACTCTTATACAAGCTCGATAAGAACTTCCATGGCAGCGTCACCTTTACGCTGACCGATCTTGATGATTCTTGTGTAACCACCATTGCGGTCTGCATACTTCGGTGCGATCTCATCGAATAATTTTGCTACCATATCGATCTCTTTTGTGTTTTTCTTTCTTCCAGCTGCTGTCTTCGGAACCTCAGTTACAGGGCACAGAACTTTCAGCATCTGACGTCTTGCATGAAGTCTGGAAGGCATATCCTTCTTGATCTTCTTCTCTACTTCGTCATATACTGTAACTTTCTTTCCGTCTACAACTTCTTTCACTCTCTTGCCATCTTTGTCCTTGCGGGCAACTTTAGCCATAACAGTAACTTCCTCGAAGTTATCCTTCTCTTTTACTGCCAGAGCGATCAGACCTTCTGCGATCTTGCGGATCTCTTTAGCCTTTGCCTCAGTTGTTCTGATCTTTCCGTTGTTTAAGAGAGCTGTTACCTGGTTTCTCAGTAATGCTTTTCTCTGGCTTGATGTTCTGCCGAGTTTTCTATATTTTGCCATTTTTCTTATCCTCCAATATTTAACATCTGGTTATGCATCTTCGGGCTTACTAGCCAAATGCCGCCGCCATGCATCTTTGGGCTTACTGACGGCTTACTCCTCGCCCTGGCTCAGCTCTAAGCCGAGTTCTTTTAATTTTGCCAGCACTTCTTCCAGGGATTTGCGTCCCAGGTTGCGGACCTTCATCATGTCCTCGGGGGTGCGGTTTGTCAGCTCTTCCACTGTGTTGATGCCTGCGCGCTTCAGACAGTTGTAGGAGCGCACGGAAAGTTCAAGTTCATCGATGCTCATCTCAAGAACTTTCTCTTTCTCATCGTCTTCTTTCTCGATCATAACTTCAGCGGCCTGTGCCACTTCAGAGAGATCGATGAACAGCTTCAGATGCTCGCTGAGAACCTTTGCGGCAAGGCTGACTGCCTCGTCCGGATGAAGTGTGCCATTTGTCCACACATCAAGTGTCAGTTTATCAAAGTCTGTGATCTGTCCCACACGGGTATTCTCAACCGTAAGGTTTACTCTCTCTACAGGTGTGTAGATAGAGTCAATAGGAATAACCGCAATAGGAAGATCCTCATTCTTGTTCTTATCTGAACTTACATATCCTCTGCCCTTTGTGATAGTCAGTTCCATGTAAAGTTTGCTGTCTGCGCCGCCATTTAACGTAGCGATGACAGTCTCCGGATTCATGATCTCAATGTCTGAGTCCGCTTGTATATCAGCACCAGTTACGACACCTTCACCTTCAAATTCAATGTAGGCTGTCTTTGGTTCATCTGTCTCAGATGTATTCTTTATAGCCAGGGACTTCAAATTCATGATAATCTCTGTCACATCTTCCTTCACACCCGGGATAGAACTGAATTCATGCAACACACCATCGATCTTCACCTGGCTGATAGCAGCTCCGGGAAGAGAGGAGAGCATGATCCTTCTAAGAGAATTTCCAAGCGTTGTACCATAACCTCTCTCAAGAGGTTCTACTACAAATCTTCCATATCTCTTATCTTCTGACATTTCTGTAATTTCAATATTTGGTTTATTAAAATCAAACACTATATAGTCCCTCCTTATGGGCTGATAATTTACTGAGGGTTAATACTTTTCTAAATTAATTATTTAGAATACAACTCGACGATCAGCATCTCGTCTACAGGAACGTCAATCTCATCGCGTGTCGGAAGTTCTTTTACAGTTCCCTTAAGAGCCTCATGGTCAACATCGATCCACGCAGGTACAAGACGGCCGCCTGTAACCTCGATGATATCTTTGTATCTCTGGGAACCTTTGCATTTCTCTTTGATCTCGATCACATCGCCTGCTTTAACAAGATAAGAAGGAATGTTTACCTGCTTACCGTTAACCAGTACGTGCTTGTGATCTACGATCTGTCTTGCCTCGCGGCGTGTTCTTGCAAGCCCCATGCGGAACACTACATTGTCAAGTCTGGACTCCAGAAGAACCATCAGGTTTGTACCTGTCATACCCTTCTGCTGTTTTGCCTTCTTATAGTAGTTTCTGAAAGGTTTCTCAAGAACGCCGTAGATGAATTTTGCTTTCTGCTTCTCGCGGAGCTGCAGTCCGTACTCACTCATCTTTCTGTTTGATCTTTTTAACTGTCTGTTAGACTTTTTATCAATTCCTAAATAGACTGGGTCCATGCCAAGTGAACGGCATCTTTTAAGAACCGGAACTCTGTTTACTGCCATGTTTTCGTTTTCCTCCTGATTTCTAGGGATATGAAATCCAATTCATTGTTTCTATTGTTAATATCTCTTCTATTAAACCTGAAACACAATCCGAAGACTAGACTCTTCTGCGTTTCGGCGGACGGCATCCGTTGTGGGGAACCGGTGTTACGTCTCTGATGCTTGTAACGTCAATTCCACATGCCTGAAGGGCACGGATTGCTGCCTCTCTTCCTGAACCAGGTCCTTTTACCATAACATCTACTGTCTTTAAGCCGTGTACCAGAGCTGCTTTTGCTGCAGTCTCAGCTGCCATCTGTGCTGCATACGGAGTAGATTTCCTTGAACCTCTAAATCCCAGACCACCAGCACTTGCCCATGACAGAGCATTTCCCTGTGCATCTGTTAATGTTACGATTGTATTGTTAAAAGATGACTGGATATGTGCTTGTCCGTGTTCAACGTTTTTCTTGACACGTTTCTTTGTCACTTTCTTTGTAACTTTCTTTGCCATTTAAACTAACCTACTTTCTTGAAATTTGCGTTGTTTGACTTTTATAAGGTAGTTCAGACCCGCGGCCTGAACAAAGAAATACTCATACACTTTCATCGTGCAGAGGGTTCGCTCAACTATGCTCAAGCTGCACTCTTCGAGTTTGCTTTCGCTAAGATTCGCGAACGGCCTCGCGCTAAAATTCGGGCTTCGCCATTGCTCGCCCTCATCAAGCTGCTTTCGGCCTACTTCTTTTTATTAGCAACTGTTCTCTTAGGACCTTTTCTTGTTCTTGCGTTTGTCTTTGTCTTCTGTCCACGAACCGGGAGTCCTTTTCTATGACGGATACCTCTGTAGCATCCGATCTCCTGTAATCTCTTGATGTTCAGCGCGATCTCTCTTCTCAGGTCGCCTTCTACCATCTGTGTCTCGTCGATCACTGCGCTGATCTTCTTTACATCCTCATCTGTCAGATCTCTGCAGCGGATGTCAGGATCTACTCCTGCTTCTTTCAGAATACGTGTTGCGCTCGGTCTTCCGATACCGTAAATATAGGTCAGTCCGATTTCTACACGTTTGTCTCTTGGTAAGTCTACACCTGCAATACGAGCCATGTGATTTTCCTCCATTGATCTTTGTTGTTTAATATTGTCCTAAATTGAGGCTGCGGGTACTGGATCCTCTCCTGTTCCCTACCAGAGCACATATCTCAAGGACATTTCTCCCGCGCTCCGATATCCCAGCCCAGGCGTGTCGGTATTCACGCCCTTTCCGGCAGCCGACTCCTCATCGGCTAATGACCGCCGGTATTGTAAGCAATATACTAGAAACCCCTGTGGAACATCCACACTCTCTCGGTGTTTCATGTATATTAAATAGTACGAACACTGCACACACACCCTGGCGTGTCATACTATCAGCCGCCCAAATTAACCCTGACGCTGTTTATGCTTTGGGTTCTCGCAGATAATGCGAATGCTTCCTTTTCTCTTGATTACTTTGCATTTCTCGCAAATTGGTTTTACTGATGATCTAACCTTCACGTCAAATCCTCCTTTCATCCACTGCCTGCTTGGTTCCAAGGCGCTTTTACCGGAAATCCCGTAACAAGGCATAAAAATCCCCGGGAAACGCGCCTATATAGTATAGCACTACCGTTCAAGCAAAGTCAATAGATTTTCCGGTTGTTTCTAAGATAATTTTACAGCTTTTATTTGTCTCTCCAGATGATCCTTCCCTTTGAGAGGTCATAGGGTGACAGCTCCAGTGTCACTTTGTCTCCCGGCAGGATCTTGATAAAATTCATACGCAGCTTTCCGCTGATATGAGCCAGCACCTGGTGTCCGTTCTCCAGTTCTACCTGGAACATTGCGTTTGGCAGTTTCTCTACTACGGTTCCTTCGATTTCGATAACGTCAGCTTTTGACATGTCTCCTTAATCCTCCTGTTTTCCTTTTTCCTGGTTCAAGTAGTTTTTCAGTATCCTTTTTACGGCCACATCGTCCAGCGGGGCCGCCTCATACCTGGTACAGACAGGCTGTACATGCTTCTTTTTCTTCCTTTTCGGCCGGTCTACTGAGCGGAGCATTCCATCTGCCAGATAAACATATGCACTGTCACTTTCCATTATAACATACATTTTTCCTGTGTCATGTCCCGCCAGTGATCTGGCCAGCATTCCTGCCTTATATCTGTCCATCCTTTTTCCTCTCTCCATAACCTGACAGGGACAGCAGCACCGGCTCCCCTTTTGTGATCAGCACAGTGTTCTCGTAATGGGCAGACAGGGAATGGTCCTTTGTGACAACGGTCCAGTCATCGTCCAGCCACTCCACCTCCCATGTTCCCGCATTGATCATGGGCTCAATAGCCAGGGTCATGCCCTCTTTGAGGAGAACCCCTTTCCTTCCCTGCTCGTAGTTGGGTATCTCCGGCGATTCGTGAAGATTTGTGCCGATCCCGTGGCCGCACAGGTCTCTCACTACACCGTAGCCCCTCTCGCTGGCATATCTGCCGATGGCAGACGATATATCAAATAGATGATTGCCTTCTTTTGCGTACTTTATACCTTCAAAAAAGCATTCCCTTGTCACATCGATCAGTCTCTGCGCATCCTCGCTGATATGCCCGATGCCGTATGTCCTGGCGGCATCGGAGTGGTAGCCTTTGTAGATGACTCCGGCGTCCAGACTCACGATATCTCCCTCTCGGATGAAGCGGTGGGGGCTGGGTATGCCGTGAACCACTTCCTCGTTCACAGAGACGCAGATGGAGGCCGGATATCCGTTGTAGTTCAGGAAGGAGGGCACGCAGCCGTGGCTGCGTATCAGCTCCTCCCCGATCTTATCTATCTCCAGGGTACTCATTCCCGGACGAAGCTCTTTTGCCAGTTCATTGTGGACAGCCTCAAGGATCCTGCCCGCTTCCGTCATAAGCTCGATCTCTCTGGGTGATTTTATCGTAATCGGCATGCTCTTACGCTCCTAAAATGTCCACAATTGCCTGGAATACATCGTCGATATCTAGTGTTCCATCCACCGTCTTCAGAATGCCTGCCTCTGTGTAATAGTCGATCAACGGCTGAGTCTGCTCATGGTACACATTCAATCTCTTCTGCACGGTCTCCGGCTTGTCATCGTCTCTTAAGATCAGCTCTGCGCCGCACACATCACAGATCCCTTCCTTCTTTGTGGGGGCATACTCTACATGGTATGTAGCGCCGCAGCCAACGCAGGCTCTTCTTCCGCCCATACGGCGAACGATATTCTCGTCCGGCACATTCACATCGATAGCGTAATCCATCTTCTGTCCCATCTTTGCCAGAGCCTCTGTGAGAGCCTCTGCCTGGGGGATCGTTCTCGGGAAGCCGTCCAGAACATAGCCGTTCTTGCAGTCATCCTGGTTCACACGGTCTACAACCAGATCCACAACCAGCTCATCTGGAACCAGAAGTCCCTGATCCATGTATGTCTTTGCCTTTTTGCCAAGCTCTGTGCCGTTCTTGATATTTGCCCTGAAAATATCACCGGTGGAAATGTGAGGGATCTCATATTTTGCAGCGATCTTTTTTGCCTGGGTTCCTTTTCCAGCTCCAGGTGCACCTAACATAATAATTTTCATATGTCACTTCCTCCTTATAGCATTTTAACCCGCGAAAAATTTTCCGCGAGTTTAAAACTGAAACATGCCCGGCGTGAGCGCCAGCGATGCACAAAATGCACCCTGGCAGATCACTTTGGACACAGCCCACGCAGGGGCTTAACTATTTAAAAATCCTTTATAATTGCGTACCAGCATCTGTGACTCGATCTGTTTGATCGTCTCCAGTATAACACTGACAATGATGATCAGAGATGTGCCGCCAAAGGAAACATTTGCTCCCAGCCATCCGTTAAAGAAAATAGGCACGATCTGCACAAGAATCAGTCCACATGCGCCGATAAAGATGATGTAATTTAAGATCTTCGTGAGATATTCAACTGTTGGTTTTCCCGGACGGATACCGGGAATAAATCCACCGCTCTTCTTCATGTTATTTGCGATCTCCATTGGATTAAAGGTAATGGATGTATAGAAATAAGCAAAAAACACGGTCAGGATGATATATACCACCAGGCCCCATGAATACTGGAGCTGCTGCGGATTACACCAGTTTGACTGGTTCAGTCCGCGGAGGATCTCACTTCCAATGCCATCCCCATCGCCTTTTCCAAGGAAGGTCACGATCAGGATCGGCGTCTGCATCAGTGAGGATGCGAAGATGATCGGGATCACACCTGCAGTATTCACACGGAGCGGAATGTAGGTGGACTGTCCACCAAACATTCTGCGTCCCTGCATTTTCTGGGAATACTGCACAGCAATCCTTCTCTGTCCATCCTGCAGGAAAATAACGAAAACGACAAGCGCCAGAATGATCGCAAGGATGATCAGCGCTGCCAAACCGCCTGATGCAAGACTCTTCCCTTTCACAAACTGCTCATAAAGAGTAGCCATGTCGCTGGGGATACGGGAGATAATATTGATCACCAGCACAATGGAGATACCGTTTCCGACACCCTTTTCTGTGATTCTCTCACCGACCCACATAAGGAAAGCACTTCCGGCTGTCAATGTCAGTACAACGATAGCTGCATTGACAAAGTTGAACTCTTTGAGAAGTCCCTGACGTCCAAATCCAACTGCCATAGCTGTTGACTGGATCAGTGCCAGGACGACCGTCAGATAACGGGTAATAGCCGCGATCTTCTTTCGTCCGTCTTCCCCATCCTTATGCATCTCCTCCAGTTTCGGAATCGCGATGGTCAGAAGCTGCATAATGATGGATGATGTAATGTATGGTGTGATGCTCAGAGCAAGTACGGACATCTGTTCAAAGGAACCACCGGTGATGGCGTTAAAAAAGTTAAACGCCTCACCAGTGTTCTGTGCAAAGAAGTCCTGGATGAAATCCGGATCCACACCAGGTGTGGGCAGCTCAGATCCAATCCTGATCACAATCAGCATCATGAGCGTATACAGGATCTTTTTTCTGATATCCGCAATCTGAAATGCCCTTCTCACTGTCTGAAACATTAGATCACCTCTGCTTTTCCACCAAGAGCCTCTATTTTAGCAGCTGCACCTGCGCTGAATGCATTTGCCTGAACTGTAAGTTTCTTTGTCAGTTCACCGTTTCCAAGGATCTTTACGCCGTCCTTAGGATTTTTTACAATGCCCTTCTCGATCAGTGTATCTACAGACACAACTGCATCGTTTTCAAATACTTCGAGAGCGCTCACATTGATACCAACAATTGTCTTGCTGTTTCTGTTTGTGAAACCTCTTTTCGGTATTCTTCTATATAATGGCATCTGTCCACCTTCAAAACCTGGTCTTGTGCCGCCTGAACGGGCCTTCTGTCCCTTGTGTCCCTTTCCGGCAGTCTTGCCGTTTCCGGAGCCATGTCCACGTCCTCTTCTGAAGTTGTTGCTCTGTTTTGCCCCGTCAGCAGGTCTTAAATTTGATAAGTCCATTATGACACCTCCTTACTTCTTGATAGTCTAAACTTCTTCTACCTTTACTAAATGCTGCACCTGTTTTACCATGCCTCTTGTAGCTGCATTGTCCGGTAAAACAACTGTCTTTCCAGTCTTTTTCAGTCCTAAAGCTTCTACTGTTTTCTTATGCTTCGGCACAGCACCGATCGTAGATTTTACTAAAGTAATCTTTAAATCTGCCATTTTTATCTGCCTCCTTAGCCTAAGATTTCCTCAATGGATTTACCGCGAAGCTTTGATACCTCTTCAGGTGTCTTTACTTCCTTTAATCCCTCGATCGTAGCAAGCACAACATTCTGCTTGTTGTTGGAGCCAAGAGATTTTGTACGGATGTTCTTGATTCCTGCCATCTCGATGACAGCACGCGCCGGACCTCCGGCGATCACTCCGGTACCGTCCGGAGCTGTCTTCAGAAGCACGGATGCGCTTCCGAATTTACCGATCTGATCATGTGTGATACTTCCGTTCTCGTCCAGTGCCACTTTGATCAGTTTCTTTGCTGCATCTTCTTTTCCTTTGCGGATCGCTTCCGGGATCTCAGCTGCCTTTCCTAAGCCTGCGCCCACATGGCCGTTACCATCGCCTACAACTACAAGAGCAGTAAATCTCATGTTGCGGCCACCCTTAACAACCTTGGTTACACGCTTAATTGACACTACTTTTTCATTTAATTCTAACTGACTAGCATCAATACGTTCCTGTTTCATGTGTGTTCTCCCTTCCTAGAATTCCAGTCCAGCTTCACGAGCTGCGTCTGCAAGTGCCTGGATCTTTCCGTGATATACAAATCCGCCTCTGTCGAATACGACTTCCTTGATGCCCTTCTCCAGAGCCTTCTCTGCGATCACTTTTCCCAGAGCAGCTGCTGCTTCAACATTATTGGTCTTCTCAAGGTTTGCTTTCACATCTTTCTGAAGAGTGGAAGCTGCAACCAGAGTGTTCCCTGCCACATCATCAATAATCTGTGCATACATATGATTATTGCTTCTGAATACGGCTAAACGTGGGCATTCAGGTGTACCGCTTAAACGGTTACGTAACTTTCTGTGCTTTTTAACACGTACTTCTGTTCTTGATTTCTTGCTAACCATTTTCACACTCTCCTTATTTATTTCTTACCAGTCTTACCAACTTTACGTCTGATAACTTCATCGGCATACTTGATACCTTTGCCCTTGTATGGCTCCGGTCTTCTCTTGTCTCTGATCTCAGCCGCATACTGGCCAACTTTCTCTTTGTCAATTCCCTGGACAGTGATCTTGTTCTGGCCTTCCACAACAGTCTCAACGCCTTCCGGATCGGTCATTTCTACCGGATGAGAGTATCCTAAGCTGAGTGTCAGCTTATTTCCGGCTTTTGCAGCCCTGTAACCAACACCGTTTACTTCCAGGACTTTCTTGTATCCTTCAGTAACACCAACAACCATGTTGTTGATCAGTGTTCTTGTCAGGCCGTGAAGGGATTTCATCTTCTTCAGGTCGTTCGGTCTTGTGACAACGATCTGATCTCCCTCCTGCTTAATTTCCATTTCAACCGGAAGCTCTTTCTCAAGAGTTCCCTTAGGACCTTTAACGGTCACTTTGTTATTCTCTGCAATCTCAACAGTTACGCCTGCCGGGATTGTAATTGGCAGTCTTCCTATACGTGACATACCATGTCCTCCTTAACTTAAATTTTCGGAGCAGATGCTTTAGCCTGCTCTGTTTTCAGTCACATTGAGCACTTAGCGAGGTTTTTTACGAGCTTAGTGCGAAAGTGCACTCGGCCCACTTGGCGAGGTCCCTCACGAGCCTAGTGGCCGTAGTGTGTCCTCTTCCCCGCATGCTCATTTATTTTTTATAAGGATGTTCTTCTCGCTCCGCTCGAAGAACGGCCTTCTCACTAGGTTCAAGCTGCGCCTTACGGCTTGCTTTCACCAAGTGTTCAGTGCCTACCAAACGAAAGCCAGAACTTCTCCGCCTACGCCCAGTTTTCTTGCTTCTCTGTCAGTGATCACGCCCTGGTTTGTGGAGATGATCGCTGTTCCCAGTCCACCGAGAACCTTGGGAAGCTCCTCGCTGCTGGCGTATACACGCAGACCCGGCTTGGAGATTCTCTTCAGTCCGGAGATGACTTTCTCGTTCTTATCTGCGCCATATTTTAATGTCACACGGATCGTGCTGAACGCGCCGTCCTCTACGATCTCGTATTTTGCAATATATCCCTCATTGTATAAGATGTCTGCAATAGCGACCTTCATCTTGGATGCGGGGATATCTACTGTATCGTGTTTTGCAGTGTTTGCATTACGGATTCTTGTAAGCATATCTGCAATAGGATCACTCATAGTCATGGATTGCTTCCTCCTTTACCAACTTGCCTTTTTCACACCCGGGATCTGTCCTTTGTATGCCAGTTCGCGGAAGCAAACACGGCAGATACCATATTTTCTCAAATATGCGTGCGGACGACCGCAGATCCTGCAGCGGTTGTATTCTCTTGTGGAGAATTTCTGCTTGCGCTGCTGTTTGATTTTCATTGCTGTCTTAGCCATAATTTACCTCCTTATTTTGTAAACGGCATGTTGAACTGTTTTAACAGCTCGCGAGCCTCTTCGTCTGTCTTTGCAGTGGTTACAAAGATGATGTCCATACCTCTCACTTTGTCAACCTTATCGTACTCGATCTCCGGGAAGATGAGCTGCTCTTTGATACCGAGAGCGTAGTTACCTCTTCCGTCAAACGCGTTCGGGTTTACACCTCTGAAGTCACGTACACGGGGAAGGGCAAGATTGATGAGACGGTCAACGAACTCATACATCTTCTCTCCTCTTAAAGTAACCTTGCATCCGATCGGCATACCCTCTCTGATCTTGAAGTTTGCCACAGATTTCTTGGCCTTGCAGATCACTGCTTTCTGTCCTGTGATCTTCTCCAGGTCAGCAACCGCTGACTCTAAAACTTTGTGATTGTCTTTTGCCTCGCCTACGCCCATGTTGATAACAACCTTGTCGAGCTTCGGCACTTCCATGATATTTTTATAACCAAACTTTTTGTTCATCGCGTCGATGATCTCGTTCTGGTACTGTTCTTTCAGTCTGCTCAAAGCACTGGACCTCCTTCCTCAACAATTAATCGATTACTTCGCCTGTTGACTTTGCAACGCGGACTTTCTTGTCGCCATCCATCTTGAACCCTACTCTTGTAGCTTTTCCTTTGTGGATGTACATTACGTTAGAAATATCAATAGGTCCTTCCTGATGAACGATACCGCCATTCTGATTGGAAACACTCGGTTTTGTGTGTTTTGTCAGCATGTTGATACCCTCAACGAGAACTGTACCGTCTTTCTGATTAACAGCGATAACTTTGCCTTCTTTGTCTTTGTCTTTTCCAGCAATAACCTTAACCATATCGCCCTTTTTGATCTTCATAGTTGACATCTTATTCTCGCACCTCCTTAAAGTACTTCCGGAGCCAGGGAAACGATCTTCATAAACTGTTTGTCACGAAGCTCCCTTGCAACGGGCCCGAAGATACGGGTTCCTCTTGGGTTTTTGTCTTCTTTAATAATTACAGCAGCGTTCTCGTCGAAACGGATGTAGGAACCATCTTTACGGCGAGTACCTTTTACAGTACGTACAACTACAGCCTTAACTACATCGCCTTTTTTTACAACGCCGCCTGGTGTTGCATCTTTAACGGAAGCAACGATCACATCGCCGATGCTCGCATATCTTCTTGTGGAACCGCCAAGCACACGGATGCAGAGTAACTCTTTCGCACCTGTATTGTCTGCTACTTTCAGTCTGCTTTCTTGCTGTATCATGCAGGTTTCCCTCCTTATACTATTTCACTTTTTCCATGATCTCGACAAGTCTCCATCTCTTATCCTTGGACAGCGGCCTTGTCTCCATAACTTTTACCTTATCGCCGATGCTGCACTCGTTTGCTTCATCGTGGGCTTTCAGCTTATAAGTTCTCTTTACGATTTTTCCGTAAAGTGGATGTTTTACATTGTCTTCAACAGCAACTACGATCGTCTTGTCCATCTTGTTGCTGACTACTTTACCAACACGTGTCTTTCTAAGATTTCTTTCCACGGTGTTACTCCTTTCTCTGCGTTTTACTCAAAAAGCTAGGCATTGCTCTTTTCTGTGATCACAGTCTGGATCCTTGCGATGTTCTTTCTAACTTCTTTGATTCTGCTGGTGTTGTCCAGCTGGTTTGTTGCGTTCTGGAACCGTAAGTTGAAAAGTTCCTTTTTAGCAGCTACTAATTCTTCGTTCAGCTCTGCAGCTGATTTTGTTCTTAAATCTTCTACAAATGCATTAATTTTCACTGTTATCACCGCCTTCTAAGTCTGCGCGAGAAACGACTTTACATTTACAAGGTAACTTGTGTGTTGCCAGGCGAAGAGCTTCTCTTGCCACTTCCTCAGGTACGCCTGCGATCTCGAACATTACGCGTCCCGGTTTTACAACTGCCACCCAGTATTCCAGGGTACCTTTACCGGAACCCATACGTGTTTCAGCTGGTTTTGTAGTTACTGGTTTATCTGGGAATATCTTAATCCATACTTTACCGCCACGCTTGATGTAACGTGTCATAGCGATACGGGCAGCCTCGATCTGGTTTGATTTGATCCAGCAGGGCTCTGTTGCAACGATACCATATTCACCATATGAAAGCGTGTTTCCACGAAGCGCTTTTCCTTTCATGGAGCCACGGAACTGTTTACGACGTTTTACTCTTTTTGGCATTAACATTATTTATCGCTCCCTTCCTTTGCTGCCTTTTCCGGAAGAACCTCGCCTTTGTAGACCCAAACTTTTACGCCAACTTTTCCGTAAGTTGTGTCTGCCTCGGCAAATCCGTAGTCAATGTCTGCTCTCAGTGTCTGAAGAGGGATTGTTCCCTCGCTGTAGAACTCTGTACGGGCCATATCTGCTCCGCCAAGACGTCCTGATACGGAAGTCTTAACTCCAAGAGCGCCAGCCTTCATTGTCCTGGACATACAGGACTTCATTGCACGTCTGAAGGAGATACGGTTCTCAAGCTGCTGGGCGATGTTCTCAGCTACCAGCTGCGCGTCTTTGTCCGGTCTCTTCACTTCTTTGATGTCTACAACCAGTTTCTTGTCTGTATATTTTGCAAGCTCGCCTTTCACTTTCTCGATCTCGGAGCCGCCCTTACCGATAACTACGCCCGGTTTTGCTGTGTAGACAATGATCTTCACGCGGTCAGATGCTCTCTCGATCTCGATTCTGGAAATGCCTGCGCTGTATAATCTCTTCTTCAGAAATGTTCTGATTTCATGGTCCTCTACAAGATTGTCAGCGAAATCTTTCTCTGCGTACCATCTGGAGTCCCAATCTTTGATAATGCCGACTCTTAAACCATGAGGATTAACTTTCTGTCCCATAATACCCTCCTTATCTTTCATCAAGCACAAGTGTGATGTGGCTCATTCTCTTCTCGATCCTGTAAGCCCTGCCCTGTGCTCTAGGTCTGATTCTCTTCATTGTTGGTCCCTTATTTGCATAAGCCTCTGCAATATAAAGGTTCTCAGCATTCATACCATTGTTGTTCTCAGCATTTGCGATTGCTGACTCTAACAGTTTCTTTATAATACTTGAAGCATATCTTGGATTGTAAGTTAAAATTCCAAGTGCTGTTGTTACATCCTTACCTCTGATGGCGTCCAGTACGAAGCATGCTTTCTGAACAGAAACCCTAGCATAGGATAACTTTGCTGAAGGTCTTGTGTCCTTGTTAGCATTTCTCTCTCTCTTGATCTGGGATCTATGTCCTTTTGCCATGGATGAACCCTCCTTTCAAATTAGCCTTATTTATCTCACTCTTGATTTCTTTTCGTCTTTTCCATGTCCTCTGTATGTTCTGGTTGCTACGAACTCACCGAGTTTGTGTCCAACCATATCTTCCGTCACATATACCGGCACATGTTTTCTTCCGTCATGAACGGCGATCGTGTGTCCTACCATGCTCGGGAAGATCGTAGAACGGCGAGACCATGTCTTGATAACGGACTTCTCTCCGGATGCGTTCATTGCATCGATCTTTTTAAGCAGGCTTGCGTCTGCGAATGGTCCTTTTTTAAGTGAACGAGCCATTAGTTCTACCTCCTTGTGAAACTATTTATTTGATTCCTTTACCGTCACGTCTTCTTACGATCAGCTTGTTAGAATGTTTATTCTTCTTGCGGGTCTTAAGACCAAGAGCCGGTTTGCCCCAAGGTGTACACGGACCCGGACGGCCGATACCGGTCTTACCTTCACCACCACCGTGCGGATGGTCATTCGGGTTCATAACAGAACCGCGCACTGTAGGGCGGAAGCCCATGTAGCGTTTACGTCCCGCTTTACCGATGTTGATCAGGTTGTGATCTCCGTTTCCTACCACACCGATAGATGCGCGGCACTCGATCGGAACCATTCTCATTTCACCAGATGGAAGTCTGAGGGTTGCATATTTTCCTTCTTTAGCCATTAACTGGGCGCTGTTTCCAGCGGAACGAACAAGCTGTCCGCCCTTGCCCGGGTAAAGCTCAATGTTGTGGATCTGTGTACCAACCGGGATGCGTGAAAGCGGCAGGCAGTTTCCTACTCTTACCTCAGCCTCAGGTCCGTTCATGACTTTCATGCCATCTGTCAGTCCCTGGGGTGCCAGGATGTATGCTTTCTCACCATCCTCGTAGCAGATCAGCGCGATGTTTGCAGATCTGTTCGGATCGTACTCAATACCAACTACTGTAGCCTGGATACCATCTTTTCTTCTCTTGAAATCGATGATCCTGTATTTTCTCTTAGCTCCGCCTCCGCGGTGTCTTACTGTAATCTTTCCCTGATTATTACGTCCTGCCTGGCTGCTCTTGGAAGCAAGCAGAGATTTCTCTGGAGTCGTCTTTGTGATTTCAGCGAAATCAGATCCAGTCATCTGTCTTCTGGAAGGCGTATATGGGTTATAGGTTTTAATTCCCATGATTGCTTCTCCTTTCAATGCTAATTATTTGTGTCACGGAATTGCACCGTATATCCGCGATAAGCAGAGTGAGAATTATTGCGGATAAGACTGCCACGCTTGCGTGAGCAGGCTTATGCGAAATAATTTGAGCGTGTAACGCGACTGAGGGACCGCAGGTCCCGAGGTCACGCTGCTTATCGCTGTGGATCCATTGGAGTTATCCGCAATGGATTTACAGGTTCGCTCAACTAGGCTCGAAAGCACCTCGCCAAGTTTCGCGAACGGGGTCCGACTAAGCTTCAGCCTTCGCTATCGCTCGCCTTCAGCAAGTCTTATAACCCCTCGAAAATCTCAATGTCAGCGCTCTCCTCTGTCAGCTGAACGACAGCTTTCTTTGTCTTTGCTGTCTTGCCGAACTGCATGGTTCCGCGGACTCTTCTTCTCTTTCCTTCGTTGTTCATGGTGTTCACGCTCTTAACTTTTGTTCCGGCGAACATCTTCTCAACGGCCTCTTTGATCTGAGATTTTGTAGCCTCTGTGTGTACGAGGAATGTATATTTCTTCTCGCCCATCAGCTCCATACTCTTCTCAGTCACTACTGGTTTAAGGATTACATCATAATATTTGATATCAGCCATTATGCGTACACCTCCTCGATACTAGCAACAGCAGCTTTTGTTGTGATCACTGTGTTGTATTTTAAGATGTCGTACACATTAATTGTATTTGTCTTTGTGGTCTTTACATCAGCGATATTCTTTGCAGAAATCTCAGCGTTTGTATTTCCGTCTTCTAATACGACTAATGCTTTCTTCACATCCAGGTTCTTCAGAACATTTGCAAAGTTCTTTGTCTTGTGATCTGCAAATGCGATCTCATCGATAACGATGAACTTGTTCTCCGCAACCTTAGCAGAAAGTGCAGACTTGAGAGCAGCTCTCTTCTCTTTTCTGTTCATTTTGAAAGAGTAATCTCTCGGAACCGGTGCGAATACTACGCCGCCGCCTGTCCACTGGGGAGCTCTTGTTGAACCCTGTCTTGCGTGACCTGTTCCCTTCTGCCTCCACGGTTTTCTTCCGCCACCGGAAACCTCTGAGCGAGTCTTCGCTTTCTGTGTTCCCTGACGATTATTTGCAAGCTGGCTTACAACTGCCATGTGTACCAGGTGGTCATTTACTTCCACGCCGAATACAGCATCGTTCAAGTCGATCGTACCAACTTCTTTACCTTCGATATTGTAAACAGATACGTTTGCCATCTTAAGTGTTCCTCCTTCCTCGCAAAAACTAGTTAGCAGCTTTCACTGTTTCTTTAATAGTTACCAGAGATTTCTTCGGTCCCGGTACAGAACCCTTGATGAGCAGCAGGTTGTTCTCTGCGTCTACACGCACAACCTCAAGATTCTGAATTGTGATCTTCTTGTTCCCCATCTGTCCAGGCATCTTCTTGCCCTTGAACACCTTGCTCGGATCAGATGCAGCTCCGTTGGAACCTGCGTGACGGTGGAACTTGGAACCATGAGCCATGGGTCCTCTGTGCTGTCCGTGTCTCTTGATCGCGCCCTGGAAACCTTTACCTTTGGAGATTGCTGTAGCGTCTACTTTATCGCCAACCTCAAAGATGTCAGCCTTGATCTCCTGTGCCGGAGCATACTCCTGTGCGTTCTCAAATCTGAACTCTTTTACGTATCTCTTTCCAGAAACACCGGCCTTTGCGAAATGTCCCTGCTCAGCCTTTGTCAGGCCGTGGCGGTGAACGATCTCTTTCTTGCCGCTTTTATCTTTGTTGATGATCTTGTCTTTCTTGTCAACAAATCCAACCTGAACTGCATCGTAACCGTCGTTTTCAACTGTCTTAACCTGTGTTACTACACAAGGACCAGCCTGAAGAACTGTTACAGGTGTCAGCACGCCGTCTTCGTTGAAGATCTGTGTCATTCCGACTTTTGTAGCTAAGATAGCTTTCTTCATTATAAATACCTCCTGTGATTTACAGCGGAACACCTTTTGGTGTTCATCCTAAATTTTAGGAATACTGCTTTTGTGATTGATGCAGAGCTTATTTGCTCTTCATTTTGATATCAATATAAACACCAGCCGGCATCTCCAGTCTTGACAGAGCGTCTACTGTTTTCTGTGTCGGTGTGATGATATCAATCAGTCTTTTGTGAGTTCTCTGCTCGAACTGTTCTCTGGAGTCTTTGTACTTGTGAACAGCACGCAGGATCGTAACTACTTCCTTCTTTGTCGGAAGCGGTACAGGTCCGCTCACCTTTGCTCCATTTTTCTTTACAGTTTCGATGATCTTTTTCGCGGATGCATCAACAAGCTGATGATCATACGCTTTGAGTGTGATTCTCATTACTTGACTTGCCATAAAAAAAGTCGCCTCCTTTTCGTACTTTTGTTTTCAGTACGACAAGCGGTGACTGTACACTCTCCCGTGTGTGTCGTGAGAAACACGCACGTTGTTACTGCATCTCAGCAGCTGTTATAGTAGTTTCGTACAGTGACTTGTCGCCAGTTTCCTAACTTGACATTCGCTCCACGGAAAACCCGCCCTCACTTATGACTTTGCCGGGGCGGCAACCTCACGCTTCACAGCTATCATGTCACAGCCGTTTTATTATATATGAAATGCCTTGTGTTTTCAAGTGTTTTTTTACTTTTTTTTAATAATTCATCTTATATAGATATTTTACTTGTTTTTTTCCCTCTCATCCTCTACCATTTACTATCATGGCACCCTATTAAAATACATTATATATAGAAGGAAAGCAAGTTATGGATATCAAAAGATGGAAAGTTATGCTGGCTGTTGACGACTACGGCAGCTTCACCCGGGCGGGCGAGGCCCTGGGCTACACCCAGTCCGGCGTCACACAGATGATGAAAGCCCTGGAGAAGGAGGTCGGTTTTTCGCTCTTTATAAAAGGAAAGAAGGGCGCCGTCCTGACCCCCGAAGCTCAGTCTCTGATCCCCTCCGTCCGGGCACTCCTCAGTGCGGATGAGGTTGTCCGCCAGGAGATATCCTCTCTGAAGGGGACTCCCACCGGCACCATAACGATCGGTACATACTTAAGCTGCTCTATCCACTGGATCCCGGAGATCATCCAGAAATTCAGGGAGAGCCACCCGAATATCGTCTTCAAGGTCATAGAGGGGGCCGAGGACGACCTTCCGGACTGGATCCAGGAGCGCCGGGTGGACATTGGATTCCTCAGCCACCAGGAGGGACATCATTTTCAGTTTCTGCCGGTCATGGACGATGAGCTTTTCGCTGTTCTCCCCAAGGGTCATCATCTCGAAGGCTGCAGCTCTGTCCCCATGGAAAAATTCAGCGGCGCTCCCTTTGTCACGACAGAATATGCGCCTGGCAGCGACATCTACAGGATCCTGAAGGAATTTCACATCAGACCTGACATCCGCTTTCTCTCCATCAACGAGTTCTCTGTCCTCTCCATGGTGGAGCACGGACTGGGCATCACCATCCTCCCCGGCCTCCTCCTGCGGGGGCAGACCGGCAGCTTTGTAAAACGCAGGCTGGAGCCGCGCTCCTTCCGCCGGCTTGGGCTGGGCTACTCTTCCTACGATGACCTCTCTCCTGCTTCCAGGATCTTTCTGGAATACGCAAAAAGCTTTCTTCTGGATGACTGATCTTTTGCGCGCAAAACATTAGTTATTCTAATGCTGGCATTAACTTTTTTCATGTTTTTATTGACATCTCGCCTCTTTTCATCATATACTAGAAGGGAGGATTGAGATGTAACGGTGCTCTCGCAAATGCTGAGAGTGCCGTTTTTTTATTTTCTCCCTCGATCAAGGGAGGCACAGAAGGCAGAAACAGCCAACTCCCGAAAGAAAGGAAGTATCTTTATGAGTAATCAGACAAACCAGGAAACTCGTCAATGGGGCTCCCGATTTGGCTACCTCATGGTTGCCGCCGGCGCTGCGATCGGCCTTGGAAACATCTGGAGATTCCCCTATCTTGCCTACCAGGGGGGCGGTGGTGTATTTCTTGTGGTCTACATCATCGTGGTAGCACTGATCGGTCATCCCATGGTACAGATGGAGACTGCCATCGGCCGCTATACAGGCAAGGATGCGGTCAGCGCCTTCCAGCGCATCAACAAAAAGTGGGGCTTTGCAGGCTGGATGGCCAATGTCTGCACTCTGATGATCAACATGTACTACGTCGTTGTGGGAGGCTGGGTTGCCAAGTACGCGTTCCAGTATCTCACAGGCGGCGACTTCGGCGCTGACAAGCAGGCCTATTTCGACAGCTTCACCTCCTCGACCGTAGAGCCCATCGTCTGGGCCATGATCCTCCTTCTGTTCGTCTCGGTGCTTCTGTATTTCGGCATCACCAACATTGTGGAGAAGATCTCCAAGGTCATGCTGCCGCTCCTCTTTGCCCTGCTCATCATCTGCGGCATCTGGGCCTTCTTTGTAAATGAGAACGCCATCGAGGGCGTGAAGTATTACCTGCTTCCTGATTTCAGCAAGTTCAGTTTCACCACCTTCGCCCAGGCAGCGACGCAGGTGCTGTTCTCCGTGGGCATCGGCTGGGGCCTCTATGTGACCCTGGGCGCCAACATCCCCAAGCAGAACAACCTGAAGAGCGACGCAGTCATGGTCTCCGTCTTTGACACGGCCGCCGCGATCCTGGCCGGCTTCGTCATCGTTCCCTCCGCCTTTTCCGGCGGCGTGGACATCGAGTCCGCAGGCCCCAGTCTTGTGTTCAATGTCATGACGGACATCTTTGAGAAACTGCCGGGCGGCCGGATCATCGGCTTCTGCTTCTTCCTGGCCATCCTCTTCGCCGTGATCTCCTCGCTGTTCAGCTTCTTCGAGATCTCTGTGCGCACCTTTGAGGATAACCTGCACATGGGACGGCTGAAGGCCTCCGTCACGACGGCTGTCATCGTCGGCATCGGCAACATCTTCGCCTCCCTCGGTTTTGGGCTCTTAAGCGGTGTGAAGCTTCCCTGGATCGATGCAGGCGGCTTCAAGACCCTGGGCATCTACGACTGGCTGGACACCTTCACAGCCTACCTCCTAATGCCCATCGGCTGCATCCTCGTCTGCATCTTCATCGCGAAAGTATGGGGCTTTAAGAACTACGAGAAGGAGGCCACCAACGACGGAAAGTTCGGCCATGTGAACACCTATGAAAAGTTCCTGACCGTCTTCGTGGTTCCCTTCTTCATGATCATCATCCTGCTGACCGTGTTCGGCTTCATCAAATAAGAGCGGAAGCAGTAATTTGAACAATCAGGCGTTTGTTTTTATCGCTCAAATTAGACAGAATGCTCAGTTTCAGTTGACTTGTTAATTTTTTGATGATACAATGGCAGTGATAACCGGGTTCGCCTCCGCTATAATCGGGGGTAGCTTTAGGGGGGCGGGCTCTGAAACAATTTTTATTCATAATCTGGAGGGATGTTTTTATGGCAATGTACATCATGAAAGGGTTATGCGTGATCGGTATCATCCTGAACATTGTTCTGATGATCCGCAAGAACAAAGAGCTCCGCGCCAACCCTGAGAAAGACCCTGAAATCGGTTTAACCGGCGAGGAACTGTGGCAGAGAGGTAAACAGCCGAAGAACCTTGTCGCAACGATCATCACCGGTTTTGTAGCGAACTTCCTGGATACCCTTGGAATCGGTTCCTTCGCTCCGTCATCTGCTTCCTTTAAGCTGACGAAGTCTGTAGACGATATCCTGGTTCCCGGTACTCTGAACGTAGGCGACACTGTTCCTGTATGTGTGGAGGCTTTCCTGTTCTTCGGTTTCGTAGATATGGATATCCTGACACTGGTTCTGATGCTGGTTGCTTCCGTAGTCGGATCCTTCGTAATGGCTGACATCGTAACAAAGTTCGACAGAAAGAAAGTTCGTTACGCACTGTTCATAGGTCTGTTCATCCTGGCTACCGTGATCCTGATGAAGGTTATGGCCATCGGACCGTTCGGTACGATCGGTACAGAGCTCGGACTTCGTGGAGCGAAGCTCGTGATCGCTGTTGTCGGCAACTTCATCTTCGGCGCTCTGATGAGCATCGGCGTTGGTCTGTACGCTCCTTGTATGGCTATGGTTCTGGCTCTTGGTATGGATGCCGGATGCGCATTCCCCGCTATGATGGGTTCCTGCGCATACCTGATGGCATTCGGCAATGGCCCGAAGTTCATCGCTCAGGGAAGATACGACATGGTTGCATGCTGGACACAGGCTATCTTTGGAGCCATCGGCGTTTACTGCGCATACGCTTTCGTATCCAGTCTGCCGCTTGACGTACTTACAAAGGTTATCGCTGTTATCGTTTACATCACAGCATTCCTGTACCTGCACGACGCTATCAAGAAAGGTTCTGCAGCGTAAGCAGACTCATAAAAACTGCATATTGAAAGAAAAAAAGGTTCTGCGTGGTCATCCCACACAGAACCTTTTTCTTATCTTCTTTCTTTTTCTCTCTCCTGCGCCTCGATCCGCATCCGCGTGATGTGGCCGCGTATCTGCATTCCAAAGTTCTTAAACCGGTTCCAGAGCCCCACAGGCAGCCAGCGGTAATCCGCGCCGCTCTTCTCAAGGATAAACTCCTTAAATTCCCTCTCCTCACCTTCGGTAAAATTTGCCTTCGGCAGGATCAGCAGATCGTCCTCGTTCATACCTACGTAGTATGTCTTTTCATCCTCCCAGATCCGGTAGATCGTCTTGTAGTAACCCATATTGTCCACAGACCCGTTCTGCCGCACCCGCACGCCTGTATTGCCGAACAGGTAGGTGAGCTCCTCGTTTTCCTTCACCGCCGGGTCCCCTCTCATCGTGCCAAGCGCCAGATACTGCCGGAACAGTCCCGTCGCAACAAGCAGGGCGCCCACGCCGTAGCAGACGATCACGCCGGGCAGCGCCATATTCTTTACCAGAGTCGGCACAAGCGCCAGCAGGATGCCCGTCATAACCAGGTTGAAGGTGACACGCGGGTGTTTCACCCGGTTATAGAATTTGATATATTTCATCATCATGGCCTTGTCCCGCCGGATGTCCACCACATACCGGTTCTTCCGCGGATCGGCCGCCGTCTGCTGCTCCATTTTCACTTCTTCCAATTTCTCTATTCCTCCCTTTCGTTTCGACAGGATTGCCGTCTCGTGGATATTATACCACATCTCCGGGCATATGCCTACAGAAAGTGCGGTCTGCCGTCGCTTTTGTCTGATAAAGTGATAATACGTCACTTTATTAAATTTATACAAATTCAGCATCTGACAATACACTTTATTTGTATAAACATACAATTTTTCCCCACCTTCTCCAGGTGTCTTGACACCCGGGCCATCTTGTGCTATAGTTAACCCGATCTTAATAAAGGTTGCAGTTGCAGTTAATCCAGTGCCGACCGTTTTCCCCAAGAATGATCCTGCACTGGAGAGCTACAATTTATATATACTTTTTTCTCCATAAGGAGAGACTTTTCCCCAGCTTTGTATATATACATACAAACTGCAATGCAACGAGGAAAAACCTCTCAATGACATACCAAGAAGAAAGGGCACGACATGAGCAGATGTCGTGCTTTTTCTTTTCTGTTTTTCCATGGTTTAAAATTTATCTGTGCTGCTCCATCTTTCTCATCTTGAGTTTCAGCAGCGCAAGCGCTTTCTTGCAGTCCAGCTCAACCATATTGTTTTCCCCAACCACATTGGTCTCTGTGCCGTCCGCGCTCTTATTGATATCGATGATACCGTCCAGATAATCGTTGGTAACGACAAACTGGGCCACTGTACCACTGAAGTTCAGACCAGTAACAGCTATTCCCCTTGTACCAAGCTGCTCGCATGTATTTGTAAAGTCCACATCGCTGTTTCCCCAGCCGTCGGAGGAAATAATCACACCGTCCGCGCGCATGGCTTCTGCCCACACAGCTGTTCTTGTTCCCACAAGCATTTTATCTACGTTATCGTCCGGTGTTCCCACAATGACAATACCCATCAGATCCACGTCCGTGTCCTGAGAAACCACATCCAGAAGCGGGTCTCTGAAATGATGAAGTGATGTTTCTTTTGTTGATGGTCCGATACCCATACTGTTCACCTCCTACTGCATGGAACGGATAATTCCGTCTCTGTATTCATTGGGCGTAACAAGGATCGGCATATTGCCCATATCTATGATGGAACGTCCGCCTTCCACACCTGATGGCTCTTTCGCAAACAGATGCGTATCGTACATAGCGCCCTGTCCGGCCACCTGTTTTACAATAAGTACTCTCTTCTTGCCAGGTCTCACGATATCGTGGTACTCGTGGCGCTCTGTGCATTTTTCGCCCTTGAATTTCTTCAGCTTCTCGCGGTATGTCTGGATAAACTTATCACACGCTCTGTGAGCGGCTGTCGGGCCGGGTCTCTCCTGTCCCATTCCCTCTTTCAGCGTAACATCAAAGGAGATGATATAGTCATCGTCACCCGGTGTTCCTGCTCTGTTCAGATAAAGCTGATCCTTCAGATTTCCCTCAGAAGATCCGAATTCGTGGCACTGTTTTCCAACTGTATCTACACCAGTCAGGATCACATATACTCCTGTGACTGTGTGGGTGATGCCCTCTCCGATCTTTCCGAGAACTTTTGTGGAAATCGGAATGATATCCATGATCGTATTTGTCCAGCGGTCGTGATCTCCCGGTTTGATGATCTGAATATCGATCTTCTCGATACAGTCTTTCTCCTCAGCAGCAAGCCCGTCCAGCATCTCTTTGCTGACAGTCATGTGCCCATCCACCGTGATATCGTTGTGCTCTCCCCACTCCACATCAGTCATATGGAATGCTTTGATCACAAGGCGGCGTAAATCTTTTACCTGTTCTGGCATTTTTCCACCTCCGTTACATTGTTATAATGTTAACATCTCATTTTTACAAAAAGGGCAGATGCTAAAACATCTGCCCTTAAAATCCTGTCTAGCGTTTAATCCAATATCTCAAATATTAGATCTTAGCAACGTATTCATACGGCAGCGGTACGATCGTTCCAGGTGTCTGGATCTTGATTAACTGCTCAAGAGTAGCTTTTACGATCTGTGTCTGCTGTTCTACGTTGTGAGGACCACCCGCATTAGCACCCATAGGTACTAACGGAGCTACCGCACGAGGAGTTCCGGTCTGACGTACAACCGGAGGAAGAGCTGCAATAATGATTGTAGGAATTCCAGCCTCTTCAATCGCTCTCTGCACCAGTACTGCAGAGCGGTGGCAGGTACCTCAGCCAGCGGTGAGGATTACTGCGTCAACATCCTCTTCTGTAAACATTTTAGCGATAGCCGGACCAGTCTCGTGTTTGAACTTCTCCTGGTTTCCGCCGCCGCCCATGAAACCTGCATGTACCGGAGCGCAAGCTCTGATAAATCCTTCTGCTGCAAGTTCATGAATTCTGTCGATGGGGAACATACAATTGATGTCTTTGTTAACATCACTGTTGTCATATCCACCGTGTGATACCATCAGCTCGCTGGATGGTGTTGTGTTCTCTATCTTTCTCCATGTGAAGTCACCGGCAAGATTAAATCTCTCCTGTGATTTCTTATGAACACCAGCCGCTGTTGCAAGAGCGATTGACATATCTTTCAGCTCTTTTGTAACAGGCGCCCATACTGCAGGAGGAGTAATAGGAACGAAAATTTCAGATTGTAAACCTTTAACAACCGTTAAACTCATTTTGAAACCTCCTTATTCTCCAATTGTCCACGCATCTTTTCCTGATTGCGTCGTTCTTTCTCTATATTGCTGACATATTTCTCATTTACTTCAGGACCGAGCTGCTCCGGAAAACTCATGTTCCATCCAAACTCCTGTCCCACTTTCGGCTCTGTGTCGCATATGAACATCCGCTTCGGAGCCTTGAAGAATCCAAGACGTCCTTTCAGATCCACGCTGATGCTGCAATCGTCAACATCCACGACAACGCCTTCCATGTAAATGATCCTGTCGCCATAGTGCAAGCGTTCGTTATTCATGAAACCGCCTCTGATTAGTCGTATTTTTCCTTACGTTTCTGGCTCATCGGCAGGGACTGCTCATTATCAACAAGCTCTACCTTCTTGCCGTATGCACCCTCGATCAGCTCTACGTTTGTAGACTTAACGTTCGGGTTCCACTTCTTCTCAGCAGCTTTCACTTCCTCGCCTGCCATAGCTGTCTTCAGCATAGCAAGTGCACGGATAGCATCCTCTTCACACAGAGTGTTGCATCCAAGAACTTCGTTCTCGATACCGGACTCGGATTTGTTGTTGTCAACCATGTATGTCATGTACTTGTTACCAACAACGAGAGCACCCTGTACTGCACAGTAGGACATTCCAACTGTCGGAACGCCTCTCATACCGATCTGCTCGATATGGCTTGCGAAGTCGATGTGGTTGTTTCCGAAACCTTCCGTTGTAACGAATGCTCCGTCAACGTCCATCATCTCTACCGTATGTCCTACACGTTTGGATACGTAGAATTTCTCAGCGTTGATCTGCGGGCTTCCTACGAATACTACACCGCAAAGGTCAACTTCCGGATCATGCAGAGCCTCAAGTACGAGCGGCTCTCTCCAGTAATGTCTGGACATCTCTTTGGATGCAGGTCCGATACATGTCAGAGCATGGATACAGCCATCCAGAACCTCAAGCGGAGATACGCATACAGGAACATTTCCTAAGTCAACGTTTGCTCTTGCTCCAAGGATACCAACCGGCTCTACAGGAAGGATGAAGTTGTCATGCATAGCTCCCTGTCCCATGATCTCTTTTACGATAACGACTTTCTTCTTGCCAGGACGACGAACCTGTTTCAGTTCCTGAGTCTCAGCAACAAGGCTCTCGTCAAGCTCTTTCATAACCTCGCGGATTTCCTGTGTAATAACATCAAATGCTGTGTGAGCAGCCATAGGTCCACGACGCTCCATGTTTGTCTTCTCCTGGATAACGATGTTACCCTTGATGAAGATCTCGCCTTTATCCGGGCATCCCGGACGGCCCCACATGATGTTCTCATCCAGATATCCTTCGGAAGAACCGAACTCACCGATCTGAACTCCGCCTTCATCTGTACCTGTCAGCATCATAACAACACCGTCAAGGACACGTGTTACACCTGTACCAAGGTCAGCATCGCCCTCTTTTGTAGCGATCGGCTGTACGTCCATGATTGTCTCAGAATATGTGTGGTATTTGTCAGGAGTGATGATCTCCAGGTGGAAATCTTTAACCAGTTCCTGGTTGTCGATTACTTCCTGCTCAATTCCCTCACGGATGTAAAGAGTTGTTCCCTCGATCTTTGTCTCAGGTCCTCTCTTAACTTCTGTGATCTTGAAATGTTTTCTTGTTAAGGTTCTTACTACCTTCTCTTCCTCTGCCTCAGCTGCCGGTGCTGCTGCGCCTGCAACTGCTGCCTGTGCTGCGGGGATCTCTGCTACTGCAGCTCCGCCGTTTCCAAGTGCTCCTACCGGGATCTCAAGGTCGATGTCCTTTCCTTCTCCGATGTGGATCTTCAGCATACCGCCTGCTGCAACCGGTGCTGCTGCCGCCGGTGCTGCTACAGGTGCTGCCTCCTCCTCTGCAGGAGCTTCCTCTGCTACTGGTGTGCTTGGTGCTTTTGCTCCCTCTACTTTGTCTGCAGTAAGCGGGCAAAGAGAATCGCAGGTCTCTTTCAGTTTCGCACCTAAAACTTCCTCGATGGTAAGGCATCCATCAAGGTTCAGTAATCCTGAATCTACAAGATCGTCAAAGATTGCCGGATCTTCCAGATTAGCTGGCTCGATTGTAATGCCGCCTTCGGCTCTACAACAAAGTACTGCAGGATCATGTGCATGTGCTTTAGCTGTTTCAGCTGTGATTGACATATTTTTTCCCTCCTTGTTTTGTTGCCTGTGGATATCCCTTAAGGGATACCCCGTTTTTTATCCATGCTTTGCACGGATAAGGGTGTATATTTGCAGCCGCCGATAAACAAAAGAACACCTCTCATTTTTTCTCACCTGCGGAAGTATCGGGGTAGCTCCCGCAGGGTTTATCCGCGACAGAAATACCGTTTTTTTTAGAAATCGATATCCTGGCTTACTTCTTTGGATATCTTCAGTGTTCTGTAAAGAGGATGTCCAATTGTCCTCATTACGTGGTCTGTCTGATGGAAGACTTTCAGTCCCATCTTCGGGCCGGAAGCCATAACTGTGTTGGAGCAGTCAGAGCAGTTACCGATGATGATGTACTCGCATCCGTCTTTCTTGAACTGCATGTTGTTCTTAACCTGTCCAGGACAGTTACCAGGTCTTAAGCATTTCAGCGGAGCGCCCGGCTTGTTCTCGATAGCCTGTTTGCATCTGCATACAGATATGACATTGGCATTCATCTTGGAAGCGATCTCACGCATACGCTCCTCGCTTCCGCCGCAGGCACAGACAAGAAGTCCTGTCTTTGCGCCGTGGAGATCCGGGAATTCCATTGTCACAAGGATACCGCCGGTAGTCTTTGTGATAGGAGCATCCAGTTCTGTGGATTTCCCTGTGAAAGCTCCTCCCATGATGATCTCGCCGTACTCGCCGTCAATACCGCCAGCCTTCTCGATCAGCTCTCCAACGCTTACACCAACCGGAACATCCATGAATACGTGTGCTTCATTGCCGCCCACCAGTTTGCCGCGAACGGTTACGTTCTTTGTGATGCATGGTTTTCTCTCATCGATAGCTTCTGCTACTTTTGCAACTGTCTCCAGGTTTACAACCACGGATCTTGCTGCTGACGGAAGCTGTGTTGTCGTAAGGTTCACGCCAAGGCACTCTCTTACTACGGCACGCTCCTCGCCCATCGGATAGATATCTGCCATCATGTGCATGGAGATATCAGGCTCGCTCTTCAGAGCTGCATCCAGGATCTTGATGGCTTTGTGATGTTTCTTCTTAATAGCAAAGATTGCTTTGTCGGCATGTGTGATCTCCATACAGTATTTCACACCGCGGATCACTTTATCCGTCTGCTCCTCAAGCTGCTGGATGTTGTGCTCCAGTCCGGGCTCACACTCTGCCGCATTGATCAGGATGTAGCTGTGCTCCAGCTTGAATCCTTCCGGCAGCTCCGGGTTGATCTCCGGATCCATCTCACCCATGGGAGTCTCAGCAAGGTTGATGTTCAGCTTAATGCCTGTCGGGAAACCGGCGCCGCCCATTCCGACGATTCCTGCTTCCTTTACCATCTCAAGTTTTGTTCCCTCTTTGATAGGAACGAATTCTTCTTTCTGTTCTTCGTCTGGTTTGATGATGATGCGATCATCTGTCACTTCCTCTACCACACCGTAAACACTGGAAAAAATATTTGCCCCAAGTCCAGTCGGTGTGGCGATCAGTGTGCCTTTTTCCACTGCATCGCCGGCTTTCACGATAGCCTGGCATGGCGCGCCCACATGCTGGCGCAGTAAGATCTGTACATTTCCCATGACACTCTTCTCCTTTTCTTTTTTATTAAGCAAAAACAGATACGGTTCATCCGTTTCCATTTACTTATCACATTCAAAACTTCAAAAGAAGACTTATCGGTCAGATTAATAAATTTTATCTATAAATCGCTTCTGCTACTTTTTTAACAGAATACCGCTGTTTTCTGGCGGAGGCATGTGGGAATCGAACCCACCCAGGACGCTCCTAACGCCCTACACTAGTTTTGAAGACTAGGAGGCACACCAGTCACCCATCTACCCCCGTATTCATTTCTCATGCTCATTAACAATAGCACAGGTTTTTTCAGAATTCAAGCCTTTTCTGAACACTTATATATTAACAAAAAATCATTGACTTTTCAAGGCATTTACCCCATAATAGTGATTATAAAGATGAACTGCGTACTAGAATGCAGTCTAATCGTTAATTTCCTGTCATTCAGAGGGTGATTTTTGTATAAGGCACAGAGGAAACATGGGGGTTTTCAATGTGTTTTTATAAAAACTTATAGTTTTTGTCTATAAGGAAACATTTTAACAATTTAAGGAGGTAGTAATTATGGAGTTAAAAGCTAATGTTAACTTCGACCGCTTTGAGGCTGCACTTCAGGTAGTGGACGCTCACACTGAAGGAGAATTCTGCCGTGTAGTAATCGGTGGATTCCCGGAGCCAGAAGGCAACACAATGATCGAGAAAAAGAAATGGATGGAGAAGAATTACGACCAGGTTCGTACTGCTCTTATGTTCGAGCCAAGAGGACATCACGACATGTTCGGCGCTTTCCTCTGCACACCAGTTAACCCCGAAGCTTCCTTTGGTGTTATGTTCATGGATACAGGCGGATACCTGAACATGTGCGGACACTGCACCATCGGCGCTGTCACAGTTGCTGTTGAGGCTGGTCTTGTTGAGTCCCACGAGGGCGAGAACGACGTTGTTCTCGAAGCTCCTGCCGGACTGATCCGCACAAAAGCCATCGTTAAGAACGGTAAGGTTGAGAGCGTTACTCTGACAAATGTTCCTGCATTTGTTTACAAAGAGAACCAGAAAGTTACGATCGACGGCAAAGAGATCAACTTCACCATCTCCTTCGGCGGAAGCTTCTTCGCTCTGGTTGATACTGCACAGCTTGATATCGGAGAGATCAACGGAAAGACAGTTCCCGCTTACACAGAGCTGGGTATGAAGATGCTGGATGTCATCAACAAAGAGATCCCTGTAAAGCATCCGCTGCTTGACATTGACACCGTTGACCTTGTTGAGTTCTACGGACCTACTCCAAACCCGGACAAGGCTGACTTAAGAAATGTTGTTATCTTCGGCGATGCTATGGCTGACCGTTCACCATGCGGAACAGGTACAAGCGCTAAGCTGGCTACTCTTCATCACTGGGGAGAGATCAAAGTCGGCGAGGAATTCCGTTATGAGAGCTTCATGGGAAGCCTCTTCAAAGGCGTGATCAAAGAGACAACAAAGGTTGCTGACTATGATGCAGTTATCCCGATGATCACAGGAAGCGCATATCTGACAGGTGTCGCTACATACCTGATCGATCCGGAAGATCCGCTGAAATACGGCTTCCAGGTTGGCTAATCCAGGCAGAGCCGGGGATATTCAGAATATTCTTTATATCAGGACAATCAGGGAGAGCGGTTCGTACCGCTCTCCTTTTGCATTAACCTCTTTCAGAAAGGGATGAGAACATGGCAAGAAAACGGCAATCCACAAAGAGCCGGATCGTAAAGGCGGCGTGGAACCTTTTTTATAAAAACGGTTACGACAATACTACCGTGGAGGATATCATCAATGCTTCCAAGACCTCCAAGGGAACTTTTTACCACTATTTCAAGGGAAAAGAAGCGCTTCTGAACACGCTCTCCAACTTATTTGACCAGAAATACGAGGAACTGTCCGCCACCATCGAGCCGGGCATGAGCGTCTATGACAAGCTGCTCTTCTTGAACCATGAACTGTTCTTTATGATCGAAAACAGTGTGGATCTCCACCTGCTGGCTTACCTGTACTCCTCCCAGCTGATCACCAAGGACAAAAAGTCCCTCTCCGACAAAAAGAGGTTCTATTTCCAGTGGCTCACCCAGCTGATCCAGGAGGGACTGGACAGCGGGGAGTTTGCCGATACGTCAACAGCCGCTGAGCTGATGGATATCTACGCCATGTACGAGCGGGCTCTTTTGTACGACTGGGCCCTATTCAAGGGAAAGTTCTCCCTGACCGCCCGGAGCGACAAGCTGCTCCCCCATGTTCTGGATACGTTCCGCCAGGGCGTCTGACATTTCAACTGTCGGCCGCCGCGGATTTTACAAGACACAAAGAGAGACTGCAGGGCAACTTTGCCTCTGCAGTCTCTCTTTGCATTCTTTTTTCAATTGTCATTCCACAGGGAATGGGATCACACCATGCACTCGTGGAGAGCCTCACTCTCTATCCCCGCCTCCCCCATTACAGAAAGGATGGCTTCCCGCTCTTCCAGGGCCGCACACCACGCAAGGCCGCATCCGGCGGATATGGCTCTGGGCACAGGAATGAGACGGCCGGGGGCATTCTTTTCCTTGCACGTCTTCTCCATGGCCATGGCATCGGCTGTTGTGTGAAAAGTAACAACCAGTTTTAATTCTTTTTTTCTCATTATTCGATCACTACTTCAAAGCAACCGTCTTTCTCTGTTGACACTGCCTTCTTGCCGTGGTCTTTTGCGTATTTCTCCACGTTCATCTTCTGATGGGGCTCACTTACAAGCACCTTCACAGGGCCGTCTGCATTTTTGAGAGCCTCGGCGGTCAGCATCAAAGGTTCCGGGCAGGAAAGACCTCTTGCATCTACTTCCTTCATATTATTTTACCTTCTTTCTTAGAATAACATATCTGAAACTATTTTGCACTCTCTCTTTTATTTGTGAATGCAATGATAAAGCACACGATGATACAGATGATCACAGCTACTTTTCCGGCAGGTGTGGCTGCTCCTGCAACAACATCTCCCGTCTCTGCATTAAGGGCTGTACCGCTGGATGCAAGTCCAAGGTTGTGGCACAGTGCAGCTCCAAAGAACAGGCCAAGAACTGTCACCGCAGAGTCAGAAGATCCCTGTCCGGCAAGGACAAGCTGGCGCAGCGGGCATCCTCCTGCAAGTACAGCAGCAAAGCCTACTGCGTACATGCCCAGGATGTTCCACAGATGCTCAGAGTGGGCAATGATGCCCGGTGTATCAAATCCCAGTACGAAGTTTCCTGTTGCAATGTTGTAGATCAGCATCACAACAAAGAGTCCGACGATCACAGTGAGAAGATCAAAGTTCTTCATCAGGATCACGTCTCTGATGCTTCCTGCGAAGCACATTCTGGACTTCTGGGCAAATGCGCCGAAGATCAGTCCGCCGATCAGAGAGATGATAATGGGTGCGTGCATGCTTCCCGGGCCAGCCTCACTGGACTTAAGAAGCGTTGTGCACAGCGCCAGCAAAAGGATACCTACCATAATAGCCGGCAGCACTACGCCGCTGGACTTCTGGGTCTCATGTGCTCTTCCCAGGCTGAAGCCTTTTTTCAATGCAAAAGCTCCTGTAGCAACACCCAGGATAAATCCGATCAGTGCCACCCAGGCGTTCAGATCGCCTGCGGACATACGGATCACCATACGGAGCGGGCATCCAAGGAACACAAGGGAACCGATCATAATGACCATTCCAAGGACAAAACGGATCATAGGTGAAGATCCGGCTGTGGAACGGTACTCTTTTGTGGCAGCCGAGATCGCAAAGGCTCCGAGAACGATGCCAATGATCTCAGGACGTGCATACTGCACAGTGTCAGCCTGGTGCATGCCCAGGGCACCGGCTGTGTCGCGGACAAAGCAGGCGATACAGATCGCCATATTGGCCGGGTTTCCAAAGTATGCAAGTGCTGCCGCTACCAGACCGCATACCACCCCTGCCAGCGCAAGTTTTTTCTTTGAGTCTGACAAGTTAAAATTCATTTGTACTTCCTCCTTTACTCTCTTTCACTCAAGAAAACAGATTTACCGAAAAGCCTGCAGGAACTGCTATTCCTCATCCTGAGCAAGCTCGCGGATGGCTCTTATGGCCGTCTCTACCTCCTCATCTGTGGTATAGTGGGAAAAACTGAACCTTACCGCCCCCTGTTCCACCGTTCCGAGAGCCTGGTGCATCAGAGGCGCACAGTGTGCTCCGGGTCTTGTGGAAATTCCATATTCTGTAAGAAGTTCATCACCAACTTCCGAGGAGTCATAGTCACCGATATTGAGGGAGACGATAGGACATCTCTCCCCTCCGGAAAAATCTCCATACACAGTAATGCCGGGAATATCTTTTACTCCATGGTAGAAATTCCACATACATTCCTGTTCTCTTCTGCGGATCTTGTCTATGCCTGTCCGCTCAATGTACTCCACGGCTGCGTGGAGTCCCGCTATGCCGTGTCCGTTCATAGTACCCGCCTCCAGAGCTGTCGGCATCTGGGAGGGATGAGTCCTGCTGTAGGTCTGAACGCCGCTGCCGCCGCTTTTTAAGGGCCGAACCCTAACTCCTTCCCGCACATACATGCCGCCGGTCCCCTGGGGTCCCAGGAGGCCCTTATGGCCTGTAAAGCATAGGATATCTATATGCATCTTCTCTACATCAATAGGGAATACGCCTGCCGTCTGGGAGGCGTCCACAACAAAGAGCAGACCATGCCTTGCAGCAATCTCCCCGACTCTCTCAATGTCCACCAGATTGCCTGTCAGGTTGGACCCGTGTGTACACACAATGGCCTTTGTCTCCGGACAAATGGCTTTCTCAAAATCTTCATACTCAATGCATCCCTTTTTATCGCTTTCCACGATGGTCAGGCGGACACCCCTTTCCTCCATCTCATAGAGAGGCCGCAGCACGGAATTATGCTCCAGCATGGTGGTGATCACATGATCTCCGGGATTTAAGACTCCCTTGATAGCTATGTTCAGACTCTCTGTGGAATTGCTGGTGAACACCAGCTGACGGGGATCTTTCCCCCCAAAAAAGTGACAGAGCTTCTCTCTCGTGTCATATATCGTTCTCGATGCTTCCAGCGAGGCTGCGTGCGCTCCCCTGCCGGCGTTCCCCATGGACTGCATGGCTGTCACAACCGCCTGGATCACTTCCTCCGGTTTCTGCATCGTCGTTGCCGCGTTATCCAGATAGATCATTTTCATTCCCCCAATCTGTCTTCTGGCCTTTTACCTACTTAGTATACAGCTCTTTTATTCCTCGCGTCTAATCATTAAAATCAATATGTGTCATTCATATATCGTTTTTTTCTATCACGCAGAAAGCGCTCTGTGGTTTTCTCTCCACAGAGCGCCCACTCATCTGTCACAGATGAAATCCTTATTTTTCAATGTGATACATTTCTTTCACTGTGCGGATAAACCGCTGCGCGGATTTGGACAGAGGATGATTCTTATTGTACACAAGATTCAGGTCTCTCCCGTCATCCGCTTCAGGTATGGGAAATTCCAGCACCCTGCCACTCTCCACCTCGTTTTTGGCCGCCAGTCTGGACAGGATGGAGATGCCCATCCCCTGCACCACTGACTTTTTGATGGTCTCCTGATTGGCGATGCTGGCAATGATGCGCAGCCTTTCGGAGCGGATTCCCAGATGGCGCAGCTGCTTTTCCGCCTCCTTGCGGGTTCCGGATCCCTCCTCACGCATGATCACGCTCTCTTCCTGTATCCAGTATATATCGCTTCCCATCCGCTTATATTCCCGGTATTTTTCCGTGTTTGGCGTGATCACCACCAGCTGGTCTTTGTAGAACGGAATGTATTTGCAGAATTTCTTCTCAAGCACAGTGCCCGTAAAACCGATATCCACGGAACCTTCCGCCACCTGTTCTGCTACCTGAGAGCTGTCCGACTCAATAATCCTCAGCTGTTCGCCGGGATGCTTTTCATTGAATTTTGTCAGGATGTCCGGAAGAAGATATTCTGCAGGGATCGTGGAGGCCGCGATCGTGACGCATTTTGGTTCCTGCTCGTCATGCCTTCCAAACTCTTCTCTTATTTTTTCTGTCAGATCCAGGATCTGGCGCGCATAGGTGTAGAGCTTCTGTCCCTCCGGAGAGAGCGACACTTCTTTTGTGTTCCGCACAAAAACCCGGGTATCCAGTTCTTTTTCCAGAGATGCAATGTGGGCGCTGATGGTGGGCTGTGTCAGGAACAGCTTTTTCGCAGCTTTCGAGAAACTGCCGGACTGCGCCACTTCCACAAATGCTTCCAATTGTTTTAAATTCATCAGTATGCTACCCTTTCACTTTCCGCGCCCGTCTTTCTGGTCACCTTGACAGTATCCATATACTCCAGAATAGGCTTTGCGCTTTTTCTGCTTGTCTGGAACATGTCCCGGACCTGGGCGATTGATATGACAGGCTCTTCTTTCAGTTTCTCACGGATCCGCTCTTTTGCCTGCTCCATGTAGGATGACAGCGTATACATCTCCTCTGTCACCTTCACAATCTTATTTTCTTCCAGAAGGATGTTCAGAATATCGTCCTCCACCTCCTGGCTTACATTCTTCACGGGAATCTCACCGTAACGCACGAAATCAAATCCCGCTTTTTCCATGGCGCCAAGAAGTGCCGCTGACACCTGGTCATAGGTCTTGTCCTTGCGGACCTGATACTCCGGTGTGGAGAGGAACTCATCCGTCCTCTTAAGCACCCCTTCCGCCTCCAGTCTGTCTATATAGAGGTCAAATATATTGGGCCTGATCTTCCGGAAATGGCTGGTGTGTATCTGCGCCTTCTTCACACCATAGCGATAGGGATATTTCTCCTCGTAGTCCCGCATCTCGCCAAGGATCATCTCCCGGGCTTTCATCTCAGCCTGCCTGTGCCAGACATAGGAATCTTTGCGCATGGGGAATACAAGAATCCTGCCTTCTTTTTCCAGCTCTTCCACATCCCGGGCGATTTCCTCCCCGGTAAGGGCTGTCAGCTTTGCCAGTTCCGCCAGGGTGATCATCGTCTCCCCGTGGGATCTGACGTGCATCTCCACCACGTCCGCTGTTGAGCCCGACTCTTTCCTCTCCAGGTCCTCGATGACCTGCTGCTGGAAGCGCCTGTGGACAGAAGGGTTAGGCTCCAGGATCACGCCGCCTCCGATGGTCTCCATGGGCGAGTAGAAGCGGACCACAAACTTGTCCCCCTTCTTCACCGCGATCTCTTCCTCCAGGCGAAGCTGCACGTAGCCGCTCTCCCCCGGCCCCAGTTCTTCCTTGTCCAGAAGGACGGCGCGGCAGAGGATCTCGCTTGTCCCAGTAAAAAGGTGCAGCCTTGTATGGTTTGTCAGCACCCGCATGGAAGAGTCCAGGATCTGCATCTTAACATCCAGAAGATCCGTGTTTTTCATGCTGTCGGGAGGCGCCAGGACACAGCCTCTGCTTATCTCCCTCTTCTTGATGTTAGAGAGGTTGATGGCGACACGCTGTCCTGCGTAACACTTGTCCACATCTTCTCCGTGCACCTGTATACTGCGGATCTTGCTGCTCTTTCCGATGGGGTACATCTCCAGTGTATCGTCTTTTGTGATGGTACCGCTCAGGAGCGTTCCTGTAATGATAGTCCCAAAGCCGGACAGAGAGAAGGCTCTGTCTATGGGAAGACGGGGAATGGTGGCTGTATCTTTCTCCTCCACCTCTTCCTCCGCCATCTTCTGGATCACGTCCACCAGGTGGGGAAGGCCTTCCCCGGTAGCCGCCGACACCCGGACAACCGGCGCCTTTTCCAGGAATGTACCTGCAAGCTCTTCCCGGATTTCCTCTTCCACCAGCTCCAGCCAGTCCTCCTCTACCAGATCACACTTATTGAGGACAATAATACTCTTCTCAATACCCAGCAGGTTCAGGATATCCATGTGTTCCCGGGTCTGGGGCATGATACCCTCATCTGCCGCCACCACAAGGAGCACCATATCCATGCCCACCACGCCGGCCACCATGTTGTTGATAAATTTCTCATGGCCCGGCACATCGATAATACCGGCCCGGTCTCCTCCCGGCAGGTCAAACCAGGTAAAGCCCAGATCTATCGTAATCCCCCGGCGCTGCTCTTCCTCCCACCGGTCCGTGTTTCTGCCGGTAAGGGCCTTGATGAGTGTGGTCTTGCCGTGGTCGATATGTCCGGCTGTTCCGATAATGATATGCTTCACTGCTCCAGCACCTCCAGTTCTTTCAGCTCCCGCGCCGTCAGATCCGCATCCTCCGCTGACACTGTACGCATATCCATGAGGATGGTATCATTGACAGTCCTTGGTATGATGGGAACTGGGAGATGGCGCATCCGCTCCTCCAGCTCAGGCACAGAGATCTTCTCCGGCGCAATGGCCACGCCCCAGCTCTCAAGTCTCTCCATCGGCAGGGAGCCTCCGCCGATCTGGGACTGGCAGGGTACCAGGCTGATCCCGGCCGGAAGGCCCAGTCTTCGAAGCTTCCGGGCAAAGGAGGCCGCAGACTTCTTCACGTCCTCAGCCGGGCGGGTGATCATCCGCAGAACCGGAATGTTCTGCACCGCCTTCTCCTCCGACAGGTACTCATGGAGCACCAGCTCCAGGGCCGCAGCCGTGAACTTATCGATCCGCAGCGCCCTGGTAAGCTGGTTCTTCTTCATCATGTCAATATACTTCTTTCTGCCCACGATAATACCTGCCTGGGGGCCGCCCAGCAGCTTGTCCCCGCTGAAGCAGACCACGTCCGCTCCCTTTTCTATGGAGCTGCGCACCGTGGGCTCGTATGTAAGCCCGTATCTGGACAGGTCGATGAGGACACCGCTTCCCAGATCCTCGATGACCGGGATGTCTTTTTCCCTTGCAAGGGGGATCAGTTCATCGATATCCACTGTCTCTGTAAATCCCACAATACGGTAGTTGCTTGTGTGAACCTTGAGGAGGGCTTTTGTCTCCTCCGTCACCGCCTCCTCGTAGTCTGAGAAATGGGTCTTATTTGTAGTCCCCACCTCCACAAGAGAGGCGCCGCTTTGTTCCATCACATCGGGAATACGGAACTTGCCGCCGATCTCCACCAGCTCGCCTCTGGAGACCACTACCTCCCCGCCTTTCGCCAGGGAGCTTAAGATCAGCATCACAGCCGCCGCATTATTGTTGACAGCCATGGCAGCCTCCGCGCCGGTCAGGCGGCAGAGCAGTTTCTCAAAGTGGGAGTATCTCTCTCCTCTCCTTCCCGCCTCAAGATTGTACTCCAGGTTGGAATATCCGCTGACAAGATCCGCCGCTCTCCTCATGTGTTCACCGGAAATAGGGGCACGTCCAAGATTTGTGTGAAGGATCGTTCCCGTCCCGTTGACTACTTTCTTCATATTCGGCGTATTGATGGCCTGCACTCTGGCCTCAATATACTTTACAAGAAGACCGGTTCTCTCCTGCGCCTTCTCTTCCTCCTGGCAGGTTCCGATAAAGGCCCTGAGGGCGTCTGTCTCGAGCCGTATGGCCTCCATGACAGTCTCCCTGCTGTAGTCCCTGATCAGCTCCTGTATTTTCTCGTCCGCAAGCAGAATGTCCACCTTGGGTATGCTGCGGTATAACTTACTTTTATCCATATTCCCTTCCTCGCATCCTGTTGGATCTGACCGCTAAGACAGGACGATCAGCTTGTCGCTTTTTGGTCCTACCTTTCCGATCACGGATACTTTTGTATCCATATGCGCGTGCTCAAAATCACGCATCACATTTTCCAGATCTTCCGGCGCCACAGACAGGAGAAGTCCACCCGATGTCTGCGGATCGTACAGAAGATCGATATAATGTTCCTCCACGCCCCCGGTCTCAACCTTGTTCATAGAGTAGCCCCTGTTCTTGTATGCTCCGGCCGGGACAAGGCCCATCTTTGCATAGTCTATGGCATCCTCCATGTAGGCGATGTCGTGGACGCGCAGTTCAAATGTCACTTCACTGGCCTCTGCCATCTCCACACAGTGGCCCAGAAGCCCGAACCCTGTGATATCCGTGCAGGCAGATACCCGGTATCTCTCCGCCACTTTCTTTGCCTTTTTATTCAGAGAGGCCATCACTGTCTGAGTCTCTCTTATAGCGGAAGGAGACGCCATCTCAGCTTTCACAGCCGTGTTGACGATGCCGCTTCCGATCTGCTTGGTAAGTACCAGGATATCCCCCGGTCTGCATCCGTAATTTTTGAATATCTTCTGCGGGTGCACAAAGCCGGACACGCACAGCCCGTACTTGGGCTCATCGTCCTGAACGGAGTGTCCGCCTACCAGGACAGCGCCGGCCTCTTTCACCTTGTCTGCACCCCCCGCCAGGATGTCTCCCAAGATAGCAGGGTCGAGACAGTTGGGGAATCCCACGATATTCAGGGCCACCGCGGGCTCACCGCCCATGGCCCAGACATCACTCAGGGAGTTGGCCGCCGCGATCTGGCCGAACATGTAGGGGTCGTCCACAATGGGCGTAAAAAAGTCCACTGTCTGGATCATGGCGATATCGTCTGTCACTTTATAAATGGCTGCATCGTCGGACGTCTCAATGCCGACGATCAGGTTGTCATCCTGGAATTTTGGCAGCTTGCTCAGAACCTGGGCAAGGGTCTCCGGACCTATCTTGGCCGCTCAGCCTGCCGTCTTGCTAAGTGTGGTCAGTCTGACATCTGATTTCATAATAAAAATATCCTCCTTCGCTCTCCCGTCCCGTTTATGGGCGCAGGATCTTAGCAGCGCCGGCCATCGTCTCCACGATGCTGTACATATTTGTCACAGATCCCACTGCCAGCTTCTCTTTCAGTCCGTAATAGTCCAGGCATGTACCGCATGTCTGGATCTCCACGCCCTGTGCCTCCAGGGATTTCAGATCCTCCAGGCAGTCTGAGCCTTCACATGTGAGTGTAGCGCCGCCGTTATAGAATAACATGGTCTTCGGCAGTTCCTCAAGCTGTGTCACTGCAAAAATGAAGCTTTTTGCCAGAACTTTTCCAAGTTCGTCATTTCCCTCTCCCATCCGGTCGGAAGCCATGACAACGATCATGTTTCCTCTTGCATCGGGAATGCAGGCTGTATCCTCCGCTGCGTCAGATGCGGCCGGAGCTCCCTCCATCTGGATCGTCACTTTGTATTCTCCTTCTCCCAGCTTCTCGGATGTCACTTTTCCGCCGCTTGAGGAAGCCATCTTTGTCACGTTCTGTACAGAGATTTCGTTATCAACCAGAACCTCGATGGTCTCCGGGCCTGTCAGGGCCTGCATGGCCTTCTTTGTCTTGATAACCGGTACCGGACACTTGTCTCCCATTGCATTTACTGTGATCATACTGTATTCCACCTTTCTTTTGCGGGCTGACGCCACTTATAGAAACATTCTATCACTGATAGTGCAAAAGGTAAAGGTCATATCCATAATATTCCACAAATTTCGCAAACATATTCCCAATAGAATTGAAGGCATGCGCAAGGTATGCTATAATTCTCCGCACAAGAGACATGTTACTAATCAGGAAACGAGGTTGATATATATATGTGGATAGCTGATAACTGGAAAGATTACGAGGTACTGGACTGCAGTCAGGGCGAAAAACTGGAACGCTGGGGGGATTATCTCCTGATCCGGCCGGACCCCCAGGTCATCTGGGATACCCCAAAGACACTGAAGGGCTGGAGGAAATGCAATGCCCACTATCACCGCAGCAAGAAGGGCGGCGGAGAGTGGGAATTCTTCGACCTCCCCTCCCAATGGGCCATCCACTACCGGGATCTGACATTTAATCTGAAGCCCTTCAGCTTCAAGCACACCGGACTTTTCCCGGAGCAGGCTGCCAACTGGGATTGGTTTTCTGAAAAGATCAGACAGACAGGGCGGCCTGTCAAGGTACTGAACCTTTTTGCCTACACTGGCGGCGCCACTTTGGCTGCAGCTGCGGCAGGAGCTGCGGTGACCCACGTGGACGCCTCCAAGGGTATGGTCACCTGGGCGAAGGAGAATGCTGTCTCCTCCGGTCTGAAGGACGCGCCCATACGATGGCTGGTGGACGACTGTACCAAGTTCGTAGAGCGGGAGATCCGCCGCGGAAACCACTACGATGCCATTATCATGGATCCGCCTTCCTATGGCAGGGGACCCAAGGGAGAGATCTGGAAGATCGAGGATTCCATCCATCCCTTTATCAAGCTCTGCACAAAGCTCCTGTCAGACCAGCCTCTCTTCTTCCTTGTGAATTCCTACACCACAGGGCTGGCCCCTGCTGTACTCACTTATATGCTGAGCACAGAGCTGAAGGACTTCGGAGGACACGTAGAATCACAGGAGATTGCTCTGCCTGTGACATCCTCAGGACTCTTCCTTCCCTGCGGCGCTTCCGGACGTTGGGAAGTATAGGCGCGCACCTTTTTTACCGGACTGTGGCACAATAAATGGTTTTTTTTGCACTTTCAATGATTTTCCATGTAAAGCAGTTGTTTTTCTTTTGTTTGTCTGGTACATTGGAACTATGTTGAATGTAAAGATTATAAAAAACCCGGATGAACTGAATATGACTACTCCCCACGAGATCACGCATCTTCTGTGGGGCACCAGATCCATTCCCCGCACGTATGTTTATATTGGCTTTGTGCCGGGGGATGGATTTTATGTACGTATGGTATGTGAGGAGAAAGATCCAAGGAGGACTTACACAGAACCCCAGGATCCTGTTTACCAGGACAGCGCCATGGAGGCTTTCCTTCTCTTTTCACATGACGGGCAGGCGCCCGGCACATACCTGAATTTTGAGATCAATGCCAATGGCGCACTTCTGGCGGCCTACGGTCCCAACCGCACTTACCGCTCCTATTTCTCACCGGAAGAATTCCGGCACTTCCGCCCTGCAGCTGAGGTGAAGGAGGACCACTGGAGCGCTTCGGTGCATATTCCACTGTCGATCCTGGAGCATATATACGGGCCACTCGACTTGAAGAAGGGAAGCACTTTTTACTGCAACTTCTACAAGATATCCGAGAGCCAGGATATCGAGCATTATGCGGCTTACGCCCCCATCAGCTCCCCTGTCCCGTCGTTCCATATGCCGGAATATTTTGCAGAGTCGGTTCTCGAATAACAGAGAAATATTTTTTGAGGAGGATATATCTATGAAAATCTACAAAGCTACTGACTACCGCGACATGAGCCGCAAAGCGGCAAATATCATTTCTGCCCAGATCATTATGAAGCCTGACTGTGTGCTGGGTCTTGCCACAGGCTCCACTCCCATCGGTACATACGAGCAGCTGGTGGACTGGTACAAAAAGGGCGATCTGGATTTCTCCGGAGTCACTACAGTCAATCTGGATGAGTACAAGGGGCTGACAAAAGACAATGACCAGAGCTATTACTACTTTATGCACAGCAACCTTTTTGATCATGTAAATATTCTTCCGGAAAACACACATCTTCCGGACGGTACAGAGCCAGACAGCGCCAAAGAATGTGCCCGCTATGAGAGCCTGATCCAGTCTCTGGGCGGTGTGGACCTGCAGCTTCTGGGACTTGGACACAACGGCCACATCGGATTCAATGAGCCGGGTGCAGCGTTTGAGAAAGAGACCCACTGTGTGGATCTCCAGGAGAGCACCATCGAGGCCAACAAGCGCTTCTTCAACTCTGCCGACGAGGTACCGCGCCAGGCCTACACCATGGGCATCAAGACCATCATGCAGGCAAAGAAGATCCTTGTGGTAGTTAATGGCGAAGGAAAGGCAGATATTGTAAGAGACGCCTTCTTCGGTCCGGTCACTCCTTCCGTTCCGGCCTCCATCCTTCAGATGCACAACGATGTGACTCTGGTAGCTGACGCCGCCGCTCTCTCAAAGATGCCAAAGCTGAAATAAAAAGCCATATAAAAAGCATGGACAGGAAGTAGCTCTTGAAGCATCTCTTCCGCTGTCCATGCTTTTCTTTTGTCTCATTTTCCCTTACTTCTTTCCCTCCAGGAGTCCAATCACCTCCGTCAGGTCCCGGCACACCCGGAAGGCCAGCCTCTTTAGCTCCTCATCCGGCTGCACCAGGTCCGGCACCATGACTGCCGTCATGCCTGCGGCGGATGCGGACCGGATGCCATTGGGCGAGTCCTCCAGTGCCATGCTCCGCTCCGGCGCTGTGCCCAGAAGGGCGCAGGCCTTCAGGTAGATCTCCGGGTCCGGCTTGGCGTTCTCCACCATATCGCCAAACATAAAGCCGTCGAAATAGGAGTAGATCCCTCCCCGCTTCAGCATGTAGGTGGAGTGCTCTCTTCGGGAGGAGGTGGCCACCGCCATCCTGTATCCGTTCTCCCTCCCGTAGGAGAGGAGCTCCAGGACTCCCGGCTTCAGAGGCACGCCCTCCGTCTCCTCGATCTGCCTGTAATACCGCCTCGTCCGTTCGGCGAATTCCTCCATGGGAAAGTCCGGTCCAAAGACTCTGTGAAAAAATTCCGTCCTGCTCTTCAGGTTCATGCCCAGAGTGTGGTAGATCTGCTCCCCCACCTGGCCTGCTCCCAGCTCCTCTCCAGCCATGTTCCAGGTTCGCTGCACAACTCGCTCTGAGTCAAACAGAAGTCCGTCCATGTCAAACACCAGGGCTTCTATACTCCCCTGCCTTCCGGCGCCCATCAGAATTCAATCCCCTGTCCCAGGGCGTCCTTCAGGTAGCTGGTGACGTCCTCCAGCTTCCGGATCATCTCCTGCTTCTCCTCCCAGGCATCCCCTGTCATCTCTTTGTTCACAAGTGCGTTTTTTACGTGTTTCAGTTCACGGATCAGTTCTTCTGTCATAACAGCGTCTCTCCTTCGCTCATCGTTTTTCCCGGGACGGAAGACCGTTGTCCGCCAGTCCCATTTCCCGCTTCAGCGGTTCATCGGGGATATCCTTCGCCTCGTCCACTCGCTTCCAGAAATGGGTGAGGGCAAAGGCTGTCCGGCTTCCAAAACGGAGTCTTCCGATCTCTCCGTTCATCCCAAGGCTTCTTGTGCCAAGCCAGTATTCTGTGAGCATCCAGCACACTGCAACCAGCGCCGCCGCAAAAAGAATGATCAAAAGAATTTCTCTCGTCATAGCTTCCGCCTCCCTTCTTATCTTTGTTTTAATTGTAGTTCCTTTTTCTGTAATAGTCAATTATTTATCTGATAATTACTGTTTTTATTTTTGTTTATTACACTCTTTTCTCCTGCCTGTTTTTCCTGAAAGTGTTATAATAGAGAAGTCGGCGGCGCATCGGAGGCATCCGTCTCCGCAGACAGACAGTTCGGCGTCCGTCAGCGGCGCCGTATTTTCAGAAAGGAATGACAGCATTGAACAGATTAACTACCTACATTCTGAAGCGCTATCTGCTCCTTCTTGCGAGCCTGGCCATCATGGCCTTCGGCGTGGCCTTTTCCATCAAGGCGAGCCTTGGCACTTCTCCCATATCAAGCGTACCCTATGTGATCAGCCTCTTCTCCCCTCTGACTGTGGGGACGGCCACCATTGCCATGCACTGCGTCTTTATCCTGCTGCAGATCCTGATCCTGCGAAAAAATTATCATCCCATCCAGCTCATGCAGCTCCCGGTAGCCTTTTTCTTCGGCTATCTGACGGACTTCGGCGTGTGGGCCGTGCAGGGCATCTCCTGCCACACATACTGGCAGCAGTGGATCGTCTGCCTCATCGGCATCCTGCTGGTAGCCGCCGGCGTCAGCCTGGAGGTGAAGGCCGGCGTGGTGGTGCTGGCCGGAGAAGGGGTTGTGCTGGCCATCTGCAGGGCAGTCCCCTCCCTCAAGTTCGGCTACATGAAGGTGAGCTTTGATGTGACTCTCGTCGTCATCGCCTGCATCTTATCCATCAGCTTTACGGGCCGTCTCCAGGGGGTCCGGGAGGGAACCGTTGCCGCGGCCGTCATGGTGGGGCTCATCGCCAGGCAGTTCGGCAAGGTGCTGGCCAGATGGAAGCTGGAGGACGAGCAGAGCTCGTAAAGCACTGACCGGGCCGGGGACGGGCAGGCTGTGTAAAGGTTTTTATGGACGGATCTTAGCGCAAAATGTATAATCAAAGTATCTTTACCAGAAGACTGTAAATTGAAAAAAATCTATGAAAGGACGGACACTGCCATGAAATGCCCTTACTGCGGTCAAGAGACTCCCGACGACTCCACCTTCTGCGCTGAGTGCGGCGAAAGACTGGACGACATGCCCCTGGATCCCTCCCTCGATTTTCCGGAGGACCCGGAGGAACAAAAACCCCGGGGAAAGAAAAAGACGCCCCTGCTGATCGCGGCCTACGAAAGCAGACAGTCCAAGTCAGGGGATGACTCCTCTTCCACCGATGTCTCTGCCGCAGACAGCGGCTACATTCTTCCCCAGAGCAGTGCCCGGCTCCTCACGGAGAGGGACCTGAGCGGCTTGTCCCTTAGGGAGATCAACTATGCCAAAAATGAAATTTACGCGCGCCACGGACGGATGTTCAACTCCCGGGAGCTCCAGGATTATTTCAACAGCCAGAGCTGGTACAGCGGGGCTGTCTCCCCGGAGGACTTCAGCGAGTCTGTCCTGTCCGATGTGGAGAAGCAGAACGCACAGTTCCTCTCCAGCGCGGAGTTTTCCATGGATCCAAATGGGTATCAGCTTGACGCAAACTGAGGCAAAAGGCGCAACTCTCCTGCCGGTAGATTGCCTGCTGCACCATGCGAGGGGTAAAATGGGCGCAGGAGGAATTGGCTGACAAGCTGTTTGTATCGGATAAAACAGTCAGCAAGTGGGAACCAGGCATTGTACGCGCATGAGACGGATGGGACTGAAAATCCTGCGGCAAATTCCCTGGACAGGTCAGTGCGCAGCTTCCTCCGCCAGCGGAAAAAGCTGTGGATATCTGCGTTTCTTGTCTCTCTGGGCATTGTCATCGCAGAGACTATTTTAATGCTTGCTTCCGGAATGACTGCAGCGCAGATGGGGGACAGCCTTTATGTCTCATTTGTCATGCTCCTCTTTGCGGGAGGGCTTTGCATCTTTGTCAGAGAAGTCCTGCCGCCCTGCTATGACAGGGACAGGATCAATTTTGTCTCCCAAGGCATACTCCGGATCCATATGCCCGGTCTGACATTCAACAACCGGATATCCCACCTTATTGCTAAAGTTTAAAAATATCTGCATGTGTTCCGGTATCAACAAACGTAAGTGTTAGAATGTCATTTTCAATCTCAAAAAATTTGCAAAAAAATGGTCGAAAAAATTTTTAAAAAATTAGCACTCATCCCTTGACAGTGCTAACAATAAGTGTTATAGTACAACTAGAACAAAGGAAAGGGGTTCAAAAAGGAGCGGTGCTCCGGCAGAACGAACCGCTTCCGGTGTTCCGAGAACTCGACACCTCGGATTTCTCCGACAGTGCTAACAATTACAACATATGATCTTTTGAAAGGAGATATGACTTATGATGATGCCTAGTATTTTTGGAGAAAACTTATTTGATGACTGGATGGACTTCCCATTCGACGATGATTTTGACAAATACTTCTTTGGAAAGAAGAACCCGTTATATGGAAAACATGCTAAGAATATGATGAAGACCGACGTGAAGGAGACAGACAACAGCTACGAGGTAGACATTGACCTGCCTGGATTTAAGAAGGACGAGATCAACGCCAAACTGGAGAACGGATACCTTACCATCTCCGCCGCCAAGGGACTTGACAAGGACGAGAAGGATAAGAAGGGCAAATACATCCGCAAGGAGCGCTACGCAGGTGCCATGAGCAGAAGCTTCTATGTGGGCGAGGGCGTGACCCAGGATGAGATCAAGGCCAAATACGAGGACGGTATCCTGAAGCTGACTGTTCCGAAAAAGGACGCAAAGGCTGTTGAGAAGAACGACTACATTGCCATCGAAGGATAATTTTCCAAAGGATGATTTTCCAGAGGATCATTTCCCCGGAAATGGAATGGGCGGTTCCCGAAAGGGAGCCGCCTTTTTTATGCCTTCTTTAATCATTCCATAGCAACAAAAAAACAATTCAGATATGCGAGCCTGCGACAGATCATTTCACCCCATTTTTCTCTGCCGGCTTCACGGTTAAATAGGAAGCTCCAGATAGATATCCTTTCCTTCCTTGATAGAGATTACAACCTTACCGCTCTTGATGGTCGTAACTGCTCCCTGCACGCTGGCAGCTGCCTCCACTGCCGGTGCTGCTGACGTCCCTTCAGCTGTCTCCTCCTGCGGCGCTTCTTCCTCGCCGTTGTCATCCTTGTATCCTTCCACATTGTCAGGTGTAAGAGGACATAAGGAGTCGCTTGTCTTGGTCAGCTTTGCGCCAAGCACCTGTTTGATCTTCAGGCAGCCGTCCAGAGACAGCAGTCCGGAGTCAACCAGCTCATCAAAAATGGCGGGATCTTCAAGGTTGGCGGCCTCGATGGTGATTCCTGCCTCCGCCCTGCAGCAAAGCACTGCCGGATCATTTTCATGCTGTTTTGCGGTTTCCGCTGTAATTGACATTGCCATTACCTCCTAATGTTTTTTCTATCTTTAAGTATAGTAATTTCGGAGCGCAAAAGCCAATTGATTTTACAATTTTACTTATAGATGGTTTCTATCGCTCTGCCTGTCTGCCGCACAGTCTCTCCCTCATCTGATCTGCCTGGCGGGCGTCAAAATAGGGGAGCGCGTGGGTCATGTCCCCTGCCCCCGCCAGAAGGTGGAGCGTGCCCTTGCATATGCCGCAGGCCCGGGCGATGAAATTCTGCTCCAGGGTCACGTGCTGTACGTTCGCGTACCGCACCGCCACCACCCTGCGCCCAAAGCAGCCTGAGGCGGCCTTGACAAATCCATCGCTCATGACAAGGCCGGATGTGAGATAGCGAAGAGCCAGGGAGGCCGGGCCGGACAGTGCGAGAAGGATGAGGCCGGACAGCGCCGCCGGGTGATACAGCTGCAGGTGCTCCGCCGGCACATAGGCCGGCAACCAGAGGAGAGCCAGCGCTCCCGCCGCTGCCACGCATACCTCATACAGGAGGAGGGGCCAGAGCCAGGCAGCCCAGGCGGAACGGGGCTGCCTTTGCACCTGCCGGGCCGCGATAGCAGCAAACTCCGGTAAAATGACCCGCAGCCTCTCACACACCTCCTTCTCCGAACCATAGAGGATGAGGAAGGAGTTCTTCTCCCCCTTGTCGTCCCCCATGCCCACATTGACGATCTCCGCCATGTATTTCCCCAGCAGGCGGGCGATCAGCGTCTGGCGCAGCTTCAGTGCCTGTATCATGTCCACGGGGATGGTGTACTCCACCTTCTTCAGCACGCCGTAGCGGATACAGATCCGGTCCCGCTGCCGCTTCACCCGGAAATCCAGATACCGCACAAAGTCCTTCACAATGTCCCACACAGCGGACAGGATGATGGCGATGGCTGCCAGGAAGCTCACCGCGGACCGGAGGAGGGAGTCCAGGGCGTTCTCCCCTTCCAGGGCCTCCGCTGCCATGACCACAGCGCCCACAAGGCCCAGGATCACGACCAGGATGGGCAGCACGCTCATGGAGCAGACGCCGTGTCGGATAATGTCCCCGGAGCCGGCCCGGAAATCATAGGTCTCCTCCCGGCTTTCCTGCGGCGCAGCTGCAGCATCTGCCTCCTCCCCCTCCCCTCTCAGAAGGGACTCCACCCTGGCCTTAAATGCCTCCGCCTTCGCCCTTTTCAGGACAATGGTCACATCTGTGCTGTTGGCTGTGGAGAGGCTCCCTGTGTCCATCTTGACCTTGCAGGTTCCCATGAGCATCTCAAAGAGGTTCTGCTCCAGGTTGATGTTGGAGATATTTTTGATGCCAATGACATGCTCCGAGCCGTTGATCGTATGCTTCTCAATGACAATGGCCTGGTCCTGGACGGAGATCCATGTCTTTGACCAGGTCCACCAGGTCTTTCCAATGCTGAAAAGCAGAAGGCCGAGACAGATGAGGAGACCCAGCAGGACCCGTCTGTCCGCCAGAAGGGAGCCGCTCACCTCCAGCAGCTCGTCCGCGTTCTGGATAAAGATGCCCGCCAGCACTGCCAGCAGGGCGTAGGTCCCAGTCCCCACCCGCTCCGCCACCACGGATACATGATTTCTGAACTTTTTATTCTCTTCCATGGTCCATCTCCCGCCTCTCTTCTCTCTGCTCTGCCGCGATCGCGTTGATCCGCTTCCTGAGAGTGTCCGCAATCCTCTCCGCCCGCTCCGTGTCCAGGAAGGCGATGGTCACGTCCCCTCCCGCTGTGGTGACGATCACCTTTGCCACCCCGAAGGCCCGGTCCAGGGGGCCGGTCCGCATCTCCAGCTTGTGAAGCCTCTCGATGGGCACGATATGCCGTTTCACGAAGAGGTATCCCTCCTGGATGTCGATGCACTCCTCATTGATGCCGTACCGGTAGCGGCAGAAGCGGAACCAGGGGCTGACGCACACATCCGCCAGGATAAAGAGGGCCGCCCCGAGGGAGATCCATTTCCCTATGACAATATCCTCCGGAAATACCCAGAAATAATCCACAGCCCCGATGACAGCCAGCAGGATGACCCCTGTGACCGCCCCCGCCGCGTACATGCAGCGCAGGGCATTTTTTGACAGCTTCTCGTATACCATTTTCCTTCCTCCCTCTGTATTGTTTTTGTTGCTTTATACTATCACAATAATACAGACAGGTCAATCCATTCTCATTTCTTAAAAAAAATGTTAGAATTATGAAGAAAAAAACTCATATCCATCTGCTATACTGCATTTGAAAACAAAAACGGAGGGGATTTTCGATGGAACAATACAGCATTTTAGTGGTGGACGACGACCGGGAGATCGTCCGCTCCCTGGGCAGGCTCCTGGAGCTGGAGGGCTACCGGGTGCTGACGGCCTTTAACGGCATGGAGGCCCTGGACCGGCTGGAGACTGACACGGTCCACCTGATCCTCCTGGACGTGATGATGCCGCAGCTCAACGGGCTCTCCGCCCTCATGCGCATCCGCCAGAAGCACAACATCCCTGTCATCATCCTGTCCGCCAAGACAGAGGAGAGCGACAAGGTCTCCGGCCTCACCATGGGGGCTGACGACTATGTGACAAAGCCCTACAACACGGCGGAGCTGATGGCCCGGGTGCGGTCCCAGCTGAGAAGGTATTTCTCTCTGGGCTCGGCGGCAGGGGATGGCAATGTCTCCGGCAATGTGCTGAAAAACGGCGGTCTCCTGCTGGACCGGAACGCAAAGCAGCTCACCGTGGACGGGGAGCCGGTCCGGCTGACAGCCACAGAGTACAAGATACTGGAGCTCCTCATGGAGCACCCGGGCTACGTCTTCTCGGCAGAGCAGATTTACAGCCGGGTGTGGCAGGAGGACGCCTACGCCGGCGAGAAGACGGTGATGGTCCACATACGCAGGATACGGGAGAAGATCGAGATCACTCCGAAAAACCCAAAATATTTAAAGGTGGTGTGGGGAATTGGCTACAAGATTGAAAAATATGATTAAATCCGCAGCAGAAAAACTAAAATCTGTCTCTGTCTGGGCGAAGACTGCCTTTGTGCTCTGGCTGCTGGGCGGCGCTGTGTCCGCCTTCGCGGCGTACAGGTTTATCTACCAGCACAATTTTTACATCAGGTGGTACAGCATCTCCTACTCGTCCCCCCTCTGGGCGACATACGCCCTGAGCCTTGGACTCCTGGCGGGAGCGGCGCTGGCCGCTTATCTCTACCTGCATTTTTTCCGCTCCAGAGCGGATGGCTGGAAAAAGCTGAAGGTGCGGGCCCTGGACCAGCTCAACGCTGAGCTCTTGCTGGCCGCGGCCATCCTCACAGGATTTCTTTGGGTGGGGGAGCTAAGGTCCGTGGTCTTTCAGTCCGAGTCCCTGGCAGGCTTTTTCGTCTTTTACGGTCTGGAGAGCCTGACACTTGGCTGCGCGCTCCTCTTCTTCCCCCTGGCCCTCCTCTTTCTCGGCTGCCTCATCCTGCTGATACGGCGCCGTCTCCTGGGCATATGGGGGGACACCTCCTGGATATGCAGGCTGTACCGGAGGTGGCAGAAGTCCACTCCCTTTGAGAAGCAGCTGCGCACAAAATATCTCCTGTCCTTCACCCTGATGGCAGGGGGCATCCTCCTTGGCATCGTGTGCTTCTATCTTCTCTCCACCTGGTATGGCGCAGACGAGCTGATCATCCTGGGTCTTATCAGCGAGTTCCTCACCTTTCTGGCAGCCGCATGGGCCTTAAACAACCGGCTCTACACAGATCTGGGGCAGCTCCTCGGGCAGATAGGGGCCATGGCAGGCGGGGACCTGTCTGTCCGCACCTCCCTGGATGCCAGGTCGGACCTGTATCCCGCCTCCTGCCAGCTGGGAGAGATAAGCGAAAGCCTGCAGACCATCCTGGATAAGCAAATGCGGGCGGAGCGGATGAAGATCGACCTTATCACCAATGTGTCCCACGACCTGAAGACCCCCCTGACCTCCATGATCGGGTACGTGGACCTCTTAAAGCAGGAGCCCTTGAGCGACGCAGCACAGGATTACGTGGAAGTGCTGTCCTCCCGGATGGAGAGCTTAAAGGACATGATACAGGACATCTTTGACCTGTCCAAGTCCACCAGCGGCACCGCGGAGCTCCACCTGGAGACGCTGGACATGAAAAAGCTACTGGAGCAGACGCTGGGGGACATGGAGGACGCCATAAAGAGCAGCGACATGGTCATCCGTGAGGCTATGCCTGAGATGCCCCTCAAGTTCACAGGGGACGGCAAAAAAATGTACCGGGTGCTCCAGAACCTGATCGGGAACGCCCTGAAATACTCCCTTGCCGGGACCCGCATCTACATCATCGCGGAGCGGCGGGCCTCCCAGGTCCAGGTCACCATCAAGAACACCGCTGCCTACGAGATGGATTTTACCTCGGAAGAAATTATGGAGCGGTTCGCCAGGGGAGATAAATCCAGGAACACGGAGGGACACGGCCTGGGCCTTGCCATAGCGGAGAGCTTTGTAAAGAACATGAAAGGCGGGCTGCAGGTCACCGTGGACGGCGACCAGTTCAAGGTACAGCTCACCTTTCCTGTCGTGGAGGAGACGAGGGTGATAGCGTAGCGGAGGCTATGGCCTTCGCTTCACCCTGCTCGCCCTACTGCTTCTCCCATCCTTCTTTTATCATCTTTCTGAGCTCCTCAAAGGACCGGAGTCCCCCGAGAGCGTCATAGGCCTCCACACAGCTTGCCCCTGTGGCCGCTGCCAGATGGAGGCTTTCTTCGATGGAGCACCCGTCAAGCTGCGCCTTCAGGAAAGCCGCAATGCTTGTGTCGCCTGCCCCTGTGCCGGAGAGCACCTTCGCAGGCTTGTAGCTCCTCTCAAAGATCTCCCTGCTGCCGTCCGTGTAGTACATGCCCGGCGCGCCGCACTTGATGAGAAGGCTCCTGGCCCCCATGGCAAGCACTTTCTGCGCCAGGGGCCGGATGTCCGCCTCCACGCCGATGACAGAGGTCACATCCGCCCCGGCCGCCCGGGTCATCCACTCCTCATAGCGGGGCCTGTCCGCCATGAAGCAGAGCTCCTCCACACTGGGCACAAAGTAGTCCACACAGGGGAGGACGCGGCGCAGGATCTTCTCCCAGTCCGCCCGTCCCGCATCCGAGTCGGGGTCCACGGCCGCCATGTCGAGGGAGGTGGTAAGTCCCAGCTCCTTCACCCTCCGGAAGATCTCCTCCAGCTGTGCTCCCTCCGCCTCGTACATGTGCCGCATGATGGGCGGGTAGCCGAAGTGGAAGTGGGACGCCCCCGCGATCCGGTCAAGATCCAGATCCTCCGCACGGAAGGTGTCGTTGGCCCCCGGGTTGTGGAGGAAGATCCGGTCCGTGCCCGGCGGCGCGATGACGATGGAGTAGGAGGTACCGCTGTCCTCTGAGACGATCATGCCCTCCTCTGCCCCGTATCTTTTCAGGCGGTCCAGGACGATCTGCCCGAACTCGTCGTCCCCCACCTTGCCCATCAGCTCCACGTCCGCGCCGAGCACCTTCAGCGCCAGCCCTGTGTTGGCCACGGCGCCGCCGGTGCTGATGTTCACATCCTTCATCTGGACCAGTTTCCCGGGGATCAGGACGCTGGAGAGAGGCTGGGCCTTCTCCGAGGAGAACACAGGGGTGATATCCAGGCAGATGTGCCCTGCCACAATGATCTTTCCCGCCATAGGCTCACCTACCCTCTTCCCGCGCTTCCGAAGACGCGCATCTTCTTCATGGTCTCCTGCTTCACAGCCTCGGTGATCTGGTTCTGGATATCCGTAAGGCCAAATCCCTCCTTATACCCGTCGTGGGCCGCCTTTGCGGCCGCGCAGTTGATGTCCGTGAAGATGTTGACCTTGCTGATGCCGTTTGCCACGCAGTTCCGGAAATCCTCATCCGTCAGGCCGCTGCCGCCGTGGAGCACCAGGGGGGCGGGGACGATCTGCGCGATCCGGGCCAGCCGGCTGATGTCCAGCTTCGGCTTCTCCTTGTAGGCGCCGTGGGCTGTGCCGATGGCCACCGCCAGGGCGTCCACGCCGGTGCGCTGCGCAAAGTCCAGCGCCTGCTCCGGCTCGGTGTAGATGCTGTCGTCGCCGGCGCCCTCGTCGTTGGCCCCCACATGTCCCAGCTCCGCCTCCACGGACACGCCCAGGAGGTGGGCCGTCTTCGTCATCTGAGCCACCCGGGCAATGTTGTTCTCATAGGTGTCTGTGGAGCAGTCGTACATGATGGAGGAAAAGCCAAGACGCAGGGCCTCCCCGATCTTCTCCTCCGTCAGGCCGTGGTCAAAGTGGAGCACCACCGGCACAGACGCCTTCCTGGCCATGGGCAGGAGGAAGTAAGAGAGCTCCTCCAGGCTGGCGTAGGGCAGGAGCACCTCCGCCGTGCCGATGATGACCGGGCTTTTCAGCTCCTCGGCCGCCGCAAGGACGCCCTTGGCCATCTCCAGGCTGACCGTGTTGAAAAGACCCACGCCGTATTTCTTCTCGCGGGCGTCTTTTAAAACTTCCCTTAATGTCACTAACATATCGTTTCCGCCCCCTGTCTACGCAAGTCCCATCAGCAGGTTCATGACATACATCTCCAGGGCCTCGAAGTCGCGGTTCTCCACGCATTTCTTCTGGAAGTCGTAGTCAAATCTCTCCACCTTCTCCTCCAGGGCCTTGAAGATGTTCAGGCTGTTCTCCAGGTGCTTGTAGCTGTCCTCGTCCTTTGTGGTGCGCATTGCCTTCACATCCAGGCCCACGTACTCGCCGTGGCTGCCGTAGCCGTTCTCCTTGAGCACTTTTACCTGGTTGAAGGCGGCCCGCAGGTTCTCCACGCCGAAGCTCTTGTCCTGGTCGTAGCGGATGCCGTTCTGGTCGTTGAGGTGCACGGTCATGAGCTTGCCCATGGCCATGGCGAACCCTATCTCGTGAGCCGGGTCAAGGCCTGCCAGGATGGCGTGGGCGCTCTCCAGGTTGCCGCCCACCCGGGAGGGATCGATGGTCGCGGCGGAGATGGCCATCACGTGTCCCATGGTGCCGCAGATGCTCCGGTCGATGGGCTCGTTTGGCTTGGGCTCGATGCAGACGCGGATCTTCGAGTCATACTCCAGCATCTTGTTGATGGCCTCGATGAGCATCTTCGTGGCCCACACAGGGGATTTGCTCTCCGCGCAGAGGGTGCCCTCCCTCGCCAGCCAGAGAACGATCATGTCCGTCCCCAGCTCGTTGGCGATGTCGATGGAGCGGTAAGCCCTCCACATGGCGTACTCCCTGTCCTCAGCGGAGGTGCTCATGAAGCCGCCGTCCATGGTGTGCTCGTCCATCCAGAGGCGGGGTGCCACGAACTCAGCCTTCAGGTTGTACTTGTCCAGCATCTTCTTCAGCTCTCTTGCCTTCTCCTTGATCTCCTCCTCTGTGTAGTCGTTGATGTTCGGCACCGCGTCGTCGTCGTGGAACTGCACGGCGGAGAAACCCAGCTCCGCGAATTTCTTAAATTTCTCCTCGATGGGAATGGTCTGTCTTGTAGCCGGGCCGTAGGAGTCTGCCCCCTCGTGCACGTTCCAGGGTCCTACGGAAAATTTGAATTTTGTCATTGTCTTTTTCGTCCTTTCTTTTTCATGATAAGGGCGTGTCTGTAGAAGGCACGCCCACTGTTCTTTTTGCGTTACGTTCTTCTTTCTAATCTGTATCTAATCTGTCTTCAGGGCGTCGTCAAAGGCCACGTCGGAGGGCGAAAAGTTGATCTGCTTCGTGAACTCGCAGGCCTCCGTGCCGCCGAAGACGCGCTCCATGCCGCTGTCCTCCCACTCGATGGACAGGGGGCCGTCGTAGCCGATCTGGTTCAGCACCCGGATGATGTTGTCAAAGTCTACATCCCCGTGTCCGGGAGAGACGAAATTCCAGCCTCTCCTCTGATCGCCGAAGGTGATGTGGGAGCCCAGGATGCCGTTGCGGCCGTTCAGGTTCAGCTTGGCGTCCTTGATATGTACATGGTACACGCGGTCCGCAAAGTCATAGAGGAACATAGCCGGGTCCAGGCCCTGCCAGATCAGGTGGCTGGGGTCAAAGTTGATGCCCAGGGTCGGCCTGTAGTCAAAGATCTCCAGCAACTTCTTCGTGCTCCAGTAGTCGTAGGCGATCTCCGTGGGGTGCACCTCCAGGGCCAGCTTCACGCCGCACTCGTCATAGACGTCCATGATGGGGGACCAGAGCTCCCTGATCCTCTGGTAGCCTGCCTCCACCTGCTCCTCGCTTGTCTGGGGGAAGGAGTACCACATCTTCCAGATGGGAGAACCCATGAAGAAGGTGACCGTGTCCACGCCCATGTTCTTCGCCGCCCGGGCCGCGTACTTCATCTGCTGTGTGCCCCAGGCGCGGATCTCCTCCGGCTTGCCGGCCAGGGCGGAGGGAGCGAAGTTGTCCAGCCTCGGGTCGTAAGCCCACTGCTCCGCGTCGCCCACGCACTGTCCCGGCAGGTGCATGCCGATGGCCCAGCAGCCCAGGTCATACTTCGCCAGCGTGTCTTTCAGCTCCTTCACATAGCTCTCGTCCTTTGCGGCCTTCTCCACGTCGATCTGTCCCCAGGACGCGATCTCCAGCCCCTCATATCCCATCTTCTGCGCAGTCTGGCACATCTCCTCCATCGGAAGGTCCGCCCACTGTCCTGTAAATATCGTTACCGGTCTTGCCATATCGTTTCTCTCCTTTCACGTCCGGGTCTACAGTTCCACCCAGATATTTCCCTTCTCATTGCTCTCCAGGCACGCCTCCACGTACCGAAGGCCGTTCACGCCGTCCTCCACCGTCGGGTAGTCGATCATATCTTCTGTAAAGCTGCCTGCCTTCTTCGCGGCCACGCACTCTGTAAAGCTGTCGTACAGGTTGCCCATGGCCTCGATCCAGCCCTCTGTGTGGCCTGCCGGAAGGCGTCCGTACTTCGCGGCTCCCGGCGTCACAGTCCCGTAGCCCCGCTTGATGGTGCGGGCGATGCCGTCCTCCCCGATCAGGGTCATCTCCTCCGGGTTCTCCTGGAACCAGAGGATCGTCCCCCTGGACCCGTAGATGCGCACCCGCAGGCTGTTGTCGCAGCCGATGGCGAACTGGGAGGTCCAGTTCACCCCTGTGGCGCCGCCCTCGTACTCCACCAGGATCTGGTCGTTGTCGTCCAGCTTTCTGCCCGGCACGACCACGTCCATCTTGGCCAGGACTCTCTTGATCTTCAGGCCTGTCATGGTCGCCACCGCGTTCTCCACATGGGTACCCAGATCACCCAGGCAGTTCACTCTGCCGGAACGGGCGGGATCGCATCTCCACTCGCCCTGCTTGCCGCCCCAGTCGTTCTCATTGTAGAGCCATCCCTGGGGATACTCGGCCATGACGGTGCGGACAGTGCCGATCTCTCCCGCCTTGATGAGATCCCGGATGTACTTGGCCGTCACGTGGCCCATGTAGGTGTAGGTCACCATGAAGAGAAGGCCCTTCTCCTCTGCCAGGTCCGCCAGCTCCCGGGCCTGGGCGCTGTCTGTGGCCAGGGGCTTGTCGCAGGCCACATGGATGCCCGCCTCCAGGAAGGCTTTGCAGATCTCGTAGTGGGTGGCGTTCGGCGTCACCACGACCACAAAGTCAATGCCGTCCTCCCTCTGGCTCTCCGCCGCTGCCATCTCCTTATAGTCCGCGTAGCATCTTGCCGGCTCCAGGCCCAGCGCCTCGCCCTGCGCCTTCGTCTTCTCCGGGCTTCTGGAGAAGCATCCCGCCACAAGCTTGGCGGAGCTGTCCACTGCGATCGCTTTCCTGTGGGCGTCCCCGATAAACGCGCCGGGGCCTCCGCCCACCATACCGTAGGTTAATGTACTGCTCATGCTGTCAACCTCCTTTTTCATTCTGTCTTCACTATAGGACAACCGGCGCGTCCCGGCCCTGACAAGTTCAGGTTCAGACTATGACAAATTAGCTTTTTTATTTACAGGCTCCCGTCTGTCTTATATACTGGAAACGAGGTGAAACTGCGATGAGAGATGAATTTGAAATGATTTCCCACGAGGCGGGAAACTATAAAATGTTTGTTGTCAACATGCTGTACCGGACGCCCCACGTGCACAAGGACTTTGAGGTCTGCCTCCTGCTGGACGGGAGCCTCTCCCTCCTGTCCAGGGGGCGCACATTCACTTATAAAAAAGGGGACATGTGGGTGGTCAACCCCTTCGAGAGCCATGAGCTGGCGGCCTCCCGGCCGGCCCTCATCCTCTCCCTGCAGATCTCCCCCTCCTTTTTCGCGCCCGTATTCCCGCAGATGGAAAATCTGGAGTTTTCCCTGGAACCCCCGGCGGATCCCCGGGCGCTTCGCTCCTCCCTCCTGGAGATCGCGTCCGCCTACTTCCAAAAAGAGGGGGAGGACGCTCCCCTGCGGCTTGCCGGTCTTATTTTCCTTTTCTTCGACCGGCTCCTGTCCTCCATCCCCCATGTCCGCCTGCCGGAGAAGGAGCGGCAGATGACCGCCACCAAGGCGCGCCGGATCCGGATCATCAGCGACTACATCGACGCGCACTATTCGGAGAAACTGCTCCTCACGGACATTGCGGGCGAGCTGGGGCTGACCATGAGCTGGCTGTCCCACTTCTTCAAGGACGCCTTCGGCATGTCCTTCCAGGCCTACCTGATGAAGATCCGGTGCGAAAAAGCCCGCCAGCTTCTCCTGCTGACGGACTTCACGCTTCTGGATATCAGCATCGCCTGCGGCTTCTCTGACATCAAATATTTAAATAAAGGGTTTGCGCGGCAGTTCGGCTGCTCGCCGCGGCAGTACCGGCTGCACTTTGAGAGCGAGGATCTGGCCCTGCAGCAGCGGTCCATGCTCTCCACCCAGGAGGTGCTCTCAGCCTCCACGAGCCGGATCATACTGGAGGGCTATCTGGAATAACCTTACTTCTTCACCTGTTCCAGGGCAGCCAGGATCGTCTTCATCCCGCTTTTCTGGTCGATGCCTCTGGTTGTGAGCGTATTGTTGACAAGAGACAGCTTCAGCTTAACGCCCTCCGCCTTCAGTTTGATGATCCTCTGGGACGGCATCAGTCCATGTCCGATCTTCAGCTCCCGGATCTGGTCAAAGGGCAGACAGACTTTCCCGTAGATATGGGAGATGTCAAAGGTCTCCAGGATCGCGATCACCAGCGATCTCTCCGTGACGCCCACATAGCAGTACACATTGCTCAGGGCTCCCAAAGCCAGGATCTCCACCGCGCCTCCCATGATCGTCCCCCAGGCTTTTCCCGTGTAGGTCTCCCCTTCCGGACGGATCTCCTCAAGCATCCGGTCCATATCAGCCGCATTCATCAGCAGTGCCATAACCATTCCTCCCTTCCAAGAACTGAAATTCCCTGTTTCTGCTTTTATCTTAGCGCATGCCGGGACGATGGTTCCACCGCATCTGTGGTACATTTGTGTTAATTCCATGTAAAATGATCTACCCTTCCCTCCGGCACCAGCTCACTCCCGCCAGCACCGCAAGGAGGATACACTCCGCTGCCGCCGCCCCCAGCATCAGGTACGGGAGCCAGATGGCCGCGTTTTCCAGATAGGCAAAGCCCGTGTCCATGGCCGCGTAGGTAAAGCTGTTCATGAGCCCCACGCCGCCGGAGGGCAGCAGGCAGCGGACCCAGTTCCCTATATTTCCACCAAGGATCATGTACACCACCATGGGCAGGATGAGGAAGGCGAAGGCAGCGATGCTGGCTGAGGCCACTGTCTTCATTCTTCCCGACAGGAAGAGGGTGAAGGCGGCCGTAGCCAGCAGAGAGAGAAAGCCCGCCGCCCCGATGAGCAGCTCCATCTGTCCCACAGTCAGGGGCAGGAACACAGACACCGACACCAGAAGCTGCAGGGAGGTATCAAGCCCCCGGAAGTCAAAGGATGCGTTGAGGAGCAGAAGGAACAGGGCCATGCAGACCACATACAGGACGCCCGCAAGGAGGAGTCCCGCAAGGATCCGGCTCACGGCCAGACGCCCCCGCCCGTCCCTGGCGCACCGCAGGATCTGGTCCGCCCTGGTCTGGCAGTCGCTGGCAAAGACCGGCACCAGGATAAAGGTGCAGATCAGCACCAGCAGGAACACATAGATGCCCACGTACTCGATGGCATTGGCCGTCAGGCCGGGCTCGTAGATAAAGGGCATCTCCGCCTGGTCGTAAAGGGCCAGCGCCTGCCGGACGGCGCTGTTCGTGCGGGCACTCTGCCCTCCGCCCTCCAGATAGATGAGATCCTTTATGTGCTGCCTGCACTGGTCGTAAAAACCTGTCACCTGCTCCTCTGTCAGGTCGTCCCGCCCGGGGGCTATGCCTGTATCCGGGTCCGCCCATGCCTCACATATCCGGTTCAGGATCCCGCTCACATTGGATACATTTTCACAGTAATCGCTGGCCGTCACCCGCTCGTCGTAGATGCCGTCGGGCAGTCCGCCCTCATAGTTTGCAGTGAAATCCTTCCATCGCTGAACCGATGCCAGCAGCTTCTCTTCCGTAATCTCCCCCTGGAACTGTCCCTGGTTCTTCGCCTCTCTGTCAAGAGCCTCCCGGCCCTTCACTGTCACTTCCTGACCGCTTTCGTCCCGGTAGGTCCATGTCTCAAAGGAGACCGGGAAATACGCCAGAACCGGCGCCAACAGAATGGCTGTCAGCATCAGGATGAGGACCGACCTGGTCTTCAGAAGCCTTTTGATCTCCGCTGTAAATACTCTCATCTCACGCACCTTCCTTTCCGCCTGTATGCTCCTGTGGAAAGAGCCAGAGGTACAGATCCTCCAGCCGGGGCTCCTTTGGCCGGGAGTCCGGAACCGCGGGCGCGTCCGCCAGATACCGGATGGACACGGCCCCTCTCTCCTCGTTCCGGATGCTCACCACCCGGACCTTCTGCTCGTATCTGTGGAGATCCCGCTCCTCGATCAGGGCGGACCACACCTTCCCCTCCATCTCCCAGAGCAGCTCGTCCGTAGTCCCCTGGGCGATGATCCGCCCCTCCTTCATAACCGCATTCCTAGAAGCAATGTACTCCACGTCGGACACAATGTGGGTGGAGATCAGCACGATCCGGTCTGCGGCAAACTCGGACAGAAGGTTACGGAAACGCACTCTCTCCCCCGGATCCAGACCGCTGGTGGGTTCATCCAGGATCAGCACCTCCGGGTCATTAAGAAGAGCCTGGGCAATGCCCACCCTGCGCTTCATGCCGCCGGAAAGCTTTGTGATCTTCTTGCGCCTCACATCCGCCAGGGAAAAAGTCTCCAGCAACCTGTCGATCTTCCCTTTTGCATCCTTCCTTGAAAGCCCTTTTAAAGCCGCCACATAGTCCAGGTAATCATACACAGTAAACTCCGGGTAGAACCCGAACTCCTGGGGCAGATACCCGAAAATATCCCTGTACCCTTTCCCCAGCACATCTATGGGAACGCCGTCGTATTTCACCGTTCCTTCTGTAGGCGTCATAAGCCCTGCCGCCATACGCATGAGGGTTGTCTTGCCGGCGCCGTTGGCTCCCAGCAGTCCCCACACCCCCGGTGTGATAGTCAGGCTGGCGTGATCCACGGCCCGTTTATCTTTAAATTGTTTAGTCAGATTTTCTATACATAACTCCATCTTTCCATCTCCTTTCTGCCCTGCTTCCATATCTGGAATGCCCAGAGAAGCAGTGCTGCCCCGCACAGAAGCCATCCTCCATCTGCAAACGCCAGGAAATCCCCGGGGCTTCCGGCCGCTCTGCTGACATATCTCCACACAAGTGCAAACACAGCGAACCCGGCCGCCAGTCCTGCGCTGCACCAGGGAGTAAACCTCCCTTTCGTCCTGTCAAGAAGGAAGAGCATGCAGTTCCAGGCCAGAAGAAAGGGGAGGAACAGCCAGGCCGCCAGCGCTTCCAGGTTAACCTGCCAGAGCGTCCCTGCTGCCGCAGCCACGGCCAGTTCCATAATAAGCGCGCTGCTTCCTGCGATCAGAAGCCGGGCTGCCCTAAGCCGGGACGGCTGACAGCCTGCTGCCTCCACCTCCGCCATCTTCCATCTGACAGCTCTGTCAAAGAAGGGAACGCAGCTCCAGGCCGACAGGATCCCTGCCCCGCACAGAAGCACCGGGATCCTCCGGTACAGGAACATAAGGAAATAGGGATCCGTAAGGCTTCCTCTGTCGCCGGTCTGCTCAAAGGCGGAGACAATAAGAAGCAGCAGAAGGATCTGCCAGATCCAGATCTGTTTTCCTGTATATCTGACCTGCCGGAGCACAAAGGCCGGAAAGCGCATTTTGTTTCTCCGGGGCGCTGCCGCCTTGTACGCGTTCTGCGCGAGGGCAGCGGTCATTGCCCTGTGTCTTTCGTCCGGCCGGATGGCTTCTTTCTCCTGCTGTGCCAGACATCTCAGCTTTTCATTCACCTGGCTCCTCTTCATGGTTCCTCTCTCCTTTCCAGTTCCTGCTTTAAAAGGTTCAGCGCTTTTCTGAGTCTGGACTGCACAGTCCGCATGGGAAGTCCTGTCACCCTGGCGATCTCACGCAGCTTCAGCTCCTGGGAAAATCTCAGGATGACGATCTCACGCAGCTCCTCCGGAAGGAGCTCCACAAGCCTTCGAAAATCCTCCCTGTCCTCCTCTTCCTTCAGCCCTTTCTCCTCAAAGGGAACCTGCTTAGGCATAGGCTCCCATGTTTTCTTTCTGCAGATATCGATACATACATTTGCAGCCACTTTGTAGAGGAAAGCCCGGAAGTTTCCCCTGTGGGTGTAGCCGTCAAAATAGCGGAACACCCGCAGAAACGTCTCCTGCACAGCGTCCTGTGCCAGAGACCGGTCCGGCACATGGAACAGACAGTATCTGAGTATATCGCCGTAGTAGAGCTCTGCCAGCTCCCCCGCCGCAGCCGGGTCGCCTTTGTTCAGTTTTTCAAAAATTTCATCTTCCTGCGTCAAGTCTGTCCCCCCTGACCTGTGTGCCATCCTGGTCCTTTTAAGCAGCTGCCTATATGTTATAACGCTGCGGGGCTGTAAAAGGATTACGATTTTTAAAATATTTTAAAAAGGCCGCGCACATGCAGCCTTTTCTCTTTCATCTGATTTTATCTGATATCTTTTGTCCTGTATCTGATCCACCCAGCCAGGATACCTGCCCCTCCATAGCAAAGACCCAGCAGGATCAGCGTCCCATCCAGGATGCACTCCGGCAAGATCTTTGCGGCGTCTGCGTAGGCGTAGGGTGTGATATACTTGACCGTCTCCGCCTTTTCCGTGATATTTCCCAGAAGCCCCAGGAAATACAGAAAAGCCGCCACGCCGATGCCGGCGCTGATGCTCCCTCTTCTTAAGAAAGCTGAAATCCCCAGGCAGATGCCTCCGATCTCCAGCTGCATAAGAACCTGGGCCAGATGAAACAGGCACAGCCCTTCCCAGTCCGGGCTCTCGCCAATCCAGCGGATGGAGATCCAGGCCAGCAGAATGACCACCAGGTTCATCAGAAAGATCTGGACTGCCATGGCTGCTGCCTTCTGCCAGAACACAGATGTGCGCGTCACCGGGTGGGTGAGGAGAAAGTCTGCCGTGTGGTCTTTTTCTTCTTTTGCCAGAAGACCTGTTCCCAGGATAGCGGCGTAGAAGATCCCGCCGATCCCCAGCATGCTTCCCGCGTAAATACCGTAAAACCCGGTGATATCACCGTAGTTCAGCCGGTCCATCCCAAAGGCAGCCCCAAAACCGCCCATATCACTCATGGCATCCACCATGTCCCCCAGCTCCTTTTTCAGCTCCGGGAACAGGAAGACGCACAGCATGATGGTCCCGCCGATGATAAGCCCCCAGATCAGTGTGGATCGCAGAGACCTTTTCAGTTCATGTCCAAATATGTTCATCCCTTTTCCTCCTTACTGCCGCCCCTCTTTACCTGGCAGCCTTCCCCTCTGCATAAAAATGAAGAAATGTCTCTTCCAGATCCGGTTCCGTGATAGTAAGATCCGTCACAGGAAGCGGGGCCAGCGCCTCCAGAAGCCGCTTTGCCTCTCCTCTGTATAAAAATGTGACGCCATCCTCCAGCACACGCAGGTCTGTCAGCGGCAGCCCCGGAACACCCGAAATGCCCCGCACAGTCACCCGCTTTGCCGCTGAGCCGCAGATATGCTCCATGGTATCCTCCATGACAATGCCTCCGTCCCGGATCACTGCCGCCCGGTGGCAGTATTTTTCCACCTCCCCCAGGACATGGGAGGATAGGAAGATGGTCGCCCCCTTCTCATTCTTCTCTTTAAGGAGCCTGAAAAATTCCCGCTGCATCAGAGGGTCCAGTCCGCTGGTAGGCTCATCCAGCACGTAGAGATCCGCGCCATGCTGCAAAGCACACACAATGCTCACTTTTTTGCGGTTTCCAAGGGACAGCTCGTCCACTTTTTTCTTTACATCCAGCTTCAGCCTCTCGCAGAGCTGTCCTCTCTCCTCCCGGCAGTCCTTCCTGTAAAAATCCGCCGAGAATTTCAGAACGTCCGACACTTTCATACCGCTGTAAAAGAAAGCCTCTGACGGCATGTAGCCGATCCTGGAGAGCATCTCCTTTTTCTCACGCTCTGTCTCCGGCCTCTCCCCAAAGATCTCCACCGTCCCACCATCCTCCTTAAGCAGTCCCAGCATGGTGCGGATGGTTGTGCTCTTCCCTGCCCCGTTGGGGCCGATAAATCCGTAAATCTCCTGCCGGTTTACAGACAGGGTGAGATGTTCTACTCCTTTATGCTTCCCGTAATATTTTGTAAGATCACGGATGTCTATGACCTTTTCCATGTATCATTCCTCCTCATACTGCTTTCTCAAGTCTCCGGCTGATCTTTCAGATAGAAGACCCGGAAACGCCCTGCGGCGAAAACATAGCTTTTCTTCTTTTCTCTATGTCTTCTCCCCGCAGGGCGTCCTGCATGTCTACTTCCGTGATGTATCCTGCAGCTCCTTAAGCTGCTGTTTTAACCGGTCGATCTCCTGATCCCGCTTATCCAGTTCTGAATTCTTTTCATTCAGTATCGTATCTTTATCCGAAAGCTCCCGCTTCATCCCATCGATCTCTTCCTGCATCTCATCGATCATATACTGGACTGTATTACGGTCCAGCTCCCTCAGCTCCTTTGAGAACATCTCCATCACCTTCTCCACGTTGCGGCACAGCTCGTAGATCTCTTCGTACAGCGCCCTAAATTCCGGGTAAGACTCCAGAAGCACTTCCATCTCACCAGGATCATCTGTACTGAAAAACAAAAGCCATGCTTCCAGCTTGTTTCTGATACCTTTATTCTGCACAATTCCAAGAAATATGTCAAGTGCGATAAAGCAGTATTCCTGGAGAAGATTGACTGCAAGCCCTGTGTCGGAACTCTGGGAAAAATGGTGGATATAGTCATCCGGGAAATTTTGAAATTCGCCAGGGCTCTTCTCATATAAAACAACGGTGTACACCTTCTGTATATCCCGGTAGCTGAAGCCTTTTCCCCGCTCGCCTCTTACTCTCTTATACTGCCGCAGGAGAAGATCCGCGGAATAACAGGCGCTTCTTTGTCCTGGAAAACGGTAGCCCATCTTCTGCACTTCTACATTGGCTATACTGTGATCCTCCATCTCCACCACAATGTCCATCACCACCAGGGAGCTCTCGTCCGCGATCCTGGCAGAGTCGTTGGGGATAACCTTCAAAATTTTCACCTGCTGCCCCAGCACAAGTGACAGAAATTCCTCCAGTCTCTGCTCTTCGCTCCATCCCAGATACACGTCAGAGAGCCTCTCATCCTCAAAAATCACTTCCAGCATCTCTCTGCGCGTGCGTATCATGGGAAAATACTTCTGTAAAATACCAGCCATCCATTTCCCTCCATACTTTTCTTCTGTGCTTCATTTTCAGTTCCATTCATTTACGGGTACAGTTTCCGATGTGGAAATTCCGAAAATGAGAAAGCCTCTGGGGCTTTTAGATCGTCTCCCTTCCAGGAGAGCTGTTCTGGCAGAAGACATCCGCCGATGTAATATATAAGATAACATAAAAATCGGGAGATAACAACCATTTTGGTAAAATCGCTGTCATCTCCCGGATTGTCCGTGCTTTTTATCCTGCTTTCTGTTTCCTTCTCTTAATCACCTTCAGCCTTGTGAATTCTTCCCTCTCCTTCTCCTCCAGTGCGTTGGTGATATCATGCACAAGGGTGGTGTACATGGGAATGGTGATATTCTGAAGAGCATTGGCCCTCTTCTGGGTCTTCTTGATATTGCTGGCAAGACGGTAGGCTGCATTCTCCACCATGGAAAGCTTCACCGTCAGATCTTTTACCCTCCGGAAAGCCTCCACTGCCCGGTCTACCGACTCCCTTGTAGTGCTAAAGGCGTAAGTAGGCACCGGCGTCTGAGGCGTGTATTTAACGTGAGGGATCTCTGTCCCCATGATACTTCTCGTCTGGATCACAATGGAGTCCTCGATAGGCACTGTGTAGGCGATCTGGGAGACCAGACTGATCCCGTTCTCGATATTGGCTTTCTGCAGACACTGATAGGCATACGTGAACGTGCTGTCAATCTCCTCCTGGATGCTGCGGGCCTGGTCGATCAGATCCATCAGTTCCCGGATGAGAATGTTGCGCTTTTTATCCATGAGCTCATAGCCCTGCCGGGCAAGAGCCAGGGAATTTTTTGCCAGCATTAAATTTCCTTTTGTCGGAAATGTGCGGGGATCCATGAAATTCCTCCCTTCCTGGTTTATAGATGCGGCCTTAGCATGCATAATGACCTTACAATACTGCCAGGTACAGCAATGCCAGCCGCAGGGGCGGTACTGTCGCCAGGTACAGCAATGCCAGCCAGGGGAACGCCCTCCAGCCGTTCCCTCGGCTGATGGCGTGCGCCATATGCAAGGCACTGGAAAACGTGCGGACAAATAAATTTGTCCTCCCCTTTTCCCGCACCTTGCGCATTGCTTGACTGCTGTCACATATTTGCGATGGACCCGGGGCTGGCGCTTGTGGTGACGCCTTCATCCCGCTTTGTGGGATGATAGTATTTGTCCAGTATCTTTGTATCCACACGGTCCAGCTCCTCTTTCGGGAGACGGCCTAAAAGTTCCCATCCAAGGTTCAGTGTCTCCTCGATGGTCCGGTTTTCCTCGTGCCCCTGGCCGATGTACTTCTCTTCAAATTCTTTTCCAAAGGCCAGATACTCCTTGTCAATGGGGGACAGCTCATCCTCGCCGATGACAGAGGCCAGGTTGCGGGCATCTCCTACTTTTGCGTAGGCGGAAAAGAGCTGGTTCGCCAGATCCTGGTGGTCCTCCCTTGTAAAGCCTGCTCCGATGCCGTCTTTCATAAGACGGGACAGTGAGGGCAGCACACTGATGGGCGGATAGATGGACTGGCCGTTTAAGTTCCGGTCCAGCACAATCTGCCCCTCTGTGATGTAGCCGGTCAGATCCGGGATAGGATGGGTAATATCATCGTTTGGCATGGTCAGGATAGGGATCTGGGTCACAGATCCGTTCACTCCCTGTACAATCCCCGCCCGCTCGTATATGGAGGCAAGCTCGCTGTACAGATAGCCGGGATACCCTTTTCTGCTGGGGATCTCTCCCTTGGAGGAGGAGACCTCACGCATGGCCTCTGCAAAGGAGGTCATATCCGTCAGTATGACAAGGATGTGCATATTCTGCTCAAAGGCCAGGTACTCGGCCACGGTGAGCGCCACCTTTGGCGTGATGAGACGCTCCACCACCGGGTCGTTGGCAAGATTGAGGAACATGGCCACGTGGTCCGCCACGCCGCTCTCCTCAAAGGTCCTGCGGAAGAAATCCGCCACATCATGTTTTACGCCCATGGCGGCAAACACGATGGCAAATTCTTCGTCAGAGTCCTCCCCCAGAGAGGCCTGCTTCACGATCTGCGCCGCAAGCTGGTCGTGGGGAAGACCGTTGCCGGAAAAAATAGGCAGCTTCTGTCCCCGGATCAGAGTGGTCAGCCCATCGATGGCGGAAATGCCGGTGCGGATATAGTTCCTCGGGTACTCTCTTTTTACCGGGTTGAGGGGCAGGCCGTTTACATCCCGCTTCAGTTTTGAGACAATGGGCCCCAGATCGTCAACGGGCTGCCCGATGCCATTGAAGGTACGTCCCAGCATGTCTTTTGACAGGGCGATCTCCATGGGATGGCCGGTGAGGCGGGTATGGGTGTTTTTAAGGGACATATTCTCCGATCCCTCAAACACCTGGATTACTGCCTTGTCCTCGTACAATTCAATGATGCGGCCGATGCGCCGCTCATTTCCATTTATGACAAACTCCACGATCTCGTCAAAGAAGGCGTCCTGCAGTCCCTCCAGCGCGATCAGAGGGCCGTTGATACTGCTAAGTCCAAGATATTCTATTGGCATACTTCTCTCCTCCCTCTTCTACGCATTTTTCTCCAGCACACGCTGATAGAAACTGTCGATGTCACGTTTATACTGTGCAAACATTTCCAGTCGGTCATTGGGTACATCGTACTTGATGGCAATGACCCGCTCAAAGATATTTTCTGACTTCAGCACAGACATGGGATGTCCCATAGTCACAAGGGCTCTTGCCTGCTTGTAAAGATACAGGATCGTGTCCATCATGAGGAACTGCTTTTCCATGGACACGCAGGTGTCATCCTTGTGGAATGCGTTCTGCTGCAGGAAGCCCAGACGGATGACCCGGGCAATCTCCAGGATCAGTTTCTGATCGTCCGGCAGCACATCGCTTCCGATGAGCTTCACGATCTCCATAAGACTGCTCTCCTGGTTGAGAAGAGCCATGATCCTGTTCCTGTAGTCAATAAATTTGGGCGACACATTGTCCTGGTACCAGGGGGCCAGGTCTGTCAGATACTCACTGTAGCTGGACAGCCAGTGGATAGCCGGGAAATGCCGGGCGTAGGCCAGGCTCTTGTCCAGTCCCCAGAAACACCTTACGAAACGCTTTGTATTCTGTGTCACAGGCTCGGAGAAATCGCCTCCCTGGGGAGACACAGCGCCGATAATGCTGACCGATCCGTCTGTGCCGTTTAAGTTGTGCATCATGCCCGCTCTCTCGTAGAAGGCAGAGAGGCGGGACGCCAGATAGGCCGGGAAACCTTCCTCGGCCGGCATCTCCTCCAGACGTCCGGAGAGCTCACGCAGAGCTTCCGCCCACCTGGATGTGGAGTCCGCCATGATAGCCACATCATATCCCATATCCCGGTAGTATTCCGCCAGGGTAAGACCTGTGTAAATGCTGGCCTCACGGGCAGCCACCGGCATATTGGATGTGTTGGCAATGAGGGTGGTCCGGTCCATCAGAGGATTGCCGGTCCTTGGGTCCGTCAGTTCCCCGAACTCTTCCAGAACCTGGGTCATCTCATTTCCACGCTCACCGCAGCCGATGTATATGATAATATCCGCGTTGGACCACTTGGCGATCTGATGCTGGGTCATGGTCTTCCCTGTCCCGAAACCGCCGGGAATGGCAGCCGTGCCTCCCTTGGCGATAGGAAACATGGTATCTATGATCCGCTGGCCGGTGACAAGAGGCTCCGAAGCCGCAAATCTCTGGCTCACAGGCCGGGCCTTCCGGATGGGCCACTTCTGGGCCATGGGGATCTGCGTCTCTTTACCGTTTCCGCTGCGCAGCGCGATCAATGGTTCCTCTATCGTGTAGCTGCCGTCACTGACAACCGACACAACAGTCCCCTCCAGATCCGGGGGCACCATGCACTTGTGGACAATGGCCCTTGTCTCCGGCACCTCCGCAAAAATATCCCCGCCGTGGAGATAGTCTCCTTCTTTTACTGTTATGTGGGTATCCCACTTTTTCTCCCTGTCCAGGAAATCCACAGCCGCTCCTTTTGTGATAAAGGCGCCGCCGCTCTCCGCGATCTTCTCCAGAGGTCTCTCGATCCCGTCAAATATATTGTTCAGAATACCGGGAGCCAGAGTGACGGACACAGCTCCCCCGGATGCGGTGACCTCCTCACCCGGCCGCAGGCCTCCTGTCTCCTCATACACCTGGACGGTGGTCTGGTCCTTGTCAAGGGCGATCACTTCCCCCACAAGCCTTTCCCGGCCTACATAGACCATCTCCGACATGGAAAAGCCCGTGTTTCCCTTCAGATAAATGACCGGTCCGTTGATGCCGTATATTTTTCCTGTCTTAACCAATGTCATCACCTCCCGAGAATATAAACTGGTCATACTCATTTTCAAGGGATGCCTTAAAGGAGTGGTCGATGAGAATATTTCTTCCACGGAGCACAGCCCGCACTCCTCCCATGAAGTCCTCTGCACTGACGGTCAGGACAGCTCCTGTCTTCTCCTCCAGTTTCTCCTTTTTGTCCCTGTCGGAAGGATTGATATAAATGGTCATCTCCTCCCCGGAGGCAAACTCCAGAGCGCTCTCGATACACTTTACCAAAAAGGCATCATAGTCCGGCGTCTTCATGAAATCCCGGACAAGATCCGCCACCTCCGCAAAAAGTTTGTTTTTCAGCTCCTGCTGCACTTTCCCCTGCTGCCTTTTCAGATCCAGCTGGGCTTTTGCCATGGCCTGGTTCTTCTGCTGCCTGGCATTGGTAGACTCCGCCCGCACCCGCGTCTGGGACTGACGGACAGCCTCCTTCTTATGATCTTCAAACACTTTCTCAAGGGCGGTCTTGTAGGCGCTGATGATCTCGTTTCCCTCCGCCCTTGCCTCCTCCATGGAGATTGACTGTATATGAGCGATTTTTTCTTCTAATGTCAAGAGGTATCCCTCCTTTATTTATAGTTTCAGCCCGATGGCTTCCGTAATGTAGGAAGTGATAAAGTCCTTGCTCCGGCCGGTTCCGTGCCTGTCGGGTATCTCCACGAGCAGGGGCATCTTCCGCTCCAGGCGAAACTGATCGATCATGTCCGGGAACTCCCGCCCCAGCTTCTCCGTAAGGAGTACTATGCCCACTGTCTTGTCCTGCAGCGCGTCCTGGAGGGCCTGGTACAGCTCCTCCCTCTCGTGCACCACCACGCCGTCCACGCCGGCAAGACGCATACCCGTGTAGGTATCCACATTATCACTGATGAGATACATTTTCATACTACAGCTGCCCCAGGATCATGAAGGAGATGATCAGCCCATACAGGCAGACACCTTCCGCAAGACCTACGAAGATCAGCGACTTGCCAAGCACGCTGGAGTCTTCGCTGATGGCTCCAAGAGCTGCGCTGGCAGCGCTGGCAACGGCGATACCGCCGCCGATACAGGATAAACCGGTAACCAGTGCGGCTGCGATATAGCCAAGTCCTGTGGCGTTGGACGCTGCCGCCTCAGCGGCGGCGTCCGCAGCCTGCACGTCTGCTCCCTGGAACATCATGATGCTGCCGATGATACAGGCGCCAAAGAAGAAAAATATATTGACTGCAAGGGCCGCCTTATAGCGCCCTTTCTTTTTCTCCCCCAGAAGATAGTACCCGAAGGGGATGATGATACTTAAGATCAGTGCTGCAATGAGAATGAGTCTGGATGCAAGAGTCATAATTAAGCTCCTCCTTTATTTTTATTCTTTTTCGTCTTGGTATATGGATCAAACGCCCGGCCGCTTCCCTTGTAGAAACGGCTGAACATTTCATAGTACTCCAGACGGAGAACCTGGATCCCTACTACCAGGCCTTCCATCAGACACACAAACAGGTTGCCCAGAACGATGACCACCCAGTTGGGGCTTCCCGCCTCCGCGCCGGCCAGCATCAGCACCACCTCCATCATGGCGGCGTGGCTGACTGCAAAAGCGCCGATACGTACAAAAGACAGTGTGTTGGAAAAATAGCTCAGCAGTGTCTCGAACAGTTCAAAAAATCCTTCCACGAAAAACATGGCTTTGCTTTCTTCCATTTTCTTTGCCTTCTTCTTGATCCTGTTTGTCAGCGGCTCCTTGAAAAGGATCAGAAGCAGCGGCACACCGAACATCACTGCCATGACAATGCCTGCGGGCATGCCATGTCCCGTCATAAAAAGGACGATCACAGCCACCACCGAGGCGTAGAACACAAGTCCCGCCACGCCGTTGGCGTCAAACCAGGCCCCCGCTGTGTCGTGATCCCGCAGGGCGTTTATGATGTGCAGGATCATGGCCACAATAATGAGAGCCATACCAAAGGCCACCGCCACAATGAACACAGTGTTCAGCTTGCCCACAAAGGGGAGGGTGGTCATATGGTCAATGGGCCGCAGCCACAGTGGTTCTATAATATCTTCAAATCCGAAGACGCTTCCAAACATAAATCCGAAGATGGTGGAGAAGATCCCCGCTGTGGCAATGATCCCAGCCAGAGGGGCCTTCTTGAAATGATAGATCAGCGCTCCCGCAATGACAAGGAGCAACCCCTGCCCCACATCCCCGAACATGGCTCCGAAGATAAAGGAATAGGTGATCCCCACAAACACGGTGGGATCCATCTCGCCGTGGGCCGGAAGTCCGTACATCCGCACAAACATTTCAAAAGGTTTGAAAAGCTTCGGATTTTCCAGCTTGGTTGGGGGCTCTCCAAAATAGCTGTCATGGTCGTCTTCCACCACGATGAAGATCTTGTCATCGTCCTTTGACTCCTCCATGAATTTCTCCACGTCATCGTCCGCCATCCAGCCGCACAGGATATAGTAATCTTCCTTTTTATCCGCCACCCGGGCTGCCATTTTCCGCACGTCAAAATTATGAGCAAGCTCTTCCAGCCTGTCTCTTGCCGCCACAAGGCGGGGCGCTTTCTCCCCCAGCATCGCGGCAGCTTCCTTATCTATATCGTCCATCTCTTTCTGGATGTCATAGATCTGCTGCGCCAGCTCACGGCTGGCCTGCTCTGGAGTTCCTCTGTACTCTGCCGGAATATCGATCCTCTCAAAATGCAGGGAACGGAACACAGCATCCACCTTCTGTGCCTCCCCGGGGGACACGAAGTAAGCGCCGTACACGCTTGTCGCATCCTGCTGCCCTTTGACGAAAATGGCTCCCAGGTCGTTCATCAGATATTTTTCCATCTTCTGGTACTGTTCCGCCGGCAGTTTCCCGAACCGGCAGGTAATGTACCGGAAAGAAAGGATCCTGCCAAGGTCCCCATCCATAGGGCGGAAGGGCTCGATGACCTTCTGCTTTGCCTGCAGTTCATCCTGCTTTCTTTTCAGCACATCTTTCCTGGCCTGGAAGGTAAGGTACTCCTCATTTGTGGCCCGGATCAGCTCAAAGATGTCATCCAGTCCCATGGATGTGTCCGGAGCAATCTTCTCCGGCTCATTCAGATAGCTCACATACTGCTGGGCCTTTAAAAGAGCGTCCCGGTAAGGATTGATCTCCACAAAAGGTCTTAAGTTCTCCACAGTTTTCAGCTCCGTAAGAGCTGACTCAAGCTGGATCTCATACCTGGACAGATACAGATCCATCACCCGGTCAATGTCATCCCGCGGCCCCGATATATTGATAAATTTCATTTTTACGATCATAGCTTGCGACCTCCCACATACTGCAGCGTCTCATCGGGAGAGACTCCGTAGCGGACGCACTCCATAGCTGTCGTCAGCTTCTCCAGTTCCTGCTCCTTCATAAAAAGATAGGTGTTGATGCAGGCAATGGAGTATGGATTGCTCCTCCTGTCCGTTATATAGAGATAATAGAGACAGTCCGCATACATCTTTTCTATCGTCAGCTGGTCCGTGAAGTGATAATGTCTCGCATAGGACGTCTTCGACACAGCGCGCTCAAAATCTTCCATCGTTTCCGCCTCCACCATCTCCTGCACCAGCTCTGTCCGCAGCTTATAATGGATGGGGATGAGCAGTGCATATATATCCGCCGGTTCCAGGCTGAAATATTTCTTGGCCCGGTAGATCCACTGGATATTCAGAAGATTGATCTTGGATCCGCAGTCTCTCGTAAATATCTCCAGTTCCTTGTTCTTCAGCACCTTTTTCCTGCTCTTCCACATGGATGTGAAGTAGTACAGGTTCAGGGCCAGGTCATAGTCAAAGAGAGTCACTGCCTGTCCGTCCCGGAGCTTTTTCAGTGTTCCGTAATACTCCGTATCCCTCAGGTTCTCGATGACCTCATCCGTTGTCCTGGAATGGATCAGCTTTTCAATGGAGATTTGAGAATATTTGTCGAAAAACGGCTTCTTGTAATTCAGATCAAAAGGCTCCTTGTAATGGTTGATGACAATCCGCAGGCAGTAGTTGATCAGAGCAACCTCGTACCGCTTCAGATACAGCCGCAGGAATTTTCTCTGCTCCAGACTGCAGAAACGGTAGATCTTCGTATAGTCATGATATAGGGACAGCTCCAGAAGCTTTTCAATATTCCCTCTGTGGATCAGCCCCGGATCCAGGTTCTCCAGAACCTCTTTGTAAGTGGAATTCTGGATCAGCCAGGAAACTACCTCCGGCACACTCTTCATGGCTGCGATCTTTTCAAAATCCTCTTTCCAGAGAAGCTTCGCCTCCATGGCCCTGACCTTTGTGGCGATCCCGCTGTAAGCAAGTAAATTCCCCATAAGCTACACCTCTGTCATACGGGCCAGTATCTCCTTGGCATATCTGGTATGATTTGCCTCATACTCCTGTTTAAGGAGAGCTATGGAGCCCTGGCTTCCCTCCATCTGTCCGCCAAGAAGCCTCTTCTTTTCCTCCTCCAGCTCGTCCCGGATGGCCTGCAGTTTCTTCTCTGTCTCCTCCTCCAGTTGCCTGTCAAAGGCTTTTTTTCTGTCTTCATACTCTCTGTCCAGCTCTGCCTTCTGCTCCTGAGCATGAGCCACAATGGCAGAGGCTGCATCCTCGATTTCCGTTAATCTGCCGATAACTGAGTCCATAGAAAGCCTCCTTTTTGTACGAAATGCCAATTTACTCTAATGATACACCTTTTGAAGAAAAAATCAATCACTTTCAGCAATATTTCAGCATATGAAAATAGCACTGATCTCATGTCTGAAATCAGTGCCTTTTCCCTATAAATATACTTTCAGATCCTTTGAAAATTGTTCTTCCAGCTTCACCAGCTTCTCCGCCAGGGAACGGCTCTCCCTGGATGCCTCCTTGTACCTGTTCTGTGCCTCTGTAATCCCCTGGATCCCCATATTGCAGCCGTCCATAAGAAGCTTTGCGATCTGGCTGCCGCTCTCGTCTATCAGAAGTTTGACATTGGTAGTGATCCAGGACATGGCCGAGACGGCCAGCCCGGCCTGGGGCTCCTCTTCACCTTCCTCCGCCAGAAGCCTGTCCGCTTCCCTTTCCAGATCCCTGTGCTTTTTCCTGTATCCGCTGACCAGCTCCTGCATCTTCCTGTCCTTTATATGCTCCCGTATCTGATCAATACTTTCTGCAGCCATCTTGCAGCCTTTGCTGCATTCTTCCAAAAGTTTCCTTGTCTGCTCACCCATGCGTCCTTGGCCCCTTCCTGGTATATTTGCTTTTACTGCTGCAGATAGTATGGGTTACAATTCGTATTTGTATACTCTGTAAATAAAACTTTCTTTTTCCATAGTAAAGGATCGGATCAGATTGTTCTCACTGTCATACTCTCCCCAGATGCCCTGCATGCCGCTGTCAGCCACCACATTGTCACCGATCTCCTGCACGCTGCTGACGTAGCCGGAGTAGGGAAGCTCGAAGCTTTCCACCAGCTCATAGCTGCCCGACGTCTCATCCACCAGATATTTATAATAGTAGGATGTCGTGCCGTCCACAGCTTCACTCTGGATACCGTCTATAACGCTCCAGTCAAAATCAGGCCGGGTCTCGCTGACGCCGATATTGTTGTTGAACATATAAAGGTAATACTGTCCTTCCGGCAGGCTCTCGTCTTTCACATAGGTGATAGAGTGCTGCCCGCCCTGGCTGGCGAAATCCCCGCTCTTTTCAAGCACCAGATCCGCCCATTCCGTGTCTGCCCAGACAGCGGGATCGCTGATCATATACTCCACAGCAGGCGTGCTGTAGAGATCTTTGATCTTAATGATAGAGGAGGTCTCCCTGGAGCTGAAAAGCACCTGTCCGTCTCCCATCCACTGGATCGTGTTGATGTGCATCCAGTCCAGATCTCCGTCGCTGTTCTCCACGCAGGTCTCCTTGTATGCGCCGAACAGGTCCCCCAGATCCAGCACTTCATCCACAGTTCCGTCTGTGACATTCAGCCGGACCACCACATCCTCCACACTGTTCCCTTCCTCTGTCTCCAGCTGCACTTCCTCCTGTCCCATCAGGCTTCCCATCTCGTAGGTGATAGTCTGTTCTTCCGTCTGCCCGTCTGTCCCTGTCAGTGCAAAGGTAATCTCGTTTTCCATGTCCGGCACCAGCCCGATCACCTGGTACTCATGCTCCAGCAGATAACTGCTGTCCTCTGTCAGCTGCTGTGTGTAGTCCGGGATACTTTCGTCCTCCACATGGACGGTGCAGCTCACGCTCACCGGCACATCTGTCTGAAAATAGACATACAGCGACTGGGTATTGGTCCCGAATGGATTGTACTCCACCAGCATGTCGTCAGAGGTGTATGCTTTCTCCCTTTTTTCAGCATCCAGCCCCTCTCTGATCGCGCTCTGGCTCTCCACATCGTAAATTCCCCGGATCCGGTCTCCCTCCTCCTCCAGCTCCTCCTCTGTCATCTCTTGTCCCTGTCCGGCGCTCTCCTGTTCCTGTCCTTCCTGCGCTCCGCATCCGGCGAAGCATACCGCCAAAGTCAGGACAATGCCTGTAAATACTGTTTTTCTCCGCACATTAAAATCCTCACTTTCCGATCTCTATTATACAACCGGAAACGTGAGGATTTTTTGTTCAGTCTGTGTAAATTTTATGATTTTTCTATGTCTTCCACCTGCTCTGGCGGCTCTTTCCGTTCTTCTTCTATCGCTTCCTCCTCTATGGCCTTCTCAAGATAATCGCATTCTGCCTTCTTGGGCCTTGGGATCAGCCTGGAGGCAAACTTCCCCTGCCCTCTCTTCTTTACGTAGAAATAGCCTATGAAAGAGAAGATCACAGCTCCCACAAAGTTGACGAAGAGATCCTCCATGGTGTCATTGAGGCCGATATCCAGATACCCGCCAAGGCCCAGACTTTCCCCGTTCACCGCCGCATCCGTGATATCCCGGATAATGACCGTGTGGTTGCCTCCTGTGGGGTCCAGCATGACCGTACTGATGGTGTGCAGCACGGTGTCCTTCTGCATATCCAGCAGAAAGAACTTATCCATGGCAAACTCAAAAAACTCCCACACAACGCCGATGGTCATGGAAAAACAGAAAGCCACAATGGACACAAAGACCGGCGAGAGCTGGATGGAAAATCTCTTATTCCGGTTCAGTATGTCCACAAGGGAAAATCCGATGGCTGCCATCAGAAACCCGTTCATAGTGTGAAGGATGGCATCCCACTGGGGAATACGTATGTAATAGGCCTGGATCTCACCTAAGATCTCCGCCGCAAATATAAATAGCAGCAGGATGATCTCCAGTCCGGTGGGCAGCTCGATCTTCAGATTGACCTGTATGAAGCTTGGCACAATGAGAAGCGCCAGCGTCAGCGCACACAGGAACACATTCTCAAAATTTCGGTTAAATATCTGCAGGATCATCATGACAATGACCAATGCTCTCAGGATCACATAGACTATAAAAGAACTCTTATGCTCCCGTATCTCCATGTGAAGAGCCTTTCCCATGACTCTCCAGCGTTTCTTCCACCGTTTTTCCTTTTTCATATCTATCTTCTCTTTCTGCCGCTTTTAAAGCTTTATCTCCGGTATGGCCCAGCCGTGATCCATGGGGCCGCTTCCCTTTCCAAGATCCAGTCCCGCCCGCAGAGCGCCGGAAATATAGGCCTTGGCCCTGCGGATACTCTCCTCCATGGAGTACCCTTTTGCCAGGTTGCTGGCAATGGCTGAGGACAGGGTGCATCCTGTCCCGTGTGTATTGGGATTGTCAATCCTCTCCCCCCGAAACCAGGTTGTTTCTCCTTTATAATACAGAAGATCATTGGCATCGCTGATCTGGTGGCCGCCTTTGATCAGCACCCCGCCCTGGTAGAGTTCTCCAAGACGCCTGGCCGCATCTTCCATCTCCTTCTCCCCGCTGATCTGCTGATCTGTCAGAGCCTCCGCCTCCGGAATGTTGGGCGTGATCACCGATGCAAGGGGAAGAAGCCGTTCCTTGAGGGCCTCCTGGGCCTCTTCCTCAAGGAGCCTGCTGCCGCTTGTGGAAACCATCACCGGGTCCACCACAATGTTGCGGGCCTTCCACTTCACAAGGCTGTCCGCGATCACCTCAATGAGCCGTGCCGAGGACACCATGCCGATCTTCACCGCATCCGGAAAAATATCCTCAAATATACAGTTCAGCTGATTTTCCAGAAATTCCGGCGAGGCCTCCATGATCCCATAAACGCCTGTGGTATTCTGGGCTGTCAGAGCTGTGACAGCGCTCATGGCGTAGACGCCGTTGGCCTGCATTGTCTTCATGTCCGCCTGGATGCCCGCGCCGCCGCTACAGTCACTCCCGGCTATGGTGAGTACACATTTCATTTTTCGATCTCCTTCATCTCTCTATAATCTGTGATATACACATCTGCCGCTGCCCGGATCTGCTCCATCTCCTCCGCGGCGGACGCATCTTCCATGGCAACAGTGTAAAATCCCGCCTCCCTGGCATTCTGTATCCCCTTCAGGATATCCTCAAATACGATGCTGCTGCCTGGCTTCGTTCCCAGCCGCTCTGCCGCCAGACAGTACACCTCCGGCGTGTCTTTGCCGTGGGGCGTCTCCGAGGACAGGGCAAAAGCGTGAAAATAATCATAAATGCCGTTATGTTTCAAGGCCGCCTCAAAGAGAACCGGCTCCGAGGATGTTGCGGCGGCGATCTTCACTCCCACTCTGTGGAGATATTCCAGGTACTCCGCCGCGTGAGGCTTAAGCCCGATCTCCCGCTCGTACATTCCTTTTGCCAGGGCAAACCACTCCTCCATGATGGCCGCCTCGCTCTCCTCCATGGCATACCGCTTCTTTGTGTAGGCAGCTGCCTGGGGGAAATTCATATTGGTCAGTGCCTTCAGATAACTCTCCTCAATGGGAAGCCCGTGCCGGGTCAGGAACCTGCCATCCACGCTCTCCCAGATCCACATGGAGTCCAGGATGGTTCCGTCCAGGTCAAACACCGCGCCCTCCCACATTTTCCCGTTGTATTTTATCATCTTCCGGTTCCTCTCCTGTCCTTCTCTTTTCAGCTGCGGAAACCTTCCGACAGCTCCCGGGCTGCCGCCTCTATGTCCTTCGCCGCGATCACAGCGGACACCACGGCCAGGCCGTCGATGCCGATGCCTTTAAAGTTCTGATAGGTCTGCTGGTTGATGCCGCCGATAACCACAATAGGAAGGTCAACACTCTCCCGTATCTTAAGGAGCTCCTCCCGGGAAGTCACATCTGCGTCCTCCTTCGTGCTGGTGGCGTACATGGCTCCCACGCCCAGGTAGTCCGCCCCGTCCGCAGACGCCCGGACAGCCTCCTCCACGCAGCCGGCGGAGACGCCTACGATCTTGTCCGGCCCCAGTATCCTTCTGACTTCCCCGGCCGGCAGATCGTCCTGTCCCACGTGGACACCGTCTGCGTCCACCGCCAGGGCAATATCCACCCGGTCGTTGATGATAAGGGGCACCTGGTACTTGTCAGTGATCTCCTTGATCCTCTTTGCCGTCTCATAAAACTCCAGGGACGTACAGTCCTTCTCCCGCAGCTGCACCACCGTACAGCCGCCTCTGACTGCCTGTTCCACCGCTTCCTCCAGGGTGTCCGTGCTCATAAGCCCCCGGTCCGTGCATAGATACAATGTATAGTCAATCTTATCTTTCTTCAATCTTCGCTCTCTCCCTTATGATTTTTTCATTCAGATTTCCCACAGCGTCAAGAAGCGCCATGTGAAAGCTGCCGCAGCCTATGTGTCCCGCTTTCTCAAAAGCCAGTTCCCCGGCAATACCCATGGCAGCCAGGGCCGCGCTGACTGCTGTGAGCGGATCTTTTCCTGCACCGGCAAAGGCGCCGGAAAGGACGCTGGTCATGCAGCCGGTCCCGGTGACTCTGGCCATCAGAGGGGTGCCTCCATGGATCCGGATCACCCGGCTTCCGTCTGTCACCACATCCACCGAGCCTGTGACAGCCACTGTGCAGCCCAGTCTCTCCGCCGCAGCCAGAGCCGCCTCTGTCCTGTCCCTTCCCTGGTCCGCCTCGGACACGTCTACTCCCTTTTCGCAAAAGTCCAGCCCTGCCGCAAAAGAGATCTCCGACACATTGCCCCGCAGGATGTCCACCTTGACTTCTCTGATGATCTGCGCCGCCATCTCTCTTCGGAGGCAGGATGCGCCGGCTCCCACCGGGTCCAGGATCACAGGAATCCCCGCTTCATTGGCGCTCTTCCCGGCCCGGACCATGGCCTCCAGCTTTCTCCTGGAAGGCGTACCCATATTAAGGACAAGGGCAGATGCGGACGCAGCGATCTCCCCTGTCTCCTCCGGGTCATCGGCCATGATGGGGGACGCTCCGATGGCAAGGAGGATATTGGCACAGTCATTAGCTGTCACATAGTTGGTGATGCAGTGGACAAGGGGCCGTTTCCTCTGCAGCTCTTCCACCAGAAGAGCCGCACGGACGGCCATGGTCTCTGCCTTATTTTCCCGTTTCTTGTCCTTCTCTGTCATAGTCCCGCGCATCCTGCTCTCCTCTCCGCTTTCATCCTGCTTTTCCTTTTTTACACTAATTCAGGAAGGCCTCCACGATCACGCCCTCGGCCTCCTCCTCCGTCATACCAAAGGTCCTGAGCTTGATGAGCTGCTCGTTGTTGATCCTTCCGATGGCCGCCTCATGGATGATGGCTGCGTCCAGATGGCGGGCATCGATCTCCGGAATGGAGCGCACCTGCGCTTCGTCCATAATGATGGAATCGCACTGGATGTGGGCGTGGCATTTGGCCTCTCCCACGGCCCTGGGATGGAAGACCTGTGTGGAATTTCCCTTTGCCACAGATCTGGAAATGATCTGAGCAGAGCTGTCCTCACCTCTCATGTACACGGCCATATTGGACTCTGCCTTCTGCCTGTCATGGGTCATCAGCTTCTCCACCACATAGAGCTTTGCGCCTGCCCCCATGGTCACCTCGGTCTCCCGGACTGTGGAGTCCACGCCTCTGATCTGAGCTGTGTCCAGTGTAAATACGGATTCATCCTCCATATAGATCCTGGTCACCGGGTTCAGAACGCGGGCTCCTGTTCCTTCGCCCTCCCCGTAGTGTTTTTCTTCGTAGCGCACATTGGCGCCTTTCCCTACATGGAAGGCATGGATGCCGTCATGCCGGCTCTCATTGCAACCGCTGTTATGGATACCGCATCCTGCCACGATGGTGACATCCGCGCCATCCGCAATGTAAAAATCATTGTAGACAATGTCCGTCATTCCGGAAGTACTCACTACCACAGGAATGTGTACCTGCTCTCCTTTTGTATTTCCGTCAATGTACACATCGATTCCCGGCTTGTCTTCCTTTTTCTTGATCTTGATGTGCTCCGTGCTTCCATGGCACAGGGAAACTCCGTTCTGCCTGAGATTGAAGGCGCCTTCCTGCTTGAAACCGGAGCCGCTGTCTATCTGTCTTAACACCTGTTCTGTGATCTTGTCCAATAATGCTGGCATCTGTCATCTTCTCCTCTCTTTATGCTTCTCGCTCTGCTGCCGGCTTACTGCCGGTCCATGCATGTGCAGGACGGCTCTTCCCTCAGAAGTGAGGGGAGCACTTCCTCCCTGGGGCCGATATTCTTGATCCGGCCGTCGTCGATGACCATGATCCTGTCCGCCATGCGGATGATCCGCTCCTGGTGGGAGATCAGGATCAGCATCTGGTCTTTCTTTTCATGGATCCGCTCAAACTGCTGTATGAGCATGGAAAAGCTCCACAGGTCGATCCCCGCCTCCGGCTCGTCAAAAATGCACAGCTTGTGGCTCTTGGCAAGTACTGTGGCGATCTCGATCCTCTTCATCTCGCCCCCGGACAGGGTACCATCGATCTCCCGTTTCAGGTACTCTTTGGCACACAGCCCCACGGCGCTCAGCATCCGGCAGGCCACCTGCTCCGGAAGCTGCTCTCCCGCTGCCAGGCAGAGCAGACGCTCCACGGTCATGCCCTTGAACCGTGGCGGCTGCTGAAAGGCAAAACCGATCCCTGCCTTGGCCCGGTGATCTATGTCATAATCGGATATGTCCTCTCCGTCCAGGATGATCTGTCCTGCATCCGCCTTCTCGATCCCCATAAGCACCTTTGCCAGAGTGGATTTACCGCCCCCGTTAGGCCCTGTGATGACCAGCATTTCTCCGTTCTCCACGGTAAAGCTGATATCTTTTACGATACTTCTCTCCACCCCGTTTTCGTTCACTTTAAAAGTCAGGTTCTTCACTTCAAGCATGTTCCTGATCTCCTTTCTTTTGCTGCATATTCAAGTACAGTCCTTCCGCTTCCCCTGCCTCGCGCACCAGTTCCCGGTATTTTCCCGGCGAAACGCCGGCGCTCTCCCGAAACCGCTTCACAAAGTAGCTCATATTGTTGAACCCACAGGAAAAACAGATCGCTGTGATACTGTCATCCGTTGTTTCCAGCTGCCGCATGGCCTGTCTGATCCGATAGCTGTTCAGATAACTCTTCGGGCTCTGCCCTGTGATCTTCTGAAAGCACCTGAAACACTCTGTCCTGCTGATATGCACCTGTGCTGCTACATCCTCCACCGTGATATCTTCGCTGTAGTGTTCCTGTATAAACTGCAGAATCTTCCGGGCTCTCTCCTCATAGACGATCTCGCGGGATGTCTTTTCCTCTGCATCCTGCTCTCTGGCACAGTTTCTGATGAAAATCTCCCACGCCTGGGAAAGCTGGTTTCTGAGAGTCATCTCTGTCAGCCATCCGTCCTCCCTGCTCAGGCAGTAGATCCTGCGCAGACAGACCAGCAGCTCCTCCTGCCAACCGCCGGTGCGGCGCAGCGGCTCCCCGCGCATCCTGGCATCTTCCATGACCGGTTCAATGAATTTGCGGAAGATCAAGTTCTCCGTCCCCCCGGAAAGGAACTGGGGAAGAAAGACAATGGATATGCTCTCACTGTCCTCACATTTTCCCAGAACCCGGTACATGTGGAGCACACCAGAGTTGATAAAAATCCCCTCCCCTGCTCCGATCCTGTACCTCTTTTCATTCAGCCCGCACTCCAAAGATCCCTTGAGGGCCACCGTAAACTCCATCTCAGCGTGGCAGTGCCAGTCCTCAAGATGATCCCGAAAATGAGAGAAATCATTATAATATACCTGAAAAGGGAACTCTCTGGTCCCGTGCTCCTGTATCTCACACATCTTCTGATCCACCAGGATCTGGCCCTGGCTGCGCAGATAGCTCACGTACGTCCCCTCCTTCATCAGTTTTGGTACAAATGTTATATGAAATACTCTGATTCTGACAAACACTGGATAATTCCGGCACTATAATTATATAGGATGTGTCCGGCATGTCAAGTGACCCCGGGGAATTGCACAGTACTGTACCAAAAAAGCAGCGCCGCTACAGCGCTGCCTTTCTGTAAGTCTCTCCTGTCTCCACATCTTTCCAGAAAAAGACACCATCCTCAAGCACCATGTAACTGTGAGCACTGTTCTCCTTCGGGATCGACACAGAGCCCGGATTGATATAGTATTTCCCGTCAAACTCCTCCAGTACCGGCACGTGGGTGTGACCGTGCAGGAGCACATCTCCCTGTTTCAGCATCGGCGGATTGGCTGTGTTGTGCTGGTGCCCGTGAGTCGCAAAGATCATCCGATTCCCTGCGTACAAAATGCAGTAATCTGCCAGGATCGGAAATTCCAGTACCATCTGGTCCACTTCCGTGTCACAATTGCCGCGGACACACAGGATCTCCTCCTTCATCTCATTGAGCATGGCCAGCACCTCTTTCGGCGCGTACTCACGGGGCAGGTCGTTCCTTGGGCCGTGATAGAGGATGTCTCCCAAAAGCAGCAGCTTATCCGGCTTCTCCTCCCTGTATCTCTCCAGGAGGCTCCGACAGTAATAGGCGCTCCCGTGTATGTCTGATGCGATCAGTATCTTCATTTCCTGTTCTCTCCTTCTTTCAGCTTGTCATATATTTTGTCTACGTCATAATCCGGGGCATAGTCCGCGGCGGCTTCGCAGATGAGACGTATCTTTTCCTCCGGCTCTTCCAGTGCCTCAGAAATCTCAGACACCCCTTTGTTTTTTCCCAGCTTCTTGCACACAACAGAAATAATCTGCTTCTCCGCCCCGGCTGCAAGTCCTTTTTCTTCCGACTCCCGGAGTTCATCTGCAAACAACTCTCTCAGCGCTTCGCACATATTTTTCTCCTCCTTTACGTTCTCCCAGTTGGCCCTGATAATGAGGTCCATGGCAGCCTGATACCACCTGGAATGGCTGTGCTCTTCATAGCGTTTCATCAGTTCCTCAATCTCGTTTCCCCTTTTCAGATTTCCTCTTAAATGCTGCATCCAGTAGTTATTCTCCGGTGACAATCGGGGCGGGATCAGAAGCTGCATGGGAACGGGATCCCCCTCCAAATAGTAGATCCCCTCCTCTATCCTTCTTACCTTGATTTTCCGGACCTCTTCCAGCTCGATACGCAGGGCAGCGGCAAATGCCGGAGAGTAACCGGCGTTCTTCTTTGACACGGCAGACGCCGCATGAGAATATGAGAAAAATAATGCCTGCAAACAGAATAACATACTTCCCCTGCCGCCGCAAGAATATGTGACATAAAATTTTCTCATTAAAAAGAGCAGGGCGCTGTCCGCGCCCCGCCCGCTTATCCTATATCTTATGTCTTAGTCAACCGGCTTTGTCTCGTCCGCGATATACTCGAAGAAATCAAAGTCCGCACAGTGCTGATGTTTCACTCTGTCCGCGCAGGTCAGGCCCACCATAGTGCCTGTGAACTCCCCGTACTGACAGTACTCATCAGAGAATTTTGCCGTGTCAAAGATCCGGCCGATCTTTGTGTACGTCTCCCCGTCATAGCTCCACTCGAACCAGGATTTTCTTCCCTGGATCCAGAGACGCAGGTAGATGGGACGGTCCTCCACCGGGATCCTTGTGTTCAGAAACTCTGTCTTCACGCCGTTTTCCAGGTGGATGATAGACAGGGCGCTGCCTCCCAGAGTCTCGCTGTAATATTTGCGCAGGTTAATGTAGTTCATATTGTCGTAGTAGAGGATAAGTCCCGCGCTGTGCTGGTGCACTTCCGGCTGGAATTCCATCTTTGTGGTGATCCGTGCGTAGACGCTGGTCAGCTTTCTGGCAAGGATGCTAACTTTGTTAAGGGATGTCCTGGACTCCTGGCCGCGGAGACGCACCCAGCCCGGACGGGCCTTCACATCTGCAAAGCGCCAGGGCATGATCCGGGGCGCATAGTACCAGTTGCCCAGCTCGCCGCTGTCGAAATCGTCAAAGTCGGGCACTTTTGGAAGCGGGCACTGCGGCAGAGAGCTCTCCTGTGTCTCCTCCTGGGCCAGGTTGCTGCCACTGTCCGTCCTAAGCCATCCATCATCGGTCCACTTCATCTTCTGGATAGCTGTCTCACGCCCCAGCGTGCAGCACAGTTCCGGCACAAAGGGCCTGGAAGTATGGTACACCATGTACACCTCTCCGTCCGGTGTCTCCACGTAGCTGCCATGTCCGGCTTTCTGCAGGACAGAGTCGGGATTGTAGTATTTAGGCTTCAGATGATCCGGGTTGTGCCTCTCATAGGACTCTCCCGGCACGGAGGTGAGAATGGGATTTGTGGGATCCTTCACATAGGGGCCCCACACGTTTTCTGACCGTCCCATGGTGACACAGTGATTGTAGCCCGTGCCGCCCTCCGCGCACATAATATAGTAATAACCGTTCCGCTTCGTCAGATGAGGCGCCTCGATGCAGCCTCTGTCCGTGCCGCCGTTCCAGATCCGCTTCGGATAGCCTATGATCTCTTTCTTCTGCGGATCATATTCCACCATACAGATGGCGCCCGGCTTTTCGTATCCTTCCCTTGTCTCCCACTCCAGGGCCACCACATATTTGCGGCCGTCATCATCATGGAAAAGGGATGCGTCAAATCCCGAAGAATGGAGGTACACAGGCTCGCTCCACGGACCTCTGATATCCTTTGCTGTGATGAGGAAATTATCCACATCAAAGTATCTGGCGTTCATGGAGTTCATGACGCCGTACACCACATAGAAAAGATCTTCCTCCTCACAGTAGGTCAGACAGGGTGCCCACAGGCCTTTTGCGGAGGGGAGTTTCTTCAGATCCACCTTCTCGTCGTCGGTGATCACATGAGTGTAAAGCTCCCAGTGTTTCAGATCGCGGGAATGATAGACGGGAAGCCCCGGCATCCACTCGAACGTGGATACTACGAGATAGTAGTCCTCCCCTTTTCTGCATATACACGGATCCGGATTAAATCCGGGAATGATTGGATTTGTTATCATGTCTTTCTTCTCCTTCTACGCTTCTTTTTCCTTTTTTCCGCTGTTTTTTATCACACAGCTTGCGATGGCTCTGGGCTCCAGGGAAATGCGGCAGAGTTCTCCCTCCATGCGGATCACTGCCGGCAGCTTTTCGTCCGACTTATTCATAAAAATGCAGACGATATCACCGGAAGGATTTCTCCAGGCTGTCACATCCAGCTTCTCTGTGTATCTGGTGTGGGCGATGCGGACGGCCCCGGCCTCGATAAAGTGGGCGAAATGCCAGTAGTAACGGCAGATCCTCCGCTCCTCCAGCCGTTTCTCATCCTCGTGGTAAAGGTAGGGTGAGTCGCAGAAATTATTCTGGTGGTTGGGGCCGCCTTCCCCGTCCAGCAGGATATTCCAGTCATAGAAAGCCTGCATGCCGTGATTCAGATTTCCGATCATATCGTGGGAGAGGCGAATGGCGTTCTCTGTCTCCATGTCCTTGTCGTACTTGCCAAACTCCAGGCAGCTCTCAGACAGGATCAGCTTCTTGTCCGGGTACATCTGGCGCACCAGATCCAGGGCCTCAAAGTGGTCCCCGCTGTACCAGTGGAATGCAAGGCCTGTGATCATGTCATCTGTCTCCTTATCGATCAGTCCGCTGGCACGCTCAAAGAGCCTCTCTTTGTTGTGGTCCCAGCCGAAAATCTCCACATGTTCCAGCCCTCTTTTTTTCATCTCCGGGCAGAGGTGGTCTCTTAAAAATTCTTTTTCCTCCTCCACTGTGTAGACGCAGGAGTCCCATGTCTGCACAGCGGCGGGCTCATTCTGGAGGGACATGCGCTCCACTTCATATCCTCTCTTTTCAAACTCTTCTATATACCGGCAGAGATACTTTGCCCATCTGCTGTAGTATTCCTTTTTCAGCGATCCCCCGCCAATGCGGCTTCCGTTTGTCTTCATAAATTCCGGCGGGGACCAGGCGGAAAGCATCACCTTCAGCTTCTTTCCCGCTCTCTGCTGCGCCGCCTCAAGAAGAGGGATCATATATTTTTCCGTGTGGGCAAAGGAAAATGTATCCAGGTTCTCGTCCTCTTCATCCTCCACAGCCGAATAGAGCCGGGTGGAAAAATCACAACTGTCCATATGAAGGCGCACCCGGTTGTAGTGCATGCCCTCCTCCCCGAAATACATATCCAGCAGTTCTTCCTTCTGGTCTTTGTCCATCATGGAAAAAACATAGCCGGCGGCATCTGTAACGGCTCCGCCAAAGCCTTCCATGGTCTGGTATGTGAGGCCGGGATACAGGTTCACCACTTCATTTTCCGTCCCGTCCTCCGGGACAAAATCATATACTTCCATCTTTTTGTCCGGATAGATCTTCTCCGGGCTTTCTGTCATATATAAACGCACGTTTGTCTCCTCCGCTATTTTTCTCTCAGGATCAGTACATCCCAGTCTTTCAGATGTATGCGGTCATCCCGCCGGTAGCTCTTTCCTGTCAGAACATCCTCTGCCAGATCCCAGGGGCATGTAATGTCCCGCTCCTCCTGGCTGTAGTGCAGTACGTAATGCAGGTCTGCTCCTTCTTTTGTCCTGCCGCTTCTTATGGTCACAGGCCACGTGTACGCCGGAAGGGGGATTTTTGCATCTTTTGCCGCCTTCTGGTACACCTCTTTGAGAAGCTCTTTTTCTGTAAAGCATCCCACATACCAGGCTGCTCCGTTTCCGTAAGCATTTCTTGTGATCCCTGCGTACTCTCCCCAGTAGGGATGCTCATAGCCGGCTTCCCGGCCTGCGCTTTCCGGCTTCATAAGCTCCATAAAGTACTGGATCTTCTCTCCTTTGATCATGGCCCTGCCGGGTTCCGTGAACTGGTTGTAGGTCATGCCGAAGCAGTCTGTCAGACCGTGGGGCTGGGCATCCGGGTACACGCTGGCCTGCTCATCTGACACGAAGGAACGAAAAGAGCTGACAAGAACGCCGCCCCGTTTTACAAAGGCGTCCAGACGCCGGATGAGGTCCTCTCCGGCGCAGTAGAGAGCCGGGGTAACGATCATATCGTACCGGTCTTCCTTCAGCGCGTGCACATCCACTACGTCGCACTCCAGGTTCATCTCGTAAAGGCTGTCGTACATCCACCGCACCACATCGTTGTAGCTTAAGTCCCTGTCAATGGGGAACCATTTGAGGGCTGTGAGGGAGCGGTTGTCCACCAGCAGGGCGATCCTGTTTTTCTTTGTGAAGCCTGCCAGTTCTTCCGCGTGCTCCTTCCACTCCCGGCCAATGACGCAGGCTTCCCGGTAGGTGGGATTGGACTGAAGGTCGTGGCTTAAAAGTCCCCGCCAGTATGTCTCATAGCCGTTGTGGATGGAGTGCCAGTTCCAGTACATCTCCCCTGCCGCCCCGCTGGCCAGATGGCTGTAGGCGTGGAGGCGGAGCTGTCCCGGGTAGGGCGTCCAGTATTTAAAGGCCTGTGCCTGGCACTCCAGCACCAGGTAATTTTTATCCTGGAGGCTGCGGATGGAGTCCCCGCCAAAAGCGATCTCTGCTCCAGTCAGATCGTCCTGGGTGGGGTGGTAGATGTCCGTCCCCGCAATGTCCAGGCACCGGGATGCCTCCTGGTGGTTCAGATCCGGCTGCACCCCGTAGGAGTAGCCGTCCTGGGCAATGTCCGCCCCGAACTTCTTCCACTCAAAATCCAGATTGTGGGTGATGAACTGGTCCTCTCTTTTATACTCCCGCACAAGGTCCGCCTGCCAGGCGAGGAAGCGGGCCGCCACGGTCCTCTTGAAGGCCTCGTACTCTCCCACCAAACCGCCGTTGACGCAGCCTCTCATATCCGGCAGATCGTCCCAGCTGTGGATGGAATTGCTCCAGTAGGACAGATAGAAGGTTCTGTTAAATGTATCTGTATCTTTGTATTTCTCTTGCAGATGTTCCCGGAAAAGACGCTGCATCTCCTCCCCGTCATTTCCGTAGTGCTTTGTCTCATTGTCGATCTGAAATCCGATCACAGAAGGATGAAAAGCTGTGTGCTCCAGAAGCCTCCGGATCACTCTCTCCCCGTAATGCAGGTATGTGGGATTGAGTATATCGAAGATCTGCCGGTGCCCGTAGGCGGCTTTTCCCTCTTTTGTGGTGACCATGATATCCGGGTCTTTTTTTACAAGCCAGGAGGGGACCGCGTAGGTAGGGGTGCCGATGATCACCTTCATGCCTGTCTCCTCTGCCTTCTTTAAGACCTTATCAATATAAGAGAAATCGAAGACGCCGTCTTCCTTCTCCAGAGTGCTCCAAGTAGACTCCGCAATGCGCACCACGTTCATCCCGGCCTTTTCCATCATGTCAAAATCTTCATCTATTCTGTCCCAGGGCATATACTCCGGGTAATACGCTGTCCCAAAAAGCAGTTCTTTCCTCTCCATAATCCCTCCATATTGCAGACAAAGGATGCCGCGTGAACGCCATCCTTTGCCAAATTGCCAGATTTATTTTCTGCCGCCTGTCAGAAGGCCGCTTTATATTTTTTAGTTGTCTCCTCTGTGCTTTCCTGCTTCCAGATCTGCCACAACCTGCCCGTAATACTTGTCCAGGTTGAACATAGCCATGCAGATGACACAGATCACGGATGTGATAACCGGTACCCATGCAAATGCCACAGTGATGGATGAAAGTGCAGATGCACTCTGTACTTCCAGGGCGGCGTCAAATCCGCCTGCATCCAGGATCCATCCAAGAGCAGCCGTACCGATACCAGATCCCACCTTCATACAGAAGGAAGAAGCAGCATTTCCCATGCCGGCTGTGCCGTATCCATTATACCACTCGCCGTAGGTAATTGCATCCTGCAGGCATCCGAACATAGTCGCTCCGCCGCATCCGAAGCCGATACCTTTGATGACAGATGATGCACAGATGATGCTGTAGTCTGTGGAGATACCGGAGATGACAAATCCAACTGTTGCGATGGCCATACCTGCCATGAACAGGTTTCTCTTGCTCACCTTCTTCATAAGGAACGGTGTAATGAACAGAGTAATGATCTGCGCGATGGAGAGCAGGTTGGATACCATTGCGTAGTATCCGTCGTTGCCCATGTTGTACATAGTAAAGTAAACGGCTGATCCGAAGAATGTGGACATCATAAAGTACATGGCAAACACGCTGATGACCATTAAGATCCAGTATTTATTTTTCACAAGTCCCTTCAGACCTTTGATAAAGGAGACTGTCTCACCTTTTCCGTCTGCTCCGCCTTCTACGACTCTCTCTTTACAGGTAAAGAACATAAACATATTGAGGATGACAAAGACGATCATCAGAACCACAAAAGTCAGTGTCCAGCCTCTCTGTGTGTAGGCATCCCCGCCGCCGAAGAAACCTGTCATCTTCAGAACCACTGTGTTGATGGTCATGGTTCCGGCTGTGGCCAGAAGGTTACGGAAGTTTCCGAGAAGACCTCTCTCGTACTGGTCTCTTGTCATCAGTCCCTGCATGGTAGCGTAGGGAACATTGATTCCTGTATAGAAAATGGTGGAAACAAGGTTGTATGTAAGGAACATGTATGCGATCTGTACAGGGCCCGCAAAGCTGGAGGGCACGCTGAACATCAGCACGGTACATACAGCAAGAGGGATGCACAGTCTTGCGATCCAGGGACGGGCCTTGCCCCATTTACTGTGGGTATGGTCAACGATATATCCCATAGCAAGGTCTGAAAGACCATCCAGGATCTTGGAGACAGCGATGATGGAGGCTGCCGCCGCTGCGCTGGCTCCCACTACATTTGTATAATATACAAGGAGAAATGCACTGATGGCAGAATATACCAGGTTTCCTGCATAGTCTCCGATACCGTAGGCAAACCTTTCAAGAAATGAAAGCTTTGCGTTGGGGTTCATATCTGTTGTCTTGTTCATTGTTCTCTCTTCCTTTCACTTTACTCTCTTATGCTTCCTCAACCGGGAACCATCCGAAGTCCACGCAGCGTCCCAGATCCCAGCTGTCCCAGCCAACCCAGCCAGGTGTGTTCACTGTGTCTGTGAGAAGCTTCCAGCTCCAGTAGAAGTAACCGTTTCCGGCCTTCCATGCCTCAAGCTGCGCTTTTGCCACTGCGTTGTAGATCTCTTTCTTTCTCTCGTCGCTTACCACTTCCTGATCCAGACCTTCCACGCCGTTTAAGACAGTCTGTCCCCCCTTGGTATCCTGTCCCACTGCAAGAGAGTTGAAGAGGCACCACTCACCGCAGATCACCGGGAAATACTCCTTCATCTCCTCGATGTCCTTCTGCAGGTTCTTCACATAGCCGACGTAGCTTTCCACAGTCTGCTCACAGCCGTACAGCTCCGCCATCATGAGGTACTGGTGGGTATCCAGGACCACGCCCCTGTATTTATCCTCACGCATGAAATCCTTCCATGCTTTCAGGCGAAACGCGTCGTGGAACACCACATATTTATCTTCCGGCATATGTTTCCGGATCCTATCGTAGGCATCCAGGTAGAACTGACGGATGAACTCGATGGTGTTGGGCTTTGACCTTGCGCCCCTCTCCGCATCCACTGCCGGGTAGCGCTCCTGCACATGCATGCCTTCCCACATGTCCTCGAGCACCGGCTCGTTGATGATCTCAATGCCCCACAGCCCTTTTCTCTGGCCGTAGCGCTCTGCCAGTCTCTCCAGCACGCTGAGCTCAAACTCCACCTCGTCCGGCTGCTGTGACCAGATGCACACGCCGCTCTCGCCGCCGTTGTCAAAGCCGTTCTGGCTGCCCGGCGCCGTATGGAGGTCGATGAGGATCTGAAGTCCGTACCGCTCTGCCCAGTTGAAGGCATTGTCCAGCTCTCCGATGCAGCCGATGAAGGGCTCTCTGTCCCCGAAGATAAAATAGGGAACCGGGATGCGGACCGTGTCCAGTCCCAGGCTCTTGATCCTTGTAAAGTCTCTCTCTGTAATGTACTCAGATCTGTGCATCTTAATGCGGGCCTCGTACACCTCCTTCGGCAGCTGGAGCGGGAGATTGTGCTCGTCCTCAGCTGTTGTTCCCTCGAATAATCCGGGGCTCATCCATTTCTCCAGGACAAGCCAGTTTCCAAGATTCACGCCTTTTACCTGCATGTCTTTCACTTTCCTTTCTTTCATGTTTTCTGAGCAAGCCTTTATCTGTCTCTTTCTGTTGGTTATTTTAGTCTCACGCGGAGTCATTTTATATTATCATTCTCAGTTTTTTATCACTTTTCACGGAAAAACTTTTGTGATATGATCATACTGTCACGAAGTGCGTAAGTACCGCTCAGAAAGGAGATGGCAGATGAATACAGAATATCTGATGCAGTATATATCTTACGGCCTCCACACCATGGTGAAAATGTGGAACCGCTCCCCGGGGGACGGCCCTTCCCCGAAAGTCTTTTGCGCAAGAAAAGATCTCCAGGATATCTATCTGACAGACGATGCGCTTTTCCGTTTCCTGGACAGCCACGAGCAAGGCGGCTCCTACCGCTCCCTGCCTGTGCTCTTCTCCATAAACAGGGAAATATACTACGCTTTTTCCCCCTCCTCGGACCTGGATTTTCTCATAGGCCCGGTCCGCTTCTCCTCCCCGGTCCGAATGAACCGGGACCTGGAGGCTCTGCCCCTGTCTGAGGAGGATGTGGCCGCCGCGCCGGAGTGTGAGTTCTCTGATTTCGCCTCGCATGTCCTCCTTGTCTACAATCTTCTGCACACCAGCTTCCTCTCCCTGGACGACCTGGTGACCGCCAACTGCATGGACAGTTCCATGGACGACGCCATCATGGAGGACTTTTCCTCCCTGGTCTTTGACCGGAGGGAGCAGGAGCAGCCCCACAATCCTTACGACCAGGAGCTGCGGGAATTTTCCAGCATCGAGCACGGGGATATAGAAATGCTGCGAAGGAGCCTGCAGGAGGACTACACAGGCAAGATCGGGACACTGGCCAAAGACGAGGTCCGCCACATGCGCAACCGGGGCATTGTGGTGGTCACGCTGGCAAGCCGGGCGGCCATCAGAGGCGGCCTGCTGCCGGAGGTGTCCTTCTCCATGAGCGACGTCTTCATCCAGCGCCTGGAGGAGGAGTCGGACACGGCTGTCCTGCTGAACATGATGCACCAGTTTGAGTTCAAATATGCGGAGATGGTGGCGGAACTAAATTCCCAGAAGGCGGGCCGGCCAAGGAAAGACCAGAACCCCCGGGTGGACCAGTGCAAGGACTATATATTCAAGCATCTCCATGAAAAAATCCGCATCCAGGACATTGCCGACGAGCTGTACCTGAACGCGAATTATCTGTCCGAGATCTTCCGCCAGTATGAGGGCCTCACCATCACGGAGTTCATCCTCCAGGAAAAGGTAGGGCTGACAAAAAACCTGCTCTCCTACTCCCCCTACTCCTACAGTGAGATCGCCGCCTACCTGGGCTTTTCTTCCCAGAGCCACCTGGGAAAGATCTTCAAGAAGCACACCGGCATGACGCTGAAGCAGTACAGGGATCAGTACGGCGTGCGGGAATTCTGAGTTTCCCTCCCATGGAAAAGGCAGGCTTAAGAAAGCCTGCCTTTAAAATCCTCATAGCCGAACCGGCGCACCAGCTCCCTGCTTCCGTCCTCCCGCTCAAGGACGATGTCCGGAAGGGCCATGCCGTTGAATGTATTGTTTTTTACCATGGAGTAGATGGCCATATCCTGGAACTCCAGCACATCCCCGGTCTCCAAGGGGCGGTCAAAGGAGTAGTCTCCGATCACATCCCCCGCCAGACAGGTGGGGCCTGCCAGGCGGTATGTGAAAGGTTTCTCCCCTGGAAGGCCTGCCCCGGAAAGGGGCGGGCGGTAGGGCATCTCCAGCACGTCCGGCATGTGGCAGGCGGCAGAGGCGTCCAGGATGGCTGTCTGCACGCCGTTTTCCGTGATCTCCAGCACACTGGTCCGAAGCGTCCCGGCCTGCAGCGCCACCGCCTCCCCGGGCTCCAGATAGACTGTCCCTCCGCAGAGCTTCTGCACCCGGCGGATGCACTGCTTCAGCGTCTCCATGTGGTACCCCGGGCGGGTGATATGATGTCCTCCGCCCAGGTTCACCCACTTCATCTTCGTCATATACACGCCGAACTTTTCCACCACTGCATCCAGGGTAACTGCAAGGGCGTCCGCGTCCTGCTCGCACAGAGTGTGGAAATGCAGCCCCTCTATCCCCTCCAGAAGGTCCGGCGTGTCCGCAAGGGCCCTCTCAAGCTGGGAGAGGGTAGTCCCCAGCCGGGAGCCGGGGGCGCAGGGGTCGTAGATGGCGTGGCCCTCCTGGGTGGAGCACTCCGGGTTGACCCGCAGTCCCACGCTTCTGCCCGCCGCCAGGATCTTCCTCTTGTATCTCCGTATCTGCTGGGGGGAGTTGAGGACTACGTGTCCGCAAAGGGAGAGGATTTCGCCCATCTCCTCCTCCCGGTAGGCGGGGGAGAAGATGTGGTTCTCCTTCCCCATGCACTCCGCCCCCAGCCTGGCCTCGTAGAGGCCGCTGGCTGTGGTCCCTGCCAGATAGTTTCCTATGAGGGGGTAGACCCGGAACATGGAGAAGGCCTTCTGAGCCAGCAGGATCCGGCATCCCGTCTCCCGGGCCAGGCCGGCAAGCTGCTCCAGATTTTCCTTAAGCGCCCGCTCCTGCACGATGTAGCAGGGCGTATGTATCTTGCTTTCTCTCATCTTTCTCTCCTAGTCCACCAGCTCCGGGTCCTCGCTGACCTTCCAGGGAAGTCCCCACTTGTTCAGCGCTTCCATGAACGGATCCGGGTCAAACTCTTCCATATTATACACGCCCGGCTTCTTCCATGTGCCGTTTAAGATCATCATAGCGCCGATCATGGCCGGCACGCCTGTGGTGTAGGCCACTGCCTGGGAGCCCACCTCTTTGTAGCACTCCTGGTGATCGCAGGTATTGTAGATGTAGATCTTCTTCTCTTTTCCATCCTTCTTTCCCACAAAGATGCAGCCGATGTTTGTCTTGCCCTTTGTCCGCGGTCCCAGGGAGGAGGGATCCGGCAGCACGGCTTTTAAGAACTGCAGGGGCACAATCTCTTTCCCCTCAAACATAATGGGTTCAATGGAGGTCATCCCCACATTCTCCAGGCACCGCAGGTGAGTGAGATAGCTCTCCCCGAATGTCATAAAGAAGCGGATCCTCTTGATGCCAGGGATATTGAGAGCCAGCGACTCGATCTCCTCGTGGTGGAGAAGATACATATCCTTCGGGCCGATCTCCGGGAAGTTGTAGACCCGCTTGATCTCCATGGGCTCTGTCTCCACCCAGTGTCCGTCCTCCCAGTAGGAGCCTTTGGCGGACACCTCCCGGATGTTGATCTCCGGGTTGAAGTTGGTGGCAAAGGGATAGCCGTGGTCTCCCGCATTGCAGTCCAGGATGTCGATATAGTTGATCTCGTCAAAATAGTGCTTCAGCGCGTAGGCGGAGAACACACTGGTCACTCCCGGATCAAAACCGCTTCCAAGAAGGGCTGTAAGGCCTGCCTTCTCGTAGGCGTCCCGGTAGGCCCACTGCCATTTGTACTCAAATTTTGCCGTATCCTCGGGCTCGTAGTTGGCCGTGTCCACATAGTGTACGCCGCAGGCCAGGCAGGCGTCCATGATATGAAGATCCTGGTAGGGAAGAGCCAGGTTCAGCACCACCTCCGGCTCCACTTTTCTGATGAGAGCCTTCAGCTCCTCCACATTGTCCGCATCCACCTGGGCAGTGGTGATCTTTGTCTTTGTAGTGCCCTCCAGCTTCTCCTTCAGCGCGTCACACTTGGACACGGTGCGGCTGGCGATGCAGATCTCTGAAAACACCTCGCTGTTCTGGCAGCATTTCTGGATAGCCACGCTGGCCACTCCTCCGCATCCGATGATCAGTACTTTTCCCATTTCTAATATCCTCCTTTTCTTCTCTCTTTTCTATTTTGTTCCAAGGGCGATGAGCATCTCCCTTATGATCTTGCATGCCGCGGCCGTGGAAGCCCCTGTGGGGTCAAAAGGCGGGCTCAGCTCTGTCACGTCGCACCCGATGACCTCTGCCTTCCGGCACACTTCCGTCACGGCTCTCTGCAGCTCCATATAACTTACGCCTCCCGGCTCCGGCGTCCCTGTCCCGGGAAAGACGGACGGGTCCATCACATCCAGGTCCACCGTGAAGTACACCGGGACGCCCTTCAGTTTCTCCAGCGTCTCCCCCAGTCCCTCCAGGGTGAAAGGATGAAGATCCGTGTGTCCCTCCCGGGCCCAGCCAAACTCCGCCCTCTCCCCGGAGCGGATGCCGAACTGGTGGATACGGCCATCCCCCAGCAGCTCCCAGCACCGCCGAAGGACGCAGGCGTGGGACAGCTCCACCCCCAGGTAATCCTCCCGCAGGTCCGTGTGGGCGTCCAGATGTATGATGTGGAGACCGGGATATTTCCGTGCCGCCGCCCGGACACTTCCCAGGGTCACCAGGTGCTCTCCTCCGATGAGGAAGGGCAGCTTCCCGTCCCGGAAGATCTCCCCGGCCGTCTCCTCGATCTGATCCAGCACCTTCTTCGAACTTCCGATGGCCAGCTCCAGATCTCCCATGTCAAAGACCCGGCACTCCTCCAGGCTTCTGTCCTGGTACGGACTGTACAGCTCCAGCCCGTAGGAGTCCGTCCGGATGGCGCCACCGGCAAAGCGGGTCCCCGGCCGGAAGGAGGTGGTGGAGTCAAAAGGCGCCCCGTAAAGGACAATGTCCGCCTCCTCGTATGTACAGTCACATCCCATGTAATCTACAATATTTTTATTCAACATCTTCCAGCAGCTCCTCCACATAGACAGGCAGTGCAAACACCCCTGCGTGCAGTCTTGGTTCATAGTATCTTGTGCGGATGCCTTTCAGCTTCCAGGCCACAGCGTTTAAATCCTCCAGGGGGTGGTACTTCTTTGACGCAAAGCCAAAGAGCCAGTGCCCCGACGGGTAGGAGGGCAGGTGGGCCTGGTACACCCGGCAGATGGGAAAGGTCTCCACGATCCGCTTGTGCATCCGCTGGCACTGGAAAGCCTCCTCCGTGTAAAAAGGACTCTCATTCTGGTTGACCATGATGCCGTCCTCCCGGAGGGCATTATAGCAGTTCCCGTAAAACTCTTTTGTGAACAGTCCCTCCCCGGGTCCGAAGGGGTTGGGGGAGTCGATGATGATGAGGTCATACCGGTCCGTCTGGGAACGGATGAACCGCAGGCCGTCCTCGTGGAAGATCTCCACCCTCTCATCGTTGAGACTGCAGGCGATCTCCGGGATATATTTCCGGCAGACCTCCACAAGAAGGGGATCCATCTCCACCACATCGATGTGGCGGATCTCCTCGTACTTGATCAGCTCCCGGACCACACCGCCATCGCCCCCGCCGATGACAAGCACGTCCTCCACATGGGGGTGCACCGCCATGGGCACGTGGGTGATCATCTCGTGGTAAATGAATTCATCCTTCTCTGTCAGCATCAGGTCCCCGTCCGCCACAAGGATCCGGCCGAACTCCCGGGAGTCCAGCACATCGATCCGCTGGAACTCGCTCTGGGCGCTGAAAAGCTGTTCCTTGATGCGGATGGACAGCTTCACGTCCTCTGTGTGTTCATCTGAAAACCACATTTCCATGGTCTACACGCCTCCCTTCTTCTCTGTGACAACATTGAGCTTCTCGATCTTCTCATCCTCCGGCCCGGTCATTGAGCAGCCTTTCTCCTTGGCGTAGAGGATGTACTCGATGATCTCGTCCGTGATCTCCTCCCCCGGCGCCAGGATGGGAATCCCCGGCGGATAGCACATGACGAACTCACTGCAGATCCGCCCCTCCGCCTCCTGGATGGGGAGCTGTTCCTTGGGCGCGTAGAAGGACTCCTGGGGCGTCATCACCACCCGGGGCGGTATGTACTCCTGGGAGAGCATGCCTGTCTTGTCCTTCTGGTAACGCCGCTTGATGTCCGCCAGGGCGCTGACCAGGCGCTCCACCTCCTGCTTCCTGTCGCCGATGGACAGGTAAGCCAGCATGTTTCCCAGATCCCCGAACTCAATCTGGATGTCGTACTCATCCCGCAGGATGTCGTACACCTCGATGCCGGCCAGGCCAATGTCCAGGGTGTGGACAGACAGCTTTGTGGGGTCGAAGGCATAGACGCTGTCCCGGTTCACCAGCTCATCGCCAAAAGCGTAGTAGCCGCCGATCCGGTTGATCTCCTCCCGCGCGTACTCTGCCAGCTCCGCTACCTTCGCGAAGGCCTCCCTCCCCCGCAGGGCCAGATTTCTCCTGGAGATGTCCAGGCTGGAAAGCAGCAGGTAGGAGGCGCTGGTCGTCTGGGTCAGATTGATGATCTGCCGCACATAGCCGGGGTGCATGTCCTTCCCCACAAGGAGGAGGGAGCTCTGGGTCAGGCTCCCGCCGGACTTGTGCATGCTCACCGACGCCATATCCGCCCCTGCGGCCATGGCTGTCACAGGGAAGTTTTCCCCGAAGTAAAAGTGGGTGCCGTGGGCCTCGTCCACCAGCACCTTCATGCCGTGGCTGTGGGCCGCCTCCACAATGGTCCGAAGATCGGAGCAGATGCCGTAGTATGTGGGGTTGTTCACAAACACGGCCACCGCGTCCGGGTTGTCGCGGATGGCCTGCTCCACCTGCTCCACTTTCATGCCAAGGGAGATCCCCAGATGCCGGTCCACATCCGGGTTCACATACACCGGCCTTGCGCCGCACAGGACAAGGGCATTGATAATGCTCCTGTGGACATTCCTCGGCATGATGATCTTATCCCCCTTTTTACAGCAGGCCAGGGCCATGCTCTGGACCGCCGATGTGGTGCCGCCCACCATGAGAAAGGCGTGGGCCGCCCCGAAGGCCTCCGCCGCCAGCTCCTCCGCCGCCTTGATCACAGAGACCGGATGGCACAGATTGTCCAGCGGCTTCATGGAGTTTACATCGATATTGACGCACCTGTCCCCCAGAAGCTCTGAGAGCTCCGGGTTCCCTCTTCCCCTCTTGTGCCCCGGCACGTCAAAGGGCACGATCCGCATCCTCCGGAACTGCTCCAGCGCCTCGTAGATGGGGGCATCCTCCTGTACATATTTTTTCATGCTTCACTCACTCCTTCCTGCAGCGCCTGCGGTCCCGCCGGAGGACTCTTATCCTGCCCGGGCGTCCCAGGGACTTTCCGGCAGAACAAAAAAACGCAGGCAGAAGGGCACCTTCCACTTGCGTTTCATCACTCTATCACAAATATACATACAGACACACCCGCAGAAAAATCCTTTCGCGTTTCCTGGTGTCATGTTATGGACAGATATGGGACCTTTTAGAGTCTATATAGCAAATATTTTTACTTTTACTACTCTTATTGACCGTTTCACAAGTTTTGTATGCCTTTTTGCACACTGGTTATAAAGTAACCAACTTATAAAATTTGAGCTTCTAACTCAATCAATAAGGCAGCCTGTCTCTCTGCTGCCGAAAAAATATTTGCATGGAAGCCATATCTGTTTTCCATACGTGTTTACTTATATCACATTTTTTGTAAACATGCAAGAAATATTTTCAGAAAAAACCGGTCTAGGAATTTTTCATCACAACCTCTTCCACCACGTCCGCCACGTGCTCGCAGGCGTCCGCGCACTTCTCCAGGTAGGTGTAGATCTCTCTCCAGGCCAGGATCTCCAGCACATCTCCCCCCTCCGTATGGAGCGCCCTCATGCTGGCAAAATAGATCCTGTCCGCCTGCTCCTCCAGGGAGTTGATGCGGATGATACTCTCATTCAGCTTTTTGGAGCGGCGGAAATCCGGGAACTCCTTCACAAGGGCACACACCTCCTCCGTGCAGGCGATGACGATGTCCAGCATCCTGAGGGCGTCCGGACGGATGGTCTGCACATTGTTCATGTAGATGCGGATGAAGACCTCCTCCGCCTTGTCAGTCAGCTCATCGATATTGTAGCTTAAGGATATGATATCCTCCCTCTCAATGGGGGTGATGAAGGCCTTGGCCAGCCGGTCTGTGAGCTGATGCTTCTTTTCATCCGCCTCGTGCTCGATCCGGTGGATCTCCTCCATATTTTCCTCCATTTTCGCCGGGTCAAAGGCCGTCAGCTTCTCCTTCAGAAAATGGGTTGCTTTTCTTGCAAGCTCCGCACACGCGGCAAAATTATCATAATAAAACGCGTCCTGTTTTTTTGACATTGTTCTTTTCTCCTTTTCTCCTGTATTTTACCTAAAAGACAGCCATGAATATCTTGGCCATCACAAAGCTGATAATGCCGCACCCCGGGAATGTGAAGATCCAGGTGAGCATCATGTCCTTCACCACATTAAAATTAATGGCGGACAGCCGCTTCACCGCACCCACGCCCATGATGGCGCTGGTCTTTGTGTGGGTGGTGGATACAGGGATGCCGAACACGCTGGAGAGGAGCAGACAGAAGGCCCCTGCCAGGTCGGCAGAAAAGCCCTGGTAGCGCTCCAGCTTCACCATGTCCATGCCCACGGACTTGATGATCTTCTCTCCTCCCACGCTCGTCCCAAGCCCCATGACGATACTGCACAGGAGCATGAGCCACACCGGGATCTCCATGCCGCTGACCGAATTCTGGCCGTTGCAGAAGGCGATGCCAAGGAACAGCACGCCGATAAATTTCTGACCGTCCTGAGCCCCGTGCATGAAGCTCATGGCGGCGGCGCCCACGATCTGGGCTCCCCCGAAGAACCGGTCCGCCCTGCGCCTCTCCATGTTCTGACAAAGGACCGTAATGGCCCGGCAGATGACCCAGCCGGTGATAAATCCGAGAGCCAGGCTCAGCACAAGGCCGTAGATGACCTTGACCCACTCCGCCCCGTTGATGCCGCCCACGCCGCCCTGGATGGCGATGGCGGCGCCGGATATACCCGCAATGAGACTGTGGCTCTCACTGGTCGGAATGCCGAAGACCGAAGCGGCCACACTGTACACCACGATGGAGATGAGGGCCGCGCACAGGGCCACCAGAGCCTCCTGGGTATTGCTGCCGAAGTCCACCATGTTGCTTATGGTGGATGCCACGGAGCTGTTGATCTGGGTCATGACAAACACACCCAGAAAATTGAAGGCCGCACTCATCATGATAGCCGTGCGGGCCGGCAGACATCTCGTCGTCACGCAGGTGGCGATGGCGTTGGGCGCGTCCGTCCATCCGTTGACGAAGATCACGCCCAGCGTCAGGAGCAGCGTAATGACAAGGACCGGGCTGCCGGACATGGCATCCAGGAAATAACTTAACGAAACATCCATAAACCTTTTCCCTCCCGCCTGCTGTTTACAGGCTTTCCTCAAATGTATTGATATTGTCAGCCTTTCCGATGACTACGATGATGTCGCCGTCCTTAAGCTGGTAATCAGGCTGCACCTCTATGGTAGTCTCGCTGCCGCTCTCTATGGCAATGATGTTCAGGCCGTATTTCCGCCGGAGCTGGATCTGCTCCACGGTTTTTCCCACCATCCTCTCCGGGATGCGGATCTGTGTGATCTGCACGCTGTGGTCCAGGGGGATATAGTCCAGGAAATTCCCGGACAGAAGCCGGCGTCCCAGACGCAGTGCCATATCCCGCTCCGGGTAGACCACCTCGGCGCCCAGCTTTTTCAGCACAGCGCCCTGCTCCGGCGACAGCGCCTTGGCGATGACTCTGGGAACTCCCATCTCTATCACGCTCATGGTAGTCAGGACGCTGACATCCACCTTCTCGCCAATGCAGACGATGACCACGTCGCAGTTGTGGATACCCGCCTCCCTCAGCGCCTCCATGCTCAGGTCATTTGTCACAAAGGCATAGTCTGTATAATTTCGCATTTCCCGTATGGAGCTCTCCTCCCGGTCCATGACGATGACGTCATTGTCGGACTCTGCCAGCGTCACGGCAAGTGCCATGCCGAAGCGTCCCAGACCAATGACTCCGTATGTTAATTTCGATTTTTTCCTCATGATTTTTTCTCCTCTATCAGCCGATGGCAATATTCTCCTCTGAGTAGCGTATCTTCGGTTCCGGATGGCTGATCCAGATAGTGAGGAGCGTAAACGCTCCCAGCCTTCCGATAAACATGACAAAGATAATGACGATCTTGGCCGCCACACTTAAGCCAGGCGTGATGCCCGTGGAAAGTCCTACCGTTCCAAAAGCGGACACCACCTCAAAGAACACCTGGATAAACGTGCGGTCCGGCTCCAGCACACACAGAAGGAAGGTGGCCACGCACACCACCATCATGGACAGCACCGTGATCATGCTGGCTTTTGAAATATTCTGCCGGGAAATACTTCTCCGGAACGCGCAGACATTTTTCTTCACACATGCGCTCCTGGCCGCCTGGAACAGCACAAAGAAGGTGCTGGTCTTGATACCGCCTCCGGTGGATCCCGGCGAAGCGCCGATGAACATGAGCACGCACAGGACGAAAAGTCCGGCGTTCGTGAAATCTCCGATGGCATAGGTGGAAAATCCCGCCGTCCTGGCCGACACGCTCTGGAAAAACGCTCCCAGCCAGGAAATATCCTCCGTGGCCTTTAAAAGCAGCGTGCCCGCGATGATCAGCACAATGCTTGTGGAGATGACCACCTTGGAGTGGAAGGACAGCTTTTTAAAGCACCTTTTCTTTGCAATGTCCATAATGACCAGAAAGCCCAGGCCGCCGAATATGATCAGCCCGGCCGTGGTCAGGTTCAGAAGGACGCTGTCCTGGTAAATGGTCAGGTTCCGAAGGCCTCCCAGGATGTCAAATCCCGAGTTGTTGAAGGCCGCAATGGAGTGGAAAATGCTGATCCCCACCGCGTGGAGCGGCTCATGGTCCCGGCTGAACACAGGGTAGCTTAAGATAGCCCCGGCCGCCTCAAAGAGAAGCGTCATCAGGAGGACAGACCGTATGAGGCGCACCATCCCCTTGTAACTATCCACGTTCAGGGCTTCCTTCACGAGAAGCCTTGTCTTGATACTCACCCGCTTTCCTGCCGCCAGCATCAGTCCCACGCCCACCGAGGTCACTCCCAGGCCGCCGACCTGTATCAGCAGAGCCACCAGTCCCTGCCCGAAGGCCGTAAAATGGTCCGCCGTGTCGATGGCGATCAGCCCCGTCACACAGACAGCGCTTGTGGATGTAAACAGCGCGTCGATGAAGGACACATGCACTCCGTCCTTCACGGATACAGGCAGACACAAAAGCACGGCCCCCAGAAGGATCACTGAGGCAAAGCCTATCGCTATCAGCCGCCCGGCAGGCTGTCTCTTAAAAAATCCGATAAGTGTTATTCTGCTTTTCATTTTTTACTCCTGTTTTCTGCAAGTGATGTCACATTGTCAGCAAAACAGCTTCTCTCTTTTTTCCATCTTTCTGATACAGGATAAATAGATCGCACAGAAACCGTGCAGGAAGATATGGGTCCGGCTTCAGGAGCACCGCCTTTTTCCTCATGCGGGCGCACAGGAACAAAGCTGCCAGAGCAGGACAGCACAGCCACGTCAGCCACTGCCCTCTGCCAGCGCCATGCTTTGTACGCCCTGCCGCCGCGCTCACCAGGGTCCCCCCTGTCTTATGGAGGGCGCTGTCGTCCAGACACACGTCATACAGGCTCATCCCGCAGGAGTTGTCTATATGACAGATACCGGCGTGTGTGCCGGTGGGCGGTACATCTGAAGCCTCTCCTCTTAGAAAAAGGCTGGAAGGCGCGGCCACACAGATGATGGCCATTGCTATGATCAACATGACTGTTCTGAGTTTGCGGTGCATCTTTTACAGCCCTCTCTTACAAGAAATTTTACATTCATTTCACAGTAGCAAACAATACTTCTTATATCATTAATTTTCCCGGCTGTCAAGCACCAGAACAGAAGAACGGCCGGGCACCGCGTTCCGCAGCGTCCGACCGCTCAAAAAATAAATGCGGATGACAGGAATCGAACCTGCACACCGAAGTACCAGATCCTAAGTCTGGCGCGTCTGCCAGTTCCGCCACATCCGCAGGATGAAAAAACACGCAGCCTTTTTAGCTGCGTGTCAGTGAGCGTGCGGGGATTCGAACCCCGGACAACTTGATTAAAAGTCAAGTGCTCTACCACCTGAGCTACACGCCCATACATAAAACTGGGCTAGTTGGATTCGAACCAACGAATGCAGGAGTCAAAGTCCTGTGCCTTACCGCTTGGCGATAGCCCAATAGCCCTTTCGGGTAAAGGTGGATACAGGGATTCGAACCCTGGGCCTCCAGAGCCACAATCTGGCGCGCTAACCAACTGCGCTATACCCACCATATACTATTATCTCCATACACCAGGCCTCTTATCAAGGCATTATGGACCGACCCGCCACAACCATGACACATGTCCTGTCTGTGAACGTGTCAACGAGCCTGGGGGGATTCGAACCCTCGACCTACGGCTTAGAAGGCCGTTGCTCTATCCAGCTGAGCTACAGACTCAAATACAGTTCTCAAGGCTTGTCCGTGTAACTGCCCCAAGAAAGCGGGTGATGGGAATCGAACCCACGTATCCAGCTTGGAAGGCTGGTGTTCTACCATTGAACTACACCCGCATATGTGATGATCGGGGTGACAGGATTTGAACCTGCGACCTCCTGGTCCCAAACCAGGCGCTCTAGCCAAGCTGAGCCACACCCCGAGGCCTATTCACTTGTGCGCACTCACATGGCACGAGAATAATTATATCTGAACCTTCTTCCGATGTCAACAACTTTTTTTATTTTTTCATCCGGATCCGATAACAGCCTCACACAAGGTATCTTATCTCATAGAATGCTCTGCCCTCCGGGTCCATCTCCATCATAATATAACTGGGTTTTCTCCCCTTCTGCCTGGGGTAGGAGATACTGCCCGGATTCAGTGTCACAAGGTCCGCTTCTATCGTGAGGGCAGGCATGTGGGTGTGGCCGTACATGACAATGTCTGCTCCCCGGCCTCTCGCCTCCGCCTTCAGCTTGTCCTCATTCATTCCAACAAAGTAGCCATGCCCGTGGGTGATAAAGACATGGTGATCCCCGATGAAAAATTCTTCTTCCCAGGGCAGATCGGAGAAGAAGTCATTGTTTCCGCTCACCATATGCACCGGACAGCCGGCTATCGCCTCAATATAGTCCGCTCTCCCTTCCACATCACCCAGATGGATCAGCATATCGATGGGTCCCTCCATCTGCAGCACTCTTTCCAGATTTCCATGGGCCTTGTGTGTATCACTTACGATCAGTATCCTCATTTGACCATTCCTTCTCCAACTATTCTGTGCCTACCGGCCTTCCTCCAGCCGCTCTTCCATGATCCTGCGCATCTTTCTCAGCCCCTCGCCCCGGTGGCTGAGAGAATTCTTTTTCTCCGGGGACAGCTGGGCGCTTGTACAGCCGTACTCCGGCAGGAAGAAGATTGGATCATAGCCAAACCCGTTCTCTCCTGCGATCTCATGGCCGATGCGTCCCTCCATCGTTCCCCGCACCACTTCCTCCGTGCCGTCAGGAAAAGCGGCGGCAATGGCACATACAAAGCGGGCGGTTCTCTCCTCGTCAGGCACGCCTTCCAGTCTTTCAAGCAGCGCATTGTTCTTGATATCGTAGGATGTGTCCGTTCCCATATAGCGGGCGGAGTAAATACCCGGCTCCTTGTTCAGGTGATCGATCTCCAGTCCTGAGTCGTCAGCCAGGATAACCGCGTCTTTGTTCTCCTCCATCCCGGCGGCAATGCTGCGCACTGCTCTGGCCTTGATCAGGGCGTTCTCCTCAAAGGTGGTCCCGTTTTCTTCCGGATCTGCCTGGATCCCCGCCTCCTTCTGGGACAGGATCTCCATGCCAAGGTCTGACAGGATCTGCCGGATCTCCACCATTTTATTCTCATTGCCTGTGGCAAATATAATCTTTTTCATCTTCAGTCTGCTCCTTTTCCTGCATCTTTCCTGGGAGGTTTTGGCCCCGGAAACTGATAAAAATACGTCTTCAGCATTCCATTATATATCTTCCGGTTCTTCTGCGCCTTTCTGCCAAAATACCGCTCCGCATCCTCATAGCTGGTGATCATGTAGGCTGACCAGCTGTCCAGCCTTTTAAAGCTCTCCCCAAATGCACGGTACAGATCCGGAAGATCCCTCTTGTCCTCCAGTCTCTCCCCGTAGGGCGGGTTTGTGATGACAAAGCCGTACTTTTTCGGATGCCGCAGATCCCTCACATCCCTCTCCTGAAAATGGATCAGGTGATCCACTCCCGCCTCCCGGGCATTTCGTCTGGCTACTTTGATGACAGAGCTGTCAATGTCATATCCCTGTATATCCGTCTCAATCTCAGTCCGCACCCGGGATGCAGCCTCGTCCACCGCATCGTACCAGGCTCTCCTTGGGATCAGATTTGTCCACTCTTCCGCCGTGAAGGAACGGTTCATGCCCGGCGCGATATCTGCCGCCATCATGGCCGCTTCAATGGGGAAAGTCCCGCTGCCGCAAAAAGGGTCCACCAGGATCCGGTCGCCCCTCCAGGGAGTCAGCATGATCAGGGCAGCCGCCAGCGTCTCCGTAATAGGCGCCTTTCCCGACACTTCCCTGTATCCTCTCTTGTGAAGCGATACCCCGGAGGTGTCGATCCCTACAGTGACCACGTCTTTCTTGAGAAAGACCCGCAGGGGGTAAGAGGCTCCATCCTCTTTAAACCAGTCCGTGCGGTAGTGCTCCTGCAGCCTCCGGACCATGGCTTTCTTCATGATGGACTGGATATCCGAGGGGCTGAACAGCCGGCTCTTCACTGACGCCGCCTTGGCCACCCAGAATTTTCCATCAGAGGGTATGTATCTCTCCCAGGGGATCTCCCGGGTCCTTTCAAAGAGCTCATCAAAAGTCTCCGCCTTGAATTCCCCGGCCTTAAGAAGCACTCTCTCCGCAGTCCGCAGGAAAATATTTGCCCTGCTGATGCCTGCCATATCCGCATAAAAAGTCACTCTGCCGTCTTCCGTCCCGGAAATCTCATATCCCAGATCCTGTATCTCTCTTTTCAGCACTGCTTCCAGGCCGAAATGACAGGGGGCGATCAGTTCTATTCTATCCATATCTCTCTCCATCTCTCTATCTTTAACTTACATCTTATGGTCAAAAAAGAATTTTGTCAATGCAAAAGCGGAGATCCCTCGCGAGATCTCCGCCCTTGTCCTGTCTGACAGCCATCTAGTAGTTGTCTGTTGTGTCACTGTAATTGTAGCTGTCTGTCGTCTGGTTCCTGGATGCGTTTTTGCCGGATGCATTTTTTCCAGCTGTGTTTTTTGTAGACGCATTTTTGTCGTTGGCATTTCGGGAAGCGTTTTTGCTGTACCCATTCTTTTTGGACTCATATGCGTTTTCAGAATTTCCCATGTTGTTTGAATGATTACAATTCTTTGCCATATTTCATTCCTCCTGTTCATTTGGTACACAGTTAGTGTGTCCGAAAACAGCCTTTCTATGTGTCCATTTATATATTAAGTTTTTTTTAATTTTTTTCTTGCTTTTTCCAGTGCAGTATATTATACTTATGCATGTAGAAAGAATACTTTCTACAACCCCTTATTAATTATTTATACTCCCCTCAAAAGACCGATGGCTCCCCCATCGGTCTTTTACCTTTGTCTTTTTATTTTCTCTCTTTTCTGCGCCGTCTCCTCTTTCCCAGTTCAAGGATCTGTCACCGCCTCGCCCCGCCGATCAGCCGGATGATCAGCACGATCACCAGCACCGGCACGAGAATCGGCATCAGCAGGGAGAAGATCCCCCCGATCACTGCGATCACCAGCAGAAATACGCCGATAATTCCCAGAACAAGAAGCAATCTTTTCCACCAGGTTCCGAAAGCGGAAAATCCGCCTCCCTCCCCTCTGCCCTGGTAGCCGCCGCTCTTTTCCCGGCTCTTGTTTTCCTGACCTCTTCCCGAAGCCGTCTCATAGGCTGTCTGGGCTCCCAGCCCGTCCCCGGACATGCCGATGACGGAGCGGGCGATCACCCAGGGATCACCCAGCTCTGCGATCACATCGCTCTCCGGCCTTCCCTTCGCCGTCTCTTCTATAATATAGGAATTGTAATAATCCACATTTTCCTGCACAGTCCTGTGGTCCAGTTCACTCTCCAGCGCCTGCCTGAGTTTTGCCAGAAATTCCTGTCTTGTCATTCACCTGTCCTCCTGCCCTTTTATTCCATGCGCGCCGCGGCTCTTCCCTGGCGCAAAATACCCTGCACCTAGAATAGCATATCTGTCCCTCTATTCCAAGTGCAGGGTTATGAACATTTTATTATAACTTTATTAAGTATGAAGCGCCCTTTTCTTTCTATACCTCAAACATGAGATCGCCGTAGGATGGCATAGGCCACGCTTCTTTGTCCACGATCATTTCCAGCTCATCTACCGGCGCACGGAGCGCTTCCATAGCCGGGAACACCGTATCGTGGTAGAATCTGGCCTGGATCTCGCCCTCTTCCATGGACGCCGCCGACTCAGTCTCCTTCACCAGAACATCCAGCGCTTTCTTGGTCTGCACAAGAAGGTCTGAGATCTCTCCCAGAAGCTGCGTCTGTACAACCGGCTCCGCTCCCGCCTCTCTCACAGAGTTCACAGTATCTGCCAGTGTCTTTGTGTACTTGATGATGGCCGGGATGATCTGCTTGCTGGCCATATCGATCATAGTCCTTGCTTCTATATTAATAGCCTTTGCGTAATTCTCATACTTGATCTCCGCACGGGACTCAAGCTCTGCTCTTGTGAATACGTGGTATCTTTCAAACAGAGTGATAGTATCCTCCGTCACCAGGGCTGGGATAGCCTCCACCATAGAACGGATATTGGGAAGCCCTCTTCTTTCCGCCTCCGCAATCCACTCATCCGAGTAGCCGTTTCCGTTGAAGACGATGCGGTAGTGCTCTGTGGCATACTGTTTGATCAGATCATGGACTGCCTTCTCAAAGTCATCCGCCTTTTCCAGGATATCGCAGGCTTTGGCAAATGCATCCGCCACGATAGTGTTGAGCACGATGTTGGAGCCTGCCACAGAGTCTCTGGAGCCCACCATACGGAACTCAAACTTGTTGCCTGTAAACGCAAACGGAGAGGTCCTGTTTCTGTCGGACGTATCTTTGGCAAGATCCGGAAGGGTCCGCACACCGGTCTGCAGTTTCCCGGTATTCAGGCTGTGGGTAGCCTCCCCTGTCATGATCAGCTGCTCCAGCACATCCTCCAGCTGCTCTCCTAAAAAGACAGAGATAATGGCCGGAGGTGCCTCGTTGGCTCCCAGTCTGTGATCATTGCCCGGGTCTGCCGCTGACTCCCGCAGAAGAGCCGCATGCTCGTCCACCGCTTTCAGGATACAGGTGAGAACAAGCAGGAACTGGATATTCTCGTGGGGTGTCTTGCCCGGATCCAGCAGGTTCTTGCCCTCGTCCGTTGTGAGGGACCAGTTATTGTGCTTGCCGGAGCCGTTGACGCCGGCAAATGGCTTCTCGTGGAGAAGGCATTTCATACCGTGCTCGGAGGCAACCCGCTTCAGGGTCTGCATAACAATCTGGTTGTGATCCACCGCCACATTGGCCTTGGCGTAGATGGGGGCCAGCTCATGCTGGGCCGGCGCCACCTCATTGTGCTGTGTCTTGGCTGTCACGCCCATCTTCCAGAGTTCTTCATTGACATCCTTCATAAAAGACGCGATCCGCTGTCGTATGGTGCCGAAATAATGGTCGTCCAGCTCCTGTCCCTTGGGCGGCATAGCTCCAAAGAGCGTGCGCCCGGTGTAGATCAGGTCCTTTCTCTCGTGGAACTTCCTGGCATCTACCAGGAAGTATTCCTGCTCCGCGCCCACAGAGGGTGTTACCTTCTTAGCTGTCGTGTTGCCGAACAGACGGGTCAGACGCAGAGACTGTTCATTGATAGCCTCCATAGAGCGGAGGAGCGGAGTCTTCTGGTCCAAAGCCTCCCCCGTGTAGGAACAGAAGGCCGTGGGGATACACAGAGTCGCTCCCGCCGCGTCCTTCCTCACAAAAGCCGGGGACGTGCAGTCCCAGGCCGTGTAGCCTCTCGCCTCAAAGGTAGCCCGCAGACCGCCTGACGGGAAGGAAGATGCATCCGGCTCTCCCTTGATCAGCTCCTTGCCCGAAAAACTCATCAGCACCTTGCCGCTCTCCATGGGAGCGGAGATAAAGGAATCATGTTTCTCCGCCGTGGTTCCCGTCAGCGGCTGGAACCAGTGGGTGTAATGGGTTGCTCCCTTCTCAATGGCCCACTCTTTCATCTCATGGGCAATGACGTCCGCAGTGGCAAGGTCAAGTTCCTTGCCGTCCTCGATCATCTTTTTCAGATCTTTATAGACTTTCTTTGGCAGTCGCTCCTGCATGGTAGCGTCATCAAAGACATTTTCTCCAAATATCTCTGCAATGTTGATTAATTCGCTCATATGGCCTCCAAATTCCTTTCCTTCATTCCTTCTGGCCATAGTCATGCAGGAAACCGCCTGTTTCGCACATGACTATGACCAGAAAAAGGTACTCCGGCCCTCATCGGACCGGAACACCTTTACACCTGTCAATATATACTGTCTTCTCCCTAGGCTTTTCCAACGGAACCGAATAATTCCATCTTCTCTTTTACAGTCTGCATGATTGCATCTGCGCCTGGTTTCAGAAGTTTACGCGGATCAAATCCTTTGCCCTCCAGGTCTTTTCCGGCCTCGATGTACTTGCGTGTAGCGTCCGCAAAGGACAGCTGGCACTCTGTATTTACATTGATCTTTGCAACGCCAAGGTCGATGGCTTTCTTGATCATATCTTCCGGGATACCTGTGCCGCCGTGAAGAACGAGGGGCATCTTGCCTGTCAGCTTCTGGATGGCATCCAGAGTCTCAAAGCTGAGGCCCTGCCAGTTTGCAGGATATTTTCCGTGGATGTTTCCGATGCCGGCTGCCAGCATGGTAACGCCCAGATCAGCGATCATCTTGCACTCCTGGGGATCTGCGCACTCGCCCATACCTACAACGCCGTCTTCCTCGCCGCCGATGGATCCTACCTCTGCCTCGAGAGATAAGCCTTTCTCTGCACATACGGCAACAAGCTCTTTTGTCTTAGCTACGTTCTCCTCGATAGGATAATGGGAACCGTCGAACATGATGGATGAAAATCCAGCCTCGATACATTTGTAGCATCCTTCGTATGTGCCGTGATCCAGGTGAAGTGCAACCGGAACTGTAATGTTCAGTTCTTCGATCATGGCTTTCACCATGGCTGCAACTGTCTTGAAACCTGTCATGTATTTTCCTGCTCCCTCGGACACACCCAGGATTACAGGTGATTTCAGCTCCTCTGCTGTGAGAAGAATGGATTTTGTCCACTCCAGATTGTTGATGTTGAACTGGCCTACTGCATAGTGGCCCTCTACTGCTTTTTCAAGCATCTCTTTTGCTGATACTAACATGATTGTCTCCTCCACTTCCTTAAATTATGCTGCGCAGCGTCATGTACCGCGCACAGCACAGACTTCACTTTTTTTATTATAGCTCAATCCCATAAAAATGACAATCTTTTTTATCTGCACACTCCTGTCCGTGCCGCCGTTCATCCATATATGCAGAGATCCCGGGCTTTAACAGTCCCGGGATCTTTATGCCGTCTGGTTACAGGATGTATGTATATCTGATTAGCTGTTGTATACGTCCAGATCGATCTCCTTCTCTTTTGCGTTTACGATGACGTTTGTAGCAGCGTCGCCGATAACATTCAGAGGCAGGAGCGCCATCTCAACAGGACGGTTGATAGCTACGACCAGTGCGTAAGCGATCATGCACAGATCGGAGGTCCAGCCCATACCGGAGAGGATGGTCACGATCAGGGTTGTTCCTGCGATCGGGATAGCCGGGCAGCCCATGGCCGCGCAGATGGAGAGGAATGCCACAACAACCAGGTTGGCCGGTGTCACGTCGATGCCTGCGCTTGTAGCGATAAAGGTCACCGCAAACATATGCATGACTGTAGTACCGTTCATGTTGATGGTCATACCTGTGGGGAGCACAAAGCTTGTGATCTCCTGGCTGCAGCCCAGCTCGTCCAGGTTTGTCCTTGTGTTCAGAGGCAGAGTTGCTGCGGAGGAGTTTGTGGAAAATCCGAACACACCAACCTTGGCGATCTTCTTTAAGAACTTGAACGGATTCAGCCTTGTGGTGAGCCAGATACCGATGGGGTACAGGGTTACCACGAGCACGAACAGGGTAAGCATAGCTCCCACAATGTAGGCTGCCGCCGGCGCCAGATACTCAGCGCCGTAGATGGCGAAGGTGCGGGATACCAGACAGAAGATAGCTACAGGACCTACCTTGTTGATGAGGAAGGTCAGGTAGAAGTTGATGACCTCGCTTCCCGCCTCAAGCACATGCTTCAGGGGATCTGTCTTCTCGCCAAGCACGTTCATGCAAAGTCCGATGACGATGGCTACCACAACGACTGCCAGGATGCTGTTGTTGCTGCTCATGGACTCGATGATGTTGGAGGGAACAGCTGTCACGATGGTCGCCAGCGGGTTGAACTGGTCGATGGTGGCCGCCTCTGTGACCGCCTCGGCTGGCAGCTCTACATTGAAGAGGCCCGCCGTCTTCATGGCGTAGGCCACAAGACCTCCGAAGAAAGCGCCCACAACGTAGAAGCAGACGAAGCCGAGCACTGTGCGTCCCGCAATCCTTCCCAGCTTGGTAGAGCTGGAGATGCTGCACATGGCAAGGCTCAGGGAGCACAGCACCAGAGGTACGATAGCTGCCTGCAGGCCCCTCATAAAGAGCTGTCCGATGATGTAGAAAAGGCCCAGCGCCGCGGTTCCGTCAGCTGCTGTGATATCCTGGAAGAGGATCTTATTGATGATGTCCCACGTACCTTCATTTCCGGATTCCAGCATGGAGCTGCGGATAAACATAAAGATAAGTCCGACTGCAAGTCCGCCTATCAGAGCGATGATCATCTTCTTGACAACGGACATTTTTTCCTTTTTCTGTGTATTGCTCATTTGTTCTTCACTCCTTTACTTTGCATCTTCTACAGATGTTTGATCTCAATCCCCTCTTGTGTAAATCTTTCACGGATCTTCTGAACGAAGGCAAGCGCCTTGGGCCCGTCGCCGTGTACACAGAGTGTGTCGCCCTTGATGTCCAGTTCTTTTCCGTTGATGGATGTTACCTTGCCTTCTTTGATCATGCGTACGCATCTCTCAATGGCAATGTTCTCGTCTGTGATCATGGAACCCTCCATCTTTCTCGGAACGAGAGAAAGATCATCCATGTATGCACGGTCTGCGAAGATCTCGGAAGCCGTGCGAAGGCCTCTGCTCTCAGCGATCTGTCCTAAGACAGCGCCTGCGCAGTAGTAGACGATGAGGTCCTTGTCCACCTCGCAGATGGCGTCCACAATCGCTGTGGAAACTTCCTCATCATACTGGCACTGGTTGCCCATAGAGCCGTGGGGAGCCACATGCTGCAGTTTCATACCGTAGCTCTGTGTGAAAGCGGAGAGTGCTCCGATCTGATATTTCACATAGTTCTTGATCTCTGCAGGAGCCAGAACCATTTTGCGGCGTCCGAAGCCCATCAGATCCGGATATCCCGGGTGCGCGCCTACCATGACGCCCCTCTCCTTTGCCATGCGGACTGTCTTGTCCATTACCATGGGATCTCCCGCATGCCATCCGCAGGCTACGTTTGCCGTTGTCACATACTTGATGATCTCCTCATCGCCGCCCAGCTTATAGGCGCCGAAGCTTTCACCCATGTCACTGTTCAAATCCACCTGATACATAGTCTTTTCCACCCTTTCTTTTTGTTTTTGCTGTGTTTTGCATCCCTCTTTAAAATATTTATGCATTTACGACATTCTGCGGTTTGCCGTCCACGTAGCATTTCAGGTTATCAACCGCGATGTCCATCAGCCTCTGCCTTGACTCCTTCGGCGCCCATGCGATATGGGGTGTGAGGATCACGTTCTTTGCTCCAAGGAGCGGGTTATCCATCTGGATGGGCTCTGTGGATACAACGTCCAGGGCAGCTCCTGCCACCTTGCCGCTGTCAAGAGCGTCTCTGAGATCCTGCTCTACAATAAGGGGGCCTCTTGAGTCGTTTATGATCATGACGCCGTCTTTCATTTTGGCGATGGTGTCTTTATTGATGATGCCTTCTGTATCCGGGAACAGCGGGCAGTGCAGGGAGATTACGTCGGACTGCGCCAGCAGCGTGTCCAGATCCACATATTTGCATGTGTCGCTCTCCAGCTCCGGACGCTTGAACGCGTCGTATGCCAGGACTTTCATTCCGAGTGCCTGGGCGATCTTGCCTGTATCCTGTCCGATCCGGCCAAAGCCGATGATACCCATGTTCTTGCCAGCCAGCTCAACAAGAGGATATTTCCAGAAGCACCAGTCCGGATTGCTTGTCCACTCGCCTGCTTTTACAGCGTCAGAGTGCTCGCCGATATGGTGGCACAGCTCCAGCAGAAGAGCGATGGCGAACTGAGAAACAGCGGCTGTTCCGTATGTAGGAATGTTGGATACCGGGATCCCTTTCTCCTTTGCGGCAGCTACATCCACGATGTTGTAGCCTGTTGCCAGAACGCCAATGAACTTCATGCCGGGGCAGGCGTCCATTGTCTCTTTTGTGATAGGAGTCTTGTTTGTGTAGACTACCTCTGCATCCCCGATGCGCTCCACTACATCTTCAGCCTTTGTGCGGTCATACACCGTCACCTCGCCAAAAGCTTCCATTCCCTCCCAGGAAATATCTCCAGGGTTCAGTGTGTAACCGTCTAATACTACGATCTTCATATTCGCTTCTTCCTTTCTTGTGTTGATACTGCGCCGGCCCGGCGGCCGGCATCTTGTTGATAGTGATTTTATATCCTACAGCTCATAGTGTCTCTCTATGAAGTCTGTACTGAACATGCCGCTCTGGAAATCCGGATGATTCAGCACATCGTAGAGGAAATCCAGATTTGTAGTCACTCCCTTGATCCTGAACTCGCCCAGGACGCTGATCATCTTCCGGATGGCGCTCATCCTGTCCCTGTCATAGGCGATGATCTTGACGATCATGGAATCATAGTAGGGCGGTATGGTGTAGCCCGGGTAGATGGCTGTATCCATCCGCACTCCGTTGCCGCCCGGGAGATAGAGCTTCTCCACCGTCCCCGGGCAGGGCATGAAATTATGCAGCGGGTCCTCCGCATTGATCCTGCACTCAAGGGCGTGTCCCCTGAAGCAGATGTCCTCCTGCTTCACACTTAGGGGAAGGCCGGCAGCTACGCTGATCTGCTCCCGGATCAAATCCACACCGGAGACCAGCTCGCTGACCGGGTGCTCCACCTGGATCCTGGTGTTCATCTCCATGAAGAAGAACTCGCCGGACTGGTCCAGGAGGAACTCGATGGTTCCCGCATTCTCGTATCCCACGGCCTTCGCCGCCTGCACTGCTGTGTCACAGATCTTTTCCCGGGTCTCCGGGGAGATAAAGGCACAGGGTGACTCTTCTATCATTTTCTGGTGCCTTCTTTGCACCGAGCAGTCCCTCTCGCCCAGATGGATTACATTCCCGAACTTGTCGGCCATGATCTGGACTTCGATGTGTCTGGGAGACTGTACATAACGCTCCAGGTACATACTGCCGTCCCCGAAGGCGTTCACCGCCTCCTGCTTTGCCGCGTGGAAGAGCCCCGGGAACTCCTGGCTGTTCCAGGCAAGGCGCATGCCTTTTCCGCCGCCTCCCGCAGAGGCTTTGATCATGACGGGGAAGCCGATGACCTCCGCCGCCTCCAGGGCTTCCTCCGCCTCGTACACCGGGCTGTCCGTTCCCGGAACCACAGGGATCCCCGCCTCTTTCATGGTATGTTTTGCCTCGGATTTGTTGCCCATCTTGTCGATAAGCTCACCGGAAGGTCCGATAAATGTAATGCCGAACTTCGCACATTTCTCTGCAAAATCTGCATTTTCAGAGAGAAAGCCAAATCCCGGATGGATAGCCTCCGCCTTTGTGGCCAGGGCCGTGCTGATGAGCCGGTCCATGTCCAGGTAGCTGGCGGACGGAGCCGCCGGACCGATGCAGACTGCCTCATCTGCCAGTCTCACATGCATGGCGTCCTCGTCTGCCTCGGAGTACACTGCCACGGTGCGGATGCCCATCTCCCGGCAGGCCCGGATGATGCGCACAGCGATCTCTCCTCTGTTTGCAATCAGTATTTTCCGAAACATCTTTTTTTGCTCCTATCCCTCGATGACGAAGAGAGGCTGCGCGTACTCTACCAGTTCCCCGTCCTTTACAAGGACTTCAGACACTGTGCCGCCGCATCCTGCCACTACATCGTTCATCATCTTCATTGCCTCGATGGTTCCCATCACCTGTCCCTGTTCCACCGTGCTTCCCACAGTCACAAAGGGCTCTCCGCTCTGGCTGTCAGAGGCATGGAAGATGCCTACAAGGGGCGAGCGTATGATAGTTCCTTCCTGGATGGACACTTCTTCCTCTTTCTCCTCAGGCTCCGCCTGCCGGCTGCTCACCTCCGGGGCTGCCTGGCAGCTTTCTGTCCGGGCCGCCGTCTTTTTGATGGAGATGCGGAAGTCTCCGTCCTGTATCTCAAATTCTGTCACGCCGGATCTGTCCACTTCGTGGAGCAGGGCTGTGATCTTTTCCAGTTTCATGTTTCATTTCCCCTTCTATGTGGCGCCGCACCTGTGCGGCAAGGTTTCTCAGCCCCTCTGTCCCAGACATCTCTCTAGGTTCTTCAGTTCTTTCTGCTGCCGCAGATACAGTTCCTGGGCAAGCTGAATGCCTACTCTCACAAAATGCACCTTGTATCCAGGTACGCTCTGCGCCAGTTTTGGAAGATCCACGGAGATAACGGTTCCGATCTTTGTGTAGCCTCCTGTAGTCTGCCGATCCGCCAGCATGATAATGGGCTGGCCGTTTGTGGGCACCTGGATGGATCCGAACACAATACCGTCTGAGATAGTATTTCCATCCTTGATGTGGTGCAGGGGTTCTTCTCTTTCCAGCCTGCAGCCCATCCGGTCAAATTCATTTGTAATGGTAGCACTGTACCAGAAGAATTTTCTCACTTCCTCCTCGGAAAATGCTGTGTCCTGGGGACCAGTCACCACCCGCAGAGTCACTTCCTTCTGGGGGAATTTCTCCGGTTCAAGCTTTCTCATCTCCATTTTCGGAAGGCTGGTCTTAGGGTTCACAAAGCCGATGGCATCGCCTTTTTCCAGCTTGCGTCCCTCCACGCCGCCGATCTTGTTTCTCATAAGGGTTGCCTTGCTTCCCATCACCACCGGCACGTCCAATCCGCCGGCAAAAGCGATGTAGGCCCGGGCTCCGCCAGTTGCCACACCAAAAGCGACAGTGTCTCCCGCATGGACAAGCACTGCCTGGTACATGGGGATCGGCTCATTGTTCACAGTGGGAGATACATTAGCCCCTGTCACCGCGATGATATTGTCCTTCTCAAACTTCAATGTGGGACCCATAAAAGTCATTTCCAGAGCGCTCTCGCCTCTTTTATTTCCCACTAAGATATTGGCAAGGAAAAAGGACTTGGTATCCATAGGTCCTGCCGGCGACACGCCGTACTGCTGATAGCCGAAACGCCCTTCATCCTGTACAGTCGTCTGTATTCCTGGATTTTCAACAACGATTCCCATCTTCTATTTCACCGCCTTTTTCGCATATGTTTCCACCTTGTAAGTTCCTCTTTCCACATCCGCCTTGATCTGGTCGTACTCCTTCCGGCTGACAGGCTGATATTTCACCCAGTCTCCTGCATGGGCCAGGAAGGGGTCTTCTTTCGTGTAGTCACATACCTTAAGCGGCGTAGCTGCGACAACATTCCATCCGCAGGGCTGATCAAAGGGGATCAGGTTGGAAAGATTTTCTCCAACTACAATAGAACCGCCGTTGATCTTCACTCGCGGCGACTCTCTCCTCTTAAAATGGAAGGGCTCCTCGAACCTTGCCATGTAGGCGTGTCCGGGCGCAAATCCGAGCATATACACATAGTACTCGTGTTCCGAGTGCATCCTGATGAACTCTTCCACAGAGACATTTTCAAATTTTGCGCAGTCCTCCAGATCCAGCGCAAACTCCTTGTCATAGCAGATAGGCACTACCTTTACGATCTGGGATGCCTCGTCCGCCTTCCCCGCGTCCGCCATGCGCTTCTTCACTTCCTCCACAAGCTGATCATAGAGGATCTTCTCCGGTCTGTAGTGGATGAGCAGCGCCGCATAGGTAGGCACCATCTCAACAACTCCCTCAATAGGATCTGTCTCCAGATTGTGCATTAGGCCGCGCACCTTCTGGTTGACATCCAGGCTGATCTCATCGCCGAGCTGGACATACAGGGATTTTTCTCCGCCCATCAGAAATTTTGCCTCCATCTCTTTCACTCCTTTCACCGTTATTGCGATTCGTCTGCTTTTGGTAAATTGTCTTAATTTTTCGCTCAATTAATGCGTTTCTTTATTAATTATTTACAGTATATCACACGGGTTTTGTTTCATAAAATAAATTATTTTTGTGGAATATATTAACATTTTCTATATTTAATGTTCTACTGTCCGACGTATCCCCAGTCTTTTGTCCGCAGATACGCATTGATCTTCTCCTCAAAGACCTGCACGGCCTTCAGGGTGGCCTCGTTTGGATATTTATGCTTGATCTTGTACGTGATCCTCTCGGGAGGCTGCGTGGCGTTGGCGATCTCACTGATCTGCACCGGGCGCAGGCTGGCGATCCGCTCCGCCACAGAGATGGGCACGATAGCCCACAACGTGTCATCTGCCAGCAGATGAAGGAGAAGTTCAAAGGTATCCACCTGTATCCGGGGCCACTCTCCCTTGCTGATGGTCTGGTCATGCCAGATCTGATAGTTGGCCTCCCAGCTCACAAAGATCTCTTTCTGGGGATCCAGTTCATCTGTGTGAATGGCTTCCCTGGGCTCTCCTGCCCGGGCAGACCGCAGGATATACATTTTCTCCCGCATGATAGGTTCTGTCACAATATTTTTAAACTGAAGATGGTGATACACAAACCCAATGTCGATCTCATGGTTTTCCAGAAGTCCATAGAGCTCATAAGAATAGTGCGTTTTAATATGAAGGTTCATCACATGTTCCTTCTCATTCAGGATCTGCCTGTACAGGTCAAAAAGGATGGCACTGTTCATCGTGTCCGTACAGCCCACCGTCAGGCACAGCCTGTCCTGGCTGTGCTTTAAAAGCTGCATCTCCTGCCAGATGGAGACCCACCTCTCCGCAATAGGGATGAATTCCTCCCCCTGGGTAGTCAGCTCGATCTGTTTGTAGCCTTTCTTCCTTGTAATAAGCTTTACATCCAGTTCCTCCTCCAGCGACTTCAGTCTGTGGCTCACAGTGGGCTGGGACAGGAAAAGATTTTCCGCTGTCTTTGTAATATTTTTTGTCTTTACGATCATAAGAAATGTCTCGATATCTGCTAAATTCATGTTCTCCCCCTCCTTTGTCGGGTCTGTCGGTTTCCGTACCCTGCGCGGTCCGTTTTAAATATAAATTTTTTCAATATTATACAATAAAATTATTCATTTCACAATTTTTTTGTGCATGATATAATAAAGGCAAGAAACAAACGGGACTATATCCTATATAAAAGGAGGAGAAACTATGAACGCAGAACACGGAATATTATTCCCGGAGGAATACCAGAAGCACCTGAAGGCACAGTTCTGTTACGCGGATGCAGACCCGCTCTACGGGCCACGTCTTTTCTTCGAGAACTCCGGCGGATCTCTTCGCCTGAGAGCCGCCGTTGAGGCGAAAGCAGCCTGCGAGCAATTCCCGGACTGCCCGGAGAGAAACTATGCCAGAGGTCTGAAGCTGGCTCACTATGTATCCGAGGGAACGAAAGAGATACTGGAGGTTGTCTTCGGAGCCAAAAGCGGCGCTCTCGTGACAGAGCTCTCCGCTTCCCAGACCATGTTCCAGATCGTGGATGTCATTCTTGAAAATGTAAAATGGGGAACGAACGCTGTGACATCCTGCCTGGAGCACCCGTCAGCACACGACGCTGTAGAGTACGCCTGCACGAAGACAGGAAGAGAATTCCGGGAGGTTCCGGCCAACAAGACCACCGGCGGGATTGACGTAGATGAGGTTATGAAATACGTGGACAAGGACACCTGCCTTGTCAGCATCATGGCTGCATCCAACATCTCCGGAAACATCATGGACGTCAAAGAGATCGTCCGGAGAGTGAAGGAAGTCAACCCTGAATGCTATGTGATCACAGACGCTGTACAGCACGCCCCCCACGCTGTCATTGACGTGGAGGACTGGGGCGTTGACGCGACCAACATCGCGCCTTACAAATTCTTTGGTGTAAGAGGCTGCGGATTTGCCTATGTATCGGACCGCGTAGCCACCATGATGCACCACAAACTGACATTTAAAGATCCGAATGTATGGGCTCTTGGAACACCTACTCCCGGCAACTTCGCTGCCATGATGGCTGTCATCGACTATGTATGCTCCATCGGCGAGCATTTCATCCACAGCCAGGACAAGCGCGAGCTGTTCGTGGAGGGTATGAACCGTATCCACATGCAGGAGAGAGCTCTTCTGTACCGTATGCTGGAAGGAACTCCGGAAGTTCCGGGACTCCGTCATATTCCTAATGTGGAAGTTTACGTAGATATGGAAGACCTTACATACAAAGACCTGATCATCGCCATGGGTATCAAGGGCATCGATTACCCCGAGTGCGTTATCGAGTACATGAAGAGAGGCGTCACCGTATTTGAGCGTGTGAGAAGCAGCATGTACTCCAGGAGGATCGTGGACACCCTGGGCATCCCGGGCGCGATCCGCGTATCACCGCTCCACTGTCATGGCGCAGAGGACGTCGACAAATTCCTGAAGATCACAAAGGAGATCGCCGAGTCCGTATAAACATGCTCCACTCTTTACTCATTTCATGATATACAGAGAGGCCCGCAGACACTGTTAACGTCTGCGGGCCTTTCCATTAATTCCGTTTTATCATCCCTGCAACACCGCTGCAGATGCTTCATTTTGTAAAAGTTTGATGTTTTAATGCAATGCAAAAGATCCACAGAAAACTCTGCGGATCTTTCTTAAAAAGTGACTCCGAGGGGAATCGAACCCCGGCCTAAAAGCCCGCAATCCCTTGTGGTTACTGCGTTTGCGGCACATTGCATTTGATACACTTTGATACACTTTTGATACACCTGACATCAGAGACCCGCCACCTGATCGATCGCTTCGATCTTCTGTCTCATGCTCTTCCGATCCTTGTAGTAATAATTCTTTGTAGTCTTAATATCCGTATGCCCCATCTGAGAAATAATAAAAGATTCTTCCGCTCCGCTGTCCAGCAGGATCGTCCCGTATGTTTTCCGGATTTTGTTCAGCGACCTGACCGGAATATCCAGTTTCTGGCAGATGGACTTCAACCGCCACGTAAAACTGTAAGTCCGGATCCGCTTCCCGTTCTTCATAAACACATATTCGCCAAACGGATTTTGTCTCTTAATCTCTTTCACAATCCATAACGCCTGTTTCGGGATCAGTACGGTTCTTATGCCGGCTTCTGTCTTTGGAAAATCCCGTACCTCATACACATTTTCGCCATCCTCATTTTGATAATGGATCTCTGTTCTGTGTACATCAACACTTCTATCCAAGAAATCTTCCTTCTTCAGTGCGGCCAGCTCACCAGGTCTGACACCCGTCTTAAACGCCAGAAGGAGTCCGAGATTAATAAGATCCAGCTGCGAAGAAATAATGTACTGAATGATCTGGTCAGTTTCTTCCTCGGAAAACACCAGTGCCTCATCCGGCTGCTGATTTCTTCGGAATGCTTTTCTTGAGATTTCCATATCAGAGATCACTTCTGTGATACTGAAATCAATGTACTTTTTCTTTTTTGCCAGCTTAAAGATCCCATAAATAAGTGTCCTGAGATTACTGTACCCTTTTGCAGTCAGATTCTTTTCATGGATAATGTTCAGAATGAAATCTTCAATTTCATATTCTGACACGGATTTTATTTTACGCCTGCCGAACACTTCCATACATTCTGAAAATTTTCTGTCATATCTGTTTTTGGTGGCAACAGATATTTCTTCTCTGGAAAGTTTCCCTGTAATCCACTGTTCGTAAACATCCTTCACCGTCGGGTTTTCCATCTGTGCCTTCCAGTAATCCGCAACAATATCTTCTATTCCCTGACGCGTACTGCTCCTCTTGTGTATCCGTTTTTTCTCAGCATCCGGCAAATAGGTATGCCAGAGTCCCTCTTTGCCTTTCCATATACTATATGGATGTTTTTCTATCAATTCCTTTCGTTTATTCAAAGCAATCTGCTCTTGAACGTATTTCACATCAATCATACCGTTTTCAAGAGCGTACTGCAATACATCATTCAGTTCTTTTCTCTCTATTTGCCGGTCACCTCCTTTACGCAGTTTCCCTTCAAACAAGGGCAGGGCCTGTATGCTGTCAGGCACTTTCCAGGCATCCCTCAGGCAGTCTATAAACATTATTTTTGTTTTATTTTTCAGGACTAAGGCAGTCCAGGCAGTTTATTTCACTTCTTAAATAGAAATAAATTATAAAATAAAAAAAGAAGTCATTTTTACCCGCCTGAGCCGCCTGAAACGCCGGGAGCATTTTCTGTTACTCTGTACGGACTTCCACATGGATCCCACGGAAGCCGCGCACGGTCTTCCCATTTCTGCCGGGAAGATTTTTATCATAGGTCAACCCCAGTGTTTCTGCATTCTCATTCAGATACTTCTTGAAGGTATTCTCTGCCCTGGGCCTTTCCAAATTGTCCTCGCACCATTTCCGGTAGGCAGCGTAAAGCCGCCTGGAACTGGCATAGGTTCCTTCTTCCCTTCTCACATATCCGGCAGAATTCAGGAATGAAATGATATTGTTCTCATTTTCCATCAGATCTTCCAGATTCTTCCTTGCCCGGTCACTGATGCTGAATTCAAATCCATTCCGAACCAGTCTGTGCAGTCCTTCCAGACACCACAGTACGATCCCTTCTGTCTCCCGGATCAGCTTGTCTCCCAGATACCGGTCATCCTTCCGGTCGGCAGGCCGGTCTTTTGTCGTCAGTAGGATCTGCCTGCGATAGAACCCATAGGACTGGTCATGGAGAGATTTCAATGATCCGTTTTCTCCAGCAGATCATTCAGAAATGCCAGCCATTTCTCCGGTTTTGGTGCGTCCGGATCATATCGGACCGGGAGGCGGTTCATCGTCCATTCTTTTTCTTCTGTAAAAGTTCCGTCCAGATAATACGTTCCATTGGAAAAATGAACCCGGTCTTCTTTTAACGGAGGCATTTCACACTGGCACATCAGCTTCAATGTACTCAGGATCCGATCCACCATCTTTGCCACATTGGTTTTCTGATAGGGCCGGATCTCATCAAGGATCTCTTTGCGGATCACCTCATCACTGATTTCTCCGTCCAGATCATAAAGTTTGCCGTGGATGCATTTCCGTTCTTTCTTCCGTAGCAGATACTCACCAAAGGCGATCTCATCAATCTGCTTCCCGTCAAACCAGTCCGAAACATCAGGAGGCTGTACATTATCTGTCTCGCCCAGCAACTGTTTCAGGGCTTCCAGGTGTTCCGGTTTCAGGCTCTTGAGGTCTTCCTGCATACCTGAGGATCTCCTTTCCGGCGGACAGCAGAAGTTCCACCCGTTCTTCCAGAGGAGCGCACAACAGAATATCCTTCAGATACTCCACTCTGGGAATCCGATCCAGTGCTTCACAAAACCTGGGATCCAAGTCCGCATCCGATTCTCCCGGTGCATACTGTTTTTTCCAAAGCAAAAGTTGATCCCGATACTGCCAAAGTATGGAAAAGCACTGTCTTTCCAGTTGTTTATAGTTCTGTTCCAATGACGCTGCTTTCATCTTCTTTTTTCGTTTCCCCCGATCCGGCGGCCGCTGCTTCTCATACCGGATCCCGAAATCTTCTGCCAGTTTCAGGGCCGCTTCGCGAATGGACAGGCTAAAATATCCCGCCACGAAATCAATCACATCTCCATCTGCCTGACACCCGAAACAATGAAATCTCTGATCCAGCTTCATGCTGGGATGCCGGTCATGATGGAACGGACAGCGTGCCATGCCCCTGCCTGTCACTTTGATCCCGTAATATTCCGCCGCCTGCCTGGTGGTCACTGTGCTTTTGACTGCTTCATACACATTCATTTCCTATCCCTTCCTTTCGCTCTGCAACAGTCTTTGAAGGGAAGTGATCACCCCTTCATCTATAGAAAGGAAATCGCGCGATTTTACAGCGTGGAATTGCAAAAAATATATTTTCTATCAAAATTTTATATGTTTCGCAAAAGATCCACCACTCAACACCCAATTATTTTCCCTTCACCACTCACACAGGAGAGGGGAAGTTATACAATGTAGACCAAGTAAATTTGCACAAAAAAATACAGTCATCAGGTTTGTATTCCTAATGACTATATAATAATTTAATTATTCATCTAAATAGAAATCATCAAAAACACATGTAATAATACATTTTCTTTCGGTATTCCCTTGCCAACAAAGATGCTATTCGTCCCTATTGGAATCTCCGAGCCAAAGGGCAATTTCCTTTGAAAATCAAAATTTCTATAAAGGCCAGAACGAAAATTGAGGTACAACCAAAACATAAAGCTAGTCCCGCCCGCCGGATTTAATTCCGATGGGCAAAAGATATTTTATCGTTATGGACTGAAGCGAGAAGGGCCTTGTCGAATTATATCACTCAAACCTCTTGCAGCAATTTCAATGTTTTCTTATCTCTTCTTTTTCAATTCATGTTTAAATAGGGCTGCCATCTGATCTTTTCCTCTTTTAGTGTCAAGATCATCAATTTCCATTTCACCATTAAACACCATCGTCATAATTCCTATGTATGCTTCTCCAAGTGCTGCTGTAAGTATACCTGCTGTTGCCGCAGAAATAGCACCACCTGCAGCAGTTCCAATCCCAGGAATAAATTTAACCAAATTGGATACTACAGTTTTTCCTAATAGCGTCGCACCTCCTGATCCTAATGTTGATGAAAGGAACGCGGTAAGAATGCTTTTATTGATGTCGAAACCAAATATAACCGTAATTGATGCAATCATGCCAAGCTGAGTCGGGATAAGCAATGCGCAATCCGAAAACGGAATCGGTGCTGCACCTTCTCCCGCAGCCGCCAGTGTCGCCGTAGCTATCGCAGCTTGCGCTCTTTTCTTTTTCTCAGCCAGACTCGCTATCTGAACATTTTGCAGAGTATCCATCAGCTCATCCGGCAATGCTTCCCCCATTACATGAATCAAGACATCTAGTCCATAAGATTTTGCGACATACTCTTCGTCAATCTCGTAATCCTCTGCTAATACGGGAACAACCTGAACTACGTCTAAATTTTCGTTAAGAATCATCTTCCTCATTGCGTCCGCATTCTTTTTGGAAAAAGACTGTGTCAATACAACAATTATTGGAACCTGTGTTATCTGATTCTCTTTTGAAAGTTCCTTTAACCACTCGATCTCTTCTGGTTCCACACGATTTGATGCAGTATTAATACAATACCAAATACAGTGAATCGCCTTATTAATGTCCTTAGTCGCAAGTCCATTACTAATAGTTTCCATAACTTCCTGTTTGACTTGCTGCTGTACTTCTTTTCCGAGTTCAAATCCTCTTGTGTCGTATATAGCAAGAGGAATTCCTTTCTTGCTTATTTTACGCATATGATCTGTCACTGGTTTTCCCATACCAGTCTCAGCAAGTTTGTCACGAAACACAGCATTGATAAGCGTACTTTTACCCACTCCTGTCTTACCAGCCACTATAATATTTAAAGAATTCAAATTCTTAATCTTCTCAGCTATTGCGTCTATGGCCTCCTGTGCTACCTTATCTGTATCAATAGTCATTTGCTTATTCCCCCTTAATTTTTTCTTTCTTCAGAACTTCGGGTCCCATGTTCTCAAAATCAATTTTGTCCTTCTTAAGCGAAAATTTATAGAGCTTGTTACTATATTTCTTCATCAGTGACGGAATCACTAAAAAACCTATGGTCGTTACAGTCGCAAGTCCAATAAACCAGTAAATTATCTTTCCTTTACTCATGACACTGCCTCCCGTCTTAGTCAGAACTTTTTTATAAAGAATATTTTTTATTCATCCAAATAGAAATCATCCAAAACGTATGTGGTAACAGGGGTAATAAAAAGTTCATACCTAATCACTAATCTGATCAGATCGTTTCCGTCAATCAGAGTAATCGGTGTGCCTTCTCTTGCAGCTTCCCGTGCTTTATTGGTAAATCTGCTGTTTGTAATAAAAACACCGTAGTCTGCTTGAAACTTGTTCATTGCTCCGAGAAATTGATTGATTTCCGGTTCGCTTACCGGATTTGTATTATATCTCTTGCATTGAATCACCACCCTGGTGGTTCTGAAATCCTCTTCATCCACATGATATCCATATCCGTCAATACCACCGTCATTAGATATCTGAATACCTTTGTTGGTAAACTGAACTCCCATTTTTGTGAGCAGCGCTCTGGAAAACTGTTCAAATTTAGCCGGTGACATACTAGCAATCGCACTTTGCAGTCTCACTTTGAAGTCATCTACAATCCCATCCTCTGTCGAAGTTTCCTCTTCACCGTCTTCCACAGTTTGACCTTCAGGCACTGGATTTTTATTTTTGTTTTTAGCAGACTGTTCCGCCCAATACTCCTTGGCTTTATCATGCACCTCTATTGCCGCATCAAAAGAGTCAAGAACAATGCCTGCTCCTTTTTGCGTAAGTGTAATTTTAGGATTGTACTTGATATAAGAGATGATCCCAACATAACTTAATTCTTTGATAGCAAAATTAAACTTAAAATCAAACTTTTTATATTGATTTCCGGTTTTGCCAGACGTGTACAGTTTCTGTTCAAACTCCGCAATCCTCTCGTCTTTTTCTCCAATCCGATCTCTGATTTCTGATCGTTCCAGCTGTCCGCCCGCTTCCTGGAGAACTTCAATAATAGGTTTGATCAGATAAGTTACCTGTTCCTCAGAATTTAACTTATCAAAATACACCTTTTCGACACCTCTTTTCGCCATTTAAGTATTTTTCTTTGTAAGCATCTGATAAAGTTTCATCAGTTCCGCAACACAATCCTCTTCTGACATATTGCGGACAGAGAATCCATAAGCATTCATAACAGCCTTATCATTCTCCGCATGCGCTTTCCGCAATTCAGGCGGCATAGTCAGAGGATCATATAGATCCGCAAGAGAATCATCCGGATATAATTTCCGCGCATCTAAAATCTGCCGTGCTGTCTGCTCAATTTTCTTTCTCTGTTCTTCCGTAGGTGAAGGCCAGGGAAAATTATTATAAACCACATCTTTGGAATATCGATAGTCACTTTTTAGCCTTCCACATACCGCTCTCATCCAGGCCATATGAACATTAGATGTCAAAATTCCAAAATGATATAGTGTCGCATCCGGTACAATTTTCACAAGATTACTACAAAGTACTTCTGGAGTCATAAATCCCATTGGTACATAGCGGCGTCGTTCAGAAGACACCTCTGGGATAAGAATATAATTTGTTCTTGGCATATTCTCAACATGAAAATGTGTTGGATTAGCAGCAAGCTTTCTTGTACCTGCACTTGTACTTTCCAATCTAAATCGTTTTACCGCTTCTACCCTTTTTAAACATTCTGGCATGGAACGCAATTCTTTTGGAGAACATTCTCCAAGCCATAAGCAATACCTAAAATATCCATTGATAAATTCTTTTGAACCGAGCCATTTTTTGAAATATTGTTTGGCTTTTGGTTCTTTTTTTACAAATTCTACCATTTCATCTTCAGTAAACAAATAATACCCCCCATCAATAGGCTTATTCCCTATACCAATCTCTGGAATATCGCAAAGTGGTTTTGTGCGACTACCGATAAATATATTTTCAGCCTCAACAAGATAACCATTTATATTATCAACAATTTTAACTTTTCCTTTATCATACAACCGCTTCCCTTTATCATTAGGTGCAACACTAAAACCAACAATAACGCAATGAACATGTGCTTTCAAACTTGCTTCACTATCCCACAGAAAAGTTCTATATGCAAAATCAATATGTACGCCATTTCCCATAAGATTTTTCCAAAGAATAGATACCTGTTCTCCTTGTGTAATGCTATTTGTTGAAACAAGCGCTGTTCTAATTGATGTTCCCTTCATCATATCAGTTGCTTTTTGATACCAACATGACACGTAATCAAGATTTCCGTTATTTTTCACACTATTAAAAATAGCAAATACGTCTTCTTTCTGCACCGCAGACATAAGCCTTGCCCCTACAAACGGCGGATTTCCCATGATATAGGATAATCTCTCTGCCGAAATCACGCTATTCCAATCAATCCTTAACGCATTCCCCTCAACAATATGCGCATTAGTCTTCAATGGAAGGAAATCCAGATTCATATGTACCACATCTTCCGTCTCTTTCATCATCTGACTTTCCGCAATCCACAGAGCTGTTTTTGCGACAGTGACGGCAAAATCATTGATCTCTATTCCATAGAACTGAGAGATGGATACTTTGATCGGATTATTCATTGTCTCATCAGCAAAAGATATCTGCCCGGACACCTGTCCTTTCTCCATATCGTACAGCATACGGATCACACGGTTTTCCAGTCTCCGGAGGCTGAGATAGGTTTCCGTCAGGAAGTTTCCGCTCCCACAGGCCGGATCAAGGAAAGAGAGTGAAGCAATTTTATTCTGGTATGTTTCCAATTTCAGTCGCTTTGTCCGGATCACATCGATCGACGTGATCTCATCCAGTTCTTTCCTGAGATCATCCAAAAACAGAGGATCGATAACCTTATGGATATTTTCTATACTTGTATAGTGCATGCCACCAGAACGACGTGTCTCTGGATTCAGTGTACTTTCAAACACCGCACCGAAGATTGTCGGCGATATTTTCGACCAGTCAAAATCATCACTGGCATTCTCTAAAATCAAACGAAGAATTTCATCCGTCAATGGTGGTATCTCAATGTTTTCATCCGAAAACAAACCGCCATTAACGTATGGAAACGATGCAAGTAACGGATCATCATCTGCAAGATACTCATCCCGCTCTTCCTGCTTCTGGTCAAGCACCTGAAAAAGCTCTCTCAATCCTTTACGTGCTGTATTTGCAGAAAACTGCCGCATATAATCATGGAACATGTTGCGGCGTCCAAAAATCCCGGCATCCTCGGCATACAAGCAGAATACGATCCGGACACATAGCTTATTTAGGCTTTTCAGAGTTTCCGAATTGTCTGGTTCTTTATATTGCCGAAGAAACGCATCATATAACCTTCCTACAATCTCACCAGCCTGCAGCGAAATCTCCATCTCAAGATTAACTTTTTGAACTTCTTTCTTTATCAAAAAATCCAGACTAGCATACTGCGCCTGCAGGTTATCAAGCTGCAGTTTTACCGGCTCTGGCACTTTTGCATTCATGTCATAAATCCAGATTTCTGAGAAATTGGACGTAACAATCCATCGCGCCCGCTCATCATACGGCAGATTATCATTATATCGCTTTGCCTGCTCATAAGGCGTGAGCATAATACCTCCGGACTGATTGATTTTTTTATCCAAAGGAATTCCCAATGTTTTCTGCTCGATCAGAACGCCAGTCTCCGGAATGTAAGCATCAATCCGTTTTGTGTTTCCATCCACAACAACTTTCTTCTGAAAATCAATATGATCTGTTGCATTCTCTACCCCAAGAATACGTTCCAATATATCCAGCCAATAGGATCTGTCATCCTCGTCTTCTCTTCCTCTTCCTGCCCATTTATTATAAAACTGGCGGGCAGCCTCTCTTCTTTCAGCGTCTGTCATAATAGAACCCTCGAATTATAAAATTAGTATACCGTCTGACTGTCTATAATCAAACAACACCTTAAACATACATAAATTCTATCATGGAACAAATAATTTTCAAAGAGCAAGATCCACCCCGTAATACAAAAGCAGATTTTCTACTTTTTGCATTCTCCGTAGTCTTGCTCTTGATGGGAATACCGCTTCCCATACCCTCGGTGTTTTCTCTATATTTTCAGATACTGCGATCATTCAAACACGGAAAACATTTTGGCTCCCGACAGCAGTCGTTCGCATCAGATACATTCGGGCAAAAGCCTTATCCCGACTCAATGTACAACCAGTTCCGCATTGTTCCCTTTTTACAATTATGGATTATTTTAAAGGGCATTTACACTTCACATCAGGTTGAGTTTTCAGCAGAGCAAGATCCACCCCGGTAATACCAAAACAGAAAATCTGTTATTTGCATTTCTCGGGGCAGCACTCTTGCTGGGAACTCTGTCTTCCCATACCTGCATATATCCGGCTTGTGATTGAAATCCCCGCAATGATCTAAACGGCTGATCAGATCATCCAACTGGCCCCTGAGTTCATTGAGATAATATTTCTATCGCCTGTCTCCTTTGAACTTCAAAAAAGTCCATCGCGATGGCACAAAATGAAGGCTGTGAGCGATATTTTTATTCTACTCCCGTTTCATATTTCTGGATCTTTCTCATCAAACCTCTGTACATGGGATCCCTTAACAGATATATCATGTCACGGCTGATGGGATATACTGACATAAACTCCGGATTCTCCTCAAAGAATTTTTCCTGTTCCTCATCCGTCAGATGGATCGTGTACTCCTCGTAGAAATCCATATCATCGCCCAGTATGAACTTTTCAAATCTTTCCTGTTGTTCTTTTGTCCATTTCATTTCTCTAATATTGTAGTCTTTTTAGCGACTATAGTCAATAAAACAACCACATACTATCCTTTAACCATAGGAGGTATGCCATGATTGATTACAGTCCTTTCTGGGAAACATTAAAGAAATCAAACGAGTCAACATATACATTGATCAACAAGCACCATATCTCCAGTTCTACGATTGATAAGCTGCGGAAGAACAAACCGTTGAATACTACAACGCTGAATGATCTCTGCCGTATTCTGGATTGTGATATTCAGGAGATTTGCAGATATATTCCAAGTGATACAGACCAGTCATTATAAAATTCATTTTACCGGCGAAAAAGCCCTGGCAGTTTTTCTGTTAACTGTCAGGGCCTTCTATTCTTAAAATATTTAATGTTTTCTGCTGATCCATTGTCTGATAATATTCTCCCAGTCCATGCCGTCCTGCAGGATGCGGAGAACAGTTACCGTAGCAGCACTCTTATCCACCGTATAAAATAAAAGATAATTTTTATATGCCTTCAGATAAATATCATATCCCCGATAACGGAAACCGGTAGTTCCATAACCGTCCGGCAATGTATCCAACTCCTGCACCGCTTTCTTTATCTTTCTGGAAAAATATTCTGCATACTCACGGTACTTGAAATTTCTAAGGATATATTTCTTCTTTTCTTTGATATCTTCTTTGGCAATATCGGTAATCAGAACTTTATATTTCATCAATCTCTTTCCACGCTTCCTCTATTGTCTGCACTCTGCCAGCCTCCATATCATGAATGGCATCATCCAGTTTTGTAAGAAGAATATCCATTGCATCATCCAATGTATAAGTTGTTTCATGCGATTTTGTCGCCTGTGCTAATGCCATATCCATCACCCTTTCTTTTCTTTTATCTTACCATCAAACTAAAAAAATAACCACAATTTTATTGATCGGGATAAAAATACGTCCAAGATTTCCTCCTTAAGTATTTTTGATTCCTCAATATCCAAACGTACGTTTGATACACTATTTGATACACTTTTCTTTTCCAGATACAAAAAAAGCCCGTAAAAACGGGCTTTTCAAGTGACTCCGAGGGGAATCGAACCCCTGATTCCAGCGTGAGAGGCTAGCGTCTTGACCTCTTGACCACGGAGCCGTGTTGCTTGCTGCCTGATTATAATATCAAACATCCAGACAGATTGCAAGTGTTTTTTTCATTTTTTTTATTTTTTTATCTCAGTCCAATATGAGGGGGAGAACGCCTACTGTTCTCCGCCCTTTTCCGCCTCTGTTTTCCCAGCTTCCGACAGGTCACTGACATACTTTTTAGGCACCATGATCTGCAGCTGTTTCTGGAGATTATAGATCTCCACAAAATCGTGATCCCCTCCGAACTCTCCGTCCAGCGTCCAGGGTATTTCCTCCAGGCACTCAAATACCAGATGTCCACTCTTAAAGGAATACATATGCTTTCCGTCCGTCTGCTCCGTCAGAAGCGCGGTAATAATCTCCTGCAGCTCAATAGGGTTTTTCGGCATCTTGATCAGCATCACTTCAAACACGCCGTCATCGAAGGTCACATTCTTGCCCACCATGTTGCGGAAGCCTCCCACAGACCGGGAGTTTGTCACCATACCGTAGATAAACTCATCCTCGATCACCTCGCCGTCATGCGTCACCTTGATCCGGTAAGACGGTATATTGAAAAGCCGCTTTGTCCCTTCCAGCACATAGGCCAGATGTCCCAGGATATTCTTTGCTGTCTGGTTGGTCTGGTAGGATACATCTGTAAAGAGGCCGAAGGCCGCGATGTAGACGAAAATCCCATCGTTAAACTGCCCCACATCGCAGGGAAAAGCCTGCCCGTTCACAGCATTGTCAGCCGCCGCCAGGATGTCCCTGGGAATCTTGAGGCTGTGGGCAAAGTCGTTGGTAGTTCCCGTGGGGATATAGCCCACAGGCACCCGCTCCTCCCTGGCCATCATCCCGGTCACCACCTCGTCGATTGTGCCGTCACCGCCGCTGCACACCACCAGATCATAGTGGTCTGTAAATTCCCGGATCTTCCGGTAAGCGTCATGGTAAGCCTGGGTAGGATAGGCGGTCACCTCGTAGCCTGCCTTCACAAAAATATCAATGATATCTGACACCTTTGGCTTCAGAAGCCCTTTTCCCGCGTGAGGATTATACACAAACAAAAGTCTCTTCATCTCTGTCATCCCTTCCTGTAACCCTTATCGTTCAAAAAAGGGCATTTATAAAATGCCCTCTCTCACATATCTTTCTCTCTATCTATTTCTGCTCTGAGAGGAATCTCTCCACGCCAGCTACTGCCGCTTCCTCGTCTTCGCCATCCGCAACAACTGTAAACTCATCACCTTCACCCATGCTCAGGCTCATCATACCCATAATGCTCTTGGCATTTACCTTCTTGTCAGCCACCTCTATGTACACATGACTGGAATACTGGCTGGCTTCCTGCACAAGCAGTGCGATTGGTCTTGCATCAAGACCGTCTCTAAGCTTAATTGTTACTGGTTTCTTGATCATATTGTACCTCCTTGCTATCCCTTAACTTATCTGCCATTTCACTCAGCTTCCTGAGCCTGTGATTCACTCCGGATTTCCCGATCGGGTTTTCCAGAAGTCCTCCAAGCTCTTTCAATGATGCATCGGGATACGCGAGCCGTGTAAGGGCAACGTCCCGCAGTCCGTCTGGCAATCCTGAAAGTCCCACCATGTCGCGGATGTACTCGATGTCATCCCGCTGCTTGACTGCGGCGGAAACTGTCTTGTTGATGTTGGCTGTCTCACAGTTTACCTTCCGGTTCACATTGTTGCGCATGTCCTTCAGGATACGGACATTCTCCAGCTCCATCAGGGCCACCGGCGCATCCATCACATTCAGCGCATCTACGATCCGGTCACCCTCCTTCAAATATACGATGATATTCTTCTTCCTTCTCACAATGCGGGCCTCAAGGCCAAAGTCCTGCATAAGCTGCTGAAGATACTGTGCTTTTTCCAACGTATTACAGACAATCTCAAAGTGATAGGATTTCCCAGGGTCGCTCATGGACCCTGAAGACAGGAAAGCTCCCCTCAGGTAGGCCCTCTTACAGCAGACCGCCTGCACGTCCGCATGGCGCACTGCCCGCAGGCATTCCCCGGACGCATACAGGTAGTATGCACTGCTGTCCTTCTGCAGATTTCTGCGCACTGCTGTCCGGACAGCGATTTCATTTCCTATATTAAAGGTTTTTTCGATCAATGTAAAGCATTTTCTCACAACGGCAATATTTTCCGAGTGGACGGAAAACGACAGGCTTCCTGTCTCCTCTTCCCGCCACTCTCCGCACATGCCTGTGACAGCGGCAAGCTCAGCCAGCCTGCAGTGCCTCGCCCTGGGACACATCCTTGCCAGTTCTTCTTTTACTCTGCCTGAAAATGACATATCTATCCCTGCTTCTTACTTTCTGCTAGTTTCCCTTTGTCACCGCGTCCTTTTCAATGTCGCGGTGCTCGATCTTTATACCGTAGTCCTGCTCCTCCCCGGCCAGCTCCCGGTAGAGAGCACCCGCCAGCGTGACAGACCTGTGCTTTCCTCCCGTACATCCGATGGCGATGACAAGCTGGGTCTTTCCCTCCGACACATAATTGGGGATCAGGAAACGGACCATGTCTGTCAGCTTCTCCAGGAAGCAGCGGGCTGTGTCACTGGACATGACATAGTCCCTCACTTCCGGGTCATTCCCGTTTTTTGCACGAAGGTTATCGATATAGTAAGGGTTCGGCAGAAAACGAACGTCAAACACCAGATCCGCATCACTGGGAAGCCCGTATTTAAAGCCAAAGGACAGCACAGTGATATAGATATTTTTGTAGTCTTTGTTCTCCACAAAGATCTTGTGCAGCTCCGAGCGCAGCTCGCGGGTGAGCATACGGCTGGTGTCCACCAGATAGTCCGCCCTCTTTTTCAAGAAGGCCAGCTTTCCCCGCTCCCTGCGGATCCCCTCGTCCACGCGGCCTCCCCCTGCCAGCGGATGGCTGCGCCGGGTCTCCTTATATCTCTTGATCAGCACTTCGTCTGAGGCTTCCAGAAAAAGCACTTCATATTTGATCTTCATCTTGTCCAGCTCATTCAGGGACTGCTCCAGATCATCGATCCCCTGCCCGCTGCGGATATCCATCCCCAGGGCGATCTTATTGATCTCCGTCCCAGGGACAATGAGCAGCTCCCCCAGCTTCGGGACAAGCTGCACAGGCAGGTTGTCCACGCAGAAATATCCTGCGTCCTCCAGCATCTTGAGGGCCGTACTTTTTCCCGCCCCCGACATTCCGGTCACAATAATAAATCTCATGTCTAAAACTCTCCCAGTCTTTTTACCTCCGGCTCCAGCGTCACTCCGGAGTTTTCTCTCACCCGTTCCTGCACCTGCCGGATCAGCCTGTCCACATCTGCCGCCGTGGCATTGCCGCAGTTGATCACAAAACCGCAGTGTTTCTCAGACACCATGGCGTCTCCCACCCGGAACCCGCGAAGACCTGCATCCTCTATGAGCTTGCCGGCAAAATAGCCCTCCGGCCTCTTAAAAGTACTGCCGGCGCTGGGGTACTCCAGGGGCTGCTTGCTTGTCCTTCTCTCTTTCAGATCCTCCATCTTCTCACGGATCCGGGTCGCATCCCCCGCCTCCAGAGAAATGACCGCTTCCAGGACAACATACCCTTCCCGTGCGGCCCGGCTGGTCCGGTATCCCATATCCAGCTCCTCACGCGCCAGCACTTTCAGCTCTCCCTGGCTGGTAAGGACTGTGACTTCTTCCAGAACATCTTTCATCTCCCCGCCGTAAGCGCCGGCATTCATAATGCAGGCGCCGCCCAGCGTTCCCGGTATGCCGGCGGCGAACTCAAAGCCGGCCAGGCTGTTCTTCAGGGCCTCCGCAGCGATCTTGGCCAGGGACGCGCCGGCCTGGGCACAGATCCGGGTCCCTTCCAGCCGGATATCCCCGAAGTCCCTGAAAAGCTGTATCACAACTCCCCTGTATCCCCTGTCAGAGACAAGGAGGTTGCTCCCATTTCCTATGATATACCAGGGCATCTCCTCCTTCCTGCAGAGCCGGATCACCTCCTGCACTTCCTCTTTTGTGCGGGGCATCACCATATACTGGGCCGGTCCCCCGATACGGAAAGTGGTGTGCTTTTTCATGGGCTCTTCGCGGAGAACTCTGTCAGCTCCCACTGCCTGTTCTAATCTATGCTCAAAATCCTGTTTCATAACACAAACCTTTCTGTTTTTTTCCACTGTCCATCATACAACACTTGCGGGAGAAATTCAACGCCGTGCTATTTTTCATCCTCCGGCTCCTCGCCTGTCAGCTTCAGGATATCCCTGACCTGCTCTTCCGTCAGCTCCAGTCTGTCCGCCACTTCCTGCACGTCCACCTTCCGTCCCAGCTCATCGGTCATCTCCCGTATCGTCTCATCCAGCCTGGTCACCTGGTCCACCATCTTGCGGTCACGCCTTTTCATCTCTGTCTGGGAGGCCAGAAGCGCACGCATGGCAGCTCTCACATCCTCCATCACCCGCTCCTGCTCGCCGTCGTCTGCAGGATACAGGCCAAGCGCCTCCACAAGAGACGCATTGCCCTCCTGTATCATATCCCCCACAAAGACCTCTGCCCTGTGCATCTTCACTGCTTCTTCCGCCACCTTCCGGAGGTAGGAGGCAAGTCTTGCCTCCTCGCCGGAAGCCGGCTGCATCTCTCCGATCTGCCGGAGATAGTCTTCCAGGTACTCCTTTTCCTCCCCGGTCAGTCCGTCCGCCCGGGTCTCCTCTTTCCCGGCGCCGTCTTCACTCTCCGCGGCCTCCTGCACCATGCCGGGCTTTCTCTCATATCCCTGCACAGCCACTTTCTGGGACAGCAGATAGTCAAACACCAGCTCCATCTGCTCCTCCGTAAGTCCGTCATCCTCAAAAAACTTTTCCGTCTCTTCCGCTGTCATGCGCATACCGTTTTCCTGCGCCAGCTGCATCATGTCCGCCAGCTTCTGCTGGAAACTCATTTTATCTGCCATGTCTCTACCTCCAGATTTACTGGACCTATCTTATCACAAATCCGGCGCGAAAGCCATAGCCGGATTGCCGGACGCTCCCGCCATCTGCCCCCTACACAGCCGACACGATCACTGTCGCATACCCGGCTCTCTTCAGCCTCCGCTCCATATCCACCGCCTCGTCCAGATTTCCATAGTTTCCCACCTGGACCCGCAGGAAACCATCGGAGTCATCGACGTACGCCGGAAAATCCTGTTCCAGCAGCTCATTTCTCAGCCGCTCTGCATAAGACCGGTTGCGGAACGCGCCGGTTTGTACCCGATACTCCGGCACTGTCTGATTTTCAAACTCGTTGTCATTTTCATATACCGTGTTCTGATCGCCTATACCGCCGCCGTTCACACCCATATCAGAGTCTGTCTCCTCCACAAGACCGTTTCTCTGCAGGACATCCAGTATTCCCTCCGCGATGACCAGGGCAATGTCATCGAAATTCTGGTCAAACAGCATGTTGTCTGTGTCGGAGTTGATAAAACCGGCCTCCAGCAGCACCGCCGGCATCTGGGTCCTTTTCAGCACCACAAGATTGGGCCTTGCCTTCACCCCCAGATCCTCAAACCCAACCGCAGCCAGCCCCTCGGTCAGCGCCTCCGCGATCTCCAGCTTCAGCCCGGACAGGTCGTACACAAGGGCCTCCACCCCGGAAACCTCATTGTCCGTAGGGAACGAATTCCTGTGTATGGAGAGAAAGAGATCTGCCCCCGACTGGTTGGCCTCCATAGCTTTCTCGTAGGGCGTCTCGTACACATCCGTAGTCCTGGTGTACTCCACATCGATCCCCCGGTTCTGCAGGATCTCCCCAACAGCCAGGGCAAGCCGCAGCGTGTCGTCCTTTTCCTGCCGTCCGTTGTAGACTGCCCCCGGGTCCCTGCCCCCGTGTCCTGCGTCTATCATGATCGAATATGACATAAAAACACCTCCCACATATGCCTTTTTTGTTCCAGCATATGCAGGAGGTAAGTATTTTGCCACAGATAGATAGCTATAGCACAGCAGTCTCCACATTTCAATGCGCTTCTATGCGATCACAAGGTGCACCTTCATCTCTCTGGCAATCGCCACATTTTCTTTTGAAACTTCCCGGTCTGTGATGATCGTGTCCACCCGGTCGATGGGACAGATGACGGACAGATAGCCGCCGCCGAACTTGCTGCTGTCAGCCAGCACATAGACCTCCTTTGAGGCTTTCAGGATGGCCCGCTTCACCTGCATCTGAGGCGTGGCAATGGACGTAAGGCCCGCCTCAAAATTGATGCCGTGGACTCCGATAAATCCTTTGTCCACATGGAAATGCTCCATGTTCTCCACAGCCGACTCTCCCATGCTGGCCGCCAGATGGCCGCCCACGTAGCCGCCGATCATGTACAGCTCCACATGTTCAATGCCCGCCAGCTCATTTCCCACAAGCAGGGAATTGGTAACTACCGCCACCCGCTTCTCCGGATGGCTCTTGATATGAAGGGCAAGATAAAAGCTGCTGGATGCATCGTCTATGATAATGGTGTCCCTGTCTTCTATATACTCATACGCCCGGGCGGCTATGGCTTTCTTGCGGTCCACATGGCGGTATATAGTCTCCGCTCTGTATTTCCGGGCCATATTCTGCTCCAGACTGACCGCGCCGCCATGAGTCCGCTTCAGAAGCCCCTCCGCGCTCATGCTCTTGATGTCATTGCGGATCGTCACCTCCGAACATCCCAGCTCTTTGCTCAGATCCGCCACCCGGACTTTCCCTTTCTCTTCCAGTTCACGCAATATTGCCTGCCTGCGCTCTTCCATCTCCTGTTCCCCCTTATACTGACAGCTGTTCCTCTCTTACTGAGTCAGCCTTACATTGTTCAGCCCGATATGTTGCACTACCATCTGCATGACCGGGACGAACCTGTCCCCAAAGGCTTCCTTGGGGATGATAAACGCCCGCTCCTTCTCATAATAGATTCCGATGGTCTTGGGCGTTGTCACCGTACGCTGGATCTGACTCCACTCATACTTAGTCTCCTGCCCGTTCTGCACCACGATGATCCCATCCTCTTCAGAGAAAACGTACTCTCTTGGATCTCTGTACTCCGGATTGACTTCCATCTGTTTCCTGGCCCGGAATTTAAGCTGCAGCGGCGTGTAGGCCAGAACCACCACCCCCACGATCACGTACAGAACGAGCTGTCTGAATTCAATCTTTCCCACAAACTGCATAACGGCTCCCAGAATGATCACGCACATACCCAGCATGTTTACAAGGAAGCCGGATCCCTTTGAAAATGTATGATATAAAAGGAAATCAAATAACTGTCCCTTTGTAAGCTGCACCTTTAGTTTTTCCATAAGTAAATACTCCTTTTTCAGGTTCTAAGAAAGTCCTCTTAATATGCACAAGACTATTGTAGCATATCAGAGGACTTTTTTCACTTTTTGTAATGAATTATGTTCGATTTTTTTCGTTTAGTTTTGTTTCTGCTTATTATTCTGCTGCCGGAGCCGGTACACTGGGATCTACTTTGTAGCGTGCCCATCCTTCCGGTGAGTAGATACCAAGCTGTTTCTTCTGCATCAGTTTATCAAAGAAAGCTGTGATGAACGGGCAGAGGAACAGGGTTACAACAGAAGCTGTCGCACACTGTGCTGTAGCCATGTCCACGTACTGAGCCATTGTCGGGTCTGCCTCGCCAACTGCTGCCGGTGTCATGGCAGAGTTCAGAGCTGTTGTACCGATAGCAGCGCCCATGGCGTTTCTCTCTTTCTTCGGCAGTAACAGGTTGTTTGTGAAGAAGAAGATCACTGCTGTAGCTGCGGATACAAGGCCAAGGATAATGCCGGCCGCGCCCGCTGTGATGATCGTGTTGACATCTGTCTTCGCTCCGATGGAGATCGTCATGAAGAATGTAACGATCGGCTGAGCTGTCGCACATGCTTTTCTGAAGCCGGCGTCAAGGTTACCCCAGATGAAACCGATAAGCAGCGGTACAAGCACTGCGATCAGGGAGTCGATCGGGATAGATGCCAGTCCTGTGGCTCCCAGGGCGATCAGTGTGAAGAACGGACCGTCGTTCAGGGACAAGATGGAGATGGCTCCTGTGTCTGTCGCATTACCGAACTGTGCGGACAGGGAGATGTAAAGGGAGCCGTTTGAGTTCGTGATGGTTGCGATCCATACGAACGGCGCGATCCCAAGGAATCCTTCCGGCCCGCAGATAGCGCCTACCGCAAGTCCGATGACAACGCCCAGAAGGAACTTGGTAGCTGTCAGCGTCACACCTTTGTAGAGAGGCATACCCACCTGCTTGATGTTGATGGCTGATCCGCAGACGATCAGGAAAAATCCCATCATACAGGAGTTTCCATCATAGAACAGGGCCGTCACATAGCCGCCGATCTGATATGCCTGCGGGAAAAATGTGGCGATAAGAACCGCCAGAACCAGGGGAATGATAACCAGTCCGCCCGGCAGGGCTTTCATTTTATTCAGCAGATCGAGGTCTGTCTGCTTTTTTACTTCTTTTTTCTCTGTGTTTTCACTCATTTTTGCACTTCCTCCAAACCTTACTTCATACTTTTCAGTTTCCTACTTTCTGGCCGACTCTCTGAAAAGACGCTCCACGATATCGCATGCCGTGTTGTCATTTCCGGTAAGTCCGCCCTTCCCTACGATCGGAAGCCCGTCATAGCTTCCCACAAGTCTTCCTATGTCAGTCTGAGGGATCACATAATCCATTACTTCTATGCACTCTACACCAAGCTGGTAACACACATTCACCATGGTGTCGCCACCCGTTGTATAAAGTCCCGCAATTTTTTCTCTTCCACAACTCTCAAGGAGCTGAGAGATAATAGTTCCAAGCCCCGCGTTGATCCTGTTGGCACTCATGCCGCCTGCATAGTGGCGTTTGTTGTCCTCCTCATCCAGGTTGAGAAGTTCCCCGTGAAGAGCTGTCTCAAAGAGGATTGCTCTTGGAGGATTGTCTGATTTCAGCAGGTCTTCTGCAATATGTACAGCCCGAAACGCCTCGTCCAGCGCCGTGTCTCCTCCTTCGATAAACTTGACAGGATCCACGCTGATGCGCACATGCCTGGGATCCTGGCAGAGCACCTCCATCTGCTTCTTGGTGACAGGAGTGGCACTTCCCGCAGCAATGAGCACGGTCTTTCCGTTCTCGTCCGCCTCCGGCGGAAGGTTTGGTTCTTCCTCCTGGATCAGATTTCTATAGTAAGCAAGCTTTGAAGTGAACGGGCCCGGGTCTACCGCAACCACATTCCATTTCAGCTCGATACATGCCTTGGCGATCTCTTCTACGTCCTCAATGGTGATCCCGTCCACGACAATGACCTCGCCGCCCGCGTCTCTGGCCTCCTTCAGGGCATCCCGGATGGCCTCCTCGCCCTGGAGCACTTTATCCAGAGTGACCAGCTTCACCTGTCTTCTCGTCTGTCCCTCAAGAAGCCTTGGGATATAGTTCTCTCTCACAGGTGTGCGCACATCCTGCGCCACCGGTGTGTTGATCAGAGCTACACCGTCGATGACAGAGTAGCCGCCTACCAGAATACGTCTGGACTGGGGCATGGCCGGAACGACAACTGCCACGCAGTCATCCCCCACCTGGTCCATCATGGCATCGATCTCAACGCCCACGCCTCCGCGCAGTGTCGTATCAATTCTCTTGGAAAAATACTGTACGCCCATGCGCTTCAGTGCACATGTAGCTGATTTTACTTTTTCATACGCCTCATTGGCCGGAAGCGCACGGCTGTTGCTGCTGATCAGGATGGCGTCCAGCTCATCCACGCCCTCTCCTTTTTCCGCTGCTTCCTCGTTAAAAAATACCGCTGTCCTTGCTTTTGACCTTGCAAGAAGTACACCTGTCGTTGTCGCGCCTGTCAGGTCGTCCGCCACCGCTCCGATTAATGGCATTTCTATTCTCCCCTTTCATGCTGCTTTGCCGCATACTCTGCTACTACCTTTGTGGATTCAATCAGGCTGACGCAGCCTGCGATTCCTTTTCCTGCAATGTCAAAGGCTGTTCCGTGGTCCACAGAACTTCTGATGAAAGGAAGTCCGAAAGTCAGGGTAACTGACTTCTCAAAATCCAGTGTCTTGCAGGCGATATGTCCCTGGTCATGGTAGAGAGACAGGATCGCATCGTACTTGCCGGATTTTCCGATGTGGAACACAGAGTCTGCCGGGCAGGGTCCTACACAGTTGATTCCTCTTTCTTTGGCAGCCTCCACAGCCGGTCCGATATCTGTAAGCTCCTCTGTTCCGAAAAGTCCGTGGTCTCCATTGTGGGGATTCAGTCCCGCAACTGCGATCAGCGGATTTTCAATGCCGACTTTTCTCAGCTCTTTGTCAATATTTACAACATTCTCAAGGATCACGTCCTTTGTAGCGTAGTGGCACGCGTCAACCAGTGACATGTGGCGGCTTACGAAGAAGACGCGCAGCTTGTGGCAGGAGAACATGGTCAGGGCATACGGTGAATTGGTGGCATGCTGATAGATCTCTGTGTGTCCCGGCTCTTTTACACCCACCAGCTTGATGGCTCCTTTATGGATCGGGGAAGTGGATACTGCATCGATCTTCTTAGCCATTCCAAGCTCAATGGATTTCATGATCCAGTCAATGGCCATCTGTCCGGCCAGCTTCTGCTCTTTTCCCCACTCGATGGAGTCTGTGTCATAGTCTCCGGTCTCCAGGATATCAATGACTCCGTACTCGTACTTTGCCTCGGAGGGATCGCTGATCTGGTTGTACTTCAGCTCTTTTCCGAGAACCTTTGCAGCTCTCTCCATGATCGCCTGGCTTCCGATTACAAAAGGCCGGCAGCATTCATGTATTTCCTTGTCCAGCATCGTGCCGACAACGATCTCCGGTCCAATGCCCGCCGGATCCCCCATTGTAATTGCCGTTACAGGTCTGAATTTTTCGCTCATTTTTTCTCTTCCTTTCGTTTCGGTTTCGATTGTCTTTTCTTTTATGGCTTCATTTTATTACTTTCACTTTTCCTTTTCAACTCCTTTTTGTAATTTCAGTACATTTATATATTTTCCATTTCTCATTTTTGTGCATATCTAACACGATTTTTTCCTCTCTTTTTCGTTTTCTTTCGTTTTTTCGTTTTGTTATTTTTTTGACATTTTTACGAAAGATATATATTGCTCTTTTCTTGCATTTCATTTATAATAAACCCAGAAAGAAAAAGGCCCGGAAAGGCAGATTTTTTTGCGGAACCCGCGGAAAAGGAAAGGATGTAGGAAATGAAAAAGAAACTGTATTTCGGAAGCAATCTAAAGATGTACAAAAATATCCAGGACACAGTGAAATATCTGCAGGATCTGGTCTCCCTCACAAAGGATATCAGCAGGGAGGAGATGGAGCTGTTTATCATCCCCTCCTACACCACTCTGGAGAGCGCCACAAAAAATGTAGACCGCTCTTACGTCAAACTTGGAGCCCAGAACATGTGCTGGGAAGATGAAGGACAGTTCACCGGCGAGATCTCTCCTCTGATGCTGAAGGAGCTGGGTCTTGACCTTGTTATGATCGGACACTCTGAGAGGCGTCACGTCTTCGGCGAGACAGATGCAGAAGAAAACCGGAAAGTGAAGGCCGGTCTGAAACATGGCTTCACAACTCTCCTTTGCATCGGCGAGACCGCTGAGGAGAAAAACTTCGGCATCAGCCCGGAGGTGCTGCGCACCCAGCTGAAGGTCGGTTTCCACGACGTACCCGTCTCAGAAGTGCCCCATATCTGGGTAGCCTATGAGCCGGTGTGGTCTATCGGCGTGAACGGAACGCCCGCTTCCCCGGACTATGCAGAAGAGATGCACAAAGTCATCAAAGAGTGCCTTCTCGAGATCTTCGGCGACGCAGGCGCAGACATTCCTGTCCTCTACGGCGGCAGTGTCAACCCGGGCAACGCCAACGAGCTTATCGTGCAGCCTTCCATCGACGGACTGTTTACCGGTCGTGCAGCATGGCAGGCAGACAAGTTTGACAAGCTGATCCGGGATGCCATGAAGACATACAAAGAGAAATACGGGGAGTAGAGAAGTCCCCGGATATAGAATAAAAAAACGACAGGGACAGACTATTTTCACGTCTGCCCCTGCCGTTTTTCCTTTTCAGACTTTCCTGTATTTGATCTCAGATACAACAGCCTGACCGCTTCCCCGTGCGAACACACCTGGCCTGACGGACAGGAAACCGTCATAGGCATTTGTATTCTGAGGTTCCAGATCTATGGAAAGTCCGTCCGCCGCAAGGGGGACAATATGTCCGCCGGACAGAAGGAGGTATCTTTTCCCCTCCTCGTCTGTCACATGTCCCGGATCGATATATCCCACCTTCAGATCGATCGGTTCTGACCAGGGTCCCTGTATGTGTTCCGACCAGATCACCCAGTTTGTCCCTGCTCCCGAAAAATATATGTAATACTTATTATCTTTATATTTAAAGAAATCCGGCGCCCATATCTCCTTGCCTTCAAAATCCTTCACAGCGTATGTCTCCATCTTCCAGTTCACCAGATCCGTCGAACTGCAGATGGGAAGTCCCGGGTAATAAGGCCCGCTTGAATATGTCAGGTAAAATGTATCTCCCTCCCGGAACACCGCCGGGTCCGGGCAGTCACCGTCCAGTATCTTGATCATTCTTTTTCCTCCTCTCTTATTCCCTGAGCATGCCTTCCGCCTCATCCATCCTCTCCAGCAGCTTCTCCCGCTGCTCATCCACAAGAAGACGCTTGTTGTACTTGTAGTACATATCACAGTCATTTTCTTTCAGAAACTGGATGCTGTAGTAGTTGGTGTTGAGCTCTGTCACAAAGGACACCATCTCCTGGCTGTCGCCGAAGGCATCCTCCATAAAATAGAACGCATTGTCCAGAGCCCGGCCGGTCCGCTCCAGGAGTTCCTCCCGCTTCCGGGTCTCCTTCTCAAACTCGCTGCGCACCCGCTCAAAAGCCGCCTCCGCCTGGTCCGCGGCTGTCAGGCGCTCTTCCTTCAGAAGCTGCTGATACCGGTCCAGCGTGTCGTTCACCTGCCGCAGCATGTGGTCCGCCTCTCTGGTGAGCTGTCCGGCGCGTCGCAGGTTCTCATAGCGCTCTGCCGCCGCCCCGGCCGCCTCTGCGAGACTGCCACAGGCTTTGTATTCTTTCAGACAGTCAAACAGTTTTGTCACGTACCGGTCAGCCAGGTAGCTGTCCCGGAACAACCCGGAAAGTTTTCCCAGTATCATCCCCACTACGCTGAGCCTCTCATCAAAGGAGGCGAACTTCAGTTTCTCCAGCATATCCCCGCTGTACTGTCCCTCCAGGATCTTCTCAAGACCGTAGTCCTTTTTATATTTTGCAAACAGCTCCAGATAATTGGCAAAATCTTTGGCGATCTTCCAGTGCTGGATATACTGGTGCACCACCTCCCGGTCCGCCTTCTTCCCCACAGCCTCGCAGGCCTTCAGGAACTCCGACAGATCTTCCCAGCCTCTGGCGGTGGCGAACATGCGGCCGTCCACCGTGGTCTCCATCCTGTAGAAATAGTCTCTCCGCAGCTCCAGGTAGGACAGAATGGCCGGGTGGATGTCCGCCTGGTAGGCGTACTCTCTCCAGACCCCATAATTTTCTTCCACGTCAATGCGCCGGATCCGGTCCAGCGTGACTGTGTCAAACTCCCGGACAGACTTATTGTACTCCGGCGGGTTACCTGCTGCCACGATGATCCACCCCTCCGGCACTTTCTGGTTCCCAAACATCTTGCACTGGAGGAACTGGAGCATGGCCGGGGCCAGCGTCTCGGAGACACAGTTGATCTCATCGATGAAAAGGATGCCCTCCGCAAGGCCGGTCTCCTCCATCTTATCGTAGACTGAGGCTATGATCTCGCTCATGGTGTACTCTGTGACAGAATAGGTCCTTCCGCCATAGACCTTCTCCCGGATAAAGGGAAGGCCGATGGCGCTCTGCCGGGTGTGGTGGGTGATGGTGTAGGACACAAGCCCGATCCCGCACTCTCTGGCGATCTGTTCCATGATCTGCGTCTTACCTATGCCCGGCGGGCCCATGAGAAGGATGGGCCTCTGCCGGACAGCCGGGATCATATACTCCCCGTAAGCGTCCTTTTTCAGATATGCCTCTATGGAGTCTTCAATTTCCTGTTTGGCTCTCTTTATATCCATGCTGTATCTCCTTTTTCTTCCGACTTTCCGCCGGACATATTCTCAATCTCTTCTTCCTCCAGAACCAGTTTGATGGCCCAGGGCGGCACGTCCCTGTCCTCGTAGTCCTCCTCCAGGAAGACAAAGGCTGTCTCGTAAGGAGGCATTTTTGCCGGGTAGATCCCCTGCCCGTCTGTGAAATAGATAAGTCCCTTCAGCTGCTGGAATTCATGCCTCTCAAGCAGCTCATTTACATAGGCAAAGGCAGGCCTGAAATCGGTCCCTCCCTCCCCCTTGAGCTCCAGCTGGTCCATATACTCCCGCAGTTCTTCCCGGCAGGTGACCTTCCGGTCCGACTGGACTGTGTCATCACACTGGATGATATGGATGTTCACTTTGTGAAAGAAGCTGTCCTGCTCACTCAGGACCCCGTAAGTCTCCTCCAGGAACTTTTTCACCAGTTCCCCGGAGCAGGACATGGAGGTGTCGATGACGATCACAAACTCTTCGATCTTCTTCGTCTCCTTCCACTCCTGGGGCTCAATGAGGGGCATGTTCCCGTACAGAGAAAGACCGTAGCTGTAAAACACATAGTCAAAGGAGTCCTGGTCAATGGACATCTCCTCTTTGAGGACCGCAAATTTCCGCAGAAATTCCCGATAGTCAAATCGCTCCTTATTTTCTACCTTCACCTGGCCCAGCAGATCCCCCGCCGAAGAGGAGGCCTCCTTTGAGAATGTCTCCATCTCGGTCTCCAGCCGTTCGCTCTGATCCCGCCAACGGTTCTCGATCTCCTGCTTTCTCTCCAGGTCTTCATCCTCCGGCCAGTATTGGTGGCTGTCCACAAAAAATTCTCTCTCCAGGTCTGCCAGCCTGCGCTCCGGCAGATCCCACCGCTCCAGGCTTCCGTAGATCTTCTGCGCAGTCAGCACCTTCATCTCTTCTCTCAGCTTCCGGTACGTCTCCTGGCGCAGCCAGGATTTCCCTCTTCTCACAGTCCGTATATACATACTGTCCGTGATAGATTCAGCCGCTATGTCGCAGGCCAGATCCCACAGTCTTCTGTCCCTGCCATCCCTCCCGATGAGGTGGCGGAACAGGCAATGGAGCACCATGTGCAGGTACAGCCGGCACATGTCCACTCTGTTCTCCTTGTAGAGTCCGCCTATGCGCCCCGGATGATAATAGATGACAAATCCGTCCGTGGCCGCCGGCTCCGCCGACAGATCCATCACATAGGAAAAGCCGGAGAGGGCCACATCCAGGAACCGCATGTTCAGATAGAGCTCATTTCTCGTAAGGACCAGGATATCCCTGCCGATCCCGGCCAGCTGTTCACTTGCAGCCTGCTGTTTTTCCCTCTGGTCTCTCATAGTTCAAACACCTTTTTCTTCTTTGGAAACAGCCGCCTTCTCTCATCCATGAGAAAGCCCAGTATCTCTGTCTCCTTGTTTCCCGCTGCCGCATCGACAGCCGCATCCAGCCCCTCCTGATCCCAGTATCCGGCCTGCCCGAAAAACCGCAGCATATGCGTGTCCTGTCTTTCTACATAGACCTTCCCCGCGCAGGACATGTGCTCCCGCAGATACGCTCCGTATCTGTCCGCCGCCTCCTTCGCCAGCTTGTAGGGCCAGCAGAGCCGCAGGGCCGCCAGCTGCAGGGCGTCCTCCTGGCTCTCCTCAGCCACCGCTCTTGGAAAAAGCCGATCATACTCCGCAAACTGCAGCTCCCGGTTATAAAAGCACTGACGGTAATCCCCGCCGGACCCGTGATAGTGGGTCTCCACGATCCGGGCCGGTGTGTTCTCCACCGCCTCCTCGTAATGCTCCGGGAACAAAAGCCTGGCCTCATCCACTCTACCGTCCTCCCTGTGATAGCGCAGCGTCACATAAAGGGCATATCGCAGTTCATCTGCAAGAAATTTCAGAGAAGATTTCTCTCCCTGGTAGTGGTCGATCCGGATCTCCCGCAGGGCACATCCACTGAAGGCTCCCGATCCCACATCCACAAGGGTGTCCGAGAAGGAAAGCATTCGCAGCCCGAAACACCTGTAAAAGCTATAGTTTCCTATTTTCTCCATGTCAATCGGCAGACGGACCTCCCGGGCCCGGGTCCGCGCAAAGGCGTAGGGAGCCGCCCAACGGACCGGCTCCCCCTCTATCTCATCTGGAATGCGGATCTCCTCTGTGTCCGCCGCCCGCTCCAGCAGGATACCTTCCGGCTCCCGCCTGTACTGCGCTCCATCCAGGATGATCTCATTTTTTTCTGAATTTCTCTCTGTCTCTATCATCACTCTTTTTTCTGCTCTTTCTGTTCCCGGATCTGCTTCTGGACCGCCTCATGCTCGCGCACCAGCTCATCGTGAAGTTCCAGGGAATTCCAGTTCATGTTGGTGGGCGTCAGGGCCGCCTTCAGAGGAATCTGAATCCCCTCCTTGCGGAAGTAGGCCAGCATCTGGTTCATCTGGGCGTCTGTCAGGTTGCAGATGACCAGCATCTCCTCTCCAAAGCCTTCCCCCTCGTAGACATCCCCGCTCCTCTCCATTCCGGCCACTCCCGACAGAGCGCCGACCGGCTGTAGGTAGTCCTCCTTCTCCACACTCCGGATCTTAATACCCATGAGTACGAAAATAAATTTCACTTTATCTGTTCTTGCTTTATCTGTAAAATTGTATAACAACACGCTTCCTCTTACTGCCATGATCTTCCGTCTCTCCTTTCTGTGTCTACCATATCATGTATGGTCTCCTCTAATAGTATAGCAGATATAGGCAGTGTATGACTAGTGTTGTTTTTCGGCGCAAAAAGTAAAGGCCGGGTACACCTGGAAACTGTTCTGCTCCAGAGTGTACACCAGCCCTTTCTTCTCATTCTCTTTTGTCTCAGGCCCAGTACTTTTCCATGCACTCCCGAACCTTCTCTTGGGAAACTGTAAACTTTTCGCACACTTTCTTCTCTGTCACTTCCCGTGTTTGCCCCAGCTCCCGGCAGATCTCCACAAGCGCCTGTATTCCCTGTTCCATTCCGTTGTCAACGCCCTTCTGGTACAGATCATCCAATGCTTTACACATGTTCACCGTTCCCTCCTTTCTGTCGTACCCTTCTTTCATGCCTTCCATCACATTTCCTGCATGCAGCAGTTCTCTTACTGCGCGGTAGGTATCCACGTCTACATTCTGAAAATACTCCCTGTGTCTATCCACATATTTTTGAAGTTCTCCCATATCTTCCCTATATTTTAGCATACCGAAAATGAGCTGTAAATCACTGGTAAACTTTTCAATCTTCCCGATTTTTCCCACATCCACCAGATTGATACGGTAATCCGGCACATACTTTTCCAGCATTTTCCAAATCTGTTCTTTCCATCCTTCCGGAAACATATCATAGAGATTCCTGCTGCCGTCCCACTCGTCCTCCCCGTAGTACAACACAAGTGTAATGACAGGGCAGATTCTGTCCTCTTTGCGCATGCCGGATAGAAACTCTTCCCCTGTCATTTTCCCCACCCCCGCTTTTCCTCTGTTGTTCTCACGAATCCGGCGAATCTGTTCTGTATAAGAGAGACTGTCATAGAGCATATTGCGGACCGGCATGGCATAATGGATGCCGGATTGGCTCTCGCAGGCCAGCATGGCCAAATAGGGACCTTTCTTCCACTGCATAACAATATCCCGGTACCTTTGTACCTGCCTCTCTTTCTCCCCCTTGTCCGGTACGAGAATATCCGACTCTCCCCGTGCCTCCTCCAGCTCCTCCGGCCTGACAATCTGCTCTCCGCCAAAAACGACTCCATTGAACAGATCCGCAAATCTGCCCCTGTCCCGCATCCAGTGATTAACAGCCGTACTGCTTTTCCCCATAAGCATACCTCCTTTTTGGTTGTTGTTTTCGTCAAATGGAACCTGTGGCAGATTCTGCCAGAAAATTCCGAAGTGCATCCGCTCTGTAGAAAAGCGGACCAAACTGACCAGGCGATTTGAAACATTCCGCCTGTTATAGATATGGAAAACTATAACACTCCCTTTTTCCGGAGTCAATATACAAAATACACATAAAAAAACAGGTATTAACCCACATAAACACGCCTGTCATTTATGCATAGTTAATACCTGTTTTATTTATCAAAATTTTCCGGAGAAATCTCTGCAAGCCCCGCCTACATATACTTTCTCACAATAGCCTGCATAGTGTGCCACTTCTGCTCCATGTCCTCCACCAGTTTAAACTGGGTTCTGCACCGGTCCAGATTGTGGTCTTTTCTGTGGATCTTGAAGTAGGTGTCACCCTGAAGATAGTCTGTAAGGAAGCGCATGCCGCACTCGTAAGTCATGGTTTTGGCTCCCATGGGAAGCTCCAGGATCTCACGCTCTGTCAGTTTGCCGCCGCATCCTTCGATGAAACCTCTCGCATAGATGTCAAACAGTTCCATGCTGCAGGACACCAGGCTTAAATCCCTCTCATCCTCGGCAGCGGTGCTGGCCCCAAAGCGGATAGAGTCACCGAAATCATTCATGGCCAGGCCCGGCATAACCGTATCCAGGTCAATGACACAGATGCCCTTTCCTGTCTTGTCGTCGATCATAATGTTGTTCAACTTTGTGTCATTGTGTGTGACACGCAGGGGCAGCTCGCCCTTCTCCTGCATTTCGCTGAAATAATTGGCAATGGATTTCTCCCTGGCACGGACAAACTCGATCTCTTTTTCCACAGTCGCGGCCCGGCCCATCACGTCGTCCTTTACAGCCTGCTCGAACACGGCAAAGCGGGCTCTTGTGTCGTGGAATCCCTCGATGGTCTCATGGAGTGTCTCTGCCGGGAAATCTGCCAGAAGACGCTGGAAATTTCCAAATGCCACGGCGCTCTGGTAGAAGTCTGCCGGCTTTTCTACTTTATCATAGCTGGTTGCGCCGGTGATGAACTTGTAGGATCTCCAGTAGTTCCCATCCTCGTCTTTATAGTAAGGTTTTCCATCCTTTGCAGGGATCACGTTCAGTGTCTCTCTCTCCGGGTCTCCCCCGTTCTCCGCGATCCGCTCCTTCAGGTAGGTGGTGACGTTGATAATGTTCTCCATCAGCTCCGCCGGCTTTGTAAAGACTTCGCTGTTCATTCTCTGGAGGATCACTTTCAGCCTTCCCATCTCACCGATGGAATAGGAGAGCAGATATGTGTCGTTGATGTGTCCGCTCCCGTAAGGCCTGCAGTCTGTCAATGTCCCTTCAAACTTAAAATTGTTTATCGCGTTCTGGATTTTTTCCTGTGTTAATTCCTTCATATTTTTCTTCCCTCCTGGAAATAAAATGTCTTCTCGTTCTGTCTGGGACAATTGTAATATAAAGGAATATGGAAATCTTTATCTGATATTTTTCTTATTTTGCATTATCTGCACAGGCTTCCGGACTTTGCTACTCGTTTGGCTTCTGGTAAAATTTCCCCGACACCTGCTCTGTCTTCATGATATTGATAAAGGTATGGGGATCTGCCTGCTTAATGGCCTGGATCACTTTTTTGCTCTCAGCGCTGGAGACCACGGAGTACACGATCTTCCTCTCCCGGTCTTCATAGGCCCCCTGCCCTTCGATGATCGTGGCGCCGTGGTTCGTCGTGGCAAAGATGGCCTCGTACACCTCTTCCGCTTTGTTGGTCACTGCAAGCAGGGTCTCCTGCTGGTATTTCTTGTAGAGCATGTGCAGGACCTGGGTGGACGTGTACTGAAAGATGATCGAGTACAGCGCCTTATCCCATCCAAACAGAACGCCTGCCGCCGCCAGGATCAGCACATTCAGACCCAGCACCATATTCCAGGAGTCGATGCCCTTCTTCTCTGACAGAAAGATGGCGATAAAGTCTGTCCCTCCTGTGGTGGCGTTCATATGGAGGCACAGGCTGATCACAAACCCGTTGATCAGTCCGCCGAAAATACTGATAAGAAGCGTGTCATAGGTGATCACATATCCGGGCAGGATATCGGTCAGAACACTGGTGAGCACGATCATCAGGCAGGAATACAGGGTAAACTTCTTCCCTATATAGCGGAAGCCGATGTAGACCGGAACCGCGTTCAGCGCCACGTTGACTACCGTGTAGGGGATCTCCACATGAAAAAACATGTCCCCCGCTCTCTGTATCAGAAGCGCCAGCCCTGTGGCGCCGCCCGGATAGAGGCCTCCTGTCCGGACAAATGATTTGATGTTCAGTGCCATAATGACTGCCGCTATGCAGACAACAATAATCCTCTTTATATCCTCTTTTGGTTCAAACTTCATAACTGTTTCCTCTCGTAGACTCTCCCTCTGTATTCTTATTTAATTTCTCCCGTGGGTCTGGACGTAGGCTGTCAACGCTCTTTCTATCTCCTCCATGGCATGTTCTGTCTCCTGGTCGGAGTAGGGGATGCGCCCAACGATCCGTCTCACATAGTCCTGTTCTTCCACAATGTCCAGGCTTTCCCGGAAATTGAGGTCATAAAAATAGGCCACATAGGAAACCCAGAAGTCCATCAGCGTCACTCTGTCCGAGGAGCGGATACATTTTCCCGCCAGCACATCTGCCTTGACCTTTGGCGAGATCTTCTGTGCGCCGATCTCCTCCGCCGTGCCTCCCGCAAATGTCTCCAGGGGATCTTCCAGCTTTACCCTGCAGTTGTCCAGCTTGTCCGCATCCCGGATCAGTCTGGCGTGAAGGAGGGTGCGGGGATCCTCCACTCCCTCCAGCACATAGTCACTGTGCTTCTCTATGGCAGTCCGGATAATGCCGTCCCATGTGTCTTCCGGGAGAAACTTGCGGATCATCCCATCCTCAAAAAGGAGTTCTGCCCCGTAGGCAGCGTGGTCCATGGTCTCTGGCAGGAAACTGTCAAATCGCTTCAGCTGCTCGAATCGGCCAATGTCATGGAGCAGCGCGATCATCCTGGCCAGCTGCGCGTCCTCCTCCCCCAGCCCCATGCGCTTTGCCAGCGCTGTGCTCTGGGCCACCACGCCGTATGTGTGGGTGATCTTCAGCTTTACTTTCCCGTCACACCTGTCGTATCCATCCAGATACTTTTCAAAAACTTCCCTGGCTCTGTTGTAATCTATTCCCATTTTCTGTCTCCAAACCTATCTTTATCATTGCTCACGGTACGCTCGTCGCTTTTCGCCGCATCCTATTGTAACTCCTCTTATAGAGTAAATCAACGAAAAAGACTTCCATTTCCTTGAAATCTGCCTGGAACTGGGCTATACTTTGTCTGTACAATTGTTAAACATTTACTATTTAAGGAGTTTATATGGACAATAAGCTGCAGGAACAATTTTTTTCTTCTATGATGTGTTTTAAAAAACTGGAAGCCTCCTTTTCGCTGGCCTGTGAAATGCAGATGAACGAGATGGCCATCCTCAGAGATATACTGGGAGGCTGCAGCTGCAGCGAAAAGTCCTGCACGAACCTGAACGTGCCAAAGATGCAGGAGCGCCTCCGGATCTCCAAGCCGGCTGTCTCCTACATCCTGAATACACTGGAAAAGAAAAATTATATTGTCCGGGAGATCGACCCCCAGGACCGCCGGAAGATCTCCATCAGCGCTACCCCGGAGGGTGTCAGTGCCGCCCGCCGCTCTGCCGAAAAATATAACCAGGCCTGGGAGGAACTTCTTCTGCAGTTCGGGGAGGATAACATGCGCCAGCTGGTTGAGCTCCTCACTTCCTTAAATGAGCTCTCCTGCTCTCTGGGACAAAAGGACAAAAAATAAGAACAGCCCGGCGGGCTGTTCTTATTTTTTAAGTCCTTATCTTCTAAGTCTTCTCTAATTGTTCTTCTTGTTTTTCCTGAACCGGGCTTTCCTCCCCGGATACAGTCAGACAGATCTTTTCTCCTTCCGCATCCACGACAATGATGCGCTCCGCATCAAAGTCTTCTTCAAGAAGTTTATCCGCCACCTTGTTCTGGAGAGCGGACTGGATCGCCCGGCGCAGCGGCCTGGCCCCATATACCGGGTCAAATCCTTCCTGTGCCAGAACATCCACAGCGCGGTCTGTGATCTGCAGGTGGATGCCCTGCCCCTCCAGACGCCTTGCGAACTGCTCTGTCATGTGGGCGGCGATCTGGCGCACATCCTTCTCGTCCAGCTGGTGGAACACGATGATCTCATCCAGACGGTTCAAAAACTCCGGCTGGAAGGTGCGCTTTACTTCCTCCATGACACGGCTGCGGATATTGTCCTCTCTTTGGGCCTTCTCCTCCCTGTCTGTTCGCACAAATCCCAGCGACTTCCTGCCCAGTATATCCCTGGCCCCCACATTGGACGTGAGGACGATGACTGTATTTTTGAAGCTCACCGTCCGCCCCTGGGAGTCGGTCAGCCGTCCGTCGTCCAGGATCTGCAGAAGCGCGTTCCACACGTCCGGGTGGGCCTTCTCGATCTCGTCAAAGAGGACAATGCTGTAGGGATGTTTTCTCACCTGCTCTGTCAGCTGTCCGCCCTCGTCGTGTCCCACATAGCCCGGCGGGGAGCCGATCAGCTTGGAGACTGTGTAGGACTCCATGTATTCGGACATATCCAGGCGGACCATGGCGTTCTCATCCTGGAACATAGCCTGAGCCAGCGCCCGGCACAGCTCTGTCTTCCCCACACCCGTGGGGCCCAGGAACAGGAAAGAACCCATCGGCCTGCCCGGGTCCGCCACGCCTGTTCGTCCCCGGCGGATCGCCTGAGCCACCGCTTTCACCGCCTCATCCTGGCCCTCCACTCTCTGATGGAGGATCGTTTCCAGAGAGCGGAGCCGCTCCTTCTCATCCATGGTCAGCATGGTCACCGGTATACCTGTCCAGGCAGAGACCACCGCCGCAATATCCTGGGTATCCACCGCCCTTTTCTGGGATTTCTGCCATGCTTCCTGGCGCTCCCGCAGAGTCCGCTCCAGCTCATTCTGCCTGTCCCGGAGCACAGCCGCCTGCTCGTAGGCCTGGGCCCGAGCCGCCTTCTTTTTCTCCCGCTCCGTGGCCGCGATCTGGTCATCCAGCTGCTGCAGCTCCGGCGGCTCTGTCATGGCCCTGGTGCGGATTCTGGAGGCCGCTTCATCTACCAGGTCGATCGCCTTGTCCGGAAGAAACCGGTCCTGGATGTAGCGCCCGGAAAGCTCAGCTGCCGCTCGCACTGCCCCGTCCGTAATGACAAGACCGTGGAACTCCTCATATCGCTTCTTCAGCCCCTCCAGTATCTCCACTGTCTCCTCTACGCTGGGTTCTTCCACCTGCACAGGCTGGAAGCGTCTCTCCAGCGCCGCATCTTTTTCTATATGCCTTCTGTACTCGCTGCCCGTCGTGGCGCCTATGATCTGCAGGTCACCCCGGGCCAGCACTGGTTTCAAAATATTGGCCGCATCCATGGCCTCGCTGGTGCCTGCCCCCGCTCCCATGATGGTGTGGAGTTCGTCGATAAAGAGGATAATATCCTCATCTTCCTGGGCTTCCTCCAGGAATGCCTTCATCCTCTCCTCAAAGTCGCCCCGGAACCGGGTGCCGGATATCATGCCCACCAGATCCACTGCAATGATCTTTTTATGTTTCAGATTGAGAGGGATGCGGCCGCTGGCAATGCGCTGGGCAAGCCCCTCCACCACGGCAGTCTTTCCCACTCCCGGGTCCCCGATGAGCACCGGATTGTTCTTGGTCCTGCGGGACAGCACCTGTACCAGGCGCTCCACCACGTCTTCCCGGCCGATGACCGGATCAAATCTGCCTGCCTCCGCTTTTTCCGTCATGTCCGATCCGTATTTCTCCAGATAGGACTCCCCGTCTTCTTCCTCTGGCGGAGCGGAATCCATCTCCTCCCCGGCTGTGTATTCTTCCCCGCTGCCGGGAAGCTCTTTTTTCATCTCTTCTGTGCTTACCCCCAGCGACCAGAGGAGCTGCACAGCCGCGCTTTCCCCTGTAGCCAGGATGCCTGCCAAAATATCCTCCGGCTCCGTCTTCTCATGTCCTCTGGCTTTGGAAACTTCCTGCGCCTGACTCAGGACCTGATCCGCCTCGCCGGACAGCTGGACTGCTCTGGACTTGATGCCCGCCGCGCTGCCGTCGTATCTGCATATATACTCCTCCACCAGCTTGTCGTCCAGACCGTACTTTTTCAGCAGGCGGGCAGACCTGCCCCCCTCTTTTGCCAGAGCCCAGAGAAGATGCTCGCTTCCCAGGAACCCGTGGCCCAGTCTGGAGGCAAATTTCAGCGCACTCTGAAAAATCTGCAGACCCCTCTGACTGTACACTTCCAGATTAACTTTCATGGGAGCACACCTCCCTTCCCATGGAGGCTATGTCGTCCCGCAGCCGGGCTGCCTCCTCATAGTTCTCCTGGTTTGCCGCCTCCTGAAGCCGGATCTTAAGGACTGCAAGCTGCCTCTTTCTCTTCAGATCCTCCGCCGCCTCGTCTGGAAAGGCGCGCTCTCCCAGCCTTCGGGGCTCCGGCCTGCCGGGCCACCACCCCGCATAATTTCGGAAGGCCTCCGCCTGGCCGGCAGCCACTGCCTGCTGCCACATCCGATGCAGACAGCCCTCGCACACAGGGATCTGGTAGAGGGCGCCCATGTAATTCGTATAGAAGATCCGGTCGGATTCATTTGTATTGCAAAACTGACATTTCATATCAACATTCACCTCTTTGTCTCTGTCTCAGAAGTTATATTTAAAAAACTTAATAGTTAAGTTTTTAATAATATAATCCAGAACTATAAAATCGTCAATATTTTTGAGGTTTTTTATATTTTTTTTAGATTTTAACCAGGCCTTGATTCCGCATATTATATAGAAGAAAGCACTCCCATTGACAAATCCTCCCCAACAGGAGTAGGCTTGTTAATGGTTTCCAGACTGTTATCCGCATACTGCGGAATGACCGATATAGAAGGGAGAAATATCTATGAAACATTCCATGCTGTCAAAAAATATCCTGCTTCTTCTGGCATCCGGCTTTTTCTATTTCGCAAGCCCCATGCTCGTGACTCCGCTTATCACAGGGTTCTCCGAGACTCTCGGTGCCGGCGCGGCCTTTATGGGCATCGTGGGTGGCATGATGAACCTGTGCTCTCTTTTCTGCCGCCCTGTTATGGGAAGTTTCATTGACCGGATCAGCAAATACCGCCTGTCCATGGCAGGGCTTCTGTTTATGACCGTCGCCTGCGCAGGCTATCTTTTGTCCGTCAATCCTTTGATGGTGCTGTTCTTCCGGATCATAAACGGCGTCGGCTTTGCCCTCTGCTCCAGCTCCATGTCCACCTGGATGTCCCTCCTGCTTCCGCCTGAGAAGATCGGCTCCGGCATGGGCATATACGGCATGATGAACGCACTGGCCATGGCTGTGGCCCCCTCCATCGGCGTGGTGCTCTACCAGACGCTTGGCTACCGCATCTCCTTTATTGTAGCCGCTGTTTTTACAGGCCTGTCTCTTGTCCTGATCCAGTTCGTATCCGACAGGGGCGAGCCCATCCTGCGCCCCGCCTCCCCCGGTCCCGGCAAAGATACAGACAGGAACCCCGGGGAAGCCGCCAGAAAAAAGCTGCAGATTGTGGAACCTAAAGTCCTCCCCATCGCCCTGATCATCATGCTGTTTTCCATCCCCTACTGCGCCACCCAGTCTTTTATTGTGCGGTACACAGAGACCCGGAATCTGCCTGTCACAGTCAGCCTGTTCTTTCCTATTTATGCTGCAGCCCTTCTGATCCTGCGCTTCACTATGCGGGATCTTTTTGACCGCCTGCGCTTCTCTGTCTTTTTTGCCGGCAGTTCCCTTTGCGCCTTCCTCTCCATCCTCCTGCTGGCGCTGATGAAAAGTGACCTGCCCATGTGCGTTGCAGCTGTTCTGATGGCGGGCGGCTACGGCATTATGAGCTCTGTCTGCCAGTCCCGCGCCATTGTGATCGCCGGCAGGGAACACGCCGGTCTGGGCAACAGCACCTACTACATCGGCCTGGACCTGGGTATGACCCTGGGCCCTATGCTGGGCGGCCTCCTCTACGGCAGCGTGGATGTGAGACTCTTCTACCCGGTTCTTCTTCTCTGCGTTCCTATGGCTGTCCTTGTCTTTCTTCTGAACCGCCGCACGCTGTCCTGAACCGTATTTTCTGATACGGACATGAGAATTTTATGTTTTTCTTTATAAAATGTGTTACACTTTTATTAGTGTCTCTTACCAAGGGGATATCCATAAAACAAACAGAGAAAGGGAGCGTTGCACCATGAGAGTACGTATGGCAGAAGAAAAAGACATAGAGAGAATCCACAGCCTGCTGGCACAGGTAGCCCTGGTCCACCACAAGGGAAGGCCTGACCTGTTTAAATATGGAAAAAGCAAGTACACGGACGAAGAGCTGAAAGAGATCCTGCGAGATGAAAAGCGCCCTATCCTGGCCGCTGTAGACGACAATGACTGCCTGCAGGGATACGCCTTCTGCATATTCCAGCAGCACACAGACAGCCACATTCTGACCGATATCAAGACCCTGTACATCGATGATCTCTGTGTAGAGGAAACCCTGCGGGGAGAACATATAGGAAAGACGCTCTACCATGCAGTTCTCGACTTTGCCAGGGAACATGGATGTTACAATGTCACCCTGAATGTCTGGAGCTGCAACGAGAGCGCCATGAAATTCTACCGCTCCTGCGGTCTGAAAGAACAGAAAGTGGGGATGGAAGTCATTTTGTAATCCTTCCCTTGTCCCGCCATCACTACAGCCTTGCGGTCTTACAGGCCGCAGGGCTGTTTTTTATGGGACTCATAGTCCTTAAGAGAGCGGACCGCCTCACCGGCCAGTGGGATGAGGGCGATCATGTTGAAGATGGTCATCAGGCCAACTCCCACATCTCCCATATCCCACACAAAGGTGTAGGCCGCCATTCCTCCCACAAAAAGCATGATAAGAGCCAGGATCTTGTAGGCCGTCTGGGAGGCCCAGTTGTCCCCGAACAGATAGGCAATATTGGACCTGGAGTAAAAAAGGATGCCGATAAAAGTGGAGAAGCTGAACAGCCACAGGATCACCGCCGTAAAAATGACACCGAACTCACCCAGGTGATAGCTCATGGCCGTCTGCAGAAGATCCATACCCTCCAGCCCGGCTGTCATGCTCTCAGGAGTGAGGAGCATGATCATCGCAGTGCAGCTGCAGATCACAAGGGTGTCAATGAACACACCCAGAGCCTGCAAAAGCCCCTCCTTTGCCGGATGGCTGATGTCCGCTGCAGCGGCGGCACAGGGCGCAGACCCGGAGCCCGCCTCATTGGAGAAAAGTCCCCGCTTCACACCATTCATAAGGACGGCCCCGAAGCCTCCTGCGGCCACCTGCCTGAAGCCGAAAGCCTCAGCGAAGATCCGCTGGAACACGCCTGGGAGCGCGCCTATATTTGTCAGGATCACATACACCGTGATCAGCAGATAGAGGCCTGCCATCACCGGCACCATGATATCCAGCACCTTGACCGTGGCATTCCTGCGCAGTACGATGACCGCCGCCAGAATGACAAGGACAATGGTGGAGTAGAGGGGCGGAATGCCAAAAGCATTGTCAACAGCGGAGGATACGGAGTTGCCGATCACCTGGCTGACTCCGCACCAGCACAGAAGTCCGGAGATGGCAAACAGCACTGCCACCACGGATTTCTTCCTTTTGCTCCCTCTTCTCGTGATAAATAAGTTGTGTATATAGTAGGCCGGCCCACCCCTGTATCCGCCGTAGAGCGGGTCTTTTTCTTTATAGATCTGAGCCAGGGTGGCCTCCGCGAAAGCCGTGGAGGACCCGAGAAGGGCAATGACCCACATCCAGAAGACCGCTCCTGCGCCTCCTGCGGAGATGGCAGCCACCACTCCTACCAGATTGCCCATGCCTACCCGGGTCGCTGTGGAGACAATGAGGGCCTGGACGCCGGAGATCGCCTTCTCATCTGAGACATTTCGCTTTTCCATAGTCACCCGGAGCATCTCCGGGAACATGCGGAAGGGCATAAAACGCGTCCTTACAGTAAAGTAAACTCCGGCCGGGACAAGGATGAGCACCAGGATCGACAGTCCCAGTGTACCGCCTCCCGGGAGAGGAAGCGTAATGATATCGCCCCAGAGCAGGCTGTAGACAGCCTCGATCAGATTCACCACAGCGCTGCCTGCTGCATGTAAAAATTCCATGTATCTCTTTTCCTTTCTTCTTTTTCCTGTCCCATCAGTATATAGCGAAATTTTGCCCCTGTAAAGCGAAAAAGTAAAACTAGTTCCGTATCTCCAGCAGCTTCGCCTTCAGGTCTCCCTCCAGGCGGCCGATCTCCTCCTCGGCAGCGCGGCGCTTCTCGCGGCCCTCCTGCTGGATCTTCATCACCTCGTCCAGGGTGGAGATGAGGGCTTCATTGGTGGACTTCAACGTCTCCATATCCACGATCCCCCGCTCCGACTCCCGGGCAGATTCTATGGTGGCCATCTTCAGCCGTTCCGCGTTTTTCTTCAGCAGCTCATTTGTCATGTCCGTCACTTCCCGCTGTGCCTGGGCCGCCTGGGCAGAGTGCTCCACTCCCAGGGCCAGCACCATCTGGCTCTTCCACAGGGGCACTGTGTTGACAATAGTGGACTGGATCTTCTCCACCATCTGGGTGTCGTTGTTCTGGACAAGCCGTATCTGGGGCGCTGTCTGGATGGCGATCATCCTGGTAAGCTCCAGGTCATGGACCTTCTTTTCAAAGCGCTCACACATGGCCTCCAGATCCCTGGCCGCCTGGATGTCCTCCGGAAGTCCGGTGCTGTCCGCCTTCTGCACAAGAGCCGGAAGCTGCACGTTCCTTGTATCCTCCAGCTTCTTTTTCCCGGCCGCGATGTAGAGGGACAGCTCTTTGAAATACTCCAGGTTCTGCTCATACATCTTATCCAGGATAGCCGCATCTTTGAGGAGCTGTCTCTGATAGCCTTCCAGTGTCCCGCATATCTTGGAGATATTGGCCTCCGCCTTCTCATACTTGGCCTTCAGCGCCGTCACCTTGTTGGCGCTCTTCTTGAAGAAGCCAAAGAATCCTTTTGTCTCTTCCTCATCAAAATCCCGCAGCTCCGTGACCACGCCGGACAAAAGGTCCCCTATCTCTCCCAGATCTTTTGTGCGCACATTCTCCAGCGCTTTCTCGGAAAAATCCGCCATCTTTTTCTGCACGCCGGCCCCGTACTGGAGCACAGCTCCGGAGTCGTAAAGATCGATCTGCTGCGCATACTGCGCTGCCATCTCCCGCTCTTCTTCAGTGAGGGCTGCCTCCGGGGTGCTGCCCTGCACTTCCATGGTCTGTCCTGTCATCGTTGTAAATCCATCGCTCATAGTCTATTCCTTTCTTTTCCATCCGTCTTCTGTCAGTCCCTCCTGGGCCAGCATGGTCTCCAGCACGGAGATGTCCGAGCTGATATCCCAGGCCACATCCTCAAAAAGACTGTCCAGCAGTTTCTCAAATGCAGTATTTAACGTATCCAGCGTCTTCTCGATCTCTTCCTTTGCCTGACGGATATTCTCTCCCGCCTCCGGCTGGGCGTCAAGCTGCTCGTAGGCCTCCAGCAGTTTGACTGTGGTGGGCAGGTAATACTCCATCAGCTTACGGATGTCATCCACTGCCTCCGGGTCCGCCTCCACCCGCTCGAAGATGCGGCGCACAAGCAGTTCGATGCGGTCGATCTTGCGGGATATCTCCTCCCCGGGAATGGCATCATTGCACTCCCGGATCTTATTCACATACCATCTGCCCTTTTCGATGACCCGCTGTACCTCCGGCGCATATCCGGCATTCTCCTGTTCCCGCGCATCTTCCTCCTGCTGTCTGGCTCTGGCCTGCTGCCGCTCCGCCTCCGCCTGCCGCTGTTCCTCCCGCAGCTGCCGGATCCTTCTGTACTCATCGTAAGCCGCGTCTGTCACGATCAGGCAGGCATCCTGCTCATCCAGATGTCCCTGGAGGAACCACCGGTCCGCTATCATTCTCCGCAGGTCCTTCACGATCCGCTTGGGCTTTTCCCCGGTCCTTTCGGCAATGTCGGATATATTACAGTAGGCCCGGCCACGCAGCGCCTCTACATATCTCCGGAAGCGTTTTGCCCGTCCGCGCATGCCTTTTCCCTTGCAGAAGATCCAGACACCGGCAGCTGTCAGGCAGGCAAGCACGAAGAACGCCCCCGCCTCCACGGCTCCAAAACCTGTCATCATAACAGACACAACTCCGGCAATGATGGCGCCCACGCAGCAAAACGTAAAGAGAAAGCCCACTGTAAGAAGAGCCGCCCCCGCCAGGGAAGTGCCGCCTTTCTTTGCAAACAGAACCGGCTTTTCCTCCTGCCTGCGCTCATATCTGCGGCCGGGTCCGGCCTGCGGTCCGCCGCCAAATCCGCCCGGTCCTCCCGGTCCGCTCTGCCAGCCCCAGGGTCCGCCCGGGTTTCCGAAATCCCCCGGACCCGCTCCCCACTGCTGCGGGCCTCCGGGGCCTCGGCGGATATTTTGCCGCAAGTTAAAGATCGCGTCATTGACTGTATTTGAAATGGTCTCATTCAGCCTCTGAAAATCCTGGGAGTCCACGGCATCCTGCACAATATTGCGGATATCCCGGCCCCATTTTTCCCAATCCTGATTCACCTGTCTCCTCCTGTTCTCCCCCGGATCAGAAAGCCCTCAGGGCTTTTTCGGGAAGATGTTTTTCTAGAATTACCACTATGTGAAAATTATATAGCATACCTCAGAAAACTGCAATCGCAACCTTGCCGCCCGGCGAAAGCTCTTCTGCCGAAAAAAGATGCCGCCCTTACCCGGATGTGCTATACTGGATTCAGAAAGACTTCCAGGGGAGGAGGAAGATATATGACCACAATGACAACAGACGAATTAAAGGAAAAATTAGAAAAAAGAAAAGAGGGCGAGCTTCTGGATCTCCGGGAGATCGAGATGTGGGACGCGGACCTGTCCGGATGGGATCTGTCCCGGACGGATTTCTCCCTGTCCAGTTTTCACCACGTCTCCTTCGACGGGGCAGATATGCAGGGCTGCGCCGTGGAAAATGCCCTCTTCGACGACTGCAGTTTTCGGGGGACCTGTTTCCGCCATGCCAATCTGAAGGGGGCTGCCATGCGGTACGATGATCTGTCCGGAGCTGACATTTCCGGGGCCAACCTGTTCAGCGCAGTCCTGGAACACGCCAACTTATCCGGCATCATTTCTGACGAAGACACAAAATTTTTCCGCCTCTACTGTCCGGAAAAAGGCGCTTTCCTTGGATATAAAAAATGTTTCAACAACCGTCTTGTGCAGCTCCTCATCCCGGCGGATGCCAAGCGCACCTCCGCCACACTGAATTCCTGCCGCTGCAGCAAGGCCAAAGTCCTCACCATCAAGAGCTTTGATTACACGGAGGAATACGATGAGGCCTGGTCTCTGGTGGACGAAAATTTCGTCTACCGCAAAGGCCAGTGGGTGGAGGTGCCGGACTTCAACGAGGACCGGTGGATGGACTCCACCACAGGGATCCATTTCTGGCTCACAAGAGAAGAAGCGAAGGCATACTGATGTGCCTTCGCTTCTTTCTTCTAATGTGTAAATAAGTCTTCCATCCGCTTCCACATCTGGGGTTCCTCATCAAATCCTTTGTACTGGGGCTGCATATAGTACCAGAACTGTCCGCTCTGGTCTCTGACCACAATGCCTCCCACAAGATCCTTCCCCTCATATCTGCCCTCTGCGATATATTTGTAGAGAGCATCGGATTTCTGCACATGATCCTCCTTGTTGTGGCTCACATCTTTTGTGTCAAAGATACCGGTCCGCCCGTCCCGGAACCGGACGATGAAATCCGGCTGGAAAGTGCGGCCGTCCTCTCTGCGGATGCCAAAATTGCTCTCCATATGTTCATCCCCGTTTTTCCAGAACCAGAGGGCACTCTCCTTCTTTGTCTCCAGATAGCGGATAAAATCCATCTCCAGCATATCCGGCTCTTTTTTCCCATTCAAGGGCAGATACAGCGGCTGCATGACAGACAGAGACGCCGGGATCTCCCTCACCATCTCCGGATTATAATTTCTGGATAGGGGGATCTGCCACTCTTCATTCCACCTGCCTTCTGTCTTTCTCTTGATCTCCTCTTCTTTGAACCGCCTGAACTCCAGCACCGCATCGCTGATGATCCTGGAAAAGACAGCCTGGTTGGCCACCACGATCCTCTGCATCATCTCAATGCCTCCGCCTGCCGGGCTGATGCCCAGGTAGAGGCGAAAAGTCTTGATGACCGCCTGCTTCACATTTCCCATGGACCGCTTCGGGGCAAATCCGTGGAAATTCCTGGCCAGCACCGCCTCATAGGCCTGCTGGAGATCGCTGTCCGAATAGGTAATATGCAGCGTGTCCGCCATGTCGATCCTCTGCCCTCTGTCAATATCCTGAGCATGGATGGTGAGATCGTGGATGATGCTGTCCAGCCGTTTGGTGTCAAACTCAATACCTTTTGCGGCCATTTTTTCCCTACACGCTTCACAGTCCGGCATTTTCCCCGCAGCCCTGTCCGCCTGCTCTATGTCAAAGAAAAGGCAGAAAGCCTTCTCATAAAACAGCCCGAAATGGCCTGTAATATCCCCAAAATCCACTCTGTTCCTGTAGTAGGAAGGCAGAGTGATATCCTGGTAGCCGCTGATCCGGCGGGAAGTCAGATTTTTCAGTATGTTGGGCTGGTACTCTTCCTTCTTGATGATAATGGACTGGATGTTGGTGTACACATAGGCTGCATCCAGCAGTTCATTGTCGTAGGATCTTGCCTCCGGCATCCGCAGGATACGCCCCACGGTCTGTATCTCAAACGTCACGCTGGAGGTCTCCCGGAATTTCACCAGCACATGGGCTCTGGGGCAGTCCCATCCCGTGTCAATGGCCTGTTTAAAAAGGAGGAAATCCACGCTGCTCTTATTTTTGTTCAGCAGCTCCTCCTCACTGTTGATCTTCTCCTCGCTGAGCCAGATGGCGATCCGGTCATCCGGCACTCCTTTCTCCCGCAGGAAGCGAAGAACACTCTCTTTTTTCTCCTCCCCCGCATCTGCGTTGGGGAGCTGGATCAGCATCAGGGGATTGACCCTGGCATGGATCCGCTCAAATTCCTGCCGGATCTCTTCCCTTTTCCGGTAGGCGCTCTCCAGCACCAGCCGCTCCGAGTGGATCTCATCATCTATGATCTGTTCCAGGTCTTTGTTGATGATCACTTCCTTCTTGATCATACCCGCATCGATCACTTTCTGGGGCGGCACCTGGATGGTCACACCGGCCCCCTCTTTAAGGAAGCCCGGAGTTGCGCTCATCTCAATGGTCAGGAAGGGGCGTATGATCTCGTCCCGCAGCTCCAGCGCCCTGGGAGTCCCCGCACTCCTGTGGCACTCGTCGATGATCAGGATGATCCGGATCCCCTTTGTCCGGGTATTTTCCAGGACTTCCGGGAAATTGTATTCATCCTTCTCCTTCATCAGCACATTGGTGAATTTTCCATCCCGCTTGTTGCGGATCTTCTCCCAGTTGAGAAAGACCAGCTCCTTTTCCCTGATCGAGTCCCTGGAGCCGAAAAACTCGTCTTCCAGAAGACTGCACTGGACTGCCGGGTTGATCTCCTTTTTCACGCTCCGGAAGCTGTGCTCATAGAGATTGCCCGCGCCGATGGACACCCACAGAAAGCAGACCGGCTTCTCCGTCTCCCTGGCCAGCGCCCCGATAAACCTGGTCATCATGTAGGTCTTGCCGCTTCCGGTGGGGGACTGAAAGACAATGGTGTTCTGCCGGTCCCGGTCCAGGCAGCCTCTGGCCTGATACAGAAGATCATCTATGGCTTCTTCCTGGTATGGTTTTTCCTGTTTCATGTATCGTTTACTCCTTGCTCAATCTTACCACTTTTTTGTAAAGTTCCAGTATCCTGTAGGGGATGGGCTCTATCCGGTAATCTTCCACATCCATCAGCTCCCGCTCATCTACCTGGTCTCCCAGGGCAAAGATATAGAGGGCCTTCGGTCCCTGCAGCTGCTCCAGCCGCTCCACAAACAGATCATAGTCCATGCCGAACACATCAAAGTATACACAGGTATACCCCTTTTCTTCTCCGTCTGTGTAGATCCGGAATTCCTCCGTCGCCTCCTTCAGCACGTGGGTCCCCTCCTTTACACAGAGCATGGGGATACACTTCTCCGTCAGGTCATAGTAAAGCTGGTCCCTGGATCCGGACAGTCCCACAAAGTTCGTTCTATAATAAAGAAGATTTCCCTCCAGCGGCTCATACCCGTCATAACCTTGCAGGACATTCTGCATCCTGGGCCAGGTGACCGAGCTGCATATGCCGTTTTCCTCCGCATAGTCCAGCCACGCAGGATCTTTCTTCTCTTTCATCCCGTCAAACTGCTTTTTGGACAGGCTCTTCTCCTTACGGAAATTTTTCTCCGTCTGCTTGCTGATCTCGTTGTTGGTGCAGAGAATGAACTTTCTGTTTCCGCCATGCTCTCTGTTAAATTCAAGCAGCGCCTGGCCTGTGCTCCCTGATCCCGCGAAGAAATCCAGCACAACCGCCTCCGTCTTGTCCTCCAGTCCGCCCATGGTAAAGAGGAACTTTAAAAATTCCACCGGTTTCTTCCCGTTCCGGAACTCTACGCCGCCCTCCCGGGCCACGTTGTTGAAGTCCACCTCAAAATCCAGGAAATTGGGATAGGGGAATTCCTTGACCGCGCTTCTGTTCACCGGCAGCCCCTGATAGTAGTCGCCGTTCTTCCGGTTCTTCCCCTGCTCCGGGATGGTAAAATACCGGTATCCCAGACCGTCCGCCCCCATGTCCATGACCTTGTAGAGGAAGCCTGCCTCCGACTCAAACCGCTCGTTCAGATAGGCCATAAAAAATCTTCCAGAGGAATTTCCCTCTTTCAGCGATCCCCGGATATTGGTCACCGAGAGCGCATCTGCGGAGGGCTTTCCCTTGATGATCTTGTACTGGTCCGGGCGGAATTTGTACACCGTCTTACTTCCCATCCGCTCTTCCTCCGGCGCATCTGTCAGCTCCTGCACACGGTACACATATTTTTCAATGGAAGAGTTGTCCTCCCTCCTTTTGCTCACCCGGAATTTGTCGGATTTCCTGTAAAAGAGCAGGAATTCTGTCACCTCATGGAAATCCTTGTCCCCCTTCAGGATCCGGTCCTCATGGCGCACCTTCACGCTGAAGGTGGTGAGGTAATTTTTCTCCTTAAAAATCCGGTCGCACAAAAGTTTGAGCACGAACAGCTCATTTTCATTGATGGAGATCAGGATACACCCGTCCTCCTTCAGCAGATCCCTTGCAAGCCGCAGCCTCTTCTCCATAAAGTTCAGCCACTTGCTGTGCCGGAACCCGTCGTCCGCATCCACAAAATGATCGTTGTAGACAAAGTTGTCATTCCCCGTATTGTAGGGAGGATCTATGTAGATCAGATCGATCTTCTCACTGTGGGTGTAGGTCAGAACACTGAGGCTGTGAAAATTGTCCCCCTGGATCAGCAGATCGTTCTGGAAGGCCGGATCCCGGACAATGTCTCTCTCCGGCACCTCCTCAAGGACCGGTACCATTTCGCCGCACTGTTCCACGATCTTCTCAGGCTCCCGCTCTCTGTCCCAGGACAGCCCCAGCTTTCCGCTCTCACTCTCGTTCAGTTCATATATATATTCCCGCAGCTCCTCTGCGTCCATATTTTCCAGATTTTCTTGTCTTTTATCCATGTCTTCTCCTGTCTGCGCTGTTTTGTCTGCACTGTTTTGCCTGTGCTATTTTGTCTGTACCGGCATTCAGATGCAGCACTGTTCGATCTTTCCGATCAGGCTTTTCGTCTCCCGGATCACATCCCGCATGGTCATGATCTGCTGCATCTCCTCCTCCGAGATATCAATGATATCCACTTGATTCAACAAATCTGATGATTCCTGCACAACCCGCTCGTACATCTGCCTCATACGCCCGGACACTGTTCCGCCGTCCCGGTCTTCCTCCGGCGCACCTGTATACTGATAGTGTCCTCTCTCCGGAGATATGTATCCCGGCATGTCCAGGAGCTGTTTCAATCCTCCGGCCAGGTGTCCCGAGCGATAGTCTGTGATCCCTCGGCCTGCCAGGCGCTCCTTGATCTCCCGGATCGCCAGGGGCCGGCCTTCCTGCTTCAGGATATCAGCCGTGTTTTCCCGAATTTTCGCTGTGATAGACTGGCTCATACTTCTTCCTCCTTCTTGTCCGCTTTCCGTCTGTTCTTGTCTTTTGATTCATTTTATCATATTTCATTATTTTTTCAAGTAGTTTACTGATGTTTTTTGTTTTTGATGGAATGGATTCAATTTTGACAAAAGCTACTTTGATGCCAAAGGGGTTCCAGAAGATACAGCACCTGAACTATTTGTTAGAGATACTCCCACAACTCTCCCGCATCCGGCGAAGCGCCGACATGAGCGTCTGGGAAACTGTGGGCTGTGCAATACCAAGTTCCTTTGCAATCTCCCACTGTGTTTTCCCATAATAAAAATACGTGATCACAATATCTTTTTGCCGCTCTGTCAACATTCCCATCAACTCCAGGATCTTTTCTTTTTCTATCAACTGCTCCAATGGCGGCAGTGCCGGAGAAGCCAGTAAAAACCATTCCTCCGAGACAACATGGTAAGAAACCACCCTTCCCTTGCAATATGAATCCCTGTTCTTTGCCAGACGATCTTCCCCCTCCAACAACAGGCGCACATACCACTCCTGTCCCTCAAAGAAATCGGCATCTACACAGATTTTCTGTCCTTCATTCTCATAGTAGTAATCCCCACAGCTATATACTGGAAAAACAGTGGTATATTTTCCCACCCGGTAAAGTGCATATCCTTCACGGAACACCGAAAGTTGCACTCCCTCGCCATTTTATCAAATATCTGCTGGGCACTATCCTTGCTGCATACCATGACTTCGAAGACCGCTTTGCTCTGGTAGAAACAAAACTGTCGGCACTGGAAACGGTACGCCGAGCCACAATGAATAAAATCGGACGTTTTACGAAGCAGGATATCCGGGAACTTTGTCCTTCTCTGAGCGTCAGTTCCGTAGAGGGGGCGCTACGCAAACTGGTAGCATCCGGTGAACTGAAACGAGAAGGCAAGGGAAAGAATATCTGCTATTACAGGTTGAAATGATTCCCTCAACAAAACCTATGTTCCCTTAAATATAGAGAGTATTTAAGGGAATTGGTGTGATAATAAGGTTAAGCACCTATCCAAAGTAGGTGCTTTTCTTATGCCCATTTTTAGAAAGGAGGGTGATTTGATATGAGTATATTTTCAGGACTTTTTCGCTCCAGAGATAAGCCCCAGAATCGGACATCCGGCAGTGCCTACAGCTTTTTCTTTGGCGGAAACACTGCAGGTAGACGAGTGAATGAAGCAGACGCCCTTGACAAAAAGGCCGTCAAAGAATTGATTCGTAATTCGGATAACCAGACAGTACAGACCGCTCTCATACTCCGACAACAGCTTGCAAAATCCCCCGTAAAAAAATACCAGGCAATACAGAACGCAGTCTGCAGGGGCGGCAATATGTCATGGACGGAGATTATGAAATGCTGGAGCTTCTCTACGACTCCGTACCGGCAGTTCTGTCCGAACTGATCTGCACCGCCTTTATTCCGCGCCCTGGATACAAGTTCATCGTCAGCGACTTCTCCGCCATTGAAGCCAGATTCCTCGCCTTCCTTGCCGGCAAAACATGGAGACCAAAAGTATTCGCAGAGGGGAAAGACATCTACTGCGCATCTGCTTCACAGATGTTCTGCGTACCCGTAGAAAAGCACGGCATCGACAGCCACTTCCGCCAAAAAGAAAAAATTGCGGAACTGGCCCTTGGATATGGCGGATCCATGGGAGCTCTTAATTCAACGGGAGTTTTTAATGTATTCCCATTGGCTCAATGAACTTGCCGGAAATTGTTCCATTCCTACTGGAATACAATTCAAATCAAGTAAACAACTTATTGCTGCTTGTCTCTCCGTTTTCAAATCTTCATATGTAGAACTTATGAATACTTGATATTTTCTTTCCATGTACATCTCTCTTTTCCACCTGTATTATTAGTCTATTGTTTCATTTTCCAATTTAGGCAAATTATTTAAACTCACATTTTCCAGCGTATGTATCTGTTGTACCGCTAACTTTCGAAGCAATTCCATCCGCTCTTTTTGATTCTTTCCTTGACTAATCAATACAGCATTATAACTTTCCAGATTTGCAAGTACCAGTAACTGATTCAATGTTGCTACATCCCGCATATTCCCTTTAACAGTCGGATTTTCATCTTTCCATTGTTTAGCCGTCTTTCCAAACAAAACAACATTCAGCATATCTGCTTCATTTGCATAGGTATACGCTACCTGTGCGGGTGTTAATTCTGGCGGTATCAAATTATCCTTAATCGCGTCAGTATGTATCCTGTAATTCAACTTAGAAATCTCTCTGTTCAAATTCCAATTCAGAGATAGCCGACTATTCTCGTCAGTCTTTAATCTCCTGTAATCTTTCATGATATATAACTGGAATTCAGGAGAAATCCATGTTGCGAAAGACATAGCAATATCGCTATGGGCATATGTTCCGCCATAACGTCCTGCTTTTGAGACAATACCGATAGCTTTCATCTGCGTAATCCACTTTGTCGGTGTCATAACAAAACGATTTAATCCAGCCTCTTTTTTAACCGCCTCGAATTGCACACGGTTAAAATCTGGATTATGCAATTCTTCCCAAACGCCTAAAAACTCAATCGTATTTCTATTTCGCATCCAGTTTTGAATCACAAATCGAGGGTCGTCCTCATTTCGATATTTTGCAATATCCGTTAATGAAATAAACTCATTTTCAAAATTTGTAGTATAGATTCCTATGTCAATACCTTTTGCATGGATAGTCTCCTTAACAATTTTCGCCATAAGTATCCTCCTCTTCCCACATTTCCCGATATGCTTCAATATAATCCCTAATACAACCGGGATATATATCCAAATACTTTCTACATACCCTTTTGTACAATCCCAGGATTTTTTCATCACACGCAAAATCCAGTAAATAATCTAACAAATGTGACAATTCATCTTCTGACACGGTTCTGCCTTTTCTTTCGGCTGCTTCAATTCCTCTGTCGCATTAGGCGCATCATATATTGTTAATCCCAATGCCCTTTTCACTTCTGCAATATAAGCGGTATGTACCTTAAATCCATACTTTTTCTCTACATATTCCTGTATCATCTTATATGTGATTTTCGGTTTTGGCTGATAACGCTATCTGGTGATTTGTGGGACAAAAGTACAACCGTCTCCACATGCAAAGCCTCCAGTGCATCCATCGCGCTGCTTTCATCATGAACAGCTCCTGCTTCACGATCATTCAGTCTGTCTCCGGAAGGCGAGTAACTCACAGATCCCGACTCAGCTATTTCATTATCTCTCTCCTCCTGCGCATCCAGGCGTTCCTGCACCTCTGCGGGAACAGTTCCCGCCGCCGTCTGAGTCTGTTCCGTCTGCAGAGGCTTCCCCAGTATCTGCCATGCAAAATAACCGTTTATCGCCAGAGCCGCCGCAAGCGCCGCAAGCAAAATTCTGGTAGAAAACCTGGGTGGTTTTTTCTTTGGTCTCCCTTTTTTCATAATCTCATTCCTTTCCGTTTCACCTATTTATTATTATCCCCCTCTGCATTATCTCTGTCAACATATCCCAAATTTTCAGCGGGTGTCGTTTTCTAAAAATGCCTATAGCATTAAGATGCTTGTAAATCATCAAAGTTGAAAATATGCGTTTCTATATTCAGGCGGCATCCGGCTCAGATATTTTCCAAATAGTTCCTCTGTAATTTCCGTTTTTTTATAACAAAAAGCCTCTGTCGGTTCTCTGAATGAATTCTCAGACCGGCAGAAGCTTCACAGCCCGCTTCGTATTCGGATAATATTCAATTAATACACTTCCGGCTGTCTCCAGTCTTTCATAATCCTGCCCCGATATCTCCACCCGGATCTTTTCCCCCTGTAGATCTATGCCCAGCAGATAATAATGATGTGAGAAAATACCTGTATGCGCCTGCGTCCCGCTCAGCTGTATGTCTGTCAATATAGCTGTCTGCGGGCCGGCCGCAAGATCAGGCACTATGTCTTTTGAAAACCAGAGTGCGGCAGCCATACATACAATAACGGCCGCCGCCCCCACAGCCTTCCCTGAAAAGGACAAAGCGGTTCTGTTCCTTAAAATCCTCATGATCACAAAGATACACGCAATCCATATGACCGCGGCATTGCAGAGTTCATCCAGAAGGACAAGATTCCCTGTCTCTGGCAGCAGCAGACCGGCCGCTATGACTGCCAGCACAAGAATACAGAGAATGATCTCATATTTTTTTATTTTTCTTTCCGATCTGACCATGATGATATCATCCTTTCCCTGCATACTTTTATCTAAACAGTCGGATATTCCGGCTATACTTCATTAAAAGTAATCTCTGGTGATCCTGATATTAAAGCAGTTAAATTCCCTTTCAAAACAAATTATATAAGACTTAGGTATATACCGGAAGACAAGTTTAAACCAGCCATGATGCTCCGGAGCTGAATTTTCCTCAGACAATACCACACTGCTTTTAAACATATGAAATATCTCCTCTTTTACGAATGCCAGCGCATCTGATCCTGTTAAGTACTTACCTGACTTCATATAAAGTTCCTGTCCCTCCCTGTCCTTCCATCAGACTTATAATACCATTTCTCCATGAATATTCCTTTGCATAATCAAGGCACGTTTTGCCAAAGTTATCTTTTTCACAGATATTTGAACCGTGATCTATCAAATATTGATATACCGGCATGGCCGCCTCTGTCGGCAGCTTCACAACGGTAATCGCATATTTAAGCGGTATCGCGCCATATTTATCTTTTCCGTTTATGTCCACCCCCGCCTCAACCAGAAGCTGAGTTGCTTTTAACATATACTGCGGATCGGGTCTCATTACAGAGAAATAAAATATATGCAGCGCATTTCTTTGGTCTTTCGGACTTTTATAGTTGACATCCGCTCCCTCAGATAATAAAAATTGAATCATCTTTATTTTTTCATCTGTATTATGGTCATTGACAAACGCCAATTGAAGCAGACTCAATCCTGCATATTTATTGAACAGATTCGAATCTCCTGTATAAAACTTCAGGAAATCCGAATAAGTCCCCTCTCTTACCGCATCAAAAATATTTGTAATCCTCATAAACCACCCTCCTCAAATCACTCAATCTTGCTCAATAACTTTGTCATCACCCCTTTTCAAATATGACGGCATTTTCTCAATACACTTCTGCCGCAGTTCTCCCGCCTTTGTCCTGTCTGCCGGTTCCGGAAAAATGCGACTGCGGGACCGGAAGTATGCATTAAGTTCTCGGATTTGCCGGGCACTGACCTGAACTCCAGATCAATTTTCACCACATCCCCGGTTGCATAAAGAAAAACCACCGGTGTCGTGTCCCGGTTCATTATGTTGAAAGTTACTTTGGCTCCTCCCAGAATCGCGAGTTCTTTCGGAATATATCTTCCATTGATCCGGAGCCAGTGCTCACTTTCAGCAAAATCTGTCCACCGCAGTGATTCTGACTTTAACTCAGTGATCGTCTCAAAATTTTCGTTTTCGAGCAGTTCCTCCTGCTCTTCTTTTGTAAGCCGCCTGTTCAGAGCGGGCAGACTATGGTATGTTGTTCTGTAATATCTGAGCAGGCGCGGCAGCGTCAGGACTGCGCCCGCCAATGCAAGAACACACGCCGCCAGCGATGGAATATTATCCGGGCAAGACAGTGTTCCGGCACAGCCAGCAATCGCCATCACTCCCCATACACAAAGTGCAAGAAATTTTTTAATGGGATATCCTCTCCGCCACTCTGTTTTTCTCAGCTGTTTCATTATTTCCCTCTGACAACTTCGCAATTTTATCTATCTCAAAGAGTATAGGACTTTGATAATCCGTCGTTTCGTCAGCAAAACACCGCGCTATGCTGTTCCAGTGAATATCAGGAAGTTCATTGACATTATCGCAGGATATAATCTGTAACATAACGTCATATATTTTTTTGATTATTCCCGAATACTGTAACTGCGTATTATAATCCAAACGAAGCATCTGTATAATTTTTTCACAATGCCGCTTTATCTCTTCCATGTGCTTTGGAGAACCTCGTCTAACCACTTCATAAAAATTTCGCTTGAATCTGTCCCTGTCTTTGCGGAACAGATACTTTCATATTTATATTTCGTGTCTATTTTACCACATTTACAGTCATAGATCATTTTTAATTCTGTGGGGACAGGTTTTCCATAGTGTATGCATATTTGTTTTATCTTCTCCAGATCCGATTCACCAAGATCCAGGAAATCCCATATCGAGTCTGTATCGGCAGCTATATTATTTGTTGTTTTAATCTGACCGTCAATCTTGAAAAATGCATTGAAAGAAATACTGCTTTCTTCGATAGAGCCATAGGCATAAACCTTATCAGCTCTATTACCCGCAAATTCGACACATAGCGAAATAATCTGTGACTGCGCATCCATAAATTCATCTTCAAATTCTCTATCCATGGCGTCCTCCTTTGAAACAAGACTCATTTTTTCTCTAACTTCCACTGTATTCTCCTGACAACAGCATTTCTCTCACTTCATCGTACTCGTCCGGCAGCACCTGCGACAGTAAGCCGGACGCTTTTACACGGAACACAGTCCCGTCCTCATATTCCACTGCCAACACCATGTACTGGGGATCTGTGATCTCCTCTTCATCTGTTCCGGATTCCCAGCTGAAAACTCCGTACTTATCCAGCGCCTCCACCATTTGCTGTCCGTCCGCATAATATCCGGCCTGTGTCTGGTAGAGATCATCAAAGAGATATGCATCCGACGTTTGATACCGTTTTCTATCCGGCAGATCGTAATATACACATTCCGTACCTGTATTCTTGTTTTCCATAAAAGCAATGGCATATACATTCTCTGTAAAATCAAACGTACGGTTTTCTATGTCGTCTTCAATGAGATAACTCACATCGATCAGCCCGTCTTTGCGGTCCGGTTCGTATTCTTCCAGAAGTAAAGGTATGTTGAGCGTATCCACATCTTCCTCCGTGATGGCAAAATCTTCAATAAACTGTTCAAGGTCGGCTCCGCGGTACTGTTCTTTTGTAAGTCCTGCCGCCCGGATCAGTTCTTCCGGAGTGATCAGCCTCTGTTCTGAGAACCTTTCTTCCTTGTCTTCTGTCACATAGATTCCCGGTTTCTGATCCAGACTCCAAAGAAACCAATCCTTGTTAAAAGTTTCTTCTGTAGTGATCTCTATTGCAGTAAGCCCTGCTTTATCCGGTTCTTCTCTGTGAAAAGGAATATAAATATATGCTATTTTATATTGTGCTTCATCTGTAATAACTGAATACTGCCCTTTCAATTCCCGCCAGATTGTTTTTCCGTGTTCACTTTTTTCATGAGAACTTGCATTTCCTTTCCAGCTTTTACATTGGCCTTGAAAAAACTCTATGAAGTCTTCTGCCTGTTCAGTTAAATTTAACGTACTGTCCTTAGCATATTGTGAAAATAATTCGGTCAGTGCTTTTACATCTTCCTTTTCTGCGCAATCGATAATGTTTTCTATCATTTCATCCGCTAATTCTTCATCGGAGCGATATTCATTGGATGATCCTCTCCGTAAAACTATGCATCCGCTCAGGCTGCATACAAGGGTACAGCATACCGTAAGCAATAAAATCTTCCTCATGATATTTCTTCCTCTCAGTTAATACACCGTCACTTTCCCGTTCCCGGAAATCGCGCATTCCGCCTCTTTGGTATAGACATCTTCCCGGAGCTTGTCCTCATAATCGGATCTGTCGATCTGCAGCCATGCTTCGGACTCTGTCATCCGCAGATAAAGCCCCGTCGGCACGCCCTGGCAGTTCTCTATCAGCCAGTCCGGCACAGCCTCCAGAAATGTCTCATACTGTTCTGAGCACAGGGCGTCATCCATAAAAATATACGTCACAGCGGAAACCTCGTTCAGAACCGGTTCTGCATCTGCCGCACTGCTGCCGCCATTCTTTATTTCCGTGTAAATCTTTATTCCTTCGGCAGGCAGATACTGCTCCGCGAATGCGCGTACCTGCTCTTCATACACAGGACGCATCAGAATTGCTCCGTAATCATCTTCATACCGGTACAGCCCATTTTCATATGTACGGTACACCGTCACAATATCCGATTCATCCCCCTGTTCGGGATATACCTTCAAATGCTCCTGTTCGATCGCATCTCCCGGCGCATAAGATACATAATGGAATTTCTGCTGATATTTTTCTTCCAGCCATGTCAGCATATCCTCAATTGACGTAACTGCACTCTTCTGTGTGTCGGTCAGAGCACTGTACTCTCCCGGAAGGCCTGTTTCCCGCATAATTTCCTTCTGCAGCTCATCCTCTCCTGTACTGACATAGCTTTTTTCCCACTCATCCGGTCCGAAATTAATCGCCTCATCAGGCAGCGTTCCCTCTACGACCGTTGCGCCGGTATGGCAGTTTATAATTTCAGCATGGATATGCCAGTCCGGATTTCCTGTCTCCATAATGCCTTTCAAAGCATAGCTTGTGGTAAGCGACAGCAGAACTTTTGCCTGCAGGATGCCGTCTATGTTTTCGTCGTACCTGTACACCACTCTGCTGTAATCTTCGTCCAATTCACAGGAATACGAAGGATCAGCTTCCACCATATCATCCATTACTTCCCTGATATTGTCTTCATGCATCTGTATCAGCGTTTCTTTCTGCTCCGTCGTCACTTCGATTATCATATCATCCCCATCCTGTCTGACGCTGGTGCAGTAGTCGCTGAATGCTTCTATATTATCCTGCAGATCCAAACTGGAAAACTTAATCAGCGAAGCCGGTATGGTTATTTCCTCCGTCTTTTCATCCGCAGCATCCTTCCGGTCTCCACTATTGCCTCCGTGATTTTTTTCCGGTATTGCTCCGCATGCGCTGCAGACAGATATTACGGCTGCTGCCATTCCTGCAAGCACCGGTCTGTAAAACCTTTTCATAACTAAAGTCCCTCCTCAAAGATGCCGGTATTCGGCTTATCTCTTCCGTGTCCCGTCCGGCTTATATCCCCCTGTTTCAACAGCCTCTTTTTGAATCAAGTATAACAAGAAAAGGCTGTAACTTCAACGAATCTCAGAACTTATCAAACTCTTCCCGGCTGCTGCCCTCTTATATTTATTTTACGCCATCCTTTGCCCGCCAAAAAAGGTCAATCCGCACAATGGCTGATTGACCTTTTCTGCTGAATCGAGTCTCTTATTTTGCCCGGCTTCAGATTAACTACTTTGACTGGAAGTATGGCACAGCAAAAGAAGAATAAAATGAAGTTTGATGCCACAGCTCAGAAAATATAAAACCCGCTGCAGCTTCCATCCTGCATTGGATGAAAACTACAGCGGGTCTGAGTGAATTGTTCTCGTTTATGTAAGCATCTCACTCGCAGTCAATTCTCTCAATCTTAAAAATAACCGGTCTTGTACCGTCATTGCAGCAGGCGATCATTGTGTTTTCTTCCTTCATCCAGCCTCGCATGATGGAACCGCCCTGTAAGCCTGTGTAGATATATCTTGCGACAGCGTCCCATGCTTCTGCGCAGAACGGAACCCCCTTTGTTCCGCAATGCGCAGTACCCGGCGACTGCAGGCAGCCCTCGTCCGGCTGGCCGGATTTTACAAGCGTTCCTTCGCCGCAATATTTTCCAATATGCAACATCTGTTCTCCGGATTTATATCCCAGTTCCGGCAGCAAATACCCATTCACATTTTTATAATTCAGTTCCATAAATCTACCCTCTCTTTCCATTATATTTCCTGTTGAACATCTTTTTTCTTATTCTGATGTGCCCATCCTCTCAGTAGTTTTTCGATCAGATCTGCCTGTTGGGCTGGTGTATAATCTGGTGGGAAATACTTTCCAATCCGTTCAAAGGGAATTTTTATCTGTTCCCTCTGGTTAGGCTTGATTTCCTGCAGAATATCATAAATCATGTCCATATCAAGCTGTTTCTGCTGACTCATCCTCTTTAACCGGTTGGCCTGTGAAATATTCGGAATACACTGTTCCAGTTCCATCACAGCATGAAGCTCATACTGTTCTTCTTCTGTCAGGAATGAAATTTCCACTGCAGAACGGATTGCCAGCAATTCCCGGTCAACCATATCCAAAATCTTCGGTATCAGTTTTGTGAGACGAATATAACGCTTAATCTGGGTCACACTTTCTCCCACCATCCGGGCAAGCTGCTCATTGCTCCGATAACCGCCTGCAGAATCCGTCTTTTTAATATTTACCTTGCCATTTTCAGGGATATCCGCTTCTAATAAAGATATCTCAACCATTTCCTCAATACACTTCGGTTCCAATGGGTACGAAGATAATTCCTTTCTTTTTCCCTGCCGGTTCATTGCCTGTAACCTCATCTTATAAGCAAAGGCTTTTTCGCTCGGCAGAATTTTTTCTCTCTGTAAGTTACTGTCTATCATTGCGATAACTGCCTGATCATCATCCATACTACAGATGATAGCTGGAACTTCTTTGATTCCCGCCCAGAGGGCAGCTTCTTTTCTTCGATGCCCTGCAATGATTTCAAATCCTTCTCCATCCGGATTTTTACGGACCAGCAGCGGCACCAGTATACCTTCCTGCTGAATACTTCTGCGCAACTCAAAGAGTTCCTGATTTCGTTCTACTTTAAACGGATGTTCTTTGAAGTCATGCAATTCCCTTATTTTAATCATTCCAATGTCTGCACCCGGCACGTCAGTCTGTAATGAACACATCGCTTTCTTTTTTACCATTTGAATTTTCCTCCTGTTCCGTACAAAAGAAAAAGGACTCTTACCTTCCAGAAAAGCTCTGAAAACAAGCGTCCTTTTCACTCTTATCTACGATATTCAAATTGAAATGTTACATCAACTTTTATGTGTCTACTCATACCACATGCAGAACTACAGACACCTCTATGCCATCCATAATCTGTTTTTTTCGTCCCTGTTTTCCTGTCGGTGCGAAACTCATATACCTCGCAAAATGCCTAAAACAAAGGATTTCTACGAATTCACCCGATGTAGACAACAGACAGTCTCCACATGCACCGTATGCGGAAACATATCCACAGCCTTCACCCTCTTGATCTCATACCCGCTCTCCCGCAGGTACTTCACGTCCCGGGCCAGCGTGGCAGGATCGCAGCTCACATACACGATCCGCTCCGGCTGCATCTTCACCATGGTCTCCAGCACGGCCTGCTCGCAGCCCTTTCTTGGCGGATCCACCACGATCACATCTGCGCGGATACCTTCTTTTTCATACAGGTCGGGCAGCACTTCCTCCGCCTTTCCCACATGGAATCTGGCGTTTTCGATGCCATTGGCTGCGGCATTATTTTTTGCATCTTCGATAGCCTGGGGAACAATCTCCACCCCGTACACCTGTCCCGCCTCCCTGGCAAGGAAGAGGGAGATCGTTCCGATGCCGCAGTACAGATCCCACACAGTCTCTTTTCCTGTAAGCCCTGCAAATTCCAGAGCGGCGCCGTACAGCTTTTCTGTCTGCACCGGGTTGACCTGGAAAAAAGAGAGAGGCGAAATGTGGAATTTCACAGGGCCGATATAGTCGGTGATGTAACTCTGTCCCCATATGGTCCGGATTTCGTTTCCCATGATCACATTGGTCTTCTCTCTATTGATGCTGCAGGTAATGCTTGTCATGCCCGGTATCTGTGACAGCCGTTTGGCCAGCACGTCGCTGTGAGGAATGCTTTCCCCGTTAATGACAAGACAGACCATCAGCTCCCCTGTGGTAAATCCTTTTCGGATCAGCACATGGCGGACCAGACCAGCGTGCGCCTCCTCGTCGTATGGCGAAATGCTGTATTCTTCCATGAAAGCAAGGATCTTCTCCAGGACCGCCTGGTTATCTTCCGCTCCCAGGGCGCAGTCCATGTCCGGCACCGGGATGATCTGGTGGGTCCTGCCTGCGTAGAAGCCCGCTGTCAGTCTGCCCTCCCGGTCACGGCCAACAGGGTACTGGGCTTTGTTGCGGTAGCGGAAGGGCTCGTCCATGCCGATGATCCCTTCCATAGCGCTCTCCAGGATCTCCCGGGGCACGCCTCCCAGCCGCAGAAGATTATTCTCCACCTTGTCCTTTTTAAAGGCAAGCTGCTGCCTGTAATCCATCTCCTGGATCTGACACCCGCCGCATCTGCGGGCCTCGCGGCACCTTGCATTTTGACGGGCAGGTGAGGGCGTAAGAATATTCATTAATCTTGCATACCCGTAGTTCTTCTTCATCTTCATGATCTTCGCTTCCACCAGATCCCCGATAATCGCATCCTTAATAAAAAGAGCGCATCCATCCACCTTGCCGATACCCTCTCCGCCTGTGCCCATATCCTCTATCTGCACTGTCACCAAATCATTTTTCTGCATAAACATTCCCCTTTGTGTCACTTTTACACACCATTTATATGAATTTGGGACGTAACACTTTTGAACTTTGTTACGTCCCCAAATACATTTTATACAATTTACATCTCTGTCCGCCGCAGGTTTGTCTCGAACAGCCGGTTATACCCCAGCCACTCCCTGTTGCCCTGTTTATCCTTGAAGATCTCTGTCAGTGTCTGCATCTTGGCGTCCGTGCAGTCCGCGAAGTTGAGGGCCATGGCCTCGGCCAGGGCCGGTTTCTTCGGGGAGCCGTACTCCAGCTCGCCGTGGTGGGCGATGACACAGTGTTTCAGCTCGCTGGCCAGCACCTCCGGGAAATCCGGGATCGTGCGGATGGCGTCACTGATCATCTCAACACCGATGACAATGTGTCCCAGAAGCTGGCCGTCATCTGTGTAATCATTGGCCGGGAAGGGAGACAGCTCCCTGATCTTCCCGATGTCGTGGCACATAGCCGCTGTGTAGAGCAGATCCCGGTTCAGGATGGGATAGGCCCCTGCCATGTACTCACAGAACCGCACCACGCTTAAGGTGTGCTCCAGAAGTCCTCCGGCAAAGCCGTGGTGAACGGTCTTGGCTGCTGAGTGGTTTTTAAATTTCTTGATAAATTCCGGATCGTTCTCAAAGTAATATTCTATGATCTTCCGAAGGTAAGGATTTTTCACCTGGCGCCCGTAAGATAAAAGCTCCTGGTACATGGCCTCCGGGTCTTTCTCTGTGGAGGGCATGTAGTCTGCCGGGTTGTACTCGTCCTCATAGGCCTTGCGGATCTGCTTAATATTCAGCTGCAGCGCGTTGTTGTAACTGATGATCTCGCCGTACACCTCGATGAAATCCATCTCATCGTAATCTGCGATGCCGCTGGAATTGGGATCCCAGACCTTGCCGTCCAGAGTACCTGTCTTGTCCTGGAGGATCAGATTGTCGTATGGTTTGCCGTTTCTTGTCTCCGCGGAACGTTTTCCCTTGCACAGGTAAATGTTCCTGATCGTCTCTCCCTCACAGAGAGTGTTGATATATCTCATATAAAATGCCTCTTTCTAATTATTTTTCTATTCTCTGCTGCCCACAGTCACCCGGAAGGTGATGTCCACATAGCCTCCGGTTCCCTGGCGCTGTCCTTTCACGCGGATCTCGTCGCCTGCTTCCTGCTGCATCAGGGCGCTGTTGTAGCCGGACAGGGTGGTCACCTGGGTGCCTGCCACTTCCGTGATCACATCGCCGCTCTGGATCCCTGCCGCCATGGCCGGCGAGTCTGTGCTCACCTCCTGCACATACACCCCTGACGGAATGCCCTGGCCGGCAGTCAGCTCCTCCGTTACCGTCACACCGTGGATGCCGATGTAGGGTACAGCCTGGCCGTTGGACAAAAATTCCAGCGCCTCCTTCAGGTCTGAAATGCCGTAGGCCGCCACAGGCCCGGACTCTCCATCCTCGTAAAAGCGCTCCTGGTCGATCAGGCCGACGATCTGTCCGTCTGTGTTGACAAGGATCCCGGTGCCGCTGCTGCTGCCTCCGATATCCGTGCAAAGAAGGCTGTACTCTCCGTCCGCCCGGCTGACCGCCTCCCGGGCAGATGAGATCACGCCAAAGCCCATGCCTCCATAATACCCGAAGGGACTGCCTATGGCAATGACGAGGTCTCCCTTGGAAATGCCGCCCGAACTGCCCAGCACCGCTGTCTGGATCTGGTTCCAGGCCGTGTCTGACAGAGCGTTTTTGTCAATGGCGTAGACGGCAATGCCAAGGTTGGCATCCCTCTTTTTCACGCTGACGCTGTAGGAATTGCCGTCCGCAAGACGTGCCTGCAGGGAGCCTCCTTCCGGCACATCCAGCTCCTTGGCGGCCACCAGCAGCTCCACGCCATTGTCCTCAAAGATAGCCCCCGCCACACTGTCCTCATCCACAAGTGCCTGCTCCTGCCCCGCAGGCTGCGAAATCTGGACAGATATCTCTACCATGCTCCTGTTCACTGTATTGGCCACGTTCACAAGAGCCCGGTTCAATTCCTCGTAATCATCCACCGTAAGAGCAGGTGAAGTCTCCTTCTGCTGTCCTTCCTCTCCTTCCTGCGTCTCCTCCTCTTCCTCCTCCGGGATGGTGATCTTCTCGGGATTGCTGGAAAACCGGTTCTCCACCCATGGTCTGAGGGCATAAAATCCCAGGCAGGCCGCAAGTCCGAATATCAGACCCAGGCCCGCATATTTCAAGACTGTATTGCGGATCTTCCTGTATCCGCCATTCTCATCCTTGATGGTTTCCTGCATAAAGGAAAATTCTTCTTTCTTTTCTCCTTCGTTTTCCTCTCTGCTCTCTTCAGGATTTTCATGATATTCCATGACCCATCTTCTCCTTGTGCAATCCTTGTTTTAGTATACAATATCCCCCCGCAATGTTCAATAATTATCCTTTTCTTTCCCCTGTAAATGGAGTATAATAACCACATCGCGGATGCCATGTCTGCGACCCATAAAATTATACAGGTGAACGTACATGAATCATAAAACACTGACAAAACTGGAATTCGACAAGATCGTGGACCTTCTCACCGCCCAGGCCACCTGCCCGGGGGGCGTCCGGTCCTGCCGCTCTTTAAAACCATACACAGATATCAACAAGATCGAGACCGCCCAGGAGCAGACCCAGGCCGCCTTTTCACGGATCGTGAAAAAAGGCCGCCTTTCTTTTTCCGGCTGTGATCCGGTCAGCGACTCCCTGAAGCGCCTGGAGATCGGCGGCACCTTAGGGGCCGGAGAGCTCCTTAGGATCTGCAAAGTCTTAAAAGCCGCCGGCCGGGCCAAGGCTTACGGACGCCACGAGACAGTGGACGAGACCGCCGACTGCCTGGATGTCTACTTCGATCAGATCGAGCCCCTCACCAGACTGGCAGCTGAGATCGACCGCTGCATCATCAGCGAGGAGGAGATCAGCGACGAGGCCAGCCCGGGGCTGAAGCACATCCGCCGGCAGATCAACCTGGCGGGAGACAAGATCCACTCCACCCTGACCTCCCTTGTAAACGGCCCCCTGCGCAGTTACCTGCAGGACGCCCTCATCACCATGAGGGGGGACAGGTACTGCATCCCCGTGAAGGCAGAGTACAGAAGCCAGGTGCCGGGCATGATACACGACCAGTCCTCCACCGGCTCCACCCTGTTCATTGAGCCCATGTCCATTGTCAAGCTGAACAATGACCTGAAAGAACTGTACGGGAAAGAGCAGGAGGAGATCCAGGTCATCCTGGCGGACTTGAGCAATGAGACCGCCCAGTATGTGGACGCTATCCGGGCCGACTACAAGGCCATGACAGAGCTGGATTTCATCTTTGCAAGGGGCGCTCTTGCCCTCTCCATGAACGCCAGCCGCCCTCTCTTTAATAATGAAAGGAGAATACGGATCCGCCAGGGGCGCCACCCCCTTCTGGACCAGAAAAAGGTTGTCCCCATCTCCCTGACACTGGGGGAGGACTTTGACCTTCTCATCATCACAGGTCCCAACACCGGCGGAAAGACGGTCTCTTTGAAGACCGTAGGCCTCTTCACCCTGATGGGGCAGGCAGGCCTCCACATCCCCGCCCTGGACCGCTCCGAGCTGGGAGTATTTACAAATGTATTCGCAGATATCGGGGACGAGCAGAGTATTGAGCAGAGTCTCAGCACTTTCTCCTCCCACATGACAAATATTGTATCCTTTTTGAAACATATCACCCCGGACAGCCTGGTTCTCTTCGACGAGCTGGGCGCCGGCACGGACCCCACCGAGGGAGCCGCCCTGGCCATCGCCATCCTGGAGCACCTTCACCGGCAGGGGATCCGCACCATGGCCACCACCCACTACAGCGAACTGAAAGTCTTCGCCCTCTCCACCGAGGGAGTGGAAAATGCCTCCTGCGAGTTTGACGTGGCCACGCTGCGCCCCACCTACCGTCTCCTCATCGGCATTCCCGGCAAGAGCAACGCCTTTGCCATCTCCAGCAGGCTGGGGCTTCCGGACTATATCATCGATGAGGCCAGAAAGCACCTCTCCGATCAGGAGGAGTCCTTTGAGGATCTCCTGACCAACCTGGAGCAGAGCCGCCGCATCATTGACAGGGAAAAAGAGGAGATCAGCGCCTACAGGCGGGAGCTGGAGAAGATGAAGAGCGAGACCGCGGCAAGACAGGCAAAACTGGATGCCCAGCGGGACCGCATCCTGGAGGAGGCAAATGACAAGGCCCGGGCCATCCTGGAAGAGGCCAAGGAAATGGCCGACGAGACCATGAAAAACTTCCGGAAGTTCGGGAAAGAGAACATCTCCGCCTCGGAGATGGAAAAAGAAAGAGAGCGGCTCCGCAAGAAGATCGCCTCCACCGGCTCCGGCAAGAAGCTGGCAGCGCCAAAGCCGAAGAAACAGCATAAGCCCGGCGATTTTAAGCTGGGCGAGTCCGTCCGCGTCCTGAGTCTGAACCTGAACGGCACTGTCACATCCCTCCCCGACGCAAAAGGAAATGTAAACGTACAGATGGGCATCCTCAACTCCCAGGTCAACATCTCTGATCTGGAGATCATCGAAGAACAGCCCGTGTACACAGCTGCCAAGAATCTGCGGCGCACCTCCCAGGGTAAGATGAAGATGGGAAAATCCCTGTCCGTCAGCCCGGAGATCAACCTTCTGGGCAAGACAGTGGACGAGGCCGTGGCAGAGCTGGACAAATATCTGGACGACGCCTACCTGGCCCACATCAGCCCGGTGCGCATCGTCCACGGAAAGGGCACAGGCGCTCTCCGCAACGGCATCCACAAGTACCTGCGCAGGCAGAAGCACGTCAAGGACTTCCACCTGGCTGCCTTCGGCGAGGGCGATGCAGGTGTCACCATTGTGGAATTCAAATAGGCAAGGGGGATATTTATGGTAAACAAACAAAAAATACTGATCGTAGATGACGATGAAAATATTGCAGAGCTGATCTCTCTGTATCTGACAAAAGAGTGCTTTGACACCATGATCGTTCACGACGGAGAGGAGGCGCTGAAAGCTTTTGACCAGTACCATCCCAGCCTCATTCTCCTGGATCTGATGCTGCCCGGCATCGACGGCTACCAGGTGTGCCGGGAGATCCGCAGCCGTTCCCAGACCCCCATCATCATGCTCTCCGCCAAGGGCGAAGTGTTTGACAAGGTGCTGGGGCTGGAACTGGGGGCAGACGATTATATTATGAAGCCTTTTGACTCCAAGGAAATGGTGGCCCGGGTCAGGGCTGTCCTGCGCCGCTACCAGCCCGTCCGCCAGGAGGCGCCGGTGGAAGACAGGGGAAAATGCGTGGAGTACCCGGGCATTGTCATCAACCTGACCAACTATTCTGTGCTCCTGGACGGAAAAAATGTGGACATGCCGCCAAAGGAGCTGGAACTTCTCTACTTTCTTGCCTCCTCCCCCAACCAGGTCTTCACAAGGGAGCAGCTCCTGGACCAGATCTGGGGCTACGAGTACATCGGCGACACACGGACTGTGGACGTACACATCAAACGTCTCCGGGAGAAGATCAAGGATCATCCCTCCTGGTCTCTTGCCACCGTGTGGGGCATCGGTTATAAATTCGAGGTAAAATAATGCTTTTCTCGCGAAAAAAGACAGGAAAAAATAATCTGCCGCTGAACAGCACCCTTTATCTGAAGTTCATCCTTGTCTACATCATCCTGGGGTTCTTAAGCCTGTTCACCGCGGCCACCCTGGCCTCCGGCCTCACATACAGCAATCTGAAGTCCTCGGAGGCGGACCGCCTCTACGCAGAGGCAACCGCCATGTCAAACGACTACCTGCCCGGGTACTTCAGCGAGCTGCTGTCAGGCTCCGAGGTGAAAATGCAGCTGAACGGCCTCTCCTCCTACGCGGATGCCGCCGTCTGGCTGGTGGACAGAGAGGGGAATATCCTGCTCTCCTCCCGTCCGGACAGCTATCCTTCGGCCCCGTCCCAGATCCAGGACTTCGATCCTGCCGAGAGCGGCAGCGCCACCTACCAGGAAGGGGACTATCACGGCTATTTTGAGGAGGATGTACTCACCGTCAGCGCGCCGGTGATCCAGGGCTTTTCCACCAAGGGCTATCTGCTGATCCACAAGGAAGTGTCGGATCTGGCAGACTTCCGGAACACTCTGATGCAGGCCGTCTACGCCACGGTGATCATCATTTATCTGCTCTCCTTCATTGTGCTGCTGGCCTTCCAGTTTCTGGTGTACCGGCCTCTGCGCAGGATCACGGAGGCTGCCACCCAGTACGCCTCCGGCAACCTGGAGTATGAGATCCCGGTGACCACCCAAGACGAGATGGGATACCTCTCCGCCTCCCTGAACTACATGTCCGCCCAGCTGCGGGATATGGAGGACTACCAGAAAAAATTCGTGGCAAATGTATCCCACGACTTCCGCTCTCCCCTCACTTCCATCAAAGGCTATGTGGAGGCTATGGCGGACGGCACCATCCCGCCGGAAATGCAGCAGAAATATCTGAATATCATCCTCTTTGAAACAGAGCGCCTGACAGATCTGACCCAGGATCTGCTGACCCTGAACGAGTTCGACACAAAGGACATTCTCCTGAACAAGGAAGTCTTCGACATACACGAAGTCATCAAGAACACCGCAGCCACCTTTGAAGTCATCTGCACAAAGAGAAAGATCTCCATTGAGCTCCTTCTGGCTGCCAGACATCTGAACGTGTATGCAGACCGGAAAAAGATCCAGCAGGTTCTCTACAATCTGATCGACAATGCCATCAAGTTCAGCGATTCGGACTCCAGCATCACCGTGGAGACCACAGACCGGGGCGACAAGGTCTACATCTCCGTCAAGGACTACGGCATCGGCATCCCCAGGGACTCCCTGAACAAGATCTGGGAGCGCTTTTACAAGACAGACGCCTCCAGGGGGAAGGACAAGAAGGGCACCGGCCTGGGCCTGTCCATTGTCAAGGAGGCCATCCAGGCACATGGGGAAAATATCAATGTCATCAGCACCGAGGGGGTGGGGACCGAGTTCATCTTCTCCCTGCCCAAAAAAGGCAGTTAGCTTTGTATAAATGGTACGAAAAAGGAGGGCCACATTTCCTTGAGGCCGGCTCCGGGGTTCGAGCCTGCATGACAGTCTCTCACCCCTCCCGCCGGAATATCCTCTTCGGAAATGTGGCCCTCCTTTTTCTGTTTGTATGCAAAGCTATTCTTTTCTCCTGCACGCAGGATAGAGGATCTCTAATACAGCATGGCGGCCACTTCCGGGTCCTCCATGTTGTCCGCTGTGATCCATATGTAGCCGGAGTCCACCTCCGCCTCATTTCCAATCTCCAGAATGGCTCTCGAGCAGGCTACCACTGTGGCGTAGCCCATGCCGTAAGGATTCTGGGCGATAAGCCCTTCCACCAGACCGTCCTCCAGCGCCTGGGCCTCTTCCTCTGTAGCGTCAAATCCCACAATGCTCATATCTTCTTTCTCCAGCCGCTGGGTGTTCTCCACAGCCGCCATGACTGCCTCTCCGCTTGTGCCGTAGATGGCTGTGGCATCCGGATTTTTCGCAAAGATATAGTCCATGGCCTCCTCATCGGAGATGTCCTCTGCAGCGACGCGGTTTCCCTCGTCCTCTATGGGCGCTGCCTCCTGCCCTTCCCTGGCGTAGGTTCCCCCGTTGATCTCGTCTGCGATGGTCTGCTTCAGCTCTTCCAGCTCATCCAGATAGTAGGTGTTTCCCACAGTGATCCCAGGATGATCTGCCTGCATCTTCTGGGCAAAGCCGTCCACTCTCTCCTGGGTGGTCAGGGACCTGGAGTCGTGGGCAAAGATCAGGACTTCCCCTGTATCTCCCATGGTCTCAGCCAGGTGGTCTGCCGCCTCCGCTCCGGCTGCGTCATTGTCCGTGCTGATCTTGGCCATCACGTTCTGGTAATTGCTCAGAGAGTCGTATGTCACCACAGAAATACCGTTCTCAGCAGCCAGATCAAACTGCACATCCCCGGACTGGGAGTCTATAATGGAGATGCCCACGGCCTGGGGATACCGGGCCAGCTCCTCGTCCAGAATATTCACCTGCTCATCCACATCGCCCGCCTCAGAGGGGCCGCTGTACACCATCCGCACCCGGTCCTCCCCTTTATATCCCAGGGCCTCATTGATATCAGAGACAGCCTTCTCAGCCCCCTCTTTCACCTTGTCCCAGAAATCGCCTCCGGAAGCTTTTCCAATGACAGATATATAGGTACCCGCCTCCAGATTCAGTCCTTCCACATTCCCGTAGGCCGAAGGGTCCAGAGCCTCCAGGCGTACCTTCTCCTCGTCCACCTTCTCCTCTGTCCTGTTGACGGTCGTCGTCTGTTCCTCCCCGTCACCCGTCTTTGTCTGACCGCACCCTGCCAGCGCTACAGCCGCACTGGCCAGAAGTGCCGAAATTCTCCATAAGCTTCTCATTTTCTCAACACTCCACATCTTTGAAAAATTGACTACAAACACTATACACCAAAATATTGAAAAAATGTTGAAAAATTTCTTAAATTTAGCCCATGCCGGGAACTCGTGTATAATTTTTATCATTTTTGTATACTGTATACAAATAAATACAATCCATCTATTGACTAAATGATACACGTTCTCATATAATAAGGGCACAACGGATTACCACTGTTACTATTTCACTTTAGAGGAGGATCATACATGGAAAAAAATTGGATCGCAGAGAGCTGGGACGGTTTCCGTCCGGGCAGATGGAACCGCACTTCCGTAAATGTGCGCGATTTTATTCAGAATAACTACACACCCTACGAGGGAGATGACTCTTTCCTTACTGGCCCCACAGAGGCCACCAGAAAGCTCTGGGACCAGGTCATGGAACTCTCAAAGAAAGAGCGTGAGGCAGGCGGCGTCCTGGACATGGACACAAAGATCGTCTCCGGCATCACCTCCCACGGCCCCGGCTACCTGAACAAGGATCTGGAGCAGATCGTGGGCTTCCAGACAGACAAACCTTTCAAGCGCTCCCTGCAGCCTTTCGGCGGCATCCGCATGGCCCAGAACGCCTGCCACGAAAATGGCTACGAAGTGGACCCGGAAGTGGTGGAGATCTTCACAAAATACAGGAAGACCCACAACCAGGGTGTGTTTGACGTGTACACTCCCGAGATGCGTCTGGCGAGAAAATCAGCCATCATCACCGGTCTTCCGGACGCCTACGGCAGAGGCCGCATCATCGGCGACTACCGCCGGGTAGCCCTGTATGGAACAGACTGGCTCATTGAGGACAAAAAGCAGCAGCTCGCCACCTCCCTGGTCCGCATGACCGGCGACAACATCCGCCTGCGGGAAGAGCTGGCCGAGCAGATCCGGGCCCTGGGCGAGCTGAAAGAACTGGGAGACATCTACGGATTTGACATCAGCAAGCCGGCAAAGAACGCAAAGGAGGCCATCCAGTGGCTCTACTTCGGCTATCTGGCAGCTGTCAAGGAGCAGAATGGCGCCGCTATGAGTCTTGGCCGTACTTCCACCTTCCTGGACATCTATATCCAGAGAGATCTGGACAGAGGCCTTATCACAGAGGAGCAGGCACAGGAGTATATCGACCACTTCATCATGAAGCTGCGCCTTGTCAAATTCGCCCGCACACCGGAGTATAATTCCCTCTTCTCCGGGGATCCTACCTGGGTAACAGAGTCCATCGGAGGCGTGGGCATCGACGGGCGTCCGCTGGTGACAAGGACTTCTTTCCGCTACCTCCACACCCTGGACAACCTGGGCACCGCACCGGAGCCGAACCTGACTGTCCTGTGGTCCACAAGACTTCCCAGGACCTTCAAGGAGTACTGCGCAAAGATGTCCATCAAGACTTCCTCCATCCAGTACGAGAACGACGATCTGATGCGTGCTACCCACGGCGACGACTACGCCATCGCCTGCTGTGTTTCCTCCATGCGTGTGGGCAAGGAGATGCAGTTCTTCGGCGCCCGCGCCAACCTGGCAAAATGCCTTCTCTACGCCATCAACGGCGGTGTGGACGAGCGCATGAAAGTGCAGGTAGGCCCCAGATACCGCCCGGTGGACACCGAATATCTGGAGTACGACGATGTGATGCAGAAATTTGACGACATGATGGAGTGGCTGGCAGGTCTCTATGTGAACACCCTGAACGTCATCCACTACATGCACGACAAATACTGCTATGAGAAACTGCAGATGGCCCTCCACGACCGGGAGGTAAAACGGTACTTCGCCACCGGCATCGCAGGTCTCTCTGTGGTGGCCGACTCCCTGTCCGCCATCAAGTACGCCAAGGTAAAACCCATCCGGGACGAGGACGGCCTTGTAGTGGACTACGAGGTGGAGGGAGATTTCCCCAAATACGGAAACAACGACGACAGAGTAGATGAGATCGCTGTGGAGATCGTCCGCACATTCATGGACAAGATCCGCAAGCACCACACCTACCGCCACTCCATCCCCACCATGTCCATCCTGACCATCACCTCCAACGTAGTGTACGGCAAGAAGACAGGAAACACACCGGACGGAAGAAAGCAGGGCGAGCCTCTGGCTCCCGGCGCCAACCCCATGCACAGACGTGATACCCACGGCGCTCTCGCCTCCCTGGCATCTGTGGCAAAGATCCCCTTCCGCCACGCCCAGGACGGCATTTCCAACACCTTCTCCATCATTCCGGGGGCTCTTGGAAAAGACGACCGCATCTTCGCCGGCGACCTGGATATAGACAGGCTGGAAGACGAGTGCGCCAACATGGCATGCAACATCCCCAACATTGAGGAGAGCATTGACAGAGAATAACAGACAGTACAATTAAGAAAGGAGAGTAACATTATGGCAGTAAATCAGCAGCAGGTAGACAATCTTGTGGCAATGTTAGACGGTTATGTGGAGCAGGGAGGACACCATCTGAACGTAAATGTGTTCACCCGCGAGACCCTTCTGGACGCCCAGAAGCACCCGGAGAAATATCCCCAGCTCACCGTGCGTGTATCCGGGTACGCGGTCAACTTCAATAAGCTGACAAAGGAACAGCAGGACGATGTCATCTCACGTACCTTCCACGAGGGAATGTAAAGGATATATCCACTCCATCGAGAGCTGCGGCACGGTGGACGGCCCCGGCATACGCTATGTCGTATTTTTCCAGGGCTGTCCCATGAGGTGCCGGTACTGTCACAACCCGGACACCTGGGAGTACGGGAAGGGAACCCTCATGAGCGTCCATGAGGTCCTGGAGGGGTTTTATTCCAATCTCCCCTTCTACCGCAACGGCGGCGTGACAGTGACAGGAGGAGAACCCATGATGCAGATGGACTTTCTCATCGAACTGTTCCGGGATCTGAAACGAAATCATATCCATACCTGCATCGACTCCTCGGGGATCATGTTCAATCCCCACAGCGAGCGGTTTATGACGCAACTTGCAGAACTTTTAGCTCTGACAGACCTGGTACTGCTGGATATCAAGCACATATCCGACGTAAAGCACCAGAGCCTGACCGGCCATTCCAACCGCCAGATCCTGGCATTTGCCCGGCATCTGGACGAGCAGGGCATCCCCGTGTGGATCCGCCATGTGGTGGTCCCCGGCATCACGCTCTATCGGGAGTATCTGGAAGGTCTGGGCACCTTCATGGCCTCCCTGCACAATGTGCAGGCTCTGGACGTGCTCCCCTACCACACACTGGGTAAGGTAAAGTATGAAAAGCTGGGCCTTCCCTATCCCCTGGAGGGAACCCGTGAAGCCACAAAGGAGGAGGCCGCCGCTGCCCGCCAGATCATCCTGGCGGCGTACAAAAAGGCAAAATTGTGCTAAATTTAGAACATCACTAAGTCTTGTATATTTGCAGCTTTTGTATTATTATATGTATAAATAATGACAATAGTCAAAGGAGGAATATATCATGGCACATGTAATTAGTGATGAGTGCGTAAGCTGTGGCGCTTGCGAAGCTGAATGTCCAGTAGGAGCTATCTCCCAGGGAGCAGATCACTATGAGATCGATGCAGACGCTTGTGTAGATTGCGGCGCTTGCGCAGCTCAGTGTCCTACAGGAGCTATCTCTCAGGGCTAATCCCAGACGAGAAGTTTTTCTCAGAGATTTATATGAACATAGCAAAAAGGCGGACTGTCTGCACCTGATGCGGGCGGTCCGTTTTTTCATTTCAGACAGGGAACCGCTTTGCGCAGGATTTTCTTGCAGGGTTTTCTTGTAGGATTTTCGTACACGATGCCGACCCCTTTTGACAATCTTGTCCCGGTGTACATGTTATACTCATCTATGTATGGTAGTGTCAAATAAGTTATGAAAAAGCGAAGCCTAAAAAATAGGCTCCGATTGAACCTTGAAAATCGCAGATATGAAGTTTGATGGCAGCTCACGCCACCCTTGACAGCACACAAAAGCAATGCTC
>NZ_JADCKL010000020.1 GCF_014982975.1 Claveliimonas monacensis
TGAGCACCGGTATACGATGCTCTGTTTGTCATGCGATTTTCAAGGTACAACGATATCTGAAATGCGTTCCCGCAATTCATTCATAAAATCTTCATTTCAGACTTGACTTTTAATAGTTAGTCTTTCTCTATGTTTTCATTATAAACCAGGCCCGGTTTCCCTTGAAGAAACAATAAGTTCCGGGGTATATACCCAAAGGTTTGTATCGTCCTCCGATCTATGTGCAAAAAGATACCGCTCTGATCAAAGTCAAACCTCTGATCCAAGCGGTATCTGCATTGCAAAAAACTATTTGCCGTACCACACCGGTGAAGCTGCAACCTCGCCGGCCGCTGTGTAGAGCACGCCTCCCTCACTGTAATAGTTGGGGTTTCCCGGGACAGCTTCTATGTACATCAGACCGTCCAGTCCGTCAAAGGCACACATTCATCTGTGTATCTGTCTACTTTCCGAACACCTCTGCTGCCTGCTTCATATTTTCTATGATAGGCACCTTAAAGGGACACCTGGTCTCGCAGGCTCCGCAGCGGATACACTCCCCGGCATGGTGCTCCAGCACCTCATAATGCTCCCGCACTGTCTCCGGCACTTCTCCCTGTGCCTTTGCCAGGTTCAGGAACTTTGTGACAGAGGCCACGTCGATCTTCTTCGGACAGGGCGCACAGTGACTGCAGTACATGCAGTGTCCCTCCCAGCTTATATTGGGGAAGGAGGCAAAAGCCAGAGCATAATCCTTCTCTTCCTCCCCGGCCTCCTCGTAGGCAAGGCTCTCCTGAAGCTGCTGTACACTGTGGGCACCCACAAGGACAGTGGCCACTGCGGGACGGGTCAGGGCATAGTGGAGGCACTGCACTGCTGTCAGCGCTTTCCCAGCCGGGGACAGCTTCTCGTCCAGAAGGTCACCGCCGCCGAAGGCTTTCATGACCGTCACGCCCACGCCCATTCTCTGGCATGTCTCGTAGAGTTCCTGCCTCTCCGGATCCATGTTCACCAGATGGTGGTCATAACTTTTCTCTGCCCACAGTTCCTCCACATCCTCGCTGGCAGGCTGCAGATCATAGCAGGGATTGACGCTGAACATAAGCACCTCGATCCAGCCGCTCTTCACCGCCGCCAGCGCAACCTCCGGGTTGTGGCTGGACAGGCCGATATGCCGGATGACGCCCTGCTCTTTCAGCTCCTTCACATAGGCCAGCACCGGCCCCTCCTCTATCTCTTTCCAGTCCTTCATGGAGTCCACGTAGTGGATCATACCCACATCAATGTAGTCTGTCTGAAGCAGGGAGAGCATCTCCTCCATGCCCGCCTTTACTTCCTCTATCTTTCTGGAACGCTTGTACTGCCCGTCCTTCCAGATGGAACAGACGTGGGACTGGATGATGAATTTCTCCCTTCTTCCCTGCAGCGCCTCCCCGATGGCGGCGCGCACCTGGGGGTTGGAGGTGTAAAGATCAAAGTAGTTGATTCCCTGCCTCTGCGCCTCATCAAGAAGCAGCTTTGCCCCTTTGCATCCGTCCTCTGCAAATCCCTCACATCCAAGTCCGATCTCGCTGACCTTAAGTCCTGTGTTTCCCAGTTCACGATAGTTCATAGTCCTCTTCTCCTATCTTTTCTTTCTTGCTATGTTTCCTGTTCCCGCCTTACTTCTTACTCTTCACTGACAAGAAGTGTCCGCAGCATCCCGGCAAATTCCTCTATGTAATAGCTGCTGTGCTCCTTCATCCAGAAAAGGCAGTAATTTCTCCTAAGCTTCTGCCCTCCCTGCAGGATAGACAGCCGCTTTACAGCCGCCCCTGCCGGGGATAGCGTTCCCACTTTGTCCACAGGGAGAAATCCCCTGTTTCCCGCCACCATCAGCCTCCCCTCCTCCAGGTTCCCGGCAAAAAGGAAACTGCCGCCAAATCCGACGGTATTTTTATAGTACGCTTCCTCTGTGCTCTGCTGCTCCCCGGGAGCCACGAGAATACAGGGTATATGTCTTAGATCCTCCAGCTCCACCGCGTCCTGGTCCGCCAGGGAACTGCCTGTAGGAATTTCCGCCAGGCAGTCGCACCGAAGCAGCTCATAGTTGACATACTGATCCAAGAAAGCTCTTCTCTGGTCATTGAGGATCAGATCCGCCTCACCGAATCTGAGGAGGTCGTACAGCTCCTCGTGAGTTCCGTTGACAATGCTGATGGCCACTTCCGGGTACATCCGGGAAAAATCTGCCACAGCCTGGTGAAGCTCCTGTCCGCTGTAATTCCGGGGATATCCGATCCGAAGCTGGGACTCCTGGTCCTGTCCGATCCGCACAGTCTCGCGGCGGACCGCTTCCACCTGGCCCAGCAGCCCCTTACTCTGTCTGTAAAAATACTCGCCCGCAGGAGTCAGGGAAAATCTGCGGTTTTCCCTGTGGATCAGCTCCACCCCAAGATCTGCCTCCAGCGCCCGGATCTGCTGGGAGATGGCCGACTGGGAGATGTAGCACTGCTCTGCCGCCTCTGTGAAACTTCTGCAGTCAGCCACTGCCACGAAATATCTCATCTGCCTCAACAGCAAAAAATCACCTTCCCACACATACAAAAAAACGCCGCACACAGGAAGGCAATGCCATGACTTACCTGTATGCCGGCGCTGTCTTTACTTGTAGTCTAGCAAAAGGGCAGGGTGACCGTCAATACCTGCTTTCTCTCTCCAGGTCCTTATTTCTCCGGACGCAGAGGCCCATAGAACCAGGATGCCGTGGCTCCTCCGTCGATGAGGAAGTCCGCCCCTGTGATAAATGCTCCTTTATCGCTCATCAGCAGTTCCGCCACATCCGCCACCTCGTCGGCTGTCCCTGGGCGGCCTGACGGGCAGTTGGCAAACATATTCTTATAGAAGTCGCCTCTGGGACCATTAAACTCATCGACAGCCAGAGGGGTCACGATAATGCCCGGCGAGATGGAGTTGATGCGGGCGCCCCGCTGTCCCCATTTCACCGCCTCTGCCATGACCCGCTTCTCATTGCAGCGCTTTGCCATCTGGTACGCGTGCAGGGTATCTTTGATATGTTCCGGCTGAAGTATGGGCAGATCCAGCAGTTCCGCCGCAGGCGTGCAGGCAAGCTGCTCATCTTCCTCCGGTGTAAGAGCCGGCATCCTGTGTCCCGACTGGCTGGAGATGGTGACGCCTGTGCCGCCTTCCCTGATCACCTTCCCCACCTCTTCCAGCAGCACCGCTGTCCCGTAAAGGTCCACCTTCAGTATCGCCTCCACAGGAGCCTGGCTGGGCGAAACTCCGGCAGCGTTGACAAGCATGGCAATCTGGCCGTACTCCCGGGCTTTTTTTATCAGATTTCTTATGGACTCCCTTGAGGCAAGATCCATTTCCACCGCCTCCGCGTCAAACCCGGCGCTGTTTAAAATCTCTGCCACAGCCCGGGCATTGTGCAGGCTTTTATCTCCGATGACAATTTTCATGCCACGGCCCATGCGGCGGGCAATGGCCATACCGATCTGTCCTGCCCCTGTCAGGATCATTACATCTTTTTTCATCTTCTCTTCTCCCTTCCCTGTCTACATGACCTTTCTGATCCATGCTTCCACTTCCGGCCGGGAGCCGGACGCCTCCGCGCCGTGAATGGACAGTCCCTCTTCAACAACAGCTCCCTGGCAGATCATAAGATTCCAGAAATGTAAACATAGCCATGGGCATGGTTGACCACCAGTTTGGATAACCCACAAAAATTGTGTCGTACCCTTCCAGACTGTCCGGACGGCTCTTCAGTTCTGGGCGTGCGCCCTCCCTGAGCTCCTTTTTTGCTTCTTCTATGCAGACGTAGTAATCCCTGTCATAAGATTTCACTGTATCCACCTCAAAGAGATCCGCCCCTGTTATTTCGGCGATCATCTCCGCCACGATCTCCGTGTTTCCCTTTGAAAGGTTTTTAATACTGCCGCTCCAGTAATTTTCCCCTTTACGCGAATAGTAGACGATCAATGCGTTTTTCATCACAACAACCTCCTGAAAACATCTTTAAGGTTAAGTTTAATCTTTTTCCCAGGAGAATCAATTCGGATTTCGCGTGCCATTCATAAGTGAAACTTATGCGAACGCGTTGACACTTCCATTTTCACAGGCTTCCCTTCTGTCAAAAAAACCAGCACCTGGTAAGGCACCGGTTTTATCACAATATCTTCCAAAATCAGAAGATTCTTGATCGCAGTATATTAACAGCTTCTTCTGAAACATGATCAATAATAACATTATGAGATATACATATAATATAGTCCTGGGCTTTTATCCACTCACTGTCTTTGTAGGCTATCCGCTCCCCTTCTCTCCCGTATTCCTCTGATACAACAGTAAAGAAATCGTTGTCGAACAAAATAACACAGGGCTCATCCCACTGGATCCGCGGCTGGACACGTTTTATAATTTCCTTTTCACATGCTTCTTTATTTACCGGATAGCCATGCGCAATGAAAAAATATAAGCAAAACCCAACCAAAAAAAGATTAAGGACTACATCAGAGAATATATAATACCACCTTGACAATTCTATTGCTGGAGAATCCAGACTTTTAATCACATTATATGCAATTATGAGCATTATATATATGAATGCCAGTACTCCTAAAACATAGTATTTCAAATATTTTGCTATATGTCTTTCTACTTTTGGATTTTCCGATATACTCATCAGATAGCCGCTCAGTTCATAGCACAATTCCTTTTTCGTTTCCATGCGCATCTCTTCTCTTTTCAGAATAATCATTAGTAAAATTCAATTACATTTACTAACAATATAATATTCTCAAAGCTTTTTTTCTACACTCTGGCCCCGAACGGCATCTTTATCGTCCTTTTTATTTTCATCGCACTTTAGTCAAAGAGTGTGATAATTACAGCAAATTTTCCAGCCCCTGTCTTATACGAAACGATTCCTTTATGCCTTTTAACAATATCCTCAACACTCTTTAATCCATAACCATGCATCTGTCCTTCCTGCTTCGATGATGTCCATTTCCCATTCACTTTTTGCGGAAAGGTTTCTGTACTGTTCGCCACCTCCAGCATAAACATTCTTCCCTGGCGTCTCATCTTTACATGAATCCATTTTTCTCCTGATTCAGTACGCTCGCACGCCTCAATGGCATTATCTAACAGATTTCCGAAAATGGCGCAGTTTTCACTGTCCGAAACAGGTATAGCAACCCGCTCTTCTATGTCTGTCCGAAATGATATTCCTGCTTTCTGTGCAGATACGATCTTTTGATTTAATATCAGGTTCACAATTTCATTCTCTGTCCATTTTTTCATTTCAGAAACTGTAAATTCCTTTTCCACGTCCGCCAGATATGCGTCCATTCTCTGTATCTCTTTTTCTTTCAGCAGGCCTTGCAACACAAGCAGGTGATGCTTGACATCATGAACCACTTTATGCTGATTTTCAATTTCCGCCGCAACTTCTTTATATTTTTCTTTGAGTAATTTTTCCTGTAACAGCAGAAAATTATTCTGGTTAGCTGTATAGCTATTTTTAAGAAACAGAAAAGCAGTGACATATGCCATGGCAAGCAGAAAAATGAGAGACGCCAGAATTTCTTTTGTCATAATCTCTATGTACTGACCTTTGTCATTCAATAACACGATGATAAAAGTCTGATACGTTCTCATCACAAAAAGCAGAAACAAATCAAACGCGAGAAATGGCTTCCAGTACGCTCCCAGCACGTCCCCCGATAAGTCTTTCTTCCTTAACAGCACACCTATCAGTAATGACACAAATAACCTGGAAGTAAAATAGATGATACTTTTCCAGATCGAATCTCCAAAGTAGATAATCTGCTCAAATGAAGAGCTGTCATAGATCATCCCTATAAATGCAAAAGCAAAATCCTGCAGGGCAACCATTGTATAATAAGTAATGATCACACAACTAATAAAAGCCGGCTTTCTTCTGACTATACACAGCATACAGAGTATAGAGAATATAATTTGCAGCACAAACATGCCGAAAGAAAAAAAGGCAATTGTTCTGTTGAATGCAAGCAGACTTCCAAATACAATAATCCCGGCCCACCGCAAGATATTCCCCCACAGCTTTATACTATCTGTCAGATCCGTCAGATAGAGAACAAGCCGGAAGCCATACCATATTTCAAAAACAGAAACCAGCCACTGCAGTCCAAGACCTGATATATACATTATTCCCTGCTCCACCGTAAATTTATCTCCCTTTTCACCTTTGTCAGATGCCCGCGACTGACTGGTATCTGCGTTCCGTCAGTCATAAAAATGACATTTCCCTTGATTTTATAAATATGTTTTATATTTACTATACAGCTCCGGTCTACTTTTAAAAAGTCATCATCATTCAACTCTCTTATCACCGTTTCCAGTGTATTGCGCTCCCTGTATTCTCCATTTTTAGTAATGTAGCGGACATACTTTGCTGCTTTTGCTTTCATAATATAAATAATGTCTTTATAAAATACTTTCTCTTTACCGTCCTCCTGCTTAAGTATCCGGAACCTCTTTCTTTCCCGTTCTATTTTATTTAAAACTTTTCTTAAAATAACCGGGAGCCGCTCTTCCATGTGTTCTTTTAAAATATATTGATATGCGTCTAATTCATAGCTTTCTACTGCATATTCGGAATATGCAGTCACAAAAATCACATATATTTCCGGCCATTTCTCCCGAAGGACTTTAGCAAGCGCTATCCCGTTCATACTGCCCAGCTCAACATCAGAAAATACAATATGATATTCTTTCCCCTCCATAAGTGATTTTTGAAAATTCTCAGCTTCACCAAAGACATCTATTTCCACTTTTTCAGATTCCCGGATTTCTCTTTCCATACAGTTTTTAATTATGGCCTGCATGTTTTTGTCGTCTTCTATAAGCGCTATATGAACCATTTTCCCCTCCTCAAACGACTTACAGACTGAATTAAGTATACCTGTTTTTATTTTCCTCTTTTATCCCGGGCCGTAAACGGCTGCATTTATGACCTTTAACAGTTCATCTGCCAGCTTATCTATCAACGGCACAATTCCTGTCCAGCCATTTCATCTCTGGTATCATAAAGAACAGGACGATAACCGCTACCAGAATATCTGCTGCCGGTGCCGCGTATAACACGCCGTCCAGTCCGAAGAACAGCGGCAGGATCAGAATCAGTGGGATCAGCAGGATCAGCTGTCTTAGCATAGACAGGATCGATGCTTTAAGTGCCTGTCCGGTTGCCTGAAAATAGTTGGTTGAAACAATAGGAAATCCCGAGCAGAAAATAAACAACAGGTATATGCGCAGACATTTTACGGCAAAGTCAGTAAAGGCACTGCTCTCACTCCCAAAAAGTGCAATGATCGGTTCCGGCAGGATCTGGCAGATCACCCAGCCGGCTCCCACTAGCAGTGTAGCCATTGCAACTGCGCGAAGATAGATCTTTTTGACCGGTCATACTTTTCTGCTCCACGGTTGTAGCCGAGAATGGGCTGGGCACCGATCCCTACTCCTACAGCAATCGCATTCATAATCATAGAGATTTTGACAACAATCCCCATAGCGCTCAGCGCAATGTCCCCGCCAATCTCACTTTGATTTCCATAGTAAACAAGTGAATTATTCATCACGATCTGAGTCAGACAGGCAACAGCCTGTGTGATACCCGAAGCGGTTCCAAGGGACAGAAAGGTGCCGATCCTCTTCCAGTCAAGCCGCATATACTCTTTCTGCAGCCGCATGTGCAGCGGCTTTTTTGATTTTCTCAAAAAATATCCTGTCAGGATTACAGCAGAGATAATCTGAGACGTAATCGTTGCTATTGCCGCACCCTTAACTCCCCAGTGGAAAACGAAAATATATACAGGATCTAATATTGTATTCAATCCTGCTCCGATCAGCATGCTATACATGGAGAGTCGGGGACTTCCATCTGTTCTTGCCATATTGGATAAAACGATGGAAAGCATATTAAAGGGCGCTCCAAGTAAAATGATCGAAGTATAATCCACAGCATATGACATGATACTGTCTGTTGCGCCAAACAGTCTTAAAAGCGGTTCCATAAACATCATGCCCAGGATCACAAGAACGATGCCTGCCAGGATTGTAAACAAAAATGCATTGGAAAGAGTTCTTTCCGACTCTTCTTCTTTCTTTTCCCCCAGTTTAATGGCAGCGTAGGCGCTGCTCCCTGCGCCAATCAGCGTGGAAAAAGCCAGAAGGATCGTTACGATCGGAAAGGCTACAGTAGTCGCCGCATTCCCGAGATATCCTACCCCCTGACCGATAAATACCTGATCCACAATATTATAGACGGAATTGATCAGACATGAAATAATCGCCGGAACGGAGAAGGATAACAGCCGCTTTCCTACAGGCTCATATCCCAACGGGTTCTTTTCTGTTTCCATTATTCTCTTCTCCCCTCTCTTTCCCGTTCTGCCATTCCTTTTCTACTTAAAGTTCTGGTAGAACAGTCTTCAATCTTTTCTAATGTACGCAGCATGCGCTCAATCTCTTCCAGACTACACTTTTCTTCGATAGCCTTCTCCCAGTATGTTCTTCTGTCATAGATTTCATCTAAAATCGTTTCTGCTTTTTCCGTCACGAAAAGATGCTTTACACGTTTATCTCTTTCATCGCTTTCTTCTTTGACATATCCGGACTCTATCAGTTTTTTAACCGCTTTGGTAATCGTGGCTTTGTTAAAATTACCGAGCTTTGCAAGATCAAACATGGTAATTCCCTGCGTTTCACTAATATAAGTCAGGAAGAACTGCTGATTGCACCCCAGACCTATATCATCAAAATTACTATCCAGATATTTTACTGTGTTTCTATAAATTGTAGAAATATAACGAAAAAATTGGAACTTCTCATTTTCCATCTGTCTCACTTCTTATTTAAATATAGTTGGCGCGTCAACTTTTTGCGCTCAGACAGTGTACACCTTATTAGTTGGCGTGTCAACTTAATTTAGTGCAGAATTTCTTACACGTCATAAAACTTTAATTGATCCATGTATTCTTTTTTTTAGCATAGAAAAAGGACGCATCCGCTTTCAGACACGTCCGGTGATTTGTTATAATATTCTATTTTTCTTCCTCTTTTTTAAGAACATACGCTTCCACAGTCTTCACAAAGGTTTCTGCATGCTCCAGCTGGACAAAGGATTCTTCTTTTGAGGCCAGGAAAAAATCACTATAGTCGCATTTCTCTCTAATCCGATAGGCTCCGTCAACAATCTTATAAGTTCCACGATCAAATTCACCTGTATGCACATAATACTGATTAAAATGGGCAATCACGGAACTGTGTTTCGAAGCATCAAACCCATCCAGAATATTTACTGCCCGAATGCTGTGAAAAATTGCATAGTAGGAACGATTGATTGCCGCTTTGAACAACCCGGATTCATGGTTCACATGTGCAGCCTGCAGATCCTCTTTTGCCCGTTCCAACCGATATCGGCACAAGATTTCTCTCTCATGCTGCATAGACCACGACTCCCTCCTCATCCACATTCTTATAAAACGGAGAGACTTTCTTCCAATCCTGATACTCTTGGTATTTTACATCAATGATGGAGAACACCATCATATACTTCAGAGCCAGATCTGTAGACACGTCACTAAGTCTCTCATTATATTCCCGCAACTGCGCATCTGTTCCGTTTACCAGCACCATAATATCTACATCGGAATCTTCAGTCTGGGTACCTCTGGCAACGGAACCGTATAAGATTACCGCCTTCAACCGATCCCCATACACTTGTTTGAGAAGTTCTGCCATTTCCTGTAAAATCTTTCTTAACTTTTCATCCTTGATCTTTTCCATATCCTCAGACCTCCCGGACAAATGATTTCAAAACAGGTCTATTTCTCTCTGCCTGTCTTTAGTATACCACACAACTGTCTGCTTATCTATTGAAAAGAATATTCTGTATTTTTTAGACGTACTTGCCTGTACATAACCTCCGGCACTCCCAGGCAGATTACCGCCAGGGCCGCTGCCATCCCTGCTGCCTGCCACACCGGCCAGGAAAAGGTAAAGTAGGAGATCCGGCCGCCCATGTATGCTCCGACAGCGGCCAGCACAGCGCTTCCCACGATAAGAAGAAGAGCTGCCGTCACAAGCAGGTAGATGGCTCCCTCCGCCAGGATCAGGCCCTTTTGCTGTCTCCTTGTCATACCGATCTTTTCCATCATGTCAAACTCCATTTTCCGGGACAACATCCCTGTGACACAGACGTTGAAGTAATTCAGAAGTCCGGCAAAGATCAGCACAGCGGCGATGATCCCAAAAACCAGGTTGCTGACCATAATATAGCTCCGGGCCTCCTCCATAAGATCATCGGCGATGATCAATAAGAGGCCTGCTTCGCCAGCCTCGTCCCTTCGCCGGTTCTCCGCTGCGGTGATCTGCTCTATCCCTTTCTGTACGTCCGCCTCCTTCCCGTCCCGTGCATCCAGCTCCATAAGCAATGTTTTCTTTTCTGTAGGCAGCTTTTCAAAACCCTCTTCACTGATGACAAAATAAAGCATGCTTTCTCCGTGCCAGCTCCTTGGAAAATCCGGAAATCCCTCCGCCTGTGTATCCATATAGCCGCACAGAGTGAAGGCTTCTGAGGTAAGCCCGGGCAGCTCCCCCATCTTCTCCAGTTCCTCCGGGTCAGCCTCCAGCCTTTTCTCTCTTTCTTCTTTTGACCAGAGAGCAGAAAAGCGGACAGGCTCCCCCACGCTCTCCCGGGCCTGCTCTTCCTTTGCCGGCGACAGTATGTGGTCGTGAAGGAGAAGAACCCCTGTGCCGTCTGCCAGACTTTCCATGTCAAGGCCAGGGTCCTGTTTTCCGGCAAAGTCTGCCAGCTCCCGGATCTCCTCCTGGGATAAAATCTGAACCGTGCAGTGGTCCGCCCCGATCATCACCTCCACCGGAAGTCCGGAAGGACCATACTCCTCCTCCAGTTCTTCCACCGTGTCACCCGAGTCATTTAAAGGCTCCAACGCTTTGGGGCTGAAAGAAGGAGACAGGTAACCTCCCTCTGCAAGATACACACTGCTCCCCTCTACCCCGTCCAGTGACAGGATCTCCTCCTTCACCGCGCTGCTGACAGGAGAGAACTCGTCATAGTCATTGTCGTAAAGCAGCATCAGTGTGGTTTTGCCGGTGACAAAGGGGTCACTCTCCAGATCAGTTCCCTGCTGCCCTTCTGTTTCTTCCGCCGGGTAGCCGGATCTTCCCGCCACCACAAAGTCCGGCTTCTTTTCTATGGCATGGGTATAGTCCGCTCCCCGGGCCATCATTATGGAGCAGAGGGCTGCTTCCATGCCGAGAAAAAGAGACAGGACCGTAAGGAAAAACCGCCCTCTGTGGCGCAGCACATTTTGCCATGCCATGAAGACAAGCTCCCGCCTGGGTGAACGGCTCTTTTGTTTCCTCTTCCTTTTGTTTTCCCGCTGTCTGCCAGGATCTGCTCCTGTGTAGGCGGAAGCCTCCAGAGCTGACAGCCGGAAAGTCCTGAGGATCACTGACGCGGCCGCCAGGACTGCAGTCAGAATGGTAAATACAGCCGGAACTGCCAGAAACTCCGGCCGGAAGAACATCCATCTCCCAGCACCTCCCCAGTCTTTCAGATATTTTTCTCCCAGTATTCCGGAAAGCCATGTAAGCAGCACCAGAAGAGAAAGCCCTGCCCCGGCCAGGGCTCCTCCCAGAATCGGTCTGCGAAGCTGCCCCATATAGAACGCCTTGAGCTGGGCGTCCGTCATCCCTACAATATGCAGAAGTCCCATCTGCCGGACGTCACCGGCCATGGAAATCTGCATCACATTGCAGATGAGAAAGAACACGCCTGCCAGAATGACCACCCCTGCAAGGAGCGCCGCCCCGTATCCTCCAGCCAGACGCCGCACGGCATTGTAAGAGGCTGTATTTCCCCCGGTAAACCGCTGGGAGTCAGATGCCATCTCCACATCCCGGTAAAGCTGTTCCTCAGCCTGCCTGCCGCTCAGGCTGTCTTTTTGCAGGATCAGTATGTCCACATCCTCATCCAGACTGCCGCCCCAGTCCTCCAGCTTCTCTAAAGAGATATATCCCTGGGCCGCCGTCCCGGAGGCCGCTGTGTAGTCTGTGTACCAGCCGCTTAAGGTGAAAGTCTCCTGTTCTTTCTGAAAAAGTCCCACTTCCACCTCAAGAGATATTTCCATCTCCGGCTTCGGACTGCTGATCCCAAGCTCCTTAAGGGCCCGCACCGGAAGCATGATCTCCTGCGCCCCGGAAGGATACTGTCCTTCTATATCCGTGTATGCAGGCTCTGTCAGTTCTTTCCACGCCGTCAGATCCAGAGCACAGATCTGACAGACGCTGCCCGCCTTATCCGGACATTTTGCATTACCCACAGTCCGTCTCCGCCCTGCTTCATGGATGTAGGAAAGTTTCCGGATCCTCTCGTACTGGGAAGCATTTCCTCCTTCCAGACAGGTGGAGGCCGCTGTACCCGCCTGCCGGATGGCCCGGATCTGTTCCGCCTGGATCCTGCCTGCGAAGATGCCAGAGATAACCGCCAGTGACACCACACCAAAAAATACGGCAGAAAAGAGTATCCGGTTCCTGCCCCGTGCCGCACGGGCGCTTCTTCGTATCAGCATCTGCATGGCCCTGCGGGCACTCCCTTTTATTTTTCTGCTACACTCCCGCATGGCGCCCCTCCTTTTCAGACTCTCCTTCTTTCCGTCTGCCTTCCACCAGCTTTCCGTCAGACATGCGCAGGATCCGGTCTGCCATCTGGGCCGCTTCCTCCTGGTGCGTGACAAGGATCACAGTCTGGTGAAACCGGGCGGCGCAGGTCTTTAGAAGTCCCATCACTTCCATTCCTGTCACGGAGTCCAGACTTCCTGTCGGCTCATCCGCTAATAAAATGGCCGGTTTGACAGCAAGGGCCCTGGCGATGGCCACCCTCTGCTGCTGTCCCCCGGACAGGGTCCCGGGCATCCGCCCCATCAGTTCCCGGATCCCAAGGGCCGCCGACAGCTCCTCCAGAAACGCCTCGTCCGCCTCCTCCCCGTCCAGCCGGAGAGGAAGGACAATATTTTCATAGACGTCCAGCATGGGAACAAGGTTGTACTGCTGGAAGACGAAGCCTATGTTCCGCCTGCGAAAAACCGTCCTCTCCTCCCGGGTCATATCCTTCAGACTGTTCCCCCGTATCCACACCCCGCCTGCGGTAGGCTCCTCCAGTCCTCCCAGCAGATTGAGAAGGGTGGTCTTGCCGCTGCCGGACGTGCCCACCAGGGCAAGGAACTCTCCTTCTTCCACATCCAGGGTCACTCCGTCCAGGGCGCGCACCTGGTAAGTATCTGTCACATAATATTTCTTCAAGCCTGCGGCCTTTAAGATCTTCATTTCGCTGTCTTCCTCCTTTTAATCGAGTAGGGGAGATTTTCTCTCCCCTCTCACACCACCGTACATGCCGTTCGGCATACGGCGGTTCAACATAACTTCAAAGCATGGCGCTCATTGTAATAGTCAAGACAGCTTACAAGCCCTGCT
>NZ_JADCKL010000021.1 GCF_014982975.1 Claveliimonas monacensis
TCGACAAAAAATAATCAATGCAAAAATCATGCCGACTCCCAACAAGAAAATCCTCAACTGGATTACTCTCACCTCTCTTGTCTTTGCTGTTTTTTCTTCCTTCTGCTGTCACACTAATGAATTGCCATGTCTCAACATCTCCTGATAGCAATTAGTAAACTCAAGACATTCTCTCTTCTCTTCTTACTCATTCTTAATAATAGTCATTGTCTTTCATTCGTTTGGTTGTTCTTCATCTCTTTTACTACGGTTTCTCCAAATCGTTAGCAGCACAATCATAATCACACTGACAGCTATTATTTTAACAAGTAGTTCTACTGGTGCATTGTCTCCTGTCTTTGCATTTTCTCCCTTAGAAGGTGTACTCTCTGTATTCTGCCCTGGTTTGTCTCCTGGCTCTTCCGGCTTATCCCCTGACACCCATTCGTTCTTAGGTTCTACCCGTACATCATAAAGACAATTTCCATTTTCATCGATTTCAGGAATAAACACCAAAAATGGAGCTGAGCGAAACCTGCCTGTATCATAGGCTACTTCATCATCAGAAAAACATAAATACATACTCTCTTCCAAATCATAAAAAATAGCTTTTCCATCTTGTCCTGCTGTTTCACGTTTTCCTTCTAATTTTTCTTTATCAACAAACTTTTTCAGCTGTTCCGCTGCTTTTTTTTGCCCGGAAGAACTCATATCTTCCAAACAAACGCCTGATTTTTCAAAATCGCCTTGTAATTCCCATCTGTTTTCCACCTTTTCCCCGACTTTATATAAAGAAAATTCTGCGCCAGATAACATTACTTGGTTTCCCTGTGGCGTAACTCCGTGATAATATACGATCAATGAACCTGTTTTTTCAGATGCCAATGCATTTTGAGGGATCATCAAGCAGAGCAACAGCAAACTACAGGTGCCTAAAAAAACGCTTATCTTTCCTACTCTTCTCTTCATCTTCTCTTTTTCCTCATTTCTTTCCGTTTCTTAATTCTTCTCCATATCCGATAACATAGAAATATTAAAATCAGAACACCGATCGCCAACAACAAAATTTTTACTTGGAATGGTATCGTTGGAATAATTTTTTCATCCGGTACCTGGCGAACCGCTTCTTCATATGGAATTCGTATTCCTCTGACTAATAACCTGTGCGTGTTCACTGCATAGGGCGTACAGGTTACCAGTGTAGCATAATCCTTTCCCGGTACTATCGTTAATGCTTTTGTATTTTCCGGCTCTACCGTAAGGATCTGATCAATCTGATATGCAAGCGTTTCTCCAAGAATCTTAATATAAAATATATCCCCTTCTGTCAGCTCATCCATATCTGTAAACAAAAGCTTTGACGGCAATCCCCGATGTCCGGTCAAAACCGTATGGGTGCTTTCCCCTCCCACCGGAAGGGAAGTTCCCTCAAAATGTCCGACACCACTCTGAAGCACCTTTTCTTCCGTCCCGTGGTAAATCGGCAGTTCCACCTGGATCTTCGGAATACGGATATATCCCATCATCCCGTTCCCGTCCACATTCAGCAGGCTTTGATACCGTTTGTCCACTTCTCTTTTTACCGGGGAAAAAGGGTCTAGTAACTCTATATTTCCCAGCATCTCCTCATTGTACTGTCTTGCCTGCTCCAACATCTCCTGTCTTTCGCTTTCGCTGATCTGTACAGCTTTCTCGTCATAGGATGTAATGACTCTTCCGCTGTTCTTTTCATACAGATAATTGCTGATGGTCGGATATAACAGTACGGAGAGTGCAATGAAAAGTCCTATCAGCCGTATCAGATCACCAATACGCCTTCTCTTTTTGTTTTTTCTTCTGTCTGTGTTCCTCATTCCATTCTCCCTGCTGTTATACGGGAACGGAGGCCGCTCTGAGGCGGCTCCCCGTTTTCCGTCCTAAATCTGCTTATTCAGCTCTTCTTCTCCTGCTGACTACAAAGCTTCCTGCAACAGCAATAACCAGTGCAACACCGATTACAGTAAACAGGATTGTACCCATTCCACCGGTTCCCGGAAGGATTGTGCCGGTGCTGTTTTCGATATCAATTACTTTGTCTGTTTCAGCTTTGTCATTTTTGCTGATTGTCCAGTTGTTGACATCATTATCTCCTGATACAGTCACTGTAACTTTGATCGGAGCGGTTACACCGTTGTAGCCGTCCGGTGCTTTTGTCTCCACAAGCCAGTAATCGCCCGCAGCCAGACCATTCAGCTTCAGGTTAAATCCTGTGCCCACATCTGCATTTGAAGAAACCATATCGTAGCTTAAGCCCCCACCTGTCTGAACCGGATTTACGGTGTAGGAACCATTGCTTCCTGTTACAGCAATCGGATTCTGATTCTGCTGTGCATCCGTCTCACTTCTGTAAATGCGGAAAGTCGCTCCATCCAGATATTCCACCCCAGTAGCGAACTTCTTAATTTGCAGCGGGAAAGTAGGTGTCTTCTCCTGTACCGGTGTCGTTGTGGTAGTATTGTCCGGATCATTGCCATATTCCAGAGAAGCGCTGTTGTTTGTAGTAACTACTGCATCGCTGTTTACCTTTGCATAATATGTAACAGTAAAAGTCTGTCCTTTGCTTGCCTGGTTGTCTCTGATCCACTGGGAGAGGTCTAATTCCATAGTTCTGTTATCCCCGCCGGAAAGTGTTGCTGACGGCTGTGTTGTAGCACTGCTTCCGATCTGAACACTTACGTTGTAGCTTGTACCACTCGGTTCTGTACCGCTCTGATCTACAAAATCAAGCCCGTTTGTCAGAGTATCGTGGATAATATACTGATACTGCTCATATCCTGTAGTATCCGGAATCGTACCTGTGATCACATACTTCACGATCTGTCCGATCTCTACAGAATCAATAGATGTTCCTTCTGTATTCTGCGCATCCTTTGTAATACTCGGAGCTTCCCCTTTCAGATCTACTTCCGTTCCTACTGCTTTGTCTACAGAAACCAGAGAAGACTGAAGTTCTTTTGTTCCGGTCTGGTATACAAGATAATAACCATAGTCCAGATTATCAAAGGTATAGTCTGTTGCGGCAGTTCCGATTTTTCCGGATGTGTCTGTTTCTGTCAGGTCGTTTGTCAGCGCATATGCTGTAAAGTCTTCTGCAAAATCCTGAACAGCTGTCCCTTCCAGCGCTGCGATCGCGTTATAAAGCGCTGCGCTGTCCGGTTCCGGATTCTCCTCTGTCAGATTAAGAGCGTCGATAATTCCGGCTTTATAGGTTTCGTTTACGGTATAAGCATAGTTTGTTCCGTTTACACTCAGGTTAAACAGCTTATACACATTGAGGGTCTGTCCCTCTAAGGTGTTGTTTGAATTCACCTTGACTTTCAGGCTTCCCTGGCCTTCGGCAGCGAAAACTGTTACAGACATTGCAAGCGCCATGACCATTGCCAGCAGAACTGCCATCATTCGTTTGAGTTTCTTCATTTCTTGTCTCCTTTGTTTTTTTATTTATAGTTATCCTGTCTTCTCTGTACTTTTCTCTTTCTGTATTCCCATGCTGCCACAGAACAGAGGAGAAGAACTCCTATCATATAGATCCATGCGGTCCCCATACCGCCCGTGTCAGGAAGAAGGCTGTCAAACCAGTTCTTCTTATTGGTTACAGTGATGTTGTATTGATAATCACCCTTGTAGGTTATCGTTGTTTCATAACCGTCAACTTTCGTTTCACTAATCTGATAGGTATAGTAATATTTCTCTCCATCCGCACCCACGTGATATGCGGTAAATTGTGCCCCGGAAAGAACCTTTTCCCATATATCTGATGTCTGTGCATCCTCTTTTTTCAAAATCACTTTTTCATTGAAGGTGTCATCAGTAATTGTCTGTCCATTCACTTCATAACTTCTTGTTATATGGAACACAACCTCACTACTCGGACGGTCTTTTTCCTCGTCCCCTTTCCACACCTTCTTCACGCGAAGCTCGATCAAATCCTTACATGGATCCTGAACGTCCGGTGTTTCTTCACCACCGCCCGGCTCTGTTGGACTGCTTGCTGTATTGTTCATAAGAACAGCCATAGCGCCATCTTCCTGATATACATCAACGGAAGTTTTTCCTGCGATGCCGCTCATATTGGCATCCTTCAAATCCGTAAACTTCACGACCTTATCTTTGGTCATATGACGAATAGTATAGATATTCTTCCATGCATCAGATGTATCGTATTTGTTCTGAAGTTCCTTGCCTGATTTGCCAAGCAGCTGTTCATAGGCAGTATCGCCGTCACGATAGATCCGGTAATAATTTTCATTGCCTTCGATGCCTTCCACATCGTTGAACTCCCAGTTGGATTTGAGGCTTGACTTCCCGGTAAACGGTCCGGTCAAATCCTTTGCGCCCCGGACAACGTCTGCAAAGTACATGTTGTTGTTCTCAAGTAAGCCCTCATTGTTCCAGCCCACAAATCCTCCGGCAATGCCGTATTCGCCTGTTCCGTTGGCATTGTTTCCTGCACCGCCGCCATAGACGTCATAGCCGTCCGCAATACCTGTCACTGTACAGGAATCAATCTTTGTACGATTCGCCTTAATGAGTGAAATGGTGATTTCATTTTTCAGGCTTTCTTCATCAATCGTGCCGCCCTCAAAGCAGTTGATTTTAATCTCGCTGTCACCGATTTGGATAGTTGCAAGGTTCTGATCTTTCGCCAGGCCAACCTTGATGTCAAGTCCGAGAAGATTCAGGGATACCAGTTCTCCATCATACAGGGCATCGACTTTTATAATCCCCAGATCAATCTTAATGACATCGCCCTTTTCTAAGTTATCCAGTTGAAGCGCCTTTAATATCTGATTCACAGCTTGCACAAGTATTTTAACCAACTCGGAATCCAGTTTAATGTCTGCAAGATAGGCAAAGGTTGTCTTTCCTGCGAAGCCTCCGGCTATCTGTCCGCTTGTCACCTGTTTTAATCCGGTGACTGTATTGCCTGACAGTCTGCCCAAATCTGCAAAACCGGTAAAGCCGCCTGCAATTTCCGATTTATCCTTGGCATCTATCGTATTATCGCTATGAACGGTAAATCCTTCTGTGACACCTTCGACACTACATCGATCTACATGGGAACCGAAGACATCCATTACACCCGCGCCTGCGCTTAATAAGTCGCCCAGCGCGCCTAAGTTATCCAGATCTACCGTACCACTCTTTCCGAGATGTCCGATAAATCCTCCGGTATAGTTCATACCGTTGACCCTACGAAGCTTCGTCACTTTGGAATCTTTGACAGAGCCGTTAAGCAATGCACCTCCGAATCCTCCGGCCGAGCCTGAATAAACAGGATCATTGACATATTCTGTCTTCTTGCTGTCTCTTGCCTGTACTTCCAGTCCTGCCTCAGCTGCACCTGACACATCGGAGCTATAAATATACGTTCTGAAAGCATCCAGCACGCTCGTGCCTCCAAGGGTTAAAAGCGCTGACAGGATACTTGTATTGCCCTCCTCACTTACCTGCAATACTGCCGATACATCTGCAAGACCGACAAATCCTCCCGCATACTCGCCGCCTGTCACACTTCTGACATTCGATACATGAACGCCATTGTCTGCTACGTCCTTTTCTCCAATGACTGCGCCGTTCACTTCCCCGGCAAAACCTCCCGCCGCTTTTGCGTAGGCTGTGTTGCCCGTGCCGTTTGTATAAGCACCGTTCACAATGATGCCCCAGTCATCCCATGCGGATACATCTGCCCCCCGCACAGTCGATATGGTTGTATTGAGCAAGGACAATAAATCACCTGGTGCTTTAATCAGCTTCTGAAGCAGTCCGCCAAGGAGCCCTCCGCTTCCGGCTGTATCCAAAGCTGCCGCACTTGCTGGGTCAATCTGACCAGCAAAGCCTCCGATTGCTTTCGTACCTTCCACTTTTCTTAAATTTGCCACAAAGCACCGTTTGTTATTTGGATTCGGTGCGGCATCTGTTGCACTGTAAGTATTTATCTCAGACCAGTTGCCCCAGATCTGTCCGCCAAGCATATGGCCGACATATCCTCCGGCATAACCAACCTTTTCTATCTTCAAGGTGGAATCCTTTACTGGAATTCCTGTGGCTTTTACTGTCATTCCCGATTGGAAACCTGTCACATCCGAATTCCTTATGACCGGAACAAACGTCTGTACAGCGCTGATAGAGCCTGTAATATCCAGGCCAATTAAGGAAACTGTTCCGACTTCTGCAACGCCGCCAGTTTTCATTTCTCCAGCAAAACCTCCGGCGCTAGTGTAAGCAATGACATTTTTCGCATCCCACGCATGGGCATTTGTAACAACTCCTGCTTTCATGCGTCCGACGTAGCCTCCGGCAACGCCTGCCTCCATATCCTGTGTGCCGACAGCTGTTCTGCCTGCCTTGACATTGTAGCCATAGGCATATTTTTTAATTAATTCCTGTAACTGTTCTTCTGTGTCAACCGGTTTGTTCGGGAACTGGTCACCGTAAACACCGTCGCTGCCGACAGCCTCTGCCCACTTGTTCCATGTGGCCATATCCACTTTTCTAAGCGGTCCGTAAACGGCTGTATTCGTTTCCGTCGGATAGACAGCCCCGAGAAGACTTAACACGTTGCTTGTATTCAGCAGACCAAACAAAAGCTCTAAGTTTCCTGTTCCTGCCAGATCCGCTGTTTCCATCAATCCTGTAAAGCCTCCGGCAAATTCGCCGCCATAGACTGAACGGATACGGACAGCGGCACATTCCTTGCCGCCTTCGGCCGCCGCATTGCCTAAGATTCTTCCGCCGTGGTTGTAGCCCACATAACCGCCTGCAAGACCCCTCACACACTGGGTATCGGTAAGTCCTTCTGCACGAACCGCGCCGCCGCAAGGCACGCTTGTTGTCTGACTGTCCTCAATAATCGGGATAAAGGACTGTACAAGACTTGCAAGACTATCTGTTATATTTAAAACTCCGCCTAAAATGCTGCTGTTTTCTAATACAGAAGCAACATTTCCCGGTTCCATAATACCGGCATAGCCTCCGGCTGCCTCACGTCCGATAACGTAGGCAAATGAATTCGCATCACTGTTTTTAATGATCGTACCGGACATTTCTCCGATAAAGCCTCCGGCTTTTCCCAGGTTCTGATTATTCTCATCGCTTCCATTTGCCAGTACCGAATAACCACCGACAAATCCGTTGACATCGGAGTTTTCAATCGTAGAAGCAACCACGTCCAAAGCCTCCAAAAGATTCGTCAGCTGAATATTGCCGAGCAGCTTTAAGCCGCCTCCGACTGCCGCAGCAGAATCGATATCTACACAGCCCGCATAACCGCCTGCATATTTCCCGCCTTTGACCGCATACTGGGAATCTTTTGTGAAATAGTTCTCACCATTTGCAGATTCCAAACTGTCACTTGGAGGCGTTATCTTCGTATGCTTTAAGGATGTCACATCAGAATCTTTGATCTGTACACCGCCGCCGTATCCTAAGTATCCTCCGGCGTAGCTGTCTGTGTCTGTCGCTTCCACAGTAAATCCCTTCTCTGCCGACTTTACGCCCGCCGATTGGATCACTGGGATATAAACTTGCAATACATTGATCAGCTGACCAATATCAAGATTCAAAATTCCATCAAGCAGATTTAAACCGCCTGAAGAAGCGGTTGCCCCTGCATCGACTTTTCCGGCAAAGCCGCCGGCATGGGATTCACCCTTGATATTTTCCAATCCGAAGACGACGTAAGCCTCTGCGCTTGTGTGATTATCCACCTTACCGCTTTGCATTGCTCCGGCATAACCTCCGGCAAGTGTTCCCTCTACTTGCGGTTTATCTTCATTTGATAGAAATGTTACCGTTGTATCTGTATATTTCGGAAGCAGGTACGGCACTAAATTCAGTAAGGATTCAACCTTTACAATACCCGGAAGCTTCAGCTTGCCATCTTCATCCTCCTGCGCAAGCCCTGCCAGTCCGCCGGTATGAGAACGGCCGATAAAGCCGCCGGCATAACTGCCTTTTGTATCGCTGTGCTTTGCGACAACAGATTTTACATTTTTCACATGGGATGCCTCAACAACGGAAGCAACCGATTCTCCGATAAAGCCGCCGGCTGTGAAATCTTCACCATCTGTCTGTACTGCTCTTCCGTCGGAAAGAACCGTCAATCCGCCGTAAGCGCCAACTGTTTCACTATTGGTAATCGTTACCTGTATACCATCTGCCAGTGATAAAACGTTATTGAGTTTTACAAGTCCGAGTACATCCAGGCCACCTGCTGACGCAAGACTTGACGCTCCTGTTCTTCCGGCAAAACCGCCGGTATAGTTGCCTGCCTGAATGCTCTGAATGCCATTTATCTTCACCGCATCGGCTGTTCCGCCAATCATCAGACCGCTCGCTCCGGCAGCGTATTTCTCTGTCGCCGTCACCTTCCAGTCCGTTCCTTCTGCAGTAACCTGTGACAGCTCAAATGGGATAAACTGACCGACTCCAAGCGTGTTATTCAACACACCGATAGCATCTGCTGTCACAACGCTTCCGGCAATACCTCCGGCATATTTCTTGGCTTTCACCTCACGTAGCCCGGTGATTTTTCCACCAAAAGCAATTCCTTCTTGCTCGTCAGCAGTGATTTTCACACCATCGCCCTGACCAATCATACCTCCGGCATAATCTCCGGCGCTCTCGACCACAAGGCTTTCTCCCTGTACGCTGCATCCGTATATCTTTGACGGCATCACACCTGCCAAGGTTAAAAGCTGGTTTTTCTTATCCTCACTTCCGGATGCCAGCACCTCTTCTAACAGCTTAGACACCGAATCTACCAAAGTCGGCTTCTTCTCATCCTCTCCGCCAAGAGTGGTACCGAATCCAATCGTCGCCCTTCCGGCAAAACCGCCGGCATATTTCTTCCCTGCCTTAACACTGGAAAGACCGTTGACGGATGAATTGCTGCTGATACTATTTGCCATAGCTCCGTTGAAACCGCCGGCATAAGACTCCGCCGCTTCAATGGCAAGGCTCTGGCTCGTTACCGTACAATTGACCTGTCTTGATTTTGCATCAATCTCATATAATGTAATACCTGCTTCGTTTAAAAGACCTTTAATAATAGCGTCACGCTCTAAGCCTGCAAAGCCTCCGGCGCCGTTTTTCGCCTGTACGGATGTAAGTCCTGAAACAGAAGCATCAGAAATCTTTGTTCCCGTCTGGATTCCAACGAAACCGCCGTTATAATCCTGCGTATCATTACCAATCGATCCATTCTCAAGCGTCACACTGCAGTCTGCAATCACTGGGTTATGGTATCCCGTCGGAATCAGGTTTCCCAACGGAACGTCATTTTCTAATAAAATAGTAATCAAGTCACCCAGTCCGACACCCGGCACGATATTTAAAAGGGTAGACAATACTTTTACAACTTTTTCCGATAAACCGGATAAACCGTCATAAGTTTCCACGCCTTCTGTAAATCCGACAAAGCCACCGGAGATTCCTTTTGCACTGGTAACGGACGCTTCATCTACCGTACAGTTCTCCACATGGACGTCACCCACAATTCTGCCGGCAAAGCTGCCTGTAGCGAAGAGATCCGGACTGTTCTGCTTCAGCGTCAGAAGGTCTTTGATGACCTTACCTAATGTCAAATCACCAATAATCGGAAGAAGCTTCCCTAATCCATCTATCAGCCCGCCTAGAAGTCCACCCAATAGTCCAAGAACTCCTTCGATTAGAGAATCTACGTTTTCCTCTACTTCTACAGACTCGTTATTTACACTCACCTGTTCCAAGTGAATATTTTTTACCACTGCCGTTCCCGCAGAGCCAAGCTTACCCTCATCCAGCTTATTGGAAATTGTTCCGAAGAAACCAATACCGCTTGTGGTTTCCATATTCAGCTTGCCTGTCTGTTCCACATGAACATTTTTAATTGTCGGTGACACATTCGGATGCATATTCAGCCGGCCTTCCATCTTTCCTGAAAAATGGATTGGATCCCAATTATCGTCTGCACCATTAGAATAGTCGCCTTGGGATAAATCAATATCTCGGAAAATAATATAATTAGCATCTGAAGAATATTTTAAATCCTTATACTCCCTTTCCAAATCGGAAAAAGATGTGTATTCTGCCCCGCTAAACAATCCTCCGTCATCTGCACCGATGGAAGGTGTGCTTCCGTCTACTTTCAGACCTACCAATTCCTGAGAGCCAAAAAGTTCACCAAGAATATCTCCAAGAAGTCCACCAACAATACCAACAACTTCGTCAAGCAGTGTACCTGAACCCCAGTCGATGTTCATAAGCTCTTTCTTCTTTGTTTCATCACTTTGCTTTTTATACTGGAAATTTTCACTCCCCTCCTCAATATCATCTTTCTGATAACTGATACCCGTATCTAAGAAGTTGTCCATATTAAAGTCTGCATCGCCCGGATAATAGGGAACGATTTTGTGACCAAGCGGAATAACAACAAGTTTTGCTTCTGTTTTTAAGAACAACATCGGTGTCACACTCTTATCAGTTCCAATTGCCCGCAGCTGTTGCTCGTTTCCTATGAGGATGTATTTTTCTCCCTCAATGGTCGTATAACCCTGACCGATATAATCTCGTCCGCCCTTTTGCACCTCATCTGCGCTTGTCTGCACATACTGCTCGGATAAAAGTTCCGGCATCTGTTCTGTAAAGTCAGGACTTAACACATAGTTATGTTCCTTGCTGTAGGTCAGGTATTCCTGTGCTTCCTCCGGACTTTCGCCTGCCGGTGTACCGTCTTTATACAAAAGCTGTCCCATGCCCACTTTTTCAGGGATCATATCGTTTGACATGATTGGTTCTTCTGCGGAATTAGCAGAAGCAATCAGCCGAAGCTGATAGTTATTGTAAACATAAACCGTATCGCTTTCCTTATTATATAGGGCTGCATCCTCCGAAGGTGTTCCGGAAAAAGTCCCGGTAAATTCATCCGGCAGCGTCCACATTTCCCCTGAAGGCAACGGAATTTCATTCATCAGCATATAGGTCGCATCAGAAGTATATGTGATTATCTTTCCCTCGTTTACAACTTCTGTCCCGGTTCCAAACGTTTCTTCTTCTCTATCAGAAGTTCTTACTGGATTGCCTGTACCAATAGCCTGAAGCTGATGGAAATTATAAATTTTGATTATTCCATTTTCATAAAGTTCTGCCACATTTTCCGGTTCTACCATCTGTTCTGGGGAAGACGTTCCCTCTTCCACTTTTTCTTCTTCCGGAATCGTCTCGGTTTGTTCCTGCAAGACATTCTCTTGAGTTTCTCCCAGCTCTCCATCCGCTTCTTTTTCAGTCGAACCATCGACAGAAATAACATTCGGTGGTCCAGTCTCCAATTCCTGCGCCGAAACAGGTAACACTTGAAATAACATAGAAAATACTAATAGCCATGCAGTTCCTCTTTTCCAGAACTTCGGCACACATAAATGTTTTCTTTTCTTATCCTTCACAACGTCTATCTCCCTCTAATTCTAAGATTTCTTTTAGTGAAATAGTAAAAAAATGATTTTCTAACTTCTTTTGAACCTTTTCATAATATCTGCGTACTGCACAGTAATCTACCGCTTTTCGATTGCAGAACATATCTTCTTCCAAACATCTATTGATCTTTGTAGTATTTTCCATAAGACGTATTACGTCTCCCAAAGTAATCTCCTCTAAAGTCATGTTAAGGCGATATCCACCTCGGACGCCCAAATCTGAAGAAATATATTTTGCTTTTTTCAGCTTTGAAAGTACTTTTTCCAGATAGCCTCTTGGAATTTTCATTTCATTGGATATTTCTGTAGCTGATGCAAGTTTTTTACACTGTCCCAAATAGAGAACAGTCCTGATTGCATAATCTGTTGTTACATTAAGTTGCATGTTCTCCCTCCATATAAATCTGTTACCGTAAGAAGGCAGCATTCATATCTACGAATGCTGCCTTCTTACGGTACAAAACAAACCTTTAATCAAATACCCACCTAATAGGTATTATCTTTTTTTACATAATGAGTGCCCACATCCAAAGATGTAGACACTCAAAAATACTCTTGACAAAATTCATTCGTAGATCTTTTTTATTCGAAGACATTGTACCCCCCCCCGTAAAATTTTGTCAAGTCTTTTTTTGTTTTTTGAACCGTTTTTTTAGCTGTCTATATTCTCTTAACATTTCTGATAAATTCGTTTAAAAGATATACTTCTCATCATCACTAACCCTTTTAGAATATTCTTAGTGTATCCTTTAGAATTATTATTTGCTACTATAAAAAATATTAAAGAAGTAATTATATTGTGCTCAATTACTCCTTTAATATTTAATAACTAAAACTTCCCACACCAATACGGTGTGTTGAACCTTGAAAATTCAATATTTCAGCCAATAAAAAAGGCATAAACCTGTCCCGTTTGGTATAATGGAATTGACGAAAAACCATCTATACAAAGGAGATTTATGCCATGTCCAGTATACCACAAAACTATTGCGATGAGAACGAGTTAATTGATTGTGTTCAGAGATTTTTTTCCCGGCATCATGTCGGCAAGCTTCTCGCCAAATGCAATGGGATGAAAGAAAAAGGTGTTTCACCTGTTTCTCTGCTCCGCTACAAGCTCAGCAACATTTTTGTCGGAAGAAGCATGTATATGCAGCAACGAACTGGCTCCGTTTTACTTCTCTTCTGGCTGCAGATATCGTCAATAATGATCTCAAAGATCTAACGGACGATAGCAGGAAAAATGTGTTCATTGTTGATGACAGCCTTTTTAGTCGAACCAGCTGCAAGAAAACAGAACTGGGATCAAAAGTATTCGACCACACCGATATGCATTTCAAAAAAGGGTTTCGGATGCTTACATTAAGCTGGAGTGACGGAAACACACTGATCCCGGTAAACAGCTGTCTGTTAGCATCTGCAAAAGAAGCAAATATTATCGGTCCGGTAAAGAACTTTGATAACAGAACCATTGCAGGAAAAAGGCGCAAGCTTGCCCAGACAAAAGCACCTGAAGCAATGATAACCTTGTTGGATACTGCTCTCAGTGCAGGACTAAAGGCTGATTATGTCCTTTTTGATTCCTGGTTTTCCAACCCGGCACAGATCACAGCCATCCATTCAAAGGGGATGGATGTGATTGCTATGATCAAGAAAAGCAGCCGCATCAAGTATTCATACTGTGGTGAACAGCTGAATATCAAAGAGATCTATTTCAGGAACAAAAAACGCCGTGGCAGATCAAAGTATCTGCTTTCTGTTGACGTC
>NZ_JADCKL010000022.1 GCF_014982975.1 Claveliimonas monacensis
CCTCCTTATAATAATCTGTGAGGTTAATTATACGCTATTGTTATTCGAGAAAACGACATGTACCATCAGGTTTTAAGCTGAGATCTGCATTTCTTCTGGAATAATAATACTTCTGGGATAATGTGTCTTATTCCAGTTCTGAGATAAGACACATGGACGAAGGCGCTTTCTGTTGTGGTAAATCCGGCCTTCTCCATCTTGTTTTCTTCCTTGTTGCCAGACACAAGCCCCACGTAATCGCAGGCTGTCATATGTTCCACGTCGCCCATGCTGACAGTGAATGCCTTGTTGATTGGCTTTCCCCTCCTCATCGTATGTGCCGATGATCATGACCGGCTGAGGAAACAAGAAAGGTTTGGCTCCAAAATCTTTTCTCATAACAAAAAACCTCCTGTTCTATTACCTGTATGGAAAATACATTCTCTTTACAGGTAATATTGTAGGAGGTTTTCCGCTAAAAGTACAATGCCAATTTGACAGAATAGTATAACCTTAACGCATACTTGCATTTTTATATCCTGCTTTTACAAGCCGGCTGCATTCCTTATCTTCGCTCTTATAAATACAGTTTTCGCACTTCTTTTTTTATCATAGATACATCCTCGTCCTATGCTTTCGCGATACCCTTTATAGTCTTCTTAAACTGTACCGCAAACAGGATGGCTGTAAATGTCACTGCAATGGTATCGGCGATAGGTTCGGCCAGATAGACGCCCATCGTCTCGTTTCCTTTCATAATCTGCGGCACAAGGTAAATAAGCGGGATAAGAAGAACAAATTTCCTCATGACGGCAACTACAATGGACTCCACCGCCTTGCCCAGCGCATTGAACGTCATCTGGCAGGCCATCTGGATGCCCATCAGGAACATGGCGGCCATGTAGACACGAAGGGCTGTCTTCGTGTATTCCACAAGCCCTGGATCCGATGTAAACATGACGGCAAATGCTCCCGGGAACAGCATAACCAGCGCCCACAGGATCGTTGCATATCCAAAGCTGACCTTCAGAAGGAGTTTAAACGCCGCCCGCACTCTGCCTGCATCCCCTGCCCCGTAATTGTAGCTGATAATGGGCTGCGCCCCCTGCCCCAGGCCCTGGAGAGGGAGCATGGCAAACTGCATGACGCTTGTAAGGATCGTCATGGCTCCCACAGCGATATCCCCGCCGTATTTCTGCAGGGAGCTGTTAAAGCACACAGAGATGATGCTCTCGCTGGCCTGCATGATAAATGTGGCAACTCCCAGAGCCAGACAGGGTCCGATGATCTTGGGCGTCAGTCCCAGATTTTTTCTCTTTATTCTAAGAAACGTCTTCTTGCCGCAAAGGAAGCTGACCACCCAGATGCAGGAGAGCGCCTGGGATATGATGGTCGCCAGTGCCGCGCCCCGTACGTCCATGTCAAATCCAAAGATAAAGATGGGATCCAGGATAATATTGGTAACCGCACCGATCAGCACAGAGAGCATGCCCGTCTTGGCAAATCCCTGGGCCGTGATAAAGGCGTTCATCCCCAGGGTGATTTCCACAAAGATCGTTCCAAGGGCGTAGATATTCATGTACCTGGTGGCATATGTAATGGTGTTCTCGCTGGCTCCGAAGGCCATAAGGAAATCTCTGTTCCAGATCAGCAGCACCACCGTCAGGACAACAGAAATGGCAATCTGCAGGGTAAAACAGTTCCCCAGCGTCTTTTCTGCCGACTCCTTATCCTTCTTCCCCATGAAGATAGAGGTCCGGGGCGCGCCTCCGTATCCTACCAGAGCCGCAAAAGCAGACACGATCATGATCAGAGGCATACATACACCCACGCCGGTGAGCGCCGTGGCACCGATCCCCGGAATATGTCCGATGTAAATCCTGTCAACAATATTGTAAAGCATATTGATAAGCTGCGCCGCCACTGTGGGAAGGGCAAGTTTCAGAAGCAGTTTTCCCAGAGGCTCTGTCCTCAGGAATTCCTTATCCTCCTGTTTTCCCTTTTCACTGTCTTTCTGTTCTTTCTCAGTCTGTCTCATAAGCGTCCTCTCCTTTTCACTGTCACATTACCCTTAACGGTTTCTTGGTAAACCGTTTAATTGTAAACTATTTTCGTGTAATTATTATACTCTTCTTTCGCTCGCAGTCAAGGGCAGACTCTCCCCAGCTGAATGCGCTCATCCGCAAGGAGACAGAAAGACATCTTTTACAGTGTTCTGAGGGTGCTTACCATGCCCATTCGAAGATTTTTATAGATCCTCCTGGGGAAGCTCTGCTTCCACTTCTTTTTTATCAGCATCGGAAGACTGCGGCTTATTCACATCCTCTTTCAGCAGGCGGTAAAGAGCTGCCGCAACAGGAACTCCCAGCAGCATGCCGGCAATTCCCATAATGCCGCCGCCCACTGTGACAGCCGCCAGCACCCATATGGCCGGCAATCCCAGGGAAGATCCCACCACTCTGGGATAGATCAGATTACCTTCCACCTGCTGCAGGATGACAAGGAATATAAGAAAGATCAGCGCTTTGACAGGGGACACGGAGAAAACCATCAGAGCGCCCACAGCTCCCCCGATATAGGCTCCCGCCACCGGGATCAGCGCGGTAAAGGCGATCAGCGTCCCCACCATGGTGGCATAGGGCAGGCGCAGAACCAGCATTCCCAGGGTACAGAGCGTCCCGAGAATGACGGCTTCCACACACTGTCCTACAATGTAGCGGCTGAAACTGTCATTTAACACCTCCAGCACATGCAGCACATTCCGGTTCCAGGATGACGGCAGATACCGGTTCATCAGCCGCCTGCACTGTCCTGCCAGTCTGTCTTTGCCGAGCAGCAGATAAATGGCAAAGACAAAACCGATCAGCGTGGTGACGATCTGTGAAAAGACAGAGGTGGCCGCGCTGATCAAGGCATTGACAACCGTGCCGGCGCCGTTTGTCAGAATATCCAGAAGCTGCCCCACCTTGGACCGCCAGTCAATACTGTTCAGAGCTTCCGCAATGTCCTCCTGGAGGATGTGATTGCGTGCCAGCATGTCAACCAGGGCATCAATGGCCTTGGTCAATCCGGAAATAATGACTCCGATGCAGGAGATCAGCTCGGGCACGATCCGGTTGATCAGAAGGATCACGATCAGCAGCAGGGTAAGGAACGCGGCGATCATGCAGACCGGTCTGCGGCTCTTTGCTGCCAGTCCGGTCTTTGCGCCTGGAAAATAGTATCTTTCATAAAAACGCATAAGAATGTTGACAAAATAGGCAATACCGCATCCCACGATCAGCGGCGAGGCGGCGCTCACGGCTGTCGCCAGAACATGGGCCGCATCCGGCCAGTACCGTATACCCAGATACAAAAGAAATATACTGACTACAATCTTCAAACATGTCTTCCACTCCAGCTTCATGCCGTTTCTTCCTCCATTTCCGCAAAGCCAGCCTGCTCTGCCTCTTCATTTGCGTTTTTTTCAGCGTCTGAAAATAAGTATACTGATATGAGCATTATAATATATCAGATGTCACATAAACAACAGCCAGTTCGGAGGAAGTGTCTATTTTCATCTTATTGCAGGCAGTTCATGATCACGCTGATCATCATTTCCTTTTCTTCCGGGTTCGATTCTGCGATCATGATCGTAAGCGCTACCAGGGTATGATCATCGATCAGCTTTCCGCCGTTTTGAAACAGCACACCGTTTTTATCCAGAAAACACAGGAATATGGTGGCCGCTATCCGTTTATTTCCATCGGAAAAACTGTGATTCTTTGTGACAAAATACAGCAGATTAGCCGCTTTCTCTTCCAGTGTCGGATAAAGATCTTCCCCTCCAAAGCTCTGATAGACCGCCCCGATACTTCCTTTAAAGGAGTCATCTTTTTCGTTGCCAAACAAAGAGCTGCTCTCCCCGAATTTCATACTGTCAATCACTTTTCTGCATTCCTCATAGGTCAGAACATAGATGGCTTCACTGCCTTTGGGCCGGGTCATATTCTGATGATCGTAAGCATCCAACAGTTCCAGCGCATGGCTGTATCGTTCCACCACAGTCAGCACCTGTTTTGAGTCAAGGCTGCTCTCTACTCTTTTCATAACCTGTATTACCTCATTTAACTGATTCATGCGGTTATGATTTACAGCATAACCTTTGATTATGTACTCTTTTAATACGGAGTTGGCCCAGCGCCGGAATTCCACGCCCCGTTTGGATTTCACACGATAACCGACGGATATAATTACGTCCAGATTATAGTGTTCTACCATATATTTCTTATTATCCGCAGCAGTTGTCGCAAATTTTGCGACAACTGAATTTTGTTCAGCTAGTTCCTCTTTCAGCGCATTATTAGTGTGTTTGCCAATCGTTTTTACATCCCGCTCAAACAATGCCGACATCTGATTTCTATTGAGCCAGACCGATTCATTGTCTACCATAACCGGCAATGCCCTTGACCTGGCCGTCATCTACCACAATGCTGGCTCCTGCGTCCGCGTCAATGCCCTCTGTGTCCACATCTTCCGGCACGGAGAAGTAGGCAATAAGAATGTTGGAGGAGCCTGTGGCCGCCCCGGTGTCAGTCTCATCCTCCCCGGCGTCTGCCTGGTCATCGGATGTCTCCTGCGTCTGGTCAGAAGAAGTCTGATCCCCGGATGCCTGGTCTTCCGCTGTGCCGGCTCCGCAGGCAGTGATCCCAAGGGCTAAGGCTGAGGTCATCAGTATGGTCACGATTTGCTTTTTCATATTTTCACTGTCCTTTCCTTTTCCATCTGAACTGGTTTTACGGTTTTATTATAGAAAAAACGAGTCCTCCTAAGAAGACTCGTTTAGTTTCGCAGTATTAACTTCAAGGTAAATGCCGCCTTACCCTTCCTGCCCCCAGTCACGCATGGCAAGCTGCATATAATGCTGGTACAGCATACCGAAGCGATAGATATAGCCCGGCTTCCACGGTTTTGCCTTGCCGCAGAAGTGCAGGATGCCGGTGTTTTCCATCACCCATTTTACATTACATTTTCCAGAGCTGCGCATCAGATAGTTGTTGTAATTCCGGGCGTCGTAGTTCCAGAGGGCATCGTCCAGAGGAAAGATCCGCTCCCCGTAGAGTGCGTTTAAGAGGTCCTGGTCCGGGAGAACCAGCTCCATGCGGTGCTCCTCCACATGCTGAAAGATTTTCTCCGGGAGGATCTCCTGCCGTCCCAGCTTCAGATCCATCAGCAGCACACCAGAATTATAATAGTCGTGCTCCACTCGCAGCCGGAGCCTGTTCATATCGTTTGCAAATTCTGTTTTTCCTGTGTGGGCCGCCGCCCCGAAGAGCCAGCCTGTCATGTTCGTCTCCCAGAGAGGACGCAAGGGGTTGATGACCAGTGTATCCGGGTCCAGGTAGATCATCCGGTCCAGGTCCTCCGGCAGCATCCAGGCTGCCAGCAGACGATAGTACATCTCCACCGGGTATCTGCTGCTGGCCGGGGCGCTCCGGAACAGCTCCTCATCCATCTGTACCGGGAAAAAGCCGTATCCCGCCTGCCCGCACCATTTGTCCACTGCCTCCAGCATCGGCTCCGGCAGGTGATTGTGGAGCAGATACAGGGAAAATTGCTCGCCCGGATTGTTCATCTTCAAGGATGTGAGCATGACCTGGAGCTGAGGAAAATAATTCTGATCAAGAGTGACTAAGATATTCAAACTATAACCTCCCATTTTCCGCGTTTCTGTACATTTTCTTTTATACCAGACCCGGCACCGTCCCGCCATACCCAATATAAAAAATCTGTATAGACAAATTACGGAAAATGTAAAAACCTGTCACCTGGCAGCTTCGCCGCCAAGGACTGCTCCCTTTTTCACAGAAATCTTAAGGCCCGGGCAGGGCTCCTTCTGGTGGCAGCAGACCGTTCCACTGCTTACTTCCACTGTGATCTTTTTCTGCCATCCTTCCGGGATGTAGATGATGATTTTTCCGCTCTCCACATAGCGCTGTACCACCAGGTTTGGGTTGAACCCGTCCCGGATCTCCACTGTGGCGTTTTTCTCTGAAATAAGGTAATCCTGTGCCTCTTTTTTCTTCATGACAAAATTTTGCATAGTCATCTTCTTTTCCTCCCCCTGCCCCTGTCCGGGGTCTTATCTGCTCCCGGCCCTGCCGCCTTTTGTATGATGACTATACTATACTGGAATTTTTTTTAAATAATGTTGGCAAATTATTTAAGAATTCTTAAATTTTTTGTTCTGTCCAGGTATGTAGGATGAAAATAAAATGCTGGACCAGCATCCTTTTATATGATAAACTGATTGAACCAGAACATTATGTGACTATAGCCGACAGGAAAGAAGGTGCATAGTGACAGATCGTATATTTCCCATACATTCTTTTAATCTGAAATTCAACGAATATCTTCCTTTTTCATTTACACAGGACTTTATTTATCAGTCTTCCGGCCTAAAAAAGCATATCGAAAAGCGGCATCCCGAATGTCTGCCATATTTGCCGATGATCCCCGATATCATAGCTTCTCCGGACTATATTGGGGTTAATCCAAACGAAAATGTTAAAAGCTTTGAACTGGTAAAAGTGCTCAATGAAAATATCCAGATAGGAATTAAACTGGATATCAAAAAAAATTACCTCTATGTAGCCACACTGCACACCATCACTGACGGAAAACTTCAGCATGGTCTAAAAAATGGGCGGTTAATCAAATTTGACAAATAAACATATTTTATCTATAATAAGCATACAATAAATTGAATTGCAAAGGTCGGAAAGGCTCCCGACACACTCGCAAGAGTACCTGAGATGCTGGATACGCCGCCCAGCTTGCTATTCAATTTAAATCGAAGGTGCCACTATTATATGAGTGGCACCTTTTGATATGCAGAAAAATAGTATTCCCTTTCTTAAAAACACTCTTTAAAAATCTCCAGTATCTCCCCCGGCAGTATTTTCCGGTAGCCTCCCGGTGAAAAACGGCAGGAGTCCGCAATGCTCTTAAGCTGCTTCTGATCCTTGATCCCAAGCTGCCGCAGAGTGGTGGGAAAGCCCGTCCCTGTATATATGGCGGTAGTAGGACGGGTGCAGCACCGCCATCCCCTGGCCGTGTCCACAGTCCGTGTAGGCTCCAAGCTGGTGCTCCATGAGGTGACAGGCGAAATCGCACTTTTTCCCCAGTTTGATAAGCCGGTTCTCGGACAGGGTGGAGTCCCACAGAAGGTTGCTTCTGGCTGTGTAATCCCGGGGATTTTCCACCGCCATGCGCATATTCCTTATGATATTGCGCATCAGCGCCTCGGCCAGCTCATCAGACACATTCTGCTCGTCCGGCTCGCTGAAATAGGTCTCCATGATATGGGAGAGGCTGTCAAATACCCCCGCCACCATCTGTTCCTTCGGTACGCTGTAGGTGTAGACGGGATCCATGAGGGCAAACCTGGGGCTGCACTTCGGGTAGTCGTACCCTGTCTTTATCTTCCGCTTTTCGTGGGTAATGACAGTCGCCCCGTTGCACTCGCTTCCTGTCCCCGCCGTGGTGGGGATCATACCTGTGGGGATGGGGTCAAAATCAATGATGCCTTTTCTCGCCCAGTAGTTCTCCCAGGCGTCGCCCCTGCATCCTGCTGCCAGCGCCACAGCCTTGGCACAGTCCATGACAGAGCCGCCCCCGATACCCAGGATCATCTGTACCTGCCCCTCTCTGGCAAGCCGGACGCCCTCCATGACTTTCCCGTAGGTGGGATTGGGCATGATGCCCGGAAATTCCACTATGTTCTTCCCCGCCTTCATAAGGATGCTCAGCACTTCGTCGTAGATCCCGTTTCGCTTGACAGACCCCTGGCCGTAGGCCATCATGACCGTGTCGCAGTCTTTCACAAGGCAGGTGAGGAATTCCTTCACGCACCCCTGGCCAAAGTAGACCTTTGTCTTATTTTCATATATAAAGTTGTTCATATGGAACCCTTCCTCCTCTAACTCTCATCTATCTGCGCCTGCCAGAAAGCAATAGCATCATTGATCCAGCCCTCCGCAGAGGTGCCGATGCCAAGTCCAAAGCCGTGCTGCAGATCCGGGTAGTGATGAAATTCCGTCCGGATCCCGGCGGCGTCCAGGTTTTCAATCCGCTCCTCCATGGTCCGCCAGTTTGCGATTCCATCGTTCTCCCCCACGCAGGCGTAGGTAGGGGGATCATTTTCCGTGTAATCCGTGTGTCCCGTGTACTGCATGATCACGGCTCCGGGCCCTGGCAGGTCATCCCCGCCGAACCGGGCCGGACCGTAGGAGCCAAGGTACGCGGCCATTCTGGCTCCAGCGGAACCGCCCCAGAGGGAATAGCAGTCCGTGCTGACCCCCAGCTCTTGTGCATGTGAAAAGATAAAGCTGATGGCCGCCGCCAGATCCTCACAGGCGACCTCCGCTCCCCCTGTCCTGTACTGCAGGGCAAAGGCATTGTATCCCTGGCGGCTCAGCTCCAGGGCGTGGGGAAAGCTCTCGTGAACGGAGCCCACATAGTAAAAGCCGCCTCCTGCGCAGACCACAGCAAAAGGCGCCTTCTTCTCTCCCCGGAAGAAGAAAAGACCTGTGTCCTTTTTCTCTGGGTCCTGCCGTTTCTCCTGCTGAGAGTAAATATCATAGAAAATCTGGCGGTCCTGTTTCCTCTGCTCCTGCATCTGCCGGATCACATCCACGATCCTTGTATCTGCCTGTACCATCATCATCTCTCCTTTTTTATCTGACCGGCCGCTCATCTGTAGTCTGCGCTCCGGCTCACTTCCATCCAGTCCCGGATTTCCCGCAGCCTGTGATCAGCCATGTCTTCATATATTCTTTCACCTCTTTAAGTAAATTGGCAAAGATACGGCCTGTGTATCTTTGCCAATCTTCCGATCCTTATCTTTTTCTTTACATGCACTCCATCAGAATATCGTAGATCTCATCGTGGCTCAGCTCTCTTGGATTGCTTTTGATAATATTGCAGCTATCCGCCACATTTCTTAAAAGCTCCGGCGTGATCTCTGTTTTCGACCGCAGTTCACTCATCTTTGTCGGAAGGCCGCACTCTCTGATAAAGTCTGCCATCGCCTCAACGGCTTTTTCCGCTGTGTCCACGCCAAAGACTTCCTGGCCGAGCCTGGCAAATTTCTCCTCCGCATCTTTTGCGATATGGCGGTAGTAAGCCGGGTGGATCACTGCCAGTCCCTGTCCGTGATTACAGTCTGTGTAGGCTCCAAGCTGGTGCTCCATCTGGTGGCACTGGAAATCCGTTACTCTTCCCACCTTCAGAATGCCGTTTTCCGCCATGGCGGAGTCCCACATGAGATTGCCCCTTGCCTGGATATCGTCTATATTTCCCATCAGCCGCTTCATGTTTACCACTGTATTTCTCATGACAGCCAGGGCCACATCGTCAGATACATTGTCTGCGTCTGAATTTCCAAAATAGGTCTCCATGGCGTGGCTCAGTGTGTCGAAGGCTCCGGAGATCACCTGCATTCTGGGCACGGACATGGTGTAGGCCGGGTCCAGGATAGCAAACCTGGGAGCCGCAGCCGCCATTCCAGCCTTGATCACCTTCTCCTCGTTGGTGATGACTGCGCCGCCGTTCATCTCAGCGCCTGTGCCGGAAGCGGTGACAATGGCGCCCATGGGAATCACCTCTGAAGGGAACTGATGGTCTGTCATCTCCATCTCCCAGAGGTCCTTGTCTGTCTTTGCCTGGGCTGCCACGATCTTGCAGCAGTCAATGACAGAGCCGCCGCCCACTGCCAGGATAAAGTCAATGTGTTCCTTCTTTGCAAGCTGCGCTCCTTCCTGCACTTTGGCGTAGGTAGGATTGGACATGATGCCGGAAAAATCTGTCACCTCTTTGCCCGCCCCTTCCAGGATGGATTTCACCTCATCGTAGATGCCGTTCTTCTTCACGGAACCGCCGCCGTAAGCCAGCATCACATGAGGGCCGTAAGCGGACACAGCCGCTGCCAGGTGCTCTTTTGCTGCTCCCTCTCCAAAATAAACCTTTGTGGCATATTCATATACAAACTTCTGCATGATCCATTACTCCTCGTATTATATAGTAGTAGTGTTTATAGACCCTCTCCAAGGTCTGTATGCTATACTGTTTGGAGATACTGTGGATTGGTTCATTCCTCCTACCACTTGATGGTTACGGAAAGGCTCCAACCAC
>NZ_JADCKL010000023.1 GCF_014982975.1 Claveliimonas monacensis
AGTAAGACCCCTTGAAGACGACGAGGTAGATAGGGCAGAGGTGGAAGTGTGGTAACACATGGAGCTGACTGTTACTAATCGGTCGAGGGCATAACCATAAAGGTTCGGGAAGAGATGGAAGATAGAGCGATTTCTTGTATGTGGTTTTGAAGGTACATGATACCTTAATTAAATATTCCTCCTTAGCTCAGTCGGTAGAGCACTCGGCTGTTAACCGAGTTGTCGTTGGTTCGAGTCCAACAGGGGGAGCTTGAAAAACCCGTAAATTTAAGTATTTGCGGGTTTTATTTTTAATTGTAGACAGGAGGCAGAAATGGAGCATCAGATCAGTAATGAATATATAACCTTAACAGTTTCAGCGAAAGGTGCTGAAATGAGATCTATCCAGAGAGATTCTGTTGAATATCTTTGGAATGGAGACCCAGCCAACTGGGGGGACAGAGCGCCATTACTCTTTCCATTTGTAGGACGTTTTACGAAAGGGAAATATACGCTGAATGGAAAAGAATATGCCATGGGAATACATGGCTTTGCCAGTGGACTTCCTTTTCAGGTTAAAGAGCTGCAAGAGGATCGGATCGTGTTGGAACTCAGAGATACTGAAGAAACCTTTTCCTCTTATCCATATCATTTCTCTCTCCAGGTATCATATGCTCTCTTTGAAAATGAGATCAGAATAGGGTACTGTGTAGAGAATCTCTCGGAGGATACAATGTATTTTGGAATTGGCGGACACCCGGGATTCAGAGTGCCGTTAGAGGATGATCTTGATTTCGAGGATTATATTCTTGAATTTAAAACTGCATGCCGTCCAGATAGAGTGGGGCATACAGATGCATGCTTTTTGAGTGGAGAGAATACAGAATTTCCTCTCCAGAATGGGAAGATCCTGCCGCTTTACCATGGTATGTTTGATGATGACGCGGTCGTGCTGCAGAATATGTCTGACTGTGTGACATTAAAAAGTCAGAAAGGAAGCCGGCAGGTCACAGTTTCCTATCCGGATCTCCCATATCTTGGCCTTTGGCATGCGCCAAAGACGGAAGCACCCTATCTTTGTATCGAACCATGGACATCTCTGCCTTCCAGGCAGGATATCGTGGAGGAATTCCGGTGCAAGAGTGACTTGATCCGATTAAAAGGCGGTAAGGTGTATGAGAATTGCTGGAGTAATTTTATCTCTTAAAGTATTTTTCAAAATAAAGGATTGAAAGAGGACCAGGTCCTCCGCCTTAGAGAAGGCGGAAGACCTGGTTCATTGTTTGTCTGATATTTTCTTTGGCATTTTCTGGTTTCATTGCGTCCTCCAGCGTGGTGACACCGCGGACCACAGGAAAGAATGCATCGATGCCGGCATCGTTGCAGGCAGTAGCCTCGCGTGTGACGCTTCCTGCAATGGCAATGACCTTTGCACCGTATTTGTGGGCCAGCTTTGCCACTCCCACGGGAGCTTTTCCCATGGCTGTCTGGTGATCCAGACGCCCTTCTCCGGTGATGACAACATCTGCATTTTTCAGTTCATTTTCCAGGCCCACAGCGTTCAGGATCAGATCAATGCCCGGTGAGAGCTCTGCGCCCAGGAAGGAGAGGAAAGCAAATCCAAGCCCTCCGGCCGCGCCTGCACCTGGGTAGTCTGTATAGTCACAGCCAAGATCCCGGGATACCACTTCTGCATAGTGGGCCATTCCCTGGTCCAGAGTTTCTTTCATGTCATCTGTGACACCCTTCTGGGGGCCGTAGATATAGGTGGCTCCGTTTGTACCGCAGAGAGGATTGTTTACATCGCAGGCGATCCGGAAATGACATTCTTTCAGAAGGGGATTCTTCCCATCGGTATGGACGGATTCAACCTTTGCCAGAGCCTGTCCGCCCTCGCCTGGATCATTTCCATCTGCATCTGCGAAAGAAAAGCCCAGAGCCTTGAGCATGCCAATACCTCCGTCATTTGTGGCGCTTCCTCCTATGCCGATGATGAAATTTCGGCAGCCTTTTTCCACGGCATTCAGGATCATTTCGCCCACACCGTATGTAGAGGCCAGCAGCGGATTTTTTTCAGCATCGCTGACAAGGGTGATGCCAGCGGCGGCAGCCATTTCAATGATGGCGGTCTGACTTTCGGGAAGGTATCCATAGTAGCAGTTTACAGGAGTTCCAAGCGGACCTGCTGCGGTCATCTCCACTTTCTCTCCGTTCATACCCTCGATGAGTGCGTCTGTTGTGCCCTCTCCGCCGTCTGCCAGAGGTTTTATGACGACTTCTGTGCCTGGTTTTGCAAGAAGGATCCCTTCCTTGGCGGCATTTCCGGCTTCCATGGAAGAGAGGCTTCCTTTAAATGAGTCTATTGCAGCAACAACTTTCATTAGAAATTCCTCCTTAGTCTTATCTGATACTCTTAGTCTATCATCTTTTCTTTGTTATATAAATAGAATTTGTGACAAAAAAGAAAAGAAATATGTTATTCATGACAAGATTTCAGAGCGAGGTAAAGAACAGCAGCATCGCGAAAATTCCTGGGGTTAAATCCACAGATACGGTGAATGCGGTTCAGCCGGTACTGTACTGTGTTCTTGTGAAGAAAAAGGGCCTGGCAAGTATCAGAGAGTGACTGGTCTTTCTCAAAGTATATTTCTAAAAGATGAAGGTCATCGTCAGATAAAGGGGAGAGAATTTTCTCTGAAAAAATGCGTTGGTTTTCCACAGAAATAGCGGACAGCAGGACTTCCAATGTAAGATCGTCAAACAGGGAGAAGATTTCCCCTGGCTTCAGAGCTTTCAGTGCGATCCGCGCTGTGGACAGAGAGTGCGGCAGATCTTCAAGGAATACAGAGGTGCCGGCTCCTGCCAGAAGAGCGAAAGGATGGATTTTATGAAATTGCTCTAATTTTTCGCGAAATAAGTCCAGATCCCGGTCATTGATGAGCACACGGAAAAAGGACGGATACTGATAGCCATAGAGGCAGCCAGGCAGTTCATCCAGAAGGCGCTCCGCATAACTTTCCAGCCCGGAGAGACTTTCTTTTTCAGAGTGCTGGAGACGGAGAAAGAGCATCCGCTTCGGTGAGACCGGATCGATGTGAAACTGTTTCAGTTCCCCGAGAAGTTCTGAATAACTTCCAGAAGATTTCTCTGCGCCTTTCTCCAGGAGAAGATCCAGCAGATAATTTTTCTTTTCGGCAAGAGAGCGGGCTCTTGCGCCCAATTCCTGCTCCCGGAGAATAAGGAGAGTGATCCGCTCTGCCAGATGGGCAAAAACCCGTACTTTCTCTGGATCCCCGCTGATGCCAATGACCGCGGCAAGTACGCCGCCTCGGAAGACCGGAATGTTTACACCTTTTTTTGTGCCGGGGAGAAGATCGTCCTGGTTCACTTCCAGAGTCTCGCCCCGTTCGATGACCTGCTTTCCGCCCTCGTGGATCATGCCGATGCGGGCCGGGTCTGTGCTGGCAATGACAAGACCACTTTCATTGATGAAATTAATATCGTATCCGCAGACATCTTTGACAGTGTCTACGATCTGCTGTGCAGTTTTTCTGTGGATCATGTAGGTTCTCCTTCCGGCGAATGGTTTTAAATTTCTAATCTAAATTTAGTTATAGCGGTATCTGAGAGGAATGTCAACACATCCTGCTCAGGCTATGTATACTTCTAATATTTGATAAGGCGAAGGTGGATGGATTTCAGAAAAAAATTTAAAAAATTCTTGCAAATTATAAGATGGTATGATATCATATAAAACGGTCACTTGATAAGTTTGTTCTTCAAATTTTGCAAGACGACCAGATATGGCTCCGTGGTCAAGAGGTTAAGACATCGCCCTTTCACGGCGGTAACACGGGTTCGATTCCCGTCGGAGTCACTTGCGCCGACTACTAAGTTCGCATAGCACGCCGATGTGGCTCAATTGGCAGAGCAGCTGATTTGTAATCAGCAGGTTATCGGTTCGAGTCCGATCATCGGCTTTGGTCCTTAAAGGGACTGATAATTTTGGACCTTTAGCTCAGTTGGTTAGAGCAACCGGCTCATAACCGGTCGGTCCTGGGTTCGAGTCCCCGAAGGTCCACTGAGTACAAAAGTGCCGTCAGGAAGGCGCTGAGTACTCGAATTACATATTATATTTTATATGGCCCAGTGGCTCAGTTGGTTAGAGCGCCGCCCTGTCACGGCGGAGGTCGAGAGTTCGAGTCTCTTCTGGGTCGTTAGCTTTGGCACTTGCCGAGTTTTTTCGAGGCTAGTGTTAAGCTACAACTTGATGGCTCAGCGAGGTTTTTCAAGAGCTTAGCAGAGAGGTTGTTTCATTTGGGGTCTTAGCTCAGCTGGGAGAGCATCTGCCTTACAAGCAGAGGGTCATAGGTTCGAGCCCTATAGGCCCCATTCATCTCAAGAATTCCATATGAGATATGCCGCAGTGGCGGAACTGGCAGACGCACAGGACTTAAAATCCTGCGGGACTAACCTCCCGTACCGGTTCGATTCCGGTCTGCGGCATTTGTGCGAAGTGTTTCAAACCCTTATAAATAAAGGGGTTGAAGCACTTTTCTTTTTGTGTAGAAGTTGTACAAGTTTGTTCGGATTCTCCTTTGCAAATTTTCCAGAAACACCGGCAGGTTGACATTTGCCGGGAGACAGATTAAAATGTCAGTTGATTTTGAAAAGGAAAAAGCTGGTGTGAAGTGAACATGCAGACATTGACACAGAAAGAACTGGATCAACTGCTTAAGCGGTATGATGAATGGCTTCGGAATGACGCGGCCGGGAAGAGTCCTGTTTTTGCAGGGCTGGATCTGTCCGGACTGGAATTGAAAAAGGTAAATCTCTACCATGCAGACTTCAGGGGATGCAATCTGAAGGGCTGCTCTTTCCGGTATTCAGATCTCGGGTATGCGAATCTGGAGGGGGCGGATTTGACAGGAGCGGATTTGAGAAACGTCAACTTGTTCCGGGCAAATTTAAGACACGCTGTCCTTTCCGATATCCGTGTCAATGAGTGCACTATGTTCTATTTTCCGGTCTGTCCCAGTGAGGGCAGCTTTATCGGGTATAAGAAGGCGGTGGCGGGCCAGCGGTGTGCTATTGTCAAGCTCTATATACCGGAAGATGCAAAGCGCAATTCTGCCACCTCCTACCGCTGCAGGGCGGACCGGGCCAGAGTGCTTGAGATCGTGGATGAGACTGGAAAGGTTCTGGACCGGGCCTGGTCCGGAAGGGATGAGACATTTGTCTATGAGGCCGGGAAATGGCTGGAAGTCGCGGACTTTGATCCGGACAGATGGAATGAAAAAACAAGAGGAATTCATTTCTATCTGTCAAAAGAAATTGCCATGCTTTACTGATGCACAGAAATGGTTGACGGATTTATGTTTATATGTTAATCTTTTATTACTTCTTTCCGGCGGCGGCACATCTATGCTGCCGCGGAGAGAGGTTCTGACACTATCTTGAGAGTTCTTGTATATTTCGCAAAATATCTTCATTATTTTCAATCCCTCTCAGATTTATTTTTCGGGCGGCAATGGCAGGAAGCACCGTTTTTCATGTTCTTATTGTCTGACTGCCCTTTGCCATTTATAATGAAAGGAGAAATAAGAATGGCGATTCACAAAGCATTAAAAGACCTCAACCTGCTGGATCGTTTTCTGTTTGCGGAGGCAATGGAAGATCCGGTCATCATGCAGACGATCCTGGAGATTATTCTGGGAAGGGATGTTCTTTTGAAATATCCTCCTCAGACAGAAAAAGAACAGCGCAGTTCTCCGCTTTTACGTTATATCCGTCTGGACGTTATGGCTATGGACGAGGAGGGTAATCTCTATGACACAGAGGTTCAGAAAGAGGATACCGGCAATCTTCCAAAGCGCAGCAGGCTGTACCAGGGAATGATTGACACAAAACTTCTGGAACCGGGAGAAGTTGACTTTGACCGTATGAACCAGGTGTATGTCATTATGATCGCACCCTTTGACCTTTTTGGAAAAGGGCTGTACCGATATACGTTCCGGATGAGGTGCGACGAAGATCCGGAGATGCCGCTGGAAGATGGAGCGGTGCGGATTTTTCTGAATACCGGGGAAAAGACCGGACAGGGGTGCCGGAAGAACTGATGGAGCTGCTTCATTACATAGAACACACCACAGAAGAGGTCAGTAATTCCTGTAAAAGCGGGAAGATCAGAGAATTGCAGAGCAGGATCGCCAGGATCAAATCAAGTGAAGAGATCGGGGTGAAATATATGCAGGAGTGGGAAGAGAAGATTATAGAGACCAGAAGAGCCAGGGAAGAAGGTCTGGCAGAGGGGCGCGCAGAAGGCCGGGAGTATCATCTGTTTACGCAGGTCCGCAGAAAGATTGCCAGAGGCTGCAGCGCTGCGGAAATCGCAGAGATGCTTGAGGAGGATCTGTCTCACGTGCAGAAAATGTATGATTTTCTTTTGACGAAAATGGACGAAACAGAAGAGGAAAGCTGGGCAGCGTGGCCTGGATTACAGGGATAGTAAACAGATGCTGCTTGAAGAAGGAGACAGCCATGTGCGGACGGTATCACATAGATAAAAATATGATGCAGACGCTGCAGGAAGACACAGGTCTGGATCTGCAGGAATACAGAGGGTTTCCGGGGGATATGGAGGGAGATGTCCTTCCTTCCCGGAAGGCGATGGTCCTGACCGGACAGGACAACAGGATATCTGTGGAGAGTATGACCTGGGGGGTTCCCATGCCGGAGAGGGACGGGCAGTATGGAGGTGAGAGACGGAAAAAAGGACTTCTCATCAATGCCAGGGCGGAGTCGGTGCTGGAGAAGCCCATGTTCCGGGACAGCGTAAGGAGCAGGCGCTGCATCCTTCCAGCAGGCTGTTTTTATGAGTGGGATGCTGATGGGAATAGAGCGGAATTTTCAGACAAAGATTCCCCGGTGCTTTACATGGCTGGGTTTTATCAGTATTTCCAGGGGGAAAAGAGGTTTGTGATTCTGACAACCGGGGCAAATGTCTCTGTCAGAAAGACACACGACAGGATGCCTGTTCTTCTTGGAAAAACAGAGCTGGAAAGCTGGATTTTTGAGGATGATTTTCTGGAATATGTTCTGCACAGGGTTCCTGCAAAGCTTGATAAATTCCAGGAGTACGAGCAGACGACACTGGAAGATCTGGGACTGAAACTGTAAAAGAGTCGCAGATGGCTGTGGTATGTGCAAGGAAAAAGGAGAAGACAGATGGATATAAGGGTACTCAGATACTTTCTGACTGTAGTCAGGGAAGAAAATATATCAAAGGCAGCGCAGGCGCTCCATGTCACACAGCCGACTTTAAGCCGTCAGATGGCACAGCTTGAGGATGAACTTGGAGCGCCGCTGTTTGTCCGGGGCAAGCGACTTACGCTGACGGATGCGGGTATGCTGCTCAGAAGAAGAGCGGAAGAAGTGACGGAACTGATGGACAGGATTGAGGATGAATTCGCCTCCAGGGAAGAGGTGGGAGGCGTTATTTCCATCGGCAGCGGCGTACTGAAGTCATCCCACATTCTGGTGGAGAAGCTTTTGGCTTTCCGGGAAATGTATCCGGAAGTGCAGTATGAGATTTATACAAACACATCGGACTATGTAAAAGAGAGGCTGGATAAGGGGCTTCTGGATTTTGGACTGCTCCTGGAACCGGTGGACATCAGCAGGTATGACTACATCCGTCTTCGGGAAAAGGAGAGGTGGGGGCTTTTCATACCGGAAGGCCATCCGCTGGCGGAAAAGAGCCGGATCACAAAAGCGGAACTAAAAGAAACGCTTCTGATCACCCCCAGCCGGCAGTCTGTCCAGAGTGAGATCTCCAACTGGCTGGGGGAGGATTTTCTGAACCTCAATATCCTTGCTTCCTTTAATCTGATCACAGACATGACTGTCATGATGAACACGGGAGAGGCCTGCTTTCTGGCCATAGAAGGGGCTATGGAGTCCTATGAAGGACGGGGACAGGTTTTCCGCCCGCTCTGGCCGGAGCTTTCCACGGCCTCAGTCCTGGCATGGAAGCGCTCCCAGCCGTTTACCGGGGTTGCGGGAAAATTCCTGGAATATTTCCGTGAGCAGATGAGATGATGTAAAATGATAATTACTAAGACTTCCCATACCTGAAATGAGCTTCGCTCCTTGAAAATTCAATATTTCAGCTGACAAAATAGTGATTTATGCCCCTATAGCCTCTGGATGGAGTGCGTTACGCAGATATTTCGGCAGTCTCGCTTCAAAATCAGCAGTAAAAGCTGT
>NZ_JADCKL010000024.1 GCF_014982975.1 Claveliimonas monacensis
CGCAAATTTTTCTATGTTTGTCAAGTATTTTTTTGAAATATACGTAAAAAAGAGCAGGGTACATATCTCTATATACCTTGCTCTGTAAGAACCGCTCTGCTAATGCCTTAACTAAATGACATTGGCCCTCATGTCCTCCTTTTTCTATCCATCATCCTGCAGAAGATCACCGCCGCCCCGGTACTCGCCGCTGTGGCCAGTATCCCGGCCCCTACAATGGCCGCCGGATTCACGCTCCCGTACTGGCTCCGGTAAGCGATCACATTTACCGGGATAAGCTGAAGAGAAGAAATATTGATGATCAGAAAGGTACACATCTCATTGCTGGCAATCCCCCGTTTCCTTGCGGGGCCTGCTGCCCGCCTTGCTCTTCTGTCCTCCTCCAGATTTTCCAGGTCCGCCATAGCCTTAAGCCCGGCCGGCGTAGCCGCCCAGCCAAGCCCCAGCACATTGGCGATAAAGTTCGTTGCAATGTGTTCCCTTGCCGGATGTCCGGCCGGCAGCCCTGGAAAAAGGAACTTAAGCACCGGCGCCATCTGCCTTGTCAGCGACCGGATCAGTCCGCCCCTCTGGGCGATCTCCATAAGCCCTGTCCAGAAAGCCATCACCCCTGCCATGGTGATGCACAAAGTGATGGCCTCTCTGGATGAGTCCAGCGCCGCGTTCGTCACCTCCACAATATTTCCCGTACACGCCGCATACACGATGCCGACGATGATCATTCCCGCCCAGAGATAGTTCAGCATATCTGTTCCTCTGTAAAATCCGCCTTTGTATATCTTATGAAAAAAACGGGCGGATATACCGCCCGTCTGTTCGCTGTTATTCTCTTTTCACTTCCGCCTCGATCTCCTCTGGATCGATCTTCTGCTGTTTCAGCTTCAGATACACGATCTCGCGGAAGAGAGCGTAGACTACCGATACGATGGGGATAAAGATCAGCATCCCCACAACCCCCATCAGACTGCCGCCCAGGCTGACTGCTGCCAGTACCCAGATAGAAGGCAGCCCCACGGAATTGCCTACCACGTGGGGATAGATAAAGTTTCCCTCAATCTGCTGCAGCACCAGGAACAACACAATAAACCCAAGCGCCTTGATGGGATCCACCATAAAGATCAGAAAGGCTCCGATGGCACATCCGATGAAAGCCCCAAAGATAGGGATCAGCGCCGTAAAGGAGATGACCACACCCACCAGCAGCGCGTAGGGCATCTGGAAGAGCGTCATGGCAATGACAAACATGGTTCCCAGTATGATGGCCTCCAGGCACTGCCCTGTAAGAAAGCTGGAAAAAGTGCTGTAGGTCAGTGAGAATACCTCCAGCGCCGCCTCCGCCCTGCCTCTTGGGATAAATGCATAGAGCACTTTTCTTACCTGCACGTTCAGCTTCTCCTTCTGGAGAAGGATATAGCAGGCAAACACAAAAGCGATAAAGAATGTAGTCACTCCGTTTATGATACTGCGTGCCACCGTGATGGTGGAGTCCAGCATATTGCCGGCGCCGCTGCTGAAGAAGGACATCCCCACTTCCATGATCCGGTTCCAGTCAAAGTCCAGGTTCGCCAGCCACTGGCTGATCTGGGCGTTGTCCCGGAATATATCCTCCGCCCACTTCTGCACCCGCGGGATAAAGTCCTGGATGCTGTTTCCCAGCGTCACAAGCGTACTCCCAAGCTGCGGGATCAGCACCAGCATGACAAGCGCCACAACGCCGATGACAAGCAGGATCACAGCCACCATGCTTAAGGGCCGGGCTGCCTTTTTCATAAATTTACTCTTCTCTGTCACGTTCGGAGGAAACAGATGCCTCTGTATGAAGTTCATGGGAACATTCAGCACAAAGGCAAAGGCTCCTCCAAGAATAAACGGAAATGTCACACCAAAGACGAACTCGATCGCTGAAAACACTACGTCATACTGCCACAGGCAGACAACAAGCAGCGCCGTGAAAATAATAAGTCCTCTGATCTTTTTGATGTTTTCCCTATTTAAGTCCATTTTACTTCCTCAGTTTCTTTAAAAGCTGGATGATCGGCAGATTGAGAAGCGCAAGTCCATACACGATCAGGAGATGTGCTCCGTCCAGCGTCTGCACATTGAACAGGTTGTGAAGTCCGGGGATCATGAGAACGCCCGTGATCAGGAGAAGTCCAAGTACAAATGCGCCGATCAGATAAATATTGTTGAAAAATCTGTTTGTAAAGATAACAGGTTTATTTGATTTACAGTTAAATCCATGCACAAGCCTGGATGTACACAGCGTGCCAAAGGCCAGAGTGCTTCCAAGCAGGCTGCCGCCCTCGTTGAGTCCGATCAGGAATGCGATGGTAGTCATGGCGCCGATGCACAGTCCCTCCGTGCCGATCCGGAGCAGGTAATCCTTTGTCAGGATAGACTCATTAATCGGCCTCGGCTTCTCTGACATCACGTCCTTCGTGTGAGGCTCAAGTCCCAGTGCGATAGCCGGGAGACTGTCTGTCAGAAGGTTGATGAACAGAAGATGTACCGGTGCAAATGGAACCGGAAGTCCCACAATAGATGCAAAGAGCACAGTGAGGATAGCTCCAAAGTTGCCGGATAACAGGAACTGAATGGAAAGCTTAATGTTCCTGTACAGGTTACGCCCGTTCTCCACCGCTTTTACAATGGTTGCAAAGTTGTCGTCAGTCAGTACCATGGCGGCCGCATCCTTGGAAACCTCTGTTCCTGTGATACCCATGGCCACGCCGATGTCGGCCTGCTTCAGAGCCGGCGCGTCATTGACACCGTCTCCTGTCATGGCAACGATGTTGCCTCTGTCCTGCCATGCCCGGACAATACGGATCTTGTGCTCCGGTGACACACGGGCGTACACGGAAATCTTCGGAACAAACTCCTGCAGCTCCTCGTCTGTCATGTCCTCTATCACAGCGCCCTCGCAGGCCTCGGACTCGTCCTTCAGGATCCCGATACGCTTTGCGATAGCTGCCGCTGTCACCTTGTGGTCGCCTGTGATCATGATCGGCTTGATACCAGCCTGGATACACTCCTCGACAGCCGCCTTGGACTCCTCTCTGGGCGGATCCATCATAGCCACAAGGCCGAGGAATGTAAGATCATTTTCATCTTCCAGGGTAATCTCCCTGTCCTCTTCGATCTCTTTATAGGCAAAGGCAAGCACCCGGAGGCCGTCCCTGGAGAACTCCATGTTCTGGGCCTCGATCCGGGCTTTCCGCTCCTCTGTCATGGGCTCTACTGTCTCGCCGAGGCGGATATGAGTCATCCTTGTGAGAAGGACATCCACAGCTCCCTTGACAACCATGGTGTGCTTTCCATCGAGGATATGAGCAGTGGACATGAGCTTTCTGTCGCTGTCAAACGGGATCTCTGATTTTCTCTCATATACATCCCGGACCTCCAGCGCCTCTCTTCCCAGCTTGCTTCCCAGGTTGATAAGGGCTGTCTCTGTGGGATCGCCGATCTCCTGTCCGTTTGTATTGGTAGAGTCATTGCAGAGGATACTGTAATTCAGAAGACGTTCCTGGTTGGCATCGTTGAGATCGATCTGAGCCACCGGGATCCTCTTTCCGTCCACATAGTAATCTTCCACTGTCATCTTGTTCTGTGTCAGTGTACCTGTCTTATCGGAACAGACGATGGACACGCTTCCCAGTCCCTCCACTGCCTGGAGCTTACGGATGATCGCATGCTCCTTAGCCATCTTCTGTGTACCGAAGGAAAGCACGATGGTGACGATAGAACTTAAAGCCTCCGGGATCGCTGCTACCGCAAGGGCAACTGCAAAGAGGAAGGCATCCCCAGGCGCATCTCCTCTGAAAATACTGATACCAAACAGGATGGCACAGAAAATAATGATTAATATAGAAAGTTTCTTTCCGAAATCGTCCAGATTTACCTGGAGCGGTGTTCTCTTCTCAGATGTATTTTTCAGGAGGCTTGCGATCTTGCCCACCTCTGTACCCATACCGATGCCGGTGACCTCGTAGGCCGCCCGCCCGTATGTGACAAAACTCCCCGAGAACACCCGATTTGTCTGATCTCCCAGAGCCGCTCCCTCCGGCACCTCGTCCAGAGATTTCTCAACAGATAAGCTTTCTCCTGTCAGCGCGCTCTCGTCCACCTTCAGGCTGGCGCATTCCACCAGCTTTCCATCAGCGGGCACACAGTCTCCTGCCTCCAGGAGTACACGGTCTCCGATGGTGACCTCTCTGGACGGGATCTGTTTTAACACGCCGTCACGGATGACCTTTGCCTCCGGCGCTGACATCTGCTTCAGGCTGTCCAGAGACTGCTCTGCCTTTAAAGTCTGTACTGTACCCAGGATCGCATTCATAGTGATAACGACAAGGATAACGATAGCACTCTCAAAATCTCCCAGAAATCCGGACACAATAGCCGCAATGATCAGTATAATGACAAGGAAGTCTTTATACTGCTCCAGAAAAATCTGCAGTGTGCTCTTCTTCTTCCCCTCTACCAGCTCGTTAAAACCATATTTTTCCTGATTTTGTCTGGCCTGCTCGCTTGTTAACATAGCATTTCTCCTCTCTTCATTTGCATTTTCATCTGCAGTAAAAGCCTTTTTTATATAAAAGGAAACATTAGATACAATTTCCTGTGCAATAAAAAAGAGGCCTTTATTGCATACGATCTGTTATGCAATAAAAGTCTCACTGTTTCATTACGATACGGATGAGTATTCATCGTATTGACGATATCGCAAACATGCGCCATATCTGCACATGCCAGTTACTCCCTTTTATCTACAAAAACAAATATAAACGATATTTTCTGTTGTGTCAACCATTATTTTTTCCAGAAAATGTATCGGTTATACGTATCCGGTTGACAACCCCTTCCCCATTCCTTAGAATGAAAGGGATGAGAGTGTGGAAACTGAGGTTTTTTTAATGAAACGTGAAAAATTTTCTTCCCGGCTTGGCTTCGTTCTCATAAGCGCCGGGTGCGCCATCGGACTTGGAAACGTATGGCGCTTTCCTTATATCACGGGACAGTACGGGGGAGCTGCATTCGTGATCATCTATCTTATTTTCCTTGCCATCCTTGGGCTTCCCATCATGACAATGGAATTCTCTGTGGGACGGGCCTCGCAGAAGTCCGCCGCCAGATCCTTTGAGGTTCTGGAACCTGCCGGAACCCGGTGGCACTGGACCAAACTTGTTCCCCTTTTAGGCAACTATATGCTGATGATGTACTACACCACTGTAGGCGGATGGACCCTGGCCTATTTCTGGAAAATGATTTCCGGCAGTATGGATCATCTGGACACCGCCCAGGTTGGGAACGCATTCAATGAACTTCTGTCTGATCCTGCTCAGCAGGTGGGCTGGATGCTGGCTGTCACAGTTATCGGATTTCTCATCTGCTCCCGCGGTTTAAAAGGCGGTGTGGAAAAGGTATCCAAGTACATGATGAGTCTTTTATTTGTCATCCTGATCGTACTTGTCATCCACAGCTTTTTCCTGGACGGAGCAAAGGAGGGACTGTCCTTCTATCTTATACCGGACTTTAAGTCTGCGCTTGAAAATTACTCCCTGGGAGAGATCCTGTTTGCTGCTCTCGGGCAGTCCTTTTTCACCTTAAGTCTCGGAATAGGCGCGCTTGCAATTTTCGGAAGCTATATTGATAAACAACACTCTCTTGTTTCCGAAAGTGTAAATGTCGTACTTCTGGACACAACGGTGGCATTTTTATCCGGTCTTGTTATTTTCCCGGCCTGCTTCACTTACAACGTGGACGCCGGAAGCGGACCAGGCCTGATCTTCGTGACGCTGCCCCAGACATTCAGCGAGATGGCTGGCGGACGCCTGTGGGGCGCTCTGTTCTTCATGTTCCTGGCATTTGCAGCACTGACCACTGTCATTGCGGTATTTGAAAATATCATTGCCTTTGCCATGGATTTTGGATGGACACGTAAGAAGGCTGTCCTTGTGAATATTGTAGCTATTATGATCCTCTCTCTGCCCTGTGCCCTGGGATTCAACGTACTCAGCGGCTTCCAGCCTTTCGGCGCAGGGACAACCGTGCAGGATCTGGAAGACTTCATCCTGTCCAACACACTTCTTCCTCTTGGCTCCCTTCTGTACCTTCTGTTCTGTACAAGCCGGTACGCCTGGGGCTGGGACAATTACTATGAAGAGGTGAACAGCGGCAAAGGCCTGAAACTTCCCAGGTGGACAAAAGGATATCTGACTTATATCCTTCCACTTATCATTATCTTCATACTGATCCAGGGATTTATCGAGAAACTGGGCTTCCCGGCAAACTATCTTCTGCCTGCCCTGTGCCTGATCTATCCTCTATACCTGCTTTTACAGGCACGGATCGTGTATAAGAAAAAAGAGCAAAAACAATAAGAGTAAAAAGAAAAATCAGCACTGCATTTGCAGTGCTGATTTTTCCTCTCATTCCATGAGCGTGCGGGGATTCGAACCCCGGACAACTTGATTAAAAGTCAAGTGCTCTACCACCTGAGCTACACGCCCATATACAAATTTTAGAAAAAGAAAGTGCCCAGAACCGGAATCGAACCAGTGACACGAGGATTTTCAGTCCTCTGCTCTACCGACTGAGCTATCTGGGCAAAGTTGCGGGGATAGGATTTGAACCTATGACCTTCGGGTTATGAGCCCGACGAGCTTCCAGACTGCTCCACCCCGCGTCAATATTTAACAATTATTTGAAAAGGAAAGCCGATGATCGGACTCGAACCGATAACCTGCTGATTACAAATCAGCTGCTCTGCCAATTGAGCCACATCGGCATACGAATGGATGGAGAAGGATTCGAACCTTCGAAGGCGTTGCCAACAGATTTACAGTCTGCCCCCTTTGGCCACTCGGGAATCCATCCATATAATGGGGCCTATAGGGCTCGAACCTATGACCCTCTGCTTGTAAGGCAGATGCTCTCCCAGCTGAGCTAAGACCCCATCAACGACCCAGAAGAGACTCGAACTCTCGACCTCCGCCGTGACAGGGCGGCGCTCTAACCAACTGAGCCACTGGGCCGTATTATATTGAAGATATCATGTACCTTCAAAACCACATACAAGAAATCGCTCTATCTTCCATCTCTTCCCGAACCTTTATGGTTATGCCCTCGACCGATTAGTAACAGTCAGCTCCATGTGTTACCACACTTCCACCTCTG
>NZ_JADCKL010000025.1 GCF_014982975.1 Claveliimonas monacensis
TAATTAGCAGTTATCCATAGATATTTATATTCTCAGACGCAAATTCCATGATTTTTAGGTGGAAGGAGATAAAATGGCAGAAATTCAGAAAAAAAGCAAAAATTTATTAATTATATCCCTACATGCGGATCCCGCTATGCCACCAGGAGTGAGCGAATGGGGTGGAACACATACTTACATGAGGGAACTTTTGACGGAATTATATGAAGAAAAGTATAATATCATATTACTCACAAGAAAAGTATATGAAAAACAGGACAATATTGAAAATGTATCTTCTTCATGTAAGATTGTACGTCTTACTTTAGGAGAATTCGAGAATTTTGATAAGAGAAAATTATTTGAACTCCATGATCTTACCTTGCAAAAAAGTGTTCTAGCATTAAAAAAGCTCAATTTTAAGCCTGATATTATACATAGTGTTTATTGGAATTCTGGACATTTGGCATGGAAACTTTCAGAAATATGGGGAATCCCTTATGTACACAGTGTCATATCTAACGGTCGTGGACGAAATGCCCATGGTGCAAAAGGAACGGCACCCAAACGGATTGAAACAGAAGAAAAGGTTTTTAAAAATGCTTCCTTTATACTATGTGTTGCAGAAAGTGAGAAAAACGAGCTCTGTCAGTTTTATGGCATCCAGCCGGAAAAAATAGTTGTTGCAGGGCAGTACGTTCATCCAGCATTTATCTATGCATCACACAATTCGTATGGTTTTCCCAGAAAATCCGGGATCCATTATAAAATCGAGCCCGTGTATCTCCCCCCATTAAAGCCTGCTAAAAGTAAAATTTCAGACTGGTGGAACTCAAAAGTATTTGTCTATACAGGCAGATTGAGTTTGGAGAAAGGACTTTCTTATATTATTCAAGCATGGTATTTATTGTATCGGAAATATGGAGAACTATGTCCTGCATTGTGGATAATAGGGGGAAATACCTATGACATAGAAAACATTCGCTCATTGCTTGGTATTTCCGAAGATATATTATGCGAAACAGAAAATGCAGGAAAGCTTGTTTGGTGGGGCTATTTAGACGAGAACGGAATCAGTACGCTTTACACTCGAGCTCTGGCCCTGATAACGCACTCGCTTTATGAACCTGGAGGGCGAGTAGCAGTAGAGGCCATGTGCGAAGGTATTCCAGTGCTGGCTACGCCAAACGGCTTTGCCTTGGATTATGTTCAGGACTGGAAGAATGGATTCCTGATTCCATATGGAGATATCAAAACTCTGGCTGTCAGAATGGAACATTTTATAAAACAACCGTATCTCTCAGATATTATGGGGAAACAGGCAAAAAAAATCAGCCATGTAATACTTAGAAACTGGGATTTTACCGGTTCACATCTTGCTGTATATCATGCCGCATTACTTCACCAGAAAGATATTTTCAAAAAAAGGTATAGTTGTACTTTTGAGGAGCATATGCAACGAAAATTATGCCTATATCCATATAATCAAATGCTTATAGACAAAACAGATATTCTGCAGATTGCGGAAGAAAGTCAAATTGATCATGTGCTCTCTATAGACAAGCTGGAATTTCCAAATTCCTCTTCTGAAATATGGGAAATTCGAACGAGAACCTCTGAATACTATGTTAAAATTCCATATGACAGAATAAATTTGTTTGCCTTGTGGAGCCGACCTAAAGAACAGCCTCTGGTCATTCCTGCCTCAAAAAGGTACGCTGCTGAAATCGGAGCTTTAGGATTCTCTGAAATTACGCCAATTATAGGAAAAAAAGATTCGCTTTATGCGCTTATAAGGGAAAAATACACTTCAGTAAAACTGCCTCCGGACCAAATGATTGATAAAGCCATAGCAAGCATACTGGAATTTTATAAAAAAAACAATACTACTTCTCTCTATAGTATAGAAACATATGTCAAGTCTGCAATAGACGAGCAAAATACTTATACAGTAATCGATCAGCAATATGAGCAATTATCTACCAAACAGTTTGGCTGGCAAAATTATTTCAGAGACTACTCGCTTCGTACAGAACTTCTACGATGGAAAGCTTATTATCAGGCACTTGCGGAGGATATCAGAAAAAGTATTGCTCCAATATTTGAACCGTCTTATTCCACTATCTTGGGAATAGCTTCCGAAGAAAATGGCCTGCATTTTGTAATGAATCACGGCGGATATGACATGAAAAATCTGGTTTTCAATCCAGATGTTGTACTGCTGGATAATGAAAAACTCCATCCAGGATGGCCAGGGATTGATTTCGCAGATATACTCATTACATATGTGCGTTTTTTAGAGGCAACCGAGACTTTTGAATTATGGGATTCTCTTTTACAAAAAATCCCTTCTGATATTATTTCTACCAACTTGCTGGCTGGTTGGGTTATACTGGGAACTTATAAGGAAGTAATATCGGCAGCGGCTTGTCTAAAACCAATATCCGAATCTCTGCATGAACGTATTAAAATTATGCTCCATTTTATAAAATAACTTCAGCCAGTTACCAATACGATTCCAGAATAATAAATGACCTTGGTCCTAAACTGACTTCTCCAGTCTTTCTCGGCAAGAAGTCTGGAGAAGTCGGTTATCAGATCTGTGCCAGAAAAACGAAGCTTTACGTCATTAACAATCTGCAATTCATTCAAATCATATAAATAACGAAGCACCAACAACATACCATGATAAGGAACCGATTGTTTGTCTTTTGTTATTTTTACTGCAAACATATTCTTGAGCGTATTTAAGACTTTAAATAGTAGTTCTTTTGCCTTCTCCTCGTTTTCAGATTGTAAAAGCAAAACAGAAGCCAGATTTAATTGTGCACGCCAGAGATATAGTTCTGACTTACTTATTTCTAACAGATAAATACTCTCCCGGAACTTTTCAATGCTGGTTTCGTAATTCGTTTCTGCTGCCAGACAACATCCATAGATATTTTCTGCCCTCCCTTTTTGAGAATACATATTTAGAGCAGATGCTTCCTCAATAGACCTTTGTGCCCATAATTTACTCTGGTAAAATTTCCCGGCCAGAAAGAATGACATTGCAATATCTGTTTTTGTATGGAGTACTTCCTGATACGGATACAGCTTGCCTTTCACAATTTGTATCAGCCGTTTGTATTTTTCAGCAGCCTCTTCCGGATTACGCTTCAGCAATTGATTACCCTCCTGGGATAGCAGTGCTGCTCGAGCATAATACGAGCATGGATACCGCTTCACACCTTCCTTAAAAATAAGATATGCATCATCTCCACTGCTGCACATTTTAACTGAAAGTCCATAAGCATTATATACCTGCCCTGGATAATCTTCCTCATCTTCAAAAAGATCTGCAGAATTCTTCAATGAATCATATAGTTTCAAGCTGATTTTAAGAGCCTTCTGTAAATTTCCTGATACAAAATTTTTATGCCAGAGTATTAGCAGATACTTATACCAGAATTTATTTTTCTCAAAATCCACATATTTTAGAATAATATTCTTTTCAACAAGATCATATATAAATTCATAATTAGTATTATTTTCTTCATGAAGCTCCCGGATACAATCCAATGAAGAAAAAAGTATTTCCAGGGGCATCTCGGTGCTTTTTTTTGTAACCTCTATATACCTGAGCAACTCTGTAAAAGCATCCTGATATTGATGCATTTCCATCAAAAGATGGGTGATGTATCGTGTTCTGTGGGGAATATTTTTAATATCTCCAATAATATACAGAATATCTAGTTCAATCAACAAATAATATTCATCTGACTGTTCGTGTTCCAAAACGTAAGGAAGCAACCTTTTGGCTGTCTGATAACGAAGATTTTCATCTGTTATTTCTTTCATGGCATCCAGATAGCGCAGATGATGACATATCAACTTGCCGTTTTTCATATCAAAGACTGTGCTATTGATGCATGCATTTATTACATTATCACAGTTTTCGTAAAAAAATAAAGCGAAGATTTCTCTTGAAATCCTTCCCTTTAAAATTACAGCAAGCTCAAAAACCTGAGAAAAAAAAGGAATATTTTTTAAATTATTTATCAAAGACATCGTTGTTGCGCTGAATTTAATCCCTAATTTCTCCCAATATTTTTTTAATTCTTCACTGGAAAGAGTATTTATATAGTTTTCAAATCCACAAGGTTGACCTTCCAGCAGTTTTACAGCATTATGCAACTCAAAAGGATTATCACAAAGGATTTCTGCTAGACTATCACATGCTTGATTTGTTAATGTAAAACGCTTTTTAATAACTTCGATAGCGTTTTCACGTTTGAATTGTGCTATTTTAAATTCTGAATCCACAATATTTTTTATATACTGAAAATGATTTTGCGATTTTTCAATTTTATTGAGTTTTGACATAAAAAAGGGTGTTCGTGTTTCTAACACAACCCGTATATTATTCTTTTTTAAATTTTGAATCATATCCGTTAGAAAAGCGAAGGTTTCTTCAGAAACTGTATGCAGATTTTCAAAAAAGATAACAATTTTTAAAAACTCACGTTTGGAATTTAAAATTAAATCTAAATATTTTAGTAATAAATGAAGATAAATATCCTTATGCTTCTGATATTGTGAGTGTGTGGATAATAAAATATATTTAACAGCATTTATGATTTCAGGATTCGCATGAGAATCTCCAACAGAAAGTAGCGTATCTATATATTTTTCCAGATCAGAATCTTCCAAAACAGGCTCCAATTTCACTCCCCAAATGCTCTCCAACACAGACAAATACAATATTCTTGAACTTGTACATAAACTTAAATCTATGATACAGCTTTCATAATTTAATTTTTCCAACGATTCCCTTACTTTGTCACATAATACAGTCTTTCCTGTACCTGCATTACCGGAAATTAAATAAATGACACTTTGGAAAGCCAGTCCTTTTGTGATTTGTTTTATCTGCTCTGTACGCTCCGGTACATCCACATAATCCTCATTTAAACTTTTCAGTTCACAAAAACCTTCTGATTTTATATCAGAAACAATAGATTTTTCAATTTTTGAAATAAACCCCTTGCTGATATTGCATTGGTTGATAAGATATGCCTTCTTTTTTTTAATAAATTTTTTTAGGTCATTTCCGCCTACACAGATTATCTCAATGTTCGCTCTCTTTTGAAATTTTGCAGTGTTTTCTTTTGTCTGTGGAGCAAATGGGATATTCGTGACAATATATAGCTGGCTTGCGGATAGATTAAAAGCGATGATTATTGCTTTTGCACAATCATTAAGTGGAAGTGAGGACTGACTGCTTCTATACTTGGCCTCCATAAGAACCAGTTTCATAAGGGATCTGTCATTAGATCGAAGGAGCCATATACCATCAAATCCTGAATCATGCGAGGCATTTGTATGTTTTTCTTCTTGAATCTTTGCATCTTTGTATATATCCCTCACATATTCATATGCAAGTGATTCCCATTCTTCCCAATTATTAGTTTTCTTATTATTTCTTTTTTTATTGTTCATAATAATATCCTTTAAATATCTGAAAATTCCTTGATGAAAAAATACTGCAAATACGATTTAATATAATGGATAACTGCTAATTA
>NZ_JADCKL010000026.1 GCF_014982975.1 Claveliimonas monacensis
ACAGCTTTTACTGCTGATTTTGAAGCGAGACTGCCGAAATATCTGCGTAACGCACTCCATCCAGAGGCTATAGGGGCATAAATCACTATTTTGTCAGCTGAAATATTGAATTTTCAAGGAGCGAAGCCCATTTCAGGTATGGGAAGTCTTAGTAAGGAATATTCAAATTACAGGGGTTCCAATGTAAGAAAATGGCTGCAGGATACATTCCTCTCCTATTTTTCTTCCGAAGAGCTGCCATATGTGTTAGACACGACGTACAAGTGTACGTATGCTGCCACCGGCGTTAACATGGAGGATCTGACAGATAGATTTTTTCTTCTGTCCCTGGTAGAAGTCGGAGCTAATGATACTACCTTTGGGTATGACGCAAAGTACATAAGGAAGAATGAAGGAGTAAAACTGGAATACTTTGATGATACGCAGGCAAACAGTGAGACAAGAGCAGCACGCGGCTATTGGAAAAATAACTGGTGGCTCAGATCCGTATTTTTGAGCTATGGATATCATAACAATTTGGTCAATATGCAAACAGGAAGGATTGACAGCAGAAGTTCGCCGGGATACACGGCATTTATCCGCCCCGCCTGCAATATCAACAGCTATACCCCTGTCGTGGAGAGCCAGGATCATCCGGGCTATTATGAGATCTATCAGCCCGTGCTGGAATCCGTTTCCCTGAATCAGGACAGCGCATCTATAACAGTCGGGGAAACACTGAAACTGGAGCCCACTTTCCATGGTGCAGGCGGCGCGCAGGTGCCGACTGAAGAACAGGGCGTCACTTGGACATCCAGCGATCCCGAGGTGGTCATGGTTGATGTAAACGGCAACATAAAGGCATTAAAAGAAGGAACGGCAACGATCACAGTCACGACAGACGTCGGTCAGAAAACCGCGGTATGCAATGTAACAGTGGGGCATTCACCCGTCAAGACAGAGGGAAAAGCCGCCACCTGTACCGAAGAGGGAAGCAGGGAGTATTACAGCTGCAGCAGCTGCGGCAGATGCTCAGCCAGAGTGTTCCCCAGATCATCAACTCTGTGATCACCATGGCGGCGACCCTTGTCACTATGATCATCCTGAATCCGGTGCTGACAGTGATCTCTATACTCACCGCAGCAGTCATGCTTTTTGTGACATCCAGATTTTCCCGTCTGTCCGGGAAATACTATGTACGTCAGCAGATCGATCTGGGAGCTGTGGACGGTTTTATAGAGGAGATGCTGGACGGACAGAAGGTAGTCAAGGTGTTCTGCCACGAGGAGGAGGCCATGGCCGACTTCCATAAAGTAAATGAAAAGCTCAGGAACAGCACAGACAAGGCCAACCGCTACGCCAACCTGCTGATGCCTGTCAATGCCAACATCGGCTGGATCAGCTACGCGCTGGTTGCCATCGTGGGAGCCATCCTGGGCATCAATGGCCTGGCCGGTGTCACCATCGGTACTGTGATCACCTTTGTTGGGCTGAACAAGAGCTTTACCAACCCCATCACCCAGGTCAGCCAGCAGCTCAACTTTGTTGTCAACGCTGCAGCCGGCGCTCAGCGTGTGTTTGATCTGATGGATCAGGAGCCGGAGATCGATGAGGGATATGTGGAGCTGGTCAATGCGAAAGAGGACGAGAACGGCCAGCTCACAGAGTCCGATGTGCGCACGAACCTGTGGGCCTGGAAACATCCCCACAAAGCAGAGGGCACTGTCACCTACACAAAGCAGGAAGGCGGCGTTGTGTTTGACGATGTAGATTTCGGCTACATGGATGAGAAGATCGTTCTCCACAATATCAGCCTCTACGCGAAGCCGGGGCAGAAGATCGCTTTTGTGGGCGCCACGGGAGCGGGAAAAACTACTATTACGAACCTGATCAACCGGTTTTATGATATCGCAGACGGCAAGATCCGCTACGATGGCATCAACATCAATAAGATCAAGAAGCCGGATCTCAGACGATCCCTCGGCATCGTGCTCCAGGATACCCATCTCTTTACCGGCACAGTTATGGACAATATCCGCTATGGAAAGCTGGATGCCACGGATGAAGAGTGTATCCGGGCCGCGAAACTGGCTAACGCGGACGGATTTATCCGCAGGCTTCCCGACGGCTACGACACCATGCTCACGGGCGATGGCGCCAACTTAAGCCAGGGCCAGAGGCAGCTTCTTGCCATTGCGAGAGCCGCTGTGGCGGATCCCCCGGCGCTGATCCTGGATGAGGCAACCTCCTCCATCGATACCAGGACGGAGAAGCTGGTGCAGGCCGGCATGGACGCCCTGATGAAGGGCCGTACCACCTTTGTCATCGCCCACCGTTTGTCTACAGTTAAGAACTCTGACTGTATCATGGTCATGGAACAGGGCCGCATCATCGAGAGAGGCACGCACGACGAGCTCATCGAGAAGAAAGGAAAATACTACCAGCTGTACACAGGAAACTTTGCGGCGCAGGGGTAGCAATGTATCAGAGCATATAAAAAACAATAGGGCCTGCGGGCCCTATTGTTTTTTGCCGGTTATTTTATTCTGACCTTATTCATCCCATCCTTCATAAAAGCGGATATTGACGGAAATATTGCGGACGATATCGCCTTCTTCTACCGAAATGTCCTCTATGTCGGAGACGCAGGGCAGATCCGGTTCCTCTTCTTCCAACTCTACTGAGATCCAATTGCGGGCCGCATCGTTGGCGTTGTCGATGGCATCATCCAGGGTGTCGCCGGATGCCTCGCAGCACGCAAGATCCGGGAAGACGGCGTGATACGTTCCGTCTTCTTTTTTGCGGAAGATTGCAGGGTATATAAAATTCATGGGAATGATCTCCTTTCCATTCTGGTTTTCAACACCATTAAGTATAAGATAAATCCGGCCATAAGGCAATCAGAAAAGTATTGTCTCTATTGCTCCGCAGCCTTGTTGATGCAGGCCACTGCGTTGAGGCTTCTCGGGTAGCCGATGTAAGGCAGGCACTGGGATACGACCCGGATCAGAAAGTCCTTGTCGTTGCCCAGGTTCATATTTCCCTTTGCGTGGGAAGTAAGCTGGGGCTCGCATCCGCCCTGGGCGGCCAGGAAGCAGAAGGTGATCATCTCGCGCTGCTTTAAGTTAAGGCCGGTGCGGGTGTAGTAGTCGCCGAAGCAGTTGTCCGCCAGCCAGCGGTTGATATGCCCGGCTTTCCATGCTTCTTTCATATGGTCGCCGAAGATATCGGCCTGGGCCTGTATCCCTTTCTCCAGGCGGTCCTCCATGGTGGTGGTGGCCTGCCCCTCCAGCGGGAGTTTTACGCCCCTGGAAGTAAGGATCTCATTTGCCGCGTCAAGGAAGGGGCGCACCCGGCCGATACCAAGGTAATCCACGGCCTGGTAGATGACTTCCTTTAACATGACAGGGGAAAGGCCGGCATCCAGGGCCCTGGGAACTTCCAGACGGAACTCGTCTATACCCTGGCAGCCCAGCAGCGTGGCGGTGATGGCCATGTGGCGGGTGATATCGTCAAGCTGCTGTCCTTCTTCATTGACAACTTCGTCAAAAGCAAAATGTTCAAAACGCTCCATAAATTCGGGATCTGTCTCATAATAACTGCTCATTGTGCGTCACCTCTGTTTCTGTTTAGTCCAGTTTAGAATATGCTTCGTCGTCCACAGCTTCCAGCCACTCGTTGCTGGTCTCTGTTCCCGGAGCCTCAAATGCAATGTGGGAGAACCAGCTGTCAGCCTTGGCGCCGTGCCAGTGTTTTACTTCCGGCGGAATGACGATGACAGTCCCCGGCTCCAGGCTTACAGGATCCTTGCCCTCCTCCTGGTACCAGCCGCTTCCTGCCGTGCAGATCAGGATCTGTCCGCCGCCAGTCTTTGCGTGGTGGATGTGCCAGTTGTTGCGGCAGCCCGGCTCAAATGTGACGTTGGCCAGAGCCAGCCCGCAGGCGGCCGGGTCTGTCAGAGGATTTAAATAGGAATTTCCGATAAAATACTGAGCAAAAGCGGTATTTTCCTGTCCCTGTCCAAATACGTTTGCCTTGTCAAATGTTTCTTTGTCCTGAATTTTCATAAAAAATGCCTCCTTAAACAGTTTGTTTTTTGTCCTGGTTTTTGCGGATATTGTAGCGGAGATAGTCCAGATGACTCAGCCGTTTTTCGCAGGAATGGATCTCGCCAAGAAGGATACGCCTTTTCTGATCAAGTATCCGGAGGCGCTGATCTTCACTCCCCTCTTTTTCCAGCAGCAGTTTCATGTAGGTCTCTATCTCGGAGCTAGCAAAGCCAATATCGTGCAGGGTCATGATAAGCCCCAGACGTTCCAGATCCGTGTCGTCATACTGCCAGGATCCCATTACCTTTTTTACTGCCTTGCACAGTCCCCAGCGCTCATACTCCCGGAGCATTTCCAGCGGGATGTTGTAGCGCCTGCTTGCTTCGTCTATGGTCATTTGAATCCTCCTCGTATTATATAGTAGTAGTGTTTATAGACCCTCTCCAAGGTCTGTATGCTATACTGTTTGGAGATACTGTGGATTGGTTCATTCCTCCTACCACTTGATGGTTACGGAAAGGCTCCAACCAC
>NZ_JADCKL010000027.1 GCF_014982975.1 Claveliimonas monacensis
GACACATTATCCCAGAAGTATTATTATTCCAGAAGAAATGCAGATCTCAGCTTAAAACCTGATGGTACATGTCGTTTTCTCGAATAACAATAGCGTATAATTAACCTCACAGATTATTATAAGGAGGTCAATTATGGCAGAGAAAACGTTAAACTTTCACAAGCTGTCTGATTGTGTCATCAATCAGCTCAAAAAGCAGAATTACATGGATTCCACATTGATGGTTTACAGGCGGATTTACAACAGAATCTACTCGTCGATGAAAAAACTTGGTATAGAAACATATACTCCTGAAATCGGACGTCAGTTTCTAGATTCAGTAAACGTATGCAGATCGACTTTTAGTGCGTATACCTGTGCGGTACGGAGGCTCAATGATTATATCGATGACATACCTTACAGATGTCATCATGGAAGTCAGTTGGAAAAAGTCCCTGAAGATTTTTCGAATATACTGAATGAGTATCTTAATGAATGTTCAAACACAGGGAACAAATCACCAACTATTCTCGCCAAAAAGAAAACTTGTGTACGATTTCTGAATTACATAAAACAGATTGGATGTAATGATATTTGTGATCTTAACGCAGGGAAGATATCCCAGGCACTACTTATATATGATAACAAAGATAATTATGCGAGAATACGCCAGTTTCTGCGGTATCTTTATGATAGTGGGTTAATCAAAACAGATTTTTCTGGGATCGTGCCCCATTATAAAAGACGTAGCGTTTTACCTACCACTTATACTCCTTCAGAGATAAAGAAAGTCGAAAATGCGATTGATACGGCTACAGATACCGGCAAAAGGGATCGGGCAATCATCCTGCTTGCGACTCGCATGGGGTTGCGCTCTGGGGATATTGCAAAACTGAAGTGGTCAGAAGTGGATCTGAATAGTGGATATATCCACCTGAGGCAGGAAAAAACCGGGATGCCGCTGTCTTTACAGATGCCGAAGGCTGTTATGGCTGCAATCACTACTTTCTTGGAGAGTGCGAAATCTTCCGGAAGATGTGATGAATACGTTTTTCACGGTATGTCAGCTCCATATGGACGTATTACAACAAGTATTATAAGACATGCCACAGACCGTTACTTTCATAAGGCCGGAATAGATACAAGTAGAAAAAAGCATGGTCCCCATACCTTCCGTTCATCCCTTGCAAGCTCGATGGTAAATGACGGAGTCTCTTATGAAACGGTGAGAAGAATACTTGGACATTCTGATTTAAATGTTATAAAGCATTATGCAAAAGTGGACATTGAAAATTTAAGATTGTGTGCTCTGGATCCGCCTCGCCCCAAAGGAATATTTGCTGATTACCTTTCCGGAAAGAAGGTGGTCCGTCATGTTTAACAGTATTTATTCAGATAAGCTATCACAATACTACGAGCTACGATGCGGAGTATTAAGCGAAAGTGCACAGAAACATGAATTGTGTTATCTAAAAAGATTTGATAATTATCTGAATGAGCACATCCGTTCAACAGGTCAGATCACTGAACGTTTTATTAATGCATGGGTCGGTACACTAAACGGAAAAAGCGGGTCTGTTGAAAATGAAGTTATCACGATCCGGCAGTTTTTAAAATATTTGACATTGTCCGGTGAACCTGCTTTTATCCCTATTATTCCAAAAGTGCGTGATGATTATGTTCCGTATATATTCAGCGATAATGAACTCGAACTCATCTTTAAATCTGCAGATAATGTCATCTTATCAGATAAAAAGGCGGATCCCTATCTGGTGATCGAGTTTCCGGTGATTCTTCGATTATTATATAGCTGCGGATTAAGGATAGGAGAAACGGTCAGAATCAACCTTGCAGATACGGATCTTGAAAATGGCATTCTCAGATTAATAAACACGAAAGGTGACAAACAACGCTTAGTTCCCATGTCATTGGAAATGACACGGATACTAACGGAATACTGTTTAGCGATGGGGATTTTTGAAAAAACAGAAGGATGGCTTTTCCCTTCCTCCAAAACTGATAGTCATATTTCAGGCAGATCGGTAAAAAACAGATTTGATAAAATACTGAAAGATAATAACATCCGCCTTGCTAATCGGAAGAAGCATGAAAGAGGTCCATGCCTGCACTGCCTGAGACATGTTTTTGCATTTAAATCTTTTGCACAGGCAGAAAGGGCTGGCAGACATATTGATGATGCGATACCATATCTTTCTATCTATCTGGGCCATGACAGCCTTGATGAAACATCCAAGTACTTAAAATTCAGCAGTGAGTTGTTCCCCGAAGCAGTTGAAAACTTTGGTGATTTTATGTATGACCTGTTGCCGGAGGTGGACTATGAAGCATAAGAAGAATTCATTTCTGGACTTGCTTGAAGCCTATTTTAACACGTATCTTCCGGTAGCAAAAGGATTATCGACAGCAACTGTTACGTCATATAAAGCAACTTTCCGAATACTTATAGAGTTTATGTATACAGTTAAAGGAATACCGGCTGAAAAGATTTACTTTGAAATATTGGATGCTCAGATGATCACAGAGTTCCTTGACTGGCTGGAATCAGAGCGCAAATGTAGTATAGCGACTAGAAACCAGCGCCTTTCCGCACTGTCGGCATTCTCAATATATGCGCAAAACAGAGATTTTGGTGCAGCATATATATTCAGAAATAATGTATTAAAAGTCCCAAAGAAAAAAGCCCCACAGTCTCTGCGAAGTTCCTTTTCGAGAGAGGAAGTGAAGATTCTTTTTAAACTGCCAGATGCCAATACGGAAATCGGATTGAGAAATAAAACTCTCCTGTGCTTTATGTATGCCAGCGGAATGCGTTCCCAGGAAGTGTGCGATCTGACGGTAGGCGATATTCAGTTTTATCAGGATAAAGCCTGTATAAATGTTCATGGAAAAGGACAAAAAATACGAAGGATAGGCATACCAGCAGCTGCCTCAGATATAGTAAAAAAGTATATTGCACACAGAGGAATATCTGAGGATAAGAACCGGCATATTTTCTCAAGTCAGATTCATGAAAAGATGACGGTTTCCTGCATTGAGGAAATTTATGCAAAGTATATCCGCATAGCAAAGCAGGAAAACCCCGGAATGTTCAGAAATAATTATACGCCGCACTCGATGCGACATACAACGGCAACACACATGCTTGAGGCGGGAGTACCGCTGATCGTTGTAAAAAACTTTCTTGGTCACGTATCCCTGCAAACCACTCAGATTTATACGGAAATTTCTCAGGAAACAATGAATCGCCAATTGAAAGCATGGAATGACAGGTGGTTTTTCAAAGAAAATCCAGACAGATCTGACAATAGAGAAAAAAGAAATATACCTGATTTTTTAAAGTAATTTCACAACATTATTATTCCAGATCTCTTTTGAAAAATGCAGGTTTTAAGCTGAGATCTGCATTTCTTCTGGAATAATAATACTTCTGGGATAATG
>NZ_JADCKL010000028.1 GCF_014982975.1 Claveliimonas monacensis
TGTGCGTGGTAAGGTGATTTTACAGCCACAGGGTAAGGAGTTTTTTACATGACGTGGTAAGATCTTTTTTACATCATGCGGTAACGACTTTTTTACATGAGATGGTAAGAAGTTCTTTACACTGTCCGGTAATCACTTTTTTACATCCCCTGCGGCGAGTTTTATCACAGGAGGAGTCAGCGGTTCATCCGATTTTGTATACTGTAAGCAGTACACAAGAGAGGAGACCTTTATGCTGACAAAAACAAAAATGCAGGAAATACAGGATTTAAAACTGCAAGGTTACACAAAAGCTGACATTATCAGATACTATGAAGCGCAGGGGCGCAAGCCTCCCAGCCGTCCCACGATCAGCAAGTATTATGACATGGATGTGCTCCCGGATGATCCCGGTGCTAAGCTCGCAAAACCCAAAACCTTTGACGCAGAGCCTTTCCGCAGCACGATTATCAGTATTCTTGAGACGAACAGCGGAAGAAGTTTCTGTATGTCATCTGTTTACGATGTCCTGGAAGAAAAATTCATCGAAAACGGAGACTATGAAAAACTTCCCGGGAACCAGCAGACGCTCCGCAACTATATCCACTATCTTGAGGATTCCGGACAGATCAACAGGGAACCGGAGCATCGTCGTATCTATGATTATGTTTTTGACACCCCGCCCGGAGAACAGATGCTGATCGACTTCGGTGAGGAGACTCTCTCAAAAACAACGCACATCCATTTCATCTGCCTTTTGCTACGTTACAGTCGTTTTTTATGCGTTTATGCACAGGATCACAAGTATAACTCGGAAGAAGCCTGTAAGGCGATCTATCATTGTTTCTGTAGGCTTGGAGGGCGTCCTAAAGAACTGGTCATCGACCAGGACGCCGTGTTTGTCTCCAGTGAAATCTATGGTGAAGTCATTAAGACCAGAACCTTTGAAGATTTCTGTACAGAACAGGATCTCCGACTCTGGGTATGCAATAAAGCGGATCCTGAAAGCAAGGGACCTATCGAAAACTCTGTTGGGTTCGTGAAGAAAAACTTCTTCAGCGCGCGGAAGATCACCTGTATTGATGATGTGTGGCGTTCCCTTCCCGGATGGCTGGAACGCAAAAACCAGCGGATCCACCGTTCCACCTTACGGGTCCCAAAAACAGTGTACGACAGCGTTGAAAAGTCAGCCATGCAGCCTCTTCTTCCATCCGTGTATGAAACATCTCCGAATACGTTCCGCACTTATGAAATCGCGGCATTGCCTTACGTCCTGTATAAATCATGCAGGTATTCGGTTCCCCGTGATTATGCGTTCAAAACAGTACGGTTCAAAGTTGTCAGTGGCAAGATCCACATTTATGATGACCAGCTGAACTATATCTGTTCCCATAATCTCAGCGAGAGGAAAGGAAGTGTCAATCAGCTCCCGGAACACCGGAAACAGGACTCCGGAGACTGGATCGAGATCATGGAACGTCTCCGCGGGAAATGGAACTGCTATGACTTCCAGCACTTCATCAATGGTGTAAAAAAGGAAAATCCACGGCATATCTCCAAACAGCTCCGGGCAATTGAACAGTTCCTTGATTCTGAGAATCCGGATAAATCCCTGGTAGCACAGGTGATGAAGGAATGCTGCCAGAAATATCGGTATCAGTTCTCACAGTTTAAAGTTGTCTACGGCCTTGCAAAAGCCGGCCGGGAACTGGCCACAGACGACTGCCGCGCACAGGTTCCATCCGGCAGTGTCAGCTATACAGATCTTTCCGTTTATGCAAAAGCCTTTCAGGAACGCACAGAGAGGAAGGAGGCTGCTGCTCGGTGAACCGTGAGATCTTAAAAAGTATGGATACCGGCCATATCCCTGTACAGCGGCTCACAGCCCTGCTTGAAACGTTTACCTTAAAGCACGCGGCGCGTATGCTTCCGGATCTTCTGGAAACCGCAGATCTTCAGGACTCCTCCTGCAGGGAATTCCTTCTGGCTGTTCTCGAGACCGAAGTTAAAGGGCGGAATGAACGGCGTCGGAAACGCAACTATTCCGCAGCGCATTTTCCACCAAATATCCGACCACTGGAAGAGTTTGATCCGGAAGAGCTGGAGTCAGGTATCACCCAGGCACAGCTCTCCGTCTTGAAAGAACTGTCCTGGCTGGACAACTGCGGAAACCTTGTCTTTGCGGGGCCTCCGGGCCTCGGCAAGACCATGGTTGCCTGTGGTCTTGGTCTACAGGCTGTCAACAGCGGCTATACTGTATGTTTTGAGAAGATGACCAACCTGATTAAGATTCTCGACACCGCAGAAACAGAGCGTGCAGCCGGATTCCGACTCAAAAATATCAAGAAAGCACAGCTTGTCATCATTGATGAGATCGGCTATACACCGATAAGCCGCGGACAGGCAAACCGCTTTTTCACATTTATCAGTGACACCTATGAAACCAGTTCCATCATCTTTACCACCAACAAAGAGATCATTGACTGGGCTGAGATGATGGGGGATCCAGTACTTACCACTGCAATGCTGGACCGGATCCTGCACCATGCCAAGTGTTACTCTTTCCGCGGGGAATCCTACCGGCTGAAGCACCCTGACCTGTACCCGCAGGGAGAAACTGGGATGTAAAAATCTGCTTACCAAGGTATGTAAAAAACTCCTTACCATACGATGTAAAAAACATCTTACCTAACAATGTAAAAAAGTGCTTGACATTTGCA
>NZ_JADCKL010000029.1 GCF_014982975.1 Claveliimonas monacensis
TCTGAATGGGGAAACCCACATGAGCAAACCTCATGTATCCATACGCCAATCCATAACGTATGGAGGGGAACCCGGTGAACTGAAACATCTAAGTAGCCGGAGGAAGAGAAAGAAACATCGATTCCGGGAGTAGCGGCGAGCGAAACCGGAAGAGCCCAAACCGGGGTGCGTGCACCCCGGGGTTCGGACCGCGGAATTGATTTACTGAGAGTAGCAGAATGGTTTTGGGAAAGCCAGCCAGAGAGGGTGAAAGCCCCGTAAGCGAAACTTGAAGTAACATGGCGGTATCCAGAGTAGGTCGAGACACGTGGAACCTTGACTGAAGGCGCGGGGACCACCCCGTAAGGCTAAATACTCCTTAGTGACCGATAGCGCATAGTACTGTGAAGGAAAGGTGAAAAGGACCCCGGGAGGGGAGTGAAAGAGAACCTGAAACCCTGTGTTTACAAGCTGTGGAAGAACTTTACATGTTCAACCGCGTACTTTTTGTAGAACGGTCCGGCGAGTTACGCTGGCTGGCGAGGTTAAGGACTAAAGGTCCGGAGCCGAAGGGAAACCAAGTCTTAATAGGGCGGTAAGTCAGTCGGAGTAGACCCGAAACCGGGTGATCTATCCATGTCCAGGTTGAAGTTGCCGTAAAAGGCAATGGAGGACCGAACCCACATCCGTTGAAAAGGGTGGGGATGAGGTGTGGATAGGGGAGAAATTCCAATCGAACCCGGAGATAGCTGGTTCTCCTCGAAATAGCTTTAGGGCTAGCCTCGTCCAAGTCTTGCGGAGGTAGAGCACTGAATTTCCTAGGGGGCGTCAAAGCTTACCGAAGAATATCAAACTCCGAATGCCGCGTAGATGGTGGACGGGAGTCAGACTACACGAGATAAGTTGGGTAGTCGAAAGGGAAAGAGCCCAGACCTGCAGCTAAGGTCCCAAAGTGTGTGTTAAGTGGAAAAGGATGTGGGATTTCAAAGACAACCAGGATGTTGGCTTAGAAGCAGCCACACATTAAAAGAGTGCGTAATAGCTCACTGGTCGAGAGGTCCTGCGCCGAAAATGTCCGGGGCTGAAACACACCACCGAAGCTCAGGAATTGATCTGATCAATTGGTAGAGGAGCATTGCATACGGGACGAAGCAGTACCGGAAGGAGCTGTGGACTGTATGGAAGAGAGAATGCCGGAATGAGTAGCGAGAGGAAGGTGAGAATCCTTCCGGCCGAATATCCAAGGTTTCCAGAGTAAAGCTGATCTGCTCTGGGTAAGTCGGGACCTAAGGCGAGGCCGAGAGGCGTAGTCGATGGACAACAGGTTGAAATTCCTGTACTACGGTATGACAGAACTGTGGGGACGCAGAAAGAGAGCACTACCGGGAATGGAAAGACCGGGGCAAGCGAGGTAGGAGTCACATAGGCAAATCCGTGTGGCAATCCGAAGACGTGACGCATACCGAACTAAAAGTAGGGAAATGTGTGAGCTGGCTGCCAAGAAAAGCCGCTATTGTTCATACCGTACCCGTACCGTAAACCGACACAGGTGGATGAGGAGAGAATCCTAAGGCCGACGGGAGAAGCATTGTTAAGGAACTCGGCAAAATGACTCCGTAACTTCGGGAGAAGGAGTGCCTGCGCGAGCAGGCCGCAGAGAATTGGCCCAAGCAACTGTTTAGCAAAAACACAGGTCTATGCGAAACCGAAAGGTGAGGTATATGGGCTGACGCCTGCCCGGTGCTGGAAGGTTAAGGGGAGAGGTTAGCGCAAGCGAAGCTTTGAACTTAAGCCCCAGTAAACGGCGGCCGTAACTATAACGGTCCTAAGGTAGCGAAATTCCTTGTCGGGTAAGTTCCGACCCGCACGAAAGGCGTAATGATTTGGGCACTGTCTCGACAATGCACCCGGTGAAATTGAAGTACCAGTGAAGATGCTGGTTACCTGCGCCAGGACGGAAAGACCCCATGGAGCTTTACTCTAGCTTGATACTGGGACTCGGTATTGTATGTACAGGATAGGTGGGAGGCTAAGAAGTAGAGACGCCAGTCTCTATGGAGCCGCTGTTGGGATACCACCCTTGCAGTGCTGGGTTTCTAACCTGCACCCGTGAACCGGGCGGGGGACAATGTCAGGTGGGGAGTTTGACTGGGGCGGTCGCCTCCGAAAGGGTATCGGAGGCGCTCAAAGGTTCCCTCAGAATGGTTGGAAACCATTCGAAGAGTGCAAAGGCAGAAGGGAGCTTGACTGCGACACCGACGGGTGGAGCAGGTACGAAAGTAGGACTTAGTGATCCGGTGGTATAAAGTGGGATTGCCATCGCTCAACGGATAAAAGCTACCCTGGGGATAACAGGCTTATCACTCCCAAGAGTTCACATCGACGGAGTGGTTTGGCACCTCGATGTCGGCTCATCGCATCCTGGGGCTGAAGTAGGTCCCAAGGGTTGGGCTGTTCGCCCATTAAAGCGGTACGCGAGCTGGGTTCAGAACGTCGTGAGACAGTTCGGTCCCTATCCGGCGTGGGCGTAGGATATTTGAGAGGAGCTGTCCTTAGTACGAGAGGACCGGGATGGACTGGCCGCTGGTGTATCTGTTGACTTACCAAGGTCATGGCAGAGTAGCCAAGCCGGGAAGGGATAAACGCTGAAGGCATCTAAGCGTGAAGCCCCCCTCAAGATGAGATATCCCTACG
>NZ_JADCKL010000003.1 GCF_014982975.1 Claveliimonas monacensis
TCCCAATTATTAGTTTTCTTATTATTTCTTTTTTTATTGTTCATAATAATATCCTTTAAATATCTGAAAATTCCTTGATGAAAAAATACTGCAAATACGATTTAATATAATGGATAACTGCTAATTATCCGTAATTTCTGCAGATGAATGTAGGAGGACAGAAGAGGAGAACGAGAAGATAGAACTAAACTTGACTGTATATGCAGGTAAGAAAGTTTAAATTTTTTATGCTGTATGATATACTTGAATAAAAAGTTTTAAAACCGGCACACAGATATACTGAGGATGAGGCCTGATAAAAATGCAGCTGTAGCTATGTGTTCAGGAAAAGGATTAAACACAAAGGAGAAGTCAGATGAGAGTAATTACGCAGGCTATAAGGGTGATTGATTATGAGAATAATGAGGTTTTGACAAGGGATATCATGCCGAATTTCAGCGAATATATTGAACAATTGATAGCCTATATCAATAATAATACATCAGTCCGTGAATACAGGACACAGTCTGCAAATACAGAGGTTATAACTGCCATATTAGAGATCGTGAGACAACAGGAAGATTTGGATTTGATTACACGAAATGTAGATATGATAGCTGATCGCCTGCTTCGAAAAGAGAAAGAAGCAAATGAGAGGATTGCGCAGCTGGATACTAATGTACAGAAGGGTAGTCTAATATTAGCATTGATTGAGAATGAAGAAAATATTTCATTTCTTCTTGCGAAAGTTGAACATACGGATTTCTTTGATGATACAGATTATAGTATAAAATCGGGATTTTCCAAGGATACAAAGAAAATTTGGAAAACTTGTCTGTTTGATATTGATGATACCGAGGCGTCAACGTTTAGCGCAAGAATCTATTCTAATACGGTGGCAAAATATTGGTGGCATGACTTTTTAGAGTTAGTAGAACTTCAAAGCGATGAGTATAATACGAAAAGGGCATTTCAGTCAGTAGATTCAGCATTGACTCGGACTCTAAAAAAAGTGGCGCCGCATGACCATATGATAATTAGAAATGCAATGTATCTTTATTTTAACAGTGTGGAACACTTTGATTATAGTGAGATGCTTGATCAAACGATTAGAAATTATGTCCCAAATGACATGACGGAAGAGACAAAAGGAATTTTATTGGAGAAATTAGAAACTTTGCCACAGGAGAAAGGATTTGACCGTCAGTTCAGTACGGTTCCTACCGTTATTAAATCCTCCATGAGGAAAACCTATGAGGTGTATAATGGCATTCAAATTCGGATACCAGGTGGAATAGAGGAATTGAAAGATATTATATGGTCGCAGCAGGATAGTGACGGAAAACAATATCTTAAGATTCGAGTGAATGATGAAAATACATATCGGATATTTAAGCGGCAAGAGTGATCTGTGTAGGAGGAATAGAGTGTGTTTGAAGAAATTAAAAATAAAATTTCAGACTTAGTTGAAAAAGAGAGCAGAAAGATTTACGAAGTTTCTTTTTCATTTCCGGCAGCAGTACCACTGGAATTCCAAGAATTATTCGATATGATACAAAGTGTTCCATCAAGAGACGATATAAGGATATATCTTTTTACAGAAAACGACGAGAGATTTACGTTTAATAAGAGTACTGCGGAAGCGGAATACAACAGTTTCATAGGCGAGCTGTTGGAAGATGAACAAATATTTGTAAAACTTGAAATAAATAAAGAAATCCAGAACAGGCATTTCTCGGTGTATTGTTTTGAACAATTTGCAGAAGATTTGATTCGGCTGCCGATTGAGCAGGCTTTGAATGCATTTTCCTTAATTCTAAATGAGTCAGAAGGTTATATTGTTTTCGATCTATTTGATAATAGAAATATTTTTTTTACGAAAACGATGTTTTTTATTGGGGCGAATAATCAGGAAGTCAATATAGACTTTGACAGAGAGCAACGACTGCAGGAGTGCCGTGAAACATCATATTTCTATAACCAAGACCACTATGAGTTGCTGCCGGACGATTTCAAGATAATTGTTGGATATGAAGGAAATCCTTTCGTTGAACTGTTTCAAAAATTCGAAACTATTTTATCCTTGTGTATGTTAGCATCTAATTCTTCAATTTTGAGAGGAAACCTAAAGCTACAGATTTTGGGGCAACGTTCTGTGGAATATACATATGATTTAAAAGATATAGAGGGGAATCCTATTTTATATAAAGTTTATGATTGGATTTATTCTGGTGGAAGTTCTATTGATAAGGCTCTTATTGCCAGAAATATTATTTGTTTACATTGTAAGTATGAGCCTTTACTGCGTCTGGATTCGAAGGTCTTAGCAGCGATTCTATCGAATTATAATTTATATTTGAAGGAAAATGTGACGCAATATCTGGAATTGAAAAATAAAGTGGCAGAATTTATCAGTGGCATTGTTTCAAAGACGGGTGAATATGCAACAGAACTTTTGGATAAATTCAAGACAAATTTAATCGCTATTTTTGGTTTTCTGTTTACTGTTATAATTGCAAACATTGTTTCAGATCAACCTCTGGATAATATATTTACGAGGGATATAACTGCAATCCTTGAACTGGTTTTAGCAGGTTCAGTTGTCTATTTGATTATTAGCTTTAAACAATCACAGTACCAGATGAAAAAAGTATACGATAGTTATGAGGAACTAAAACAATCATATGATCAGATATTAACTGATGATGATATAAAAGAAAGTTTTCAGGATGACAAAATAATTATGGACATGAAGAAAACAGTCAGTAAGTCACAGAAGATGTATTTATCGATATGGATATGCTTTCTTGTCATACTTCTAGTTTGTCTTGAGCGTATTAGTGACAACCCGATTATTTTTCCTTTTATAGGAAAAGTTGTTAATGGTGTGAAGTCTGTTCTTTGAAAGGGGCGGAAATATGCACAGTGATCTTTGGGGCAGGTGCTTTAATGATGAACATACAATATTGCTTACAGGACTGGAGCCTTTTTCTTTGAACAATCAGCAATAGAGCCAGTATATTCATAGTGATTTTTAAGGAGTTTTATGTTTCAGTACATACAGAAAAAAGACAGGATAGTGGTTAACCCAGGTACGGAATCAAAGGTGATCATTCCGTCTAGAATGTATCCTTTGGAGACAAAGCCATGCCAGATTTTTACTTCAGATAATACATTGCCGTTAGAAAGGGATGATGTGACTCGAATTTTTGATTCGATTGTTCCTCAGGTGGGGAGGTGCTTTACAAATTCGGAAAAGTTGGTAAATGCACTCAGAAAAGCAGGATACCCGGCAAAACAGTATGTGGGATGGCTTTTTATTCGAGGTGTTACTTATCCAGTACATCATAGTTTTGTTGTGTTAGAAAAGCATATTATGGATCTTTCTATTGAGATATTATCCAAGGATATTGACACTTATAAAGAGAGTGTTCTTATAAAGCGTATGAACAGGTATGAAGCACGTAAACAGATTGTACAGATGTATCATGAAAAAAAGGATCTGACCAATCATGAAAAGTGTATTTTTGGTAAATGTGATCCGTATTATATGTACATAGCAGCTGAAGGAAATGCCATGCAGGGAAAAGAGCGGAATGCTCTTTTGCAGAGAGAATATCCTCAACATCCGGCTTTTAAAAATCTTGATCTTAATGGCATGACAGAAATTCAGCGTATGTTGTATAGGTAGCGTGAGTATAAGAGGCTGACGATAGCTGACTATGCGTAGCAGTCAAGAAAAGATGTACTTTATGATTGCGAAGAGGAGAGGGGGATATATGCCTCTGAATTGTTGACAGTTTTAAACCAACATGCTATCCTATAAATGGTTTTGATTTTTGTGCTGAGAAGTCCTCAGCCATCAAGGTTTTATTTCAGAGCTAATCTGAAATGGCGCGTTTTAGGCGCAGATTTTGTGAGTTTAATAAAAATATCAAAAGAATGACATCAGAAACTTTGACGGTTTTTGGTGTCTTTTTTGTGCTTATCGGACTTTTTAGAATGAGCATGGAGATTAAAGACCAGAGAGAATAAACACTCAAGATTAAGAGGGAAAGGAGTGGATAAATGAATCAGTTGTTAAAAAAATTTGAGAAAATAGAAATTGATAATACCAGTTGTCTTGATAGGGAGGATCAAAGGTTTTGCCAAACACAACAGCATATGTATGAAAGTGTACTTCGACATTATAGAGCGATGTTTCGTGGAATGAAGATGCTACATGATAAGGAAACAGAGTTTCATAGCAAATTGGATGAAAAGAATGTATCTTCGCATAATATTTACCACAAGAATCTAATCATTGCAGATACAAATACACAGATGGATCTTATTACATCTATACACCAGGAACTGGTAGAGCGTATTTTTACTTATTTCCGTTCCCGATACGGATTGGATCTGAGTGCAGGTACATATGAAAAGTATATTTCGATTCAGGAACCGGAAAAGCCTGTCTTTTCTTTTGAAAGCTCTGCTTCTTACTTTTCGGAAGCAGGACGCAGGGGACGTAAAGAAAAGAGCGAACAATATGAAGCAGAATATCAGGCATATCAAGAGGAAATGCTATTACGCTCAAAACTTGATTATCATGTGATTATAGACGACATTTTTCAGTATTTGGATGGATTTGATTTTAAAGAAAAATTACAACAGGAAATCAGGCAGGAGGTTAAAAATGCGATGGAGCATAGAGATTATAACCTTACAAATGCCAAAATTTCTTTTACAGGCTTAACATATGCCAGACGGGACTATAAAAAATAGTATGAAATTCTCTTGGGCTTAGATCAATATAGGACCATATTGCGGGTATTAACCTATTATGATTCGGAACAACAGGAAAAGAATATCTACCCGGACTGGGAAAAGCGTTTCTTTACAAACAACGACCTGTATACATCAGAAAAAACGGGAATCTTTGACGAACATGAAGTGGGAGGCAGCAAGGTTATAAAATTTAAATACTTTAAAAACGGACGCTGGGATGTAATCTTTAAGAGCGGTACATATGCCAGGGAATTTGCTGCAGAATATCTGCAGAACAGAAAGGCGGCATGATGCAGAAATACATAGTAAATCGTGATGTCCATATACCGCATGAAATGCGCAGGGAGATCAATGAAAAGATCCTTTATCTGATCAATACCCACACAGTAGAAGAAAGTGGAATCACAAAAGAGGATATCTTTAACTGCTATACGGGAAACGGCGGGCTGCATGGCCTGGATCGGAAAGACTATGCTTCTTTTCATGAGTATACACAAGCTAAAAAGGAAAAAGAATCCGGTCAGTTTTTTACCCCACCGAAGGTTTGTCAATTCCTTGTGGAATGTATCCGGCCGGAGGAACACGATATAATATATGATCTGACATACGGGAAAGGCGATTTTTATAATTATCTGCCAGTAGAAGAGAATATCTATGGAACAGAACTGGATATCAATGCGGTGAAATTTGCACGGTATCTTTACCCAAAAGCAAACTTAGAATATGGCGATATCCGAGAATATACTCCTTACGTTCCGGCGGATGTAGTCTTTGGAAATCCGCCATTTCATCTGGAATGGGGGACCAGTGAAAATCCCATATCCTCGCAAATGTACTACTGTAAGAAAGCTTATCAGATATTGAAGCCTGCCGGTCTTTTGGCTGTGATCGTGCCGGCAAGCTTTCTGGCTGATCCATTTACCTGCGGGACGGATATATCTATGATTAACCAATGGTTCAATTTGATCCTGCAGTTTGATCTGCCGGCAGATACCTTTCGTACTAGCGGAGTTGAAACTTTCCGTACAAAGGTCATGATCCTCCAGAAAAGGAGCTGTTATGTTACGACACGTCCCTATCAGACAGGTAAGACAGTATGTGGATCTTCGGAAGAATTATATGAAAAGTATATTAAACCGCTGCTGTGCGAGAAAAGGGGAAATGCGCCAAAGATTTATTTAGAAGGGAAAAGCCTGAATCTCAATTCCTGTGAGGATAGAAAATTTCTGGAAAGAACGACAAAACTGCTTTTCGATATCAAGCGCAATAAAAATTTAAGGCACCGGGCAGGAAGATGTGAAGCATTGCTTCAGAAATACTATACCCAGAAGCAACCACCGGATATGTCCTGGACAGAATGGCAGAAAACAAAAATAAAAGAAAGCGATGTCCTACGCTATCTAAAAGGAACATTATCCAGTGCAAACCGGCGATATGAGAACCGGATTTGCCTGGTTAAGACAAATTACGGGTTTAAGAGAAAAGATTATAGGGAAGATGGCGAAGAATGGCTGATTTCTTCCATTAATGACTGTATTCTGCAGCAAAAAAAGATTCCTGGATATGAAAAACTGCTGCGACGGAAACGCCGGGAATATGAGAATCAGAATCGCCCCTTTATGGAGATGGAAATGGATCCGGAAATTGAGGTTTACCTGGAAAATTGGACAGTGACCAGTGAGATGAGCGGAGAACAGATCTACTTAAATCCGGTTCAAAAAAGAGAGGTAAACCGGTTTTTGCAAAAGCGCTATGGAGCAATACAGTTTGCCATGGGAACCGGGAAAACACTTTGCATGTTGGCAATGGCCCAGTACCGGCTAAAATATTCGAATATACGCAATGTCCTCGTGGTCGGCACAGCCCTAGCAATCAACAATACATGGGAAGAGGTCCTGCAGGATTATCACGTGAAGTATCTGAGGGTCACCAATAGAAAAGATATCGGAAAAATAGGAAGAGGACAGATTATCCTGCTGACAATCAATCAGCTTACTGCACTGAAAAGAGAAATGAAACACTATATACGAACACAGAGCCAGAAAGTGATGCTGGTGTTTGATGAAAGTGATACGATCAGCAATCCATATTCAAGGCGTACAAAAGCGATGCTTGCAGTATTTCGAAAATGCAGATATAAAATATTGGCGACAGGTACTTTGACCAGGAACCATGTATCAGAAGCTGCGCCTCAGCTAGAATTGCTCTATAATAATTCTATCAATTACCTCTCCTTGAATCCGGAAATATACCGGATAAAAAACGAAGTGCTGAAAAAGGAGCCTAATTTTTTCTATATGCGTCCATTCCCTGCATACCGCAGGGGATATCAATTGTTTTCCCGATCTCATCTGCCCAAAAGGATTACGGTATTCGGCGTTAAAAAAGAGAACCAAGATATTTATAATGCCTCCTATTTAAGCGACTTGCTAGATAAAACGGTGATCACCAGAAGCTTTGAAGAGGTGGCCGGCCGGAAAATATACCGTATTCATCAGATTACCTGCTCGTTTAGTGAGACAGAGAAACAAATATACCAGAAGGCGCTTGATAAATTTGAGGACATACGCAGGAATTATTTTGCCCAATTGGATAACCCAAGAAAGGATGCCGTGTTCCGTATCCTTCAGCAATTGCTTCTGCTCCTGAGAGTGTGTGCAGATCCTTCGTTGATGTTTGAGTATACATCAGATGATGCACCGATAAAGCTCCTGCGGCTGATTCAAATGATACAGATGTGGGAGAAAGAGCGTGTAGCGGTAGGGGTCCGGCATATTGAGGTGGTCCAATCCTATCAAAAGTATTTACGTGAAGCGTTTCCCGACCGTCCGCTGTTTATCCTTACGGGGAAAGTATCTTGTAAAAAAAGAAAAAAGGTGATTGATATACTGGAAAAGACGGAGAACGGAATCCTTTTATCTACACAGCAGAGCTTGTCAGAATCCATGAATATTGATTTTGTTGACAAGATTGTTCTTCCAGAATTGTATTACAATAATGCGGCTATGGCTCAATATTATTTTCGGTTTATCCGATATACTTCTAAGCATTTTAAAAATGTATATTTCTTGACATACGAAAAATCTATTGAGATGAACCTTTTAAAGATGGTTTTATCAAAAGAAAAGATTAATCGATTTATGAAAAAACAGGAGGCGGATGAGGAAGAACTATATGAATATTTTGGCGTAGATCCAGAGATGTTCCGGCTTATGATGGTTATGGGAGAGGATGAAAAGGGACAACTCCGCGTGCGCTGGGGTGAGCAGAAGATTAGCTGATGACGGAGATGTCATATTAAGGTAAAGGTGAAGACATCAACTGCCCCTGAGTGTATTAAACAGGATATTAGTTTTACATATGCGCTTGATGCCAAAGAGGCTTCAGAGAGAAAAGATAAAGAGTTATGAATATAAAACAATTTATAAAGAAATATGGATGGCAGATGGAATGTATTTCAAAACCGGGCAGGCTATGTGTGTTGATGTTGGTTTTGCAGATAATGAAGGGAGAGAAGACGAAACTCAGATGGATATAAATGCGTTTGACGAGCAGGAATTAAGTAGGCTGTTTGCTGATTTATGTAAGGAGAATAAGTTTCCTATAAATACGGTGACATATGTTACGATTGTCCAAATAGCAGATGTGAAGGAGGAATTGTTATATGGTTAAGTTTCAGGATAAATACTCTTGAATGTATTGAGTTGGATCTTTAATGCATATATACGTTCGATGCCAAGAATGCAAAATAAATTGCAAGTGAAAATCAAAGTCTGAAAAATTTCAGGATTACAGGAACGGAGCTGTCAGAGGCTTATAAAATCACCCTGAAGCATTTTGCAATAGGAAATAGGAATACGAAGATATTGCGAAAAAATGCTTGCTTTGTAAGAAGTTACATGATAAATTTAAGATGATAGTTGATTTTAATGTGGTTAGACCTCATAAGCGTATTTGGTTCTGGTATTTGCCGGAAGTTATTTTTTAGCAGATATTGTGAAGGTGAAGAAGGTACAAAGAAAGGCATTCTTTTGTATCTTTTTTTATTTTGGTAAAAGGACAGTTGGCTGAAAGAAGCATAAAAAGAAAGGCACTGAAAATCTCCCGGGTTTTTGGTGTCTTTTGCTATTTTCAGGAGAAAAACTACAGATTTAACCTATTTTTAGGCGAAAGAAACAGGAGGTATGATCAGAATGCGTGATATGACTTTTCAGTATGGAGGGAAGCATTTTATGCCGGTAAGAAAATTTGAACAAAAGGATGGAGATTTCTATCAGATCACTCGCAGGCTCCGTCTGGACATTGAATTAGGGATTTTTAGAGAAGGCTATTGCCTTACAGAGGACGAGGGAATTGTCCCTTACAGTCCTGAAGCGTTTTATCAGAAATCCACGGATAAAACCTGCGATATTTTCCGATGTATGGAAAATGGAAAGCTGTATGTTCCATGCGAATATGGGCTACAGGAGTATGTAATATAAAAGGAGGAGTGCTATGAAGCATTACGAGGTGGGAAGTGTGCAGTTTGACGGCAAGACATATTTCCTGGTTCGGAGAACAGAAGATGCAAGTATCTGTTTGATCCCGACAAAATATTTAAAGCATAAAACGAAAGCAAACTGCTCTCCTAATACAGTAGAGCGGAGTGCCAGGACGCTATCCTATTTTATGGAATATATGCGGGAGCGGAATATGCAGTTTGAAGATGTCTACGACTTAGCATACAGCAGGCAGATGGAACTATTCCAGCAGTTTTTGTTCTGGATCAAGAGCGGAAAACATCTGGAGACACCTTCAGCAAAAACCTGCTTAAATGCAACTTGTAACAGCTATTTGCGTGAAGTATTCGGGCTTTATCAGTTCATGGAGCTGGAGTATGAACAGTTCGGCAGCCTGAAGGTATTGTCGGATCGGACGATTACTTATACTACATCCGTAGGTATTAGAAAAACAATGGTTTGCAAATCGTTTACAGGCTACCTTAAAGAGACTAAGACGAAAGGACGCAGCATCGAACGGGAAAAAATTATACAGCTTTTGGAAGCATGTACCAATTGCCGGGATCAGCTTTTGCTCCTGCTGTTAGCGGAAACAGGATTTCGGATCGGAGAACTTCTGGGAGTGCGCTATATAGAAGATATCGACTATCAAGGCTACCGGATTCGGGTACAGCCAAGAGAAGACAATGAGAATGAGGCAAGAGCAAAATATGCAGAGGACCGCTGGGCGAAGGTCAGTAAAGAAACTTTCGATATCCTGCTGTTTTACTATGCTACATATCATGATCTTATGAAGGAATCCCAATATCTGTTTATTGTGATCAAAGGGGAGACGGCCGGCAGCGCACTGACAGCAAATGCGGTCAGCGCACTTCTACGCAGGCTTACAAGGAAAACAGGGATTAAGGTAACGCCTCATATGCTTCGGCACTATTTCGCAAACGAAAGAAGGAAAAATGGCTGGGCATTGGAAGTAATCAGTAAGGCACTGGGGCATAAAAAATTGGAAACGACAATGGACTATATCAATATTGGAAATGAGGAACTGGCCGATGCGACAGATGAGCTGTTCCGGAAAAATAAGGCTTTATATATGGCAGACAAATTGCTGTAAGGGATGGTGAAATGCATGGCAGTAGTAAAGCAATACTTCGAAGAAAAAGAGAATGCGAAGGAAGCATATCTGAGAAAGCAAATAGAAGATTGCAAACCAAGGAATAGAAGTTATTTAAACCACGGATTTGAATATCTTTGTTTCTGCGGGATCTACGAGCTTAAGGAAATAACAGATCAGGCCGTGGATCAATACCCTTTATGGCTCAGACAGCACGGCGTTACATATGAACCGTTGTTGACGGCCTATCAGGGATCGTTAAAAAAGTGGAAACGGCACTATCAGCTCCTTGATTATGCAGATCTTCTGGAAGAACTGAAGGAATGTAAGGAAGTAAAACCTACTCTATTAAACAAAGTAAAGTATTTTTTGATACAGGAAGGAGTCCATCACTTAAAGGAGATGGATTATGAATTGCGGGAAAAATATGCGGAATTTCTTTCAGAGGAAATAAACGGGAAAGTGAATCAGTCTGCATACTTAAAAGAATTTGACCGTATCAAATTACATCAGATCAGAGAAGCCGCTTATGGGCCGTTTGTGGGAAAAGTCAGGCTACGTCTGGAAGAAAAGAAAATTTATTTAGCCTATCACCCAGATTATATGATAGCAAAAAAAATGTTCAATGTGCAGAACAAAGAAAAGTTGGTCTGGGACTTTTCCCTGCCGGCTGAGAAAAAACTGAAGCAACAGACTTTAGATGTGATTAATTATGCACTGGAGCATACGGATACACTGAAGGAATTGGATGTATATATCCGTCCTTTAAAAGAACTGTACTTATTTTGCGTCCGGGAAAAGATACCGGCGCTTGATCTTTTGGAGTTAGAGCAGAAAGAGAAATTTCTTACACAGATGCATGTCAATAAAAAACTTATGGTGCAATGCCGACAGATTCCTGAGAGGGTATTTAAGGTATTATTCCTCATGGCACCGGAAATAAACTGGGAGGCAAATGTTTGGTATCTGGAACGATTCCGTGCAGACGAAACGCGGTACAATCCTTCAAGAATTGTCAACCGCATTTCTTTTCTGGAAATAAAAAAGGGAAGGAATCGGGATATTGCAAAGGAGTATCTGAAATATCAGTTAGGGGTCAGTAGCTGTTCCATTCAGAACATTTTTCAGGGATCTTATATTATCAAGGCGTTTCTGATTTATTTGGATGGGAAAGGAAAGAATGTGGATGCATTAAGCGGGACAGATATTGATGCGTATTTCCGACTTTTAGGAGAAGAAAAAAATAAAGTGGGAACTTTTAACGATAAGGTGGAACGGATTTATGCGTTTTTCCGCTTCCTGACAGCACGAGGATATTATAAGAAGATTCCTTTTTACCAAGAGTATTATAGGAAAAAGGCCGTCTATGAGCACCATAACCGGACGGTACCAGAAAACACGGTGACACAGATTCTACATTCCTTAGTGGTCTGCTCGGAAGATTTAAGATTGATGTATCTACATTTATGGTGTTTGGGATTGAGAATCAATGAGGTTTGTATGATCCGTAAAAATGGGTACTATATCCGGGAAGATACGGCTTGGCTGCGAATATATCAAAGCAAGCTGCGAATGGAGAAGGTCATCCCAATTCCGATGATGCTTTATAAGTTGATGATGTTTTACATACAGAAAAAGGGAATTGAAGGTAATCAGTATGTGTTTCAAAATAAACAGGGAGGCCCATACTCAGCTAATGGGTACTGGCATCAGATGGTGGACTTCTGTAACGCACATCAGATTCGTTGCAAAGATCATGTATTCCAAACCCATGACTACCGGCACAGCATAGCAACGATGTTGTACAAGTATGGGGCATCGATCCAGGTGATTCGGGACTTTTTAGGACACAAACATGAGAATATGACAAAACAATATATAGATTGCATACAGGAATGTATTGATCAATCTAGCCAGGAATATTATGAATCGAGAGAAAGCCTGGCAGGAGAATGGAAAAGGAGGTATGGCGCATCTGAAGAATAGACTCTATGTAAAAGAACTTCCATGCTGTGAAAGAGTGGGAAAGGTATCAGAACATAAACAGGAGATTATGAAGCAGCACTATTTTGATTTTGACCTTCTGCCGACACAAGGACAAAGGGAAGAGATGCGTACATTCATTGTAGATTGTGCAGAGCGGTTAAGTCTGTCGTCAATAGATGGAGCTACGCTCCAATATAAAATTGTGGCACGCTTTATGAAAGAAAGGTTTCCCCATACAGAAAGCTTTCTCCAGGTGCAGGAGACAGAATTACTGATACGATTAAAAGCATGGATGATAAAAAACGGTTATAAAATCACCTGCCATCATCGAACAAAAGAGCGGGAAAATGGGTCAATAGAAGAGGCTCAGCCAATTAAATTTTTGAAACATCTGCTCCGTTTTCTTTATCCGGAAGTGGATCTGCCAGAGGAAGAAAAGGATATATGGGTTCTGGATCATTTTGATTTCCCAATCCGTCAAAATCCGATAGGTCCAATTCGAACATTGAAGTTTGGAGAAATTCGCCAGGAAGGAATTAGGAAAGAAGTGAAGCAAGCTTGTTATATTTTCCTAAAATATCAGTCTGCAGGAACCATTGTATCTGACATCCGTGCAGCTAGGCGTTTTGCTGATTATCTGTTGGATAAGTATCCAAAGGTGCAAAGTTTTGGTGAAGTAGGGCGTAAGGTAATAGAAGGCTATCTGATCCATATGAAAACAGAACCTTCAAATCGTAAGAATAAAAAAACAGAGCTGGCCCATTTAAAGAGGATATTAACACAGGTAGGAAAGAACATTGAAAAGCCTTATTTGGGAAAACTGTTTATAAAGAATGATATGCCGAAAATGCCGGAAACAGTCTTTAGGTATTATTCAGATGCAGAGATTGAAAGGCTGAACCGCCACATCGTGAATTTGGATGAACAGGTAGCAAGGGCACTGATTCTGCACCAGATGCTTGGCGGGAGAATATCGGATACCTTAACATTAAGAACAGACTGTTTATATAAGGAACATGGGCAGTACATTTTGAGAATGTATCAGGTGAAGACTTCCTATTATGAAAAGCCAATTCCGGATTATGCTGCGGCTCTTATAAAAAAGAGCATGGAATATACTTTTGAAAAATATGGAGAAACAGAGTATATTTTTGTAAATGAACAGAATCCTAAAATGCCATTTCAGTATTCCATGTTAAAACATCAAGTATATGTGATGATCTATGAAAATGATATCCGAAATGATGAAGGTGGATTAATGGGGTTTGGAACGCATCTGTTCCGGCATACCTATGGTGTGAAATTGACAGAACTTCATTTGGACGATGCTGCCATAGCGCATTTACTAGGGCATAGAGGAGTTTCTACGGTATATCGTTATCGTAGGACAAGCGGTCAGCTTTTGAAAAATGAGACAAAGGAGTTAAGAAAGACGTTAGATGAGATTCTCAAAGATATTGTGAAGGAGTGGGACGGATATGAGCAAATATTCGAAAATGGTTGAGAAGAATAAGCAGGAGAGCAAGGAGAGAGTCGCGCGTGCAATCCGTGTGATCCGGGAAATGTCAGAGAATGGAGAGCAATTAGTTGTATGTGATTTGGTTAAGAAAACAGGCTATTCCCGAACTTTTTTCTATAAGAATCAGGAAGTAAGGGATTTCTTGGAAGAAGCAAGAAAACAGCAGGATGGGATGGTCTTTTACCATAAAAAGAAAATGGTGCTTGATCATGCAATTTTGCGTCAGAACGAAATCTTGAAAATTCAGATTGCAAAGATGAAAAAGGAAAATGAAGATCTGAAGAAGGAAAACGAAAGATTGAAGAAGGCATTAAATCGTAAGGATGTAAATTTTATAAAAGGACTGTAACAGTATTTAGAGAAAAGAGGGGGCTCGGCTAGGAAGCTGGGTTCCCTTTTTCCAGTTTAAGTGCTAAAACTAAAGATGAAAGTGAGGAAAGGGATGGGCTTATTGAAGAGTCAAATTATATTCGGCGACACAGAAGCAACGGGGGGCGACAGATTTGAAACAGAGAAGATACTGCGCTGTTAGATATGAGAATGTGGAGCCGCTGTTGCAAACAATTGGGAAGAAGGGCGTATTGGAAATCAAAAAACAACCTATCTCCATACTCGTTATAAACAATGGAAAATGGAGACAGGTTGTTTTTGGGGCTAAAGATAAAAATATTTTTTAGGACAAGTTACCATTTGAGTCACAATGGAGCACTACTGATTCATTAACAGTTGCGGCAGGCAAGGGGCCATAATATAATTTAGCGGTAGCCTTACCTGTGGCAGTATTTCCGCTGTAACTGCTGCTCTTATTACTGATTTTCCAGTATTGATTGTATGATTCGGCTTTTACCTTTGCGGAAGTACATTTGCTGGAACTACCTGTGTATGAAAAAGTACCGGTAACGGAAACATACCATAAATCTTTACCATCAGCACTGTAAGTGGTCTTTTTTGTTCCAGTTTTAGTTTTGCTGGCTCTCGTGCTTGGCCCGTCATTTTCATAGATGATTGTCTCGAAGTAAGTTCCATCATCAAGATAAGTCACTTCTTTAGACAGTACCTGCATTTGAGTAGAGGCATGTGTAATGGTGGGAGAAGAAAAACTACAAAATAGAACTGCGCTTACGATCCACAAAACAGTCTTCTTTAGATTCGTTTTCAATCGTATTCCTCCTTATCATCTATTATTGTCGTGTTAACTTTGTCAGGAATAGCCTTTTCAACTTTTTGGTTCAGTCCGTATAGAAAAGTAGTATAAATTAATAATCCCAAAAACAAAAATAATGCACAGGATAGAAGAATATATTTTCTTGTATTCTGTTTTTTGATTGCAGCTGAAGTTTCGGTAGAATCTTGTGCATCCATATATTCAAGTAGCACTTCTTGTGGAGAACCAAATTCTGCCACTAAATCATCAAAAGTACAGTGATTTTTATGGTTGGAAAATTCAATGAGGCTATTTTTATATTCCTTTAAGAACTTTGCTTCATAGTACGATTTCAGTGGGAAAATGGCTTTTAAAATACGATAATACTCTTTTACACAATCACTTTGCATATGTTAGACCATCCTCTAAGCACTTATAGTTTAATATAGCTGTGATTCCTTCATGCACTTGGGTATAAGATGAAATTAATTTCTCAAGTTCTTTGCGACCTTCTGTTTCGATGTGATAATATACACGTTCCATCCGACCATTTCCGTTTTGCTTGTAAGAAGAAATGAGATTCCTTTCTTGTAACCTGTATAAAATCGGATACATAGAAGGCTCCCTTACAATGATGTTTCCGTGGGAGATTTCTTTAATAATCTGAGTAATTTGATATCCATAACAGTCTTCTTCAGAAAGAACTTTAAGCAGAAGCATTTCAACGGAACCCTTTTTAAATCTGTCTTTATAATCCATAATCTTCCGGGCAAACATTGCCAGGATCATCAACCACCTTTCAATAATATTTTCTGGGAAGTTGGGTAAGTAAGTTCTATTGGCTATGTAGTCAATGATTATTCTCAGATACTTCCTATAAATACTATAACATAAAATACAATAATTTAAAATGCATTTTATAGAAATATATAGTAGACAAATATATTTTAATATGATATTTTAAAGTTAAGAAAATTGAACGGAGAATATCAGGGATCAGCAAAAGGCTGGTTAAAAAGGAGGGATTCCGATGGACAGTACAAGATATTAATAAATTTGTAGCAAGTATAGTTTATGTCTTTGGTACAAATGGTCATAACCTTGTTTCGCTATAGCTACCGAAAGTAGGATGCTATAATCTTTCTTTCTGTAATATTTTTGCAGTAAACTGATTTGTAGCTGTTCAGGGAACAGTAAGGGAAATAGGATCAAAGTGAAAGAAAAGATTCGTATATATAGCGATTCCGCTAGTAATTCTTTGGTGTCCGAAAATGATTATGATAACCTATGAATTACAGTTTTGCGGATAGCTAGTATGGAGAGGAGAAGTTTATGATGAGAAAAATCAAAATGTTAATTTCCTTATGTTTGGTTTTTTCGTTTTGTTTACTTGGGAGTTTGTCAGTGTATGCGGCAGATGTTACTCCTTCTGTAGATGAGGTTTTTCCGGAGGAACAGGTTGAAGCTCTCCAGGAGAAAGTCTCCAATCTTCCCGTATATAGTGATAAAGACGAAAATGGAGAATTTCATAATATTGTGACTAGAGCAACAGGGCGCTATCCCACTAGAAAAGGTGTAATTTTAGTTACAGATGATAAATATAAAGGAGTTGTTCCTACTGGGCATGCTGCTATTGTTTACTCAAGCAATAGAGTTGTAGAGTCTTTAGAAAATGGGGTCGTTACTGGGGCAAATAATTGGAATACGTCAAAAAGCACATGCTATGGCGTAACCGTAAAAGGCACCACAACCTCTGAAGATGCGGCTGCGGCTGACTGGTGCTATAACCAGTTGAATAAGCCATATAATTGGATCTGGATGGATAAGGAGAGGCGTGATGCATTTTATTGCTCTCACTTAGTATATGCGGCATTTATTGACAAGTATGGTATTAACATAGATACGGATGCATTTTTTTCAGCTATTCATCCATCCGAGATTGTGGATTCATCCAATACGACGATTATTTATAAGAAATAAAGAATGTATGGACGTATAGTTATCATTTGATATAATTAAACAGATATGCCCCAAAGGTATTTGTTATTACCGGAACAAGAATTACCTTTGGGGCGGTTTTCTATTGGGTAAGTATTATGGAGGAGTGATGGCAATGAAGAAATGCAGAAATGTCTTATTGATTATTATATCATTATATTGCATGACTGTAATCGGGTGCGATAAAGAGCAAGAAATAAAAGTATCAACTGACGATATTGAAGTGGGTGTAATTGAAACAAAAGGTAACAAAGAAGAAAGTCGGATTATATTTTATGATAATAAGTTGAATGAAATAGGTGTACTTCCTTTAGAATTTGCTACTGTCGGAGATATTTTTTATACACCACTGGTATTGAGAGATGAGTTGTATATTATACCGCAGGGGTATGCCAATAAAAAGGACGAAGAAAAAGTATTAGAGATAAATTTAACGGATTTAGATATAGAGGAATATTCCATTGAGCAAATAGCGATGAATAGTATTGCAGTGGCTGATAATTATATTTTTACTTGTAATAATCTAAATGGGGTATCGTATATTAATAGATGTAATATGAATAATGAGTCTACAAAAACAGTAGAAATTCCCGATGTTTACGTTAGTAATTTGATATGTGAAAACGATACGCTCTATGCCTTTGTAACTAAAACTCCAGAAAACGGTATTACCCCGGCCTTTTTATATCAATATGATGAGGAGTTAAAATTACTTGGTTCCATTGATATTAGTGAGTGCGGAACAAATCAATATAAAGCGGTAGGGTATAAGGATTATATTTTTTTTACAAGCCTAAGCGATTCTACGGACAATCCCACCAATACAGTTGGTAAATTTAATACTGTTACGAACTCTTTGGAGATTATATATTTAGAACAAAAACATGCACTGGATTTGGCTATATATGATGGGTGTTTGTATGTGTCCCATTATGATCTTGTCCAAAAGGTAGGGGGCGGGATGAGTGTTTATGATTTGGAAACAAAGAAAATAGAAAATTACCATTTCGAACATGGTATGGAACAGATGGCAATAATGAATGAGAAAATTTATATATTATCTGATTGGAAAATATATGTATATGATATAAATAATATAAGCGATATGACTCCCATACGTAGCATAGAAGTGAGCAGTATGGATAAAGAGTTTAGTTATTTGTCAGGGATGTTTACGGTTGATAACCGATTAGATTAATGGATATCATGGGGGAGACAGCAGTAGATGAGTGATTAGCTATAAAGCGATGGCCTTTTTGTCTTTTGACGTATAGAAGAATGGCAATATTCAATGAAAAGTGGAAATAGGTCATAAGTGACAGAATGTATATTATAAAAATATATTGTTGACATTTATAAATGGTTGATTTATACTAAAATCATAGAAATAAATGTAATAAAATACACATAATGCATAAAAGGGTTGATATCCTGTAAGGTGATAGGACATTCGCAATAAGTGCATTATGAAAGGAGTGCATACCATTGGATAGAGTTAATAAATACTGCATAAGTAAAAAATAGATAGCAGGCAAATAAGCACTGTATTTCCAAGGGGTTAGAAAAAATTATAAATATGAAGATGGTTAATAATTGAGTTCAATTTAAATATGGAGAAGAAATTATGAGAAAAAAATTTAAAAGATTATTTTCGACATTATTAATTGGTATCCTCACGATTAGCTCATCAACAATAGCTTTTGCCGCTGATCATGATGGCGCAACGGAAAGTAAAATTGAAGCGGCAATGGAAAACGAGAAAAATTTACCCACTAATTTTTCTTCTGAACTTTCAGTTCAGGAAATTTCAAATATTCTTATCGAAGCTTACAGTACAAGTGAAGCATGGGGAGAATCCGAACGAGTGTATGACGGCACTGGGGGATACTATATAACTCATAGGACCTGGGTAGACGGAGATGACATTGACGGACTTGTATTAAATATTATCCTTCGGGCTCAGAAAAAGGCTGTAGAGACAAAATATGGATCTGTAAGTAAAAATTATGAATATAAGCTTAAAACTACCCAGCATATTGTAATGTCAGGAATTCAGACTCAGGGGTATATAACAGCTTCAGCTGAAAGTACTTGCTATGGTCGACGCGCAAAATAGGCAGAAGGTGATTGGATGGAAGAGATAATTGTTGGTGTGCTTGTTATTGGGTGCTTGGCTGTAATTATAGTCGCTATAAGCTTGAAAGGAAAAGCATGGCAGGATTTTGTTGATAGAGTGACAAAAGATAATGAAAGCGACGAATAAATTTGTACGATTCTCTTATGAAAAAGTTGTAATTTTATTAAATGAAACGGTGTTGTATATTAATAATCAATATCGTTTCATTTAATTATTTAACACTAAAAACACCGCTACTTTATATATGGGAAGGACAGATCTTTAGGTTTAAGTGAGAACTCCTCATCTAGAATAAATGTGGGGCTGTAAACCACAAATAAAATAGCACAGATCCTAAAAGGGACATTGACAGTTTAACCCATAGTACGAAAAGAAAAATTAAAGAAAGCATTAAATCGTAAGAAGGCACATTTCATAAGAGGACTGTATTAATTTACAGATAAAGAAGGGGCTCAGAAAACGAGCTCCCTTTTTATGGGGAAATTGACGGGAGAAAATATACAGTTTAGAATCTGCGACTCAAATGCAATAAGAGTGAGACAGAATAGAAACAGTTAAGATACAGCGCTCCTAACAGCTTCAATTTTGTTCACTCTGTAACTATATTGTAGAAAACCCCAATACGTAAATTAAGGTACGAATTATGGCCATTTCTGGGCTCCATCTGTCTTTTATCGGCATTGGCTCCTACCAGTTTTTGAGACGCCGGACAGGCTCCTATCTTGCGGGGGGTCTCCTTGGCATCGGTTTTTTGCTTCTCTATATTCTTATGATCGGGACGGGCGTGGCGGTGCTGCGCTCCCTTGTCATGTTCCTGATACGGGTGGGAGCGGACATGACGGGCAGGGTCTATGACATGGTCACAGCCCTGGCCGCGGCCGCGGTGGTGGTCATCCTGTGGCAGCCTCTGTCCTTTTATGACGGAGGATTTCAGATGTCTTTTGGTGCTCTTCTGGGTATGTGGATCCTGGGAGAGCTTGCCGGTATGTCAGAGAAAGGCCCTTGCCGGATACAGACGAAAACGAGTCTAAGGCAGGCGCTGAGGGCAAGTGTGGGCGTGCAGATGATCCTTTTCCCAGTCACTTTATACCATTATTTTGAATTTCCAGTGTATTCTTTTTTGCTGAATCTTCTGGTGATCCCGCTTATGTCTGTCCTGCTCTTTGCCGGGATGGCAGGCAGCCTTCTCTACATGGCGGCAGAACCTGCCGGACAGGCGGTGATCTGGCTGTGCGGGCGGGTGCTGGATATTTATGAGAGCAGCTGCCGCGTTGCTTTGTCCCTGCCGGGAAGCCGTCTCGTGACAGGACGCCCGGATATGGCCGTGATCTGCTTTTATTACGGCGCTCTCGGGCTCACCATAGTCCTGTGGATCTTATATAAAAAGCGAAAGGCCTTTGTCCCGGTGCTGGCTGGTATCGCTGCCCTGATCCTGGCAAAGCCCGTGTCCGGAATGGGCCGGGTGGAGATCACTGTGCTGGACGTGGGCCAGGGGGACAGCATATTTATCCGGGCCGCTGATGGGACCTGCATCCTGGTGGACGGTGGAAGCAGTGATGTGAGCCAGGCTGGCAGATACAGAATTGAGTCTTTCCTGAAAGCCCGGGGCGTGAAAAAACTGGATTATGTGTTTGTGACCCACGGGGACGGCGATCATATGAACGGTGTGGAGGAACTGCTGGACAGGCAGAAGACGGGGGTGCAGATGGAGTGTCTTGTGCTTCCAGCCACCGGATTCTGGGACGAGGAGCTCAGGGCGCTGGCCGGGAAGGCAGAAAGCCAGGGCGTTTCCCTTGCGGTCATGGAGAGGGGGCAGGCCCTGTTCCGGGGCGGTATGACCGTGACCTGCCTCCAGCCCGGGGAAGGAGATGAGCTGGAACCGGGAAACGGCGCTTCCCTTGTGCTGGATCTATCCTGCGGGGATTTTGACATGCTACTTGCAGGGGATGTGGAAGGAGAGGGAGAGAGTCTTCTTATGGAGAGGCTGGAAAAAACATATGATGTGCTGAAGGCAGCCCATCATGGATCTAGGAATTCCACTTGCGAGGATTTCCTTGAGAGGGCAGGGCCGCAGGCTGCGCTGATCTCGGCCGGGAGGGACAACCGTTACGGGCATCCCCACCAGGAGACCCTGGACCGGCTTGACAGGGCCGGCTGCTCGGTCTGGCAGACAGCCCAAAGAGGGGCTGTGACTATTGTGACAGATGGAAGGACGGTGAGCATCCGCGGATTTCTGCCATGATTTCGTCATGGCAGCAGTCATCTTCCCTTGTCAAGAGCGGCTCCCATCGCTTATAATAGTCTTCATGAAGAATTTGAATGAAGATATCAAGACAGGACAATTTAAACAGGTCTATCTCCTTTACGGGGAGGAGGCCTATCTGAAGAAGCAGTATAAAACCCGTCTCACAAAGGCCATCATCCCCGAGGGGGACACCATGAACTATTCTTATTATGAAGGGAAAAATATCAGTGTCCCGGAGATCATAGATCTGGCGGAGACCATGCCCTTTTTTGCAGCTCACAGGCTGATCGTGGTGGAGAACTCGGGATTTTTCAAGACAGCGTCCCCGGAGCTGGCAGATTATATCAAGGCCATGCCGGACACAGTGATCTTCCTTTTTGTCGAGACTGAGGTGGACAAGCGGGGGAAACTGTACAAAGCAGTCAAGGAAAAAGGGCGCATCGTGGAGATGGGCATGCAGGACGAAAAGACTCTCCTTTTGTGGATCGCCTCGGCTGTGAAGAGGGAGAACAAGAAGATCCAGGAGTCCACCGTGCGCTATCTGATCTCAAAAGCGGGAACCGATATGGAGAACCTGGAAAAGGAGCTGGAAAAGCTGTTTTCCTACACTGTTTTTAAGGATGAGATCACCATACAGGATGTGGAGGATATCTGTACCACACAGATCACCAACCGGATCTTTGACATGGTGGATGCTGTGGCCAAGAAGCAGCAGAAAAAAGCGCTGGATTACTACTATGACCTGGTGGCGCTGAAGGAGCCGCCTCTTCGTATACTGGCTCTTCTGACCAGGCAGTTCCGCATCCTGCTGGAGGTGAAGGAGCTCATGCGAAAGGGGCTTGGCAGACAGCAGATCGCCCAGAGCGCGGGGCTTCACCCCTATGTGGCCGGAAAATGCATGGACCAGAGCAAAGGATTTTCCGGGTGGCAGATCCGGAACATACTGGAGGATGCCGCGGACATGGAAGAGGCTGCCAAGACAGGAAGGCTGGACAGCACCATGTGCGTGGAGATCTTTATTGTAAAATACAGCACAGACGGGAGTTCTTAGCGCTTGCAAAAGAGTGCCCGGACATGCTATGATATTGTGCTGAACAGGAACATTACTTACTATGGAAGGAACGATAGAAGTGGGAGCAATAGAACAGAGCAGAATTCGTAATTTTTGTATTATCGCCCATATTGACCACGGTAAATCCACCCTGGCGGACCGGATCATCGAGATGACCGGACTGCTCACCAGCCGTGAGATGCAGTCCCAGGTGCTGGACAATATGGATCTGGAAAGGGAGAGAGGGATCACCATCAAATCCCAGGCTGTCCGTACCGTCTACAAAGCAAAGGATGGCCACGAATACATTTTTAACCTTATCGATACCCCGGGGCATGTGGATTTTAACTACGAGGTATCCCGGAGTCTGGCTGCCTGTGACGGAGCCATCCTTGTAGTGGATGCGGCCCAGGGCGTGGAGGCCCAGACGCTGGCCAATGTGTACCTGGCCCTGGATCACGATCTGGACGTGATGCCTGTCATCAACAAGGTGGACCTGCCAAGTGCAGAGCCGGAGAGAGTCATTGAGGAGATCGAGGACGTCATCGGCATAGAGGCACAGGATGCGCCTCTCATCTCTGCAAAAACAGGGCTGAATGTGGACCAGGTGCTGGAGCAGATCGTGGAGAAGATCCCGGCTCCGTCGGGGGATGCAAAAGCGCCCCTGCAGGCGCTGATCTTTGACTCCCTGTACGACTCCTACAAAGGCGTCATTGTCTTCTGCCGAATCATGGAAGGAACCATCCGCAAGGGAACACCTATCCTTATGATGGCGACAGGCGCCAAGGCAGAAGTGGTGGAAGTGGGCTATTTCGGAGCAGGGCAGTTCATCCCCTGCGAGGAACTGGAAGCCGGCATGGTGGGCTATTTTACAGCCAGCCTTAAGAATGTAAAGGATACCCGGGTGGGTGACACGGTGACAAATGCGGAACATCCCTGCAGCGAGCCTCTTCCCGGCTACAAAAAAGTGCAGCCCATGGTATATTGCGGCATGTACCCCGCTGACGGGGCGAAATACCCGGACCTTAGGGACGCGCTGGAAAAACTCCAGCTTAATGATGCATCTTTGCAGTTTGAGCCGGAGACGTCGATTGCCCTTGGCTTTGGTTTCCGCTGCGGTTTCCTTGGGCTTCTTCACCTGGAGATCATCCAGGAGAGACTGGAGAGAGAGTACAACCTGGACCTTGTGACCACAGCTCCGGGCGTTGTCTATAAAGTGCATAAGACAAGCGGCGAAGTCATTGAACTGACCAATCCGTCCAACCTGCCGGATCCCTCTGAGATCGAGTACATGGAGGAACCCATGGTGAAGGCGGAGATCATGGTCACGTCCGAGTATATCGGCTCCATCATGGAGCTCTGCCAGGAGAGAAGAGGCGAGTACCAGGGCATGGAGTACATTGAGGAGAAGCGTGCGGTGCTTCATTACCACCTGCCGCTGAACGAGATCATCTACGACTTTTTCGACGCCCTCAAATCCCGGTCAAGGGGATACGCCTCCTTTGACTATGAGATGCTGGGATACCAGCAGTCCGAGCTTGTGAAGCTGGATATCCTGATCAACAGGGAAGAGGTGGACGCCCTGTCCTTTATCGTCCATGCGGGAACTGCCTACGAGAGGGGACGGAGGATGTGCGAGAAGCTCAAAGAAGAGATTCCGCGACAGCTCTTTGAGATCCCTATCCAGGCTGCCATCGGAAGCAAGATCATTGCCAGGGAGACTGTCAAGGCTCTGCGCAAGGACGTGCTTGCCAAGTGCTACGGCGGAGATATCAGCCGTAAGAGAAAGCTGCTGGAGAAGCAGAAAGAAGGAAAGAAGCGGATGCGCCAGGTAGGCAATGTGGAGATCCCCCAGAAAGCCTTTATGAGCGTGCTGAAGCTGGATGACAAATAAAAGGAGAAACAGATGAAAGAACTGGAATTATATATCCATATTCCGTTCTGCGTCAGAAAATGTAAATACTGCGACTTCCTGTCCGCCCCTGCCTCGCAGCGGGAGCGGCAGGCGTATGTGGACAGCCTTTGCGGAAAGATCCGTTCCTATGCGGACTCTGCAAAGGCTTATCACGTTGTCAGCATTTTCCTTGGCGGCGGAACGCCATCGATCCTGGAGGGGGAGCAGATCCTACAGATTTTTGCAGCCATCCGTGAAGTCTTTCTGGTGGACGAAGATGCGGAGATCACCCTGGAGGCCAACCCGGGGACGGTGACAGGAGGAGGACCTGCCTCTGTCACGAAAGAAAAGCTGGCAGCCTGGAGGCAGGCGGGGATCAACCGCCTGAGCATAGGTCTTCAGTCGGCGGAGGACCGGGAGCTGAAAGCTCTGGGGCGGATCCACACCTTTGCAGAATTTAAAGAAACGTACCAGGCGGCTGTGGCGGCAGGGTTTTCCAATATGAATGTGGATCTCATGTCCGCCATCCCTTTCCAGACAGAGGAGAGCTGGGAGAGGACCCTGCGCACGGTGGCCGGACTGACCCCGCCGCCAGCCCACATTTCTGCCTACAGCCTTATCATCGAGGAGGGGACGCCCTTCTATGAGAGATACGGGAGCGGGGAGCACGCGGAGGAGCTGCCGGATGAGGATACAGAGCGGCGCATGTATGAGAGGACGGAGGAAATCCTGTCAGAGTACGGCTACCACCGCTACGAGATCTCCAATTATGCCCTGCCCGGATATGAGTGCAGGCACAATCTGGGTTACTGGGACCGCCGGGAGTATCTTGGCATCGGGGACGGCGCTGCCTCCTTCTTTGAAGGAAAACGCTGGTCCGGCAAAGAGGAGCCGGTGATCCTTACCAGAAAGGATGCCATGGAGGAATTCATGTTCCTGGGACTGCGGAAGATGGAGGGGGTATCCCGCTGCCGTTTCCGGGAAGAATTCCAGACAGAGATGGAGGAGATCTACGGGACGGTCATAGAGGAGCTGTGCCGCCAGGGGCTGCTGGAGACTGCCGGAGACAGGCTGCGCCTGACCAGGAAAGGTATTGATGTCAGCAACTATGTGATGAGTGAGTTTCTGCTGGATGGGGAGTGAAAGACAGAGAGATGTACTGGTAGAAGAAGAGGCCGGAATTTCCGGCCTCTTCTTCAGTATTAGTGTTCGTCCTGGTATTTCAGAGCAGCCTCCACGAAGCCCTTGAAAAGCGGGTGAGGCCTGTTGGGCCTTGATTTCAGCTCCGGGTGGGCCTGGGTGGCGATGAACCAGGGGTGGGAGGGAATCTCCACCATCTCCACGATGCGCCCGTCCGGCGACAGGCCGGAGAGCAGCATGCCGTGTGAGGTAAGGTCATCCCGGTAGTCATTGTTCACCTCGTAGCGATGGCGGTGGCGCTCGTGTATCTCCTCCTTGCCGTAGAGGGCGTAGGCCTTGGAGCTCTTATCCAGCACGCACGGATAGGAGCCAAGCCGCAGGGTACCGCCGATATCCTCGATGCCGATCTGGTCCGGCATGATGTGGATTACCGGGTGAGTGGTGTCCGGGTTGAGCTCAGCGCTGTGGGCGTCCCGGAAGCCCACCACATCTCTTGCAAACTCCACAATGGCAAGCTGCATGCCAAGACAAAGGCCCAGGAAAGGAACGCCGTGCTCACGGGCGTAGCGGATGGCCAGTATTTTGCCGTCGATACCCCGGCTTCCAAAGCCGCCGGGCACGAGAACGCCGCTGACATCTCCCAGGAGATCCTCCACATTGTCGGCAGTGACAGTCTCTGAGTCGATCCATTTTATATTGACTGTGGCGCGGGAGAAGATGCCTCCGTGTTTCAGAGCCTCCACCACGCTGATGTAGGCGTCGTGGAGCTGGATATATTTTCCTACAAGAGCCACAGTGACATCCGTGTTGGGGCTCTTTAAGTAATCCACCATCTCTGTCCAGTCCTTCAGGTCGGGGGCGGGACAGTCCAGATGGAGGGACTCGCAGACAACCTCCGCAAGATGCTCTTTTTCCATGGCCAGGGGAGCCTCGTAGAGGTATTCCACGTCCAGATTCTGGAGTACATGGTCTGCAGGCACGTTGCAGAAGAGGGCGATCTTATCCTTGATGCCCTGATCCAGAGGATGCTCGGACCGGCACACAATGATGTCCGGCTGGATTCCCATACCCTGCAGGTCTTTTACGCTGGCCTGGGTGGGTTTTGTCTTCATCTCCTGTGAAGCACGCAGATAGGGGATGAGGGTGACGTGGATGAGGATGACATTTTCCCGGCCCTTCTCGTGCTGGAACTGCCGGATGGCCTCCAGGAAAGGCTGGCTCTCAATGTCGCCCACTGTGCCGCCGACTTCGATAATGGCAATTTCCGTATTCTTTGCCACAGGGTTCCGGTAGAAACGGCTTTTGATCTCGTTTGTGATGTGGGGGATCACCTGCACGGTGCCTCCGCCGAAATCGCCCCGCCTTTCCTTCTGAAGGACAGACCAGTAAATCTTGCCTGTGGTCACATTGGAATTCTTTGTGAGGCTCTCATCGATAAAGCGCTCATAGTGACCCAGATCCAGGTCTGTCTCCGCCCCGTCGTCTGTGACAAAGACTTCTCCGTGCTGCACCGGATTCATGGTGCCCGGGTCAATGTTGATATAAGGATCAAACTTCTGCATGGTCACTGTATATCCTCTGGCTTTCAGAAGCCTTCCAAGGGATGCCGCCGTGATACCTTTTCCCAGTCCTGATACTACACCGCCTGTTACAAATACATACTTTACTGCCATAGTCTCCTCCTTTTGTCGTCATATGTTTTTTGTTCCATTACTTTTTAAAAAACATATTATATACCCTTTTCCTCCTGAAAAACAGTCTTTTTTTCATATTTTGGCTCAAAAGTTGCCTGTATAAACAGTTTTTTGAAGACGTTGATGTCTACGGAGCTGAGCATGACAGAGGTGTGGAGCTGGCAGCCGTTCAGTTTCGGAAGCTGTTCCAGGGCGAGCTGGGCGTTCTTGTCCGTAGCTGCGCTGACAGACAGGGCGATCAGCACCTCGTCCGTGTGAAGGCGGGGATTGCGGCTTCCCAGGTAGTTCACCTTCAGCTTCTGGATAGGCTCGATGGCTTCCGGGGAGATGACATGGCAGGCGTGGTCGATGCCGGCCAGCTCCTTCAGGGCGTTCAGAAGAAGAGCAGCGGAGGCGCCCAGAAGATCACTTGTCTTTCCGGTGACGATCTTTCCGTCCGGAAGCTCCAGGGCAGCGGCGGGAGCGCCGGTCTGTTCCGCGCGGCTGAGGGCTGCATCCACTACAGGGCGGTCGTGGACCGTGATGCCGGCCTGGTTCATGAGCATCTCGATCTTGAACACTTCCTCCTCGGAGCATGAGCCGGATATGAAGCGGTCCATGGTGTCGTAGTAGCGGCGGATGATCTCCTGGAGGGAGGCCTGGCGGCACACTTCATCATCGCATATACAGTTTCCGGCCATATTGACGCCCATGTCTGTGGGAGACTTGTACGGATTTTCCCCGTAAATGCGTTCAAAGGTGGCGCGAAGGACAGGGAAGATCTCGATATCACGGTTATAGTTTACGGTTGTCTCCCCGTAGGCCTCCAGATGGAACGGGTCGATCATATTCACATCGTTGAGGTCCGCTGTGGCGGCCTCGTAAGCCAGATTCACCGGATGCTTCAGAGGAATGTTCCAGATGGGGAAGGTCTCAAACTTGGCGTAGCCTGCCTGCACGCCCCGCTTGTGCTCGTGGTAGAGCTGGGAGAGGCAGGTTGCCATCTTTCCGCTTCCCGGCCCGGGTGCTGTGATGACCACAAGGGGACGGGTTGTCTCGATATAATCATTTTTTCCATAACCTTCATCGCTGACAATAAGCGGCACATTTCCAGGATAGCCGGGGATAATATAATGAAGATAGACCCGGATGCCCAGACGTTCCAGCCTTGCCTTGAAAAGATCTGCGCTGTTCTGGCCGCTGTACTGGGTGATGACTACACTGCCTACATAGAGGCCTGCATGAATAAATTCCTCCCGGAGGCGGAGCACATCGGAGTCGTAGGTGATGCCCAGATCCCCGCGGACTTTATTTTTCTCAATGTCCCCGGCGCTGATGACGATGACGATCTCCGCCTGGTCTGCAAGCTGCTTGAGGAGGCGCAGTTTGCTGTCGGGCTGGAAACCGGGCAGGACCCGGGAGGCATGATAGTCGTCAAAAAGCTTTCCGCCGAATTCCAGGTAAAGTTTCCCCCCGAATTTGTCAATCCTCTCACGGATGTGGGAGGACTGCATGTGAAGGTATTTGTCGTTGTCAAATCCAATTTTCATCTGTAAGTTCCTTTCATTTCTGTTAGCTGTTATATATGTAAATATAAATACACATTTCCTTCACAAGTATACTACAAGAAAGCCCGAGTTTACAATCTTTTCATAATGTTTTTATTGATTTTGAAACAGGGGATACTTATAATAATATGGTAACGTCGGTGTTGCCGGCGCTGCACATATACAGGAGGAGAACTATGGACAACCAGAATAATCAGAACAGAAATAATAACCAGGATCCGAACCGGAACAACCGGCAGGGTGTTTCTTTCGTCCTGATCGTGACGCTGATCACTACCATACTTGTACTGGTCCTGTTTCAGTTCCAGGGGGTAAACAGTGCTGAGGAGATCTCCTACAACAGGTTTATCAAAATGGTAGAGGACGGAGAGGTCGAGAAGGTTGATATAGGAGCCAGCCAGATCAATATCACAGCCAAGCAGGGCAAGGACGATACTGTGCAGAGAGAATACTACACAGGTATCGTCAATGACGACCAGCTTGTGGACCGCCTGCTTGACGCGGGAGTGGAAGTGAATCAGGAGATACCTGATACCACATCCTCCATGCTGCTGAGCATTATCCTGACATTTCTTCCCATCGCCTGCATCGTGGGACTCTTTGTGTGGTTTACAAAGAAAATGTCCAAGGGCGGCGGCATGATGGGCATTGGCAAGAGCAATGCCAAGATGTATGTGGAGAAGCAGACAGGCGTCACATTCAAGGATGTGGCAGGCCAGGACGAGGCCAAGGAGTCTCTCCAGGAAGTAGTGGACTTTCTGCACAACCCGGGAAAATATACGGGTGTGGGAGCCAAGCTCCCCAAGGGAGCTCTTCTTGTAGGTCCGCCGGGAACAGGTAAGACGCTGCTTGCAAAGGCAGTGGCGGGAGAGGCGAAAGTGCCTTTCTTCTCCCTTTCCGGTTCCGCCTTTGTGGAAATGTACGTAGGTGTGGGTGCCTCCAGGGTCCGTGACCTTTTCAAACAGGCCCAGCAGATGGCCCCCTGTATCATTTTTATCGATGAGATCGACGCCATCGGAAAGAGCCGTGACACACAGCTTGGAGGCAACGATGAGCGTGAGCAGACACTGAACCAGCTTCTTGCGGAGATGGACGGTTTTGACACAAACAAAGGGCTGCTTCTTCTGGCGGCCACCAACCGCCCGGAGATCCTGGATCCGGCCCTTCTGCGTCCGGGACGTTTTGACAGGCGGATCATCGTGGAGCGCCCGGATCTGAAAGGCCGTATCGACGTGCTGAAGGTACACGCGAAAGATGTGCGCATGGACGAGACAGTGGATCTGGAAGCTGTCGCTCTGGCTACATCCGGAGCCGTGGGATCTGACCTTGCCAACATGATCAACGAGGCAGCCATCAACGCTGTCAAGCATGGAAGAAACGCAGTCTCCCAGAGCGACCTGTTTGAGGCGGTGGAAGTGGTGCTGGTAGGTAAGGAGAAGAAAGACCGTATCATGAGCCAGGAGGAGAGAAAGATCGTCTCCTACCATGAAGTGGGACACGCCCTTGTCAGCGCCCTGCAGAAAGATGCGGAGCCGGTGCAGAAGATCACCATTGTTCCAAGAACCATGGGAGCTCTCGGCTATGTCATGCAGACGCCTGAGGAGGAGAAGTTCCTCAATACAAAGAAAGAGCTGGAAGCTATGCTTGTCGGTATGCTGGCTGGCCGTGCGGCTGAGGAAATCGTCTTCGATACAGTCACCACAGGGGCGTCCAACGATATTGAAAAAGCGACCAGCATAGCAAGAGCCATGATCACCCAGTACGGTATGAGTGAGAAATTCGGTCTGATCGGTCTTGAGTCCATCCAGAACCGTTACCTGGACGGACGTCCGGTTATGAACTGCGGTCAGGAGACAGCTTCTGAGATCGATCAGGAAGTCATGACTATGCTGAAAGGCGCGTACGAGGAGGCCAAGCGTCTGCTGAGCGAGCACAGACCGGCTCTTGACAAGATCGCAGCTTTCCTTATTGAGAAAGAGACCATCACCGGAAAAGAGTTCATGAAGATCTTCCACGAAGTGGAAGGTATTCCGGAGAAGGAGGAAGACGGGGATACAGAACCTCAGAAGAAGGAGGCGCGGATCTCCATGAAACCGGCCGGAGAATCGGCTGAAGAAGTGCCGGAAGAGGCGGTTGAGGTCGATGTGCCAGCGGCAGATCCGAAACAGGAAGCGCCTTCAGTCAGCGAGTAAATATGGAGTCACGCGGACAGTCCCGCGGATAAAACAGATGGACAGGGGAAGATTTTCCCTTGTCCTTTTCTGTGTGTGACAGTATAATGTTAACCATGGAAAATAATAATTTTGATATACAGGAAGAATTGAAAAAGCTGCCGGGGAAGCCCGGCGTGTATCTGATGCACGATGAGAAGGACGAGATCATCTATGTAGGGAAAGCCATCAGCCTGAAGAATCGGGTGCGGCAGTATTTCCAGAGCAGCCGCAACAAAGGGGTGAAGATCGAGCAGATGGTGACTCACATCACCCGCTTTGAGTACATTGTGACTGACTCAGAATTGGAGGCCCTTGTCCTGGAGTGCAACCTGATCAAGGAACACAGACCCAAGTACAATACCATGCTCATGGACGACAAGGCCTACCCGTTTATCAAAGTGACGGTGGATGAGGCCTTCCCGCGGATCATGATGGCCCGTCGGATGGTGAAGGACAAGGCAAAATATTTTGGCCCCTACACAAGCGCAGGAGCGGTCAAGGACACCATCGAGCTGATCCGCAAGCTCTACAAAGTCAGGAGCTGCAACAGGCGCCTGCCCCGGGATACGGGGAAAGAGAGACCCTGCCTGAATTACCACATCCACCAGTGTGACGCCCCCTGTCAGGGCTATGTGTCCCAGGAGGCCTACAGGAAATCCATAGATGAAGTGCTCCGGTTCCTGGGCGGAAATTACGACCATATCCTGAAAGAGCTGGAGGAGAAGATGCTGCAGACATCAGAGGATATGGAATTTGAGAAAGCCATCGAGTACAGGGAGCTGCTGGGAAGCGTGAAGAAGATCGCCCAGAAGCAGAAGATCACGGACACGGCCGGCAATGACAGGGATATCCTGGCCGCTGCCACGGACAAGGAAGATGCGGTGGTGCAGGTCTTCTTCATCCGGGGCGGCAGGCTGATCGGCAGAGACCATTTCTACCTGAAACTGAACGGGGACGAGACCAAAGGGGAGATCATCTCCAGCTTTATCAAACAGTTTTATGCCGGAACTCCCTATATACCGTCGGAGCTGATGACCCAGACGGAGATTGAGGACGGGGAGATCCTGGAGCAGTGGCTGAGCCAGAAGAGAGGGCACAGAGTTCATATCCGGGTGCCCAAGAAGGGGACGAAAGAGAAACTGGTGGAGCTGGCAGAAAAGAACGCGTCCCTTGTTCTCTCCAAGGACCGCGAGAGACTGAAGCGGGAGGAGGGGCGCACCATCGGGGCTGTGAAGGAGATCGCCCGCCTTCTGGGGCTGGAGGATCTCAACCGCATGGAAGCCTACGATATCTCCAACATCAGCGGATTTGCCTCTGTGGGCTCCATGGTGGTCTATGAGAAAGGGAAACCAAAGAGAAACGACTACCGCAAATTCCGGATCAAGAGTGTCCAGGGGCCGGATGACTACGCCAGCATGAAAGAGGTGCTGACAAGAAGGTTCCGCCACGGACTGGAGGAGAGGGAAGAGGGAAAAGGGGCCGGAAGCTTTACGGCTTTCCCGGATCTGATCCTGATGGACGGAGGAAAAGGACAGGTTGGGATCGCGCTGCAGGTATTGGATGAACTGCACCTTCACATACCTGTGTGCGGCATGGTAAAAGATGACAATCACCGCACAAGGGGGCTGTACTACAATAATGAAGAGATTCCTATTGACCGGAATTCCGAGGGCTTTAAGCTGATCACAAGGATACAGGATGAAGCCCACCGTTTTGCCATAGAGTTCCACAGAAAACTGCGCAGCAAAGAGCAGGTCCACTCGGTTCTGGACGACATTCCGGGCGTGGGCCCGGCGAGGCGGAAAGATTTGATGAAGCATTTTGCCAGCCTGGATGAGATACGGAAGGCGGATGTGGAGGATCTGAAAAAACTGCCCAGCATGAATGAAAAATCCGCACAGGAAGTGTATAAGTTTTTTCACTGATGTGTTATACTTGTCGTAGTATTGAAAAGTAGAAAAGGAGATAAGACATGTCAAAAATAGAGATTCAGAAGATTGTCGAGAAGATGGACCTGAAAAATCTGACTCCCGATGTGGGACTGGCTGACAAATATGTGGAAGTGCCGGATATCAACAGGCCGGCTCTGCAGCTGACGGGCTTTTTTGACCACTTTGACGCAGAGAGAGTACAGATCATCGGATATGTGGAATATACGTTTTTAGAGCAGATGGATGCGGCTACAAAGAGCCATGTCTATGAGACGCTGCTCGCCTACAAGATTCCCTGCATCATTTTCTGCCGGGCGCTGCGGCCGGACCAGGAGCTGCTGGAGAAAGCCAAGGAGCTGGACGTGCCTATCTTCTCCACAGAGATGAAGACGTCCGCGTTTACCGCAGAGCTGATCCGCTGGCTGAATGTGCAGCTTGCACCGTGTATTTCCATCCACGGCGTGCTTGTGGATGTGTACGGCGTGGGAGTTTTGATCATGGGCGAGAGCGGCATCGGCAAGAGCGAGGCAGCTCTGGAGCTGGTAAAAAGAGGGCATCGTCTTGTCAGCGATGACGTGGTGGAGATCCGCAAGGTCAGCGACGACACCCTGGTAGGGAATGCGCCTGACGTGACGAAGCATTTTATTGAGCTGCGAGGCATCGGCATCGTGGACGTGAAGATGCTCTACGGTGTGCAGAGTGTCAGGGAGACCCAGAACATCGAGCTTGTCATCACGCTGGAGGACTGGGACAGGGAGAAAAAATACGACAGGCTGGGCATGGAAGAGCAGTATACAGAATTTCTCGGCAACAAGGTGGTCTGCCACCAGCTGCCTATCCGCCCGGGCCGTAATCTTGCCATTATCGTGGAGACGGCGGCCATCAACTACAGGCAGAAGAAGATGGGCTACAATGCAGCGGAAGAGCTGTACAAGCGTGTGCAGAGAAATCTGACTAAGAAATAAAACAGAAGGAATAGGGAGTTACAAGATGAAGTATTGTTTTGGAGTAGATATTGGCGGAACAACAGTGAAAATGGGGCTGTTTTCAACAGAGGGAGAGCTTTTTGAGAAGTGGGAGATCAAGACCCGCACGGAAAATGAGGGAAAAGAAGTCCTCCCGGATATTGCAGCTTCCGTTCGCAGTAAGATGGAGGAAAAAGGGATCTCCATTGAAGATATGGCAGGTGTCGGGATCGGTGTTCCGGCTCCGGTCAGCGAGGAAGGCATTGTAAAGAACAGCGCCAACATTGGCTGGGGATACAAGAATGTCAAAAAAGAGATGGAGGAGCTGCTGCCGGGCGTCTGCGCCAGGATCGGAAATGACGCCAATGTGGCGGCCCTTGGCGAGATGTGGCTGGGAGCAGGTAAAGGCTGCAGTAATATGATCATGGTGACGCTGGGGACCGGCGTGGGCGGCGGTGTCATCTGCCACGGACAGATCATTGCGGGGGCCAATGGAGCAGGCGGAGAGATCGGACATATCTGCGTGAATTATAATGAGACAGAAAAGTGCGGCTGCGGCAAGACCGGGTGTCTGGAGCAGTACGCGTCCGCCACAGGCATAGCCCGGCTTGCGAAACTGCGTCTTGCCAAGCCCCATGAGAAAACCATTTTGGAGGGCAAGAACCTGAGCGCAAAATCTGTTTTTGACGCAGTAAAAAAAGGAGACAGGATAGCAACAGAGATCGCAGAAGAATTTGGTGCCTATCTGGGACATGCCCTTGCCAATATGGCGGTCATCACAGACCCGGAGAGGATCGTTATCGGCGGAGGAGTCTCCAATGCAGGCCCCGCCCTTCTGCCCTTTATAGAGAAACCTTTCCAGGAGAAGACCTTCTTTGCCAACAAGGACACGAAGATCGTGCTGGCTACGCTGGGGAACGACGCAGGCATTTGCGGAGCTGCCAGGATGATCCTCTGATCACGTTTTTATATATCAGATCTGCAATAAAAAATCAGGTATGAACGAAACATTCATACCTGATTTTTTCGATTCGCTTTTGGTTTTTAACCGGTAGTTTGACCGCCGCTTTCGCCGCCGGTACCCGGATCAGTGCTGCCGCCCTCGCCGCCGGTACCCGGATCAGTGCTGCCGCCCTCGCCGCCGGTACCCGGATCGGTGGTAGAACCGCCGTTACCGGTACCTGGATCGGTAGTGGTGCTGCCGTCACCAGGTGTCGTGGGATCAGTAGTAGTGCCGGTATCTGTGCTTCCATCTGTTCCGGAAGTGTCTGCCGGCTGTTCTGAAGAAGCGTGCCCTGTACAGGTCTCTGTGGGCGCGTTGTCCGTTGCAAAGTACTCTGTTCTTGAAGGGCATCCCGGCCGTGCCAGCATTCCGGATTCAGTACAGATAGTTTTTTGCTCCACAGAAGTGGGCATCTCAAACTGTTTGGTCTCCAGACCCGCATGGATGCGGCTCATGATGGATTTCCAGATGCGGAAACGGAAGGTAGTGTCAATGTTGGTCATGGATTTCGGATCATCGTAGCCGCCCCACACCGCGCAGGTGTAGTAGGGGGTGTAACCGCAGAACCAGATATCTTTGTCGTTGTCAGCGGTTCCTGTCTTGCCGGCCACCGGAATGTTGCCCAGGGCTGCGGCGCTTCCGCTTCCCTCCTCCACAACACTCTCCATAGCGCTTGTGAGGAGAGCTGCTGTGCTGTCCTTGACAGACTGGTGGGATTCGGTGGGGTTCTCGATCAGCACGTTGCCGTCGTGATCCAGGATCTTTGTATATAAGGTAGGTGTGTTGTACACGCCGCCGTTTGCGATGGAAGCGAACGCGGCACACAGCTCATAGTTGTACACACCGTGGGTCAGGCCGCCCAGAGCGATGGGCTCGTATATATCATCTTCCACCAGTGAAGACATGGAGAAGTTGTTCTTCGCATATTCATAGCCAAGCTGCGGCCCGATCTGCTGTATAGTCTGCACGGCCACAGAGTTCATGGACTGTGCGATGGCCTCCCTGACGGTCACATTGCCGTAGTATCTGTTCCCTACGTTTTTGAATTCCGTACCGTTGGAATAATGCCAGGGCTTGTCGTCGAAGACGCTGGCCAGCGTGATCTGGTTTGTGTCCAGGGCGGGAGCGTAGGTGGCAAGGATCTTAAAGCAGGATCCGGGCTGTCTGCGTGAGCCCTGGTAGGCCCTGTTCAGGCTCTGGCTTGTCTCCTTGGCGCCCCGGCCGCCCACCATGGCTTTGATCTGTCCGGTGGCCTGGTCTATGATGGTGACAGAGGCCTGGGGCTGTGGGGTGATGGTGATGCGCTCATCGTAGGTATCTCCCTCCCGGGCGATGGTGGCTTTCCATTCCTCCACCATGGCCCGGGCCTGATCCTCAGATGAGAAGGTCAGAGCGGACTCTACGCCGTAGGTGCTGGCGCGGTAATTCTGTACAGCCTCTGAGCCATAGTTCTCGATGGTACCGTCTGCCCTTGTGACAGTCAAAGCGTAGGAGAGACCGTACTCCTTCAGCCACGGGAAATTGGCGTCATTGTTCATCTCCTCATCGCAGATCTGCTGCATGGTAGTGTTCTGGGTAGAGATGATAGTCAGTCCGCCGCTGTAGAGGGCGTTGTATGCCTGGCTCTCTGTGTAGCCCAGGCGGGACATGAGGTCATCGATGACCTGCTCGGAGAGGGCGTCAATAAAATAGGAATAAGGTGAGTCCTCTCCGATGGCTGCATTGACAGCCTGGATTCTGGTGTACACATCATCTGCTGCGGCCTCATCGTAAGCTGCCTGGTCGATGTACCCCTGGTCCAGCATCCTGTTCAGGACTTCCGTGCGCCTTCTGGCATTGTCCTCCGGGTTTGTGATGGGATTGTAGAGGGACGGGTTCTGGGTGATCGCAGCCAGAACGGTACACTCGGAGAGGGTCAGCTCCGATACATCTTTGTTGAAATAACGCTTGGAGGCGGACTGCACGCCCAGGGTATTCTGTCCCAGGTTGATGGTGTTCAGATATGCCTCCATAATTTCGTCTTTTGACATCTGTTTTTCAATGTCCAGTGCCAGGAACTGCTCCTGGATCTTTCTCTCCAGACGGTCGTAAAAGGTCTCCTCATTTACGAAGTCGGGAAAGACATTGTTCTTTATGAGCTGCTGCGTCAGTGTGCTGGCACCCTGGGAGAAATCTCCGGAAGTAATACCTATAATGCCGGCACGCAGGATACCCTGGGGGTCGATGCCGTTGTGCTCATAAAAACGCTCGTCCTCAATGGCGACGAAAGCATGCTGCAGATCCACGGGGATCTGGTCGATGGATTTGTATTCACGGTTGGACCCGGCCTCCACGAACCGCTCCAGCTCTGTGGCGCCGTCGTCAGCGTAGACGATGGTGGTGTAGCCCTTGGGCCGGACGTCGTCCGGGGTGACTTCCGGGGAATTGTCAAGGATCCTCTTCACAAAAATCAGACCGCCGATCATTCCGATGATACATATGGCAAGAACACACAGGATAAAAGCTTTCAGCAGCCGGACGGTTACCCGCTTTCCCTGCATGGTGGATTTCGACGTTATCTGCTTTTGTTTTTTAGAAGCCTTTTTCTTTCCATAATTCATGTATTCAGCCTCCTTCATACTTTAGACATTATAGCAAATATGCATATTGAAATAAAGAAAAAAATGAAAACTTCATATTTAGGTAGGAAAAACTTAAGAAATCCGTTATAGTAATAGGTAACAGTGCGCAGGAAAGGGGAGAAGGTAAAGTGGATCACAAAATGGTATTCCGCGGAGGCGAGGGGGAGATCACGGAGAAAAAATCCAGATTTATCGCCACAGTCCGCCCGGTAAAGAGCGAGGAGGAGGCTGTGGAATTTATCGAGTCGGTCAGAAAAAAATACTGGGATGCCAGACACAACTGCTATGCCTATGTCATAGGGGAGAGGCAGGATATACAGCGGTACAGCGACGACGGGGAACCCGGCGGTACGGCGGGCAGGCCCATGCTGGATGTGCTTCTTGGGGAAAATATCCACGACACGGCTGTGGTAGTGACCCGGTATTTTGGAGGGATCCTCCTTGGCACAGGCGGGCTGGTGCGGGCCTACCAGGGGGCGGCTAAGGAAGGGCTGTCCTCCTCTCTGATTATAACCAGGATACAGGGGATTAAACTGAAGATCACCACAGACTATACAGGACTGGGGAAGATCCAGTACATACTGGGGGAGAGAGGGATCCCTGTGCTTGACAGCGCTTACACAGAGAAGGTGGAGCTGACAGCTCTGGCGCCGGAGAAGATACGGTCTGCCCTTGAAGAGGAACTCACAGACGGAACCAACGGCAGGGCCGTGATAGAAGAGGCGGGCACATGCTTTTACGGCGAAATAGACGGAAAAATACAGGTCCTGGAATGAGATCATTCCAGGACCTGTCTGTGATAAGCTGAATTTTTATTGGAATTCCGGCTCGATCAGGCCAAAAGTTCCGTTCTTTCTTTTGTATACCACATTTACCTCGTCTGTCTCGGCGTTGCAGAATACGAAGAAGTCGTGCCCCAGAAGCTCCATCTGGATGCAGGCGTCCTCCGGGTACATGGGCTTGATGCCAAAACGCTTTGTGCGGACGATCCGGATTTCCTCGTCGCTCTCGGGAGCGTCTTCTTCATCGAAGAATTCCTGCTTGAAGTTTCCTCCGTCCTGATGCCTTGCGATGAGCTTGGTTTTATATTTGCGGAGCTGTCTCTCAATGACTTCCTCTACAAGATCAATAGATACATACATGTCGCTGCTGACCTGCTCGGAGCGGATAATGTTTCCCTTTACGGGGATGGTCACCTCAATCTTCTGGCGTTCCTTTTCCACACTCAGTGTGACGATGATCTCGGTGTCCGGAGTAAAGTACCTCTCCAGCTTGCCGAGCTTGCGTGTGACTGTGTCTTTTAAGCCGGGCGTGATTTCGATGTTTTTTCCACTAATGATAAATTTCATGCTGTCCAACTCCTTTACGATATGATTTCAGGAGAAATAATGTCTGACAAAAATGTAGGACAATTCATTTCTATCTGATATATCGAGTATAGCATGTTTTTCTGTCAATGTATAGCATGTATTACTTCAATTCTTGAAATTTTTCCGTCACGCATTTTGGCTACCCGAAGTCCTGTATCCTCAAAATAGACGCAGGCGCCCTCTCTGGGCTCTATGTCCTCGGCGGCGCACCTGGCGCGGAGGACCTCCTCCAGGGTCTCGGCGTCCGTCTCATGTGGGATCTGACACCCCATGAGCTTGTTTACCACCCGCACCCGGGACGACCCCCGGAACAGATTTTTGTCCGCCAGATCGAAGCCGAAGAAGAGGTACTTCCTTGTAGCGAACAGGACGGCGATGGCGCACACCCCGATCAGGCTGGAAAAGGCAGAAGAGTGGTCCATGATGATCTGCCTTGCGATGGCAAAGAGGAGCACTTCAAATACAGTGTCCGGCGTGTGGTAATACATCATTCGTATCAGCTCCACACCGATGATGAGCTCGAAGCAGGCTTCGAGCAGATCCTCGTAGTTCGGATATTTGTCCAGGTCCGGTATATACATCAGTGAGCTGGCCAGACGCAGGCACAGCAGGATGATGCCGACAGCAAGCATGATGGAAATGAAAAATTCCATGAACATGGCCAGGCGGGAGAGGAAGGCGGCAAAATACTTTTTCATAGGCTTCTCCTTTGGGTATTATTTTTTCGGACAGGGCGGAACCACCCGGCTGAACAGAGCAGGGTAGATGACCATGATCCATAATACCAGTATAAAGTATTTTATGATTTTTGCAATCACACATTCACCGGTAATGAGAGGAATCAGAGCATCCAGGACTAAAATTCCCAAAATTCCGGCCAGAAATTTGACTGCCTGCATCCAGAGCCGGGGCGCGGCGGTCTGAAACCGGAGCCTGGTGACCTCCAGATACCATCCCACGGTAAAACCAAGTCCGGCTCCTGCAGCCTTAAAGCAGTCCGCGGCGTAAGCCAGAGGAAGGAGGCCGCAGTTGAGGAGTACAAGAGCGCAGACCATAACGCCCAGACAGACAAGGAGAAGAAACCCGAATAAGATCCGGGCGCGGATTGGCCTGGCTATAAGGCGCGGGAGCAGCCGCTGTGTCAGCCAGATGAAAAGGGCGGAGATGGCCAGGGAGGCCAGCACGTCCCAGGGGGTATGGCATCCCAGGTACATGCGGGAAAATCCGACCAGGATGACAACAGCAAAGAAGAGGAATTTTATGCTTTTTCTGGAGGCATGGACACCGAGAGAGCCGTACAGACAGGCAGCGCTCTGGGTGTGGCCGCTTGGAAAGGAGTATCCCGTGGCGGCCGGAACGGCGCTCTCCACCGGCGGGAATGCAGGATCCAGCACCCAGGGGCGGGGGATGCGCAAAGTGACCTTCAGCGTCTGCACAGCAAGCCCTGCCAGGAAGTAGGAAAAGCTGATCTTAAGAGCCAGCTCTTTGCTGACACACCAGTAGAGGAGACAGAGCACCAGTATGACCGCTGTCTCCTCTCCAAGATATGTGATAAACTGCATGATCTGGTCTGCAGCGGGAGTGCGCAGATTTTCCAGAAACCATAAAAAATCCATAAATGCTCCTTGTGATCAGATTGATTATTTGTTGTTGCTCCGCTTGCGCAGCTTGGGATCCAGGATCTTCTTGCGGATCCGCAGGGATTTGGGCGTCACTTCCAGAAGTTCATCCGTGTCGATGAAATCCAGAGCCTGCTCCAGACTCAGGATTCGCGGAGGAGTCAGGCGCAGCGCCTCGTCCGCGCTGGAGGAGCGGGTGTTGGTGAGGTGCTTGGTTTTGCACACGTTGACCTCGATATCGTCCGTCTTGCCGTTTTCGCCGATGACCATTCCGGCGTACACCTTCTCGCCGGGGCCGATGAAGAGCGCGCCTCTCTCCTGGGCGCTGTACAGGCCGTAGGTGACAGACTCTCCTGTCTCGTAGGCAATGAGGGAGCCCTGTTTTCGGTACTGGATATCGCCTTTGTAGGGTGCATATCCGTCAAAAGCTGTGTTCATGATCCCATTTCCCTTTGTGTCGGTGAGAAAATCACCCCGGTATCCGATGAGTCCCCTGGAGGGGATGGAGAACTCCATCCTGGTGTAATTGCCGCCGATGGGGCCCATGCTGCGCAGCTCACCTTTTCTCTGGCCCAGCTTCTCAATGACCACGCCTGTGAATTCATCCGGCACGTCGATGTAGGCCATCTCCATAGGTTCCAGGACTTTGCCGTTCTCGTCCTTCTTGTAGAGGACTTCCGCCTTGCTGACGGCGAATTCATAGCCTTCCCGGCGCATGTTCTCAATGAGGACGGACAGATGAAGTTCGCCGCGGCCGGATACCTTGAACGTGTCCATGTCTTCTGTCTCCTCCACCCGGAGGCTGACATCTGTGTTCAGCTCCCGGAACAGGCGGTCGCGGATGTGCCGGGATGTCACGTACTTTCCTTCCTTGCCGGCAAATGGACTGTCATTGACCTTGAACTGCATGGCAATGGTAGGCTCGGAGATCTTCTGGAAGGGGATGGCCTGGGGGCTTTCCGGTGAACAGATGGTATCTCCGATGGACAGGTCCGAGATGCCGGATATGGCTACAATGGATCCGATGGAGGCCTCTTTTACCTCCACCCGGTTCAGCCCGTCAAACTCGTAGAGCCGGCTGATGCGCACTTTTGCCTGGCGCTCCGGGTCGTGGTGGTTGACAACCACCACATCCTGGTTTGTGCGGATAGTGCCGTTGTCTACCTTGCCGATGCCGATCCTTCCCACATACTCGTTGTAGTCGATAGTGCTGATAAGTACCTGGGTTCCGGCATCCGGGTCCCCCTCCGGGGCGGGGATGTAGTCCAGGATCGTCTCAAAAAGCGGGACCATATTTTCCGGCTTGTCCTCCATGTCCAGCATGGCGTATCCGTCTTTGGCGGAGGCGTAGACAAAGGGGCAGTCCAGCTGCTCTTCGGAGGCGTCCAGATCGATGAGGAGCTCCAGCACCTCGTCGATGACCTCCGCGGGCCGTGCTTCCGGCCGGTCGATCTTATTGATGCAGACGATGACGGGCAGATCCAGTTCCAGTGCCTTGCGCAGGACGAATTTTGTCTGGGGCATGGCGCCCTCAAAAGCGTCCACCACGAGGATGACACCGTTTACCATCTTCAGGACACGCTCCACCTCGCCTCCGAAGTCGGCATGACCCGGTGTGTCCACGATATTGATCTTCGTCCCCTTGTAGAAGACGGCTGTATTTTTTGAGAGAATGGTAATTCCACGTTCCCGCTCGATATCGTTGGAGTCCATGACCCTCTCGGCCACCTCCTGGTTCTCGCGGAACACGCCGCTCTGCTTTAAAAGTTCATCTACAAGTGTTGTCTTGCCATGGTCAACATGGGCGATGATCGCAATATTACGCACATCTTCGCGTTTTGTCTTCATATGAAATCTTCCTTTTCTCTTCTTATTTTAAAACTTTTTTTCTGTAACTTTATTAGTGTATCATATTTCGGAAAAAAAACAAGGAATATAGTTCTAATATGTGTGATTCCCGCATAGATTAGGTAGTGACTCTAAAAGCATCAAAATACGATCAAGAGGAAGGGAGATTTTAAGACCATGTCAGATAAGATCATTGAAAACAACCAGGTAACTATCATGGGACAGATCGCATCAGGATTCACATTCAGCCACACAGTGTTCGGGGAAGGATTTTACATGGTGGATGTGCTGGTGCGGCGTCTGAGCACCTCCAAGGACAGGATTCCGCTTATGATCTCGGAGCGTCTTCTGGACGTGACACAGGATTACACGGGCGAATTTATCATGGCCAGCGGGCAGTTCCGGTCCTACAACCGTCACGAGGAGCAGAAAAACCGGCTGATCCTGTCCGTCTTTGTGCGGGAAGTGTCTTTCATCGATGAGGAGCCGGACGGGGCCAAGACCAACACCATCCTGCTGGACGGCTACATCTGCAAGCTGCCTGTCTACAGGAAGACGCCCCTCGGGAGGGAGATTGCGGATCTTTTGCTGGCTGTCAACCGGCCCTACGGAAAGTCCGACTATATCCCCTGTATCTGCTGGGGAAGGAATGCCCGGTTTGCCGCCTCTTTTGAGGTGGGGGAGCACGTGCAGGTGCTGGGCAGGATCCAGAGCAGGGAGTATGTGAAGCGTCTGTCGGAGACTGAGTCGGAGAAGAGGACGGCCTACGAGGTGTCTGTGAGCAAGCTGGAGTGCATGGATGACTGAGGGGTCCATTGACATCGGAAATGAATAATGATACACTTTTTGAAAGATAAATTTTTTGAAGGGCAGGAGGAAGACAATGGCTATTTTTACAGGTGCAGGAGTAGCGCTGGTTACTCCGTTTCACGAAGACGGAAGCGTGAATTTTGATAAACTGGATGAGCTGATCGACTACCATTGCGAGAACGGAACGGACAGTCTGATCATCTGCGGGACGACGGGAGAGTCATCCACTTTATCAGAAGAGGAGCATATGGAGTGTATCAAATTTGCGGTAGAGCGCACAAAGCATCGTCTTCCCGTGATCGCGGGAACCGGTTCCAACGCTACATATACGACCATCGATATGTCAAAGGAAGCTGTGGAGGACGGGGTGGACGGACTGCTGATCGTGACGCCCTACTACAACAAGGCTACGCAGAATGGACTTATCGCCCACTACAAGGCTGTGGCCAGCGAGGCCAAGGCGCCCATCATCATGTACAGCGTAGCCAGCCGGACAGGGCTGAATATCGCGCCGGAGACAGTGGCTACCCTTGTGAAGGAAGTGCCCAACATTGTGGGCGTGAAGGAGGCCTCCGGCAATATCAGCCAGGTGGCAAGGATCATGAGCCTGACAGATGGGAATATCGATCTCTATTCCGGCAATGACGACCAGATCGTGCCCCTGCTGTCCTTGGGCGGAAAAGGCGTGATCTCAGTCCTGTCAAATGTGGCTCCCAAGGAGACGCATGATATCTGTGCGAAATTTTTTGCCGGGGATGTGCAGGGTGCCTGTGAGCTTCAGCTGAAGGCTATCCCACTCATTGAGCAGCTGTTCTGTGAAGTCAATCCCATCCCTGTGAAGAAGGCTGTCAATCTGATGGGAATGGAGTGCGGAGGCCTTCGCATGCCGCTGACGGAGCTGTCGCCGGAGCACGAGAAGAGTCTGGCGCAGGCTATGAGAGATTTCGGAATCAAACTTGCATAAAAGGCAGACAGAGGCAGAAAGGCTGTCTCCTGCGAAGAAGAGCAGGGGGCCTTTCTGCTTTTTGCATAATATTTGCATATATATCCGCAAATAATGACATATATACAATGGAGGAAAAACAAATGGTAAAAGTGATCATGCATGGATGCAACGGAAAGATGGGACAGGTCATCACAAGGCTTGCGGCCGCAGACCCGGAGATGGAGATCGTGGCGGGTGTGGATATGAGGGCCCAGGCTCTGAATGACTACCCGGTCTTTGGAGACATCGGAGAGTGTGGTGTGGAGGCGGACGTTGTCATCGATTTCTCCAACGCGGCGGCTGTGGACCGCCTGCTGGACTGGTGCGGGGAGAAACAGATGCCGGTTGTCCTTTGCACTACCGGGCTTTCAGAGGAGCAGCTGAGCAAGGTGGAGGAGACGGCTAAGAAGACGGCTCTTCTGAAATCTGCTAACATGTCCCTGGGCGTGAACCTTCTCATGAAGCTGCTGCAGGATGCGGCGAAAGTGCTGGCGCCGGAGGGATTTGACATGGAGATCGTGGAGAGGCATCACAATCAGAAAGTGGATGCTCCAAGCGGCACAGCCATTGCCCTTGCGGATTCCCTGAAGGAAGCCCTGGAGGAGGATTATGCATATGTCTATGACAGGAGCGGACAGAGAAAGAAGAGAGACAGCCATGAGATCGGCATATCAGCTGTCCGGGGCGGCACCATCGTGGGCGAGCACGAGGTGATCTTTGCCGGGGAGGACGAGGTGATCGAGTTCAAACATACAGCCTACTCCAAGGCGCTTTTTGCAAAGGGGGCCGTGGCCGCTGCCAAGTTCCTGGCAGGCAAAGGACCGGGCCGCTATGACATGTCTGATGTGATACAGCTGTAAGCTGCAGCAGGGATCATCCCCCTCAGGAGGAAATAGAATAATGGAAGAACTGAAGCTGAAATATCTGGAGAGACTCTCGGATCTGTATCCGTCGATCGCCAAGGCATCCACGGAGATCATCAACCTGCAGGCCATCCTGAATCTGCCCAAGGCTACGGAGCATTTTCTGACGGATATCCACGGGGAGTACGAGGCGTTTGCCCATGTCCTCAAAAACGGTTCCGGCTCCATCCGCCGCAAGATCAATGATGTGTTTGGGAACACTCTGAGTACCAGGGACAAGCAGTCCCTGGCAACGCTCATCTATTATCCGAGAGAGAAGATGGACCGGATCCGCCGGGAAGAGCCGTGTATGGAGGACTGGTATAAGATCACCCTCTACCGGCTCATTGAAGTGTGCAAGTGCACTATGAGCAAGTATACACGGTCCAAAGTGAGAAAGGCGCTGCCCCAGGATTTTGCCTATGTGATCGAGGAGCTGATCACGGAGAAGCCGGATCTTCGGGATAAAGAATTCTACTATAATGCTATCATAAACAGCATCATTGAGACCGAGAGGGCGGAGGAGTTCATTGTGGCCCTGAGCGGTGTTATCCAGCGGCTGACTGTGGATCACCTGCACATTGTGGGCGACATCTATGACAGGGGACCGGGCCCTCACATCATCATGGATCGGCTGATGCAGCACCACTCGGTGGATATCCAGTGGGGCAACCACGACGTGCTCTGGATGGGAGCAGCCGCGGGCCAGAGAGGCTGTATCGCCAATGTGATCCGGATCTGCGCCAGATACGGGAACCTGGATATACTGGAGGACGGTTACGGGATCAATCTGCTCCCCCTGGCCTCCTTTGCCATGGACACCTACGGGGAGGATCCATGTACCTGTTTTGCGCTGAAAGGCAGGGGCGGAGCCACTGTGCGGGAGCGGGAGATGGAGATGAAGATGCACAAGGCGATCTCCATTATACAGTTCAAGGCGGAGGGACAGATCATCCGGAAGAACCCCGGATTTAAGCTGGAGAAGAGGAATCTTCTGCACCATATTGACTTTGAGTCCGGCACCATCGAGATAGAGGGAAAACACTATGAGCTTCTGGACAAGAATTTCCCCACTGTAGATCCGGAGCATCCCTATGCCTTCTCCCCGGAGGAGGCGGACATCATGGACCGGCTGGAAAAGGCATTTCTGAACTGCGAGAAGCTCCAGGCCCACATGCGTTTCCTGCTGAACAAAGGCGGACTTTACAAAGTCTACAACCAGAACCTTCTCTATCACGGATGCGTGCCTTTAAACCAGGACGGCACCCTGAAATCCGTCCGCATTTACGGGAGGGCCTACAAGGGGAAAGCCCTGTACGAGGCGCTGGAGAGTTATGTGAGAAAAGGATATTTCGCTCTGGATAAGAAGGAAAGGGAGCGGGGAAAGGATATGATGTGGTACATCTGGCTCCACGAAAATTCGCCTCTCTTCGGCAAAGACAAGATGGCCACATTTGAGCGGTATTTCCTGGCTGAGAAGGAGACCCACAAGGAGAGGAAGAATCCTTATTATGAGCTGCTGGAGGATGAGTCCGTGGTCAATCGGATCCTGCAGGAGTTCGGGCTGCCAGCGGAGGGAACGCACATTATAAACGGCCATGTGCCGGTCAAGTCCAAGGCAGGAGAGAGCCCTATAAAATGCGGAGGCAAGGTGCTTGTCATTGACGGCGGATTTTCGAAGGCCTACCAGAAAGAGACGGGGATCGCCGGGTACACCCTGATCTACAATTCCTACGGTTTGATCCTGGCGGCCCACGAGCCCTTTGAGTCCACAGAGGCAGCCATAGAGAAGGAGAGCGACATCCACTCGGACAGTATCGTGGTTAAGAGGACTGTGGCCAGGAAGACGGTGGGTGACACGGATATCGGGCGCAGGCTGAGGGAGCAGATCCAGGATCTGAACGAGCTCCTTGGCGCTTACCGAAGCGGCCTGATCCCTGAAAAACTTTAAAAAAGGAAAAAATTTCCCGAAACAGGTGCGCATAAAGACAAATGGAACTGCGGATAGTAACTAAAGAAAACAATGAAAGGGAGAGTTGCTATGAAACAGTTAAAAAAAGGTCTTCTTATACTGGTATGCGCACTGTCATTCGCGTCCCTGACAGCCTGCGGAAATAATAACGCGGATAATGGGGCGGTGAAGCAGGAAGATGAGACTCCGAACAATGCGACCCAGGACAATACGGCCCAGGACAACACGATGAATGACGCCACAGACGGGACAAGAGATGAAGGTGTCCTGGACGAGGCGGGAGACGCAGTCCGTGATGGGGCGGATGACATGGCCGATGAGGTCAAAGAGGGAATGGAAGATATCAAGAAGTAAAAGAAGGAGCCACAGGTGGATTTCCCTTTCCGCCTGTGGTATTACAATTTGAAAGACTGAAGGAGTACAGTGCAGGCAGGAGGAGACCATGAGATTCAGACCATGCATCGATATACATAATGGGAAAGTAAAACAGATCGTAGGCGGAAGCCTGAAAGATGAGAGAGACCAGGCAGAGGAGAATTTTGTGTCTGAGAGATCTGCGGCATTCTATGCAGACATGTTTCGCAGGGACAACCTGAAGGGGGGACATATGATCCTCCTCAACCCGCCATCATCCCCCTACTTTGAGGCGGACAGGCAGCAGGCGGCAGAGGCCCTGGCGGTGTGGCCGGGAGGACTGCAGATCGGCGGCGGCGTGACCGCTGACAATGCCTCTTCCTATATAAAAGCGGGAGCCAGCCATGTGGTGGTCACATCCTACGTATTCAAGGATGGGCAGGTGCAGTGGGAAAATCTGGAGAAGCTGGCAGACGCCGTGGGGGCCGGCCATGTGGTGTTGGATGTGAGCTGCAGGAAAAAGGACGGAAAATATTACATTGTGACAGACCGCTGGCAGAAGTTTACAAAGGTGCAGCTTGGCGAGGAGATCCTATACTGGATGAAGGAGTACTGCGATGAGTTTCTGGTCCACGGCGTGGATGTGGAAGGCAAATCTGCAGGGATCGAGGAGGGGCTTGTGGAAATGCTGGCAGGGGTCCAGGGGATTCCCATTACATATGCAGGCGGCATCAGCAGCCTGGACGAGTTGGAGTGCTTCCGGCGGGTCAGCGGCGGGCGGCTGGATTTCACCATCGGCAGTGCCCTGGATCTCTACGGAGGAGATATCCCTTATGATGAAGTAAAAAATTACTCGGCAGGCACAGCCAGGTAAAAGGAAAATATGACGGGTCTGTGAACATTATGAACACTTTATAAATATGTTGAATTGACCGGATGATGGTGTTAAAATGTTGAATAGAGTAATTTTTTTGGATAAGGAGTAATACCATGGGTTTAATAGAAAAAATATTCGGTACACACAGCCAGAATGAGCTGAAGCGTATCTACCCCATTGTGGATCACATCGAGGCTCTGGAGCCGGAGATGAAGCAGCTCTCCGACAGTGAACTGAAGGATAAGACGAGGGAATTTAAAGAGCGTCTTTCAAAAGGTGAGACTCTGGATGACATACTTCCGGAGGCTTTTGCTGTTGTGAGAGAGGCGGCTGCCCGCGTGATGGGCATGCGCCATTACAGAGTACAGCTCATCGGCGGTATCATCCTCCACCAGGGACGTATCGCAGAGATGAAGACGGGTGAAGGAAAGACCCTTGTCTCCACCCTCCCGGCTTATCTGAACGCGCTGACAGGCGAGGGAGTCCACATCGTGACAGTCAACGACTATCTGGCAAAGCGTGACGCGGAGTGGATGGGCCAGGTGCATGAGTTCCTGGGGCTGACTGTGGGCGTGGTCCTCAACAGTATGGACAATGATGAGAGAAGGGCAGCCTACAACTGTGACATTACCTATGTGACCAACAACGAGCTGGGATTCGATTACCTCCGTGACAACATGGTGATCTACAAGGAGCAGCTTGTGCAGAGGGGGCTGAAATTTGCCATCATCGATGAGGTGGATTCTGTGCTCATCGACGAGGCCAGAACGCCTCTGATCATTTCCGGCCAGAGTGGCAAGTCCACAAAGCTCTACGAGGCCTGCGACATTCTGGCCCGCCAGCTGGAAAAGGGCGAGGCCAGCGGAGAGTTCTCCAAGATCAACGCCATTATGGGCGAGGAGATCGAGGAGACGGGAGACTTTATTGTCAATGAGAAGGAAAAGAGCGTCAACCTGACAGAGGACGGCGTGAAGAAGGTGGAGAAGTTCTTCCACATCGAGAACCTGGCAGACCCGGAGAACCTGGAGATCCAGCACAACATCATTCTGGCCCTGCGGGCGCACAACCTCATGTTCCGCGACCAGGACTATGTGGTAAAGGATGACGAGGTGCTCATCGTAGACGAATTCACCGGACGTATCATGCCTGGCCGGCGCTATTCTGACGGCCTGCACCAGGCTATCGAGGCCAAGGAGCATGTGAAGGTGAAGCGGGAGAGCAAGACCCTTGCCACCATCACCTTCCAGAACTTGTTCAATAAATATGCAAAGAAGAGCGGTATGACCGGTACCGCTCTGACAGAGGAGAAGGAGTTCCGTGAGATTTACGGCATGGACGTGGTGGAGATCCCCACCAATATGCCGGTGATCCGTGTGGATATGGAGGACGCTGTCTATAAGACCCAGAGGGAGAAGTTCCGGGCCGTGTGCGATGAGGTGGAGAGAGCCCATGCGAAAGGACAGCCTGTCCTTGTGGGTACAATTACCATCGAAGTGTCCGAGCACCTCAGCAGCATGCTGAAGAAGAGGGGCATCAAGCATAATGTGCTGAATGCCAAGTTCCATGAGATGGAGGCTGAGATCGTAGCCCAGGCCGGACAGCACGGAGCAGTTACCATCGCCACCAACATGGCGGGCCGTGGTACGGATATCAAGCTGGACGACGAGGCCAGGGCGGCCGGTGGTCTGAAGATCATCGGTACAGAGCGGCATGAGTCCCGCCGTATTGACAACCAGCTCCGCGGACGTTCCGGACGTCAGGGAGACCCGGGCGAGTCCAGGTTCTACATTTCTCTGGAAGATGACCTGATGCGTCTGTTCGGCTCCGAGCGTCTGATGAACGTATTCAACGCTCTGGGCGTGGAAGACGGGGAGCAGATCGAACACAAGATGCTCTCCAGCGCCATTGAGAAAGCCCAGGAGAAGATCGAGAGCAACAACTTCGGTATCCGTAAAAACCTGCTGGAGTATGACCAGGTTATGAACGAGCAGAGGGAGATCATCTACGAGGAGAGGCGCAAAGTCCTGGATGGCGAGAGCATGCGCGACTCCATCTACCATATGATCAACGAGTATGTGGAGAACATGGTGGATACAGAGATCTCCGCTGACCAGGATCCAGAGGACTGGGACCTGACAGCTCTGAATGTGACGCTGAAGAATACGATTCCTATGATCGAGGCAGTGACTCCGGAAGATGTGAAGAAGATGGATCAGAAGAAACTGAAACATTTCCTGAAGGAGAAAGCTGTCAAGGCTTACGAGATGAAGGAGACAGAGTTCCCGGAGCCGGAACATTTAAGAGAAGTAGAGAGGGTTGTCCTCCTGAAAGTAATCGACGCCAAGTGGATGGACCATATCGACGATATGGATCAGCTCCGCCAGGGAATCGGACTGCAGGCTTACGGGCAGCGTGATCCGAAGATCGAGTACAAGATGCTGGGATACCAGATGTTTGACGATATGACAAAGGCCATCACGGCCGACACCATCCGCACTCTGTTCCACATTAAAATCGAGCAGAAGGTGGAGAGGGAGCAGGTTGCCAAGGTGACAGGAACCAACAAGGACGACACTGCTGTGAGGGCTCCCAAAAAGAGGGCAGATAAGAAGATCTATCCAAATGATCCATGCCCCTGCGGAAGCGGAAAGAAATATAAACAGTGCTGCGGGCGCAAACAGAGCGCGTAGGGCAGCCGGATAAATATAGAAATGAAAGAGGTGAAGGATAAGTGGTCGTATTGGATCAGTATAAAAGCGAACTGAGTGCTTACGAGGAACCTCTTGCCGGAATGAGGGATTCACTTTGACGTCCCTGGCAAGGAAAAGCGGGTAGAAGAACTGGAGAGGAAGATCGAGGAGCCGGGATTCTGGGATGACACAGACAAGTCCCAGCATGTGATGAAGGAGCTCAAAGATCTGAAGGACCTGCTGGATACAGTGGAGGGACTGAAGAGAACCTATGAGGATATAGAAGTGCTCATTGAGATGGCAGAGGAGGAGAACGATGAGTCGGTGCTGCCGGAGATCGCATCAGAGCTGCAGCGGTTTACCGAGGAGTTCGAGGCGCTCCGCATTCAGACGCTGCTGTCGGGTGAGTATGACGGGTGCAACGCCATTGTCACTCTTCACGCGGGTGAGGGCGGCACTGAGTCCTGCGACTGGACAGGTATGCTCTACCGGATGTACACCCGTTGGGCGGAGAAGAAAGGGTTCAGCCTTCAGGTGCTGGACTACCTGGATGGAGATATTGCGGGCATCAAGAATGTTACCTTTGAAGTAAATGGGATGAATGCCTACGGATACCTGAAGTCGGAGAAGGGAGTCCACCGCCTTGTGCGGATATCCCCCTTCAATGCGGCGGGAAAGAGGCAGACTTCTTTTGCCTCCTGTGATGTCATACCGGATATGGAGGACAATGTGGGGGACATCGAGGTCCCGGATGATGAACTGAAGATCGACACCTACCGCGCCAGCGGCGCAGGGGGCCAGCATGTCAACAAGACATCGTCAGCAATCCGTATCACCCACCTGCCCACAGGGATCGTGGTGCAGTGCCAGAACGAGAGGTCCCAGCACCACAACAGGGAGAAGGCTATGCAGATGCTGAAGGCAAAGCTGAAGCTGCTGAAAGAGCAGGAACAGGCAGAAAAGGTGTCTGACATCCGGGGCGAGGTGAAAGAGATCGGGTTTGGAAACCAGATCCGCTCCTACGTCATGCAGCCCTACACACTGGTGAAAGACCGGCGGACAGGGGAGGAGAGCGCCAATGTCTCGGCCGTCCTGGACGGGGATCTGGATCCGTTTATGAACGCATACTTAAAGGCACAGCAGTAAAAGGGAGGAAATATGGTAAAGATAGCAGTACTTGGTTATGGAACAGTCGGGTCTGGTGTGGTGGAAGTACTCCGGACCAATCAGAAAGTCATCGATGAGAGGCTGGGCGAGGAGCTCCGCATCAAATATGTGCTGGATCTGCGTGATTTTCCGGATGATCCGGTGCAGGAGTTCATCACCCACGATTTTGAGGAGATCGTCAGCGATGAAGAAGTGAAGATCGTGGTGGAGGTTATGGGAGGGATCGAGCCTGCATATACATTTGTGAAGCGGTCCCTTGAGGCGGGCAAGAGCGTGGCTACCTCCAACAAGGCTCTGGTAGCCAAACACGGTGCGGATCTTCTGAAGATCGCAAAGGATAAGAATGTGAACTTCCTCTTCGAGGCCAGCGTGGGCGGCGGTATTCCCATCCTGCGCCCTCTGCACTCCTCCCTCACAGGGGATGTGATCGAGGAGATCACAGGAATTCTTAACGGGACGACGAACTATATGATGACAAAAATGTTCTATGAGGGTGCTGACTACGATGAAGTGCTGAAGGAAGCACAGGATAACGGCTTTGCGGAGCGCAATCCGGAGGCGGATGTGGAGGGTTATGACGCCTGCCGCAAGATCGCCATCCTCTCCTCTATCATTTCAGGAAAACAGGTGGATTTTGAGGACATCTACTGTGAAGGGATCACGAAGATCACGGTGGAGGATATGAAGTACGCCAAAGCCATGGGCATGACCATTAAACTCCTGGCCACATGCAAGAGAGACGGAGAGAAGCTGAACGCCATGGTGGCTCCCTGCCTTCTGCGGGCAGAGCATCCTCTCTTTGCCATCAACGGCGTCTTCAATTCTATCTTTGTCCACGGCAATATGCTCGGCGACGCCATGTTCTACGGAAGCGGCGCAGGCAAGCTGCCCACGGCCAGCGCCGTGGTGGGCGATATCGTGGAGGAGGCCCGCAATCTGGACCGGAATCTGGGTGTTATGTGGAGCAGCGAGAAGCTGGCTCTCGAGGACCGCAGGGATGTGGAACGCAGATTCTTTGTCCGTATGAAGGGCAGCCGGGAAGTGCTGCAGGATAGAGTGGCATCAGTCTTTGGCATGGTGCAGTTTGTCCAGGCAGAAGGAGTGTCCGGTGAGTTTGGATTTGTGACAGAGAAGATGCCGGAGGGCAGCTATGAAGAGAAGGCAGAGCAGTTCGGAGGGCAGATCCTCGGCATGATCCGCGTGGAAGAGTAGTTTCCCTGTATCAGAAAGGAAGACGCGATGAAATATATAGTTGTTCTAGGAGATGGAATGGCGGGATGGCCGCTGGAGGAACTGGGAGGAAAGACAACCCTGGAGGCAGCGGACACCCCGGTGATGGACCGCCTCGCCGAAAAGGCGGAGATCGGTATGGCCTCCATGGTGCCGGAGGATATGGCGCCAGGCAGCGACACGGCCAACCTGTCTGTCATGGGGTATGACCCGAAGATCTACTATACAGGACGGTCTCCCCTGGAGGCGCTGAGTATAGGCGTGGACATGGCGGACGACGATGTGTCCTTTCGGTGCAATCTGGTCACCCTGTCCGAGAAAGAAGACAAATATGAGGACAGACATATGATAGACCACAGCTCCAGCGAGATCTCCACGGAAGACGCAGAGATCCTGCTGGAAGCTCTGAAACAGGGGCTGGCCAGAGAAGGCTATGCATTTTATGCGGGAACAAGTTACCGGCACCTCCTTGTGTGGAGCCATGGGGAGGTATCTGAGCTGACTCCTCCCCACGATATACTGACAAAGCGGGTAGGCGACTACCTCCCGGAGGACAGGGTGCTCCGGGAGATGATGGAAAAGAGCTATGAGATCCTGTCCGCCCATCCGCTGAACAAGGAGCGGCGGGCGAAGGGACTCCACCCGGCGAACTCGGCCTGGTTCTGGGGAGCCGGCACCCGCCCTGCCCTGACTTCCTTTGAGGAGAGGACAGGGAAGAAGGGAGTCATGATCTCGGCTGTGGATCTTCTGAAAGGCCTGGCCGTAGGGGCGGATATGGAGCGCATTCTGGTGGAGGGAGCAAACGGCGGACTGCACACCAACTATGAGGGAAAGGCGGACGCGGCGGCGGATGCCCTTCTTACGGGAGGCTTTGATTTTGCCTACGTCCATGTGGAGGCGCCTGATGAGATGGGCCACCAGGGCAGCACAGAGGATAAGATCAAGGCCATCGAATATCTGGACGGCAGAGTGATCGGACGGATCACTGGCAGACTGGACCAGGCCGGGGAGGACTACCGGATCATGGTGCTTCCTGATCATCCCACACCCATCAAAGTCCGCACCCACACAAAGGATCCGGTTCCCTATATGATCTATGACAGCCGAAGAGCGGACAGTGGCCTTGTCCACACATACGGAGAGAGCGCTGCCAGGCAGAGCGGCCTTTCCTGGCCGGATGGGTACAGGCTGATAGACCATCTGCTGGAGCTGGATGAAAGATAAAGGAAAGAGAGAAGAGAAGATGCTGATTGTAAAAAAATTCGGCGGAACTTCCGTCGCTGACAAAGACAGGATCTACAATGTGGCCCAGCGCTGCATTGAGGATTACAGGGAAGGGCATGACGTGGTCGTCGTGCTGTCCGCTATGGGAGACACTACGGACGATCTGATCTCCCTTGCGAAAACTATCAACCCGGAGCCGAAAAAGAGAGAGCTGGATATGCTCATGACAACGGGAGAGCAGGTATCGGTGGCTCTGATGGCCATGGCCATGGATGCCATGCATGTTCCGGCGGTTTCCCTGAATGCGTTCCAGGTGAAGATGAATTCCACTTCCCGGTATGGAAATGCCAGATTCAAGTCCATCGATACAAAGCGGATCCGCCATGAGCTGGACTCCCGCAAGATTGTTATTGTCACAGGGTTCCAGGGTGTGAACAAATATGAGGATATCACCACCCTCGGAAGAGGAGGCTCCGACACCACGGCAGTGGCTCTGGCAGCTGTTCTCCATGCAGATAAATGTGAAATCTATACAGATGTGGACGGGGTCTACACGGCAGATCCGAGGGTAGTGAAAGATGCCAGAAAGCTGGATGCCATCACTTACGACGAGATGTTGGAGCTGGCCACTCTCGGAGCCAAGGTGCTGCACAACCGGTCTGTGGAGATGGCGAAGAAATACGGGGTAGAGCTGGTAGTGAGATCCAGTCTGAACCGCAGTGAAGGAACGATTATCAAGGAGAAAGTAAAGATGGAAAAAATGTTAATTACAGGCGTTGCAGCCGACAAAAATACAGCCAGGATCTCTGTTATAGGTGTGGAGGATAAGCCGGGCATCGCTTTCAGGATCTTTAATACACTTGCCGCAAACAATATCAATGTGGATATCATCCTCCAGTCTGTGGGAAGAGAGGGGACAAAAGATATCTCCTTTACAGTTGCGGAAGACGAGCTGAAGCGCGCGCTGGAAGTGCTGGAGGAGTACAAAGAGGCGCTGACTATTCAGGATATTACATACAATGCAAAGGTGGCAAAGATCTCCGTTGTGGGAGCAGGCATGATGAGCAACCCGGGAGTGGCTGCCAAGATGTTTGAGTCTCTGTACAATTCCCGCATCAATATCAACATGATCTCAACGTCAGAGATCCGCATCACTGTGCTGATCGATGAAAAGGATATAGAAGAGGCAATGAACGCAGTGCATGAGGGATTTGCCCTTGCTCTTGTAGAGTAGGACAGAGAAGAGACTTTATCAGGGATTATGAAAGAAAATATCGGAAAGACGGAAGAATTTTTCTCTTTCCGCAGGTGGAAGAAGGCGGAGTTTAGTAATAAATTCCGCTTCTTCTTTTGTGAGCTGGAGAAGACACAGGTCCTCTCCCAAAGCTTTTGTGCTGTATGAGGAGGAATCCTCCATGAACATGCCGCTCTCAGCGAATTTCGCGGAATAGGCAGTCAGGTCGATTCCCAGAAGTACATCAACGGAGACGTGATACAGAGAAGAAAGGCGCAGCAGAGTATCCGGATCAGGCGTCCGCTTGGATGTCTCATAGTGGGAGTACGCCTGTCTGGAAATATTGAGATAGGCAGCCAGGTCATCCTGGGTCCTGCCGGTTATGGTCCGCAGAAATTTTAGATTGTTTGCGAGCTGCTGGATGCTGGCCATTGCTGTACCTCCGTCTGTTTTTCGGTAACACATAGTATAGCAATTAACCAGATCCCTGGATGATTATGCAACGGAACGTAGCTAAATTCATATAAAAGCAACAGAATGTTGCGAAATAGTCAAAGCTGGCTCAACGTGCTGTTGTGATACTGGCTGGAGAAGGTCACATCTTCCCCGAACCACTCCGGCGGGCAGAAGCTCTCTGCCATCTCTTCGGTGGGGAACTCCACCTCTGCCAGAACAAGGGGTGCTAAGTCTCCCTGAAAGACATCCAGCTCGATGGACAGGCCGCCGCCAAGAGGAATGACATGGCGTACCTTCTGTATGAGACGTCCGTCGATCTTTTCTTTCAGATGCTCGTAGGCCTCCCGGGTCAGAGGAAGATTGTACTCCTCGCGCACCATCAGGCCCTTGGATTTGTAAGTCAGTATATAGTCGTCGTTGTCCCGGCGGATGCGCACCACAGGGGCTGTGCACAGATAGCCCTGCTCAATGATGCGGGTCTTCTGTATATCCAGGCCGGAGGGGATCTCCGGGATCAGATATTTACGTTCGATTTCCATAATTGATGTAATCTCCTTTCCGCAGGCACCGGCGGTCCTGCCCTTACAGGATAACATAAAAAGTGAAAAATGTAAATGAATTGCTTTTTGAGAAGCAGTCTGCTACTATAACAATATGGATAAAAAGAGGAGGAATTGCAATGAAAAAAGCAGCAGTGTTACTTGCAGATGGTTTTGAAGAAATCGAGGCGCTCACAGCAGTGGATCTGCTCAGGCGTGCAAGGATATATGTGGACACGATCTCCATATCGGACGACTATATGGTGGCCGGTTCCCACGGCATCAACGTGCAGACGGAGGATCTGTTCGATGAGGTGGAGTTTGCGGAGTTTGACATGCTGGTCCTGCCGGGAGGCATGCCGGGCACCACGAACCTGGAAGCACACCCGGGCGTGCGGAAAGTGGTGAAGGAATTCTGCGAGAGCGGGAAATATGTGGGCGCCATCTGTGCGGCTCCCAGCATACTGGGAAATATGGGACTTCTGAAAGGTAAGAGGGCCATATGCTACCCCTCCTTTGAAGATAAGCTGGCCGGAGCGGTACTGGTGAAGGCGCCTGTTGTCCAGGACGGCAATATCATCACAAGCAGGGGGATGGGAACAGCCATTGACTTCGGGCTGAAGCTGGTGGAAGTTCTCTCTGACAAGCTGAAGGCGGATGAGGTGGCTGAGTCCATTATTTATCTTAAATAAAGCTGGCTATTTTGAAGGGTTTGTGTTATACTCTTTAAATGAGTGTATGCAGAATGCCTGCCTTGCATACTTTTTTGGAAGAGGCGCTTTGTGAGGGCCCACGGCAGGTTAGAAACAGGAGGAATATTTTCATGAGTTTACAGGTAGAGAAATTAGAGAAAAACATGGCGAAGCTGACCATCGAGGTTTCTGCTGAAGAACTGGAAAAGGCACTTCAGACTGCTTACAACAAACAGAAATCCAAGATCAGCATCCCGGGCTTTCGTAAGGGGAAAGTTCCGCGCCAGATGATTGAAAAAATGTACGGAGCAGAGATCTTTTATGATGACGCTGCAAACGCGCTGATCCCGAAGGCTTACTCTGACGCTTACGATGAGTGCGAGCTGGAGATCGCTTCCCAGCCGAAGATCGACATCGTTCAGATCGAGAAGGGCAAACCGTTTATCTTTACAGCAGAGGTTGCTGTGAAACCGGAAGTGACACTTGGAGAGTACAAGGGACTGAAGGTTGACAAGGTTTCCAACCGCGTAACACAGAAAGAGATCGAAGCAAAACTTCAGGAGGAAGCTGAGAAGAACGCAAGAACCATCACAGTTGAGGATCGTCCGGTACAGGATGGCGACGAAGTGATCCTCGACTTCGAGGGATTCGTTGACGGCGAGGCTTTCGAGGGAGGAAAAGGTGAGAACTATCCGCTGACCATCGGTTCCGGTTCCTTTATCCCGGGATTTGAGGAGCAGCTTGTTGGTGTGAACTCCGGCGAGGAGAAAGAAGTGAAGGTTACTTTCCCGGAAGACTACCACGCAGAGGATCTGAAGGGCAAAGAAGCTGTATTTAAATGCATGATCCACGAGATCAAGGCAAAAGAGCTTCCGGAGATCGACGATGAGTTCGCGGCAGAAGTTTCCGAGTTTGATACATTAGATGAATACAAGGCAGACATCAAGGCAAAGATCAAAGAGCAGAAAGAGTCTGAAGGAAAGACAAAACAGGAGAACCAGGCTGTAGAGCAGGCAGTTGCCAACGCAACCATGGAGATCCCGGATGCCATGATCGACACACAGGCAAGACAGATGCTGGACGACTTCGCAAGAAGGATGCAGCAGCAGGGTCTGACTATGGAGCAGTACTGCCAGTTCACAGGACAGACAACAGACAAGATGCTTGAGGATCTGAAACCCCAGGCAGTGAACCGCATCCAGACACGCCTTGTGCTGGAGGCTGTTGCAAAGGCTGAGAACATTGAGATCAGCGATGAGAAGCTGGATGAGGAGATCCAGAAGATGGCCGAGATGTACAAGATGGAGGCTGACAAGCTGAAAGAGTACATGGGCGAGGACGAGAAAAAACAGATGAAAGAAGACATGGCTGTACAGGAGGCAGTGACCTTCCTGGTGGAGAACGCAGTTACAGAGTAAGCGGACAGCCGTGCATATAGACAGGAGGAGTTTGCATGAGTTTAGTACCTTATGTCATTGAACAGACCAGCCGTGGAGAGCGCTCCTACGACATTTATTCCAGACTTTTGAAAGACAGGATCATCTTCCTTGGAGAGGAAGTGACAGACGTGTCCGCCAGCGTGGTCGTGGCACAGCTTATGTTCCTGGAGGCTGAGGACCCGGAGAAGGACATCCATCTCTACATCAACAGCCCGGGGGGATCTGTCACAGCAGGAATGGCAATTTACGATACCATGCAGTATATTAAATGCGATGTGTGCACATACTGTATCGGTATGGCGGCAAGCATGGGATCTTTCCTCCTCGCGGGAGGAGCAAAGGGCAAGCGTTTTGCGCTGCCTCACTCGGAGATCATGATCCATCAGCCCTCCGGCGGAGCACAGGGACAGGCGACAGAGATCCAGATCGCAGCCCAGCATATCCAGAAGACAAAGGATACTCTGAACAGGATCCTTGCGGAGAACACAGGGCAGCCGCTGGAAGTCATCTGTGCCGATACGGACCGCGACAACTTTATGTCTGCCGAAGAGGCTAAGGCATATGGATTAGTGGATGAAATTATATCAAGCCGTAAATAAAACCGGGGGCGGGCATACACAGGAGAGAGACCTCCTGGTATGCCGGTCCTTTGTTTTTTCGAAAACTGATTTGATGAGGTGAGAGTATGGCAGGAAGAAATGATGACCAGATAAGATGCTCGTTCTGCAACAAGCCCCAGTCACAGGTGCGCAAGCTGATTGCAGGTCCGAGCGGCGTGTATATATGCGATGAGTGTATTGATGTGTGCGCCGAGATCATGGAAGAAGAATTTGAATATGAAAATACCAGAAATATCAATCCCTTTGATGATATCAATCTACTGAAGCCGGAGGAGATCAAAGGCTTCCTCGATGAGTATGTCATCGGCCAGGATGAGGCCAAAAAGGTATTGTCTGTTGCAGTATATAATCACTATAAACGGATCATGGCCGAGAAGGATCTGGGCGTGGAGCTGAAAAAGAGCAATATCCTCATGCTGGGACCTACAGGATGCGGAAAAACGCTGCTGGCCCAGACGCTGGCCAGGATCCTCAATGTGCCGTTTGCCATTGCGGACGCCACTGCGCTGACAGAGGCCGGATACGTGGGCGAGGATGTGGAAAATATCCTGCTCAAGATCATCCAGGCTGCCGATGGGGACATCGAGCGGGCAGAGTACGGCATCATCTATATTGACGAGATAGACAAGATCACCAGAAAGTCTGAGAATCCATCCATCACCAGAGACGTCTCCGGTGAGGGCGTACAGCAGGCTCTCCTGAAGATCATTGAGGGGACGGTGGCAAATGTGCCGCCTCAGGGAGGAAGAAAGCATCCTCATCAGGAGCTGATCCAGATCGACACCTCCAATATCCTGTTTATCTGCGGCGGGGCCTTTGAGGGACTGGAGAAGATCATCGAGAAGAGGATCGACCAGAAGTCCATCGGATTCAACGCTGAGATTGCCGCAGGGCACGAGGATGACATTGACCGTCTCTTAAAACAGGTGCTTCCCCAGGATCTGGTGAAGTTCGGACTGATCCCCGAGCTGGTGGGACGTCTCCCGGTAACGGTATCCCTGGAGATGCTGGACCGTGATGCCCTGATCCGCATCCTGACAGAGCCAAAGAGCGCCATTGTCAAGCAGTATCAGAAGATGCTGGAGCTGGACGGAGTGGAGCTGACCTTTGACCAGGATGCTCTGGAGGCGATCGCGGACACGTCCCTGAAGAGGAAGACCGGCGCCAGAGGGCTCCGGGCGATCATGGAAAATATCATGATGGATACCATGTATCATGCCCCATCTGACGAGACACTGAAGACATGCCGCATCACGAAATCCGTGGTGGACGGTACCGGAAAGCCGGTCTGCGGACATGATGATCTGAGAATTGAAAGCGCTTAACAGAGCATGAGCGGGGCGGGTGCAAGTATGATTGCGCCCGCCTCTTTTAAAAAACTGAGAGAATACAGGACAGGAGCAGATAAAATGACTGAGAGAGAAGTAAGAAGCCTTCCCATGGTAGCCCTCCGGGGTATGACTGTGATGCCTGAGATGGTGACCCATTTTGACGTCAGCAGGGAGCGGTCCATCGAGGCGATCGAGGAGGCCATGCAGGAGGAAGGACAGAAGATTTTTCTGACTGCACAGAAAGATATAGAAGTGGAAGAGCCGACAGCGGAGGATCTGTACCAGGTGGGAACCATTGCGTCCATCCGGCAGATCATCAAGCTGCCCAGGAATCTTCTACGGGTGTTGATCTCCGGCGAGGAGAGGGCGGTCATCAATACCGTGGAGTTTGAGACTCCCTATATGCGGGCAAACGTGACCGTGCTGCCGGACACCGGTGAGGAGGCGCTGGATGCGTCGGCAGACCAGGTAAGCCAGGAGGCCATGACAAGAGGATTGAAGGAGATCTACGGGGAGTACGCCGGGCGGCTGCCCAAGTATCCCAAGGACATGCTGAAGCAGGTGCAGGAGTACACAGACCTGGCCAAAGTAGTGGACTGGATCGCAGCCAATGTGCCGCTGGAGCAGAAAGATCTGCAGGAGCTTCTGGAGGAGACAGACCTTCTGAAGCGGTATCAGCTGCTGGCATTTAAACTGGTGAATGAGATGCAGATCATGAACATCAAGGAAGAGATCCAGACAAAGGTGCGGGAGAGAGTGGACCAGAACCAGAGGGAATATATCCTGCGGGAGCAGCTGAAACTGATCCGGGAGGAGCTGGGAGAGGAGAACACCATCTCCGACGCAGAGGAGTTCCAGGCAGCTGCAGACAAGCTGCAGGCCTCTGACGAGGTGAAGGAGAAGCTGCAAAAGGAGATAGGCCGTTTCAAGAGCTCCCTGAACAGTCCGGCTGAGAACGGTGTGATCCGGACATACATTGAGACGATGCTGGAGATGCCCTGGGATAAGGCTACGGAGGACCATAAGGATATAGTCTACGCCAAGCAGGTGCTGGAGGAAGACCATTATGGCTTGGAGCAGGTGAAGGAGAGGGTGCTGGAATTTCTGGCTGTGCGCGCTCTCACAAGAAAGGGAGAGAGCCCCATCCTCTGCCTGGTAGGCCCTCCGGGAACCGGCAAGACATCCATTGCCAGGTCCCTGGCCCGGGCGCTTAAGAAGCCCTACGTCCGCATTTCTCTTGGAGGAGTCCGGGATGAGGCGGAGATCCGGGGACACAGAAAGACATACGTGGGCGCTATGCCGGGGCGCATCGCGGCAGGCATCCGCAGCGCCGGTGTAAAAAATCCGCTCATGCTGCTGGATGAGATTGACAAGGTGAGCAATGACTACAAGGGAGATACATTCTCCGCTCTTCTGGAGGTGCTGGACAGCGAGCAGAATTACCGCTTCCGGGACCACTATCTGGAAGTGCCGCTGGATCTCTCGGAAGTGCTTTTCGTGACCACGGCCAACACTCTGCAGACTATCCCGCGGCCTCTGCTGGACCGCATGGAAGTCATTGAGGTGTCCAGCTACACAGAGAACGAGAAGCTCCACATCGCCATGGAGCACCTGATTCCCAAGCAGCTTGACCGCCACGGACTGAAAGAGGACCAGCTCTCCATCAGCAGGGGAGCTGTCTGGAAGATGGCCCGGAATTACACAAAAGAGGCCGGCGTGCGCCAGCTGGAGCGGGAGATCGGAAACATCTGCCGGAAGGCGGCCAAGGAAATCCTGGAGGAGAAAAAGAAGAAGGTCCGGGTGACAGAGGGAAATCTGCACAAGTATCTGGGAAAAGAGAAGTATACATACCAGAAAGCCAATCTGACAGACGAGGTGGGCATTGTGCGGGGACTTGCCTGGACAAGCGTGGGAGGCGACACCCTGCAGATCGAGGTCAATGTGATGCCCGGAAAAGGAGAGCTGATCCTCACCGGACAGCTTGGGGACGTGATGAAAGAGTCCGCGCGCACCGGTATCAGCTATATCCGCTCTGTCGGCAGTACATACGGCATTGAGGAGGATTTCTTTGAGAAGCATGACCTCCACATCCACATACCGGAGGGTGCGGTTCCCAAGGATGGTCCTTCAGCCGGCATCACCATGGCCACGGCCATGCTCTCCGCTGTCACCGGACGGAAGGTCCGGGCGGATGTGGCTATGACAGGGGAGATCACCCTGCGGGGAAGGGTCCTGCCCATCGGAGGGCTGAAGGAGAAGCTGCTGGCTGCAGGAAGTGCAGGCATGAAGACAGTCCTTGTCCCGAAGGAGAATGAGAAGGATGTGGAAGAGCTCTCCTCAGAGATCACAAAAGGCCTGGAGATCATCCCTGTGTCCCATATGGAACAGGTACTTGAGGAAGCGTTTGTAAAAGAAAAGTAAACAGGGGTAGAGACTATGATCATAAAAAATATCAATCTGGAAACCGTGTGCGGCATTACAAGCAAACTTCCGGAGAACGATAAGCCGGAGATCGCGTTTGCAGGGAAGTCCAATGTGGGGAAATCCTCCCTCATCAATGCGCTTATGAACCGGAAGTCCTTCGCCCGGATCTCGGCCACGCCGGGAAAGACCCAGACCATCAATTTCTACAATATCAACGATGCGCTGTATCTGGTGGATCTCCCGGGATACGGCTACGCGAAAGTGTCCCAGCAGGAGAAAGAAAAATGGGGAAAGATGATCGAGAGATATCTCCACAGCTCCAAGCAGCTGCGGGCGGTCTTTCTCCTCATTGACATACGCCATGAGCCGTCAGCAAATGACAAGATGATGTACGACTGGGTGGTAAGCCAGGGTTACAATCCCATTATCATTGCGACAAAGCAGGATAAGCTCAAGAGGAGCCAGATAGACAAGCATGTCAAGATGCTCCGGCAGGGACTGAAGCTGGTGCCGGGGACAAGAATCATCCCCTTCTCTTCTGTGACAAAGCAGGGAAGGGACGAGATATGGGAGCTTGTGGAGACAGAGCTTCTCGACAGGGAAAAGGAAGAATAAAGGGTAAGAGAGGTGGAGAAAATGGGGAGAAATGAAGGGACTGCCGCAAAGGATAACAGGCCTTATTGGAAAGTGATCGTCAGCCTGGCCTTCAGTCTGGTCGGGACAATCCTATTTATCTATGTGGGCGTGAAGGCGCTGTTCTATTTCATGCCCTTTGTGATAGGCTGGTTCCTGTCTTTTATTGCCAGCCCGCTTGTGGTTTTTCTTGAAAAGAGGCTGAAGATCATCAAAAAGCTGGGGTCCGCCATCATCATCATAGCCGTGCTGGCAGCCTGTATCGGGCTGATCTACCTGGCAGTCAGCAGGATATGGGGAGAGGTCAGCTCTCTGATACAGGATTTCCCGTCCATGTACAGGGACCTGGAGAAGGGCTTTCGTCAGATCGGGGAGAGGACCTCCCAGATTTTTGCGCTTCTTCCGGGAAATGTGCAGGAGGGACTGAATACCTTTGCCGCCAATCTGGATGAGACCATGAGCGGCATTATCAGCAGCATCAGTGAGCCAACGGTGGCGGCGGCGGGGAATTTTGCCAAGCGCATCCCCTCTATCCTGATCTCCTTTATCGTCACCATCATCTCCGCCTATTTCTTCATTGCTGACAGAGAAAATATCATCCTGTGGGCCAAGAAGATTTTTCCCAAGCCTATCGTGGAGAGGATGACCATGGTGACAGACAACCTGAAGTATGCGGTGGGCGGGTATTTTAAGGCTCAGTTCAAGATCATGGCTGTCGTGTTCGCAATACTCCTGGTGGGCTTTGGGATCATGGGCGTGCATTTTTCCGTCCTGCTGGCCATTGGCATCGCTTTTTTGGATTTCCTGCCCTTCTTCGGGACAGGCACCGCTCTTCTGCCATGGGCGCTCTATGAGCTCCTGACCGGCGACTACAGGCGGGTGGTAGCTCTGGCGGTGCTGTACGCAGTGACACAGCTTGTCCGTCAGCTGATCCAGCCCAAGCTGGTGGGGGACAGCATGGGGCTCAATCCTCTGTTTACCCTGGTGCTTCTGTACGCGGGGTACCGGGCCGGAGGCATCCTGTGGATGATCCTGGCCGTGCCCATCGGTCTTCTCGTCGTCAACCTGTATAAAGCGGGGGCCTTTGACTATATACTGGATGATGTGAGGATCCTGGCGGATGGCGTGCTGAGCCTGCGCCGACCGGAGCCGGCCGGGCCTGCCGAAGAGAAAGAGTCTGAAGACGGTAAATGAGAATGTTTTTCGAAAAAATGTGGAAAAGATATTGCAATACACCGTACCGGGGTATATAATAGCACTGAAATACCAATAGGGGGTATAAAGACATCGTTCGAGGAAAGTAGGTGACCCTGGTAATGAAGAAAGAAAAATATAACGTCACCGGTATGACCTGCGCAGCCTGTCAGGCAAATGTAACCCGGTGTGTACAGAAGCTGGATGGGGTGGAGGAAGTCAATGTCAACCTCCTGTCAGGCCAGATGACAGTAGATTACGATGAGACGAAGCTGGACAGCGCCGCCATCGCCCGGGCGGTGGAGGGGATCGGCTACGGGGCGTCCTCTGCAGACGCGCCGTCTGACACAAAGAGCGGTGGTTTCAGAAGTGAGTGGGAAGATCGCCAGAGCAGAGCCCGGGAGGAGCAGCATAGCATGAAGGTGCGCCTTGTGGCCTCCATCGTCCTGCTGATCCCGCTGATGTATGTGGCCATGGGCTCCATGATGGGCCTGCCTGTGCCGGGGATCCTGACCGGCATGGAGAACGCCATGATCTCAGCCCTGACGCAGCTCATCCTGACCGTGCCCATCCTGGTGCTGAACCGTAAATTTTACAAGGTGGGACTGAAAGCTCTGGTAAAGCAGGCCCCCAATATGGACTCCCTGGTGGCTATCGGATCTGGTGCTTCCCTCATATACGGCCTCTTTGCCATGTACCGCATGGCCTGGGGCTTCGGACACCAGAACATGGCGGTGGTCCACGAGTATGCCCATGCTCTGTACTTTGAGTCCTCCGCTATGATCCTGACCCTTGTGACTGTGGGGAAATACCTGGAGGCAAGGTCCAGGTCAAAGACCTCTGACGCCCTCGGAAAGCTGGTGGACTTAGCTCCCAAGACAGCGGTTATCATCAAAAACAGCCAGGAAGTGACCGTGCCTGCCGAGCAGGTGGCGGCCGGAGACATTGTGGTCATCCGGCCGGGAGAAAGTATCCCGGTGGACGGCGTTGTGACAGAGGGAGCCGGCTATGTGGACCAGGCTGCCATCACCGGTGAGAGTATCCCGGTGGAAAAGATGCCCGGGGATACGGTCATCTCTGCAACGATCAACAAGAACGGTACTTTCCGGTTCCGGGCTTCCAAGGTGGGGGAGGACACCACCCTCTCCCAGATCATCCGCCTTGTGGACGAGGCGGGCAACTCAAAGGCGCCCATCGCCAGGCTGGCGGACAAGGTCAGCGGCATCTTTGTGCCGGTGGTCATCGGCATCGCCATCCTGACAGCCATCGTGTGGATCGTGGCAGGACAGGACTTTGAGTTCGCCCTGTCCAATGCCATTGCAGTGCTTGTCATCTCCTGCCCCTGCGCCCTGGGCCTTGCCACCCCGGTGGCTATCATGGTGGGTACCGGAAAGGCGGCGGAGTACGGCATCCTCATCAAGTCGGCGGAGAGCCTGGAAAATCTCCACTCCATCGACACAGTTATCCTGGATAAGACCGGCACCATCACTTCCGGGCACCCGGAGGTGACAGACATAGAGGTCCTGGACCCCTCCATGAGCCCGGAGGAGTTCCTGGCCCAGGCGGCTGCCCTGGAGGCGGGGAGTGAACATCCCTTGGCCCAGGCGGTGCTGGAGAAGGCGAAGGGAGACGGTGTATCCTCAGTTCAGGCAGAGGATTTCCAGGCCCGGACGGGGCGGGGTGTGTCAGCCCGGATTTCCGGAAAGACCTGGCTGGCCGGCAACCTGGCCTTTATGGAAGAAGAAAAGGCAATGGGACCTGAGCAGGAGACGGCTTTGGTGAGAGAGAAGATGGGGCAGTATGCGTCCCAGGGGAAAACGCCGCTCCTCTTTGTGCGGGACGGACAGGCCGCGGGCATCATCGCGGTGGCTGACACGGTCCGGGAAACAAGCCGGGCGGCCATCCGGAAATTTAAAGAGATGGGCCTTACTGTGGTCATGCTGACAGGTGACAACAAAGTGACGGCAGAGGCTATCCGAAAGGAGCTGGACATTGCGGAGGCGGTGTCCGACGTGCTTCCCACAGAGAAGGAGGCCTGCGTCCGCTCCTGGCAGGAAAAGGGGCATAAGGTGGCCATGGTGGGAGACGGCATCAACGACGCCCCGGCCCTCACAAGGGCGGATATTGGCATTGCCATCGGAGCCGGCACGGACATTGCCATTGACTCGGCAGACGTGGTGCTGATGAAGGACTCCTTACAGGATGTGGTGACAGCCATTGAACTGAGCAGAGCAGTCGTGCGGAATATTCACATGAACCTGTTCTGGGCATTTTTCTACAACATCCTCGGCATCCCGGTGGCGGCGGGAGCCCTGTTCCCGGCCTTTGGCCTGCGCCTAAGCCCTATGATCGGCTCCGCGGCCATGAGCCTCTCCTCCGTGTGCGTGGTGACCAACGCGCTGCGGCTGCGGTTCTTCAAGCCGGCCCCGGGAGACCAGGCAGACGGGCCGGAGAAAGCGGAGAAAGACGCAGAGAAAACAGACTCCATGACAGAGAACATTCCGGGAGACTCCGGTGTGGATAGAAAAGAAGAGCAAGAAGAGAAAGGAATGGTAACGATGAAAAAGACACTGGTAGTAGAAGGTATGATGTGTGAGCACTGCAAGATGCATGTGGAGAAAGCCCTGGCGGGCGTGGCAGGCGTGGACAGCGCCCAGGTGGACCTGGAGAAGAAGACAGCCACTGTCTCCATGGCAGAGGACGTGGCTGACCAGGTGCTGATGGACGCGGTGAAGGAAGCCGGATATGAGCCGGTGAGCTGCACAGCCCAGTAGAGGAAGTATTTTATGAATTGCGCCTCCCTTTTGGATGTAGTAGAATGGAACTATATCCGGAAGGGAGGCGTTTTGTCATGACATGGAGCCCGCTGCCTGTCGGGGTGGATGATTTTGAAAAGCTGAGAAAAGAACAGTATTACTATATCGATAAAACTCTTTTTATAAAGGATTTGCTGGACATGAAGGGAGAGGTCAATCTCTTTACCCGTCCGAGGCGCTTTGGGAAGACGCTGAACATGAGTATGCTGCGGTGTTTCTTTGAAAAGGATATGCCGGGGCAGGCAGAGCTGTTCCGCGGCCTTCAGATCATGGAGGCGGGGGAGCGCTACCTGGCTTTCATGGGGAGATATCCGGTCATCAGCCTTTCGCTTAAATCCATGAAGCAGCCGTCCTGTGAGCTGTCCTTTGAGATGCTGAAAAAGGAAGTGGGCAGCGAGTTTGCCAGACACTGGCGGCAGGTGGAGGAGAGCGGAAAGCTGACACAGGCTCAGAAGGAGAGATACCTTCGCATAAGGGATTTGAGAGGGGTGGAGAGCGATTATGCAGACGCCCTTAAATTCCTCTCAGAGTGTCTGCGCATTTCAGAGGGTGAGAGGACGGTCATTCTCATAGATGAGTACGACGTGCCTCTGGAAAATGCCTATTTTGCCGGATTTTACGAGAAAATGACCGGCATTATACGCTCCCTGTTCGAGTCGGCCCTGAAGACCAATGACAATCTGGCGTTTGCCGTGGTGACGGGGTGCCTGAGGATCAGCCGGGAAAGCATTTTTACCGGGCTGAATAACCTGGAGATCAATTCTATCACGACGGCCCTCTACGGGGAAAACTTTGGCTTCACACAGCCGGAGGTGGAAGCGCTCTTGTCCTTCTATGGGCTGGAGGAAAATCTGGACACCGTGCAGCAGTGGTATGACGGCTACAAGTTTGGCAATGCGGAGGTGTATAATCCGTGGAGTGTGATCAGCTATGTCAAGTCCTGCTGCGGGGACAGACAGGCTCTCCCCAGGCCCTACTGGTCCAACACCAGTTCCAACAGCATTGTGCGCTCCCTTGTGGAGAGGGCGGACCTCTCCGTCAAGCAGGAGATAGAGGCGCTGATAGAGGGGAAGACGATCACCAAGCCCATCCATGAGGATATCACCTATGAAGACATAGACTCTACCCAGGAAAATCTGTGGAATTTTCTCTTTTTTACCGGTTACCTGAAGAAGATCAGCGAATACCAGGAGGGGGAAAATATCTACATTGAGATGGCCATTCCCAACAGGGAGGTCCGCTATATTTACAAGACGACAGTCCTGCGGTGGTTTGAGGAAAAGACAGATAAAAAAGAGCTGACGCCCCTCTATGAGAGCATCCTGGAGGGAGATACAGACAGGATGTCCCGGATCCTGTCCGAAAATCTGATGGAGACGATCAGCTTCTACGACTACCAGGAGAGCTATTACCATGGCTTCCTTGCGGGAATGCTGAAAAATATCGGAAGCTATATTGTCCTGTCCAACCGGGAGTCGGGAAATGGAAGGCCGGACATCCTGCTGAAGTATCCAAGCGTGAGAGGGAAGGCGGTCATATTGGAAATCAAGGTGGCCGACACCTTTTCCGGGCTTGAGGAAAAATGCGACGAGGCTCTCAGGCAGATCGAGGAGCAGGAGTATGAGGAGTCACTGCGCCAGGAGGGATACCAGGATATCCTGAAATACGGAGTGGCGTTCTACAGGAAGGAATGTATGGTAAAAAGGGCAGTAGAGTAAGAGAAAGAACATAGCCCCGGCAGACAATAGAAAATCAGACGGCGCAGACCCTTCCGGAAGGAAAGGCTGCGCCGTCTGTCATTCTATACGGCTTGTCTCTCATGTATGCAGGTGCCGCCACTGGCTTGGGTTCCCGCCGCAGGACTTATTACAGTACCAGTGAGGGAGCCGCGTAGGTGCGTCCGCCCAGCTCCTGGTCCAGCATATAGAGGCTCTTGGCATCGTCCCCGAAGAGCTCCATCTTTTTGATCAGGTCGCTTGCATTTGTCTCCTCCTCGCCCTGCTCCTTTACGAACCAGTCCAGGAACTGCATGGTGCGGAAGTCCTTCACCTCGTAGGCAGCCTCATAGATGTTGTGGATGAGGCCGGTCACATACTGCTCGTGGGCGTATCCTGCCTTGAGAGCGTCCATTTTCTCCTTCAGCTCGGCGTCCGGCTTGTCGATGGCTTCCAGAGTGACGGGCACGTCATTGTTCTGCATATACTGGATAAAGAGCATGGCATGGTCCCTCTCCTCCTGAGCCTGCACATTGTACCAGTTGGCAAATCCGTCCAGCCCCAGCTCCTTATAGAAATTGGAAAAACTCAGGTACAGGTAGGCAGAATAGAATTCCTTGTTTACCTGCTCGTTTAACAGCTTTGCAACTTTTTCGTTTAACATGTAACGCATCTCCTTTTGTATCCGCATCTCCCGCAGGGGAAGCTGCTGTATTTTCCGCCTATAAGTATAGCTCTGTCAGTCGGAAAACTCAAGCCCGGATATGCCTGTCTCCCAGGCATATTTTTGACATGCGCGCCTCTGATACAGAGTGAAAAAGGCGGGAAAATATGGTATGATGACATGGACAGAAAAAGGAGTACAGGTCCAAGTATAAGACAGAGAGTATAGGAGAAAAGATATGAGTTTAGCATTAGCAGTACTGAAAAAGGGAGAAGGGCGCACGCTGAAGGCGGGAGGCGCCTGGATTTTTGACAATGAGATAGACAGCGTGACAGGAGCCTTTGAGAACGGGGATGTTGTGATGGTCCATGACTTTGACGGCTATCCCATGGGACGGGGCTTTATCAATATGCACTCCAAAATACGCATCCGGATGCTGACGAGAAACCCGGACCAGGAGATCGATGAGGAGTTTTTCCGGGAACGCCTGCGGGATGCCTGGGAGTACCGGAAAAAGACGGTGGACACAGGAAGCTGCCGGATCGTCTTCGGAGAGGCGGATTTCCTTCCGGGGCTGGTGGTGGACAAGTTTTCGGACGTGCTCGTCTTCCAGTGTCTGGCTCTTGGGATGGACAGGTACAAGGAAAAGCTTCTCTTTATGCTGAAGGAGCTCCTGGCAGAGGACGGCGTTGAGGTCCGGGGCATCTACGAGAGGAGCGATGCAAAGGAGAGAGAAAAAGAGGGCATGAGGAAGACAAAGGGCTTTCTCGGTGAACCCTTTGACACCTTTGTCCATATTGAGGAGAATGGAGTCAAATACATCGTGGACGTAAAGGACGGGCAGAAGACCGGATTTTTCCTGGATCAGAAATACAATCGGCTGGCCATCCAGAAGCTGTGCCGGGGCGCTCGGGTGCTGGACTGCTTTACCCATACAGGCTCCTTTGCCCTGAACGCGGGGGTCGCCGGGGCAAAGAGCGTCCTGGGGGTGGACGCCTCCGGCCTTGCGGTGGCCCAGGCCCGGGAGAACGCAGCCCTCAACGGGCTCTCAGACCGGGTGGAGTTCCGGGAGGCGGACGTGTTTGACCTGCTCCCCTCCCTGCTGGAGAAAGAGGAGCAGTACGATGTGGTGATCCTGGATCCGCCGGCCTTCACAAAGTCCAGGAATTCCATCAAAAATGCGGTGAAGGGCTACCGGGAGATCAACATCCGGGGCATGAAGCTGGTCCGGGACGGTGGCTTTCTGGCCACCTGCTCCTGCTCCCATTTTATGGATTTTGAACTGTTCACAAAGACCATACGGGAGGCGGCCAGAAGCGCCCACGTGCGCCTCAGGCAGGTGGAGTTCCGGACCCAGGCGCCGGACCACCCCATCCTGTGGGCGGCGGATGAGAGCTATTATCTGAAGTTCTATATTTTCCAGGTGTGTAAGGAGAGGTAAGCGGCTTGAAAAGCCGGCCTTTCGAGTGCGGACAGGAACGAGTTCTCCGATGCTGATGACCCATACGTTCAATCCTTGCATATACTGGTAAAAAAAGAAAAGAGTTTTTGTCATGAGATGTAAAAAAGGATGTGCACAGAAGAACTGCCCGTGCTGCCGTCCGGGCCCTCCCGGCCCACAGGGACCGGCGGGGCCGCAGGGAGAACCCGGCCCACAGGGACCGGCAGGGCCGCAGGGAGAACCCGGTCCTCAGGGGCCGGCAGGAGGGACGGATAACCTTCTGAGCGCCTTTGCCACGCCCCCGCAGCTGGGAACTCCGGGGATGCCGCTTGTTTTTGACAGGAACGGTGCCGTCCTGGGCGATGCGGTCGTCCACGGGCAGAACAGCCCGGATATCGCCATCCGGCAGCCGGGCACCTACTATGTCTCCTTTCATGGGGCAGTCACCCCGGGGTCGGGCGCTGCCTTCCCCCTGAGCGTGAGATTGTTCCTCACTTCCCAGGGAACAGAGGTGGCCGGGGCTTCAGCCGTTCACACCTTTACCGCCCCGGGGACCACGGCCGGGATGTCATTTTCCCAGATCTTGGATGTATCTTCGGCCCCTGTGGTGCTTCAGGTGAACAGCGAAGGAGGAGGCTTCATTTACGGTGAAGTCAATATATGTGTGATAAAGCTTTATTAAAAGCACAGAAAGGAATTTGCTTATGATACACCTGTACTATACAGAAAAAGGCCAGGGCAAACCCCTCATCCTCCTCCACGGAAACGGGGAGGACAGCAGCTATTTTGACCGCCAGATGGACTATTTCTCGCAGACGCGGCGGGTCATCGCGGTGGACACAAGAGGACACGGCAGGTCGCCCCGGGGAACCGCGCCCTTTACCATCCGCCAGTTTGCCGAGGACCTGCGGGGATTTATGGAGGAGATGGGAATCGATAAGGCGGACCTCCTGGGATTTTCAGACGGGGGAAATATCGCTCTCATCTTTGCCCTGCGGTATCCGGGAAAAGTGGACCGCCTCATCCTGAACGGAGCCAACCTGTGGTCAGGGGGAGTGAAGCCATCGGTCCAGATACCCATTATCCTGGGGTACTATATAGCCAACTTTTTCGGTCATTTCAGCGGGAAGGCCAGAGCCAATGCGGAGCTGCTGCGGCTTATGGTGAAGGACCCCGATATAAAAGCGGAGGAGCTTCGGAGCATCCAGAGTCCCACTCTTGTAATCGCGGGAGAGAGGGATATGATACGGGAGGAGCACACCAGGCTGATCGCGGCGGAGATACCGGGGGCAGAGCTGAGCATCATCCCGGGAGACCACTTTATCGCGGCGGGCAACCCGGAGGGCTTCAACCGGGAGGTGGACCGGTTCCTGCGGGAGACATTTTCATAGGAGAGCTTGCCTGTTTTTACAGCCCCTCCAGGTCAAAGGGAGGGGTGTACTCTTCCCTGGCGCTGGACCGCTCCTGCATATAGCCTGCGTCCAGCCCCAGCTCCAGGGCCACCTCCAGCACCTTCCCGTACTCGTAGGAGGTGAGACGCCGGTTGATCTCCGGGTGCTCCGATGCCTTGAAAAAGGGTGTGTACTGGCTCAGGAGGCTTAGGAGAAAGCTGTCTTTCGGAAGATTTTCCGCCATCCAGCCAAGCAGGCGGGTGGACTCCTCCCTCTGGCCCGGGAGGACCATGTGCCGTATGAGAGTGCCCCGGACTAATAGCCCGTTTTTGTCAAAGACAGGCTTTCCGGTCTGCCGGATCATTTCCCCCACAGCCTTGGAGGCGTGCCGGAAGTAATCCGGTGCGCCGGAATATTTTTTTGCCCTGTGGGAAGAAAAATATTTGAGGTCCGGCAGATATACGTCCACATATCCCTCCAGCATCCGCAGCGTCTCCATCTTCTCGTAGCCGCCGCAGTTGTAGATGATTGGAATGTGCAGCTTCGGGCGCACCCTGTCCAGGACCGGCAGGATGGAGGGAAGGAACTGGGTGGCGGTGATGAGGTCGATGTTTCCGGCACCTTTGTCCTGCAGCTCAAGAAAGATTTCTCCCAGCCGGTCCGGGGAGAGGACCTTTCCCACCTCCCCCTGGCTGATGGGATAGTTCTGGCAGTAGCAGCATTTCAGGGTGCAGCCGGAGAAGAAGACAGCGCCGCTTCCGCTTTCCCCGCTGATACAGGGCTCCTCCCAGAAGTGTAGGGCCGCGCGGGCGGCCCGGATTTCGGGGCCGCAGCCGCAGATGCCGGGATGGACATACCGATCAGCATGACACATGCGGGGACAGAGGGTGCAGTCACGGTAAAGTTCACTGAGATCAGGGACGGAGGCCGCACCAGAGGAGGTCAGGGGACTACGCATGGCCGCCGTCCTCCTCCCTGAAGGTGATGCTGGCCTGGACTGCCAGTGTCCCGTCCTCCTTCACGCCTGCCAGGAGAAAATCTTCTTCCCTCCTTGCGCGCCAGATGGAGATGCGCTCCTTTTCAAAGCACTGCCGCAGATAGTGTATCTCGAAGTCCGTGATCTGTTTCCCTGCATGGAAATCCAGGTCAAAGGCGTTGAGAAAGAGGGGAATATACTTCTGGTTGTTCATGTGTCCGCTCTTGTCAAGGTCTGTGTATCGGACAGTGTGGGTATAGCAGCGCTCCATGCCATCAATAGTTCTTGGGAAACGCTGGAAAGCAGGAAGATCCAGGGGTGTCCTCTCGTCGGTGTCCGTGGGATAGCTGATGGCCTCCGGCGTGCAGATCTTTCCGGCTTTAAGATCGCACAGACAGCTTTCCACCCGCCCTTTGGCCAGGAGCTCATTGCCATTGGAGACAGTGAAGGCCTGGTGGAAGCGGATCGAAGGCTTTGGATTTTCCACCCAGGAGGCCAGCTTAAGGGGAGAGTCGTAGTCTGCCCTCCTCTCGATGTGGAGCCTGTATTTTGTAAAAACCCAGCAGATGCCGTAGGTCTCCGGCAGGGTGTCGTTGCCTTTGCCAAGCGCATGCATGTAGGCGGTCACTGCGTCCTGGAAATATTCAAAATAGCCGTTTGCTCCTATGAGGCCGGTGTGGTCGGACTCACGGAACTGGGGAAAATATTCTTTTTCGTGGATCATGGAAATAACCTCCTGTCCTGAATTTGTCTTGTCTTTCTATTATAGCCTTTTGCATAGAATGACAAAAGTATTTTTCGCAGAAAAGAGGAGCGAAGAAGTACCTTGCAGGGAGGGAGAGGAAAGACATATAATGAGTACATAGCTCAAACGAAAAGGAGGCAGGGGAACATGGGAGAAGAAAAGGCCAAGATCTATTTTGACAATGGGAGCACTTCCTGGCCCAAGGCGCCGGGAGTGGCGGAGGCGGTGGGGCGCCTCCTCACAGAGGGAGCCTTCAATATCAACCGGGGAAACTATGAGGGAGCTTACGAGGTGGAAGCGGCGGTGCTGGACACAAGGGAACAGCTGGCCCGGCTTTTCCATGCGGAAAACTCCCGGCGGGTCATCTTCACACCGGGGATCACCCACTCCCTGAATTATTTTATCCGGGGATTTTTAAAAAGAGGGGACCATGTGCTTGTCACCGGGATGGAGCACAATGCGGTCATGCGCCCTCTGCGGTGTATGGAGAAGGAGGGAGTTACCTGGGAGTGCATCCCCACGGACAGAGAGGGAAATGTGCGCTCCGCTGACGTGGAGGGGATGATCCGGAAGAACACAAGGGCGGTCATTGTCCTCCATGCATCGAATGTATGTGGCACCATTGTCCCGGTGGAGGAGATCGGGCGGATCTGCCGGGAGAGGGGTGTGTTCTTTGTGGTGGATACGGCCCAGAGCGCGGGAACCATCCCCCTGGATATGGAGGAGGCCTGCGTGGATTTCCTGGCTTTTACAGGTCACAAGGGGCTGCTGGGTCCCCAGGGGGTGGGAGGATTTCTTATCTCCGACAGCCTGGATGAGCAGATGGAGCCCCTCATCGCAGGCGGCACGGGCAGCATCTCTGATAGTCTGGATATGCCCCGCACTCTGCCGGATAAGTACGAGAGCGGTACCGTGAACCTGCCTGGTATCATTGGACTTCACGCGGCTCTCTCCTACATCGAGGAGACGGGGCTGGATGTGATCCACAAAAAGAAGATGGAGCTGACAGAGCATTTCCTCGAGGAAGTGAAGAAGATCCCCGCTGTCCGCATTGTGGGAAGACAGGGGACAGAAGGCCGGGTGGCAGTGGTCTCTCTGGACTTTGAGGGGCGGGATAATGCCCTGGCCGCCTTTGAGCTGGAACAGCAGTACGGTATTATGACGCGGGTAGGCCTTCACTGTGCGCCTATGGCCCACAGGGCTCTCGGTACATTCCCGGGGGGAACGGTCCGGTTCGCCTTCAGCGCCGCCAACACAGAGGAAGAGGTGGATCGCTGTGCTGCGGCCCTGCACAGCATGCTGGACTGAGGAGTCAGATGAAAGGTACACACATACTAATAGAAAAAAACTATATATAAAAAGATACATTATAAAAAACAATAGCAAACCTCGCTCTTGCGATTGTCCGGAAATTGTAAACGTGTTACGGTTATAAAAGGACAATTCTGAAAATATCAGATACACAAGAGGAGGTTTTTTATTATGGCTGATTACAGAAAAATGTGGGAAGATCTTGGCATGGATGTTGATACGCACGACCAGCTCTGCGAAGTGCTGCCCCAGGCCTTCGGCGATGTATATCTCTCCCAGGAGAACAGGCCCGAGTCCATGGATTACTACAATTTTGTAGTGGCGGAGATCCACGGTGTGCGGCCGGCAGAGCTCATCGAGCACCAGAAAAAAGGCGGAAAAGTGTTTGGAACTTTCTGCGTGTATGTGCCGGATGAGATCGTGTTTGCGGCAGATGCCATTGCCACAGGTTTATGCGGCGGTTCCCAGTTCTGGGTGCCGGGAGGAGAGAAGGTTCTCCCCACAAATACATGCCCTCTCATCAAGGCCTCCGTAGGCGCAAGGCTTGACCGGACCTGCCCCTTCTTCCGGATTGCGGATATGTATGTAGGAGAGACGACCTGTGACGGCAAGAAGAAAGCCTGGGAGATCCTGGCTGAGGACGTGCCGGTGCATGTCATGGATCTGCCCCAGATGAAGAGAGAGAAGGATGTCTGTTCCTGGGCGGATGAGATCCGTACCTTCAAAAAAGTGGTGGAGGACTTCACAGGAAATGAGATCACTGCGGAGAAACTGGCAGCCAGCATCCATATGATCAACAACAAGAGAAAGGCACTGGAGAGGCTTTACGCCTTCAGAAAGAACGACAAACTGCCCATCAGCGGAAAGGACGTGCTCCTTATCTCCCAGATTGCCTTCTATGACGATCCCACAAGATTTGCGGAGATGACAAACAAGCTCTGTGATGAGCTGGAGCAGAGAGTGGCAGACGGCATCAGTGTCTTCCCGGAGGGAACAAAGAGGATCATGCTTACCGGCACACCGCTGGCCATCCCCAACTGGAAGATCCACAACCTGGTGGAGACAAGCGGCGGCGCTGTAGTCTGTGAGGAGATGTGTACGGGAACACGGTACTTTGAGCGTCTGGTGGATGAGACAAAGACGACCGTGGACGAGCAGATCGACGCCCTGGCGGAGAGATATATGGGCATCAACTGCGCATGCTTCACACCGAACCACGGCAGGATCGACGATATCATCCGCCTGGCTAAAGAGTACAAGGTGGACGGCGTCATTGATGTGAATCTGAAATTCTGCAGCCTCTACGATGTGGAAGGCTACACAGTGGAGAGAGAACTTCAGAAAGCAGGCATCCCGGTTCTCGGCATTGAGACAGACTATGTGGACAGTGATGCGCAGCAGCTCCGCACAAGGATCAGCGCTTTTATAGAGATGCTGGGGGCATAAAATGAAAGAGATACAGCATTATGTGCTTTTCCCGAACCATGACAATGGAATGCGGCTGTATAAAAAACTGAAAGAGCAGGGGGTGAAGGCCGTCATTGCGCCGACACCCCGGAGCGCCAGCAAATGCTGCGGGATCTCCCTTCTTGTCAGGGAGGAGGATATAGAAAAGATCCGCTGCTGCGTGCAGGAGAACAGCATAGAGATCCTGGATATCGTGACAGTGGAAAAAGATGTAAATCCGGGGCGGGACCGGTACTGCTGACAAGAGAAACAGGCCTTTGACAGAGGTGGAAAGGATAACAGGTAAAATGGATTACATAGGCATTGACATAGGCTCCACAGCAGCCAAGGTAGTGGCCAGAGGAGACCATGAGATGGAGTTTGCGCTCCCCACAGGCTGGAGCAGCAAGGAGACGGCGAACATCATAAAGGAGAGACTGGCAGGAGATGGCATTGATGTGACCGGTGATGGGGCAAAAGTAGTGGCCACAGGCTATGGAAGGATCGCCGTGGAATACGCGGACTACGTCATCACGGAAATCACCTGCCACGCCAGGGGCGGACGGGAGATGGGAAGCGATGACTGCGCCGTTATCGACGTGGGAGGACAGGACACGAAGGTGATCCTCATCAGCCACGGCGTTGTGCAGGACTTCCTCATGAATGATAAATGCTCCGCGGGTACAGGGAAATTCCTGGAGATCATGGCAAACCGTCTGGGCGTGGATCTACATGAGCTATTTGACATGGCGGAAGGAGGAGAGACGCTCTCCATCAGTTCCCTGTGTACCGTGTTTGCCGAGTCAGAGGTGATCAACTATATCGGCGAGGGCCGCAGAAGAGAGGACATCGCCGCAGGAGTGGTGGACTCTGTGGCTGCCAAGGTGGCTCAGCTTGCCATGAGGAAAAATCTGCCGGATCAGATCATTCTGACAGGAGGTCTCTCTGATAGCAGATATTTTGCAAAGATCCTGTCAGAGAAGATCGGAAAAACAATATCCCCCACAGACAGGGGAAGATATGCAGGAGCCCTGGGGGCATCGCTGCTGGCTGAGGAGAAGACAAAGCGGGCGGCCGCAAAACTGTAGACAAAGAGAGAAAAGGAGAAGAAAGACATGGAATTAGTGAAAGATCTGCCAGAAGTGTTTGAGGAATTTGCAGAACAGAGGAAAAATTCTTTCCTCGGCATGAAGAAACTGAAAGAGCAGGGCATACCGGTGGTGGGCGCTTACTGCACATACTTCCCACAGGAAATCGCTATGGCCATGGGAGCGGCCACAGTGGGACTTTGCTCCACATCGGATGAGACCATCCCGGATGCAGAGAGGGATCTGCCGAAGAACTTATGTCCCCTTATCAAGTCCAGCTACGGATTTGCAAAGACAGAGAAATGTCCCTTCTTCTATTTCTCCGACGTGGTAGTGGGAGAGACCACCTGCGATGGAAAAAAGAAGATGTACGAGTACATGTCAGAGTTTAAAGATGTATTTGTCATGGATCTTCCCAACACCCAGAGCCCGGCGGCCCTGGAACTATGGAAAGGCGAGATCATCCGCTTTAAGGAATATCTGGAGAAGAAGTTTGACGTGACCATCACGGAGGATGATATCCGGGAAGCCATCCACACCAACAATGAAGTCAAGTTATCCCTGAAGGGACTCTACGAGCTGATGCGCAATGACCCGGCGCCCATCACAGGACATGACCTTTTCAAGGTTCTGTACGGAAGTACTTTCAAGTTTGACAGAAAGGCCATCCCGGCCGAGGTGGACGCCCTTGTGGAGAAGATCAAAAAGGAGTATGCGGAAGGAAAAATGCTGGAGAAAAAGCCCCGCATCCTCATTACAGGATGTCCGGTAGGCGGAGCCACAGAGAAGATCATTGACGCTGTGGAGAGCAACGGAGGCGTGGTTGTCACATTTGAAAACTGTAATGGAGCCAAATCCATCGACAAGCTGGTGGACGAGGAGGAGCCGGATGTATACGAGGCACTGGCAAGAAGATATCTGAACATCGGATGCTCTGTCATGACACCCAACCCCAACAGGCTGGAGCTCCTTGGCAGACTCATCGACGAGTACAAGGTGGACGGTGTTGTGGAGATGACGCTGCAGGCCTGCCACACATACAATGTGGAGGCGTTTGGCATCCGGAAATTTGTGAATGAGGAGAAAGGCCTTCCCTACATCAATGTGGAGACCGACTACTCCCAGGCAGATATCGGCCAGCTCAACACAAGGATCGCTGCATTTTTAGAGATGCTGTAAGGTTATAGACAAAATCAATAAATAGGCTTATATATCCATCTAATTTATTGGACGGAGCCGGGGTGAATGTATATAATAGGTAAGGATATAAAAAGGTAAGGTATTGCCAGTTTATAAGGAGGTTTACAGTACTATGAAAAAGAGAGCGTTAGCTGCGCTTCTTTGTGTGACCATGACAGCGGCTATGCTGGCAGGATGCGGCTCAGGATCTTCCTCTGAGGAGGAGACAACACAGGAGTCCACAGAGGAAACCACGGAAGAGAGCACAGAAGACGTGGAAGTGGAGCCGGTGGAGACAAGAACCGTGTATGTGACACCCCAGTGGGTAAACAGTGCGCTGAACGGAGAGCAGGAGGGATATGAGGATATCCTGATCGCAGAGGTAGGCTACGGTGATGTGGCTGACTGTGTATCCTACAACGAGGGACATGTTCCGGGCGCTATCTATGTGGATAACTGCGAAGTGGAAGACGCCACAGGAAGCGAGGAAGGTGCATACAACCTTCTGGCAGCAGACGAAGTAGTTTCAAATATGCTGAACCACGGTATCACAAAGGATACAAAGGTGGTTCTCTACGGAGCTGACGTCAGCGGTACAGCAAGACAGGCATTTGCCTATCTGTGGGCAGGCGTTGAGGATGTAAAGATCATCAACGGCGGCATTGACGCATGGACAGAGGCAGGATACGATACAGAGACAGACGTAAACGAAGGTGAGGCGGCAGATGACTTCGGCGTAGAGGCTCCCGCACATCCGGAGTACCGTCTGGACATCCAGGATGCAAAAGAGAAGCTGGAGAGCGATGACAACTTCCGGCTTGTCAGCATCCGCAGCGAGGAAGAGTGGCTTGGCGAGTCCAGCGGATACAACTACATGGACAAGGCAGGCGAGCCGGAAGGCGCAGTATGGGGCAAGGGCTCCGAGACATCTTCTGATGTAAACGGATTCCTCAATGACGATGGGACAGTGAAGGATCTGGCAGGATTCGAAGAGGTGTGGGCTGACTGTGACTTCACACTGGACAATGAGCTTTCCTTCTACTGCGGTACAGGCTGGAGAGCATGTGTTCCTTTCCTTGTTCTTTACGAGAACGGCTACGACAACATTTCTGTATATGACGGTGGATGGTATGAGTGGCTGATGCATGATGATTATCCGGTACAGGTAGGCGATCCTGCAAGTGAGGACTGCGTACACACAACAGTAGGAGAGCTTCCAACCGGTAAGGCTGCTGAATAAGCACAAGCGAATCAATAAGGCGTTGCCGTTTTACCGCGGCAGCGCTTTTTATAACATGGGGTGGATTGCAGAGCAGCCCTGTACAAAGACTGCACGGAGGAAATCATGAAAAAAATCGGATATATTCTGGCGCTTGTTCTGGAAATCGCAGCTCTTGCCGGCGCCTATATCATACATTATTTTACAAGACGCAAGCTTGGAATGGTCAGATATCTGAATTTCAAGAACATGACATGGGAGAGGGACTATCCTATGGGCCCACTGAAGACAGGATGCGTGGCAGTGGTGGCTGTGCTGACGGTTCTGGTGCTTCTGTTTTTTCTGAAAAAGAGAAAGGAGACCTCCCGCCTCGTATACGCCATGAACATCTGTATGATCGTTCTGACAGCGCTGTACGCCGGATATACCCTTGGAAGTTCCACGGAGACAATGACGGACTATTATTTTATCAGCATCCTGTTCCTGCTGGCGGCAGCGGTGCAGGTCATCAAGACAGCCATTGCCGTTCTGACGGCAAAAGGACAGACAGAGGGAGCAAAGGGTGAAAAATAAAAAACTTTGGATCTTTATCGGTCTGGTTGCAGTGATCCTTGTTCTGAACCATATATTCGGATGGTCTTCCTACCTGGGAGATACGGACAACCTGGCCTTTCTTAAAAATATGATACAGGATAACCTGCCCGGAGCCATTGCCATCTACATGGCGGTAACCATCATAGGGAGCGTTGTCCTGGCGCTGCCGGGCGTCACCTTTGCCATACTGGCAGGGCTGATCTTCGGCCCGGTCCTTGGGACGGTGCTGTGTACAGTTTCCGCCACGGCAGGAGCGGTGCTGGCATTCCTGGCGGGAAGATTCTTCCTCAGGGACAGCATAAGGCCGGCGGCCATGAAGAATAAATATCTGAAAAAGTGGCTGTTTGATGAGTCAGGAAAAAATCAGCTTTTCGTGCTGATGATCACCAGGCTTGTCCCTCTCTTTCCCTACAATCTGCAGAATTTTGCCTATGGGGTGACGGACATCAGCTTTGTCACCTACACGGTGGGCTCCTTTGTGTTCATGATCCCCGGGACGGCCATGTATACCATCGGCACGGCGGGACTTGCGGATGCAGAAAACAGGATGCTGTACATAGGGGTTGCCCTGGCCATAGCGGTGGTGGTTGTTTTTGCCGGGATCATTTTAAAGAAAAAGTATATACAGGAGGAGCCGGATGAATCAGAATAAGAAGACAGCGGATCCATCTGCCTGCGTGCACTGCCATCTGTGTCAGAAGAACTGCGTTTTTCTTGACAGGTATGGGATAGATATAGGAGATACGGAAAAGCTTCAGAAGCTTGCTATGCACTGCTTTCTCTGTGGGAAATGTTCCCGGGTCTGTCCGAAAGGGATTGACGGGCGGGGCGTGATCCTGGAGATGAGAAGGCAGGCAGCGGCCCGAAACGGCGGGAAACCGTCGGAGAAAGGATATGGCATGCTGCTGTGGGAGAAGAAGGATTACCGCTTCCGGAACTACAGGAATGGGACCGGAAGAAGTGTGCTGTTTACCGGATGTAATTTCCCTTCCTTCTACCCGGAGACGACCAGATATCTGGCGAAACTGCTGTGGGAGAAGGCTGGTATGGGTACAGTTTTTGACTGCTGCGGGAAGCCGGTGGCGGAGCTGGGAATGAAGGATGCGGAAGAAAAGATCCTGTCTGACATGAACCGGCGGCTGGAGGAGATGGGACCGGAAGAGCTAGTGATGCTCTGCCCTAACTGCTATCACTTCTTAAAGGGCCGTCTTGGCGTAAGGGTGACCGATATATACACGAAACTGGAGGAGCTGGGGCTTGGACAGAAAGTCCCTGGCAGACTGCAGGTCTTCCCACCCTGCCCGGACCGGAAAGACAGGGAACTGCTGGGGAAGATACGGCCTTTTCTGGAGCAGGAGCCGTGCCTGGAAGAGAATGTCCAGTGCTGCGGCCTGGGCGGATGCGGCAGTGTGAAAGAGCCGGATCTGGCAGCGTCCATGACGGAACCGATGGATAAAGGGCAGATAGTCTGTACCTACTGCGCATCCTGCAGCGGAGCATTTACGAGAAAAGGGTATAAGGCACAGCATCTGCTTGTCAGCATACTGGGACGGGAGGAGACACCGGATGTGAAGCGGTCTCTTCTCAACAGAGTAAAGTCAGCATACTGGAGGGAGAAAAGAAGATGAAACAGAAAAACTGGGTAAAAAAAGTGATCATTCTTGTGATTGTCCTCGTCTGTGCGGCAGTCTATTTCCTTGTACCGCCTGTGAAAAGCAGCATGAACCGGGTGTTCGGCATGTTTGCCAGCGGTGATTTTGATGTGGTGAGAAATTTCGTGGCATCCTACGGGGCCTGGGCAGCGCTTGTGTCCTTCATGCTTATGATCTTTCAGTCTGTGGCAGCGCCGCTGCCGGCTTTCCTTCTCACTCTTGCAAACGCCAACCTGTTTGGATGGTGGCAGGGAGCCATTCTCTCCTGGAGTAGCGCCATGGCAGGGGCGGCTGTCTGCTTTTTCATTGCCCGGATCCTGGGAAGAGATGTGGCGGAGGGACTGACAAGCAAGGCGGGAATCGCCCAGATCGATACATTTTTTGAAAAATACGGAAGAAACACGATTCTGATCTGCCGTCTTCTACCTTTTGTGTCATTTGATATCGTAAGCTACGCGGCAGGACTGACATCTATGTCTTTTAAGTCCTTTTTTATCGCTACAGGTATCGGACAGCTGCCGGCCACGATTGTTTATTCCTATGTGGGCGGTATGCTGACAGGGGGCGCCCAGCTCCTCATGACAGGGCTTCTCATCCTGTTCGCCTTATCAGCGCTTATCGTGATGCTGCGGAAGATTTATATGGACAGGCAGGGAAAGCAGAAAGGAGGAAACGAATAATGGAAACTTACTACAATCCGGAAGATCTGGAAAAATTCGGGACAATAGGTGAGGAGGCGCCTGCTCTTGCAGAGAAGTTCTTTGACTACTACGGAGCTGTTTTTGCGGAGGGAGCCCTGACAGCCAGGGAGAAGTCCCTCATTGCGCTGGCGGTGGCCCATGCGGTTCAATGCCCTTACTGTATTGATTCCTATACAAACGACTGTCTGAACAAAGGCGTCAGCGAGGAGCAGATGACAGAGGCGGTGCATGTGGCTGCTGCGATCCGCGGGGGAGCCACGCTGGTACACGGTGTACAGATGAAAAATATTGTAAAAAAATTGGAGCTGTAAGCATATGAGTCAGGCGCTAGAAGATTTAAAAGAATTAAAAAACATCCCGGACTTTCAGGATCGGATCACAGGGGAAGAATATAGGTACACAGCAGATAAGATGGAAGTTATGCAGATCAATGTAGGCAGACTCTGCAATCTTGCCTGCAAACACTGCCATGTGGAGGCTGGCCCGGGTAGGACAGAGATCATGGACCGGAAAGTCATGGAGGCCTGCCTTGCCGTGTGCAGGGAGCAGAAGATCCCCACCATTGACATTACCGGTGGAGCGCCGGAGATGAATCCGGATTTTGAATGGCTTGTGGAAGAGGCCTGCAGGACAGTAAGCCATGTGATCGTCCGCACAAATCTCGTTATTCTGGAGGAAGAAACATACAGGCATCTGCCGGAGTTTTATGCAGATCACAAAGTGGAGATTGTCTGTTCGCTTCCCTACTACCGGGCAAAGGAGATGAACAGGGTGAGAGGAGAAGGAACGTTTGAGACGGCCATCCGGGTGATACGCAGGCTCAATGAACTGGGATACGGAAGGGAGAAGGATCTGGTGCTCAATATGGTGTACAATCCGGCAGGGGCATATTTTCCGCCCGTCCAGGACGCCATGGAAAAAGAGTATAAGGTAAAGCTGTGGGAAGACTACGGCATTGTGTTTAACAGCCTTTTTACGATCACAAATAACCCCATGGGACGTTTCGAGGCGTTTTTAAAGCGCAGCGGAAATCTGGAGAGCTATATGAAGAAGCTTTCAGATGCATTTAACGAAGCCACTCTTCCAGGGCTTATGTGCCGGCATCAGCTTTCAGTAGGCTATGATGGACAGGTCTATGACTGTGACTTTAACCAGGCGGCGGAGCTGCCGGTTCTGACAGGGGAGACCATCTTTGACATGGTGGGAAAATCCTGTAGAAAAAGGAAAATCTGCCTTGCAAATCATTGCTACGGATGCACGGCAGGACAGGGCTCAAGCTGTGGGGGAGCCACAGAATAGAGCGGGAAAGGAGAAGCGAATGACAAACGAAGAGATCAAAAATCTTTTTATGCAGGGAATCGACTGTTCCCAGGTGGTGACAGGAACATTTGCAGACAGGATGCAGCTCACACAAGAGCAGGCGAGAAAAGTGTCCTCCTGTTTCGGAGGCGGCATGATGTGCGGGGAGACCTGCGGAGCCGTGACGGGCGCACTGATGGTGATCGGTATGGTCTACGGACACAGCCGGGAGAATGATCAGGAGCAGAAAAATGCCATGGCGGCAAAGACTGCGGAATTCAAACAGCTTTTCGCGCAGAAGTATCCATCCTGCATGTGCCGGGAACTTCTGGGACACGATATTTCAAAGCCAGGAGAGATGGATAAAGTTCTGGAAAAAGGGCTGATGTTCGACTTCTGCCCCGGAGTAGTGGAAGATACGATTGAGATACTGGAGAAGATTTTATAATCATGAAAAGAGCAGTGATTATATTTACAAGAGTGCCGGTTCCCGGACAGACCAAGACCCGGATGATGCCTCATTTCTCCCCGGAGCAGTGTGCCCGGCTGCATACCTGTTTTTTGAAGGATATTGCCGGACAGTGCCGGGGCTGCGGGGCGGATATTTTCGTCTGCTATACGCCGGAAGCTGGAAAAAGAAAGCTGGAAAAAATCATAGGGAAGGCGGCAGGATGGTTTCCGCAGACTGACGGCGGCCTGGGAGAGCGGATGTATACAGCTCTGGCAGACGTGCTTGGCAGAGGATACGGTTCCTGCCTTCTTGTGGGAACGGATGTGCCTGAGCTGCGCAGGGAAAGCTTGGAAAAAGCTTTTGAAGTTTTGGAAAAGAATGATGTGGTGTTTGGCAGGACTGAGGACGGAGGCTACTACCTTGTGGGGATGAAACATCCTTTAAAGGAGGCCTTTTCTCTGAATGCGTACGGCCACGGAAAAGTGCTGGAGGAGACACTGGCGGAACTGGAAGAAAAAGGCTTTGCAGTGGGTTTTACAGACATGCTGTCTGACATGGACACCCCGGAGGACCTACGGGGATACAGAAGAAGGATGACCCAGGACAGAAGGCTGAAGGAAAGCTTTACAGGTCGTTACCTGGCCCGCATCAGCCGGATCTCCATCATCATTCCTGTTTACAACGAGAGCTGTACCATCGAAAAGATGCAGAGACAGCTTCTTCCCTTGAAGGACAGGTGCGAGATCCTTTTCGTGGACGGGGGAAGCACGGACGATACGCTGGCGAAGATTTCGCCTGCCTTCCGGGTCATCCGCTCCCGGAAAGGGCGTGCCTGGCAGATGAATGAAGGGGCTGCCCGCAGCAGCGGAGACATTCTTTTTTTCCTGCACTGCGACAGCGAGCTTCCGGCTCATCCCCTGGAGAGGATACGCAGAGTGATGCGTGATCACAGGGCGGGCTGTTTCGGGATTGCCTTTCACTCAAAGAATTTCTTCATGTTCACCTGCCGGGTGATCTCCAATCACAGGATCCGGGACCGGAAAGTCATGTTCGGGGATCAGGGGATCTTTCTGGATCGGGAGCTGTTCTTTGAGGCAGGCATGTTTCCGGAGATCCCTCTGATGGAGGATTACCAGTTATCCCTGACTCTGAAGGAGATGGATGTGAAGCTGGGTATGGCAGACAGGCGAATCTATACATCGGACCGCAGGTTTCCGCCGGGGACGATCCCGAAACTTAAGGTGATGTGGAAGATGAACCGTCTCCGGAAGATGTACCGGGACGGGATGGATATAGAGAAGATCGCGCAGATGTACCGGGATGTGAGATGACAACCGGAGCAGATAAGGAAGAGTGCGGCACAAAGGAGACAAAAGGATATGACAGACAGGAATAAGGATCTGGATATGACAGAGGGGCTGAGGGTCTATGTTGAGACGGAAGGTTACAGAAGAGCCCTTGGACTTCCGGCAGAAGTGCAGGAAGAATACACGCTTCTGGCGCAGGGTGAGTACAACAGAAATTACGTGTTCACCCACCCGGTGACAGGGGAGAGACTTGTTCTCAGGATTAATTTCGGCAGTCAGATGCATCTGGAACATCAGATTGAATACGAGTACAACGCGCTGAAAATACTGGAAATATCCGGTAGAACACCCCGGCCTCTCTATGTGGATGACAGCCGCGCCTACATGCCCAATGGCATCATGGTCATGGAGTATCTGCCGGGTCATGCCCTGGATTATGGGACAGAGCTTTTCCGGGCGGCCGCCTGTCTGGCGGATATTCACAGCGTGCCTCTTTCGGCAGCCCACCATCTGATCACGCCGGAAAACCCGGTGCGTGCCATCCTGGAAGAGTGTGAGCAGATGGTCCGCACCTATATGGACAGCCCGCTTGGGGAGCTGGATAAGAAAGCCATGATACGCAGACTTCTGGATCTTGTGTGGCGGGAAGCGGACAGCCTGTCCCCGGCCTCATACCAGTGCTGCATTAATACGGAACTGAATTCCACCAACTTCCTGATAAACGGGGACGGCGGGAAGGATTATCTTATAGACTGGGAAAAACCTCTCTGCGGTGAACCGGCCCAGGATTTGGGACATTTCCTTGCGCCCACCACCACGTTCTGGAAGACGGATGTCATACTGGACGAGACGCAGATGCGGGCTTTTATACAGAAGTATACAGAGGCTGTGGATGGAAGATTTGACGTGGACGAATTGTGGGAGAGAGTAAGCGTCTACATGACCGTCACCTGCCTGCGGGGCATTACCTGGTGCGCCATGGCCTGGGTGGAGTACCAGCAGCCGGGACGGGAGCTGGTAAACGAGTCCACCTGGCGGAAGCTGGAGGCCTATCTGGAGGAGGGATTTCTGGAAAAGATCCGAAAATTTATAGAAAGGTAGCAGTGGACGGCAGGGAAAATTTATAGAATGTTTCTATAAATATATGTCATAAATCTATATACAATTCTGACAATTCGCTTGAATAGACAGAAAAGAGATTTTATAATTGTAATACACCATACGACAAGGAGGATAAAAGGTTTTATGAAAAGAAGAGTAGCAGCCGTTCTGATGGCAGCAGCCATGGCGGCGACAATGATGACAGCATGTGGTTCAGGCGAGACAGAAGACACAAGTGCAGAGACAACGGAAAGCACGGACTCCTCTTCAGACAGCAGTGAGAGTACAGATGGAGAATATCAGTATGTATCCGCAGCGGACGCTGTAGCGGCAGCGAAAGCCGGAGATACACATGTGCTGGATGTCCGTGAGTGGGCCAATTATGTAAGCGGAAGAGTGGTAAACTCTGAGTGGTGTCCGATCTTCCCTCTGGAGGATGACTCTCTTGTAGAGACTATGACAACATATGCAGAGGAGAACCTGGATGATGATAAAGATATCTATCTCATCTGCAACAGCGGACAGAAAGGTGCTCAGAAAGCCACAGGCGTTCTTCAGGATGCAGGTATCGATGCTTCCCGTATCTATACAGTAGAAGGCGGCGCAAAGGCACTGGCTGAGGAGGACGGCGCCCTCACTACAAACCGTACAGAGGAGAATATCGAGTGGCAGTATGTATCCGGCGCTGAGGCTGTGGAGGCCGTAGGCAATGAGGATATCCAGATTCTGGATGTGCGTGACGACGATACATATGCACAGGGACACCTGGAGGGATCTCTTCAGTGTAACCTGAAGGATGTGGAGAGCACAGATGCCCAGACAGCACTCTATGAGATGGCTACATCTGACATGGATCCGGAGAAACCGGTATACCTTCTGTGCTACAGCGGAAACAACTGTGCAAAGACAGGTATCTCTGTTCTTAAGGACGCAGGTTTTGATGTGTCTGAGCTGTACATTATCGAAAACGGAGCAAAAGATGCTGACGTGGCAGCAGCTTTTGTGACAGAATAACAGTATGAAAGTTAAGGGACTGCATCGTATCTGAGTAGTCCCTTTTATTTTCCCTTCCGCACCGCCGACGGTGTCGTGCCGTAGAGCTCTTTGAAAGTGCGGTTAAAAAGTTTCTGATTTGTAAATCCATTTCTCTCCATGATGTAAGAAACAGGATCCTCCGTGTTTACCAGATCATGGTATATATGCGTTACCCGGACTTCATTCAGATACCGGAGGAAGGACATGCCGATATTCTTTTTGAAAAAACGGCAGAAGGCCTCCTTTCCAAGGCCTGCCAGATCGGCGGCATCCTGGAGCGAGACAGGCTCCTGGTAATGTTCTTCCACATAGGAGATGATATCCCGCAGACGGTTGGCCGTGAGACGGTCGCTTTTTTTGTCCGGGGGCAGCACGCTGGTGGAAAAGTCCCGTATAAGGCGGGCCAGCACCTGCAGGGTAAGGCCCTCCGCCTCCAGATAGAAAGCAGTGGCATCCTGGATGTAGAGCCGGGTCATATTTTCAAGGAGCTGGCAGATCTCCAGGTAGGCGGGGAACTTCTCAACGCTGATCAGATCCGGCCTGCACAGGATGTGATGGTCTTCAATGTCCGGCATACAGTCCTGGAAATGCTTCCGGGCAATGTGGATGCACAGGAACATGGAAGTCTGGTCATAGCAGAAGGTACTGTGCACCTGCATGGACTCCACTGCCATAAGCTGCTTTTTTGGGAGAGAGTACTTTGTGCCTTCCACAGTGATCTCGGAGAGTCCGTTCAAAGGATACAGGATCTCCAGCTCCTCGTGCCAGTGGAGCGGCCGGTAGCCGCCGGGGGTTGTGTAGAAAGCCACGTTTATCCCTGAATTACCTATATTCTGAAATGTCTCATAATAGGGCTGCGCCATCTGTATCATCCTCCTTTTTCTGTTGCAGAATAGAATAGCAGAAAAAACAGAATAAATCAATATCGACTTAAAATATGTCAAAAAGATATCTGTTTCTTACCGGAAAAGAGCAGTATGATAATACACGTAAAGAGGAAACAACATCAATAACAGTTGAAAGGAGTGTATGACTTATGAAAACAACTGCATTGAATGGAAATATGGTAATAACAGATAATGGAGGTATGACAATCATGGAGAGAATTAAGAGATATTTTGCAGAGAACGCAGCAACAATCACAGGAGGCTTCCTTATGATGAACGGAGGCAACTTAAACGTGGCATACAGAATGCTGGGAAGATAATTTATAAATCACTTTACTTTCGTGGCAGGAGACAGCGGATGAGGTTCCGGATATACGGGACGGCATCCGCTGTCTTTTTTGGAAATGGCCTGTGCTATAATCACTTCACTGTAAAATACAGGGCCGAATAGGGGGACATATCAATCTGAAAGAGCTGATACTCCCCTTTGATCTTTGCTCTTTTTTCTCTGGAAGCGCCGCCGTACATTTCCAGATCACTGGAAAACACAGGGATCAGCGCCTCTGCGCCTGGGACCTTCAGCACAAAATCATCCACCTTTTTGTCGGAGAAGTTAAAGACGGCCACAAGGCGCTCTTTGCGGCTGCGGCGCTCAAAGGCATAGATACATTTCTCCTCCTGGTGACAGTCCAGCCACTGGAAGCCGCCTTCCTCATAGTCCTGCTCCCAGAGTGAGGAATGTTCCAGGTAAAAGTGGTTCAGATCCGCCATGAAGTGAAAGAAGCCGTCGTGGGCCGGATAGGAGAGGAGGCACCAGTCCTGCTCTCTTTTTTCATCCCACTCCCTTAGCTGACCGATTTCATTTCCCATGAAGTTCAGCTTTTTCCCGGGATGGGCGTACATGTACATATAGAAAGCCCGCGCCTGGGGGAACTTTCCATCGTAATCCCCGTACATTTTCTGCATGATGGTGGCTTTTCCGTGGACTACCTCATCGTGAGAGAGAGGCAGGAGATACCGCTCCTGGTAATAATAGGCCATGGAGAAGGTGAGTTTGTGGTATTCTGCTGTGCGGTAAGAGGGGGCTGTGCGGAAATAGTTCAGCGTGTCATTCATCCAGCCCATGTCCCACTTGTAGTCAAAACCAAGGCCGCCCTCTTCGGCGGGCCGTGTGATATCCGGGAAGGAGGTGGAGTCCTCCGCCGCCAGAATGACATCGGGGTATCTTTTTTTCAGCCCCTGGTTCATATTTCGCAGGAAGTCCACCGCATTTCCGTTGACGCCCCGGGCCGGATCTCCCTGCCAGTAGATGGCCCGGCTGATGGCATCCATGCGCAGGCCGTCTATATGGAACTCAGAAAGCCAGTAGTCTGCCGCGGACTGGAGAAAACTTCGCACCTCGCCCCGGGAGTGCATGAAATTGCAGCTTCCCCACTCGCTGTATCCCACGGCAGAGTGAGGGTACTCGTAGAGGGCCGTGCCGTCATAGTGTGCAAGCGCATAGTCGTCTACCGCGAAATGGATCGGGACAAAGTCCAGGATCACCCCTATGCCGCTGCGGTGGCAGGCATTGATAAAAGATTTGAACTGATCCATGGTGCCGTACCGGGAGGTGGGGGAAAAAAAGCCGGTTCCCTGGTAGCCCCAGGAGTCGTCGCAGGGATACTCGGCCAGGGGCATGATCTCCAGATAGTTGTACCCGGCTTCCTTAAGATGGGGGATCAGCAGGTCTGCCAGCTCATCGTAGGTGTACCAGGCGTCCGGTTCATCGGAAGGTTTCCGGAAAGAGCCGAAGTGGATTTCGTAGATGTTCAGCGGCTTGTCCCGGCAGTCGGAACGCTTTTTCATCCAAGCCTGGTCCTGGAAATGAAAGCTGTCCCTGCTGCGTATGATGGAGGCGGTGGCAGGGCGCAGTTCCATGCCGTACCCGTAAGGATCGCAGTGGTCTATGCAGCGGCCGTCCCCGCCGTAGATCCGGTACTTGTACATCATACCCGGGAGGGTGTCCTTTACATGGACTTCCCAGAAATTTCCGTCGTGGACTTTCTCCATGGGGAGTTCCTGCCAGCCGCTAAATTCCCCGATGAGACTGACTCTGGAAGCGGAAGGGGCAAAGGTGCGGAACGTGGTTCCGTCATCCTGCACATGGGCGCCCAGGTATTCGTGCGCATCAAAAATTTTCCCTGTATAAAATCCGTAAAAATCCATAACTGACCTCCGTAAATAATAGACACGAGTTGTTTTATATCTTATAATTATCACAGCGCAGCCAGGGAGTCCACCGACGATATTCGCGATTCGTCGGAAAAACAACTCTTTGGCGAAATGGTTGCTTAAAAGGGAAAATCCGGGAGGGCGGAAGATGGATTTAAGAACAGAAAAAACAGAGAAAGCGATCCGCAACGCATTTATGGAACTGCGGGCGCAGAAACCGTTGGAGAAGATTACAGTGAAAGAGCTGTGCGCCCTGGCCTGTATCAACAAGTCCACATTTTACGCCCACTACAGCGATATCTATGCGCTCTCGGAGACACTGGAGCAGGAGACGGTGCTCTCCATTGTAAACAGCATCCCGGATCTTAAGGGACACTCTGCGGAAAATCCGGATGTGTTCACGCGGGCCCTCTGCCTTGCCTTCCTGTCCAATATCTCCCTCATAAAGGTGCTGTTTGCGGGAAAGGAGCAGAACCACCTGGGAGTGCAGATGGAGAGGGAGCTTAAAAAGGTGATTTACCGGAAATATCCGGAGTACCAGAAAGATCCGGAAAAAGATATTCTTCTTTCCTACTGCATCCAGGGGGCGTATCACGCCTACTTAAACAATATGTCCGTGGATACACAGACATTTGTCCAGGTGGTAGAGCGGATCGTGAAGTGTCTGAAGCCGCTGTTCTGACAGATATTTTTTAGGGAACTGATATTAAGAGGAAATTTCCTCAGAGCGACAGGGCTGGTCCGCCAGGGACGAAATATTTCTTGTGCCGGACAGCCGTTCATAGAACAGATCCCGGTGCCGGACAGCGCGGATTCCTGTGTATGCAAGGAAGAAGAACCAGACTGTGTAACACAGAAAGGCCGGCAGAGGCGGAAGCAGGGAGAAGATCCGGGGCAGTGCAAAGAGAAAGAGGAGCAGACTGCCGCACCGCAGCGGGTACTGGTACCAGTGGGGCCTGCTGCCTGTTGCTGTGGCGCCGATGCGGATGCGCAGGATCCATTTTCCTGCGGTGCGCCCGCCTGTAAGCGCGGGAACAAAGGAGTAGTATAAAAAGGCAGGAATAAGCCAGAGGCTGCCTGGCATCTGGCGGCCGTCGGGAAGGGCAGCCCGAAGCGCTGCATCTGCCAGAAAGATAAGGAACAGATCGAAACAAAGAGCCAGTACGCGCCGGGGCAGGGACACCTCCATTCCCCGGCGTATGCTGGCTTTATCCATGTTTTCGCGGGATGGCAGAAGCCGCATGAAGGCCGGGGCGCACAGGTACCCGGCAATACCGCCGAGGGTATTGATCAGCAGGTCATCCACATCGAAAAGCCGGTATCCCCTGGGATAGAGAAAGTACAGCCCTGTGAGCTGGGTCAGCTCAAAGAACAGAGACAGAAGGAAGGAGAAAAGAAAGGTCCTTCTGAAACCGCACCGGAAATAATACCGCAGATAGATGCCAAAAGGGATGATCATGATGAAGTTGAAAAACACCTGGAAAAACGCCTTGTTTTTGATGAGGGTTATCCAGGTGGAGACATCCCGGAGGCGGAAATCAGACTCCTGGAAAATGTCCCGGATAAACATAAAAGGAACAGACTGTATCCTGGGACCTGTCATGCGGGCCACTTCATCGATGGAAGGCAGGGGCAGGATGACAAGAAAGTAGACACACAGCAGGTACAGGATAAAAGAGTACACGATCAGAATACGGAAGCTCAGGACAGAGCCGTATTTCCGGTAGTTGTAAATGATATAGGGGAAGGTAAATAAAAAGGCGATAAAGGGGAATGCGATTACCGCCGTCAGTATGGTCTGTACGTAGGAGCTCATAAAGCAGCCCTCCTTAAAATGGATTTCCTTTATGAGCCGTATTGTAGCACAGATTGTCGAAAAATCTGTGAAAATGACAGAAATGTAAGGTAAATGTAATGTGAGAGCAGGGCTTGTAAAAAAGTATTATCTGTATTATGATTAGTAATACAGATAATACTTTTTTGCCGCAATGCAAAAGCAGAGATATCCCAGGGAGAGGAGACGGATTTTATGATCATTTCTCTTGATATGAGCAGTGATACGCCCATATACGTGCAGCTCCGAAACCAGATCGTCACAGGGATAGGCAGAGGAGAGCTGCGGGCCGGGGAGACGCTGCCTTCGGTCCGGCAGATGGCCAGGGACGCAGGGGTCAACACTATGACGGTCAACAAGACCTACCAGATCCTGAAGGCGGAGGGCTTTATCGAGATTGACAGGCGTAAGGGAGCCACGGTCCTGCCGGCCGGGCAGGCGGAAGGCAGGTTCCGGGAAAAGCTGGAGGCAGAGCTGGAGCTTTTGTCGGCGGAGGCCTGCCTGAAGGGAATGGAAAAGGATGAGTTCCTGGGTATATGCGAGGCTATGTTTGCCAGCATGCACCCGGCGGAAAGTGAGGGGTAAGGGATGAACATTGCCATGTTTTTTATTTTTCTGGTCTGTAATCTGATCATTGTCCCTCTCTGCCAGTATTCCTACGGAAACCTGTGGGAGTACCGGGAGGGGATGGTGCTGGGGGTCCACATTCCGGCCACCTGTATCCAACATCCCCGGGTGCGGGAGCTCTGTGAAAAGCACAGGAAAAGCTGGACCTTATTCCACCGGATCAATCTGGCGGCCAGCTTTCTCATATGCTTTGTCTGCTTTCTGGATTACATGGCCTTTCTCATCGTGTGGATGGTCTGGCTGCTGGAGTATGTGTGCGGTCTTGAGTATCTTATTATCATTCCACACAGGCGGATGTACCGGCTGAAGCTGGAGAACGGATGGATGGACGAGAGGAGCAGGAAGATCGTGCGCGTCGACACGGCCGTTTCGGCGGCTTCTTCGAGGCTGGCCCTCGACTGGAAATGGCATCTGCCCATCCTTGTCCTGACTGCGGCTACAGTGTATTTCGTGGACGCGGCGGAGAGGAAATTCCAGGTGGCCGCCCCGGAGGCCTGGCCCTTCTGGCTGCTCTACGGGACCGGCGTGGGGCTCTGCCTTCTTTTCCTGGCCATGCATGTGGGAGTGGAGCGCCGCCCCAACCGGGTGTACAGCGAGGACAGCCAGATCAATCTGGCGGCCAACCAGCTGACGAAGCGGTCCTGGACCGAGGGGCTCGTATATGCCTCCTGGGTAAACGGCGTCTCCTGGATCTTCATGGCCATCGCCTATTACCGGTACGGCCCGGACCTTCCGGGAGCTGTGTATGCCATTTACACAGGTCTTATATTCCTGGCGGCAGCCGCCCTTCTCCTTCCCCTGGGGATGTCCGTGGGGAAACGGCGGGAGGTGCTGGAGGCGGACACCTCCGCCTGCTACATTGACGACGACGAGTACTGGAAGAAGGGCTGGTACAACAATCCGGGCGACCGGCATCTCCTCGTCCAGGACAGGTTCAACAGCATGAACATGTCCATGAACTACGGGCGGCCGGCGGCCAAGGTGATCACGGGAGTCCTGGCGGCCGTCATCCTGGGCGGAATGGTCTGGACTGCGGTGCTCCTGTCAGATTTTGTCAACGTGGAGGTGGTATTCACACAGGAAGGAGACACCTTTACCTTTGAGGCGGCGGGGTACGACTGCTCCTTTGGCAGAGATGAGATACAGTCTGTGGAGCTCCTGGACAGTATGCCTGAGGAGCATTTTACAAGGACGAACGGAGGCAGCACAGAGGAGTACCAGGTGGGACACTTCCGGGGAAAGGAGACAGGGAGATGCATGATGTTCCTGTACACAGGCTGCGAGCCCATACTGGAGATACGGCTTGACGACATGACCGTGTTCGTTAACAGCCGTCAGGAGGAGACCACCCTCTCCTGGTACGGAGAGCTGGCCGGACAGGAGGCCGGTGAATAGAAGATAAAAAGACCGAAGGGCTGAAAAACAGGGAAGAGCGGGAGGCTCCACTGTGCGTGGACTCCCGCTCTTCCCTGCGTATATTGCCAGATTTTCCCCGGCGGGGTATGATAAGAACGAAAACAGTGAAGGGAGAGGACGGCATGGATCACGAAAAGACAGGAAGATACATTGCAGCCAGCAGAAAAAAGAAGATGATGACACAGAAAGACCTGGCGGACAGGCTGGGTGTGACAAACAAAGCTGTCTCCAAGTGGGAGACCGGCCAGGGGATGCCGGATATCAGCGTTCTGCTGGAGCTTGCCCGCGTACTGGACGTGCCGGTGGAGGCGATCCTGGAGGGCGGCCCGGCAGAAACGGAAACTGTGCAGCCGGCTCTGCAGGAGTACACAACGGCCTCCGGTGTCATGGAACACCCGGAGAAAAAGGAGCGGTCCCGGTATGTGCTGGAAGGAGTCGGGGGCATTCTGCTTGTGCTGGGTATCCTGTGCCTGGGTGTGCAGATCTGGTACATCCTTAACAGAGACGGGTATCAGATCGAGTATATGGCCAGGTGGATGTTCTTTGCCGTAAACGGGGCGGCCCTTTTGTTTCTGATGGCAGGCGGCCTCTGTATGAAAAAGCTGCGCCCCTTTTTCTTAAAACCGGCGGTGGTGCTGGGAGCTGTGCTCCTCTTCGCAGGCAATGGGGCAGCCGGCCTTTTGACCGATGATGGACAAAGAGAGATCCTCAGCTTTTCTCTCGGCTTTCCTTCAGACTGCATGGTTTTAAAAATACAGGAGGATAATGGCTCTGCCAGGCTTTACAGGCAGGCCGCGGGACCTTTTGTCCGCCAGGCGGAAACTTTTCCCTTTACCGTTGCCGGGGAAGTAAAGACCCAGTGGCTGGAAAAAGACGTGTGCGCCGTGACGTATGAGTCGGAAGAGGACGGAGGAGTACACCAGTATGTTGCCACTTACGGAGACCGCAGCGACGGGACTGCCTACTACTATGTGTCCAATGCCATCGCAGGCACATGGGTGGGGGAAGGCGGCTACATGCTGGATGTGCGCAACGGACAGATGGAACTGGAGACGCCCCGGGGAGTGGAAATCTACGAATATGATGCATACATGCAGTATGGAACGCTTTCCCTGGTTTTCCCCAAAAACGGCCCTGAGTGGACCCTTGTGCTGAATGCGGACTGCATCCTGGAGGGCGGGGAGAACACGGTGGAGGATGGCGGCACACTGACTCTGTGCAGGGTCAGCATGAAGAAGACCACCCCTGTCGTGCTGGAGCGGATCATGGATGGAGATATATAGGCGAGGCTATGGACAGACGATAACAGAAAGGGGAGAACAGACATGAAAAAGAGGGTCATCATTGCAATGGCCGCGGCTATCCTTGTGATGGCAGCGCTGGCGGCATTTATATTCAGCAGGTGGACGGATAAGGAGAACACGCTGGAACAGGCGGGGCTTGCCGCCATTCTGGATAAGGTAAAAGAAACGGAAGAGTTTCCAGAGCATGGGGATATCGCCTATCTGGGAGCTTCCATTACAGAAAAGGGAGAGGTGACAGACTTTACGCTGACGGTGACAGGCTTCGATGACCAGGATCAGTATATCTCCCATGTGGGTTATACCTACGACAGTGAGGCGCAGGAGCTTTCCTGCAGGGAGTACCAGGAAACAGCCCTTCCCACATACTACGATCCCAATGCGGATTTCACATACATAGATGAGCAGATCCGCAGGATCCCCTTTGAAGCACAGATCCGCCTTCTTGATTTCGACCGTTTCCAGGTGGAATTTCAGCCGGACATCCAGCTTGAAGCGGGGACACCGGTTCTAGATGGAAGCGGCGGGCAGGATTTCCCGGTGCTGACATGGGAAGAGTACCAGCAGGGGCAGGGCGGTGTCAGCGACGGCTCCTCTGCCCTGGTCATCTCCCTTACGGATGGAACTGGGGTCACTGGCAAAAGGTTGGAATATTACTGTGAGGCGGCAGATACGTCCGCCCTGTCCGGACACCCGGAGACCGTGATGCAGATGGATTATCGGATCAATAACGGGGACCTCCTTCTGACCGGTGATGCGGGAGAAAGCTGGGTCTCCACAGGGCTTTCCAGCCAGCAGGTAAGCGAGACCACGGACACCTACCAGAGGGGCGGCAGTCTTTTTGAGGACAGTTACTTTGCAGATGGAAACGGCGTCTACGCTGTGTTTTACGGGGAGATGCCCACTCTTCGCCTGTCCCGGGACAAAGGGGCCACCTGGCAGGACATTCCGTTTACAGACTATATGCCAAGACTCTGCACAAGAAGGATCGTCCGTTTCCTGGACAGTGAAAACGGGTACGCTGGTCTTGGCACAGACTGGACCATGGGGAGTGGCGGGGCTACTTACGTGTACTGGACCCATGACGGGGGAGAGACGTGGACATCTTCCACAGAGCTGTACGAGGAGGCAATGATGCTGGACGGACTGGCTTTTTCGGACACATCACATGGCGTGGCCAGCCTCCAGACAGTGAACGGCGACGAACAGTATCCGGCTCTCAGAGTGACCACCGATGGAGGCGCTTCCTTTACAGAGCTGGTCCTCCCCTGGGAGAGCCTTCCTTCCAGTGTATCCTTTCTGGACAAAGTGGACTCTCTGACAGCAGAGGGCGGCGTGTTTACACTGACCCTGGGGCAGGGGACGGCCGGCAATACAAAGGCCGTCTTTACAAGCACGGATCTGACCCAGGGGTGGACCTTTAAGGATAGTTTCCAGGGAACCATCCACACGGAAGGGTAGCAATACCCTTCTTTTTTTTCGCACCCTTATAAATTCCTTAGGTTTCTCTTTTATACTTTCAGATACAGGGCGGGATGTCTCTGGCACCGTCGGTATACTATATAAAGGAGAGAAAAAGAATGAAATCTATTGTTTTAGAAACGAAAGCATTGACAAAGACATTCCGGGGAAATGACGAAAAGGCACTGGATCGGGTGTCCCTGCGCATTCCCGGCGGATGCGTCTACGGGCTGCTGGGGCCAAACGGGGCCGGAAAGTCCACCCTGCTGAAGATCATCACAGGAATGGTGCAGCCTGATGAAGGACAGGTGCTCTTTAAGGGGCAGCCGTGGAGCAGACAGGCGCTGGCAAAGACAGGCGTTCTCATAGAAATCCCTCCTCTCTACGGGAACTTAAGCGCCAGGGAAAATCTTCTGGTACGCACCACCGCTCTTGGACTTCCCGAAAGCCGGATCAGCCAGGTGCTTGAGACTGTGGAGCTGACAGACACGGGAAAGAAGAAAGCCGGGAAATTTTCCCTGGGAATGAAACAGCGTCTTGGCATTGCGGCTGCCCTTTTGTCAGAACCGGAACTCCTTATACTGGATGAGCCCACCAACGGACTGGATCCCTTCGGCATACAGAAGCTCCGTTCCATGCTGCGGGAGTTTGCATCTGGCGGCATGACAGTGCTGGTCTCCAGCCATATCCTGGGTGAGGTGGAGCAGATGGCAGATCATATCGGGATCCTGTCGGGAGGCGTCCTGGGCTACCAGGGCGGGATGCCGCAGAAGGGACATCTGGAGGAACTCTTCACAAAAGTGGTGGAGAAAAACAGGAAAGGAGAGTGGCAGGCATGAGTCAGGAAAAGACGTGTATGGGAAGACTGCTGCGGGCGGAAAAGATGAAGTACCGCCGCAGCGGAACGGACATGCTGTGGTATCTGCTGCCTGTCCTTACGCTGGCAGTGGCTTTTGTGCTGAGCACGACTTACGGCACGGTCAGCGCCTACAACTGGTGGTATGTGGGTATGTATCCGGCCATGACAGGGCTGCTGTGCTGTCTGGCGGCAGGAAAAGACGGGAAAATGGAGGACAGGGCCATCCTGTCCCTGCCTGTGCCTCTGGCGCGCCTCTGGGACGCCAAGGTGCTGACCTGTATCCTGTGGATGGTAAAAGCCAACATCCTGCTGGCGCTGGCTGTCTGGATCACGGGAAATCTTATTTTTCCACATCTGGGGATGTCCCAGACGCTGCAGGTATCCCTGCCCCAGGCCGGAGCTGCTGTCCTTGTCATGGTTGTGGCCGGAAGCTGGCAGGTGCCGCTTTGCCTGTCCCTGGGGCGGCGCCTGGGTATGCTGCCGGCTCTGCTGATCCAGATGGGACTTACACTTACAGGCATTCTGGCCGCTGTGACGCCCTTCTGGATGGTGGATCCCTATGCCATCCTTCCTAGGATGATGTGTGTGGTCATCGGGGTGCTGCCCAACAATATGCCGGCCAGGCCGGGCAATCCTACTTTCTCTGCGGAGCTGCTGGATCCGGCCAGCCTGGCTCCGGGGCTGGCGATCAGCCTGGCGCTGCTTGTGCTTCTGTGGTGCCTGTCCAGGCGGTGGTATGAAAGAAAGGGGGCTGCGAGAGTATGAAAGGATTTGCAAGACTTCTGGCGGCGGAGATGAGAAAGTATGCCCATACGTCTGTTCTGAAGATCCATCTCGTTCTCCCTCTTGTGGGGATGGCAGTGTTTCTTCTATACTACAGCTTCTCTGGCTGGAGCAGTGCCGGAAAGGTGCAGGCCTATCTGGAGGTGGTGGCATGTATCTGGCCTTTCCTCACAGGACTTGTCTGCGGGATGGCGGCGGAAATGGAGGCGGAGGCGGGATATCAGATCCTCCTTCTCCTGCCGCCGGGCAGATGCCGGGGGATCACGGCCAAGTGGCTGGGCCTTCTGATCCTGGGGCTGGGAGCTGTCCTCCTGGCCATACTGGGATTTGGCATCCTGTATCGCCTTCTCCTCCCGGGCGGCGATGTGTTCTCTCTGGATCTGTATGTGCGGGAAGCCCTGGTGATCTGGCTTGGGCAGATACCGGTGTATCTGATCCACCTTTTCCTTTCCATCCGGCTGGGGAAGGCTGCATCCATAAGCGCCGGCGCGGGCGGGATGATCCTTGCCTGCCTCATGCTCACCGGCATGGGAGAGGGGATCTGGATGTACCTTCCCTGGGCTTTCAGTGGCAGGTGGTGTGATTATGTGTTAGTATATCACATGGGTGTCATGGACTCCGCGGCAGTGGCGGAGCAGGCTTTCTGGCCCTTTTGTGTATGCGGGGGACTGTCCCTTCTGATCTTCGGGACAGTACTTCTCTGGTACAGGAAAAAAGATTTTTAAGACTTTCGGGAGTGAAAAAATAAAATGACAGGAAATATATTGGCGGTAGATGACGAGGAAGGGATCCTGCGGATCATAAAGAGAGCGCTGGAAAAGGACGGCTGCCAGGTGGATACAGTCAGCGATCCCCTCCTGCTTAAGAACAGGTTTCTGGGGAAATATGATCTGATCCTTCTGGATGTGATGATGCCGGGGGTGGACGGTTTTTCCCTCTGCAGGCGGATCCGAGGGGAGGTGGACTGTCCCATTCTCTTTCTCACGGCCCGGACCGGGGAGGAAGATATCATGACAGGTCTGGGCCTGGGAGGGGACGATTATATCAGAAAGCCTTTTGGTATCGGGGAACTGCGGTCCAGGGTGCAGGCCCACATCCGCCGGGAGAGGCGCAGGAAGACCCATGCGGTCCTGGCAGGTGAGATGCGTTTCTATCTGGGAGAGAAACGGGCGGTATACAGGGAGACGGAGCTGCCTTTTACAAAGAGTGAATATGAAATCTGCGAGTATCTGGCCCTTCACCGGGGCCAGGTGTTCTCACGGGAGCAGATCTATGAGCATGTCTTTGGCTATGATGGCGAGAGCGACAGCTCCGCCATTACGGAGCATATAAAAAACATCCGGGCAAAATGCCGGGCGGCCGGCTGCGAGCCTGTGGAGACAGTGTGGGGGACAGGGTACAGATGGAAAAGCTGAGGAAACTGACAAAGCGGAAAAATCCGGGACAAAAAAGATTGCATGCTATTTTTTCCAGGTTCCTTCTTCTATACGCCCTGCTGGCAGTGGGAGCAGGCGTCATCATCTTTTTTTCCTACTTTGTCCTGGTGAGCCTGGGCATGATCCGGATCCCTTCCTATGAACAGACCCGGATCATGCAGGCTGCGGATGCCATCCGGACAGGGGGACAGGTGGAAGAGAAGCTGTTTCCGGATACATGTGTCTACGGGGTGTACGGGGAGGACGGCACCTGGCTGTACGGAAATATCCCGGCAGAGCAGCGAAAAGAAGTGTGGAGGCAGGCAGGTACACAGGAGACGACCAGTCTGTATGGAAGTTTCTGGCAGAGAATTGAAAAGGAAAACGGCAGCACAGCCATGATCCGGTATCAGGTGATGGCAAAATTTGTCTCCCCTGCCCTGCGGGAGATTTTCCCCAATGCAGAGCTTGTGTTTCTGGGGGCTTTCGTGCTGATCATAGTTATATTGACGGTCTGTATGCCCCGCCGCTTTGGAAGATATGTGGACCGGCGGCTTAAGGTCCTGTCGGAGACTGCCGCCAGAGTGGAGAGGGAGGATCTGGCCTTTGAGAGGGAACATTCTGACATAAAGGAGATAGACGAAGTCCTGGCTTCCCTCCATAAGATGAAGGAAGCCCTCCAGAAGTCCCTCAGGGAGCAGTGGGAGCTGGAACAAAAAAAAGAACAGCAGGTCCGGGCCCTGGCTCACGACATCCGGACGCCTCTTACCATTATACGGGGAAATGCAGAACTTCTTGCCGAGACGGAGGATCTCCGCGAGATCCGTGAATGGGACGGAGAGATCCTGGATAATATAAAAGATATAGAGGGATATCTTGTGATCCTCCAGGAGACCATGAAAGGAGAGATAAGCCTGGAGGATGGCTGCGGACAGGCATATTTTCCGGCCCGCCCCTGGCTGGAGGAGATAAAGGAAAAGGCCGCGGCTCTGGGGAGGGCAGGAAAAGCAGAAATTCTCTGTCGCCTGGAACTGCCGGAGGCGTCTTCCTGCTTTCTGGAAGGAAACCGGACCAATGTAAGCCGTGCAGTTCTGAACGTCATTTCTAACGGAGTGGACTATACGCCTGCAGATGGGAAGGTGGAGATCCATGCCTCCATTGTCCGGCCGGGGGATGACGGCAGGGAGTGGCTTCGCATTACGGTGACAGACCAGGGGCCGGGATTTTCCGGGGAGGATCTGAAAAGGGGAACAGAGCGGTTCTACCAGGGGGATGGCAGCCGGGGGCACCGTCATTACGGCATGGGACTTTACATTGCCCGGACTTTCACAGAGGAGGCAGGCGGAAGGCTGACGCTCTCCAATGCAGAGACAGGAGGGGCGCAGGTGCGGATCGATCTGCCCCTTTATCAGGGAGCTTTCTTAAAAGATTGAAAAGAATGTGACCAGGTTACAGAAAAAAATCCGCAATGGTGTATAATAGAGACAGAAAACGAAAAAAGCAATCCCAAAAAGATCCTCCGGCAGACCGGACGGAATCAGTGGAAAGAAAGGAAGGAATAAATATGGCAGCATTACATTTCACAAAGGACAATTTTGAAAAAGAGGTATTACAGTCAGATGTACCGGTACTGGTGGATTTCTGGGCTACCTGGTGCGGACCGTGCCAGATGGTTCTGCCCATCATCGAGGAACTCTCCGAGGAGCTTACCGGCGTGAAGATCGGGAAAGTCAATGTGGATGAGGAGATGGAGCTGGCAAAGCAGTACAGGGTAATGTCCATCCCTACACTCATCGTGTTCAAGGACGGAAAGAAAGTAAACATGGCAGTCGGTGCCCAGGGCAAGGAAGAGATCAAAGCTCTGCTTGGCCTGTAGATATAAAAAACCTCTCACAGATTATGTTAAAAAGGCAGGGACATTTTGTCCCTGCTTTTTTGCACAGAAATCTGTCCGGCCTGGTACCGGGAATGGTTTATGGAAAAAAACAATAAGTACAAAGAAATATAAAAAATTCCGATTGGCTTTTCGAAGACATAGAGAGTAAGATAAAACAGAATAAAAAGCTATGTCTGAACAAAGGAGGAGAGTTTTTATGAAAAAGACAGCATTATTCCTTGCACTGCTTCTGACCATGGGAATGGCAGGATGCGGCGCGCAGGAAGAGGAGACCGGCAGCGACAACGCCGGGGAGACAGCCCAGGAGACACAGGAGGAAACAGAAGCCCTTACAGTGGATGCTGAGTCGAAAACCATCACAGTGCAGGCTACAGCAACGGGAAATACTGAGTCTTCCATCCACCTGCTTGTGAATGACTCCGGAAGCAACGCCGAGAGCGCTTTCTTTACCACAGAGGCATCTACAATGGACTTCTATGATGCGATCGTGGAGCTGGGCGGTATTCCGGGAAATAATATACCAGTAGATGCCGAGAGCGGGACAATCCTTGGAAGCGGCCTGGATGTGTCCATCCAGGTAGACGGGACAGACTACGACACATATGACCTGATCACAGCCTCTGAGGAGAGGGAGATGGACATGCGTTTTGGCGGCAATGTGGCCCTCAATCAGGAGTACGCTACAGGGTGTCTGCTCTGTATGGAGAGCTGCTCAGTAGGTATCGCCAGCGATGCGGCTTACCAGTATAATGAGCCCATCGAGTTCACACCTTCAGATAATATGCCGGAGGAAGGAACGGAGGTAACTTTTACGATCACAGTGGATGACACAGCCATGGTAGTGAACGAGGAGGCAAAGACTATTTCCATGAATATTCTGTCCACAGGATATGACGAGTCTACGATCCATGCCATCGTAAACGAGGAAGGATCCAACGCGGACAAGACTTTATTTACTACCACAGCAGCCACAAAGGATTTCTATGATGCGCTGAAACAGCTTGGAGCACAGGACGGAAACAATATTGCACTGGATGATCCGGATGGCATTATAGAAGGAACGGATCTGGATGTAAATGTAGAAATCGGTACAGAGACCTGCTCTTTTGCAGATCTGTTTACAGCCTCCGAGGAGAGAGAGATGGCTATGCGCTTCGGCGGAAACCTGGAGGTGAACCAGGAGTATGCTACAGGCTGCATTATGTGTCTGGAGAGCTGCCCGGCCGGTATCACAAGCAACGCAGCTTACCAGTACCAGGAGGAGATCACATTCGGACCTTCTGACAAAATGCCTGCCAAGGGAACGCATATCATCGCCACATTTACGGTTGCAGAATAATGGCACGGATCATTGGAGCTGTCTATAACGGACTGATCTGGGCCAGTGTGATCACGCTGCTCTGTGTCAATTCCGTTGTAATATGTATGCGGATCAACATGGGGACGCTGTTTCTTATATCATTTGTGGGAACAGCTGCCCTGCTGTGGATCATTTCATTTCTTAAAAAATGGAAGATCGGCGCTCTTTTCAGCATTCTCAACCTGGCAGTCTGCGGGCTGGCCATTACTGCGGCCTTTCGGCTGATCTACAACAAGGATCTTATGACAAGGCCGGCTTTTATCCTGCAGCTTGCCCTTCACAGACAGGCACCTCCGCAGGAGCTGGTCAATGGAGTGATCCTGGCAGTGCTGGCAGGGGGATATCTGGTGGTACTGGCAGCAGACCTTGTGGAAAAAAGAAAAGGGACCAGTAAAAAAGACAGATAAAAACAACAGTAAAAAGCTGTTCTGCCAAAAGAGGATGAAAGATCCTCCCCGGCAGAGCGGCTTTTCTTTACATGTTTTCCTGTCCGTGGTATCCTGTTTTACAGGAGTGATCCTGAAGGAATTTTACAGACAGCGCAGGAGGAATGCAGGGATGATAGAGAAAACAGCGATCATAGGAATGGGGGCGCTGGGCCTTCTCTACGCGGATCAGATCGCATCCGCAAAAGGACCGGAGAGTGTCTCCTTTGTCATGGACCGGGAGAGATACGAAAAATATGAGGGCACAGTGTTTGTCTGCAACGGGCAGGAGAAGACGTTTCGGATGGAGTGCTGCCAGGATGTTTCACCGGCAGATCTTGTCATTGTGGCAGTCAAGTACAATGGACTTGCAGGCGCTCTGGACACCATGAAAAACTGTGTGGGAAAGGACACGGTGATCCTCTCTGTGATGAACGGCATCAGCAGCGAGAAGATCATTGGAGAAAGGTACGGACATGACCGCCTCATCGACACAGTGGCGCAGGGCATGGATGCCATGAAGTTTGGAAATAAGCTGACCTATACAAAGAAGGGTGAACTGCGCATCGGGGCGGAGGACGCCTGCCAGCAGGAAAATCTGGCTCGTGTGGCAGCTTATTTTGATGAGATACAGATGCCATATACGCTGGAGGAGGATATCCTGCACCGTCTGTGGGGAAAATTCATGCTGAACGTGGGCGTGAACCAGACCTGTATGGCCTATGAGACCAACTATGGGGGCGCTCTTAGAGAGGGAAGCGAGGCAAATGAGACCATGCTGGCTGCCATGAGAGAGGTGATCGCCCTTGCAAACGCGGAGGGGATCCATCTGACTGAGACAGACCTTGACGAGTACATAGCCATTCTTCGCACGCTCTCTCCGGAGGGAATGCCCTCCATGCGCCAGGACGGTGTCTCCAGGCGTCCCTCGGAGGTGGAGATGTTTGCAGGGACTGTGATCCCCATGGCTGCCAGGCACGGGATACCTGTGCCTGCCAATACATTTTTATATGATAAGATCAAAAAAATAGAAGCGTCCTATTGAGGGAAAAGCTATATGTACAGGAGGTCTGACATGACAGGAGAAGAGGTAAAGATCGGATTTATTGGATTTGGAAATATGGGCCAGGCCATTGCGGACGGGTTTTTGTATACCCATACATTGAAGCCGTCCCAGATGTGTGCCTGCGCGGTGAACTATGAAAAATTGAAAAAGAACACAGAAAAACGAGGCATGAAAGCCTGCCGGGACAGCAAAGAGACGGTAGAGCAGTCAGATATTGTAGTAGTGGCAGTGAAGCCCTGGATGACAGGAGCTGTGCTGGCTCCCCTGAAGGATCTCCTTGCAGGGAAGATCCTCTGGTCTGTGGCAGCAGGAGTGATGTTTGACGACTATGAGGCAATGCTGGCGCCGGGCACCCACCATATCAGCGCTATCCCCAGCACGCCGGCAGCCGTGGGGGAAGGCATCTACACATGTGAGAAAAAGCATTCTCTCACAGAGGAGGAATATGCCCTTTTCCATTCTCTTTTATCGGCCATCGGAATTGTGGCGGAGGTGGAGACGCAGAAAGTCAATATCGCCAACACCATAAGCGGATGCGGCCCTGCCTTTGCCAGCATGTTTATCGAAGCGCTGGGAGATGCAGGAGTTATGTACGGGCTTACCAGGCCCCAGGCCTATGAGCTGGCTGCAGGCATGATCGCAGGGACCGGGAAACTGATGCTCCATCAGGGCAAACATCCGGGTCAGATGAAGGACGATGTGTGCTCCCCGGGCGGCACCACTATCCGGGGTGTGGCAGCTCTTGAGAAGGCGGGCTTCCGCACAGCGATCATCCAGGCTGTGGAGGCCGCTATGAAGACTTATGAATAGAAGAGGATAGGAAGATTTCCCGGAAGCAAAATGCCTGTTATGGCTGCGTATCTGCCAGTTTTCGGAGCGCTTTTTTGTCGAGAAGAGTGACGCTTCCCCTTGAGAGAGCCACATAGCCCTCCTGAGAGAAATATTTCAGCATCCGGGTCACCACCTCGCGGGCGCTCCCCATCAGTTTCGCGATCTGCTCATGGGTGAGGGTGAGCCTGTCCGTGCCAAGGGAGGCGGACTCATCCAGGAGGAAGATGGCGAGCCTTCTGTCAAAACTCATGAACAGGATCTGCTGCATGGCCCACATGACATCGGAGAACCGTTCGGCGGCCGCTCTGTTGGCAAAGGCTTCCACATAGATGTTGTCGTGCATCAGCAGGGAGATGACAGAGGAGCTGACCTGGAGCACCTGGCTGTCCTCCACTGCGTCAATATACACGTCAAAAGTGATGGAGGAGAGAACGCAGGAGGCGGACAGGATGCACAGTTCGCCGGGATAGATCCGGTAAAGCGTGATCTCTTTGCCGTCCTCGGACATGATGTAGACCCGGAGAGAGCCGCTCTTTACAAGGAGCAGCCCCAGGCATTTGTAGTCGGCCCGGTGGATGGATGATCCTTTTTTATAGGAGACAGCTGCCGTATTCTGCAGGAGCAGATTTTTCTCTGCAGAAGAAAGATGGGGGAAAAACGAGAGGGCACTTTCAAGGAATGCCTGGTCCGTCTGATTTGACATATCAATGATACCTCCTGTGATCAATGCTGGTATCATTTTAGTACATCTGCAGAGAAAGAACAAGTTTACAGTCACTGACTTTGTGTTTGCATTATATTTTACGAAAGAGGTTTGTTATGGTTGAAAAAGGAGTTGTAAACGCGAGATTCCAGATCCCGCATTTGAAGCATATTGAGTATATCCTGGCCGCGAAGATGCGCTGCCAGAAACTGTATATCGGGATCACCAACCCGGACCCTTCCTGTGTCCGGGAGTCGGTCAACGATGAGGTGCGGTCCACACCGGCAGCCAATCCCCTGACCTATCTGGAGCGCTATGAGATGCTTAAGGGAGTCATGGAAGAGTTTAACGTGCCTTTGTCTGCCTACGAGATCGTACCCTTCCCCATTCACCGGCCGGAGTTTATCACCCAGTATACGCCTGTGGACGGGGTCTACTACCTGGGGATCTGCGATGGCTGGGATGAGGAGAAGCTGAAGATCCTGAAGGGGCTCGACCTGAAGACGGAAGTGCTGTGGCGCCGCAGCAAGGAGGAGTGCGGCGTTACCGGCACCTGGATCCGGAGCTGTATCGCCACGGGCCAGGAGTGGGAGCATCTGGTCCCCAAGTATGTGTACCAGTACATAACAGAACACGGCATCGAAGAGAGGATCCGCCGGTTGTATAATTTGGGACGTAATACTTTTTAAAAGTATTACGTCCCAAATTGCGTTTTTTCGTTAGGTGATAAAATGATTTTTTGTGAGAAATTCTTAAAAAATCATAAAGAATTACTATTGTATGTTGACTTCATATAGGCATATCTCTAAAATAACCGTTAGACAACTAACGAAAAGTGAGGTGTTAAATTTTGGATGGAAAAAGCATGCCTCTTCAGATGCTTTTGATGAGGAGTGCGCACTTGTTGAAATACCAGACGATTTCTCTTGTTGAACGATTTGACATGAATCTGGGGCAGGCTGCGATCCTGTTCATCCTGAGCCGGTACGGCAATCTGACCCAGCGCCAGCTGTCCGGCAGGGCCGGCATTACGCCGCCCTCCATGACAGTGGCCCTTCGGAAGATGGAGGAGAAGGGGCTGGTCAAGAAGGAGCCGGACCCGGATGATCAGAGAAAGACGCGGATCCACCTGACAGACACAGGCAGAAGCCGCATAGAAGACCTGAAGCAGCTGTTCCGCAAGACGGAGGCAGTCATGCTCCAGGACTTCCGGGAGGAGGAGAAACTCCTCCTCAGACGGTTCCTTATGCAGATCGAAGACAATATCATGGACTCGAAAGAAATGAAGGACATAGACTTAAGCGAGATCATGTGCCGGCTGCATCCGGAAAAACATTTTTAACCCAGAGCAAAGAAGGAGTGACAAGTATTTATGGGAAAACTGTTAAAATTTCTGAAACCACATGCAGGCGCAGTGCTGGCAATCCTGTGTGTGCTGATGGTGCAGGCCTGGTGTGACCTGTCCCTGCCGACTTACACGTCGGATATTGTAAATGTAGGTATCCAGCAGGGCGGTGTGGATGAGAGCGTGCCGGAACAGATCTCCGGTGACGAGCTTGAAAAACTGCTCCTTTTTATCCCATCGGAGGATCAGGATACAGTACAGAACGCTTACAGCGAGGTCGCGGATGGCAGCTATGACTACGACGGGACTGTCTATGAATTGAAGGAGAGTGTCATGGACAGTGATGAGGATATGGAGGAGCTGTCAGGGATCATGGGAAAACCGATGCTCCTGGCAGCCGGCTTTGAGAGCGGCAGCGACACCACGGCAGCCCTGGAGGAAACCATGCGGCAGCAGATGCCGCAGATGCCGGGTGTTTCAGACATGACTGTGTTTGATATGCTGGGAATGATGGACGACAGTGCAAGGGACCAGGTGATCGCCCAGATGGATGAGGGCATGGACAGCATGCCCGACACCATGGTGGAGCAGGCGGCCACTCTGTACATCCAGTCTGCCTATGAAGAGCTGGGCATGGATATGGACGCCATGCAGACGAATTATATCCTTGTCACAGGAGGAAAAATGCTGGCGCTGGCAGCCCTCGGTATGCTGGCCAGCATCACGGTAGGCCTTATGGCATCCCGCGTGGCGGCCAGTGTGGGCCGGGAAGCCAGAGGAAAAGTATTCCAGAAAGTGGTGGGATTTTCCAATGGGGAATTCGATAAATTTTCCACAGCCTCCCTCATTACCAGGAGTACCAACGATATCCAGCAGATCCAGATGCTGACAGTTATGATCCTCAGGATGGTGCTGTACGCCCCCATCATGGCAGTGGGAGGAATTTGGAAAGTGCTGCATACAAATGTGTCCATGACCTGGATCATTGCTCTTGGAGTGGCGCTGATCCTCATGGTAGTGATCGTGCTCTTCCTTGTCGTTATGCCGAAATTCAAGATCGTTCAGAAAATGGTGGACCGTCTGAACCTTGTGTCCAGAGAGATCCTGACAGGCCTGCAGGTTATCCGGGCTTTCGGCACCGAGAAATACGAGGAGGAACGGTTTGACAAGGCCAACAAGGACCTGACCAGGCTGAACTTGTTTGTCAACCGGGCCATGACCTTTATGATGCCTGTCATGATGCTTGTGATGAACGGTATCTCCGTGCTGATCGTCTGGACAGGTGCCCACAGCGTCAATGATGGTGCCATGCAGGTTGGAGACATGATGGCCTTTATCCAGTACACGATGCAGATCATCATGGCCTTCCTTATGATCTGTATGATCTCTGTCATGCTGCCAAGAGCGGCTGTCTCTGCAGAGCGTGTAGATGAAGTGCTGCGCAGCTCCACAGCGATCAATGACCCGGAACAGCCGGAGAAGCTGGAAGACTGCAGAGGCGAGATCTGCTTTGATCACGTTTCCTTCCGGTACCCGGGAGCAGAGGAGGATGTGCTCCAGGATCTGAACTTTACCGCAAAGCCGGGTCAGACCACAGCGATCATAGGAAGCACAGGAAGCGGAAAATCCACCCTGGTGAACCTGATCCCCAGGTTCTATGACGTGACGGAGGGCAAGATCACCCTGGACGGCCATGACATCCGCAGTCTTACCCAGCATGACCTCCGAGCCCAGCTCGGCTACGTGCCCCAGAAGGGCGTGCTGTTCTCCGGCGATATAGCCTCCAACATCCTCTACGGCAATCCGGAAGGATCCAGGGAGGAAATGGAAGAGGCGGCTCAGATCGCCCAGGCTACAGAATTTATTGACAATAAGAAAAAGAGATATGAAAGTCCCATCTCCCAGGGCGGATCCAATGTGTCCGGCGGACAGAAGCAGAGGCTTTCCATTGCGAGAGCCATCGCAAAACATCCCAGAGTCTTCATTTTTGACGACAGCTTTTCCGCGCTGGATTACAAGACTGACGCGGCAGTCCGGTCTGCTCTTTCCAGCAGAACAAAAGATGCGGCGGTCATTATCGTAGCGCAGAGGATCAGCACCATCCTCCATGCGGAGCAGATCATTGTCCTGGATGACGGAAAGATCGCGGGCATAGGAACACACAGGGAGCTTCTGAAAAACTGTGAGGCGTACTACCAGATCGCGTCCTCCCAGCTTTCGGAGGAAGAACTGGAACGAGACATGAAGGAGGCGGTCTAATATGGCAGAGACAAGACAGACAAAAAGACACGGACATATGGGCGGCGGAAGACACATGATGCCGGGAGAGAAGGCAAAAGACTTTAAAGGCACTATGAAGAAGCTGATGGCGTATATGGGAAGCTACAAGATCGCAATCCTCTTTGTCATGCTCTTTGCGGTGGGAGGAACAGCCTTCAACATTATCGGACCAAAGATCCTGGGAAATGCCACTACAGAGATCTTCAACGGCCTTGTGAGCCGCGTGTCCGGCGGAGACGGCATTGACTTTGGAAAGGTGGGACGGATCCTTTTAAGCGCGCTGTCTCTCTATGTAGTCAGCGCAGCGCTCTCCTTCATACAGGGGTACATTATGACAGGGATCTCCCAGAAAATGACGTACCGGCTGCGGAAAGAAATTTCTGAGAAGATAAACCGCATGCCTGTGAAATATTTTGACACAATGACCCACGGCGAGATCCTCTCCCGCATCACCAATGATGTGGACACACTGGGACAGAGCCTGAACCAGAGCGCCACCCAGGTGATCACCTCTGTGACCACCATCATAGGCGTCCTTGTGATGATGCTCAGCATCAGCCCTCTGATGACGGTCATTGCCCTTTTGATCCTTCCTCTGTCCATGTGCCTGATCTCTGTGATCGTGAAGCATTCACAGCGGTACTTCAAAGATCAGCAGGAGTATCTGGGCCATATCAACGGCCAGGTGGAGGAAGTGTACAGCGGACACAATATTGTCAAGGCATTTAATAAAGAAGAGGACATCATCAAGACATTCAATGATACAAATGCAGTCCTCTACCAGTCTGCCTGGAAATCCCAGTTTTTCTCCGGCATGATGATGCCCATCATGCAGTTCGTGGGCAACCTGGGGTATGTGGCAGTGTCCATCCTGGGCGGATATCTGGTGATCAGAAATGCTATCCAGGTAGGAGATATCCAGTCCTTTATCCAGTATGTGCGCCAGTTTACACAGCCCATCCAGCAGGTGGCTCAGGTGGCCAACATGCTCCAGTCCACAGCGGCAGCCTCAGAGCGAGTCTTTGAGTTCCTGGATGAAGAGGAAGAAGAGCAGACCGTGGCGGATCCAGTGCCCACAGACAATCTGGAGGGGCGGGTGGAATTTGAGCATGTACACTTTGGCTACAACCCGGATCACATTATCATCAATGACTTCAACGCAAAGGTAGAGCCGGGACAGAAGATCGCCATCGTGGGACCCACTGGTGCCGGGAAGACAACTATGGTGAAGCTGCTTATGCGCTTCTATGATGTGAACAGCGGATCCATCAAGATAGACGGACACGACCTCCGGGAGTTCAACCGGGCGGATCTTCGCAGTATGTTTGGCATGGTGCTCCAGGATACCTGGCTTTTCAACGGCTCCATCGAGGAGAATATCCGTTACGGCAAACTGGACGCTACCCACGAGGAGGTGGTGGAGGCGGCGAAAGCAGCCTATGTGCACCGTTTTGTGCAGACACTTCCGGGAGGTTATGACATGGTGCTCAACGAGGAGGCGAGCAATGTGTCCCAGGGACAGAAGCAGCTCCTCACCATTGCCAGAGCCATCCTGGCTGATCCGAAGATCCTCATCCTGGATGAGGCCACGAGTTCGGTGGATACCAGGACAGAAGTGCGGATCCAGAAAGCCATGGACAATCTCATGCAGGGAAGAACCAGCTTTATCATAGCTCACAGACTGTCTACGATCCGGGACGCTGACCTGATCCTTGTTATGAAAGACGGGGATATTATTGAGCAGGGAAGTCATGAAGAACTCCTTGCCAAGAACGGTTTCTATGCGGAGCTGTACAATTCACAGTTTGAAAAAAGTGCCTAATCGACACAAAATGACGCATTTCGCGGAACCTACTTGTGCGACATAAAGCCTTATGTTAATATTTCTTATGTCGACACCACGTCTAAACGCATCTGCAGATGTCACATCTGGAAAAGAACTGAAAAAAGGACACAGCCGGCGCTGCCATATCCTGGCAGAAGCCGGCTGTGTCCTTTTTTAATATCAAAGAAGATTCTCATATAAAAAGTGAGAAAATGACGGTGATGATGCCGCAGATTCCGATGGCAAGTCCGCTCATGGCTCCTTCCGTCTCCCCTATCTCCAGAGCCTTTGATGTACCCACTGCGTGGCTGCAGGCCCCGATGGCAAGCCCTGCTTCCAGGGGATCCTTCACCCGGAAGAGACGGACAAAGAAGGGTGCCAGTATGCTTCCCAGTGTGCCGGTGATGAGAACGGCCACCACTGTAACAGGGACCACGCCGGAGAACCGCTCTGTGATGCTGACGGCAATGGGGGTGGTAACTGACTTGGACAGCAGTGACAGCGTGATCTTCTCGTCCAGGTGGAAGAGTGTGCACATCAGGTAAATGCTTCCCATGGAAGCCAGGGAGCCGCAGGTGCAGCCTACCAGGATAGGGAGCCAGTGCTTCTTCAGCAGCTTGATCCTTGTGTAAATGGACACAGCCAGGCAGGCTGTGGCCGGCGCCAGAAACATGTTGATGATCTGCCCGCCCTCATTGTAGGCCTCATAGGGTATGTCAAAGAGAAGGAGAACACCGATGATCAACACAATGGCTACAAGCAGCGGGCTGCAGGCAGTCAGCTTTGTCTTCTTCTGCAATTTTTCTCCGGCCCAGAAGGCCAGGATGCTTAAGGAAATGCCAAAAAACGGGGAGGAAAATATTTCTTTCATGATCCTTTCCTCCTGTTCATCAGCCGCATGGTCAGCCGGATGCTCCAGGCTGTCACAGCGAACGTGATAAAGGTGGACGCCACGCAGATGACAAGGATGGGCAGCAGGCTGCTCTTTAACAGATCCAGATAGTTGATGATACTGACTCCGGCAGGCACAAAGAAAAAGGCCATGTTGGACAGGAGAAAATCTGATTTTTCCTGTATATGCTCAATCTTTAAGATACCAAAGAGCAGACAGACAAAAAGGAGGATCATTCCGATGATGCTGGCAGGAAAAGAAAAAGGAAGAGCCGCCTCAATGACCAGGCCCAGCCAGCAGATCAGAAAAATGATCCCCACCTGTTTGATAATTTTCATAGAATCCCTTCTTTCGTAGTTGATCAGTTTTTCATTATACAGGAAAGCTGCGCAGGCCGCAAGGGCGGAGAAAAGAGATATTTTGTGGCAGATATTTTTGCGGATCTTTTGGGCATGACGGGCAGAATATGGTACAATAACCACATCGCGGCCCTTACAGATGGCCGCCAAGACAGGAAGGAGGAACGTACAGTATGCGTTTTTTTCATATATCCGATCTTCATATCGGGAAACACCTGCATTATTATGATCTGAAAGAAGACCAGAGATACATCCTCTCACGGATCGCTGACGCGGCGGAAGAACAGAGGCCGGATGCCATTGTCATTGCCGGGGACATCTATGACCGGTCTGTTCCCTCCGCTGAGGCAGTCTCCCTCTTTGACTGGTTCCTCACCAGACTGGCGGACATCCGGCCAGCCATCCCGGTGCTGGCCATTGCCGGGAACCATGACTCGGCGGAACGCCTGGACTATGCCAGTGCCATCCTTGGAAGGCAGCACATCCACGTGGCCGGCATGCCTCCTGCCAGGGAGGAAGAACGGATGAAAAAGGTGACGCTGCAGGATGTCTACGGAGAAGTGTGCTTCTACCTTCTCCCCTTCGTAAAGCCCGGTTATGTGCGCCCTGCCTTTCCCCAGGGCCAGGCGCCGGAGGACTACGACGGGGCGGTCCGGGGACTTGTGGAGAGGGAGCAGATCGACACTTCGGTGAGAAATGTCATTGTCACCCACCAGTTCTATATAGCGGCAGGGGTTCCTCCTCTGGCTGCCGGGTCGGAGAGTGTCCGTGTGGGAGGATTGGACAATGTGGATATCTCGGCTCTGGCGGACTTTGACTACTGCGCCCTGGGGCATATCCACAGAAGGCAGCAGGTGGGGGAAGGGCCTGCTTGGTACTGCGGGACGCCTCTGAAATACTCTGTGTCTGAGAGTAGAGATCAGAAGACGCTGACCATAGTGGAGCTGAAAGAGAAGGGCACGCCCCCTGTGCGCACAGAGATCCCACTCGAGCCCCTGCATGAGGTGCGGGAGATTAAGGGGACGCTTGAGGAGGTCCTTGCCGGCGCCGGGGAGGAGATCCGTCAGGACTATGTGAGCGTCACGCTGACAGATGAGAAGGCTCTCTATGAGCCGGCAGACCAGCTGGAGCGCATTTTTCCAAGGCTGCTCCAGGTGCGCCTGGAAAGTCTCCGGGCCCGGCTGAATGGGGAGGAAGGGACACAGGAGCCGGATTTAGACCTTGCGGATCCTCTGGAAGTGTTTGGACAGTTCTTTGAGGAGATGCAGGGCCGCCCTATGGACAGGGAGGAAGAATCGATTATGAGAGAGATGTTTAAGGAGGGGATAGAATGATTCCACGGCGGCTGGTTATGTCAGCCTTCGGCTCCTATGCGGGGAGAGAAGAGATTGACTTTTCACAGGCAGGGCCAGGTATCTTTCTTGTGACCGGGGACACGGGAGCCGGGAAGACCACCATTTTTGATGCCATCACCTACGCGCTCTACGACCAGGCAAGCGGAGGGCGAAGGGATGGACGGATGATGCGCAGCCAGTATGCGGCGGAGGACACCCCCACTTTTGTGGAATTTTCCTTTCAGTACAAGGGGCAGGACTATAGGATCATGCGGAGTCCGGAATACGAGAGGGCAAGCAAAAGAAGGGGGAAAGATGGAGAGAGAAAACGGACTCTGGAGCGGTCAGCGGTCACCCTTTTTCTGCCTGACGGCACGGAATATCCGGGGAAAAAGGCGGAGACCAACCGGAAGATTGTGGAGATCATCGGCCTGGACGCGGGACAGTTCACCCAGACAGTTATGATCGCCCAGGGAGAGTTCCTGAAACTTCTGTCTGCCCGCTCCGATGAGAGGAAGGAGATCTTCTCCAGGATCTTTCAGACAGATCTTTACGCCCGGATGCAGCAAAGGCTCCGTGAGGAGGCCGGCGCTCTCGGGGGACAGATGAAGGATATGGAGAGGCAGGAGGATCAGGAGATGGCCCGCCTCTTCTGCCCGGAAGAAGAGAGCCTGCTTGGCAGGCTGGAGAGCGCGGCCCTGCCGGAGGAGAGACTTGAGGCGGTCCGGCTGATCCTGCAATACGGGAAATCCCGGGAGGAGGCTGCCAAGAGGCAGATCGGTGAACTTGACAAGGAGCTGGAGAAGGTGAACCGGGACCTGGCGGTGGCTCAGGAGCTGAACAGACGGTTTGACTATCTGGAGGAAGCAAGAAAAGGGCGCGCCGCTCTTTTGGAAAATGCCTCTGCCGTGGAGGAGCGGCAGCGTCGGCTGGAGCGCAGCCGGGAGGCCCGCCTGGTCTGCGAGACTTTCAAAAAGAGGGAAGAGGCAGGCCGGCAGAAAGCACTGCTGGAAAAAGGGATCCGGGAGACGGCGGAGAAGATCCGCCAGGCAGGCCAGCAGAAAAAAGAGCTGGTAAAGAGCCAGGAGACAGCCCTTTTGGAAGAGCAGCGCTGCCGGAAGGAGTACCAGGTCCTGATCGGGCAGATCACTCAGGTGACAGACCAGGCGGCCCGGCTTGCCGGAAGCCGCGCTGCACTCCAGAAGTGGGAGAGCCAGGAAGAAGCGGCAAAAGACAGAAAGAAGAGTCTGGAGGAGCTGAGAAAAAGGCTGCCGCTCCTTCGGAAGGAGGAGACAAAAAGGGATATCTGCGCACAGGCTTTTGAGAAGAGCAGGAGGGACTACCAGCAGGCTGCCGACGCCTACCTGGCCTGCAACGACGCCTTCCTTCAGGCCCAGGCAGGTATTCTGGCAAAGGACCTGCGGGAGGGAGTTGCCTGCCCTGTGTGCGGCTCTTTCAACCATCCTGCCCCCGCTCCTCTGCCGGACCGTGCACCGGACCAGGCGGAGGTGAAGGCGGCCAGGAAGCGAAGGGACGAGGCGGAAAAGGAGAAAGACAGAAGACAGCAGCAGCTTCTGGAGGCGGGACAGCACTGCGCCGCCTGCCTGCAGGGGCTCCTCACAGAAGGGAAAAATGTGGTGGGGGAGGCGTTTTCATTTGAGGGAGAGGGGCCGGAGCCCATCCTGGACAGAGAAGAAACCATAAGAGAGAGGGAGCTGCAGGAATGCCGGAGGAAAAAGGAGGAGTCCAGGGAGCAGGTCAGACAGTGGGAGGAGCTGGAAAAGAAGAGGCAGTCCCTCACTGAAGAGCAGGCCGCCTGCTACGCCCGGCAGGAGGAGCAGCAAAAGAAAGCGGCCCTTGCCGGTGACAGGCTGCGCCTGCTGGAACAGACGGTCAGCCAGGCGGAAGGAGAAAAGAAAGCCCGGCAGGCGCAGAAGGAACAGGCGGAAGCACAGGAGGAAGCGCTTGCCCTGGAAGCGCAGAAGGCTCTGGCAGTCTCTTCCTTTGAGACGGAAGACCAGTGCCGGGGCAGTCTTCTTACGGAGGAAGAAAAGGAAGAGCTGGAGAAAAGTCAGGAGGCGTACCGGCAGAAATGCATAGAGGCCGATGCCCGGGTCAAGACCCTGGAAGAACAGCTGGAGGGGAAACAGCCTGTGGAGACCCAGGGACTGACAGAGCAAAAAGCTGGCCTGGATGAGAGAAGGCAGGCCGCAGAGCAGGAGCAGAGAAGATGGTACAGCAAAAATGAGAACAACAAGGATGTGCGGGAGCATCTGAAAAAAATCTACGAAAAGAACAGAAAGCTCAAAGAGCGCTGCGCAAGGCTGCGCCTCCTGGACCAGACCGCAGGGGGCTCCCTCCCCGGACGGCCCAAGATCGATTTCGAATCGTATGTACAGCGCCGCTATTTCCAGCAGATCATTACCTTTGCCAACCGGAGGCTGGAAGCCATGACAGGCGGGAACTTTATCCTGCGGTGCCGCTCCATGGAGCAGCTTGGCAACCGTGGCAGCGTGGGGCTGGATCTGGACGTGTACAGTTTGGACACAGGGAAGATCCGGGATGTGCGCACCCTCTCCGGAGGGGAGTCGTTTATGGCCGCGCTGGCCATGGCGCTTGGCATGGCGGACGTCATATCACGCAGCGCCGGGGGCATCCAGATGAAGGCCATGTTCGTGGACGAGGGCTTTGGCTCTCTGGATGATTATTCCAGGGAGCAGGCTATAGGCGTGCTCAGTGAGCTGGCAGGCTCAGACCGGATGATCGGCATTATCTCCCACGTGACAGAGCTGAAAGAGAGTATTGACAGGCAGCTTGTAGTCACCAAGACAAAAAAGGGCAGTCATGTGCGCTGGAAGCACTAAAATCTTTTGCTTATCCTCTCTGTGTGAAGTATAATAAAGACAGAAGATAAAGAAAGGAGCTGATCCATATGACAGATCATACCATCATAACCATTGGACGTCAGTTTGGAAGCGGCGGCCACGAGATCGGAAACAAGCTTGCCCAGCGGCTGGACATTCCTCTCTACGATAAAAATCTGATCCATATGGCGGCCCAGGAGATCGGCATCAGCAACGAGGCTGCGGAAAATATCAACGAGACATCTCTTGGAAAATTCCTGTCCTCCTATGTGACGAGTCTGGGAGACTACACCGCTTTTATGAGCGGGGAGAGTGTAGAACCTCTCAGTGACCAGATGTACCGGGTGCAGACAGAGCTTGTCAAGAAGCTGGCGGCCCGCAGTTCCTGTGTGATCGTGGGGAGATGTGCGGACTACATTCTGGGAGATTACAGCAACTGCATTCACGTGTTTATCCATGCCTTCAAGGAGGATCGGGTCCGCCGGATTTCCCGGATCTATAAGCTGAACGAAAAGCAGGCCTGGGATAAGATCAAACGAACGGACCGGGAGAGAAGGATGTACTATGAGACCCACGCCGGAAGGCCCTGGGGAAGCATTGAGTCCCACCAGATCCTCTTTAACGCCAGCCTTCTGGGAGTGGATGGGATCGTGGATGCGCTGGAGGCGATCTATCGGTCCAGGCAGAAGTAACACATAAAACGACAAAAGGAGACAGAACATCATGCTTTTTATTGAATATCCAAAATGCAGCACCTGCAAGCGGGCAAAGAAATATCTGGAGGACAGAGGGATCGCGTTCCAGGACCGGCACATTGTGGAGGAAAATCCCACGGAGGAGGAACTGACAAAGTGGATCGGGATGAGTGGCCTGCCAGTGAAAAAATTTTTCAACACAAGCGGCATGAAGTACAAGGAGCTGGGACTTAAGGATCGGCTTCCGGATATGAGCCAGGAGGAACAGATCCGTCTTCTGGCCAGTGACGGCATGCTGGTAAAGCGGCCCCTTCTCATAGACGGGGACCGGATCCTTGTGGGATTTAAGGAAAAAGACTGGACATTTTAGGAGAGGATATCCCATGAAAAGTATACTGCTTGTGGAGGACGACAAAAGCCTGAACCAGGGCATTGCACTGAAACTGAAAAAAGAAGGATACCGCGTTTCTTCTGCCTTCTCCCTGGGGGAGGCAGAAGAACTTTTTGACTCTGCGGCATGGGACCTTATCATCTGCGACGTGGGCCTGCCGGACGGCAGCGGCCTGGATTTCTGCCGGACGGTGCGCCAGGTCAGCGATGTGTTCATTCTGTTCCTGACAGCCCTGGACTCGGAGATCGACATGGTGACAGCCTACGACCTGGGGGCGGACGACTATATGACAAAGCCCTTCAGCCTCATGGTACTTGTCTCCAAGGTCCACGCTTTCATGCGGCGGGCAAAAGAGGCTCCTGCGGTCAGGATCCTCTCCGGTGACATCCTCTTTTCCCTCCGGGAGATGAAGGCTTTTCGGCAGAGACAGGAGGGGGGACCGGAGCCTATCCCTCTGAGCAAAAAAGAGCTGCAGCTTCTCCTGTGCCTGATGGAAAACGCCTGCCAGATCCTTACCAGGGAACAGATTCTGGAGCAGGTGTGGGGCATGGAGGGCCAGTTTGTGGATGACAACACAGTACCTGTCAATATCAGCCGCCTCAAAGGAAAGATCGGAGGCAGCTACATTCAGAATGTAAGGGGGATTGGCTATATATGGACAGAAGAAAGCTTCAGAGAGTAGCCCTGCTTGCAGGGCTGCTCTTTCTTATACTGCTGGCTATTGGCACGCTTCTTCACGCGGCGGGGGAAGCGGTGAAGGAGGAGGATCAGCAGAAGCTGGGGGCTCTTGTCAGGGAGCACCCGGAGTACGAGGACAGCTATGCCCGGATCATGGGCGGGGATGCCCCGAATGAGACGGCAGATCTGGGGGAACAGATCATGGAGAAATACGGCTATAACGCCCGGGACGGCGGAGCCTACAGGGCAGTCCGCCAGTATCTTTTCCTTGCCGGAGGCATTCTGGCAGGTGGGGTGGCGGCTGCTTCCCTGGCGGTGCTGCTGGCCCTGCGGGCCCAGAAGAAGGCGGAGGAAGAAAGGGAGCGTCTGGGGGAGAGCATAGAGGAGCTGAGACTCAGGGAGGAGGGCGCAAGGGAGCGACTTGTCCGGGAAGAACAGGAGACAAAATCCCTGGTGACAGATATTTCCCACCAGCTCAAGACACCTATTGCTGCCCTGCGGATGAGCCTGGAGATCAAAGAGACTACAGAGCTGACAGAGGAGGAGAAAAAGGAATGGTCCGGCAGAGAGCTGGAGGAGGTGGGAAAACTGGAAGAGCTTCTGAACAGTTTTACCCAGCTTTCCAAGCTGGAGGCGGATATGATACAGATCCGTCCCCGGATGGAGGAGATCAGAGGGACGCTGGCCGGAGCGGTGGGGGCTGTCTATATGAAGGCCTTTCGCCGGGGAATAGACCTGTCTCTGGAAGAATCTGAGGACCGCAGGATCCCCCATGATCCAAAATGGACGCGGGAGGCTTTTGCCAATATTCTGGACAATGCGGTGAAATACTCCCCGGAGAACACCTCTGTCACAGTGCGGGTTTCCTGGCTGGCCTCCGCTGTGATGATCGAATTTGAAGACCAGGGCATAGGCGTGCCCCAGGAGGAGGCCCACCGGATCTTTCAGAGATTTTACAGAGGAAATGCCCGGCAGGTCCAGGAGGGGGAAGGAGCCGGTGTGGGGCTCTATCTGGCCCGACGCATCCTGGAGGCCCAGGGAGGCACCATCTGTGTAAAGCGGGGCAGGAGGGGAGGCAGCGATTTTATCGTGACGCTTCCTTACAATTCTGTTATGCATTCTGTAAGCGTCCTGTAAACCGGGCATACTATACTGATACCAGAGTCGAGAAAAGGAGGCTGAACAGATATGAAACCAATATTAGAGACCATCGACCTGGTAAAGTATTACGGGTCCGGCAGCAGCGTGGTCAAAGCCATTGATCACACGGACCTTGCTATCTGGCGGGGCGAGTTTACCGCCATCGTGGGCAGGAGCGGTTCCGGAAAGAGTACTCTGCTCCACATGCTGGGAGGACTGGACCGGCCGGACAGCGGGAAAGTCCTCATAGAGGGAAAAGACATATTTAAACTGAAGGAAGAGCGGCTGGCCGTGTTCCGCAGGAGGAAAATAGGGTTTGTCTTCCAGAGCTACAATCTGGTCCCATCCCTGAATGTGTGGGAGAACATCGTCCTCCCCATCGGTCTGGACGGCCGGAAGGTGGACCGGGAGTTTGTCATGGGCATCATCCGGCGGATCGGCATGGAGGACAAGCTCCACGCCCTGCCCTCCACCCTGTCTGGAGGACAGCAGCAGCGGGCGGCCATCGCCAGGGCTCTGGCGGCGCGGCCGGCCATTATCCTGGCCGACGAGCCCACAGGCAATCTGGACTCCAAAAACGAGCTGGACGTGATCAGCCTTTTAAAGAGCTGCGTCAGCGAGTACGGGCAGACCCTTGTGATGATCACCCACGATGAGACCATCGCCCAGATGGCGGACCGGATGATCCTCATCGAGGACGGCAAGGTGGTGAGCGCATGAAGACAGTGACAAAGACAGCCCTTGCCAATCTGAAGCTGAATCGGGGGAGAAACCTTATCAGCGGTTTTGCCATTTTACTGACAACTCTTCTTATTTTTTTTACGATCACCATAGGGATGGCTGCCGGATCTGTGGAGCTGGCTGCCGTCAATGTCTACTATCCCACCTACCACGCCATGTTCCGGGGCGTGACGGAGGAGAATGTACAGAGGCTGGAAAGCCAGAATGAGATCGAGACCATGGGACTGAGGGAGGATTTTGCCTACGGCGTTGACGATGACGCAGACATTGGGTTTTATGCCATGGACGAGGAGGGGATTCGTCTCAGCAAGATCGAGCTGGAGGAGGGACATTTCCCCAGGGAGGGGAAGGAGATTGCCCTCTCCAGGGGGCTGCTTGCGGAGTACGGCCTGGAGGCCGGCATCGGAGACCAGGTGACTTTGCCCTTTCAGCTGGTGGAGGATGGAGGTCTGGGGTGGCAGCAGGAGGACACCTTCCGGATCACCGGTTTCCTTGAGACGGACACAGACCCGGAGAACAAAGCCTACGGTGTCATCTGCTCCCTGGACTATATGCGCACATCCGTCCCTGCGGAGGACAGGGCGTACCGTGTCCTGCTCAGGCTGAAGGACACCCAAGAGAAGGGGGATGGGATCGAGACTGTGGACGCCCTGGAGGAGAGGGCCTGCGAGATGGGAGAGGACTTTGGCGTTGACCGGGACAATGTAGTTGTCAACACCACCTATCTTCTTGCCAACTATACGGACCCGGGCCTTTACACCGGGATCGGGGCCATCATCCTGGTGGTGGTCGTGGCCGGCGTCCTCTGTATCTACAGCATCTACTATGTGTCCATGGTGCCCAAGATACAGGAGTACGGGCGGTTCAGGGCCATGGGAGCTACCAGGAGGCAGGTGCGGCAGGTCGTGTTCCGGGAAGGGCTGGCAGTGGCCTTTGCAGCCCTTCCCGCCGGTCTTCTTCTTGGCAGTATCCTGGCCAGGCCGGTGCTGCTCACTATCTATAAAATGGCGGACAATGTCGAGACCGCCTACACGGAGCCGGGCATGCACCAGCTCTGCGTCGAGCTGCTGGAAAAGGGACAGGTCCCCATCCTTCGCTGGTGGATTTACCTGCTGACCATCCTGGCGGTCCTTGCCACCGTCTGGCTGTCCCTCGTAAAGCCCATGCGCCTGGCAGCCAGGGTTTCCCCTGTGGAGGCCATGCGCTATCAGGGCGGCAGCAGCCGGAAAAAGGACAGGAGGGGATATGAGAGCCTGAATATCTCCAGGCTCACAAGAACCAACCTGGGGAGAAACAAGAGGCGGACCGTTCTCACAGTCCTCACCCTGGGCTCCATCGGCATTCTTTTTATGGCTGTGGCTACAGTCCTCTCCTGCGCATCGCCGAAGGAGATTGCCCGGCAGGAGTTTGAGGGGGATTACCAGATCTACGTGGACAGCTGGGAGGGGGACAAGATGAACCCGGACCGGGCCTGGGCAAGCATTATGCAGGACAATCCTCTTTCTTCTGCTTTTATAGAGGAGGTGCGCTCTGTCCCGGGCGTGGAGGGGGTGAAGGTCCGCTCCTGGCTGCAGGGCAGCCTCTCGGATCTGGACCCGGAGAGGCAGATCACAACGGCCAATCTGGAGGGCTATGAGGACTCTTATAAAGAAGTCATTCTGTCCGGCATTACAGAGGGGACAGCAGATTGGGATGAGCTGAAAAAGGGGGAGAAGATCATCATGAACCAGCGCCTTCAGCACTGGTTCCCGGATCTGACGGCAGGCAGTCAGGTGAAGCTCCTTCTTGAGACAGAGCAGGGACCGGTGGAGAGAACCTTTGAGATCGCTGCGGTGGGAGCATATCCATCGGGGATCTGCGGAGGTAACTTCCTTCTGCCTGCAGAGTCTCTTGTCCGGTTCACTTCGGCCAACCTGAGCCAGACTTTGGTCATCACGGTGGACAAAGAACAGAAAGAAGAGGCTTTCCAGGCGTTGGATGCTATGGCACAGATCAGCCCCTACCTGGCCACAGACACCTACGACACCCATCTTCAGACATGGGAGAGCGGCATGGGCATCATCGCCCTCCTCGGATATGCCTTCCTCATCGTCCTGGGAGCTATCGGTATCATGAACCTTGTGAACACCATGATCAACAGCATCTACACAAGGAAGAAGGAGCTGGGCATGATGCAGGCCATCGGTCTGTCAGAAAGGCAGCTCCTGGGCATGATGCAGATGGAGGGCCTGTTCTACACGGCGGGGACCCTGGCGGTGGCGCTGGGTATCGGCAGCCTTGCGGGCTACGGCGTTTTCCGGTACATGAAGGCGGAAAATATCATGAATGTGACCAGCTATCATTACCCGGCTCTTCCGGCTGTGCTCCTGGCTCTGGTTGTGGCGCTCACCCAGGTACTCCTCACCGGTGCTGTCTCCCGCAGCTTCCGGAAGATGAGCCTGATCGACCGCATACGGTACTCGGAATAAAAGAAGAGAGAAGAGGGAGCTTTTGGGCTGCGGCTGGACTTTGCCGGCCTGTTTTGATAAAATGGACTGCATATGCAGGACCCGAGAGAATCCTGCGGGCCTGCTGTAAGGAGGATGGTAGTTATGTATGAAGTGATGAGTGCTGACGAGGCGATCCGCCTGATCCGGGATGGAGACTGTATATGCGTCAATTCGTTTGTGGGGATAGAGAACCCGGTAGAGCTCCACGAGGCGCTGTACAGAAGATACCAGAGGATGCAGTCTCCCAGCCATCTGACGATGATCTCCAGCGCAGGCTTTGGCGTCTGGGACGAAAACAGGAATGCGGAGGGGTACATACGGGAGGGCGCGGTGGACCGCCTGATCTGCGGACATTTCGGAGCTATGTTAAGCACAAAGAAGCTGGTGCTTGAGGACCGCTTTGAGGCATATAACCTGCCCCTTGGATGTATCTCCCACGCCATCCGCGCGCAGGCGGGAGGACTGCCGGGGGCGCTCTCCAAGGTGGGGCTTGATATTTTTGTAGACCCGAGAAAGGAAGGACCTGGTATCAACCGGCTCTCGATCGACGACTCTCTTGTGAAATACGTGGAGGTGGACGGGGAGGAGTTCCTCTACTACAAGCTGCCGAAGATCACGGTGGCTCTCATAAAGGGTACTGCCGCGGACAGGAAGGGAAATATTTCCTTTGACGATATGTTCATGTCCGGCGACGCCCTGTCCATTTGTCAGGCGGTCAAGGCCAACCACGGCAGGGTGATCGTCCAGGTGGACCGGCTGGTGGACACACCCTCAAGGCCGAGGAATGCCATTATCCCGGGCTGCCTGGTTGACGCCATCGTGGTAGTGGAGCCGGAGGAGAGGAACGAGGCTTACACTGCGCTGACAGGAAGCTTTGAGATTCCCTATGCGCAGTGGAGCGCGTGGAATGAGAAGATAGACACAGTATCCGCAAAGACGCGGGGCAACAGCGCAGCCGGCAATATCATCGGCAGAAGGGCGGCCAAGGAGCTGCGGGTGGACGATATTGTCAATATCGGGATCGGGATCCCGGAGATGGTGTCCAGACACGCTCGAAAAAACGGCATGCTGGATATGGTGACTCTTACAGTTGAGTCCGGAGGCATCGGAGGCTTTCCTGTCTCGGGGGAGGCGTTCGGAGCTATGATAGGGGCGGCCTCCGTGTACGACATGGCAAACCAGTTCGATCTGTACGACAACGGAGGGCTGGACATATGCTTTATGGGAGCCCTGGAGGTGGACCGCCAGGGGAATGTCAATGCCCACCGTGGACCGGGAGCCTTTGCGGGAATTGGCGGATTTGCCAACATCACAGCCAAAACGCCCACGGTGGTGTTCTGCCTGACCTTTGATACCAAAGGACTGGAGGTCTCTCAGAAAAAGGGGACCGTGACCATTGAAAGAGAGGGGACTGTCCCCAAATTCGTGGAAAAGGTGAAGAGTGTCAGCTTCTCGGCGGAACGGGCCATTGCAAACGGACAGAAGGTCCTGTACGTGACGGAGAGATGCGTGTTCCGGCTGACGCCCAAGGGGCTGAAGCTTATTGAGACCTACCCGGGGGTAGACGTGCAGAGAGATATCCTGGACCGCCTTCCTTTTGAGGTGGAACTCTGAGTGTATCCTCCGGACAGGAGCGGGCACTTCACAAAAGAAAGGTTGATATTGACAGAACGAAGTGCCGGATAGTATCCTGAAATCAGAATACTTTATTCAGTGAGGAGGAAAAATTATGAGATATCAAATTCAGGGTGAGACGCTTCCGGTAGTTATCTGTGAACTGGAAGGCGGCGAGACGATGATCACGGAGGGCGGCGGCATGGCATGGATGTCTCCCAATATGAAGATGGAGACGTCCACCAATGGCGGCGTAGGAAAAGCTTTTGGCCGGATGTTTTCCGGAGAGGCAATGTTCCAGAATAACTATACGGCTGTAGGAGGAGCTGGAATGATCGCTTTTGCGTCCAGTTTTCCCGGGTCTATCCGTGCTTTCGAGATCAGTCCGGGCAATGAGATGGTCTTCCAGAAGAGTGCGTTCCTGGCAGGCGAGGCGGGAGTGGATGTGTCCATTTTCTTTAACAAGAAGGTCGGTGCCGGATTATTCGGCGGAGAGGGCTTTATCATGCAGAAATTCAGCGGGAACGGTACGGTCTTTGCGGAATTTGACGGACATGTAGTGGAGTACGAGCTCCAGGCAGGACAGCAGATCGTGGTTGATACGGGACATCTGGCCGGCATGACGGCCAGCTGCAAGATGGAGATCAGGACTGTCCCGGGTGTGAAAAATATGATCTTTGGAGGAGAGGGCTTCTTCAATACAGTCGTCACCGGACCGGGCAGGATCTGGCTTCAGACCATGCCGATCAGCAATGTGGCGGCAGTGCTCCGCAATTACATAACAACGGCCAAATAGGAAAAACGCAGGATTTTTATAGGCAGAAATGCTAAGAGCAAACAGACAATAATCTGAATATTGGGCAGTTTTCACAGCAGTAGTCAGGAGAGATTGCATTTTCTGGAGAGTGTGATATAATATTGACGACTTAAAACAGGAACGGCATAAAGAAAAAATATTGTAAGCAATAAGATCTAGGAGGAATTGAAATGGCTACAAAAAAAACAGCAGAAACAAAAGTTGATGAAAAGAAAGCAGTAAAGAAGACATCAACCAATGTTGGAACTGCTGCGACAGCTGCTGCAAAAGAGACTGTAAAAGAAGCGACAGAGAAAACATCTTCCGCACCGGTAAAGACCGCCGCTGTAAAGAAAGCCGATGAGCCGAAGACGGCAGAGAAGAAGACCGCACAGAAGAAAGCCCCGGCAAAGAAGCCTGCAGCTAAAAAAGAGATCAAGGTAAAGACCTATGTTCAGTACATGGGCAGGGAAGTGGAAGAAAAAGACATGATCGCCGCTGTTAAAAAGAGCTGGACAAAAGCATTTGGGAAAAAAGTGGCAGACATTAAGTCTATCGACCTCTATGTAAAGCCTGAAGAAGGCGCAGTTTACTATGTGGTGAACGGAACAGATACAGGTTCGGTTGCTTACTAAGAACATAACGAAGGAAGTCGGGGAGAAAACTCCGGCTTCCTTTTGGCAATAAGACAGGAATGTTGCGGATAAAAATCAGAATATTCTAATACAATAAGAAAATTAAAAGAAAATAAAAAATATTACGAACTATATATTGACAAATTGAAGGGATGGTGTTAATATTAAGTTACAAAATAATAAACGAGATAAAAAATAGAATATAAAAAGTTTTTTATAGGTTTATTATTTTAACTTTGAAAGACAGATGATTTCTATAAGTTTAAAGAGACTGAATCATTAACTTATTACAGTTGGATAATAAGAATTGATATCTCAGAGAAGATTTATAGACAGAAGCTGAATTTCAAAGTCAATAGTTTAAGAAAAGGAGGTACGGACCGCCAAAAAATTAAACTATCTATACTGATCATAATTAAGGAAATCCAAAAAGGCTGATATTTGAAAGCCAGAGTACTGAGAAAAGATTTTATTTCAGGATATGAAAATATCAGAGAAAAAGATTTTAGTATCAGGAAAATTATAGCAGACAGATAAAGGTCATACGATGAAATTAAAGAAGATCAGTATAAAAAAGAAATCATTTTTTACTACATGTGTAGAGAAAGGAAGAAAAATGATTGAACCAGGAAAGTAGGGACGGGTGTCAGTTTCGTATAAAATTGATGCCCGTCTTTACTGTTTACGTTGCGCTATATTGTGCGTAGGGTCTGTCGCACCGGAATGGAAAAATATGTACTTAACAGGCAAAGAAAAAGATGATATAATACTTCTGGATAATTAATAAAGGGACAAAGGAGAAAGTTATGGACGAATTAATGTCGATGATGTATCAACTGGCCGATGGGGAGACGGCGCAGGTCGTACAGAGCATACAGGAGACCATGCAGGTAAGCATAGTTCCGGCTGTTGTTGCTGCTGTTCTGGGACTTGTCATCTGTTTCTTTGGATTAAAGCTGATCCGTATACTGGCAGCCATAACAGGTGTCTGCCTTGGAGCTGGAGCGGGCCTGGCCCTGTCTTTTGCATTTGGACTGCAGGAAGCAGCAGTTCTGGCAGCAGCGGCCGTGGGGGCTGTATTGTTTGCCTGCCTTGGAGCAATCCTTCGGAGAGTGGGAGGGTTCCTTTTCATATGGGTTCTCACAGCAGGTGCGCTGGAATGGATCCTGATGCCGGGCACACTATCCTTCCATCTTATATGCTTGGGCGTGGGACTGGTACTTGCAGTGATCGCGGCTATACTGATGGATCCCATCATCATTGTATTTTCTTCCATTGGAGGCGGCATTATGTCCGGTGTGGCGGTGTCGGCCCTCACTGGACTTGACCTGAATATCCTCATTACATACGGGACATGTGCAGTTCTCGCCATACTGGGAATGGTTGTTCAGTTTATGATGAAGTCCAGAGAAGTTGGAAAGAAGGAAAAGCGTTTTTCTGAAGCCGTGAAAGAGGAAAAGTCAGTGGAGACGGAAGTTGAGAAGGCCAGGATGCTGCTTGACGATGATCTCACAGATCTTGATGACGGGGAAGAGACAGAAAATAACACGGAAGAAAAATAACGAGTCGTATTTATAGGACACCTCATCTGCTATGGTATACCCATAGGAAGAGAGGTGTTCTTTTATGTACAGAATAAGTCGGATTTTATTGATGACAGCAGGTTTTGTTTTGGCGGCAGGGGCATCACTGATATTTGGTTTCGGAAATTCGGGAATACATGGATCCGTGTATATGGCGGCCTGCCTCCTTGGACTGGCGATGATCTATTGCTCAAGCAGAGGACTGTCAGAGCAGCAGTAAATGGCCGTCTGGTTCCAGTAAGGAGCGGTGCATTGGTTTTTTTCCTTCTTTGTGCTATAATAAAATCATGTTAAAGGGACATATTAAAGTGCAAAGGAGGCTTACTGATGAAACTTGATATGCATTGTCATGTGAGAGAAGGTTCGCTTGACAGTAAAGTAAGCTTGGATGACTATATTACAAAGCTGAAAGAGAATGGCTTTGACGGGATGCTTATCACAGACCACGACACATACAAAGGGTACAGGCACTGGAAATATGAGCTGAAGGGAAAAGTGCACGAGGACTTTGTTGTGCTGAAAGGGATTGAGTACGATACCTGTGATGCGGGACATATTATCTGTATCATGCCTGAGGGAGTGAAGATGCGTCTTTTGGAGCTGAAGGGGATGCCTGTGCAGATGCTGATTGATTTTGTGCACCGGCACGGCGGTATACTGGGACCGGCTCATCCCTGCGGGGAGAAGTATCTGAGTTTTACAAACACGAAGAAATATTATAAATCTCCTGAGACGATCAAGCGGTTTGACTTTATCGAGGTGTTCAATTCCTGCGAGTCGGAGGAGTCCAACACCAGGGCGGCCAGGCTGGCACAGAAATACCAGAAAGTGGGGATTGGAGGCAGTGATTCACACAAGATTGAATGTGTGGGAAAAGGATACACGATCCTGCCCCAGATGGTGACATGTGAGACGGAGCTGATCACTTTGATAAGGGAGAAGGCCAATATAGAGGCGGGAGGCACTCTGTACGGTAAGACCACAAAGGAGAAGCTTGGGAAAATGAATAAGATCCTGCCCTATTCATTCTGGTTTTACAATAAGGGGGGAGCCCTCCTGAAAAAGTGGAAGAGAACGCAGAAGGGCAGGATCGAGAATCCGGTAGATCCCATTGATCCTATCGAAATCCCTTATCTGGACGGGATGAACAAAAAGTAGGGAACGTATCTGCGGGAGAATGAAAGGCCGAGAAGGGACAGGCTGTGTAAAGCCTGTCCCTGAACTGTGTTCCGGCCAGGCCGGACTTCAGAAAAGAGAAATGACAAAGGAGAAGAGAGAAGATGTATGTTTTATGGTGCAGACTTTTTCAGAAGGTGATGAAATTTTTTATGGATATTGTCCCTTTCTGGCGCAAGCCAAAGATGATCACAGGGAGGGACAGCCTGAAAAAACTCCCCGGCATGCTGCGGCACAAGGGGATTAAAAATGTGATGCTGGTGACAGACCCCGGGATCGCGGCGCTGGGTCTCCATCACCAGCTCCTGGAGTGGATCCGGGAGGAAGGGATCGAGTGCGTGGTGTACGACAAGACAACAGCCAACCCCACGATCGCCAATGTGGAGGAGGCCCTGGAGCTCTACAGGAAGCACAGCTGTCATGCACTGATCGCTTTCGGGGGAGGGTCTCCTATGGACTGTGCCAAAGGAGTGGGCGCCAGAGTGGCTCGGCCCCACAAGAAGATATCCTCTATGCGGGGGGAGCTGAAGATATTAAAACCCATCCCTCTGCTCATAGCTGTGCCCACGACAGCGGGAACAGGAAGTGAGACGACGCTGGCGGCAGTGCTGACAGACGAGAAGACCCACGAGAAATACGCACTCAACGATTTTGTGCTGATCCCCAAATATGCGGTCCTTGACCCGGTGCTGACCAGAGGGCTGCCGCCCTTTATCACAGCCACTACTGGAATGGATGCGCTGACGCATGCGGTGGAGGCATACATAGGAAAGAGCAATACGGCCCAGACCATAGAGGACAGTGTGACGGCTGTGAAACTGATCTTTAAGAATCTGGAGCGGGCTTACCGTGAGGGAACGGACATGGAGGCAAGAGAGAATATGCAGAAAGCCTCCTTCCTGGCAGGTGCCGCATTTACAAGGGCTTACGTGGGATATGTCCATGCCATTGCCCACAGCCTTGGAGGGGAGTACGGGATTCCCCACGGACTGGCAAACGCAGTGATCCTGCCCTATGTGTTGGAGGCCTACGGAAGTGCGGTACACATGTCTTTGGCCGAGCTGGCTGACATTGTGAAGATCGGACAGGATCTGGAGAGCGATCAGGAGAAGGCCAATGCGTTCATTGCCGAGATCAGGGCCATGAATAGGCGGATGGGCATTCCTGACAAGCTGGAGGGTATCAAAGAGGATGACATTGACATGCTGGCCAAGAGGGCGGCAAAGGAGGCTAATCCTTTGTATCCGGTTCCACGGATCATGAAGAAAGCCCAGCTGAAAGAAATCTATTATCAGATACGCGCTTAGGAGGAGAGAGAAGATGGCAGAGTACAGGGAAATGATGCAGAAGCAGAGAGAATATTTCCGCACCGGAGAGACAAAAAACGTGGCTTTCCGGATAAGGCAGCTTGAGCGGATGGAAAAGTGGATCATCCAGAATGAGGAGGACATCATGGAGGCTTTGAAGCAGGACCTCCATAAGTCCCCCTTTGAGGCCTACGCCACAGAGATAGGGATTGTCAAGGAGGAGATCCGGTACACCCTGAAACATCTCAGGAGCTGGACAAAGCCAAAGCGGGTGCCAACCCCCATCACACAGTTCCCCTCCAGATCCTTCATCTACCCGGAGCCCTACGGGGTGGTGCTGATCATGTCGCCCTGGAATTATCCCTTCCAGCTGACGATTGCTCCTTTAGTGGGAGCCATCTGCGCCGGTAACTGTGCGGTGGTGAAACCTTCCGCCTACTCCGCCGCCACTTCGGCCCTCATAGGCCGGATGATCCGGGAGCTGTTTCCGGCGAAGTATGTCCATGTGATCGAGGGAGGAAGAAAAGAAAACGAAGCCCTCTTGAATGAGAAGTTTGACTATATTTTCTTTACGGGAAGCGTGAATGTAGGGCGCTATGTGATGGAGAAAGCGTCCGCCTACCTGACGCCTGTCAGCCTGGAGCTGGGCGGAAAGAGCCCCTGCATTGTAGACGAGACAGCGGACATTGCTCTGGCAGCGAAGCGGATCGTCTGGGGAAAATTCCTGAACAGCGGTCAGACCTGCGTGGCGCCGGATTACCTTTTTGTCCACAAAAATGTAAAAGAGAAACTTCTGAAGCAGATGGCAAAGCAGATACGGAAAATGTATGGAAATGACCCCTGCAGAAATGAAGAATATCCGAAAATGATCAACCAAAAGCACTTTGACAGGGTGCTCGGCCTGATCCATGATACCCATGTGGTGTGCGGCGGGGGAAGCAGGCAGGACACCCTCCAGATCGAGCCCACCATCCTGGACCAGATCACGTGGGAGCATCCGGCTATGCAGGAGGAGATCTTTGGCCCGGTACTGCCGGTCCTGACCTTTTATGACCTGAAGGAAGCGGTGGAGCAGGTGAACGCAAGGCCAAGACCTCTGGCCCTCTACCTGTTTACAAAGAAAAAGGAGAGGGAGGCTTACGTGCTGAAGCATGTCTCCTACGGCGGTGGCTGCATCAATGACACGGTGGTGCATCTGGCCACCTCCTATATGCCTTTTGGGGGTGTGGGAGACAGCGGTATGGGCGGATATCACGGGAAGGCAAGCTTTGATACGTTTACCCACCAGAAGAGTATCATGAAGAAGTCCTGCCTTATCGATATACCTGTCAGATATGCTCCCTTTAAGAAAAAACTGGACCTCCTCAAGAAGATCCAGTAAAAGATGCTGAAAATGGGGATTACAGCAGCAGACCGATGTGGTAGACGAGAAAGCTCATCACCCAGGCCACGGCAAACTGAAAGCACACGAAGCAGGCGGTAAGACGCCTGCTTTCTGTTTCCCTGCGGATGGTGGCGATGGTGGCTGTGCAGGGTATGTAGAGCAGGCAGAAGACCATCAGGGCATAGGCGTTTGTCGCGCCAAATCCCATGCTCCCCAGCGTGGCTGCCATGGCGGTCATACCGTGGGATGTGGTAATGTTCTGAATGCCAAAAAGTACGCTGCAGCTTGAGACGACCACCTCTTTTGCGGCGATCCCGGCGATGAGTGCCACCACGATCTGCCAGTAGCCAAGTCCCAGAGGCGTAAATACCGGGACGATGGCTTTTCCGATCCAGGCGCCAAAGCTCGCGCCTATGTCTGTCACGTAGCCTGTGGGACCGAAATTGAGCAGCACCCACATGATGACAGATGCCACGAAGATGACAGTCCCTGCCTTTGTCAGGTAGTCTTTGATCTTCTCCCACACATAGATGGCAATGGTACGGGCGTTGGGAGATTTGTACTCCGGAAGCTCGATGAGAAGGGTCTGCTCTGCCTTGCTGCCGTCAAATTTTGAGATGACAAAAGCACAGACGATCGCCACCAGGATGCCCAGCAGGTACATAGAATAGCACACCAGCATGGCGTTCTTTCCAAAGAACATGGAAGAGAACAGCACGTAGATGGGAAGCCTGGCACTGCAGGACATAAAGGGAGTAATGAGGATCGTCTTCAGCCGGTCTTTGCGGTGCTCCAAAGCTCTCGAGGCCATGACTGCGGGAACGGAGCATCCAAACCCCAGAAGCAGGGGGATGAAGGCTCTGCCTGAAAGGCCCAGGTGGCTCATGATATCATCCATGACAAAGGCCACGCGGGACATGTAGCCGCTGTCCTCCAGAATGGCCAGAGCTAGGAACAGGATAAAGATGTTGGGAAGGAATGTCAGTATACCGCCCACGCCTGAGATGATTCCGTCCACGATCAGGGATGTGACCATGGACCCTGTGCCTGCGGCGGCAAGGCCGTTTGACACAAGGGAGGAGAAAGCATCCAGCCCAATCTCAAAATAGCCCTTCAGGAAATCGCCCACGGTGAAAGTAAGGAAAAATACAAAGGCCATGATGGCCAGAAAAATGGGAAGTCCCAGCCATCTGCTTGTGAGATACCTGTCGATGCGGTCTGTGCGTGCCTCGTTTTTAGACTTGTTGACAAGAACTTCCTGGATGATTTCCTCGATAAAATTGTATTTCTGGTTAATAATATCCTTCTCGTAGTCCCGGTCAATGAGATCGGACAGATCCAGAGGATACTGGTCGCTGACATTTTTGTCCTTTTCCAGGTATTTGATGGCATGCCATCTCTTGTTGCTCATATCCGGATAGGATCTGTTCAGACGGTCCATGACCTGGTCGATCTTGTCCTCTATGTAATCTTCATAAACCATGGCATATTCCTGATGATGGTCATGCTTGTGGGCAGAGTGCTCTCCGTGATGATGGTGGATAAAGGGACTCTGCTTTGCATGGTCCTTGTGATGAGCCACTGCGTGGAGCAGGATGGACAGCCCGGATTTTTTCCTGGCGGAGACAGGGATGGCCGGAATGCCCAGCATCTCCGGAAGACGGTGCAGGTCGATCTCCATGCCCCGCTCCTCCACGATATCCATCATGTTCAGCGCCAGCACAACGGGTTTTCCCAGCTCAATGAGCTGGAGAGTCAGGTACAGGTTTCTCTCCAGACAGGAGGCGTCCACCACATCCACGATGACATCCACCTCGTCGCTTAAGATACATTCCCTGGACACGGTCTCTTCCATTGTATAGGAAGTGAGACTGTAGATGCCGGGCAGATCGATGAGGCGAAAATCCTGCCCTTCGTAGCTGGCCCGCCCTTCTTTCTTTTCCACAGTGACCCCAGGCCAGTTGGCCACTTTCAGGTTGGCGCCCGTGAAGGCGTTGAAAAGAGTGGTCTTTCCGCAGTTGGGGTTGCCGATAAAAGCTACATTAATTGTTTCTGCCATCTTCCGGCACCTCCTTCACATCGATATTGTCAGCGATCTGCCTCCCCAGTGCAAAGCGGGTGCCCCTGAATTTGGCTGTCAGGGCGCCTTTCTTGTCGTTGTTTAAAATGGTGATCAGAGCGCCCTCCGTGAGACCCAGGGCCTCAAGACGGCGCTCCAGCTTTTTCTCGGTATGTATTTTGCACACCTGATATGTGTGGTTATTTTTCCCCTGTTTCAGTATCATTTGTAAGTCTCCTTTATTGAGAAAAATTATCTTCTGGGATACAATTATAGCATTATTTGACGAGGCTGACAATGTGAAGTATAATCATCCTGTTGCCCCCTTGTCCCGGGATGAGGGATGCTGCTAGGTTTTTAGAGTGCCGGGGAGGGGAAATGCGGGTGGCGAAAGGAGATTTCTATGCAGATATATGAATTGCTGCTTTATTTTTTTATATACAGTTTCCTGGGGTGGTGTACGGAGGTGGCTTTTGCCACAGTCAAGGAGAGGAGATTTGTCAACAGGGGTTTTCTCAATGGCCCCCTGTGTCCCATATACGGAGTGGGCGTGTCCTCTGTAGTCACGCTGCTGGCAGGCTTTCAGGATAATCTTTTGCTTCTGTATCTGTCCTCCCTTGTACTTGTGACGGTGATCGAGGGTGTGACCGGATATATCATGGACAGGATCTTTCACCATAAGTGGTGGGATTACACAGGCCTTCCGCTTAATATCGGCGGGTATGTGTGCCTGCCCTTTTCCATTGCCTGGGGAGCAGCCTGTGTGCTGATCGTAAAAGGGATCCATCCGCTCGTTGCAAAGCTGGTCAATGTCATTCCCGTTCCGGCTGGGATCACTCTGATCTGTGCTCTTCTGGCCGGGCTGGCCGCAGACCTGGCTGTGACCTCGGCAAGTATACTGAAGCTGAACCGGCGGCTGGATATGCTGGAGAAGATCGGCCTGGAGCTTCATGAGCTTTCGGATAAAATGGGAACAAATATCCACGAAAATGTCATGGATGCCATGGAAAAAGCGGAAATGCTGGGCGATGCTGCTCAGGAGAAGAAAGAGCAGCTGGATGCTCTCTCCGGGGAGGCTAAGGAGAGGCTGGATGTCCTGTCGGAAGAGGCGAAAGAGCGTGCTGAACAGCTTAGGGTGCATTATGATGAACTGAAGCAGCGCTACGCGGAATTGACAGGAGCTACCCTGCAGTCCAGCCGGCGTTTTGTGAAGGCGTTCCCGAGGATGGAGTCCAGAAAGCACAAAGAGCTCCTGGATGATATGAAGCGGAGATTGGAAGAGTTGAGTCGCAGAAAATAAGCGGGCGATCCCGGGTCTTGCAAAGGCCCGGGCGCCCGCTCTGTTATTTTTCTATTTATATATTACGGTGTGCTCAGATGTGAAAGAGTGCCTTCAGACCGCACAGGATCATGGCGCCATGGTCAAAAGCCAGCCCTTCACTGTTTCTGGCAGTGCAGGAATCCTCATCAAATACCGGGGGACAAAAGAGGGAGGAAGAAAGAACCGTGTCTCCATCTTCAAGACGGAGTTCGTACAGCAGATCTTTCTGGCAGCCTTCACCTTTCCGGTTCAGTGTGACGGTGAACCAGCGGGTCTCGCTGGCGTCATCCCCGGCTTCTGTGGGGATCTGGCCTGTATCCAGAACGGCAAGGTGAGCGCAGCTCATGACCCAGGTGCGGGGATCACGTCCCGGTTTTGAAAAGGTGTAGAGCTGCCGCAGAGGGATGCCTTTCACATGGGTTTCCTCCAGAAGCTCCCTTGCTGCCGCCTGCATGACCGTTTCGCCGGGACTTACAAAGCCGCCGGGCAGGGCATAGCAGCCAAGGCAGGGATGCCCGCCTCTTTTCACCATAAGAAGTTTAAGTGTGCCATCCGTCAGAAAATGTTCTGATGCGGGCGGAATTTTTCCGTCTGCGCCACAGGAAGAAGCAAGTCCCGGGGCAGCGAAGATAAGCATGTCCACTGTCACGGAGGGCCGGGGATAGTTGCCGGGCTGGTACCGTGACAGGAATTCTTCCTCTGTCAGACCGTTTTTGTCTCGAAACTTTTCTGGCATAAAGTACCTCCTGTCAGGACTGGAGCTGCCGGTAGGCAATCAGTTTGTCCAGATTATTCAGAAACAGAGCGTTCTGGCTGGTGATCTTTTTCTTTTCCAGCGCAGATTTGCACTGTTCCAGATAGCTGTCATACATGGAGTAGAGCAAAGGATAGGGAAGATCCCTGTTCTGACTCCACTGGAACAGAAGCCAGTTCATGGCGTGGGCAAACCAGTAGCGCCGCGGTATTTCCCCGTCTTTTAATACAAGGATGTGGGGCTGAGCTTCCTCGGCCATGGCGGCCAGTCTTTCGGCGTCCGGCTCCTGCCTGCTGAATTTTCTGGGCTTCAGAAGGACGGCGCTTTCACTGACCAGGCCGTTCAGTTTGTTGGCAGCTTCCCAGTAGGGGGCGAAATTCGGTGAGAGAGGACCGGTGCGCTTCATTTCCCGTTCCCTTTCCCGCTCAGCCCTGGTTTCTCTGCGGATAGGATTGCGTATCCTTCTGTCGTAGACCCTGCGGCTGTCCGGATCGCTTAGGATCCGGTAGGCGGTCAGTACATTCTGAATATAGGATGTAGTGTCAAAACTACTGTTTATATTTTCGTCCGGATGCATTTTTTTCACTAAAAAATTCTTGGCGTCTGCAATCTCTTTCTCATCTGCATCCATGGAAACGCCAAGAAGATCATAGTAAGTACAATCTTTCATATACATCTCCCCTTACAAATTCTGTTTATAAACTCCCACTTATTATAATACTTCAGCAGAACCGGGAAATCAACCGGAAATCCATCGGACAACTGTATTGGAATTTATCAGATATCTGCTTCAGAGAGGATATTGCATGATGTGTCCCTTTGCGGTATTCTTATGTCCGGAAGGAGTGAAATGGATCATGAAACGTGTGGAAAAGAAGAATTTGTCCCGGATCACTGACTGGTGCCAGGCGGTGATGGAGTCCCGTGCTCCCCGGGGAGGACTGTATATAGATGCCACCATGGGAAATGGCAACGATACGCTTTTTCTCTGTCAGATGGCAGGAAATGAAGGGCAGGTGCTTGCCTTTGATATTCAGAAAGAAGCCCTGGAGACGACAAGGGAACTGCTGGAAAAACATGGAGTACACAGCCGGGCCAGACTGATCCTGGACGGCCATCAGCATATGGAACGGTATGCCGGGCCGGAGAGCGCGGATGTGATCTGCTTTAATTTCGGATATCTTCCGGGAGGAGATCACCGCATTGCCACTAGCCCCGCGACCAGTGTGGAAGCTGTGGAGCAGGGGCTGCGTATTCTGAAAAAAGGCGGGATGATGAGCCTTTGTATCTATAGCGGGGGCGACACAGGTTTTGAAGAAAAAGAGGCGCTTCTTGCTTTTCTTGGAACTCTGCCGCCCCGCAGATATACCGTTATTGTGAACACTTATTATAACAGAGGAAATCATCCTCCTGTCCCGGTGTTTATCTTCAAGGAGTAGTTACCCGGGAGCCCGGGGAAGCCAGAGACTGCCGTCCGCCGGAGGCAAGCCAGTCTTTCCAGCTTTCTTCCACGGTCTGTGTTTTCCTGGGCTTCAGAAAATCATACATGTCCTGTATATCCGGTATTTCTTCCTCGAGACTGTCGGCAGTGGCTGAAAGACTGCAGCCTTTGGACAGTTTTTTGTAAATCTGGACAAACAATTTATGCTCTGCACCTTCCACACGGCCCTCGGCCACTCCTTCCTCCCGGGCCCGCCTCTGCTCGATGACCTTCTCTTCCCACTCCTGCATATATTTCACTCCAATCTCTTCGCTTGATTTGATCATGGCTATCCTGCGCTGCAGCTCCCGGATCTTTCCGCTCCTGCAGGAACTGCTGACCTCCTCTGTGGTGTGCTCTATGTACCGGAGCAGTTCGATCAGCTCCTCCGACACGCCCAACGGATCCTTTCCCCGGGTGTTCAGAAAGATCCGGGCCGCCCCGTCATCCAGGGCGATCCCCGGATCCTCGTCGCACCTCATGCGGAACGTGTACCGGTACAGGTCTTTCCCGAACAGATCAAAGGGCGCGATCATGCTCTGGTACAGACGGCTGCGCCTTGGAAGATTTTTCGTATCCTCCTTCTGCACTTCCGCGTCATAGACGGTGTCCTCCATGTCCATGGCCCACACATCCATGCGAATGAAGCGGAAGAGGGGCGAGCTGCGCTTTTCCTTCTCTGCCTGGGGAGGATATTTAAGAAGAATATCCTTTCCAAGGATGATCTCCAGGATAGTCTGCATGATAACAGGATCTTCCATTGCCTCCGCAAACAGAAAGCGGTCCAGCAGATTCAGGTCTTTCAGTGCTTTGTGAAACGCCATTCGTATTCTCCTTTCATTATAAACGGCAATGTACAAGTTGACAATAAAAACATGAAAAAGCAAAATTTTCCTGCCATACCTGTACGTCAGAAAGTGATGTGAGGGGTATTGACATGTCGGAAGACACTCCTCGAAATAAAAAGATTTTATAAGATAGTGTAAGAAAAAATCCCCGCCCGGAGATTTTTACATAATGAAGCATATAAAGATTAACATATGTCTCCTGGAAAGTCAATTGTGTAAAGTGACATTTTTGGTAATATAAAATGCAGATTGTTCCTGGATATGACAGCAGAGACTTGTTGTACAGGAGAAAGAGTGGTAAACTGGCCATAAATACGCAGCCTGGCTGTGGGAGGCCGGGACTGCCGGTTAAAGATTATGCAGAAGGGAAAGGAAGAGACGGATATGAGAAGGCCAAAGAGAAAGATGACAGATATGGGTGAGATTACCCGGATGATCGATGAATGCATGGTGTGCCGGATCGGCATGGGAAGCCAGGGGAAAATTTATGTAGTGCCCATGAATTTTGGATACAGCTGCCAGGAAGAGAAGCTTACATTCTATCTCCACAGTGCAAAGGTTGGTCGAAAGATCGAAGCGCTTAAGGAGGAACCGGAGGTGTGCGTAGAGCTGGACTGCCGCCACGGACTGATGGAAGCGGAGGAACCCTGCAGTCACAGCTATTACTACGCCAGTCTGATCGGCACCGGAAAGGTGCAGGTTTTAAAAACCTTCGAGGAAAAGCTGGATGGCTTGAAGAAAGTGATGCGCCACCAGACCGGAAAAGACTTTGATAATTTTGATGAAAAATGGGTCAATGCCGTGGAGGTACTGAAGGTGGAACTGGAAGAGTACACCTGCAAATACCACGACGGGACAAATTAGGAAGCGAAGAATGAAAAAGAGACAGAGGCATCCCTGCGGGGATGCCTTTTTGGCATCTGCCCGGTGGGAGATAAAAATAAAAAGATTGCGAATTCTATTAACTTTTTGGCGGTTTTATTGAAACGCCGGGAGAAATGTGCTAAGTAATCTTTGGAAAAACAACAGTGTTACGGCAGGGGAACGGCTGTCAGCGGAGGAGATCGGAGGCGTCTATGTTCGGATATATCGGATGTGTAAAAGAGAAACTGAGTGAGGAGGAACAGAAGAGATATCAGAGTATCTACTGCGGGCTGTGCAGAAATCTGAAGGAGAGGTACGGGCAGGTGGAGAGACTGTGCCTCTCCTACGATATGGCTTTTCTGATCCTGCTTCTGTCGTCCCTCTATGAACCGGAGGAAAAGAGCGGCAGATATGACCATCATTCTGTCCTACTATAAATGCCGGGACGACTGGAAGGATGAGGGAAAGCATCTGCAGCGCTGGTATGCGGGAATGCTGGAGAAAAAGTGCGGGGAGCTGAAAAAACAATATCCCAGGCAGTGGAGGGCTGTCGCCGAAGGGATCGCCGGACTGGAGGAAGTGGAGAAAAAGGCAGCCCGGGATTTTGACAGGGCCATCAACTGCTCGGGGAAAATGCTGTCAGAACTGTTTGTCTGTGAGGAAGATTTCTGGAGCGACAGTCTGCGTACACTTGGATACGAGATCGGCAGATTTATCTATCTGATGGATGCGGCCATGGACTATGAGAAAGACGGGAAGAAGGGCAGCTACAATCCTTTGTTTTACATGGGTAAGAAGCCGGAAGAGATGAAGGAGATCATGGAAATACCACTGGGAAATGCCATGCGGATCTTCGAGAAGCTGCCTCTTGTGCAGGATGTTTCCTTGATGCGGCATATCCTGTACGGAGGTGTGTGGCAACAGTATTACGCAAAGTTTCCGGGAAAGGAGCAGAAAAGATAATGGTGGACGATCCATACAAGGTGCTGGGCGTATCCCGGGACGCGACAAAAGAGGAGATTAAAAAGGCATACAGGGCCAGGGCCAAGGAGTATCACCCGGATCTTCACCCCGACGATCCCCAGGCTGCCGAGAAGATGAATGAGATAAATGAAGCCTATGATATGCTGAATAATCCGGAAAAATATAAGAAGAGAGCCCGGGAGGAACAGACGCGGGGAGACGCCGGAGGATGGCAGGAGTACGGAGATTTCCGGGGATTTGGAAGTTTTGATGACTTCTTCGGCTTCGGGGGAGCCGGCAGGGAACCGGAGCGTCCCCAGCCCCGCCCGGGAGACAGCGGCGATATCCGGCAGGCCATTGATTTTATCAATATGAGACAGTACCAGTATGCCAGCAACACTTTAAACAGCATCCTGAGTATGTACAGGGATGCCAGATGGTTCTATCTGAGCGCCCTTGCCAATTATGGTCTGAACAACCAGGTGCTGGCGGTGGAGCAGATCCAGAAAGCCATAGAGAAAGATCCGTCAGAACCTCTCTACAGGCGTACGCTTGACATTATGCGCCAGTCGGGTACGGAGTACAGGCAGAACAGTGAAGAATTTCAGAATTACGCGGAGAGTATGGGCAGGTTCTGCCAGGGAATGTGTCTGGCTCAGCTGTTCTGCATGTTCTGCAGGTGCTGACGGGACAGGATAAGATAGATGTATTATTTCTGTATGCGTACAGGTTGAAAGGAGATAGAAATTATGGGAAAAGTAATTGGGATTGATCTTGGGACCACAAACAGTTGTGTGTCTGTCGCGGAAAATGGGGAGCCTGTCATTATTCCGGGAGCCTCCGGCAGCATGACCACTCCCAGCGTGGTGGCTTTCACCAAAAAGGGAGAGAGACTGGTGGGGGAGGCTGCCAGACGCCAGGCGGCCACCAATCCGGAGAGGACCATCAGTTCCGTGAAACGGCATATGGGCACAGAGTGGAGCACCCGCATTGACGGGACAGACTATAAGGCGCAGACCATCAGCGCCATGGTGCTGATGCAGCTTAAGAAAGACGCGGAGGATTTCCTGGGGGCACCGGTGACAGAGGCGGTCATCACAGTGCCTGCCTACTTTAACAACATCCAGCGGCAGGCCACCAAGGATGCAGGGCGGATTGCGGGCCTTAACGTAAAGCGTATCATCAACGAGCCTACAAGCGCAGCCCTGTCTTACGGGCTGAACCACGGGGAACCCCAGAAGGTTATGGTGTACGATCTGGGCGGAGGCACCTTTGATGTCTCCATTATCGAGATCGGGGAGGGAGTCATTGAAGTTCTGGCCACCGCAGGGGACAATCACCTGGGCGGGGATGATTTTGACGAGCGGATCACCCAGTGGCTGGTACGCCGTTTTAAAGAGGAAAACGGAGCGGATCTCACCCGGGACTTCGCTGCCATGCAGCGGGTGAGGGAGGCGGCTGAGCAGGCCAAGAAGGAGCTGTCCGCATCTGAGAGCGCCCATATCATGCTGCCTTATCTGACTCAGCACAGGGGAGAGATGCTGCATATGGATCTGACCTTTACAAGAGGGCAGTTCCAGGATCTCATAGAGGATCTCATTGAGCGTACTGCCCAGCCGGTGCACAGTGCCCTCAGCGACGCGGGCATCGCCCCTGCGGAGCTTGGACGAGTGCTTCTTGTGGGAGGTTCTACCAGGATCCCGGCTGTCCAGGAGAAAGTGCGGGCGCTGACAGGTAAGGAGCCCTCCAGAAATATCAATCCGGACGAATGTGTGGCCAAGGGAGCGGCTATTCTTGGAAGTACGCTGGAAGGCAACAGCCTTGTGGCGGCAGGTACGGACAAGAACCTGCTCCTTCTGGATGTGACGCCGCTGAGTCTGTCCATTGAGACGGTGGGAGGTGTGGCCACCCGTCTCATTGAGCGCAACAGTACCCTTCCTACCCGGTATTCCAGGATTTTCTCCACGGCAGCCCCCTACCAGCGGTCTGTGGATATCCACGTGCTCCAGGGCGAACGCCCCATGGCCAGGGACAACAAGACCATCGGAAAATTTAAGCTGAAAGGCATCAAGGCGGCGCCGGCAGGGGTTCCCCAGATCGAGGTTACCTTTGATATAGACGCCAACGGCATTCTGAAGGTGTCTGCCCGGGATCTGGACACAGGAAAGCAGCAGTCCATCACCATTACTTCTAATGACAGTATGTCTGAGGATGAGATCCAGCAGGCCATCCGGGACGCGCAGGTTTACGCCGGACAGGACCAGACAAGGAAAGACGCGATGGAGGTGCTGGGAGACGCCCAGCGTCTGATGGCAGAGACAGAGCAGAAGCTGAAGGAGAAGAAAAAAGAGCTGGACAGAGGGACAAAGAAGCAGGTGAAGGCGGATGTGAACAGGCTGAACAAACTGACCATGAAGTGCCGCCTGGACAAAGTGACAGAAGCGCAGCTTGCGGAGATCAAGGAGGCCATGCGCCAGCTTGAGGAGAGTGCCCGGAGCCTGTAAGAAGAGCGGACAGGCGTTTCCTGAAAGATAAATTTTGAAATTTTTCGCAAATTAATGCTTTAACTTGCGAAAGTAATGTGCTATACTAAGGGAAGCACGACGCGAAAGCGTGAAAAAGGAGGAAAAGTCATGATCTGGTCGAAGGAAGAGACCCTGTCAAGGAGCGAAATAGAAGAGATTCAGCTTAAGAAACTGAAGGAGACCGTGCGATATATCTATGAGAAGGTTGCTCCTTACCGTCAGAAGATGGACGAGGCAGGGGTGAAGCCGGAGGACATTCAGTCGCTGAGGGATCTGACAAAGCTGCCCTTTACCTATAAAGCGGATTTCAGAGATAATTATCCCATGGGCCTGTTTGCCGTGGACAGAAAGGATCTGGTGCGGTTTCACGCCAGTTCGGGAACCACGGGAAAGCCTACAGTGGTGGGCTATACAAGGAACGACCTGGAGATGTGGCTGAACAATGTGGCCCGGGTTGCCTGCATGGGCGGCGCCACGGCTGACGATGTGGCCCAGATCTCCTTCGGATACGGTACATTTACCGGGGCGCTTGGCCTTCACGGAGGGCTGGAGAAGATCGGCGCTTCCGTGATCCCCATGTCGTCGGGAAACACGAAGAAGCAGATCATGTTCCTTAAGGATATGGGTGTGACCCTTCTGGTGGCGACACCCTCCTACGCTCTCCATCTGGGAGAGGAAATCCGGGCAAAAGGGATGGACCCGGAGAAAGACTTAAACGTACATATCGGCCTTTTCGGCGGCGAGGGCATGACAGAGCCCATGCGGGAGGAGATGCACAAAGTGTGGGGCGAGGGTTTCTTCTGCACCCAGAACTACGGCATGAGCGAGCTGTGCGGGCCTGGCGTGGCAGGAGAGTGCCAGGAACTTGCGGGCATGCATATCAATGAGGACTGGTTTATACCGGAGATCATTGACCCGGAGACGGAGGAAGTACTTCCGCCCGGCGAGAAGGGGGAACTGGTCATCACCTGTCTTGGAAAAGAAGCCCTTCCCCTTGTGCGCTACCGCACCGGGGATATCACAAGGCTGATGTATGAGCCCTGCAGGTGCGGCAGGACGACAGTGCGGATGGAGAATATCTCGGGGCGTGCCGACGACATGCTTGTCATCCGGGGCGTCAATGTGTTCCCCACCCAGATCGAGGAAGTGCTGCTGCAGATCCCGGAGATCGGTCCTCACTACGAGATCCTTGTGGAGAGGAAGAACCGCCTGGATGTTATGACTATTACAGTGGAACTGGTAGACGACAGGCTGCTTGACAGCTACTCCCAGCTCAGCGAGCTGGAGATGAAGATAAGGAAGGGACTGAAGTCCCAGCTCGGCCTTGCCACCCAGATCAGACTGGTGGCTCCCTACTCCCTGAAGCGGTTTGAGGGAAAGGCAAAGAGAGTGACAGATTTGAGAAAGGATGGACTGTAAAATGTCAGAGTCAAAGAGAGTGATCATGCTCGGCAATGAGGCCATTGCCAGAGGTGCCTACGAGGCGGGAGTGAAGGTGTCAGCCGCCTACCCGGGCACGCCGAGCACGGAGATAAGCGAATATCTTGTACAGTACAGAGACGACCTGTACTGCGAGTGGTCTCCCAACGAGAAGGTGGCCACAGAGGTGGCGATCGGCGCCTCCATAGCGGGGACGAGAGCTATGTCCTGTATGAAGCACGTGGGCTTTAACGTGGCGGCAGACCCGGCCTACACCGTCTCCTACATGGGAGTGAACGGGGGCCTTGTCATCGTGGTGGCCGACGATCCGGGACTTTACAGCTCCCAGAACGAGCAGGACACAAGGATGGTGGCAAGGGCGGCCCACCTGCCGGTGCTGGAGCCCTCCGACAGCGCGGAGGCAAAGGAGTTCATGAAGCTGGCCTTTGACCTGAGCGAGCAGTTTGACCGGCCCTTCGTGTACCGGACCACTACCCGGCTGGCCCACTCCCAGGGGCTGGTAGAGCTGTGTGAGAGAGAGGAAGTGCCGGATAAGCCCTACGAGAGAGACCCGGCCAAGAACGTCATGATGCCAGGCAACGCGAAGGGGCGCCATGTGGTCATCGAGAGGCGGATGGAGGAGCTGGCTGAGGCAGCCAACACACTTTCCATCAACAGGGTGGAGATGAACGATACGAAGATCGGCGTCATCACAAGCGGTATTCCCTACCAGTATGTAAAAGAAGTGCTGCCGGAGGCATCCGTGCTGAAACTTGGCATGGTCAATCCTCTGCCGAGAAAGCTGATCGAGGACTTTGCGTCAAAGGTGGAAACGCTCTATATCGTGGAGGAGCTGGATCCGGTGATCGAGGAGCAGGTGAAGTCCTGGGGCATTAAAGCCATCGGCAAGGAGATCTTTACCGTGCAGGGCGAGTACAGCGCCAATATGCTCAGGGAAGCCATCCTCCATGAGGACCTGCAGCTTGATGCGCCGGCCCAGGTGCCGGGACGCCCGCCTATCCTCTGCCCGGGATGTCCCCACCGCAGCGTCTACTATGTGCTGAACAAGCTGAAGATACACGGGGCAGGCGACATCGGATGCTATACGCTGGGAGCGGTAGCGCCGCTGAGCGTGGTGGACACCACCGTCTGTATGGGCGCCAGCATTTCCACTCTCCACGGAATGGAAAAGGCGAAGGGCAAAGACTATATTAAAAACTGGGTAGCCGTCATCGGCGACTCCACATTTTTACATACAGGTGTCAATTCCCTCATGAACATGATGTACAACAAGGCCACGGGAACGGTGATCATCCTGGACAATTCCACCACCGGAATGACAGGGCATCAGGACCACGCGGCCACGGGCAAGACGCTCCAGGGCGACCCCACCTACGCCATCGACATCCCGGGACTTTGCCGGGCACTGGGCGTGAAGCACGTGCAGGAGATCAATGCTCTGGACATTGACACTCTGGAGAAGGCCATCAGGGAAGAGGTGGCAAGGGACGAGGTGTCGGTTATCATCACAAAGACCCCCTGTGTGCTCCTGTCCAAGGAGAAGAAGCCTCTCTACACTGTACATGCGGACAAATGCAAGAAGTGCGGCATGTGCATGAAGCCGGGATGTCCGGCCATGACGAGAAACGAAGACGGAACCATCCATATTGACGATACGATGTGCACCGGATGCGGACTGTGCCAGTCGCTGTGCAAATTCGGGGCGATCGAACTGGTAAAGGAAGGTGACAGATAATGGCAGTAAAAAATATTATGATCGTAGGCGTGGGCGGGCAGGGAACACTGCTCACCAGCCGCGTGCTGGGAGGGCTTGCCATTGCCGGAGGCTATGATGTGAAGCTGTCGGAGGTACACGGCATGGCCCAGAGGGGCGGAAGCGTGGTTACCTTTGTGCGCTACGGAGACAAGGTGGCGGAGCCCATCGTGGAGGAAGGACAGGCGGACGTCATCATTGCCTTTGAGAGGCTGGAGGCCCTGCGGTATGCCCACTTCCTCAAAAAGGACGGCGTCCTTGTGGTCAACGACTGGCGCATTGATCCTATGCCTGTGGTGATCGGCAATGCGTCCTACCCGGAGGGCATTCTGGAGGATCTCAGAAAGGACCACAAAGTGTATGCGGTCAACGCCACGGAGGAGTCCAGAAAGCTGGGCAATCCGAAGGTGTTCAATCTGATCGTGCTGGGCGTGGCCGCGCAGCACATGGATTTCAGCAAAGAGGACTGGTACAGCGTCATTGAGAAGACTGTGCCGCCAAAGACAATAGAGATCAATAAGAAAGCATTTGACACAGGATATCACCTTACTGCAAGATGATATAGAAACAGGAACCAGAAAAAAGGAGGTGTCGCATGATCAAGCAGCTATCAGTTTTCGTGGAGAATAAGCCGGGCAGCCTGATGGAAGTTACGTCAAAACTTACAGAAGCGCATATCAACATCCGGGCCGTCGCGTCTTTTGATACTCCGGAGTTTGGTATCCTTCGTCTCGTAGTCGATAAGCCAGCAGAGGCGAAGGGTTATCTTACTGAGAAGGGATTTGTCGTACGGGTTACCGATGTCATCGGCGTGGAGCTTGAGGACAAAAAAGGCAATCTCAATCAGATGTTGGCAATACTCGCGCAGAACGGTATAAATGTGCGCTACATTTATTCATTTGTCATCCGCGAAGGACGCGCTCCGGTTCTGGTTTTCAGCACCGACGATTATGAGAAAGCAGCTTCCATTCTTAAGGATGCAGATGTGAAGATGGTAGATGAGTCAGACCTGTAGGCCTGGCTGTACCGGAAGAATTAAGAATAGGAGTATAGAAAAAATGGCAGGAGTATCATTAGAAAATTGGCAGGAAAGGATCAGAGATCCGAAGATCGAATGTATGAGCAGGGATGAGATGAGCGCCCTGCAGAGCGAGAAACTTGTAAAACAGGTAAAGAGAGTGTATGAGAACGTACCTTTCTACCGGAAGAAAATGCAGCAGAAGGGTGTGGAGCCCGGCGATATTAGAGGAATTGAGGATATCGGAAAGCTGCCTTTCACCACAAAGGAGGACCTGCGGGACAATTATCCCTTCGGTCTTCTGGCAGTGCCCCAGGAAAAGATCGCCCGGGTGCAGGGTACATCCGGCACAACAGGCAAGCTGACCCTGGCCTCCTACACAAAGTATGACGTGGAGGTGTGGGGCGAGTGCGTGGCCAGAGCCCTGACCATGGCCGGCATCACCAGTGAGGACCGCATTCATATCTGTTACGGGTACGGGCTGTTCACGGGAGGACTGGGGCTGGATTACGGCGCCATGCAGCTTGGAGCCATGGCAATTCCTATGTCCGCAGGCAATACCCAGAGACAGATGATGTGCATGGAGGATTTCGGCGCAACTGCTTTCGCGTGCACACCTTCCTACGCCCTTTACCTGGCGGAGTCCATCCAGGAGGCGGGACTTGTGGATCACATGCAGCTCAAAGCAGGTATCCACGGCGCAGAGCCCTGGACGGAGGAGATGAGAAAGAAGATTGAGAATATCCTCCATATCAACTGCTTTGATATTTACGGTCTCTGTGAGATCACAGGACCCGGCGTGGCCCTGGACTGTATCCATCACGAGGGACTTCACGTATATGAGGATCATTTCTATCCTGAGCTGATCAACCCTGCAACTTATGAGCCCTGCGCGGACGGCGAGACAGGCGAGCTGGTGTTCACAACTCTCTCCAAAGAAGGAATGCCGCTGATCCGCTACCGCACAAAGGACCTTACAAGCATTAACCACGGAAAGTGCAAATGTGGAAGAACGCTGGCAAGGATCAACAAGTTCACAGGCCGTACCGACGATATGAAAGTCATCCGAGGCGTCAACGTATTCCCAACCCAGGTAGAGTCAGCCCTTCTGTCCATGGGCGGCGGCGTGGCTCCGCACTATCTGATGATCGTGGACAGGGAGAACAACATGGATGTGCTCACGGTCATGGTGGAAGTGGACGAGAGATATTTCTCCGACGAGATCCGCAAGCTGGACGAACTGAAGAACAAAGTGGCAGCCGTGCTGAAGCAGGCCCTTGGCGTATCTGTCCGGGTGAAGTTGGTGGAGCCCAGGACGATCCAGAGAAGCGAAGGCAAAGCAAAACGCGTCATCGACAACAGGCAGATGTAAAAAGGAGGGGAATATCATGGGAATTAGTAATACAGTACAGCAGTTATCCGTATTTCTGGAGAACAGGGAAGGACGTCTGGACGAGGTGCTGGCAGCGCTGGCAGGGGGCGGCGTAAACATTGTGGCCCTCAGCCTGGCAGACACGTCCGAATATGGTATGCTCCGCATGATCGTCTCTGACCCCCACAAGGGAAGAATGGTCCTTAAGGAGGCGGGGATCACAGCCATGTTGACGGATGTGGTGGCTCTTCGTGTGCCCCACGCCACAGGCTCTCTCTCAAAGGCCATGCATCAGCTTGTGGAGGGCGAGGTCAACATTGAGTATATGTACGCCTTTGCCAACGGAAGCGATGCGGCGGCGGTGCTCAAAAGCGATGAGCCGGGAAGAGTCATTGATATTCTGAAAGGAAGCGGATTTGATGTGTACACCGCAGACGAGGCGTACCGCGCCAATGTATAGAGAACAGGCAGCCGTGTGAGGACGGTTGTCACAGAGACAGAAGGGGCAGGGAGAGGCTGATCCGGCACAGATCAAAGCGGTTTCTCCCTGCTTTTATCTGTCTGATCCGGATTATATGCCTGGGGAGCGTCTGCCGTGAAGGCAGGTGCAGGAACAACAGGAAAAGGAGGAAGAAAATGATGATGCTGGAGAGAAAGACAACAGAGTTCCTTGAGGAGCTCTCTTCTAAGGCTCCTGTGCCCGGAGGGGGAGGAGCCAGCGCTGCCGTGGGAGCTTTCGGGGCTGCTCTTGGCATGATGGTGGCAAATCTGACTGTGGGAAAGAAAAAATATGCGGAAGTGGAGGAGGAGATCCTGGATGCCAGAGAGGAGATGGAGAAGCTCCGTGACAGGCTGGTCCTGCTGACGGACCGGGATGCCCAGGCCTTCGAGCCCCTGTCGAAAGCATACGGACTTCCGAAAAATACAGAGGAGGAGAAGGCCGCCAGGGAGCAGGTCATGGAGTCCGCTCTCTATGAGGCCAGCGTGGTTCCTATGGAGATCATGGAGACTGTGCTTTCCTCCATGGATCTGCTGGAGGTCCTGGGGGAAAAAGGCAGCACCTTGGCCCGCAGCGATGTGGGAGTGGGGATCCTTTTTGCACAGGCTGCGCTGGAGGGTGCCTCCCTGAATGTATTTATCAATACCAGGCTTATGAAGGACCGGATCCGGGCAGAGGAACTGAATGCCCGGGCGGAGGAATTGATCCGGACAGGGAGAGAGAAAAAAGAGCGTATTTACAACAGTGTGCTTCAGAGTGTAAAATAGAGCGATAAGGAGCGGGTGGCTGCGGCGCCCGGATAACAGACAGAGACAGGCATACACAGGAGGGACATACAATGGGAACAGTCATGTTGGGAACAGAAGTAGCAAAGGCCATGAAGGAAAGGCTGATACAGAGGGCCGAAGCCATGAAGGAGAAAGGCGTCATGCCGAAGCTGGCGATCCTGCGGGTGGGAGCACGGCCGGATGATCTTTCTTATGAGAGAGGCGCAAAGAAGCGCATGGAGCTGACAGGGATGGCCAGCCAGGTGGTGGAGCTTCCGGAGGATGTCTCCCAGAAAAAGCTGGAGGAGACGCTGGAAGCGCTCAACAGGGATACTTCTGTACACGGCATTCTTGTGTTCAGACCTCTCCCCGGGCATCTGGACGAGGAACCTTTAAAACAGATGATCGACCCGGTGAAGGATGTGGACTGCATGAGTCCTGTCAATATGGCAAAGGTCTTTGCCGGAGATGACAGCGGCTACGCGCCCTGCACAGCGGAGGCGGTGATGGAGATGCTGGATCATTACGGCATTGACCCGGAAGGAAAGAAAGTGACGGTTGTAGGCCGGAGTATGGTGGTGGGGAAGCCCCTGGCCATGCTGCTTCTGAAGCGCCACGCCACAGTTACCACCTGCCACACCCGCACGGCGGATCTGGCAGGCACATGCCGGCAGGCCCAGATCCTGGTGGCGGCTGCGGGAAAGGCAAAGATGGTGACAGCGGATATGACAGGAGAGGGAGCGGTTGTCCTGGACGTGGGCATCAACGTGGACGAAGAGGGCAATCTGTGCGGCGATGTGGACTTCGAGGCAGTGGAACCGAAGGCTTCCTTTATCAGCCCGGTGCCCCGGGGCGTGGGCAGCGTCACAACTTCGGTGCTGGCGGGGCATGTGCTCCGCGCGGCGGAAAGTATAAGCGGTGTGAAATAGGCGGCGGCCCTGTCAGAGATTTGACAGGGCCGCCTTTTCCATGTATAATTACTAATAAAGTTAGCTATTTGACCAGACAGAAGAAAGGAGACGATTATTGAGCAGAAGTAACACATCCTATTCAGAAGAATTTCACAAAGCCGAAGTAAGAGAAAGGCTGAAAGAAAGACTGAACGAAAAACTGAAAGAGGCTGTCAATGCGGTGCTTCCCATCATCGTGATCGTGATGGTCCTCTGCTTTGCCATCGTTCCCATATCGCCGGACATCATGCTGGAATTTCTTGTCGGGGCAGTGATGCTGGTAATCGGAATGATGTTTTTTACCCTGGGGGCTGAGATGGCCATGAGTCCCATGGGGGAGCGGGTGGGAAGCAGTATAACCCGCTCAAAGAAATTGTGGGTGATGATTGTCCTTGGGTTCATCCTTGGATTTGTCATTACAGTATCAGAACCGGATCTGCAGGTACTGGCGGAGCAGGTTCCGGCTGTTCCTAATATGGTCATTATCCTTGCTGTGGCAACCGGAGTGGGGATCTTCCTTGTGGTGGCTTTTATGAGGATCCTGTTTGGTATTCCGCTTTCCCGCATGCTTGTATTTTTCTACATTATCGTGTTTGCCCTGGCGGCATTTACGCCAAAGGAGTTTCTTGCGGTGGCTTTTGACTCGGGCGGGGTGACCACCGGACCTATGACAGTTCCCTTTATCATGGCGCTGGGTATCGGTATATCTGCCATCCGAAGCGACCGGCATGCAGCAGATGACAGTTTCGGACTTGTGGCTCTTTGTTCCATAGGCCCCATCCTGGCGGTGCTGATCCTGGGCCTGATCTATGAGACGGACGGGGGAGCCTACAGTATGTCTTCCATCACGCAGATAGAGAACTCTGTGGAGCTTGGAAAATTATTTTTACACGCACTTCCGGAATATTTTGGAGAGATCGCAGTTTCACTTCTACCAATCGTTGTTTTTTTCGGATTGTTCCAGATTTTTTCACTGAAATTGAAAAAACGTCCTCTGATCAAAATACTGGTGGGACTTTTCTATACGTATATAGGTTTAGTGCTGTTCCTGACAGGAGTGAACGTGGGATTTATGCCTGCAGGAAATTATCTCGGACAGATGATCGCATCTCTGCCCTACAAGTGGATTATCATACCGATCGGAATGCTGATCGGCTACTTTATCGTTATCGCCGAGCCGGCAGTGTACGTGCTGACAAAGCAGGTAGAGGAGCTGACGGATGGAGCCATTGAAGGCGGCGTCATGAAGACGGGTCTGTCCATCAGTGTGGCTGTCTCAGTAGGTCTTGCCATGCTGCGTGTGCTGACAGGGATCTCCATTTTCTACCTTCTTGTACCGGGTTATCTGGTGGCCATCGTGCTGTCGTTTTTCGTGCCGAAGATCTTTACGGCTGTGGCTTTTGACTCGGGCGGAGTGGCCTCCGGCCCCATGACGGCCACCTTTCTTCTGCCTTTTGCCATAGGGGCATGTACCTCCGTGGGCGGGGATATCGTGGCGGACGCTTTCGGCGTGGTTGCCATGGTTGCCATGACACCGCTGATCACCATACAGGTGATCGGACTGATCTACAAACTGCAGGCAGGACACGCGGAAGCGGCAGCGGCTGAAGGCCAGGTTACATCCCTGGAAGCGTACGCGGATGACGCGATTATCGAATTGTAAAAGAGGGCTGAATTATGAGTGAAGTATATATGATGGTGACGATCACTGACTGGAAAGAGGCGGCCGTGGATTTTCTGGAGTTTTACCAGGCAAACCATGTGGACGCCAACATGGTCACTCTGGGAAGGGGAACGGCAAACAGTGAGATGCTGGATTACCTGGGGCTGGAGGAGTCGGAGAAGACAGTGATCCTGAGCGTTGTGACGGGAGAAGTGTGGAAGACGCTGAAAAAAGGGCTGCGCCAGCAGTTCAAGATCGATATCCCGGGGACAGGCATTGCCTTTACTGTGCCTGTCAGCAGTATCGGTGGGAAGAGAGAGCTTCTGTTTCTTCTGGATAACCAGAATTTTGAGAAAGGTGAGGAGACGGTATTGAAGGATACAGCACATGAACTTTTGATCGTAATTGCAAACCAGGGGTACAATGAGATGGTGATGGCCGCGGCCAGGAGCGCTGGGGCTGCGGGCGGCACTGTACTCCACGCCAGGGGAACCGGCATGAAGAGAGCGGAGAAATTCTTCGGGGTTTCCCTTGTCTCCGAGAAGGAGCTGATCCTGATCGTGACAAAGACGGAGAATAAGAACGCCATTATGCAGGCTGTCATGCAGCAGGCCGGTATGGATACCAAGGCAAAGGCCATTATATTCTCTCTGCCGGTGACAGACACGGCGGGACTGCGGCTTGTGGAAGAGGAAGAAGCAGACGAGTAGTCTGACAGAATAAAACGCTGCCCGGGGCAGACGGATGGAAATCCGAGCCCCGGGCAGCGTTCTTGTGTTTCACACAGTGTTTAATCGCATTCGCATGTATTGCTTTTAAATATCTAAATGAAATTGCCGTTTATATAAATAAAAGGTACATCTTATTCCGATTAATGTTTTTCAGTTACAGCTTGACAACATTGACAGCCTGCGGTCCCTTTGTACCTTCGGTCACATCAAATTCTACTGCCTGGCCTTCTTCGAGGGATTTGAAACCATCCATCAGAAGTCCGGAGTAGTGAACGAAGATATCATTCCCTTCTTCGTCTGAGATGAAGCCATAGCCTTTCTGGTTGTTGAACCACTTTACAGTACCTTTGTGCATATGCTACCTCCATACCAATTGAATAAAAAATAAAAGGTTCATAAATCTACAGAATTGTCTGTAAATTTACTCTGACAGCGTAGCATAAATCTTTGAAAAAGTCAATTGATATGACAGAAATATACAGAAAATTCCCATAAAACAAATATTCAGCTGTACAATTCGGCTTGTATCTAGGGGGCAAATCATTTATAATGAAAAAGTATCTATTGAAGGAACTGTATTGGATAAAAGAATGCTGAATAAAGGAGGAAAAGTACATGGGAGGACTTTTCGGTGTGGCGTCCAAGAAGGACTGTATACTGGAGTTGTTTTACGGGGTGGATTACCACTCTCATCTGGGAACAAGAAGGGGCGGCATGGCTGCTCACGGGAAGGAAGGATTCTGCAGGGCGATCCACAATATAGAGAATTCTCCGTTCCGCACGAAGTTTGAGAGAGATGTGGAGGAGATGAAAGGAAATCTGGGGATCGGATGCATTTCGGACTATGAGCCCCAGCCGCTTCTCATACAGTCCCATCTGGGCAGCTTTGCCATTGCTACAGTGGGTAAGATCAACAACCTGGACGATATCCTGGACAACGCATACAGAGAAGGACATTCCCACTTTCAGGAGATGAGCGGAGGAATGATCAATGCCACAGAGCTGGTGGCGTCCCTGATCTGCCGGAAGAGTTCTTTTGCGGAGGGGATTCGCTATGCCCAGGAGACCATCGACGGTTCTCTGACCATGCTGATCATGACAAAGGGCGGAATCTATGCGGCCAGGGATCTGATGGGGAGAACACCCCTTGTAGTGGGCAGAAAAGAGGGCGCTTACTGTATTTCCTTTGAGAGTTTTGCCTATATCAATCTGGGCTACAGCGATTACAGGGAGCTGGGGCCCGGGGAGATCGCCTATATTACGCCGGAGGGTGTGGAGACGGTGCTCCCGCCGGGAGAGAAGATGAAGATCTGCTCCTTCCTGTGGGTGTACTACGGCTATCCGACATCTTCCTACGAGGGAGTCAATGTGGAGGCCATGAGATACAGATGCGGAAGCATGCTGGCAAAGCGGGACTGCGGAACGGTGCATCCGGATATCGTGGCTGGTGTTCCTGACTCCGGAGTGGCCCACGCCATCGGATACTCCAACGAGTCCGGCATTCCCTATGCCCGGCCCTTTATCAAGTACACGCCTACTTGGCCCCGCTCATTCATGCCTCAGAACCAGAGCCAGAGAAATCTCATTGCCCGTATGAAGCTCATACCGGTGCGGGAGCTGATCGAGGATAAGAAGCTGCTCCTCATTGACGACTCCATTGTCAGAGGAACTCAGCTGCGGGAGACCACAGAGTTCCTGTACAAGAGTGGTGCAAAGGAAGTGCATGTGCGGCCCGCTTGCCCGCCTCTTGTGTACGGCTGCAAATACCTCAACTTTTCCCGGACAAAATCGGAGCTGGAACTGATCACCAGGCGGGTAATCCGGGAGAAAGAGGGGGAGAACTGTCCTAAGGAAGTGCTGGAGGAGTACACAGATCCAGATTCCTGCCGCTACGCGCAGATGATCGAAGCGATCCGCCAGGAGCAGAATTTTACAACTCTCAGATATCACCGGCTGGACGATCTCCTTGCCTCCATCGGCATAGAGCCGTGTAAAGTGTGTACGTACTGCTTTAACGGAAAAGAGTAGCCGCGGGGCAGAGCGTAAGATGAAGATATCGACAAAGGGCGTCTACGCCATGGAGATTGTGACAGACCTGGCTCTGCATGCAGGGGAAGAACAAAAGGAGAGCCTGGGAAATATTGCAAGGCGCAGAGGACTGTCAGAAAAGTACCTGGAGAGGATCATAAAGGCGCTGAAAGAGAATGGCATTGTGGAGAGCGTGCGGGGGGCCAGAGGCGGGTACCGCCTCCTGGTATCCCCGGAACAGCTGACGGCGAGAATGGTGCTGCAGGCTGTGGAAGGCCCGCTTGCTCCCGTGGGCTGCCTGACAGGGGAGACGGACTGTCAGATGGACTGCGATGCCTGCCCCACCAGACCTCTGTGGCAGGAGATGTGGGACTGCATTCTGGATGCGGCGGACCAGGTGACGGTTGGCAATATTCTTGAAGAGACAAAGCGGGAAGAAAAAAGAGGGATTGACAGGACAGCGCAGATATAGTATAACTAGACCCATATAATACTTATTGAATTGGTAGGAAATAAAAACAGATCATAAGGCGGTGCAGGAGATGAAAATATCTACAAAAGGGAGATATGGCCTCAGGGCTCTGGTGGATCTGGCGTCCAATGTCAGGGAACACCCGGTTCCTCTGACGGCGATTGCCGCAAGACAGAGAATGTCTGTGAATTATCTGGAGCAGGTGTTTGGTCAGCTCCGCCGGAGCGGCATACTCCAAAGTACAAAGGGGGCCGGGGGCGGCTACAGTCTTTCCCGGGACCCGTCCTGCATCACAGTCAGAGAAATACTGGAAGTGCTGGAGGGACCTTTTTGCATTACAAATGCGGATCAGGGCAGCAGGGATGACAAGATCAGCGGAGCAGTCCGCACCCTTCTGTGGGAAGAGATTGACCGCCAGATAGCCTGTCTTCTGGAGGAGAAGACACTGGCTGATCTGATCAGGAAGGGGGCTGATCCTGATAAGGAGGGAAAAGAGGCCCGTGTAGAGATAGATGGCTAGTGAGTCAATTTTCTTTTTAGAATAAATTCCTACTAAAACAATATATTATATTTTGAGAGGCAGTGTCCGGAATGGCAGCTGAAAGATGGCTGGCAAACAGGGCACAGAAACGTGCCAAGAGACAAGAAAGGAGAGAAACAGACAATGGGAAAGATATATAAAAGTGTAGAGGAACTGATCGGCAGGACTCCCCTCCTGGAGGTGGCAAACCTGGAGAGAGAACAAGAACTCAAAGCCAGAGTGCTTGTAAAGCTGGAGTCCTACAATCCGGCAGGGAGCGTAAAAGACAGGGCAGCCCTCTTTATGATCCGGGATGCGGAGGAGAGAGGACTGATCCGCCCGGGGGATACGCTCATTGAGCCAACCAGCGGAAACACAGGCATCGGGCTTGCCTCTGTGGCGGCATCCCGGGGCTATCGGGTGATTTTTACCATGCCGGAAACAATGAGCGTGGAGAGAAGGAAGCTGCTTAAGAGTTACGGAGCACAGATCGTACTGACAGAGGGGGCAAAAGGCATGTCAGGCGCCATCGCAAAGGCGGAGGAGCTGGCAGCGTCCATGGAGGGAGCTGTTGTCCTGGGACAGTTCGTAAATGCCGCCAATCCCAAAGCCCACAGGGAGACCACCGGACCAGAGATCTGGGAGGATACAGATGGGAAAGTAGATATCTTTGTGGCAGGCGTGGGAACCGGAGGCACGGTTACCGGGACAGGCGGATTTTTGAAGGAGAAAAATCCGGACATCCACATCGTTGCCGTGGAGCCTGAGGATTCCCCGGTGCTTTCAGGCGGCAGGCCGGGCCCCCACGGGATCCAGGGAATCGGCGCAGGATTTGTGCCGGAGATCCTGGACACGGAAGTTTACAGTGAAGTGATGAAAGTGAAGACACAGGAGGCCTTCGAGGCGGCCCGGCTGCTGGCTAAGCGTCAGGGTGTACTGGTGGGAATTTCATCCGGCGCAGCTCTCCACGCGGCACTTCAGCTTGCCGGCCAGGACCGGTTCCAGGGCAAGACCATTGTGGCGCTTCTGCCGGACACAGGTGAGCGATACCTGTCCACAGCACTCTTTGAAGAGTAAGGGGGCGTAAGGTGCGGCTGGCACTTGACTGGATCTGCCCCAGCGTGTAAAGTAAAAGACATACAGAACAAAAAAGGGGCAGGAAGTATCATATGATTACATTGACAGGGAAAAAGGTATCAGAAGGAATCGTAATCGGCCGGCTTGTGTTTTTTAACAGAGGGGAGCGGGAGATCCGCAAGATTTATGTGGAGGACGCTGAGAAAGAGCTGGTCAGATTTCAGAAGGCGAGAAAGAAGACAGCGGCGGAGATCCGTGAACTCTATGAAGAGTCGGCCAGTGAGCTGGGTGAGGCCAACGCCACAATCTTTGAGATGCAGCAGATGGTCCTGGACGACGAGGAGTTTGTCAACCGGGTGGTGCGCATCATCACAGATCAGAAGCTGAATGCGGAGTATGCGGTGAAGGAGTCTGTCGAGGATTTCCTGAAAGTTTTCTCCGCCAGACCGGAGAGTTATGTGCGGGGACATGAGGCGGATGTGCAGGATGTGGCGTCCCGCGTCCTGCGCATACTGTCCAGGAGCCGGAAAGACCGCATGTTTATGGATGAGCCGTTTATCATGGCGGCCAGAGATCTGTATCCCAGCGAGGCTGCCAGGCTGGACAAGACAAAAGTCCTGGGATTTGTCACAATGTATGGCTCCATCAACTCCCACACGGCGGTGCTCGCCAGGACAAAAGGCATTCCATCTGTGATCGGTATCGGTGAGGCTCTCAAGAGAGACTATGAGGGCAAAATGGTCATTATAGACGGGTTTGACGGAAAGCTGTATATTGAGCCGGACCAGACCACCATGGAGAAGATGAAGCAGAAAAAGCAGCAGAATCTCCAGAAAGTGGAGACGCTGGAGCGCCTGAAGGGAAAAGAGAATGTTACCCAGAGCGGCCAGAAAATTGACGTGTGTGCCAACATTGGGAGCCGCGAGGACATCGAGAGAGTGCTGCGCAATGACGCAAACGGTATCGGTCTTTTCCGCAGCGAATTTCTCTACATGGAGTCTCCCGGAAAGCTGCCCACGGAGGATCAGCAATTCCAGGTGTACAAGCTGGCGGCGGAGGCCATGGGGACAAAGAAGGTTGTTGTGCGCACCGCTGACTTAGGCGGCGATAAGCTGCCCGAAAATATGGAGATCGCGGGAGAAAACAATCCTATGATGGGATACCGGGGGATCCGGATCTCTCTGGATAAAGAGGAGATGTTCAAGACCCAGCTGCGAGCTATCCTGCGGGCGTCTGCTTTTGGAAATCTGCAGATCATGTTTCCTATGATCACCTCTGTCGAGGAGGTGGCAGGTGCGAAAAAAGTGCTGGAGAAGGCAAAGGCGGAACTGAAGGAAGAGAAGACGGCCTTTGATGAAAATATTAAAGTGGGAGTCATGATCGAGACACCGGCAGCGGTTATGATCAGCGGTGAGCTGGCAAGAGAAGTGGACTTTTTCAGCATTGGGACAAACGATCTGACCCAGTATACCCTGGCTATGGACCGCACCAATCGAAAACTGACAGGATACTACAACGCGTACCACCCGGCGCTTGTCAAAATGATACGCATTGTGACCAACAATGTCCACCTGGAGGGAAAACATATCAGTATCTGCGGCGATCTGGCAGCAGACACGAATATGACGGAGACATTTATACAAATGGGGATAGATGAGCTCTCGGTGGCGCCGGGAAAAGTGCTGCCGCTTCGGAAGAAGATCAGGGAGATACGCTGATCTTACAGGAAATTTGATGTCAGGAGCAGCCTATGAGATATATCAGACCGGTTTATTATGATGATTTCAGATGTGTGGCGGGGAAGTGCCCCGCCTCCTGCTGTGAGGGGTGGCAGATCGTCATCGATGAGGAGTCTCTCCAGAAGTACAGGAACTATTCCGGAGAGTTCGGCGTGCGGATGAAGCGGTCTGTCTCCTGGGATGACGGCACCTTCCGTCAGCATGAGGGGCGCTGCGCTATGCTCAACAAAGAGGGACTGTGTGATCTCTATATAGAAAAAGGGGAAGACGCGCTGTGCCATACATGTACGCAGTATCCCAGACATGTGGAGGAGTTTGAAAATGTGAGGGAGTTTTCCCTCTCCCTGTCCTGCCCGGAGGCAGCCAGGATCATGCTGGAAGCTGCGGATGACCTTTCTTTTGTGGCAGAGGACACAGATGAGGAGGAAACATTTGAGGAGGGCTTTGACTTTCTCTTGTATACCAAACTGGTGGATGCAAGGGAGGTTCTGTATGCACTGCTTGGAAAGCGGGAAGTGACTTTTGAGCAGAAGGAGCGTTTCTGTCTGGCCTTTGCAGGAGGGATACAGGACTTTCTGGAGGAAGGCGACTTTTCTGGTATGGAAGAATGGATACAGGCTGGTATGGAGGGAGAGCAGACGCCTCCATCCGGCGAAAGGTGGCTGCTGCACCGCGGGGCCCTGACCCGGCGCACCATGCTGCTGGAAGAACTGGAGATCCTGAAAGGGCTGGAGAGGCTGGATCCCTGCTGGGAAGAGCTGCTTGGAGAGGAGCAGACTTTTCTTCTTATGGCAGGAGATGAGGAATATGAGAAGATACGGGCCAGCTTCCGCGAGAGCCAGATCAGCTGCGGACCGGGAAAGGAAGAGTGGGACAGAAGTCTGGAAAGGCTGGCTCTGTTTTTTATCTACACCTATTTCTGCGGCGCGGTATACGATGACGCAGTCCATGCCAAGGTGTGCCTGGCGTTTTTCTCAGTTGAGTGGATACAGGAACTGCTGATGATGGAGTGGTATGTTCACGGAGCCAGTGCTGATATGGCGGCGCTGATACAGATGTCTTACCGCTATGCAAGGGAGATTGAGCATTCAGATGCAAATCTGAATGCTCTGGACGACTACTTTTGGAACAGAACGCATACATATAACCTATCAGAGCGCTGAGCCGGTCTATTGCTGTCCGGTCCAGCGCTCTTTTTGCATGTCTGAACACAGGTTTGAATGTGAAAATGCCCGGACTTGTCTGTGCCGGACTATGAGGGGGCTGCCCACTCTGCGGGAGGAGGCTGAGAGAGGCCGGGAAGCGGGAAGGAAATGGAGAGAAAAGTATTTTGAAGAAATATAGTCCCCTGTGTGTTACCTTGAAAAGAGCTTTCTAAGTATACAGCTTATGACGCCTGCAATGCACAGAGGGAGAAGCGTGGAGCTGAGGGATCCGTAGATTTCTACAGCTCCCCTAAGCCCCGTCAGGGGCGTAGGAGATCCGGGGATGAAGCCTGCCAGGATGTAGGCCAGGACAGAGCCGGCACCCATAAGAATGAAAGAGAACATGCCCCTCCCTGTATCACTCTGGAAGCTGCGGCGCCCGTCCCTGGCAACCCGGGGACCCGTCAGCGCCCACAGGAAGGAGATAAGTTCAAAGAGCAGCAGAAAAAGGGCGAATGCTGCATAGGCTCCCATGGTATAATTTCGCTCTGCCAGGGCTGTGGCCGGATTTCCGTAGGTGTAGAGCCCCTCCAGGAAGTGAGCTCCCATAATAAAGGTAATCACTGCGATCAGCACAAGGGATGCGATTTTACACACCATCTGTATGAGCCGCGCTGCGGCCTTAGCGCCTGTCTGCGCTGTCTTTTTTACGGGGGAGAGGATATTGTGTCTGCTTCTGGAACGGGACTTTTCCCGCCTGTCTTGCTGCCTGTCCCGGTCTCTTTTTTTGCTCTGTCTGGAGTCGCTCTCTTTTTTGCCCTGCTTTTTGCGGCGCCGGTCATCGTACTCATCGTCATCAGGATCCTCATCCTCAAGATCTTCATTCTCCAGGAGATCATAATCCTCCAGGCTGTCAGTGTCTGCCAGCTTGTTCGTGCGGGTGTCATTTATATTGATCTCGGGCAGATCTTCCTCATAGATTACCTCAAAGTCGTCATCGAAAAAGTCACTGTATGATTTGCCGTTCATATGTATACCTCCTTTATAACAGGACTATTCTATAATGTATGCCCGGGCGATGCAAGCAAAGACACAGAAGCTTTATAAAGTCATAAGGTTTTCTTCAGAAATCCGAAAAAATGGGCAGGGGCATCAAAAGATGCTGCCTGCCCGGCTGCCCTTGCGCTGCAGTGACACAGGCAGGACAGCGATATATATGATCAGCCTGCACAGCAGGATGGTCCACCAGGTTTTGAGACAGCCCCTTTCCGGGTAACATATCTATTTGGCTGCCTCCCGGGCAAATTCGGTTGTCACGAGATCTTCGTAGGGAGCCCTCTTTTCCAGTTCGCCTGCGTCTTCCAGAATATCCTGGAGCAGATCAAAACTGTCCTCTGAGAAGACCAGATTGTCAGCCCATGTATCCTGGTCGTAGTAGCGGGTTACGATCGTGGTGATCGTATCCAGATCCGTCTCCTCAAACTGCGGAGCTATGATGCCGGCGATCTCTTCCGGCGTATGGCTCTGTACATAGTCCATTCCCTTTTGAAGAGCATTGGTAAATCCCTGGATCACGTCCGGGTTCTCCTCTATATAGCTTTTCTTCGCAGAGAATGCGGTGTAGGGGACATAGCCGCTGTCTGTACCCAGGGACGCCACTACATAGCCTTTTCCCTCCTGCTCCAGGCTGGTGGCTCCCGGTTCGAATTCCACAGTAAAATCCCCCTGCCCCCCGGCAAACGCTGCGGCGGTGGAACCAAAGTCAATGCTCTGGTCTATGGACAGGTCTTTCTGCGGATCTATGCCGTTCTGGCGCAGGATATATTCGAATACCATCTCCGGCATACCGCCCTTGCGGCCGCCCAGAACAAGATGGCCTTTCAGATCTTCCCAGGAAAAGTCATTCATGGGTTCCCGGGCTACAAGGAAATTGCCTGCCCGCTGAGTCAGCTGGGCAAAATTGACAACATAGTCCTCTGCCCCCTCGTTGTAAGTGTAGATGGAGGCCTCGGATCCCATGAAACCAATGTCGGCCTCGCCGGAGAGGACAGCGGTCATCGTCTTGTCGGCGCCAAAACCATTCACCAGTTCGACCTGTACCCCCTCCTCTTCAAAGTAGCCCTCCTCTATGGCGACATACATAGGGGCGTAGAAAATAGAATGGGCTACCTCGTTCAGTACAACCTTTGTCAGTTCTTTGGAGTCGCCGTCAGTCTGGCCGCTGTCAGAACTGACTTCCTTCTCCTTGGCTGAGCAGCCGGCCAGGACAGATAAGGCCAGGACGGCTGCCAGCATTGCGCTAAATAGACGCTTTTTCATAATATCCTCCTTAAAAATTCTGGTGGTTTAGTATATGCGGAAGGAGGAAAAGTGCTAACATACCACAATAATACGCCTGGGCGTGGTCTGGGGCGGCAGGCTCATAGTGGTGGCGGAGTAGTAGACAATGAGAAGCCGTCCGCCCAGACTGCAGTTGAATCTCTGACCGTTGGAGGTCATGATCTGAGTAGAGGGAGCTACATTCAGTTTCAGTGACTGATCCACAGCCAGAAGGTTGTCGTCAAACCACCCGGCATAGATGGTTTCGTTAGAATTCTTGCGGCTGATGATCACAGCCTGATACTCTGGCGGATATACGAGGGGAATGGCCAGATTGCTGTCGTAGAAAGCTGTCACCAGCATACCGGCCCGCAGATGGATCTCCTGGACAACGTAGGTGGAGGGGCTGACGATAAAATTGGATACGCCGCTGTTGTTTACAATGGAGACCTGCAGGGAGCAGCAGTCCTGGGAAAGAGGCGTGATGCGCTGGATCACACCGCTTACCGGGACGAGTGTTTGATTTTCCATAGTGATACAGTCCTTTTTTCCTTACTATATGCCGGGAACAAGGAATGTGTTTCTCTATTTTTCCTTTGGGGGAAATTTGGGCGGGCGATATTGATAGGCATACAGGTCCTGGTAGGATTCTCGCTCTGCCTCGGAGACCGGGGCGGCGGGGATCAGACCGGTACAGTCGCCGGCTGACGCGGCGCCCGCCATGTAGTCATAGGAGTCGATGAGGGACTGGTTTTCTCTGTCTTTTTCTGAAGTGGATACAGTTTTGTTTTTCTCATTCTTCATAGAACTGAGGCCTCCTCTATTTGCTAAATAAAATAGTTTACGTTATAATAATTGCCGGACAGAGGAATTTTATACTTTATCAGAGTGAAGAAAATAGAGACAAGCGACAGCAAATGACAAGGAGGAAGAGATGGAAATTAAAATTGATACCCACACCCACACCATTGCCAGCGGACATGCCTACAATACAATCCGGGAAATGGCTTCTATGGCTGCGCGGAAAGGGCTTGAGGGACTTGCTATTACGGAGCATGCGCCGAAGATGCCCGGAAGCTGCGGACTCTACTATTTCCAAAATCTGAAGGTAGTCCCAAGACAGATGGAGAATCTGCGCCTTCTCTTTGGCGTAGAGCTGAATATCCTGGATGAAAACGGTACGGTGGACTTGCCGGAGAATACGATACGTTCTCTGGATATAGCAGTGGCAAGTATTCATCCTCCATGCTACGGAAGGACCAGTGGGAAGGAGGAGAACACGAGAGCCTATGTCAATGCTATGAAGAAGGAGGTTATCGACATTATCGGGCATCCTGATGACGGGCGGTACGGGCCGGATTACGATATTCTTGCCAGGACTGCCAGGGAGACGGGAACTCTGCTGGAGATCAACAATTCTTCTCTGCGGCCGGGAGGCTTCCGGGAAAATACTTATGAAAATGCGTTGGAAATGCTCCGCTGCTGTAAAAAGTATGGTACAATGGTCACCCTGGGCAGCGATGCACATGTGGATGTGGATATTGTGAACACAGAGTATTCACAGCGTCTGTTGTTGGAGGCGGATTTCCCGGAAGAGCTGGTGGCTAATACGTCTTTAGAGAAGCTGCTGTCTGTTCTGAAACGCAGGGCCTGGCGCTGAGAAACAGGGAATGCGGTATATGGGGCGCATGGAGGAAAATATTCTGCCCGCCTATGGACTTTATGAATTTAGTGTGCTAAAATATACGCATAATGAATTTCACTTCGGAGGAGAGAATAAATATGAGCAAAAAAATCAGGACAGAGGCGGTTGACTATCTCTTTAGCGCCATACTGAGTCTGAAAGATAAAGAAGAGTGTTATATATTTTTTGAAGATATCTGCACGATCAATGAGCTGCTTTCCCTGTCTCAGAGGTTTGAGGTGGCAAAGATGCTCAGAGAGCACAAGACCTATCTGGAAATTGCAGATAAAACCGGAGCATCCACTGCAACTATAAGCAGGGTGAACCGTTCTCTGAATTATGGAAATGACGGGTACGACATGGTATTTGAGAGGATTAATCCTAAAGAAGACTAAATGAAAAAGAAGATTGCGCTGTGCAATCTTCTTTTTTATGCTCTTTACTTTTTCCCTTCCGGATCAGGGAGCTGGTCGATCAGCTTTTCCATGAGAAGTTTTTTTACATAGACATCAAACGCAAGGCTGCAGATAAAAGAGAAAAGCTGCAGAGCCTCCCGGTCTTCTTCCGGAGCGTCCTGGAAGGTATCGGAAGCAGTGCTGTACATTTTAGCAATATCCTTAGCCAGCTGGTCGATCCTGGATTTCTCCAGGCTGCAGACTTCTTCATACACAGAAGTGATGTCAAAGTCCTTTCCGTTGTGGAAGTACTTCTCTGTGAGAGGCTTCAGCAGAGTCTCAATATCCCGGATAGAAAGGATATTTTTAAAGTAGTAGATAAAGATCAGGACCAGCACATGCTCTTTAGAATATTTCTTTTTCACCGGAGGGGGAAGAAGATTGTTCTTTGCATAGTTGTTGATCATGGTCTTTGTCAGGATCTTGTCCTCGTTGTACCGGCGGGTGGAGCCGAGCTGGCTCTCCATAAATGTTGTGACCTGGTCCATATAGAGATCAATATTTGGAATATCCTGAGGTTTCACGTAGTCAATCCGTGACAGACTCTGCAGAATACTGTTCAGCATATCTTTTGTATCAATTGTCATAGTTTCACCACCTCAATATCCCCATTATATAGTATTAAAAACCAGATGACAAGAGCGGCTTGGAAATGTTTTCTGAATATATTTTCCACATTTCTTTCCGCCTTTACTATATCCCGGCAGAAAATTCTGCTATAATAAATAAGAATGCCATATTCAGAACGGAAAACAACGGGGAGGTAACAGGCATGGAAGACAGATTTGCGCTGCTCATTGATGCGGACAATGTATCATCCAAATACATTGAGCCTATACTGGATGAGCTTTCAAAATATGGAAACGTAACGTATAAAAGAATTTACGGAGACTGGACAAGCACCAACAATGCGGGGTGGAAGGATGAGCTTCTCAACAATTCCATTACGCCGATCCAGCAGTTCAGCTACACACACGGAAAGAATGCAACGGACTCGGCCATGATCATTGACGCCATGGACATGCTGTACACAAGTGAGTTGGAGGGATTCTGCCTTGTGTCCAGCGACAGTGATTTCACAAAGCTGGCCAGCCGGCTCAGGGAGAGCGGAAAGACTGTCATTGGAATGGGGGAAAATAAGACGCCGGCGCCTTTCAGAAAGGCGTGTGACATTTTTACCGTGCTGGAGCTCCTTCTGGAGGACAGCATGAGCGAGAATGATGCGGTGGCCAGAAGCCAGATTGAAGAGGCTGTGATCCGGATTATTACCGAAAACCAGAATGATGACAGGGAGACCGGCCTGGGTGAGGTGGGAAGCCGCCTTGTGAAGATGTATCCGGATTTTGATGTGCGGCGGTATGGGTACAGCCTTCTGTCCAGATTCCTTGAGTCTTTCCCCAAGCTGAAACTGATACAGTCCGGATCCCAGATCACAGTGACGCTTTTTGAGGACAAGAGTAAAAAAGAGCGGATCGAGGAGTTTATCCTGAAGCAGATCCGGGACAGCGGAAAACATGGCATTTTCCTGAGTGTTCTGGGGAACAGGATCCGAAACAAGTTCGGGGACTTTAAAGTGAGAGATTACGGATACTCCCAGTTCAAACAGTATATCCAGAGTTTCCCCGGCGTGCATGTGCTGGATGACGGAGAGCATAACAGAGTCATTTACAGCAAAAGGGATGAGCATAAATGAAAATAGACGGACTTTTTGACCTCCAGGTTATGATGTTTTTACTCATGGCTGTGGGGGTCGTCTTAAGAAAAATGAACATTATTACAAAAGAGGGGAAGGGCATGCTGACGGATCTGGTCATTGATCTGATCCTACCCTGCAATATCATATCCGCCTTTTACATGCCTATGGACCACTCTGTGTTTGTGTCAGGAGTGGAGATCCTTATAATTTCTATCCTGATCCAGATTTTCTGCACTTTTATCAGCGGAATACTTTACAGGAAGGTGCCGAAGGAGAAAAGGATGGTCCTGCAGTACGCCACAGTCTGCTCCAATGCGGGTTTTCTTGGCAATCCGGTGGCGGAAGGGCTGTACGGCTCGGTTGGTCTTCTCTATGCCTCTGTGTATCTGATCCCCCAGAGGATCGTCATGTGGTCGGCAGGGGTATCCTATTTTACAGAGTGCCCCAGCAAAAAAGAAGTGGTAAAAAAGGTACTGAAGCATCCCTGCATCGTGGCAGTAGAGATCGGCATTGTACTGATGGTGACCCAGGTACAGCTTCCGGGATTTTTGAGCTCTGCCATAGAAAATGTGGGAGGGTGTACTACAGCCATCACCATGATGCTGATCGGAACGATCCTGACAGATGTGGATATGCGTCATATCCTGACCCGGACCACAGTGGCTTATTCTTTCATCCGCCTGGCCTTTATCCCTGCCGTTGTGTTTGCGGGATGCTGGCTGGCGAACATCGATTCTGTGGTGGCCGGCGTTTCTGTGACCCTGGCAGCCATGCCGGCTGGTACGACCACAGCGATCCTTGCCATGAAGTACCATGGAGATGAGGAATTTGCCACGCAGTGTGTGGTGCTCACCACCATGTTGTCCATGGCTGCGATCCCCATTTGGAGCCTGATCATACACAGCGCGCTGTGACAGTTATATCCATTATTTGACAAGGTCCGGCAGCTCCCGTATAGAAGATATGGATGCAAACGAATCTTCTTCGTTCACCTGTCCAAATCCATACGAGGCGAAGATAAAAGGAATGCCCGCGTAGGCTGCAGCCGTCTGATCCCCGGCAGTATCTCCCACATAGCAGGTACTGCCGGGGATATTTCTGTCTATGACAAGCCGGATGTTTTCGCCCTTTGTCTTTTTCGTATTTCCGAAGCATTCGATGTCGGTGATATATTTTTCCAGTCCGGTCTTGCGGAGAAAGAGTTCAATATAACCGCTCTGGCAGTTGCTGACAATGAAGAGCCGATGGCCTTTAGAAAGAGTGGCAATCGTTTCCTGGATACCCGGGTAGAGGGGCGGCACTTCCAGTTCTTCCAGAAATTCGTCTTCATATCTGCAGCAGGCTTCCATCAGTATATCTCTTTGATCCAGTGGAAGATGAGGAAAGAGATCCTGTGCGATCACGTCCATTGTCTTCCCGAATTCGTTTTTCAGCTGCTCTCCTGTGATGCCGGCGGGAGGATAACCAAGTACCTCCACCGCATAATTCCAGGAGTCGGCTACAGTTTTGGTGGTATCCCACAAAGTTCCGTCCACATCAAATATAATATTTTCAAATTTCATAATGGTTTCCTTTCCCGAAAGTAAAAATTCTTATTCCAGTCTAACATAACTTCCTGTGTTTTGGGAGAAATATTGTGCAGTTTTACAGGGAAACCAGCGTCAGTTTGGGGAGGAGAAATAAAAAAGTTGACAGTGAGGAAAGTTTATAGTAGAATAGCCGGCGTAACATTTTTGTAATATTCGTAATATGCACGAAATAAAATGCATATAAATATAAAATAAATGTAAGAATATTGCAGGAGATCAGGAGGAGTATATGAATTTAATGAGGACAAAAAGGCTGTTTTGTGCTGCGGCTGTTATGACAGCATGTACGCTTTATACAGCTGGATTTACCAGTTATGCTATGTCGCCGGACCAGGGGAGAGATGGAGGCATGCTCACTGGAGATGAAAGTGTGCTTACAGATGAGATCGCTCAGGCTATGACAGCATCTGCCAGACAGATCGCTGAGGAGAAGAAGATCCAGCGAAAAGAGGAGCTGAAAGCACAGGCGGAAGCCGAAAGGCAGGCGGAAGAGGCCAGAAAGGCGGCTGAGGAGGCGGCCCGGCAGGCCAGGGAGGCAGATCAGAGACTGCTGGCTGCCCTGATATTCTGCGAGGCTGGAAATCAGCCATATGAGGGGCAGGTAGCTGTAGGAGCGGTTGTCCTGAACAGGGTGAACAGCGGCGTTTATCCGGGTTCCATCCGGGAAGTGATCTACCAGTCCGGCCAGTTTGGCCCGGCCATGACAGGATGGCTGGACCAGGTTCTTGCAAACGGCAGCTACACCCAGACGGCTATGCAGGCTGCGGCGGACGCTATGGCAGGCAGCGATCCGGTAGAGGGCTGTCTTTCTTTTGGAAATGGAAACTATGGCATCCGCATAGGAGCGCACTATTTTCACTAGTAGAAAAGTAAATACAACATAAATGAGAGAAATTCTCAAATAAATGATTGGTAATCCATCTTTTTTCTGGTACGATACATATAGTTAGTTTTTGCTAACTGTGTGTGAATAAATCATGGATGACTCCTTTTGCTCTTTTCCTTGGCAGGCAGGGCAAAGGGAAGTCCCATGGGAAAGGACAGAAGGAACGATGGATTTTTTAGAAATTGAAAAGGTAAAAGGCCGGGAGATCATTGACTCAAGGGGAAATCCTACCGTGGAGGCCGAAGTACATCTGGCAGATGGCACGATCGCAAGGGGGGCCGCACCCAGCGGCGCGTCCACGGGAGAGTTTGAGGCACTGGAACTGAGGGATGGAGACAAGAGCAGGTTCGGAGGGAAAGGCGTCTCCAGGGCAGTAGCAAATATTAATACAGTGATTAACGATACATTAAAGGGGATGGATGCTTCCGATATCTATGCAGTGGACAGGGCCATGATAGAGGCTGACGGGACAAAAGACAAATCCAGCCTGGGAGCCAACGCTGTTCTGGCAGTTTCCATTGCGTGCGCCAGGGCGGCGTCCTGCGCTTTGGATCTGCCTCTGTATAAATTCCTGGGCGGGGCAGCAGGCAACCGTCTTCCGGTTCCCATGATGAATATTCTGAACGGCGGTGCCCATGCGGCCAACACGGTAGATGTTCAGGAATTTATGATCATGCCGGTGGGGGCACCCGGTTTTCGGGAAGGACTGCGCTGGTGTACGGAGGTGTTTCACGCGCTGGCTGCTCTTCTGAAGGAGAACGGACTGGCCACATCGGTGGGGGACGAGGGCGGATTCGCCCCGGATCTTGCAAGTGATGAGGAGGCTATTGAGTATATTCTGGAAGCAGTGCAAAAAGCCGGATATGAACCGGGCAGGGATTTTGTCCTTGCCATGGACGCGGCATCCAGCGAGTGGAAGAGTGGGACAAAGGGTGAGTATGTTCTTCCGAAATGCGGGAAGAGATTTACCTCAGCAGAGCTGGTGGAACACTGGAGAAATCTCTGTGACAAATATCCCATCTACTCCATCGAGGATGGGCTTGACGAGGAGGACTGGGAAGGCTGGCAGATGATGACAAGAGAGCTGGGCGACAGAGTACAGCTTGTGGGTGACGACCTTTTTGTAACAAACACAGAACGTCTGAAAAAGGGAATTGACCTTGGATGCGGAAATTCCATTCTCATCAAGCTGAACCAGATCGGATCCGTGTCCGAGACCCTTGAGGCTATCAAGATGGCTCACAAGGCAGGCTATACAGCCATCTCTTCCCACCGTTCCGGCGAGACGGAGGATACTACTATCGCAGATTTGGCCGTAGCTATGAATACATGCCAGATCAAGACGGGAGCTCCCAGCAGGAGTGAGCGTGTGGCCAAGTACAACCAGCTTCTGCGGATTGAGGAAGAACTGGGAGGGGCTGCGGTGTATCCGGGATTTGGCGCTTTCAATATCAAAAGATAGATCAGTGATAACATTTTCTCCTTTTGGGCAGGACTGTCTGCGGGGATTCCCGGACAGCCTGCCTTTTCTGCGTCCATTTTAGCAGTTGATTTTATGTATTGCGATTATAATTTAATGTTTATCATTAAAAATATGTTGAAATACATAAATGGAATGCTATAATAAAGATAACTACAAGGCAGAACTGAAAGGGAAGGAGGAATATCTTATGGATGAGAAGATCAGGATGGACTGTAGCAGGGAAACGAAGGTCAGCGGCAGGAGAAGGTTTCGTGTATTGCTTGTGTGCACGCTGCTCTATGTGGTAGTTTTGTCTGTTTCTGTATTTATGTACCTGCCAGATCTTTTTGACAGGAATGCGTGGAGTGAGATGGGGGTAAATATTTTTCTGTGGAGACTGACCGTGTCGCTGCTGGCATGGATCTGGTCGGCGGTACTGATCTGTATCCTTGTGCGGATGCATAAAGGCAGAGGACCTTTTGGAGGAGAGATAAGTCTGGGTATGTATATAACAGGAGCGGGACTCATGCTGGTGGCATTTCTTTTTCCGTTTATAAAGGGGTATACCATTGAGATGGGACTGTTTATACAATTTGGAGAGTATTTTACCATAGATGGTTTCCCGTTCGTTATAGGCCTCCTGTGTCTGATCCTTGGCTATGTCCTCCGGATCGGGGTGGGCTACCAGAAGGAAATGGAACAAACGATATAGATTCAGATAGGAGGTGGAAGAGATGGCTATTATACTTCGGCTTGACAGGGTCATGGCGGACCGGAAAATGTCTCTGAACGAACTGTCGGAAAGAGTGGGGATTTCCAATGTAAACCTGTCCAACTTAAAGACTGGAAAGGTGAAGGCGATCCGCTTTTCCACTCTGGATGCTATCTGTGATGTGCTGGACTGCCAGCCCGGCGATATACTGGAATACCAGCGGGAAGAGCCGCAGGGCAGATAAAGGAGAAAATGATCAGATTGTAAAGGGCGGGCTTCTGTTCCCGCCCTCCTGCATCTATATTATGCAATTATGGGGGTAACTAAGATATTTTGGTTTTCAGATATTCGACGTCAGTCTTTAAAGTAGAAACGACTTCCACCAGCAGATTGATGGTGCTTTGCTCTGACCTTACGACAACTTTGTTTTCCAGATTTCTGATGCGGGTACTCAGTTCAGTATAGTGTTCTTCTGCCCGTTCCTGGATCCGGTCTACCTCAGTGAGTATCATATTCTCTGACTCTCTAAGTTCATCTTTCGTCACCATTTTTTCCTCAAAGTTTTTAAAGCAGACAGCTACGCTGGTTTCAAGAGCCTTCAGTTCATCTTTGGTAGCCATTTTAGCCTCAAGAGCCTTCAGCTCATCTTTGGTAGTAACTTTGGCTTCAAGGGCTTTCAGCTCATCTTTGGTAGCCATTTTAGCCTCAAGGGTTTTCAGGTCATCCCTGGTAGTCATGTCCAGGATATCTTCTTTTGTCACCATATGTTGTGCTATATATCGGAGCAGTTCATCATTTGACATATGTATTCACCTCCTAAAGGGAAATGTTAGCAGGAAACTCAGAAGTTTACGTAAAAATCTGTGAAATAAGTATAGCATGAGCGAGGGAAAAATGCCAGAGATAACCTCTTAAAAATTCCATAATATTTTTTCTGCCTATGGATTTTCAGTTTCTATACGCTTTTTACAAACCCATAAGGAACGCGTCCGGGCTTTCATCTCTATGAGAAGAAGATTGGGAAAGAAAACAGAGACGAAATGATGCAGGCATATGTATTGACGTTGGGAAACACGCTCATTATAATTTACCTTAAGTCTATTTTTCTGGGGAGAGACGGTGATCTTTAGCGATAAGATCACCGTATAAATATTTACGGAAAAGAAGGAGACGGGATGATTCATGCTTCAGATCAAAGACATCTGTAAAGAATACAGGACCGGGAGTCTGGTGCAGAAAGCGCTGGACCATGTAAGCCTGAACTTAAGAGACAACGAATTTGTGGCTATCCTGGGACCGAGCGGATCAGGAAAGACTACGCTTCTGAATATTATTGGAGGTCTGGACCGATACGACAGCGGCGACCTGGTCATCGGATGCGTGTCAACCAAAAAATATAAGGACAGGGACTGGGATTCCTACCGCAATCACACTATCGGTTTTGTGTTCCAGAGTTACAACCTTATTGCGCACCAGACTATTCTGGCCAATGTAGAGCTGGCTCTCACCATATCCGGCATCGGCAAGGCAGAGCGGCGGCAGAGGGCAGCAGATGCCCTGGCTATGGTGGGGCTGGGAGAGCAGCTGCACAAAAAGCCGAACCAGTTGTCAGGAGGGCAGATGCAGCGGGTGGCCATTGCCAGGGCTCTGGTCAATAATCCGGATATTCTGCTGGCAGATGAGCCCACCGGCGCGCTGGACAGTGATACAAGCGTGCAGGTTATGGAACTGCTGCGGAAAGTGGCAAAGGACCGGCTTGTGGTCATGGTGACGCACAACCCGGAGCTGGCCCAGGAGTACGCGACCCGCATTGTGAGGCTCAGGGACGGAAAGATCCAGGAAGACTCAGACCCCTATGAGGTGGATGAGAGCAAAATGGAGGAGCCGGAGCACAGAAATCTGGGGAAGACATCCATGTCATTTCTCACGGCTCTGTCTCTCAGTTTCAACAATCTGCGGACGAAAAAGGCCCGCACCATCCTTACCTCTTTTGCGGGATCTATCGGCATCATCGGTATTGCTCTTATACTGGCCCTCTCTACTGGGGTCAATGATTATATCCAGAATATGGAGGAGGAGACGCTCTCGGAGTATCCGCTGGAGATCCAGAGCACGGGAGTTGACCTCTCTTCTATGGTGGACACGGGAGCTGGAGGTCAGGGAGAGTCCGGGGAGGTGAACGTCATCCAGATGGTGACAGATACGTTTTCCAGGATGGACTCCAATGACCTGGAGTCGCTGAAAGAGTATTTTGAGAGCGGTGAAAGCGGTATTGAGGACTACACAAACGCAGTGGAATACAGCTACAATGTGACGCCTCAGATCTATAAGATAAACGACAGCCAGGTGCGCCAGGTAAACCCGGACCACTCTTTTGACGCTCTCGGGTTTGGCTCGTCCTCCAGTTCCAGCAGTATGATGTCCTCCATGATGAGCACAGATGTGTTTTACGAGATGCCGGAAAACGCCTCCCTTTATGAGAGCCAGTATGACGTGAAGGCAGGGAGATGGCCGGAAAACTACAATGAGTGTGTGGTAGTCCTGACCCAGGGGGGCAGCATCAGCGATATGCTGCTCTACACGCTGGGGCTGCGGGATCCCCTGGAACTGGATGAGATGATCCAGCAGTTTCTGAATGAAGAAGATGTAGACACGCCGGAGAGTGTGGGAACCTACTCCTACGATGACATGATCGGAACAACCTTTAAACTGGTAAACAGTGCGGATTACTATGTCTATGACAGTCAGTATCAGGTGTGGACGGACCGGTCCGGTGATCAGTCGTATATCCGGGATCTGGCAGAAAACGGAGAGGACCTGACTGTGGTGGGCGTCGTGCAGCCTGCAGAGGACGGCAACGCCATGATGCTCCAGTCCGGTATCGGATACCCGGCTGCCCTGACAAAGCACCTGGTAGAGGAGGCCGAGGACAGCCAGATCGTCCAGCAGCAGCTCGCCAATCCGGATATCGATGTGTTCTCCGGCGAGCCCTTTGGAGAAGAGAGCAGCCAGGGGCTGGATCTGGAATCCATGTTCACTGTCAATGCAGAAGAACTGCAGAATGCCCTTTCCTTTGACGCTTCTGCCATGACGGAGGGGCTTTCCGGCTCTATGGGGCTGTCGGACAGTTTGAGCGGAGGAACGATGGACCTGTCCAAAATGATCGACCTGAGTGCCATAGAGGCGCAGCTGCCGGCCATGGATGGTTTCGACCTGTCAGAGCTGGGCGAGTCTATGGATTTTACTGTCACACCGGCACAGCTCAGCAGTCTGGCGGAAGGTCTGCTGAATGGGTATCAGGCCTATGCTTCCCAGAATCCTGCCACAGATTACACAAAGCTTGGAGAAGCTTTTGTCACCTATCTGAACACGGACGAGGCACGGGCCATTCTGGAGGAAAACATCCGGGAGATCATCCAGGCAGGCGGCGGGGCTACTGTCACGGCAGAGCAGCTGCAGGACCTGCTGACAAGGGTGCTGGAAGGATACAGGGCGTATGCCCAGGCAAACGGATGGACGGACAGTGAGCGCTTTGATGAATACCTGATGGTCTATCTGCAGACAGAAGAGGCGCGGGTGATCCTGGAGAGCTGGGCAGGGGAAGTGTTTTCATCTGGTATAGAGATTGACATTACCGAGGAACAGCTCCAGAAGCTTGCCAGCGAGCTGGCTGCAGGGTATCAGCTCTATGCGTCGCAAAATAACCTGCCGGATCCCTCAAAGATACAGGAGAGCTTCCTTGCTTATCTGGGGACAGAGCAGGCCCGGCAGCTGATGACAGCAGCGCTTGCCGGTATGCTGGACACGGAGGCTCTGGAGCAGCAGCTTACAGGCGCAGTCCGGAGTTATATGGCTTCTGTCATGGAGAGTGGGACCGCCCAGGCGCTGGAGGGACAGATCACGGCGGCTGTACAGACCATGATGGGACAGATCACATCCGGCATGGAGAGCGCTATGCGCACGGCGGCAGCGCAGATCGGTAATAATATACAGAATGCCCTCAGCGTTGATCCGGAGGCGTTCCAGAATGCTTTTGAGATGAATATGGATGAGACGGAGCTGGCGGAATTGCTCATGTCCTTCCAGTCCACAGAGACTGCCTCCTGCGATGGGAACCTGACTGCCCTGGGCTACGCGGATTTTGATGAGCCTGCAGGTATCAGCATCTATCCGAAGGATTTCGAGAGCAAGGATCAGGTGGTGAAGATCCTGGATGACTACAACAGCCGCATGGAGGAAGAAGGGAAGGAGGAGCAGGTCATCACCTACTCGGATATGATGGGAACGCTGATGAGCTCTGTGACAGATATTGTCAATGTGATCAGCTACGTGCTCATTGCCTTTGTGGCTATTTCCCTTATCGTATCTTCCATTATGATCGGTGTCATCACTTACATCAGTGTCCTTGAAAGGAAGAAGGAGATCGGTATCCTGCGGGCCATCGGTGCTTCCAAGCGGAACATCTCTCAGGTGTTCAATGCAGAGACCTTTATCATAGGAGGATGTGCGGGCCTGATCGGCATCGGTTTGAGCCTGCTGCTTCTGATCCCGGGCAACATGCTGATACACTATCTGGCCGGCACAGAGGATATCAGTGCTGTGCTGTCTCCTCTACCGGCATTTATCCTCATTGCGCTGAGTATCGTCCTCACTCTTCTTGGCGGACTGATCCCTTCCAGGAAAGCGGCCAAGAGCGATCCGGTGACAGCTCTTAGAGTAGAGTAGGAGCTATTTGAGCGAAAAAGGAAACGGACAATAGATAATAAAAAGGATATATCTGCTTTATGAGCAGTGCATATCCTTTTTTACGCCTTTTTAATCGTTCGTTCATTCTCTATTTGATATGTCGCTTGATGGCCTCAAAGCTCTCGGCGCTGATCACATGCTCCATGCGGCAGGCGTCCGCTACGGCTACATCCGGGGTTACACCCAGGCGGATCAGCCAGGAGGAGATAAGCTGGTGCCGTTCATAGATACAGTCCGCTATTTCGCGGCCAGATTCTGTCAATGTAATGTAGCCTTCCGGGGATACCTGGATGTGCCCGCTTTCCCGCAGTTTTTTCATGGCAACGCTGACGCTGGACTTTTTGAAATCCAGTTCCGTGGCAATATCTACAGAGCGGACAACAGGGTGCTTTTTGCTCAGGATCAGGATCGTCTCCAGATAATTTTCAGAAGATTCATTTGTGTTTATACTCATCAGTTTCACCTCAGTTTTTTTCCTTCTTGCCGACAGCCCGGAAGGAGGACCTATTTTTTACAGTATAACATAAAAAAGCGGCCGGAGTAAACCTGGAAATGATGGTTATAAAGTATGCTCCGGAGAAGATAATATTTTTCTTTTAGAAAAGAATTGACAAACAGAGCGAGTTAGTTTAAACTATCAAATGTTAGAAGTGACAAAAATAAGTTAGTCTTGTATACTATAAATAAAATTATTCATAGAGGAGGCAGGATAAGATGACTTTGCTGGAAGCCGAAGAGGGCAGGGAATATATCGTAAAGGGTATCGCGACGGAGGACGATGAGCTGGAAGCCTTTCTGTTTTCCCTCGGCTGCTACAGCGGCGAGCCCATCACTGTAGTCTCCCGGATGCGGGGAGGATGCGTGGTCTCCATCAAGGATGGCAGATACAATATCGATACTGATCTAGCGAAAGCTATTTCAATATAAATAAAAGGGGCGGCTGTTTTCGCACCGTCTCTGCACAAGAGTTAGTTAATTCTAATTGAATAAGAGATGAAGGAGGAGAAATGTGCTATGAGAATTGCTTTTGCAGGAAATCCTAACAGCGGAAAGACAACCATGTACAATGCGCTGACAGGCAGGAACGAGCGCGTTGGAAACTGGGCCGGTGTTACGGTGGAGCGAAAGGAGAGCCTTATCAGGAAGGCTTATTACGACGGAGCGGAGGAGCTGGTCGCGGTGGACCTGCCGGGGGCCTATTCCATGTCGCCGTTTACTTCGGAGGAGAGCATCACGAGCGGGTATGTGAAAAATGAACATCCCGATGCGATCATCAATATCGTGGATGCCACAAACCTGAGCCGGAGCCTGTTCTTCACCACGCAGCTGCTTGAGCTTGGCGTTCCGGTGGTGGTAGCGCTGAACAAGAGTGATCTCACCGAAAAGAAGGGAACAAAGATCGATGAAAAACTTTTGTCCGAGAAACTGGGTTGCCCGGTCATCAAGACTATATCCACCGCCTCGGGACATGAGGATCTGAAGGAAGTTTTGGCCCAGGCTGCGGCTCTTAAGGGGAAGGGACAGGATGCTCCCTATGTGCAGGCAGACATTGATCTGAAAGATAAAGCTGAGGTGGAGGCTGCGGACAGAAAGAGATTCGCGTTTGTGGGCGGCATCGTCAAGCAGGTAGAACAGAGGAAGGTCTTTACAAAAGATAAGAATTTCCAGGATAAGATTGACAGTGTGATCACCCACAAGATCATTGGTATCCCGATCTTTGCGGCTATCATTTTCCTTGTGTTTTACATATCACAGACAACTCTTGGCACATGGATCGCGGACTGGCTGGTGGCCTGGATCGAGACGTTCCAGGCGTGGGTCGGTGGACTGATGGAAAATGCCAATCCACTGCTGTACGCCATCCTGGTTGACGGCATTATCGGCGGTGTCGGCGCGGTAGTCGGCTTCCTGCCTCTTGTCATGGTCATGTATTTCCTCATCGCCCTTCTGGAGGACTGCGGCTATATGGCCCGGGCCACGGTCGTGCTGGACCCCATCTTCAAGAGAGTGGGGCTCTCCGGAAAATCGGTCATCCCTATGGTGATCGGTACCGGATGTGCCATCCCGGGCGTTATGGCTTCCAGAACGATCCGAAATGAGAGGGAGCGCAGGACAACAGCTATGCTCACGCCCTTCATGCCCTGCGGCGCCAAGATTCCCGTCATTGCCCTGTTCGCGGGAGCGTTCTTCGCAGACGCATGGTGGGTGTCAGCTACTATGTACCTGGTAGGGATCGTGCTGGTTCTGCTGGGAGCCCTGCTCGTAAAGAGGATCACCGGACAGAAATACCGTAAATCATTCTTTATCATCGAGCTTCCGGAGTATAAACTTCCCAGCTTAAAGAGAGCGTGCGTATCTATGCTTGAGCGCGGAAAAGCGTACATTATAAAAGCCGGAACCATTATACTGGTGTGCAATACGGTGGTACAGATCATGCAGAGCTTCAACTGGCAGTTCCAGCTTGTGGCAGAGGGCGCAGAAAGCACCTCAATCCTTGCCAGCATTGCGCATCCGATCTCTATCCTGTTTATCCCCCTGGGATTTGGTGTGTGGCAGCTTGCGGCCGCGGCCGTTACAGGATTTATCGCAAAAGAGAATGTGGTGGGAACGCTTGCTGTTGTGTACGGCGTTACCAACCTGATCGACACAGACGAGCTGGCTCTGGTGGGCAGCGGGAACGAAGTGGCCACCATCATGGGACTGACCAAGGTGGCAGCCCTGGCGTACCTGATGTTCAATCTCTACACACCGCCCTGCTTTGCGGCTCTCGGTGCTATGAACTCTGAGATGAAGAGTGGAAAATGGCTGTTTGGCGGCATCTGCCTTCAGCTGGCTACAGGCTACACGGTGGCTTTTGCCGTATACCAGATCGGCACACTCATTACAACCGGATCTCTTGGAACAGCCTTTGTTCCGGGAATGATCGCGGTCCTTGTGTTCGCGCTGATCATTATATGGAGAATTCGCAAATCTGACCAGGAGTTTGCGGCAGAATACAGCCTACACACCGCATGATCAGCTTGCGGATGACAAAAAAGGCAGTGGACAGAGTTGACTAGACTTTGTTCACTGCCTATATTAAGAACTGGAAGAAAGGATGGGGTGTGGAGTATTATGGCAGATATCATTGCTCTGATCGTCATTGCGGCGATCGTCGCAGCTGCGGTTGCATATATGGTAAAGGCGAAAAAGAGCGGCGCAAAATGCATTGGATGTCCCGCCGGAGGAAGCTGCCCAAGCGGCGGTAAAATGCCGAAGAAGCACCTGGATGGCCGTGTGATCGGCAGAAAGACTATGAGGATATCGGGCATGCACTGCCAGCACTGCGCAGTGGCTGTGACCCAGGCACTGAATCAGATCGATGGAGTCCGGGCAGAGGTTGACCCTGTAAAGGGGAGGGCAAATATTGCCTTTGACAGACAGATTGATGAAGACATTCTAAAGAGTGCAGTGGAAAAAGCCGGGTATCATGTGACAGGCATCTCTTAGTACTTACTTTGCTGTAGGAGGAGTCAGCGTGGACAAAGAAAAAGAACGTATTATTGCCAAATTGAAAGCCAACGGCTGCAGGATCACCAAGCAGCGCATGGAGCTTCTGGATATTATCATGGAGAATCGCTGCTCCAGCTGCAAGGAGATTTTTTACCGTGCGTCAAAGGAGGATGAGTCTATAGGGATTGCCACTGTATATCGCATGGTGAATGCCCTGGAAGAGATCGGCGTGCTCAGCAGAAGGATCGTCTATGAGCCGGAAGAGCCGGGAAAGTGATAAGTTTTATCGTTAATCCTACTTAGAATTGACTAACTGGCTGCCTGAAAACTATCATAATTTATATCAACTCAGTATATTAGCAAAGGTAAGGGAGTGATGAAGATGAAATCCCATAAATTCTGGGCATGGATGATGGCATTCTGCTGCGTCATGCTGTTCTATACTGGTTATAAACACAAATAAGGAGGCAGAAGAGATGTTTGAGATTTCTAAATGTTTAAAATGCGGCAAAGGCCTTGGGATTTTTGCGGGAGGTGTACTGTTTGGCACCGCTGGCGTAAAGATCCTTGCAAGCAAGGATGCGAAAAATGTATACACAAAGTGCACAGCGGCTGTTCTGCGAGCTAAGGAGAGCGTTATGACGACAGTGACTACTGTGCAGGAAAATGCGGAAGATATCCTGGCTGAGGCAAAACAGATCAATGAGGACCGCGAAAAGGAAGAGGCGGCCTGTGTGCAGGAGGATGCAGAAGCTGCATCTGAAGAAAACTAGAACATAAGACCGAGAAGTCTGAAATAGAGAGGAGAAGGCGGAGCCCCACCGACAGATGGCTCCGCCTTCTCCTTATGAAAAATGGAGGGATCAAAGTTGAAATACAGGATCAGACACGAGATAAGAGGGCGCATCCGCCTGCATATGGAGCAGAGACGGATGACCTGCAAAGAGGCGGATACACTTCTCTACTTTTTGGAGACGCTGCCCGGTGTGACCTCTGCCAGAGTCTATGAACAGACGGGGGATGCGGTGGTGTGCTATAGCGGGGAAAGAGAAGATATACTCCGGGCTCTGCGGTCTTTTCAGTATAGAAATGTACATGTGCCGGACAATGTGCTGGAAAATTCCGGGAGGGAGCTGAACAGGATCTACCGGGAGAAGCTGATCGGGAGGACGCTGTTCCATTTTGGCAAGAAATTTCTCCCCTTTCCGGTCCGGGCTGCCTACACAGGGTGCAGGTCTGTCAGGTATCTTGCAAAAGGACTGAAAAGTCTCTCGAGAGGGAAACTGGAGGTGGAAGTGCTGGATGCGGCGGCCATAGCAGTCTCCGTCCTGCGAGCAGATTTTGACACGGCGGGCTCTGTCATGTATCTGCTCGGAGTCGGGGAGATACTGGAAGAGTGGACGCACAAAAAGTCAGTGGGAGATCTGGCCAGGAGTATGTCGCTGCAGGTTAAAAAAGTGTGGCTGAAGACAAAAGAGCAGGAAGTGCTTGTCCCTGCCTCAGTTGTCAGGACCGGCGATGAAGTGGTGGTACATATGGGAAATGTCATTCCCTTTGACGGTATTGTGACTTCCGGGGAAGCCATGGTAAACCAGGCTTCCATGACCGGGGAGTCCATGCCTGTAAAAAAGGAGAAGGACAGCTATGTGTACGCGGGCACCGTGCTCGAGGAGGGGGAGATCACTGTGCAGGTGAAGCAGACGTCCGGCTCCACCAGATTTGAAAAGATCGTCACCATGATCGAGGAGTCTGAGAAGATGAAATCCGGCCTTGAGAGCAAGGCCGAAAGCCTGGCGGACCGCCTTGTACCCTATACACTTGCAGGCACCATCCTTACCTGGCTGACCACGAGAAATATGACCAAAGCTCTGGCGGTCCTTATGGTCGATTTCTCCTGCGCGCTGAAGCTGGCCATGCCTATCGCTGTTCTGTCTGCCATTCGGGAGGCGGGCGCTTTCGGGATCACGGTCAAAGGCGGACGATTTATGGAGGCAGTGGCAGAGGCCGATACCATTGTGTTTGATAAGACAGGCACGCTGACGAAGGCGAAGCCTACGGTGAAGGAAGTGGTGACTTTCAATGGGAGAACACCCCGGGAGATGCTGCGGATCGCCGCCTGCCTGGAGGAGCATTTCCCTCATTCCATGGCAAAGGCAGTGGTGACAGCTGCGAAGAAGCAGGGGCTTGACCACGAGGAGATGCATTCAAAGGTGAATTACATAGTGGCTCACGGCATTTCTTCCTATATAAAAGACAAAAAAGTGGTTATCGGCAGTTATCATTTTGTGTTTGAGGATGAAAAATGCCGGATACTTCCGGAATTTCAGGAAAAGTTCCAGCAGCTCTCAGAGGCGTATTCCCACCTCTATCTGGCTATAGACAATGTGCTGGCCGCGGTGATCTGCATAGAAGATCCCCTGCGGGAGGAAGCGCCGGAAGTGATCCGGGGACTGCGGAAAGCAGGATTTAAGAAGATCGTTATGATGACGGGGGACAGCGAGAAAACTGCCGCTGCCATTGCAAGGAGAGTGGGAGTGGACCAGTATTATGCAGAGGTTCTGCCGGAGGACAAAGCCAGGTTTGTGGAGGAGGAGAAAAGGAAAGGCCGCAAAGTGGTCATGACCGGGGACGGCATCAACGATTCACCGGCCCTCTCCGCAGCGGATGCCGGGATCGCCATCAGCGACGGGGCAGAGATCGCCAGGGAGATCGCAGATATTACCATCGAGGGCCATGATCTTTACGAGATCGTCACACTGAAACAGCTGAGCAGCCTGCTTATGGGACGGATCCAGAAGAATTACCGCTCCATCGTGGGAATCAATACAGCGCTCATCTGCCTGGGCGTGGCCGGCGTGATCCAGCCTACTACATCTGCTCTGCTGCACAATACATCCACACTTGTTATCAGCCTGAAAAGCATGCAGGACCTGATGAGGTAAAAGAATCTGGAAAGCTCATGGAAACTGTGGTATGATATCAGTTACGGATAAAACGAAACGGGAGTATCACCAAAGTTAAAGGAGAAAACATGAGCATATATGAGACATTAAATGAGCAGCAGCAGGAGGCTGTCTATCACACAGAAGGCCCCCTTCTCATTCTGGCCGGAGCGGGATCGGGGAAGACCCGGGTCCTGACCCACAGGATCGCCTATCTGATTGAAGAGAAGGGGATAAATCCCTGGAATATCCTGGCCATCACCTTCACCAACAAGGCGGCCGGGGAGATGCGCGAGAGGGTGGATAACATTGTGGGGTTTGGCTCAGAGAGCATCTGGGTCAGCACATTTCACTCCACCTGCGTGCGCATCCTGCGCAGGCACATAGACCGTCTGGGCTATGACACCAATTTTACGATCTACGACACAGATGACCAGAAGACGCTGATGAGAGACATCTGCAAATACCTGCAGATCGACACAAAGATCTACCGGGAGAGGAATCTGCTGGCCGCTATCTCCGCCGCCAAGAACGAGATGATCTCCCCAAAGGAGTTCCGGCTCCGGGCAGAAGGAGATTTCTCCAGGCAGAAGATCGCCACTGTATATGAGGAGTATGAAAAGCAGATGCAGGCCAACAACGCGCTTGATTTTGACGATCTCCTTGTAAAAGCCGTGCAGCTTCTGAAGACCCAGCCGGATGTGCTGGACTATTACCAGGAGCGCTTCCGCTATATCATGGTGGATGAGTATCAGGATACAAACAACGTCCAGTTCCAGTTTGTCAGCACCCTGGCGTCAAAGTATAGAAACCTCTGTGTGGTGGGAGATGACGATCAGTCCATCTACAAATTCCGGGGCGCGGACATCCGGAATATCCTCAATTTTGAGAATGTGTTTGAGGATGCCAGGGTCATCAAACTGGAGCAGAATTACCGGTCCACCAGCACGATCCTGGATGCGGCCAATGCAGTCATCCGCAACAACAGGGGACGGAAGGACAAGACCCTCTGGACAGACAACGGTCAGGGGGAGAAGATAGAATTCAGGCAGTTTGACACCGGGTATGATGAGGCGGAGTATATTGTGGGCGAGATCCGCGGCGGCGTGGACAGAGGGGACTGTACATACAGTGACAATGCTGTTCTCTACCGGACCAACGCCCAGTCCCGACTTTTTGAGGAGAAGCTTGTCTCAGCCAATATTCCCTACAAACTGGTAGGGGGCGTCAACTTCTACGCCAGAAAGGAGATCAAGGATCTTCTGGCCTATCTGAAAACCATAGACAATGCCAGAGATGATCTGGCTGTGCGCCGGATCATCAATGTTCCCAAGCGGGGGATCGGCCTGACCAGTGTGAATCGGGTACAGGAGTATGCCCTCCAAAGAGGGATCAGTTTTTATGAGGCCGTCCTGGCGGCGGATCTGATTCCCGGCATTGGCAGAGGCCTTGCAAAGATCGAGTCCTTTGCAGCTCTTATAGAGCATTTCAGACAGGAGGCAGATCAGAAGAGCCTTCTGGAGCTGCTGGAAGATGTGATCGAGATGACGGGATATATCGAAGAGCTGAAGACAGAGGGAGAGATCGAGGCGGAGGCCAGGATCGAAAACATCGACGAGCTGAAAAACAAGGCGGCGGACTATGAGGAGAGCTGCCGTGAGCGGGGCGAGGCACCTACTCTCGGGGGCTTTCTGGAGGAGGTTGCCCTTGTAGCGGACATTGACAGCCTGGATGAGGACAGTGACTATGTAGTCCTTATGACGCTGCACAGTGCCAAGGGGCTTGAATTTCCCCGTGTATACCTGGCGGGAATGGAAGACGGCCTATTCCCCAGCTATATGACCATTACCTCTGACAGCCCGGAGGAGCTGGAGGAGGAGAGGCGCCTCTGTTACGTGGGGATTACGAGGGCTATGAAGCAGCTTACTTTGACCTGTGCCAGAAGACGGATGGTGCGGGGAGAGACCCAGTACAACAAAATGTCCCGCTTTTTGAAGGAGATCCCCATGGACCTGCTCTCCACAGGCATGAAGTTTGACAAGGAAGAGAAGGAGGAGGAGACCTCCAGGCAGTCTTCCTGGCAGCAGGCAAGGCAGGCGTTTCACACAAAAGCATTTTCCTCCCCCAGACCTGTACAGCAGTTTAAAGTGGCAGGGGGGACCGGACCGGGCTATGATGTGGGAGACCGGGTGCGCCATGTGAAATTTGGCGAGGGACTTGTGACTGCTATCGTGGAGGGCGGCCGGGACTACGAAGTGACGGTGGAATTTGACAAAGCCGGAACAAAAAAGATGTTTGCGGCGTTTGCAAAATTGCAGAAAATATAACCTGTCCAGCACAATAAAAAATGATTTATCAGAAAATTTCCTACAAAAATAAGTAGTAATATGAACCGGAAGGTGTTATAATAATGCCAACGAATTATACTTGCAGGACAAACTGAAGAAAGGATGTGTGGGAAATATGAGCAAGGTAGAAGATATTATTGCAGCTTCAAAGCTGAACGAACTGATCCGTAAAAAAGATGAGGACGACAAGACATGCAGAACAGTGCTCTGGGTGCTGGCGATTGTTGGAGCTATCGCAGCAGTGGCAGCAATCGCATACGCAGTATATTGTTTCTTTACCCCGGATTATCTGGAGGATTTCGAAGAAGATTTTGACGATGATTTCGATGACGACTTCTTTAACGAAGATGATCAGGTATAAGATCGGGACAAAAAGAAAGAGACAGGACAGCGCAATGTTCTGTCTTTCTTTTTGCCCGGGGATGGGCAGGAAGCGAAGAAGAATAAGAGGAGTTTTGAGCAGATGAAAAAAGGACAGATACTGGAAGGAACTGTTGAAAAGATAGATTACCCCAATAAAGGGCGTGTAAAGGTGGAAGGTGCGGACCGTACTGTGACAGTCAAAAACGCCATTCCGGGGCAGGAGGTCAGGATTTCTGTTAATAAAATCCGAAAAGGCAGGGCGGAAGGAAGAGTGCTGGAAGTGCTGAAGCCATCTCCCCTTGAGATTCCATCCGTCTGTCCGCATTTTGGGCAGTGCGGCGGCTGTACCTACCAGACTCTTCCCTATGAGGAGCAGCTGAAGCTGAAGGAGTCCCAGGTCAGGGGGCTGCTGGATGAAGCCATCAAGAAATGCGGCGGCAGGGAGTACCAGTGGGACGGGATCAAGGCCAGCCCCCTGACAGAGGCCTACCGGAACAAGATGGAGTTTACATTCGGGGATGAATACAAGGATGGACCTATGTCCCTCGGCATGCATAAAAGAGGGAGCTTTCATGATATTGTGAATGTCAGCGAGTGCCAGATCGTGGACGAGGATTTCCGTACAGTCCTGTCGGCTACCCTTGTCTTTGCCCGGGAGACAGGCCTTTCCTATTATCACCGCATGCGCCATGAGGGCTTTTTCCGCCATCTCCTGGTGCGCAAGGCGGCAAAGACCGGCGAGATCCTCATCGACCTTGTGACAACCACACAGAACAGCCTGGATCTTGTCCCCTGGGCGGACAGGCTGCTGGATCTTGAAAAGAAGGGGCAGATCAAAGGGCACATTGCAGGCATACTCCACACCTCCAATGACAGCCTGGCTGATGTGGTGAAAGATGAGGGAACCAAGGTTCTCTACGGTCAGGACTATTTTTACGAGGAACTTCTGGGCCTTCGGTTTAAGATCACCCCGTTTTCCTTCTTCCAGACCAATTCCCTGGGGGCGGAAGTGCTGTATGAGGCTGCCAGAAGTTATATCGGAGATACAAAAGACAAGGTCATCTTTGATCTCTACAGCGGCACCGGAACCATTGCCCAGATCCTGGCGCCTGTGGCCAGAAAGGTTACAGGCGTGGAGATCGTAGAGGAAGCTGTGGAGGCAGCCCGGGAAAATGCCCGCCTGAACGGTCTTGAAAACTGTACTTTCTGGGCTGGGGATGTGCTGAAAGTCATTGACGAGCTGGGGGAAGTGCCGGATCTCATTGTCCTGGATCCGCCCCGGGACGGCGTACACCCGAAAGCCCTGGAGAAGATCATTGGCTTTGGCGTGGAGAAGATGGTCTATATTGCCTGCAAGCCCACCAGCCTGGCCAGAGACCTGGAGACACTGCAGGGCAGAGGGTACCAGGTGGAGCGGGCCGGGTGCATCGATCTCTTCCCGGGAACTGTACATGTAGAGGCGGTGGCTCTGCTTTCGAAAAAAGATAAATAGGTGCCGGAAAGCAGTGCGTTTCCATCCCGGATATCCATCTCGATTTTCTTTACAAAAGCCCTTTTTGACCCGCAATATGATACAATCGGTTTAAACAATTAAACGAAGGGAAGATTTAAGATGGATATTATTAAAATGATGGAAGAGCGTCACAGTGTACGCCAGTATGAGGAGAAGAAGATCGAACCGGAGAAGAGAGAAGCTTTGCAGAAAGAAATTGACGCGATCAATAAAGAAAGCGGCCTTCATATACAGATCCTTTTTGACGAGCCGAAGTGCTTTGATTCCATGATGGCGCACTACGGCAAGTTTACAGGGGTGCAGAACTACATTGCCCTTGTCGGACCTAAGGGAGCAGCCCTGGATGAAACATGCGGTTACTATGGAGAAAGACTGGTCCTTCTCGCCCAGTCGCTGGGGTTAAATACCTGCTGGGTGGCGATGACCCACGGCAAAAGTGCTGCCAAAATCACAGCCGGAGAGAAGCAGGCGTGTCTGATCGCCCTGGGATATGGGAAAAATCAGGGCGTCCCGCATAAAAGTAAACCGATTGCAGATGTGACAAAGACAGGCGGAACTATGCCCGACTGGTTCAAAAAAGGAATGGACGCTGTCATGCTTGCTCCGACGGCCATGAACCAGCAGAAATTTGTTTTTGAGCTTAACGGGGACAATGTATCTGTAAAAGTGTCTGGTTTTGGTTTCTATGCAAAGATGGATCTTGGGATCGTCAGATACCACTTTGAAGCAGCGACCGGAAAGAGGGTAGGTTAATGAAAGGTGAAAGAGAGATAAAAAAGCTGGCGGAAGAATTCGTGGCCTGCAAGGATATTATCATGGCTGTTGGCGATGAGAACCGCCTGCATCTGATGATCGAGATGATGCAGATGGGAAACTGCAGCGGCGTGCGTGTGGGGGACATTACGGAAAAGACACATCTGTCAAGACCGGCGGTGTCCCATCATCTCCAGATCCTGAAGGCCGCCGGTATCCTGAGCGTGCGCAAGGAAGGAACAAAAAATTACTACTATTTTAACTCGGATCTTACATCCATGAAGCGGCTCATCAGAGCGCTTCAGATGGCAGTAGACATTGCTTCAGAGCTTCCGGACAGAAGTGAAATGCAGGGACAAAATGCTGAGTTTGCAGCGGCGATTGAATGAAGAATTCAGAAAACTATTGACGGGCATACATGCATGAGGTAAGATGTTGGTTGCATTTTGTACTAAGTATATAGAGTTATAGGCAGTTTTTTACTATGAATAGGTAGGAACAGAAATGTTTCTGCCTTTTTTATTTTACAGGAAAGTCTGGAGGACTAAATAGAATGCAGAAAAAGATGTGGAGGCACTTTGTGGCTGCCGGGGGGAAGATCGAATGTACTGTAGAGCATACCGGCTATACGTGGACGGGAGAAGGAGACGGCCTTTAAGATGGAGTTTTCCATGAGAGAAGAGTCCGGGAAAGTATAGATAAAAACAGATTGTGCGGCCGAATGTGTCAGTACGCCACTTTCTCTTCTTTTCTTTGCCCTTTATAATTTTATTAGAAAAAAGAGAATGAGGTGCAGAAGATATGGATGAGATGATCAGATTATACGGATACATGTGGAATGTAGAGGGGGTAGCGGAAAAGCTGTGCAAAGTAGTGGTAATTCTTTTGTTTGGAGTCTGGCTGTGTGCAGCAGCAGGAAGTCTGGAGGACTCCGGTGCAGATGCATTTGGATACAGCGTGTCTGGCGGTTTTGCGCAGAGCCGGACTGAAGCAGGAGGAGAGCTGGGAGTGGCTTTGCCGGAAGTTTCCAAAGGCATTTTTCCTGCTGTCCCTGCGCCCACCCCGGCTCCTGCCGCGGACATGGGAACACGGGAGGGGACGGCAGACATAGTGTCCACGGCTATACCGGTGATTGCCCCGGCAGAAAGCAGTGCCATCGCATCTGTGATCCCTGGTGGGGTGGATCTGGCGGAAGAGCAGGAAGAGGCCGGAGCCCTGCCGGCTATGCTGACCATTCACCTGTATGGAAATGGAGGCAGTCCGGCTGCGGTGACTGTCACAGAGCAGGCGAATGCCTTTTCAGCTGAGAACTGGAGTATTCCCCAGAGGCCTGGAAAGGTGTTTGACGGCTGGTATCTGGATGCGGCGTGTACCAGGCCTTTTGAAGGAGTGGAAGAGGGGACAGACGTTCTGGAACTGTACGCAGGCTGGAGAGAGTTGGAAGGATTTGTGTCTGATGATGCAGGACATATTCTTTCCTGCGCGCCAGATCTGGCCATAGTGGATGGGACTTTGGTTTTGCCCAGCAATTCTGCCTGTACGGGAATCGAGGCGGGAGCCCTTGCGGATGTGGCTGACCAGGTGGTGGAGATCTATATTCCTGCCAATATCCGGTATATTGCTCCGGGAGCTTTTGACGGTCTGCCGAATCTGATGTACATTGAAGCAGAGGCCGGAAATCTCAATTACTACAGTGCAAACGGAATTCTGTATACATCGGAAGGGGAGATTGCTGCCTGCCCGGCGTGGTATATGGAGGAGTAAACTGATGAGAAACAGAAAAAGGATGGATTCGGCCATCCTTTTTTCTGTGAAAGGGAAGAATAAGTATAAGTTATTGAAACCCGAATGTTTGTTCTGTACTTTGCTTTCGCATTCTGCTATAATAGCGGGAGAGAGAAAAAATGTCCACTATTATATAGGTATATTAGCCAAAGTGGGGAAAATAGAAGAAGATAAATTGTATAAAATAGAAGTTTGTCGTATTATAGCATCAGAAAATGATATCATTAAGCCAGAGATGGAGCAGGCAGTGTGGAATACAGTGATAACAGGAGAGAAAAGAAAGTGTTTTAAATAAATTGAATCATTTTTGCGATAAAGAAACAGCGAGATTATTGGAAGAAAACAATGGGCGTCCTGTTTACCCGCTTAAGGGAGTACCTGCAGACAAAATAGATTTTTACCAGAAAAGTATTTTGGCAAAATGTAAATTGATAAGACCGGCATATATGCCAATAGCGGAAGTGGTGGATTATGAAAATAAAAAGTTTATAGTTCTGTGGTGTCCGGGAGGAGACAGTAGACCATATTCCTCACCTAAGACAATGGTGAAAGATAACAAAGAGCGTATTCATTATATCCGAAAAATGTCGAATACAGTGGAGCCGTCAGATGATGAAGAAAAAGACTTATTTAATCTTGCTAACAGGATACCTTTCGATGATCGTGTAAATCATCAGGCAGATATTTCTGATTTGAACATTACACTTATCCAAAACTATTTAAAAGAAGTAAAAAGTTCTTTGTACGAAAAGTCAAAGACAGGGGACTTTGTTGAAGTGTGTAATGATATGAACATAATCTGTAATCTTCCGGAATATGCGAAACCTAAAAATGTAGGGCTGATGTTTTTTAGTATGGAGCCGGATAAGTTTTTCCCTTACACGCAGATAGATGTTGTTCAATTTCCTGAAGGGCTAGGAGGAGATAATATTATAGAACAGACATTTAAAGGCCCCATTCATCAGCAACTTAGGGAAGCATTGCGGTATATCATCGAGCTTATGATGAGCGTGAACCAATAGAAGTGAGAGTGGGAAATGATAAAATAGAAATTGTGAGTTTTCCCGGACCTGACCGATCTGTAACATTGGAAGGACTGAAGTCATACCATGTATCCAACCGGCGGTACAGAAATCGGAGAATTGGTGATTTCCTGAAAGAGCTTCATTTGACAGAGGGAAGAAATACCGGATTTAAGAAAATATTGTATGCGTTAGAAGCGAATGGTTCGCCTAAACCTGAATTTGAGACAGATGAGGCGAGAAGTTATTTTATTTCCAGATTCTATATCCACGAGGGATTCCAGGAGGTGCCCCAAAAAGAGCCGAAAAGGAGCCGAAAAGGAGCTGAAAAAGGGTGCTGGAAGAAAACGGGCAATACTAAAACTTTTGTCAGAGAATCCAACAATGACCCAAACAGAGCTTACAGAAGAATTAGAATTAACCAGAAAGCAGATTCAAACGGACATTAAGGAATTGAAGAATGAAGGTACTCTAGTACGGAAAGGTTCTAATAGAAATGGCTATTGGATTGTAAATAGAGTGGATTAATCATTTATAAATAGAGGTTATTTTTATCATGGATCATTTCGAATTAATATCAGAATACAAACCCACCGGCGACCAGCCCCAGGCGATCGCCGACCTAGTCAGAGGTTTTAAGGAAGGCAACCAGTGCCAGACTCTTCTGGGTGTCACTGGTTCAGGAAAAACCTTTACGATGGCAAATGTCATCCAGCAACTAAATAAACCTACACTGATCATCGCGCACAATAAGACCCTGGCGGCACAGCTCTATGGCGAGTTCAAGGAATTTTTCCCGAACAACGCCGTAGAATATTTCGTCTCCTAGTGTGCCGGAGGCGGAAAATGAGGTGTGTTTAGTGTCTTTTCGTGCTGTTTAGTCCAGATTTTGTGGACAGAATGATACTAAACGGACTGGGTGATACCAGGCGGATAAAATGATTTTGTGACTTTTTGCAGGAAAAATTCGTAATGAGATTGCAGTAGCATAGAACTGCTAATTGCGTAATATAATACAAGTACATAGTATAGCGATTGAAATACAAAAAAGTCTGATTTACTTTTTTGAGTTTTTGCGGTACTATGTATAGCAGTAAATGCTTGCCGTCTGTTATACGACGGGGTACAAGAAGTATAACAAGTTTTTTGCCACTTGCCGATGGTGTGGGATATAAATGATTCGGTATGTAAACAAGTATGGACTGCTGCTTGACATTTTTATTAGACGCTGTGTATAATAAAGATACAAAGAAGAGTGGTCCTGCTTAGTGGACGATTCAAAAAGGTGTTTCCCTACCAAGTGGGGTATAATAGTCGGAACGGCGACTTTAAATCCGTTTCCATCGGTCGGGATGAAGACCTAAAACTCATTCCCATTACAGAGTAAACTGCTAAAAATCAGAAAAAGGATGGCTGCGGTCATCCTTTTTTCTTTGAAAGGAAAGTACAATGTCTGAAAAAAGCTTTAAAGAACGTGTTCGAGAGGAAATGATAAATGCTGCTATACAATATAAACAGGTTTATGTGGATTATGAATACTTAATTTGCTCAGAAGCATTTGTTGAACAGGATTTTTATATCGTGGCAGGGAGAGAAGATAACTTTCAACATTTAACAGGGGTTAATTCAACTCTTAGTCCTAAAGAATTTTATTTTAAATGCCTACAAGGAGTTCTGGAGGAATCTGATTTTGACTTTGCCAAAAGCGGACAAGATGAGAAAATGGTAAAAGGTACTGTGAGAAGGAAAATACAAATTCTTCCGAATATGATGGAGCTCTTTAAAGCAGGAGTAAAAACGGAAGAAAAATTCAAAAAGAACAAAGTCTCCTGTTCGTTTGCAACTGCTGATGGGATGTGTACGTTAGGATTTTCAGAATCTAAAAAAGCAAGACCGAAAACATTATTAAAGGGAAATGAGTTAAACAATCCCAAACCCGTAGAACTGATTTTGAGGAAAAAAGCAGGAACGAAATTATTTGATGAGATTGTCCTGGGAAATGTGGAGACCATTCAAAAATATAGAGAAAAAATACAACAACTACTGAGTGAAGAATTGTTAAAGGATTAGAATGGTGTAACGGATCCGAGAAATAGGGTATCCGGGACATAGAGAACCTAGAATATCAGACGCTTTTGGAGCTTCGAAATCTGTGCTTTTATTCCTGGAAGAAGATCGCCATGGAAATGGATTATGAACTGCGGTATATGCACAAGCTGCACCGGAAGGCTTTGGAGCAGTGTACGGCTTTTATACTGGCAGGGGAAGAATAGGGGAAAAGCGCATTTCCGGGGCGGAGATGCGCCTTTAAAGACATTTTTTAAATTTCTTCGATGTACTCTCTAAAAATATCCATAATAAAATCTGCACTTGCAGGTGTATAGTTTGGTGATTGGGCTAATAAGGCAAAGTCAAAATCCCCAGAAAACTGTACGTCTTTCACTGTTGGGATAATTGTCATCGGAACCTCGGGCTCTTTTATTCCGGCATCCAGATATTTTTTCTTGTCATCAACAGAGTCATTGTAGCTAGGAAAGTCCATATTAGGGTTATAGACAAGTTGAATGGGATTTTTTACAGGATCATCCCAGATGCCATTTTCATGTAAATCTTTTAAAATATCCCATAGGTAATCATTTTTATCGCCATTAGGATTGGCACAATATGTGAGCTTAGAAATCCAACGGTATGCAATAGCAAAGAGCAGATAATCTCCGATACCTTCTTGACTCATTTTCCCGAAACGATCTATATATTGATTATGTTGTGGTCGGTCTTCAACAGGATATTGTAATAAGGTATTTAAAATATACTTCCAAGAGGAGTAGCCTAATCCTAAATCAGCATGGGAATCTATATGGACAACTTCAAAAGGAGTAATCAATTTTCCTTTTTTTATTAGTTCTTTCCAGAAGGTAATGGCCTCATTATGACCTACAATAATTCGTCCATTTATTTTATTGCTTTTGGATAATCCGAGGTTCTTTTCAAAAAAATAACGGATTCGTTTATTATCCCATACTTCATGTGCATAGTCTTGTTCAGGAAGGCGATATATTTGCGATTCTCCAATACCAGAAGGAACACATTCTAAGAAATAATCCATATCTAAATCTAAAACTCTCATTGCGTATCCTCATTATATGTGTAATAGTTGCGAATTTCTTCTAAAGACAATTCCTCAAATAAAAGATGTTTTAAGTGCTTTTCCTGGGTTGACAGATACTGTTCGCGTTCTTTTATGAAATCGTCTCTTAGTTTCCCTAATGTGGCAAGTATTACGGTTGCTTCTTCCTTGCTACTATAACTAATCCCCATTTGCCGTAAATTTACAATACTTTTTTTGGCATAACGATATAAAGCAACATACGCTAATTTTAAAGGATGCTTGTCATTATGTTTAAGTCTATTATCGATTCTGAATAATCTTGCTAACTCAAAAAATGAGGCATCTATTTGCTTTTCAAGTTCAGTTAAATCTATAACAAAAGCAGGGGGATTTTCTACATTCTTCCCAATTATCAAACCAAATGTTTGAGGATCACAGGATGTGGTAAATGCATCCATTGTTGTTTGAAGCTTGGATAGCCTATTGGATTCATATTCAATGATTTTGTTTACAATATTTAATTCGTTTGCCCGTAGACTGATTTTTTCTAATCGATCCTGAGCAATATCATTTTCTTCTTTTTGTTTTGCCATATCGCAAGAAATCCAAGAGTAACGGTGCTTGCATAAGCAAGAAGATCTCCTGCATCCCACTTTGCCGTTAAAAAGTCATTTGGAGCTTGAAAGGAAAATAAAAAGTGGATGATGAGGGTAAATAGTACGCTTGCAGATATCCAACAACCGATCCAGTGTTTGGAAATAAAATTTTTAAAGTTTTTCATAACTTACAATCTATCCTTTGCTATATTTTTAATACAAATAGTAAAAAGACCTCTTATACTCATTTTTATCATATCGCAAAATGTTTTTATTGTACACGACATTTATTTGAAAAGAGGACACTAAAAGACATAGAAAGACACTATGGAAAGATGAAGCTTTAGTCTGATTAGCAGATCAGTTGATTTTTATGTCCGAAAAATATATTTTTCGTGTAACAGAAAGCGGGAAAAAATAATACGGAACAACCTATAAAAGCAGAATTGACACCAGATATAATATAAGATAGAATAATGGGGAACATTTGTTCTCAAAACAACGTTAATGGTTTTGCGACAAAATACGTGCTCGTTGAGATGTACTTATATTTTAGTGGTTGCTTACACGAAAAATTCGTGTAAATAACGCTTAAAAACTCAGAATATAATCAGGAGAACAAGTTATGAGTGAAGAAAAAATATTTAAATTGGAGGCCCCGTATCAGCCTACCGGCGACCAGCCGCAGGCGATCGAGGCGCTTGTAAAAGGGTTCCGGGAAGGCAATCAATGCCAGACTTTACTGGGGGTTACGGGTTCCGGGAAGACTTTCACCATGGCCAACGTAATCCAGGCATTGAACAAGCCGACGCTGGTCATCGCCCACAATAAAACACTGGCCGCTCAGTTGTACGGAGAATTCAAGGAGATGTTCCCTGATAACGCAGTGGAGTATTTTGTCTCCTACTACGACTACTACCAGCCGGAGGCCTACGTCCCCTCATCGGACACCTACATCGCCAAGGACTCCTCCATCAACGAGGAGATCGATAAGCTGCGGCTGTCGGCCACCGCTTCCCTGGTGGAGAGAAAAGACGTGATCGTGGTGGCCAGCGTGTCCTGTATCTACGGCCTGGGCGAGCCTCAGAACTTTGAGAAGATGATGGTTTCCCTGCGGCCGGGAATGGAGAAGGATCGGGATGAGGTGCTGCGGCAGCTCATTGATATCCAATACGAGAGGAATGAGATGGATTTCAAGAGAGGTACGTTCCGGGTGCGGGGCGACGTGCTGGAGATCATTCCGGCCAACGAGGCGGATACAGCTGTGAGGGTGGAATTCTTTGGAGATGAGATTGACCGCATCACTCAGATCGACGTGCTCACAGGAGAGATCAAAGGGGAGCTGGAGCATGTGGCCATCTTTCCGGCGTCCCACTATGTAGTGCCGGCGGAGCAGATCCGGCGGGCTGCGGATGCCATTGAAAAAGAGCTGGAAGAACGAGTTCAGTATTTTAAGAGCGAGGACAAGCTGCTGGAGGCTCAGAGGATCGCGGAGAGGACCAATTTTGATGTGGAGATGCTCAAGGAGACAGGATTTTGCTCCGGTATCGAGAACTATTCCAGGCATCTGTCCGGGCTGGCACCGGGACAGCCGCCCTACACACTGATGGATTTCTTTAAAGATGATTTCCTGATCATCATCGACGAGTCCCACAAGACCATTCCCCAGATCGGGGCCATGTATCACGGCGATCAGTCCAGGAAGCGGACCCTTGTGGAGTACGGGTTCCGTCTTCCTTCAGCGCTGGACAACAGGCCTTTAAGTTTTAATGAGTTTGAGGAGCGGATCGACCAGATCATGTTCGTGTCTGCCACACCGGGAGAGTACGAGGCAGACCATGAGCTTCTGCGGGCGGAACAGGTGATCCGTCCTACCGGGCTGCTGGATCCTGAGGTGGAAGTGCGCCCTGTGGAAGGCCAGATTGATGACCTGGTGGCTGAGGTTAAGAAAGAAATTGAGAAAAAGAACAAGATCCTGATCACCACGCTGACTAAACGGATGGCGGAGGATCTGACGGACTATATGAAAGAGCTGGGGATACGGGTGCGGTATCTCCATTCAGATATTGACACGCTGGAGAGAACAGAGATTGTTCGGGATATGCGTCTGGATGTCTTTGACGTGCTTGTGGGCATCAATCTTCTGAGAGAAGGACTGGACATACCGGAGATCACACTGGTTGCAATCCTGGATGCGGACAAAGAAGGCTTCCTTCGATCCGAGACATCTCTCATTCAGACCATCGGGCGGGCTGCCAGAAATGCGCAGGGCCATGTGATCATGTATGCAGACACGATCACAGACTCGATGCGCCAGGCCATGGATGAGACCCAGAGAAGGCGCCAGATCCAGATGGCTTACAACGAAGAACACGGCATTACGCCTACTACCATCCAGAAATCAGTTCGGGATCTGATCAGCATCTCAAAGAAGGTAGCGGCAGAGGAGATGCGCATGGAGAAAGATCCGGAGTCCATGAGCAGGAAAGAACTGGAGAAGCTGATCAAAGAGCTGGAAAAGCAGATGCGCAGGGCAGCCGCGGATCTGAATTTCGAGGCGGCAGCAGAGCTGCGTGACAAGATGACTGAGCTGAAAAAGCAGCTTCAGGATATGGACGATGAATAAAAGTATGTATAAAATATCGCCTGTGAGCAGAGCATAAGATAAGGAGAAACAATATGGCAGCAAAAAGCGGCACAAAGTATATTAAGATCAGAGGTGCCAATGAGCACAATCTGAAAAATATAAATCTGGATATCCCCAGAGATGAGCTGGTGGTGCTGACAGGACTTTCCGGGTCGGGTAAATCTTCTCTGGCCTTTGACACCATCTACGCAGAGGGGCAGAGAAGGTACATGGAATCGTTGTCTTCCTATGCGAGACAATTCCTGGGGCAGATGGAAAAGCCGAATGTGGAGAGTATAGAAGGACTTCCCCCGGCTATTTCCATTGACCAGAAGTCCACAAACAGGAATCCCAGATCTACGGTAGGGACAGTGACAGAAATCTATGACTATTTCCGCCTTCTCTATGCCAGAGTGGGCATTCCCCACTGTCCTAAGTGCGGCAGGGAGATCCGGAAACAGACAGTGGACCAGATGGTGGACCAGATCATGGAATTGCCGGAGCGGACAAAGATCCAGCTCCTGGCGCCGGTGGTGCGAGGCCGCAAGGGAACTCATGCAAAACTCTTTGAGAGGGCCAAGAAAAGCGGCTATGTGCGCGTCCGGGTGGACGGTAATATGTACGAACTATCGGAAGACATTGTCCTGGATAAGAATATCAAGCACAATATAGAAATTATTGTGGACAGGCTGGTGGTCAAACCGGGGATCGAGAAGCGCCTCACAGACTCTGTGGAGAGCGTGCTGCACCTGGCAGAAGGACTTCTCGTGGTGGACGTGATCGGCGGGGAACCTATGAATTTCAGCCAGAGCTTTTCCTGCCCGGACTGCGGGATCAGCATTGACGAGATCGAGCCCCGCAGCTTTTCCTTCAACAACCCATTCGGCGCCTGCCCGGAGTGCTATGGCCTGGGCTACAAGATGGAATTTGACGAGGATCTGATGATCCCGGATAAGTCGCTGAGCATTGACCAGGGGGCTATTGCGGTGCTGGGGTGGCAGTCCTGCACGGACAAAGGAAGCTATACACGGGCCATTCTGGAAGCCCTGGCCAAAGAGTACAAATTCTCATTGAGTACGCCCTTTAAAGATTATCCCAAGAAAATACATGATATCCTCATCTACGGAACCAATGGAAAAGAAGTGAAAGTGCACTACAGGGGACAGAGAGGGGAAGGGATTTATGATGTGGCTTTTGAGGGACTGGTCAAAAGCGTGGAGCGCCGGTACAGAGAGACAGGGTCCGAGGTGACCAAGGCAGAGTATGAGACATTTATGCGCATCACTCCCTGTCACGAGTGCGGCGGCCAGAGACTGAAGAAGTCATCGCTGGCAGTGACAGTGGGAGGAATGAATATTGCGGAGATTACAGCCCTCTCTGTGGAAAAGCTGCAGGAATTCCTGCAAAACCTGGAGCTTACAAAGCAGCAGATGCTGATCGGCGGACAGATTTTGAAGGAAATCCGTGCAAGGATCCAGTTTCTCATGGACGTGGGACTGGATTATCTGACTCTGGCGAGGGCCACGGGCTCTCTCTCCGGCGGGGAGGCCCAGCGGATCCGCCTGGCCACCCAGATCGGTTCCGGTTTGGTGGGTGTGGCCTATATCCTGGACGAGCCCAGCATCGGGCTTCACCAGAGGGACAACGACAAGCTGCTGGCCACATTGAAGCACTTGCGGGATCTGGGAAATTCCGTGATCGTGGTGGAACACGATGAGGACACCATGATGGAGGCGGACTATATCGTGGACATCGGTCCCGGTGCAGGGGAGCACGGCGGCCAGGTGGTAGCCCAGGGTACGGCCCAGGAGATCATGAAGAATAAAAAATCTATTACCGGCGCATATTTAAGTGGTAGAACGAAAATCCCTGTTCCCACAGAGAGAAAGAAACCGACAGGGTGGATCAAAGTATTGGGCGCCCAGGAGAATAACCTGAAGAATATAGATGTGGATATTCCGCTTGGCGTTATGACCTGCGTGACAGGAGTGTCCGGTTCCGGCAAAAGTTCCCTTGTCAATGAGATCGTGTACAAGCGGCTGGCCAGAGAGCTGAACCGTGCCAGGACGATCCCCGGGAAGCACAAGGACATCCTTGGGATGGAGCAGCTGGACAAGGTGATCGATATTGACCAGTCACCCATCGGGCGGACACCCAGGTCCAATCCGGCCACCTACACGGGTGTGTTTGATCTGATAAGGGATCTCTTTGCAGCCACGCCGGATGCAAAGGCGCGGGGATATAAGAAGGGAAGATTCAGTTTCAATGTGAAAGGCGGACGGTGCGAGGCCTGCAGCGGGGACGGTATTTTAAAGATAGAGATGCATTTCCTTCCAGATGTATATGTGCCCTGCGAGGTCTGCGGCGGAAAGCGGTACAACAGGGAGACGCTGGAAGTGCTCTACAAGGGAAAGAGCATCTACGACGTGCTGAATATGACGGTGGAGGAGGCTCTGGAGTTCTTTGAGCCGGTGCCCAGCATCCGAAGAAAAATGGAGACCCTCTACGATGTGGGGCTTTCCTACATTCGTCTGGGACAGCCCTCCACCACTCTCTCCGGCGGGGAGGCCCAGCGGATCAAGCTGGCCACGGAGCTGAGCAAGAGAAGTACGGGAAAGACCATCTACATTCTGGATGAGCCGACCACCGGACTTCATTTTGCCGACGTGCACAAGCTGACAGAGATCCTGCGCCGACTTGCGTCGGATGGAAATACAGTCCTTGTCATTGAACATAACCTGGACGTGATCAAAACGGCAGACTATATTATCGATATCGGACCTGAGGGAGGAGATCGGGGCGGTACTGTGGTGGCCTGCGGGACTCCGGAGGAGATCGCGGCGAATCCTGCATCTTATACAGGAAAGTATATTGACATGATGCTGAAGCGATAGCCGGCCGGAAAAGGGAAAGAAAGACATAAGAAAGTTTTAAGAAAAAATACTTTCCATTTTCAGGAAAGTTTATTATAATGTTATGTGCATGCAGGAGCATGTGTAATCCGCGAAAACACGGTGAATCTGACGAAAGATGACAAATAATATAAATGACATAAACAGCTCGTGTGAAAGGAGACATTGCGCATGTCAGTAGATATCGGAATTGATTTGGGTACAGCAAGCGTCCTTGTGTACATTAAGGGAAAGGGCGTTATATTAAAAGAACCTTCTGTGGTGGCCTTTGACAGGGATACTAATGCTATCAAGGCCATCGGCGAGGAGGCAAGACTCATGCTGGGAAGGACCCCGGGCAATATTGTGGCAGTGCGTCCTCTGCGCCAGGGGGTTATTTCTGACTATACAGTGACAGAAAAGATGATCAAATATTTTGTGCAGAAAGCGATGGGGCGCCGCACATTTAAAAAACCCAGGATCAGCATCTGCGTTCCAAGCGGTGTAACGGAGGTCGAGAGAAAAGCCGTGGAGGAGGCTACTTATGCGGCCGGCGCGCGGGAGGTTCTGCTCATTGAGGAGCCGGTGGCGGCAGCCATCGGGGCGGGCATCGACATCTCCAAGCCCTGCGGAAACATGATCGTGGACATTGGCGGCGGCACATCCGACATAGCGGTGATCTCCCTTGGAGGTACAGTTGTCAATACATCCATCAAGATTGCGGGAGATGACTTTGATGAGGCCATTGTCCGCTATATGAGGAAAAAGCATAATCTGCTCATCGGAGAGCGGACGGCGGAAGATATCAAGATCAAGATCGGGACGACCTATCCTCTTGTGGAGGAGGAGTCCATGGAAGTGCGCGGGCGCAATCTTGTGACCGGCCTTCCCAAGACAGTCACTGTCACATCCTCTGAGACGGAGGAGGCTCTCCGGGAGACAACCAGTCAGATCGTGGAAGCTGTGATCGGTGTGCTTGAGAGAACACCGCCGGAGCTCTCTGCGGACATCCTGGACCGGGGGATCGTGCTTACCGGCGGCGGCGCTATGTTGCGAGGGCTGGAGGAGCTGATCGAGGAGCGGACAGGTATCAATACAATGACAGCCGAAGATCCCATGAAAGTGGTTGCCATTGGAACGGGACAGTTTGTAGAGTTTATGAGCAATCGGAAAGAGATTTAGAGACAGTCTGCCGCCGGAATGATTTCCGGCGGCAATTTTCATTACAAAGAGGATCTATATTTACATGGAAGAAGTAAAAGGATATGTGGAGCACATTATCTTTCGCAACGAAGATAATGGATATACTGTGTTTAATCTGAATAACGAGGACGGGGAGCTGACCTGCGTGGGTACGTTCCACTACATCAGCGAGGGAGAGCTGCTGAAACTGACAGGAGAATATGTGACCCACTCCCTGTACGGGGTCCAGCTCCATGTGCAGACTTCAGAGGTGTGCGAGCCGGAGGATCTGGTCTCCATAGAAAGATATCTGGGATCAGGGGTAGTCAAAGGGCTGGGAGCAGCTCTGGCAGGCCGTATTGTCCGCCGGTTTAAGGAGGATACGTTCCGGATCATCGAGGAGGAGCCGGAGCGCCTGGCAGAGGTCAAGGGGATCAGCGAGCGGAAAGCCCGTGAGATAGCGGAGCAGATCGAAGAGAAGAAGGATATGAGAAGAGCCATGATCTACCTGCAGAAATATGGGATCAGCACCACGCTGGCTGCAAAGATCTATGACTATTACGGAAACAGGATGTACCAGGTCATGGAAGAAAATCCTTACCAGATGGCAGATGACATCAGCGGGGTCGGCTTTAAGACAGCGGATGAGATCGCAAGAAAGATCGGCATCCACGCCGACTCTGACTATCGGATACGCAGCGGCATTTTTTACACGCTCCTCCAGAGCGTGGGCGAAGGACATATTTATCTTCTGGAGGGACCGCTCCTTCAGAAGGCAGGAGAGCTTCTGGGAGTGGAGATCCAGCATATTGAAAAATATCTCATGGATCTTGCCATGGAGAGAAAAGTAGTCCTCAAAGAGGGGGGCGACGGAAAGCGGGTCTATGCGTCCAACTATTATTATTTGGAGCTGAACACAGCAAAAATGCTCCATGACCTGAATCTTGCCGCGAAAGCAGACAGAGAGGATGTGGCAAAAAGGCTGGCATCCATCGAGAAACAGATGGATATGCCTCTGGATGAAAGACAGCGCCAGGCAGTGGCAGAGGCGGTGGGAAGAGGCGTGATGATCCTGACCGGAGGCCCGGGAACCGGAAAGACCACCACCATCAATGCTATGATCCAGTATTTTGACAGCCAGGACATGGATATACGGCTGGCTGCGCCCACCGGGCGGGCGGCAAAGAGGATGACAGAGGCTACAGGATGGGAGGCCCAGACGATCCACCGGCTGCTGGAAGTAAGTGGCAACCCGGAGGAAGAGGGGGCCGGGACAGGATTTCAGAGAAATATGGAAAATCCGCTGGAGGCCGACGTTATTATCATCGATGAAATGTCCATGGTGGACCTGCCTTTGATGCATGCGCTCCTGTGCGCCGTGTGCCCGGGAACGCGGCTGATCCTGGTGGGGGATGTGAACCAGCTGCCCTCCGTGGGACCGGGGAGCGTGCTGAAAGACATGATCGCCTCGAAAGCCTTTGCCGTGGTGGAGCTGACCAGGATCTTCCGACAGGCCGGGGAGAGCGATATCGTGGTAAATGCCCACAAGATCAACCGGGGAGAGCAGGTGGTGTTAGACAACAAGAGCCGGGATTTCTTTTTCCTCAAGCGGCAGGACGCCAATACCATCATCAGCGTGACTCTCACGCTGATCCAGAAAAAGCTCCCCAAATATGTGGGTGCCTCCACATATGATATCCAGGTGCTGACGCCCATGAGAAAAGGACTGCTTGGGGTGGAGAGGCTGAATAAGATCCTGCAGGAATACTTAAATCCGCCGGATCCGTCCAAGGCAGAGAAGGAGTATGGAGAAAAGAAATTCCGGGTGGGCGACAAGGTGATGCAGATCAAAAACAATTACCAGCTGGAGTGGGAGATCTCTACCAGGTACGGTATGACCATTGACAAGGGCGTGGGGGTTTTCAACGGGGATATGGGGATCGTGAAGGCTATCAACAGCTACGAGGAGACACTGGCCGTTGAGTATGATGAGCACAGAGTGGTGACATATCCTTTCCAGATGCTGGATGAGCTGGAACTGGCCTACGCCATCACGATACATAAATCCCAGGGAAGCGAATATCCGGCTGCGGTCATCCCTCTTCTTTCCGGCCCCAGGCAGCTGTACAACAGGAACCTGCTTTACACGGCGGTGACAAGGGCCAGGAAGTGTGTGACCATTGTGGGGAGTGAGACGGTATTCCAGAGCATGATACAAAACGACAGTGAACAGGACCGGAATACCAGCCTGGATGAGAGAATACGGGAGTTTTGCCAAGATATATGTTAAATGAATCAGCTTATCAGGAAGGCAGGAGAGGCTGCGCTTCGTCTCCTGTACCCAAACACCTGCCCCTTATGCGGGCGGGTGACAGAGCGGGAAGTCTGCCCGGACTGTGCCCGGGAAGTGCGTCCCCTCCGGGAGCCACTCTGCAAAAAGTGTGGGAAACCTATTGGCAGTGACCAGGAGGAATTCTGCAGGGACTGTAGCTGTACGCGCCACTATTTTGATGAAGGGCGTGCTCTCTGGCTGCACCGGAAGCAGGCGGCCTGGTCTATCTACCAGTTTAAATTTCACAATCGGCGGATTTACGCAGGGTTCTATGCCTCTGAGATGGCTCGGATCTATGAAGGCTATATCAGAAAAAGAGACATTTCCCTGATCGTTCCGATCCCGCTTGGGCGAAAGAAACGAAGGAGCCGGGGATTTAACCAGGCAGAGATCCTTGCGGAGAAACTGTCAGGGAAACTGCAGATTCCTCTGGACGCAGACCATCTGGTAAGATGGCGGGATACAAGGCCGCAGAAGAGCCTGGATCCGACGGTCAGAAGAGAGAATGTGCGGGGGATTTTCCAGTGGACAGGACGTTCCCTTGCGGGGCAGAAGGTCCTCCTTATAGATGACATATATACCACCGGGAGTACCCTGGATAGTGCGTCCCGGACACTGAAAAAAGCGGGGGCTGAAAAAGTTTACTTTTTAACTATAAGTATTGGACAAGGATACTGATATTTGTTATACTGAAAATAATGATTAAAACCAGAAAATTTACACTTTGAGGTGCATTATGTTAGATAAACGAAAAATCAGGCTGATGACCAAACTTGCCCTCTACGAGCAGAACGAGGGCAGGGAGGATATGAAGATCAGCGCCTACTATAAAAAAGATTATGTGAGCATGAAAATGATTGCCACATTTATCTGGACGACGATCGGATACGGCTGTGCCATGCTCCTGGTCCTTGGCTGGGGAATGACAGGCTGGATGGAGAAACTGACGCTGGCTCTGATCATTATGCTTGTGGCGGTGATCCTCCTCGGCTATCTTGCCCTCCTGATCATTACATTTATCATCACCAGCAGGATATCCAACAGGAAACACAGAGATGCGAGAATGCGGATGAAAAGATATAACCACGGTTTACTACAGCTGATGAAAATGTACGAAAAGGAGAATAAATAGCGATGGATAATTTATATGTCATAAAGGGCCAGATCCAGCAGGTATATGCAAAATATTCAAAGTTTATAGACAAAGGTGTCCAGTTCATACTGGCTCTGGCTGTATTTTACATGATCAACCACGACCTTGGCTTTATGAGCCTTCTGTCCAATCCACTGATCACGGTGGGGCTGGCGGTCATCTGTGCGTTCCTTCCCATGATCGTCACAGTGCTTGCGGCGGCTGTTTTGATCCTTGTGCAGATGGCGGCTGTGTCTTTAGGAATCATGGCTGTCACGGCAGTGGTGTTCGTTATTATGTTTGTATTCTATGTCCGGTTCAGCCCGAAGACTGCGGTCGTGATCCTTCTGATGCCTCTGGCATTCATGTTCCACATTCCTTATGTGATCCCTGTGGCGTTTGGCCTGGTGGGAACACCGGCCAGTGTGGTGCCTGTCATCTGCGGTACGGTCGTGTACTATATGATCGATTATGTGAAGACCTCCGCATCTGCCCTTGAGAGCGGCGGTGCGGAAGGCATGATCAGCCAGGTGATGACGTATCTGCAGCAGGTGTTCCAGAACAGGGAGATGATCGTCATGATCCTTGCCTTTGTCATTGTTCTCTTCCTGGTGTACCAGATTCGCAGGATGTCTGTCAGCCATGCATGGAAGAGCGCATCGGCAGCCGGGGCTGTCGCGGGCATCGTTATCGTAGCTGCGGGCAGTGCTGTGCTGGATGTAAAAGTCTCCTATCCGGAACTGATCCTTGGAAATGTGGCGGCAGTGATCGTGGGACTGATCCTTGAACTTTTGTTCTTTGCTGTGGACTATTCTCGGACGGAGAGTGTCCAGTATGAAGATGATGAATATTATTACTACGTGAAAGCGGTGCCGAAGATCGTGGTCGCCGCACCGGAGAAGACGGTGAAGCGCATCAACCGGCGCGCGGAGAACCAGGAGACGGAGATCATCAATACAGATGAGATCCGCAGAAAGAGCGCTGAGAGCGCCGGGGCAAAAGAGGAAGGCGAAAAGAAGCCTAATAAAACCGGCTCATCCGTCAGATCCCGTTCTCCCCGGAAAAAAGAAAGCCGGATCACCGGTAATATGGATCAGCTCCTTCTCACAAGAAGCCTGCAGAAGGAACTTCATCTGGACGAAGAGGAGCGGAATGATTAAAGACGGGAAGTGAACGCATGGAAGCAAGAATTACGCAATTCTTTGAAAGATATATAAGAAACGCCTACTTTCCGGAAATGCATCTGACAGATATCGTCGAGATACTGATCATTGCATTTCTGGTATATCAGCTTATGATATGGATCAAGAACACAAAGGCCTGGATGCTGCTCAAGGGTATCCTGGTTCTTGGTGTGTTCATTTTCCTGGCGTATCTTTTTCAGATGCACACTATACTGTGGATCGTGCGAAACTCTCTGACAGTTCTTGCCACGGCTCTGATTGTTGTGTTCCAGCCTGAGCTGCGGCGCGCCCTGGAGAAGTTGGGAGAGAGAAAATATATCAGTGTGGTGATGCCTTTTGACAGCACAAAGGACAAAGGACGCTTCAGCGAGGACACTGTTGACGGTATCATTGATGCTTCCTATATTATGGGTAAGGCCAAAACAGGGGCTCTGATCGTTGTAGAGCAGGCGATCAGGCTGACAGAGTATGAGAGCACGGGTATTCAGCTGGACTGTATCGTGTCCAGCCAGGTGCTTATCAACATTTTTGAGCACAACACACCTCTGCACGACGGCGCAATTATTATTCGGAATGACAGGATCGTCTCTGCCACATGTTATCTTCCTCTGTCCGATAACATGGGGCTTAGCAAGGAGCTGGGAACAAGACACAGAGCGGCAGTGGGGCTCAGCGAAGTCAGCGACGCCCTTGTCATCGTCGTGTCTGAGGAGACAGGATATGTATCTGTGGCGCAGGGCGGCGTTCTGGACCGGAATATTTCCCGGGAAAAGCTCAGAGAATATCTGGAAGACATCCAGAACAAGCGCAGAGACTCACACGGCATATTAGCAAAATGGAAAGGAAGGCTGAGTCATGAAAAAAAGTCTGACAAATAATATTGGCCTGAAGCTCCTTGCGTTTTTATTCGCTTTTATGCTGTGGCTGCTTGTGGTGAACATAGATGATCCGGTGGACACGAAGACTTTCGATAGTATCCCCGTCACCATTGAACATGCGGAAGTGGTGACTCAGGATCAGAGATCCTATCAGGTGCTGGATGGAACAGACACAGTCAGCGTGACTGTGTCTGCCACAAGGTCTGTATTGGAGAAGATCAGCGCGGAGAATATCGTGGCTACCGCTGACATGCGGGAATTGTATCTGGAGTCCCAGATCCCCATAGAGATCACGATACCTGGCTATGAATTTGAAAGTGCAACTGCAAACCCAAGAAATGTCCAGGTGAAGATCGAGCAGAATAAGAGTGATACCTTCCCCATTACGGTGACAACAACAGGAACTGTGCGGGACGGATATGTCCTCGGTAATGTGCAGGCAGATCCGGAGCGCGTCACAGTCAACGGACCGGAGTCTGTGATCGACAGGATCAGCAAAGTGGTGGCGCAGGTCAATGTATCCGGCCTCTCGGAAGACTCCTCTATAGATGCTGTGCTGACCTATTATGATTCGGATAACAACGAGATCAGTGCAGAGCAGCTGGCCAACAATCTGGGAACAACAGGTGTGAAAGTCAATGTGACGCTGTATCACACAGCCCGGATACCGGTGACTGTAGATACATCAGGCGTCACAGCGGCGGACGGATACTCTATTTCTGAAGTGACATGGACTCCAGAGGAGATCCAGCTGGCAGGCGAGGAGGAGGTGCTGGATGCACTGGAAAGCATCCGCATACCTGCCGATGCCGTAGACATCACGTCTATCTCCCAAAGGACAGAGCAGACTGTGGACATTACACCTTATCTGCCGGAGGGTACAAGACTGGTAGATGAGAACGGCAACAACATACTGGTGACAGCCCGGGTCGCACGGGAAGGCACGAAAAGCTTTGACATTCCGGTGGGCTCTATAACTGTCGACAATCTGAGCGATAGCCTGACTGTTTCCGGGTATGGGAGCGGGGACGACCTGGAGGTTCACATAGGAGGCCCCCAGGAGCAGCTGAACAGTCTGCAGCTCAGTGATCTGGCCGTTAGTATAGATCTGAAAGACTGCACAAAGGCGGGGGATTATGAAGTGCCTGTGACGATCACTCTTCCGTCGGATGCTGCTGACTGCACAGTGGAAACATCCGTGACAGTGACAGTCACTCTTCAGGAGAGAACAACAGCGGCAGACAATACTGCCGAAGAAGATACGGACAATGAATCATCAGGAGGTTAAAGTATTATGGTAAGTAAAAAGGTGGTCATTAACAATCCAACGGGGCTGCATCTTCGCCCGGCTGGGATCTTCTGCAACACGGCGGTACAATTCGATTCCAAGGTTACATTTCAGCATGATACGACTACTTCCAACGCCAAGAGTGTACTCAGCGTGCTTGGCGCCTGCATCAAGAAGGGCGATGAGATCGAGCTCATCTGCGAAGGGCCTGATGAGGAGGAAGCTCTGGCTGCTATGGTGAAAGCGATTGAGGACGGGCTGGGAGAGTAAGGGAATATGAAAAAGAAACAGGAAATACTGTATTGTCTTCCTTTTGTTCTGCTGCTTCTGGCAGAATTGATAATTCATTGGAAAATAGATCTGAATGTAATAGGGGGAGATGATACAGTATTTCTCGCCTATTCACAGGAAGAAGGATTTTCACTTTTGCCCTGGCTTGCGGAAAGATACATGACCTGGTCATCACGCACGGCGGTAGAGGCAGTGCTGATGGTAATGGTGACTCTTCCGGCAGTTGTCTGGCGCATTGCGGATTCTTTTGTGGTAGTTATTGGAGCGGCGGCGCTGACCAGACTCCTGGAGAAGAGAGAGTACAGAGAATATTACAGCTTTTTTATTTCGTTGATGTTTCTGGCCTTGCCATACAGCTATATGTCACTGGCGGGATGGATTGCCACTTCTATGAATTACATGTGGCCGCTGGCATTTGGTCTGGTGGCTGTCTACCCCATCAGGAAATCCATTGATGGGGGAAAGATTCGGATCATAGAGGGGATCGTCTATACAGTCTGTCTGATTTTTGCGGGAAGTTCAGAGCAAATGGTATTTGTGGTGGCAGCATCCTATGGATGTTATGGACTTTACCTGATATGGAATGGGAAAGGTCGGCTGATCCTGAAAGAGTACCGGTATATTCTGATGCAGTTCCTTCTCTCGGTGCTGTGCCTTTTATATATTTTACTGAGCCCGGGCAATGGAATCAGAAGTGCGTCTGAAACAGCAAAATGGCTTCCTGAATTTGCGTCATACTCCATTCTGAAAAAAATAGAACTTGGAGTTTCGGTGACAATTAAGTCGATCTTTGTTCAGGAAAATACAGGCTTTCTTGTTATGACATTCTTGCTGGCTGTACTGATCTGGCAGACTCACAAAAAGTGGACATACCGTGTGCTGGCAGTTATTCCTGCCTGCGTGATGCTGATCTTTACTGAAGTGAGAAGGCTTCTTGGAAGTGATCATCCTTTTTTGAATCTGAGCACTGTGGAAGGCCTGGGGCTGATCCTTGTGTGTGGCATAGTCCTTCTCTGCTTTTTGATTCTGTTTGGAAAAGATATACGGTTCCTGCTTGTGTCGGGGATTTATCTGGCGGCACTGGCGACGAAGGCTGTCATCGGTTTTTCGCCGACTATTCATACATCAGGAGAACGTACGTCGTGGGTGATGGATGTGCTCTTCCTGGGATGTGTGGCGGTGCTTTTGTCCAAATGGAACTTTAAGAACAAACAGGCAACGGTGCTGTTAGTCCTGGCTTTGATCTATCTGTGCTCTGCGGGGATCATACTGAATTATAATTCATTATTATAAAAAAGAGGGTTGAGGAATGGAAATTCCTTAACCCTTTTTAACTGCTTCGACATTCGTTTCCTGAACAATATAGATGGGTCTGCGCTTGACTTCCAGGTAGGCTTTTGACAAGTACTGGCCAAGAATACCGATACTGAAAAGCTGAAGACCGCCTATGAAAAACATAACACACATTGTGGAAGGGTATCCGGCCACCGGTTCACCAAACACAAGCGTTTTCCATATGATGATCAGGATTAAAACAAATGCAATGAATAAGAACAGCATTCCAAAAGCTGAGGCAATGGAGAGGGGAGTGGTGGAAAAAGCTGCGATCCCGTCCAGAGAGTACAGAAACAGCTTCCAGAATGACCACTTTGTGGAGCCGGCAACTCGCTCTACATTTTCGTATTCCAGCCATTTTGTTCGAAAGCCGACCCAGCCAAAGATCCCCTTTGAGAAACGGTTGTACTCACGCAGGGAGAGGATGGAGTCCGCCATCTGGCGCGTCATGAGACGGAAATCTCGGGCTCCATCTACGACATCAATGTTGGATATTTTGTTTATAATGCGGTAAAAACAGCGGGCAAAGAAAGAGCGGATGGGAGGTTCACCCTTCCGGGTCACCCTCCTCGTACCGATGCAGTCATATTCTCCGCTCTGGATCAGCTCGTACATCTGCAGGAGCAAGGCGGGCGGATCCTGCAGGTCGGCATCGATGAGTGATATGTAATCGCCGGAAGCATTTTCCAGACCGGCATAGATGGCGCTCTCCTTGCCGAAATTACGTGAAAAAGAGATATATTTTACCCTTGGATCTCTGGAAGCCATCTCTCTGAGGATGTCAAGGGTATGATCTTTTGAACCATCGTTGACAAATAAAAATTCGAAATCTACGTTGTATTGTTCCTTCATTTCTGCGGCTACTTTGCAGATCTCTTTATTAAAAAAAGGAAGTGCCTCCTGCTCGTTGTAGCAGGGGACAATAAGAGAAAGAAGCTCTGACATATCCTGCGTTCCTTTCTGTAGAGTTCTGGTTGATTATAAATAGTATCATACTATGTTTCCGATAAGATGACAAGATGCTTGAACTTGAGTTTCCGCAGAATTATCCCCCTAAGATAAATCTGCTGAGTTTTGTTATCCACAACTTTCAAAAAATGGCCAAAATATAAGGAATCCTGTTCCTTTTTGATGTAAAATTAAGCTGTCAAACAAAAACCTTACTAAACAAAAAGAAAGGGGATTCCTTATGGCTAATTCTACATCAATTACTTACCGTTTGAAAAGAAAAATTTTGACTTTTACAAATAAAATCTCCCGCAGACTTTCGAAACCAGACCGGAAGTTCACAACAGATATGGTTTATGGCATTCTGGCATCCAGAAGCTGCCTGCTCACTGATATTTCCGACCAGCTTCATGAAACGACACAGAAGGCGAATACTGTAAAACGGCTTTCCAATCATCTTTCAGAAGGAACGCCGGCTTCTGCGGCTGCTTCTTATCTCCACACCGTAAAGAGACTCGTTCCCTCTGAACCAGTGGTCCTCATTGATGAAAGTGATATCGTAAAACCAGATGGAAAACAGTTTGAAGCTCTTGGTATCGTTCGCGATGGTTCTGAAAGTACACAGACGAAAAGTGTTTATAAAAAAGGATACCATGTAACAGAGGCCTGTGCCCTGACTGCCAGCAAGCATCCTGTCAGTGTTTTTTCCATGATCCATTCTTCTGCTGAGAAGGACTATAAATCTGTAAATACCATCACGTTTGATGCGATCAAACAAGCGGCTGCTCTTTTCGGAAAGGCAACCTTTGTTATGGACCGCGGTTATGATGACAATAAGATATTTCTCATCCTCGACCGTCTGAAGCAGGATTACGTGATCCGCCTGAAAGCCAACCGGAAACTTCTTTATCACAACAAATGGACAAAGGCAACCGAACTGCGGAATCGGAGGAAAGGAAAAGTAAAAGCAAATGTTTTCTATAAGGGAAAAGAGCATACCGCATATCTTTCCCACGTAAAAGTTCAGATCACTGCCTCCCGGAAGAATATTTATCTGGTCCTGGTCTATGGGATCACGGAACATCCCATGATGCTGGCTACAAACAAAGAGATCCGTTCAAAGGATGATGTGATCCGTATTGCCAGAACCTACTTTTCCAGATGGCGGATCGAGGAATATTTTCGTTGTAAAAAGCAGACCTATCAGTTTGAAAACTTCCGTGTAAGAAAACTGGAAGCCATTAATGCGCTTAACTTTTATATTACTTTAGCTATGGCATTTTTAGCTCAGGAAGAATTAAGTCCTGAGACAAACGCCCTGAAAGTTTCAATCATACAGGAAGCAGATCCAATCAAGGATAAAGTCAGTTTCTGCTATTATCGGCTGGCAAAAGGCATCTCCGGCATACTGTCATATGCCAAAGAGGGCATCCGGCTCTGGTACCGGACAAAGCGTCCGGCGTACCGTCAACTCTGCCTTAAGCTAACCGCTTGAATAGATAAAAGAATATGCCTCCCCAAGCCCGGTTCCGGCGGGGCTTATAAAAGTGCCTCTATTCTCGGTGCTGCCATTCTGAATTTTTCAAAAAGCGGCAGATTGGTACTTGGAGAAGACATATCTATTTTTTCAATGTAATTTGTGGAAACTCAAGGCTTGAAAAATCTTGCATCCCACTGGCGAAGCAGATATAATAATAAACAGAATTACATTTTATGACATATTACGGGCAGACATCTGAAGGACTTGAAAAAGTCCTTTATTTTATGCGCGGCAGGGGGAATTATGGTAAATAGTGGAAGAGAAAGAACGATGAAATGGAAGGCGCTGATATGCCTTCCGCTCAGTCTGATACTGGCGCTTATCATTTATCTTACGTGGAATATGGGATATACACTTCGATATTCAGGAAAAGTACCTGTTGCAGAGCGGATCCCGATGATCTTAAACATGAATGTTGCGACAGCGGCAGTTCTGGCTGTGGTCTGTTACGTGGGACTATTGGCGGCAGTAAAATTTGGCAGACGTGCGTTGGGATTTGCCTGCAGATACCGCTATGTGATAGGATTGATTGTTTTTATGCTCTGTATCCTGTTCGAGATCAGCGGATCGTCTATATCAATGTATGGTGATTATCTTGGACTGGATGTCAATTCCAGAGGACTCCTTTTTGGTACCGGGAGAGGAATACGCATGGATGAGTGGGCTACAAATACGCCCATGGCTCTGTCCCAGTATGCAAATGATTTCGGATATTTTACGGACGTTATACGAGGGACTTCTACAGATGCATTTATTGTGTATGGACAGCCGGTTGCTGATCTGGCTGTTATATTCCGACCATTTCATTGGGGATATTTGTTCCTTGATCCTGCAAAAGGATTGTCGTTTTTCTGGTGTGGAAGATTGATCGCTCTGTTTCTTGTCTCCTTCGAAATGGGGATGCTTGTCAGCAGAAAAAATAAATTCTGGTCTTTTCTTTATTCTATGCTCCTTTGCTTCTCGCCTGTTGTACAGTGGTGGTTTGCAATCAATGGACTTGTGGAGATGCTTGTGTTTGGCCAGCTTTTTATACTGATGCTTTTTGCCTTCTTGGTGACCGATAAGTGGTATATCAAGCTGATAGCATCTGTCGTAGCTGCGATATGCGGCGGCGGGTATGTGCTTGTGTTTTATCCCGCATGGCAGGTGCCGCTTGGATATATGTTTCTGGGACTGTTTATCTGGATCATACTGGAATACAGGAAAAAGTGGAAACCAAAATGGAAAATAGACGGGGCCTGTATCGCTATTTTCTTCCTGATACTGGCAGGCGGACTTTTGTATATCTTTCTGAAATCGCAGGACGCTGTCCTGGCAGTTCTGAATACTGTTTACCCGGGGTCTCGTGTGGAAACAGGGGGCGGATGTCTCCTGCAGCCACTCCAGTATGGCGGAAATATCTTCTTCTCGCTTATTTCGGATAATCTGCCAGGGATCCTGTGTGAAATGACAGAGTTTTTTGACTTTTCGCCGCTGGGGATCCTGGCAGCTGTCTGGGTGATTTTTGGTGAGAAATGCAGAGATAAGTTTCTTATTGTTATGACCGTTATATGTGCGGGACTTTGGTGTTATGCCGCAGTGCCGGTGCCGGAGTTTGTGGCAAAGATCACGCTTCTTAGTTTTTCTCAGGCAGGAAGAACTGCCCAGGTGATCGGTTTTGTAAATCTTCTTCTACTTGTCCGGGCTGCGACGCTGATGCAAAGAAATGCAGGACGCCTTCTGGCTGCTCTTTTCGCTGCTGTGCTTACAGGGGGACTACTGGTGGTCAATCACAAAATATATGGTGCCTATCTTCCGCTTCTCATGCTTGCAGCGGTCGGCATCACACTTTTTGTCGGAATTTACCTGGTACTTAGATGGAGAGCGCCCTATGCCAAAATCCTTCTTGGACTATTTGTCTGCGGCATGCTGTTTTATTCAGGGGGGCTGGCTAATCCTGTGCAGAAAGGGCTGTACGTTGTTTACGAGACAGAGCTGATGGGCGAAATACAAAAGATTACGGAAGATGACCCAGAAGGAAAATGGATCTGTGATATGGTGGGATACCCGATGAACAATTACACGATTATGGGAGGAGCTCCTACAATCGATTCCATCAATGTGTATCCGGACATGGAAAGATGGGGCATGTTTGATCAGGACGGCACACAGAAAGATGTATATAACAGGTATGCCCATATTGATGTTGAGATCGTGGATGGCAGCACAAGTTTTCAGTCAGGTGCCATGGCGGACAGTTTCAAGGTGTTTTTGGATAAACATGATCTGGATAAGCTGGAGGTTTCCTATATATTGACCAACAGAGAATTGGAAGGATTCTCGGGCAATGGTGTTACCTTTGAGCGGGTGGCAGAGGAAAATGGATATAAGATCTATCATTATGAGAAGGAAAGAGAGAAGATAAATGGATGAAATATATAAAGAATTAGGTTGGGAGAGCGCTTTGGATAAAAATGGCAGATAATAAAGTGTTATCCACATTTTAGAAAAATATGCATACATTGAAAAATTAAGGTGGTATTAATTATATATAGCTATAAAAGGGGGAAAATGAGTAACATTACAATAAAGAAAGATTCTTCTACTGAATTTTTGCGTTTGATAGCATGTCTTATTGTTATAGGTGTACACGTTAAACTGGGAAATATTATCAATGGGAGAATAATTTTTAGTCATATATATCGTGTCTTTTGTCAGATGGAGTTGCTGTTTTTTGGCTGATAACAGGATTTTTTTGTTCAATAGAAATAGTTATTCAAAAGTTATCATGAAGACGGTGAAAAAAACGGTTGTTTCTTTGCTTGTGATTTCTGTCTTTATGTTTTATTTGGGGCGTTTATTATTGATGTATTGATGGGGTATCACTTGTTGAAAGCGTCTCACACTCTTTAAAGGAATATGAATATTTTTTCAAGACTATATTCAAAATGCGTAATCCGATAGGCAGTCTTATACATCTGTGGTATTTGTATATTTATATTTTGGTAATGCTAACATTTTCTGTCCTTCAATCTTTTGTGGATTATATCGATGAGAATATAGATAGGCAAAAGCTATTTATGGTGATTTCGATCATTATGTTTGTCTGGAATGATATAACTAAAAATGAATTGTTTTGCTTTTCACACGAAGGTATTGGAGGGATGATTCCGGCAACAATTGAAATAATTTGGGGACATTTGCTGTTTATACATAAAGATAGATTGCTAGAGGGAAAAGTATTCAAGAAGCCATTTATATGGGTAAGTGGTTTTCTAGGACTGAATCTTTTTAGAAGTGCTGTTCAGTTATATGAGTATAAGACAAGCGGTTCGGAATTTGTTTTATTTTGGTATACGGCCATTGGATTACTTTGTTCGATGTGCCTTATGTTTTTTGCGTTTTCTTTCATGAGATGTGTCAAAAATAAGAAATTTAACAACGCTATCAGAAAATTAGGTTCTTATACTTTCCTTGTTTATTTGGTGCATTTTCCGTTGTCCGCTTTTATTGGGCGAATCGGTTTGAGAGAAATTATCACAAATTGTATAGGAAGGATATCTACAGGCGTAGTATTTGACATGCTGTATACATTAATTATGATGACAATGGTATTTGTGCTTTCTCTACTCGTGGTTTGTTTTATAAAGTTTATCGTTAGAAGAACTCAAATTTTGTATGGAAGTAAGCTAAAATAGATTAGATGGAGAAATGTTATTAGGTTATTCCATTTAAAAAATATTCTTTATTTAAATGATAATATGTGTAATGGATCTGTTAAGGGCAAAGATGGCAGAAACTCAAATCGGCAATGCCTTGAAAAGATAGAGATATTGCGTTATAATACAACAGATTAAATGGATGATTGTTAAAAGTATAATATTCTGGGTATGGATAGGCCTCACCTATAGGAGAAAGTGTGTTGGGGGTCAAAATCATTTTTGGGGATTTGACATGGTATATCAGAATCAAAAGATTTTTTTACTTTATAATGGTGCTGTAATCTGCGCTTGATGGCGTCTATATTGCTCTTAAAGAGCCTCCGATAGATGTTTTGTCTTCGTACGGAAAATAGGTTTCTTTCTCATTAGTATTTTAGGATAGGCTTTTTAGCGTTAATCCACAAGACTCCTGTAGGAAAAAATTGGTGATTCCTACAATGGTTTCTGAGTCCTTTAGTCAAAGAGAAATAGAGAGTTCTGTGACTAAGATCTGTAACGTATGGTTCTATACTGAATGTGGTAAAGGAAAAGATAAGAGTGTAAAAAATATCTGTTAATGTGATTTGACGAAATTTATACAAATGAGTTAGGAAAACTAAATAAAATCAATAACGCGATTTACTTATCACTTAAACAAACGAATGAAAAGGAGAGTAATAACAATGGGAAAAGCGACACTGGTTATTATGGCAGCTGGAATAGGAAGTCGTTTTGGGGGAGGAATTAAGCAACTGGAGCCAGTTGGACCAAACGGCGAGATTATTATGGATTATTCTATATATGATGCTTTGGAAGCTGGTTTTGATAAAATAGTATTTGTAATTCGAAAAGATATTGAAAAAGATTTTAAAGAAGTAATCGGGAATCGGTTGGAAAAGCAGATAGATGTTGCATATGCATTTCAAGAAATTGACGATATTCCGGAAGTATATAAAAAGAAGTTTACGAATCGTAAAAAACCATGGGGGACAGGCCAAGCTATTCTGTGCTGTAAGGAACTGGTGAAAGAGCCTTTCCTTGTAATTAATGCGGACGATTATTATGGAAAAGAAGCGTACCGGGAGGCTTTTTCATATCTAACAAGAATGAATAGAAATAGTGAGATAACAAAACTACCGGTATGTATGGTTGGGTTTGTTTTAAAAAACACATTAAGTGAAAATGGTGGGGTTACAAGAGGAATTTGTAACGTGGATAATGACCATATGCTTACGAGTATTATTGAAACACACAATATTATAAAAACAGAAAATGGTGCGGCTGTTGTAACGGAAGGCACTAGAGAGGAAATTAACATAGAGTCAGAAGTGTCTATGAATATGTGGGGGCTTGTACCAGAATTTTTTGATATTCTTGAGAGGGGATTTTCTGAGTTTTTGGAAGATTTAGATAGTGGCGATTTAAAAGCTGAATATTTGCTCCCCACAATTATAGGTGATTTTCTTAAAAATGGGAAAGTAGCTGTCAAGGTACTTCAATCTAAAGATAAATGGTTCGGAGTAACATATAAAGAAGACAAAGAGACAGTGGTAAGTTCTATAAAAGAACTCATTGCGCAAGGGCATTATCAAAAAAAGAGTGGTATGAAATAATGAAGAGGTTATTTGAGCAGATTATCAAATTTGGACTAGTAGGTTTTTTGTGCTTTTTTATAGATTACGGAATTATGGTATTTTTGACAGAGGTTTTCAATGTTAATTACTTGATTTCATCTGGCATATCCTTTACTATTTCTGTGATTGTAAATTATATACTAAGTCTTACTTTTGTTTTTGATACGAAAAAAGGAAATAAAGCTAAGGAATTTGTGATTTTTATTGTTTTGAGTGTAGTGGGGCTAGGTATTAACCAGGTATTGATGTGGTTCTGCGTGGATGTGTTGGGAATATTCTACATGATTTCCAAGATTGGCGCTACGGCGATTGTGATGGTATATAATTTTATTACACGGAAGTTGATATTAGAGCGAAAGTAAAATGATTAATAATTAATCGAAGTGGAGGAAATGAACGTGAAAAGAGGAAGAAGAAGAATTGCATGCCTGCTTTCTATCGCAATGGCCATTAGTGTGCTGTTTGGCGGTAATGTCTATGCGGCGGACAGTACGGGTGTAGAAACATTACAGAATGGCACAGATATAGAAACAGAGCAGAGCCCTGATATAGATGAAACTGCTTCGAGTAATGCAGAATTAAATGACGAAATGCAAAGTGTTTCTGAAGAGGGACAGACAGTGGAAGAAGAGAGTGATGAGGAAGTTACAGATGATGCGGCTCTTACTTCTCAGGGATTGATTAATTATGTGAGTGTGGATTGTCCATATCTGGAAACACCAGCTGATCAGAATATTGTCATTTCATATGGCGATGGGAGCGAAAATGTAAGTGGTGCCAGAATTGTTATACGCAAAGATGATGGCGGTACCTTAGAAATGGAACTTTCTAAAAAAGAAGGTGAATTATTCCTTTTCACATACAGCTTTGATGAGACTGCATCTGGTGTTTATGAGTTGGTGGATTTTATCTATACTCAAGATGGAGTCGAGCAGACAATACACCTTGCTGATATAGGTGTAGAGTCTATGTTTGGGGTAAATGAGGAATATCCAGGTTATGGCGCTACATCTGAAGGGAATTCTGAGCAGATTACAACTCAGGAACTGGAAATGTCAGTTGTTGATGTAGAGACAGGTGAAGTGGAAGCAGCTACGGCAGATGTAGAAGAAGCGATAGAAGCAGCGGAAGAGCAGGTTGAAACTGTACAGGGAAGCAGAACTAGCCGTGCGGCAGATGCAAGTAGCAGGTCGGAAGATCTGGTGGTAGTTCTGGATCCGGGACATGGCGGCCGTGATGGAGGTGCTTCTGCCAATGGTCTGGTTGAAAAGGAACTTAATTTAAAAATTGCACAGTATTGTAAGGCTGAACTTGAACAATACAATGGCGTAACTGTGTATATGACTCGTACAGATGATACGTACCTAGACATTGATGAGCGTGTTTATAAAGCGAGAGACATGGCGGCTGATGTTCTTGTAAGTATACATATAAATTCTGCAGGAGCGGCAGCGAGCGGGGCTGAAGTATATTATCCTAATGACCATTATAATCCATCTGTTCACGAACCAGGGAAAAATCTTGCACAGCAGATCCAAAACCAGTTAGTATCTTTGGGATTGGCAGACAGAGGAATAAAGGTCAGAAATACAGTTAATGATATTTATCCTGACGGCTCTAAGCAGGACTATTATGGAATCATTCGTTATAGTAAACTGTGTGGATTTCCAGGAATTATTGTAGAGCATGCTTTTATTTCTAATCCAAGTGATGCGGCAAAGCTGGCCCAGGAGAGTTTTCTCCAACAGTTGGGTATCGCGGATGCTACAGGGATAGCGAATTCATATGGACTTTCTAAGGGACCCAATATTGATATAGAAAATAAAAATGATTTTGAAGGGACTGCGAAGATTAATGTGTCCGGATTGGGAAGTAATGGAACTGTCAAGGTGTGGAATGAGGAGACAGGTGCATCTAAGGAATATGTTCTGGCATCGGGCAAGCAGACAATAGAGTTCAATGTTGCTGATTATAATGGCGATCGTGGTACATATTATGTAGAAGCATTTAATTCGTCTGGTCAATCTTTGATGAAGGAAACTTTTTATGTTTCAAAGGATACAAGCAGTACAATTACAATAAATCCTAATGAGACTGAAACAGAATATGTGGTTAATATCCAATTTGCAGATATGCCTTCGGAAGTCACTGCTGTACAGGTACCAGTATGGACGAAAGACGATCAGAGTGATTTGAAGTGGTTGAATGCAACACAGGTTTCATCTGGAAATTGGCAGGCGATTATTAAGGTTAGAGATTTTAAAGTGAGCGGGACATATAATGTACATGTATATGCAACGCTGAAGTGTGGCACTCAGCTTGGACTTGCAGGTACTTCAATGGAAGTTTCCAAGCCGTCTTTTGATGGGGAAATTCAGAATTATAATGCGGAGGAAGGAACATTTGAAGTTGTAATTAGTGCCATTAATTCTTTATCTGGAGTTGATACCATACAGGTACCCGTATGGTGTGCAGATGATCAGAGTGATTTGGTTTGGTATAATGCGGATAAACAGGATGATGGTAGCTATAAAGCCAAAATAAGCATAGCAAATCATAATTATTCTATAGGGACATATAAAATACATGTATATTTGACAGCCGGTAACGGTATTTGTGTTTTTAAAAATTTGGGTACACAGGAAGTTAGTCTTCCGAATACCCAAATTTCGGCAGAAAGTATTGATGGAAAAGAAATGCGTTATCTGTTGAAAGTGTCTAATATAGGGCTACTTGGTAACGTACGTGGGGTTTCCTTTGCAACTTGGAGTGAGAAGGGTGGCCAGGATGATCTGGTATGGTATGCTGGACACAAAAACGCAGATGGGAACTGGGAGACGACAATAGATATCCAGGATCATAAGACGACCGGGACTTATGAAGTGGATGTATACTATACATTGGCGAATGGAGTGATGAAAGGCCTTGGTTCTACATTCTTTGAAGTATCTGTGCCAAGTATGACAACAAGCATAGAAAATTACAATGAAGAAAAGGGAACATTTGAAGTAGTAGTCAGAGATATTGGATCCCCGTCTGGAATAGATCGGGTACAGGTACCTGTATGGTGCGCATCTGATCAGAGTGATATCAGATGGTATGATGCGGAAAAGCAGAGTGATGGAAGTTACAAGGCAAAGGTCAGCATAGCAAATCATAATTTTGCGATAGGAACGTATCAGGTTCATGTTTATGTTACAGCAAAAAATGGAGTGACACAGGGGACGATAGCAGGGACACAGGAGGTGTCACTGCCTCATATGGAAATCATTGCTGAGGACACTACAGGAAAAGAAATGACATATAAAGTACAAGCGACTAATATAGGATTGCTTGGTGTACTGAAGAATGTCATGTTTGCAACCTGGAGTGAGAAGGGTGGCCAGGATGATCTGGTATGGTATGCTGGACATAAAAACGCAGATGGGAACTGGGAGACGACAATAGATATCCAGGATCATAAGACAGCTGGAAGCTATGAAGTGGATGTATACTATACATTGGCGAATGGAGTGATAAAAGGCCTCGGTTCTACATTCTTTGAAGTATCTGTGCCAAGTATGACAACAAGCATAGAAAATTACAATGAAGAAAAGGGAACATTTGAAGTAGTAGTCGGAGATATTGGATCACCGTCGGGAGTAGATCGGGTACAAGTACCTGTATGGTGCGCATCTGATCAGAGTGATATCAGATGGTATGATGCAGAAAAGCAGAGTGATGGAAGTTACAAGGCAAAGGTCAGCATAGCAAATCATAATTTTGCGATAGGAACATATCAGGTTCATGTCTATGTTACAGCAAAAAATGGAGTGACACAGGGGACGATAGCAGGAACACATGAGGTGTCACTGCCTGATATGGAAATCATTGCTGAGGACACTACAGGAAAAGAAATGACATATAAAGTACAAGCGACTAATATAGGATTGCTTGGTGTACTGAAGAATGTCATGTTTGCAACCTGGAGTGAGAAGGGTGGCCAGGATGATCTGGTATGGTATACTGGACATAAAAACGCAGATGGGAACTGGGAGACGACGATAGATATTCGGGATCATAAGACGGCCGGGATTTATCAGGTGGATGTGTACTATACATTGGCGAATGGAGTGATGAAAGGACTTGGGTCTACGTTTTTTGAAGTTACTGGAGCGTCTTTAACTTCTGAAATATCGATAAAAGATTATGATGATACAACAGGAAGTTTTACAGTGGTAGTTCCGGAACCTCAATCAGCATCCGGTGTCTCTTCAGTGCTTGTACCAGTATGTTGCTCGGAAGATCAAAGTGATATATGCTGGTACGGTGCAAAACGTCAGCCTGATGGAACATATACGGTATCTGTAGATCCGATGTATCATAAATATAATTCCGGATTATATAAGATCCATGTATATGTGGTTTCGAATAATGGGATACAGCAAAATGTAGGATCCGCTTCCCAGATGGTTAGTGCAACGCAGTATTATACTATTATGGGGGATACTACAGTTACCATTGATCAGATGGTGAGGTATTTTGAATCCAGTGGACATGCTTACCCTTCAGCAGCTCTGGGAGTGGGAGGAGCACCTACCTTAGAACAGTTTTGCCTCTTATATATAGAAGAAGCACAGGTGGAGGGAGTACGTGCGGAAGTTGCGTTTGCACAGGCTATGAAAGAAACTGGATGGCTTCAATTCGGAGGAATTGTAAAGATAGAACAGTTTAATTTTGCAGGAATAGGAGCGCTTGATGGTAATTCTTCTGGCGATTGTGCTTCATTTCCGGATGTAAGAACTGGCGTCAGAGCGCAAATTCAGCATTTAAAAGCGTATGGTTCAACTGATCCATTGGTAAATAGTCAAGTTGATCCAAGATTTCATTTAGTTAAAAGAGGTTCGGCCCAATATGTAGAGTGGCTGGGGCAGAAAGAGAATCCTTCGGGAGCTGGATGGGCTACAAGTGTAAATTATGGGTATTCTATTGTGTCAATGATAAAGGTACTCAAAAATATATAAAAATGTAGGAGATTAATTTGTTGGAAATCTGTCAAATGAATAAAAGAAAAAAGATAGAAAAAAAAGACATTTTTGAGGCGTTAATAATTGGATTTCTTTTTTCTGTTTTAGTACTTTTTGTCTATAAAATAGGAAGAAATACTGATTTTTTCTTTTATAATAATGAAGAAGGTATTACCTTAAAAAAGACAATAGAATTATTTCGTCAATATACAAAAATAAGCTTTTTTGTTGGCCTAATTGGGAGCTGGGCTTTTTTCACGTTTGCATACATTTTCTTGAATAATATTAATAAAAAATATTTTGATATTATATACAAATATCGTTATGCTATTGCTTTGTTGCTTTTGGGAATAGGAGTTTTTTTTGAAATAAGTGGTTCTTCAATAAGTAGCTTATGTGGTGCATTAGGTGTTGATGTTGAGCAAAGTGGACTTATGTTTCGTGTGGCTAACCCATACAGAAGTGACGAATTCGGTTTAAATACAATCTTTGCAATCGCCCAGGAAAAGAATTTGGATGATAGTTATCCATATATAAGTAATATTGTTCGTGGAACAAGTACAGATATGTATATTGTATATGGACAGCCTGTAAAGGATATAGGAATTTTGTTTCGTCCGTTTCATTGGGGATATTTGTTGTTTGGAAGTGAGAAAGGACTAGCTTTTTTTTGGTGCGGACGTCTTATATTCTTATTTATGGTAAGTTTTGAATTTGGCAGATTATTTTTGAAAAACAGAAAAAAATTAGCAGTAGTTTATGCTGTTTTTATTGCTATGTCTCCGGTTCTTCAATGGTGGTTTGCTATTAATGGGCTGGCGGAAATGTTAATATTTGGTCAGTTATGCTCAATAATGTTATATTTGTTTATGAGAACAGCCAGTGTTTGGAAAGGAATGATATATTCTTTTGTTTTTTTCTGGTCTGGATGTGTATATATATTATTGTTTTATCCTGCATGGCAAGTTGTCTTTGGATATGCCTATTTAGGAGTGTTTGTTTGGATTATTATAGAAAATCGGAAACAGTTTATATGGAAAGGAAAGGCAGATATCATATCCATTCTGATCCCCGCTCTTTGTTGCGGTGGGATATTACTTTTTTTAATTTACAGATCTTGGGATACAATCCAATCTGTTATGAATACAGTTTATCCCGGAAATAGAATTGATACAAACAAACTAGAGATATGGAAGATTCTTTGTGGTACATATAATATGTATTTACCATTGACAGATTCCCAAATGGTTATACCATGGGGGTTTATCGATCTATTTCCATTAAATATTATTCTGGCAGGATATGTTTTATTTAAAAAGCGTAAAAAAGATGGAATGCTAATAATAATGTTAGCTATAGATTTGATTTTAATCGTTTTTTTTACGCTTCCAGTTCCAGAGATATTGATGAAAGTAACTTTGCTCTCCTTGACAACTTGCGATCGTGCATTGATTGGAATTCAATTTCTTAATATTATCGTTTTGTTTAGGTCAGTAAGCCTTTTGGATGATGGAATTAAGTCTGGAAGGGTTATAGTAGCAGCAATAATATATGCATTTGCAGTAGTAATGATTTTTTCAGAAACAGTGGATAGTATTCCGCTTTCGCTAATAATGAAGGTCGGAATGTTTTTGGCTATGTGTATCTTCTCGTTTCTGCTCTGCAACAGTCACAAAGAAAAAGAATCCAGAATATTGATTTCGTTTACTATTATGGTGTTTTTGGTTGCAGGAGGGCTTGTTAATCCAATTCAAAAGGGATTGTCAATGGTGGAAAGAAGCAATATCCTTGGAGAAATCACAGAAATAGTAGAGGAAGACAATGAGGCAAAGTGGATTTCGGTTGATCTCCCTTATCCGGAAACAAACATTTCCCTGCTTGCCGGGGCAAGTACAATAAATAGTACAAATGTTTATCCGACTCTAGAAAGATGGGAGATGTTAGATCCGGATGGGGTATATACAGATGTATATAATAGATATGCGCACATTACGATTAACCTTAAAGTAGATGAAAAGACTGAATTTGAGCTGGTTGCACCGGATCATTTTCTTATCAATCTTAATGTTAATGACTTGGAAAAGTTAGAGGTGAAATATATTTTAAGTAGAGAGGATCTTACATCATACTCTAATGATAATGTGCTTATAGAAAATATAAAAAAAGTAGATGGATATTTTATTTATGAGATAAATTATCTATAATAGGTACTTGGATTAAGAATAAAGGAGGTAGAATACGAAATGGATAAAATTGCTGTACTAATTCCTTGTTACAATGAAAGTCAAACTATTGAGAAAGTTGTTAATGATTTTAAAAGAGTCTTACCTGATGCGGTTATATATGTATATGATAATAACTCAACAGACGGAACAGACGAAATAGCGAAAAAGGCAGGGGCTGTTGTCAGATATGAGTATCAGCAGGGAAAGGGAAATGTTATAAGAAGAATGTTTCGTGATATTGATGCGGAATGTTATATTATGACAGATGGAGATGATACTTATCCGGCAGAATTTGCGCCAGAAATGGCCAAAAGGGTTCTTGAGAGGCAGGTTGATATGGTGGTTGGAGACCGCTTGTCTTCAACTTATTTTGTGGAAAATAAAAGACCGTTTCATAATTGGGGTAATTCAATTGTAAGAAAAAGTATTAACTTGTTATTTAAGACAGATATTAAAGATATTATGACAGGTTACCGTGCTTTTAGTTATCAGTTTGTGAAAAGCTTTCCGGTATTATCAAAAGGATTTGAAATAGAGACGGAAATGAGTATCCATGCCGCTGATAAAAATATGTACGTAGATAACGTGGTGATTGAATACAGAGATAGACCGGAAGGAAGTGAATCTAAATTAAACACATATTCTGATGGGATTAAAGTGTTGGCTACAATTGTTAGGCTGTATAAAAATTACAAACCGATGGGCTTTTTTGGGATCTTATCACTAATATTGGTTATATTAGCAGCGGTGATGTTTATTCCGATTTTGATAACATATATGCAGACGGGGATTGTTCCGAGATTTCCAACTTTAATTGTTAGTGGATTTGTTATGTTGGCAGCTATACAATCTTTTTTCGCAGGAATGATTTTGCAAACAATTGCTCAAAAGAGTCGTCAAGATTTCGAAATACAACTGCATCATATAAAATAAATCACGTTTAAAAAGTATGGAGGATTTCATGTCTACTTATATACAGAATTTTATCAAATTCAGACCATTATTAAATGAGTTGATTTCGAGAGATATAAAAATAAAATACAGAAAGTCTGTTTTGGGAGTTTTATGGACATTGTTAAATCCACTTTTAATGATGATTGTGTTGTCCGTGGTTTTTTCAAATCTGTTTCGGTTTGATATTGAAAATTTTCCGCTGTATTTACTTAGTGGTCAGATTATCTTTAATTTCTACAATGATGCGACATCGACAGCTATGTCAGCTATTGTGGGGAATGCAGCACTGATTAAGAAAGTTTATGTGCCTAAATACTTATTTGTGATTTCCAGAGTATTTTCAAGTTTCATAAATCTCATGGCATCTTTTACAGCGCTAATGCTTGTTATGGTCGCGACAAGGGCAGAACTTCATTGGAGTGTGTTGCTTTCTGTTGTGCCGTTAGCTCTTTTGATGCTGCTGTCTTTAGGAATTGGACTGATTCTGGCAGCACTTACTGTGAAATTCAGAGATATCATGCACCTATATTCAGTGTTTACAACAGTGCTTTTATATCTTACGCCTGTTATTTATCCAATGTCCATTCTGCCTGAATGGTTGGAGAAGGTCGTGTTGTTAAATCCCTTGACAAATATCTTGACGATGTTTAGGGATGTTATGATAAATGGGTTAATATTTGACGTGTGGTCACTTATTATTGCAGTTGCTGAGACGGCTTTTTTCCTGGCATTAGGACTGTATGTCTTCTATAAGAACCAGGATCAGTTCATCTTAAATATTTAGATAGTGGAGGCAAACAATGGAGAACGATATTATTATAAAAGTCGATCATGTGTCTATGAAGTTTAATCTGGCATCAGAGCGTTTTGACGGCTTTAAGGAATATGTAATAAGGAGTCTCAAAAAGCAGATAAAATATAATGAATTTTGGGCTTTAAAAGATGTTTCTTTTGACGTATATCGTGGCGATTCACTTGGACTTATTGGCCTGAATGGAAGTGGGAAAAGCACAATGCTTAAGACAATTGCGGGAGTCCTTAAGCCTACCAAAGGAACAGTGTCTGTTCGGGGAAATGTAGCTCCTTTGATCGAACTGGGAGCAGGGTTTGACTTTGAATTGACTGCAAAAGAAAATATTTATCTGAACGGAGCCTTGCTGGGACATTCCAGAGAAGTTATGCAGGAACATTATGAGGATATTGTGGAATTTTCGGAATTGAGAGAGTTTATGGATGTTCCCGTGAAGAACTTTTCTTCAGGTATGGTTTCCCGACTTGCATTTGCTATTGCGACTATAGGTATTCCGGATATTTTGATCGTAGATGAAGTATTATCGGTTGGTGATTTTAGGTTTCAGCAGAAATGCGAACAAAGAATACGGAATATGATGGAACAAGGGGCAACAATCCTTTTCGTGTCACACAGCATTCAGCAGGTTAAGGATATATGTAATAAAGTCGTCTGGCTTGAACATGGCGTTATGAAGCGTTTTGGCGACGCATTGGAAATTTGTGAAGAGTACAGCCAAATATAGCAGATGAACCAGATGATTGAGAGGAAAACAATGAAGAGAATTAAAACGATTATAGGCATAGTTGTGGTAATTGTTATAGCATTTTTATATGCTCATATAGGGAAGGTAAATCCTCTATACGATAAGACTCTGGATAACAGTGAATATATAGGGACTGGTGTTTTTGAAGAAAAAATAGAGCAGACATTTATTTCTTCTGAAGAAACACTAGATGGAATTACTGCAAAATGTCAGCTGCAGGGAGACGCGGCAGGAACGTCTATCATGTTGACTTTGATAGACGAAGAAACAGAAGAAATCGTAGCAGAGTCTGAACTAAAAGCAGAAGATATAGAAAATAGTAAGTTTAACCAGTTCTCTTTTGAAACAGTACAAGGATGTAAAGGAAAGACGTACAGAGTAGTTTTTGAAAGTGTAAATGAGGATGTGGAGAATACCAGAGGTATTGGACTGTTATATGAACCTAAGACAGAAGAAAACACCAGCCTTCAGATAAATGGAGTGGATACCGATGGTACGATGATAATAAAAACAGTCACGGAAAGATTTGACTTAGAGACATTTTGCGTATTTTTGATTTTTATTATATACATTGTATTTTTCTTAAAGTTCCTCTATAAATTATTCAGATAGGAGAAGAGAAATGGGAATCAAATATTATATTGACGAAAAGAAGTACCGCATTAAACCGAAAGAAAAGTATATACGAGTTAATGGTTGGGCATTTGATACTTTGGGAAAAGAAGTGCACTATAAGGCCTTAATGAATGGAAAACCAGTGGACAACCTTAGGGTAAAGGGTATAAATAGAAAAGATGTAGAGAAGAAGTATAAAAAGTATACAGTACCATGTGACAGTGGTTTTCATATAAAAAACTATGTAAACATTGCTGATGTTCCACAGACTTTTGAATTATATGCTTCAAATGGAGAAGAAACCAAGTGCCTTATAAAATTGAATAAAAAACAGATACTTAAAATTAGGGATGACAGTACAATATCATATAATATAGATTTGATTTATGTACGAGAGACTAAGGTGGAAATTTCTGGCTGGGCTTCTTCTGTCGATGGCGCAGATGCTGTAGGTTTTGCCCTCAAGGACTCGGAAGGAAAAGAAGTTGAATTTAAATTAAAAAGATCAAAAAGGGAAGACTTGATAGATGCTGGCCTAATTGAGAGTAAAGATGTTCTTTGCGGTTTCCAGGTGGAATTTTTTTATGATGAGCAAAGCGATTTCTGCTTATCTATATCAGATGGAAATAAAACAAAATATTTATCCTTTAATCTGGATCATATTCGTAAAAAGCAGTCTGTGCGTGAAAAAGTGGGGTTTGTCAGAGCGGCTTATAAATATGCTACACCTGAATATGCTAAAAAGACTATAAAATATGTGAAAAAAAATGGCTTTTCGAATTTAAAACAACATATATTCATGAAGGTAATGCATTCTGGTAAAGATTATGAAGAGTGGTTCGAAGAAAATCGGCCTTCAAATGAGGAACTTGATAAAGAGAGGCAAACGGAATTTGATAAAAAACCGTTGATTAGTATTATTGTTCCGACTTATAAGACTCCAATTAAGTATCTGCGTGAAATGATTGATTCTGTTATAAACCAGACTTATCAGAACTGGGAATTATGTATTGCAGATGGCAGTGAAGGAGATGAAGCAGTAGAGGCAGAACTGGAAAGATATAGCAAGCTGGATCCCAGGATAAAATATAAACTGCTGGAAAAAAATCTCGGCATTTCGGGAAATACGAATGGTGCATTAGCACTTGCGATAGGAGAATATATAGGTCTATTTGATCATGATGATATATTAGCGCCTAATGCCTTGTATGAAGTTGTTAAGTGCCTTCAGGAAAAGGATTATGATATTCTGTACACAGACGAAGATAAGGTGGATGGTGATGGGAAAGAACACATGGATCCCAACTTTAAGCCGGATTTTAGTATAGACCTTTTTAGGAGCCACAATTATATTACGCATTTCTTTGTTGCAAAGAAAAGTATTATCGATGAAATAGGAGGTTTTCGCCCAGAATTTGATGGATCTCAGGACTATGATCTTATGTTCCGATGTATTGAAAAGGCGGAGAGTATTAAACATATTCCTATGATTTTATATCACTGGAGAGTGCATATGAATTCGGTTGCAGGAGATCCTTCAAGCAAAATGTATGCATATGAGGCGGGAAAAAGAGCTATAGAGGAGCATTTGAAAAGAGTGGGACTTGAGGCAACAGTGGAGCATGTCGGTCTGTGGGGGATGTACCATGTAAAATATAAAGTACATGGAAATCCGCTGGTTTCCATTGTTATTCCAAATAAAGATCATATTAGTGATCTGAAAAAGTGTGTTGAGTCTTTATATGCGGTGAATCGATATAAGAATTTTGAAATAGTCATTGTGGAAAACAACAGTGAGGAGAAAGAAACTTTTGCGTATTATGAAAAACTGCAGAAGGATCACGACAATATACGTGTCATTGAGTGGAAAGAAGGATTTAATTATTCGGCAATTAATAATTACGGGGTAAAAGAAACCAAGGGAGAATACCTTCTGTTCTTAAACAATGATACAGAGCTGATCTCACCGGATGCAATTGAAGAAATGCTGGGCTGCTGTATGAGAGAAGATGTGGGAGCTGTAGGTGCAAAGCTCCTCTATGAAGATGATACGGTTCAGCATGCAGGTGTGGTGATCGGCTTTGGAGGATACGCCGGACATGTGAATACAGGTATTGGACGGGATGACTATGGATACATGGTACGGGCTCGTATCAATTGCAATTACAGTGCGGTAACTGCGGCCTGTATGATGACTAAAAAGACTCTTTTTAATGAGGTGGGAGGTTTTGATGAGCAGTTTGTCGTTGCCTGCAATGATGTGGATTACTGTCTCAAAATCAGAGAACTGAACAAATGGATTGTATTTAATGCATTTGCTGAGTGGCATCACTATGAGTCTAAATCCAGAGGGTATGAGGATACGAGGGAAAAGAGAAAACGGTTTGACGGCGAAGTGGAAAAATTTCAGAAAAAATGGCAAAATGTATTAGATAAAGGTGATCCGTTCTACAATAAAAATTTTGCGATTACTCAAGCTCCCTTTACTTTGGGATGAATTTATATAGGAATAAAAGAAAATGAACCTCAAAGTGGGGTTCATTTTTTGTATGAAAACCCTTTGCTTACTATACTGGAAAATGTTATGATTATATTAGCTATTCACAGACCATATTTGATAAGATTACACAGCTAAATAAGGATAAAATTAAAGGAGATATAAGATGACTAGTATTATAATGTTGGTGCATAATGCAGTAGTATACACGAGAAATACGATAGAAACACTTCAAGGCACGAAGGGAGAATGGGAGCTAATAGTAGTAGATAATGCATCAGACAAAAAGACTAGAAAAATGTTATATAAAATGTATGAAACGAAAAAGATTAATAAATTACTGATGCTGGATGAAAACACGTTGTTTGCCAAGGGAAACAATTTAGGATTAAAATTGTGTGATCAAAACAGTGAAAAGATACTGCTTCTTAATTCGGATATAGACATACGGAATAAAGAATGGCTGTATGAGATGGAAAAACGATATGAAAAAGGAATTTTCACACTTGGAGTTTGTGAGAATGAGCCACATGTTCGTGTGGACGGGTATTGTTTTATGATAGATAAAGATTTATACGAAAAATATTTGTTGGATGAAAATTATGAATGGTGGTGGTCTATTACAAAGTTGCAGGCACAAGTTCTTCAAGCTGGATATTCTGTAAAAGGAGTAAAAAAATGTACTAATCTTATTTTTCATTATGGTGGTATGTCTGGAAAAGATTTTAAAAATGCAAAAGGGATGGAAATAGAAATCAAAAAAGTAAAAGATTGGTTTGGAGATAAGAATATTGAAATTATAGAAGAAATAGATAATACCCATGTAGATTATAATCCTAGGTCATGTGCAAATAAAATGTATAAGAAAACCAGAAAGGGTTTATAGAATAATAGAAATTCTGTTGTGTAAGACCGTTGTTTGAGGATTCACTGTCTTTCTGCGTGGCCAGACCGGCTTTACAGATGGGGATCCCTTGCGGAAGAAGTTTTGGATTTTTCGTATTGCGCTTGCTTAGAGGGGTGATGCATTCGCTACGATAAAGAAAATTCAACTCGATAAAAAGTATCGATAATCTCTTGTTGGACAAGAAGGAGTATCTGCGATGTTGGAAAGAACAGAGTGATCAAAGTCTTTCAAAAAGCAGTTAAATGCCCAGTAGAGAGGAAACGGTGCTGTAATATCAAAGCTGTAGTAGTGGGCAATAAGAAGGTTGTTGAAGTAATTAACCAAATTGATAATCATAGAAAATCTTTCGTATTCCATAACGATGAAAGCACAGCTCATGGAGCATGAAATAGGAGGAAAAACTTTTGTGGCAGTATGGGGATGTTCTGGATGATTTCTTGATCATAGATAACAATTAGCTTATTTTAGGTGGGTTAATGTTGACAACTTAATTATACCATTAGGAGTTGATTGGTGTTATAAATTTATAGTGATAAAGAGGCTTGCCATGTCTCGTAGACCTGCATAAATACTGAAGATGTGGAGCTGGACTCATGGCTATTACTTATTAAAAAGAGGTGGTTCTGATGCCACCCAATCTAGTAGGAGGGAAGGGAAATGAAAAAGAAATTGCTTAGGATGACAGCGCTTATTATGGCCTTTTGTTTGTTTTCGGGGGTAATAACGCTGCAGGCGGAAGATGTGGCAGCCACACAAGATGAAGTGCAGACGGGAGATACAGATGAGCTAGTCGAAGATAGTGAGATTGACAACGCAGGGGTAGGGGAAGAAGGGGAACAGGAAGATTTACAAAGTGAAGAAGACATAAATGAAAATGGTAAAAAAAGCGAAGAAAAAAATTCATTGAATGACAGCAGTAATTCTTCTTTGCCTCCGCAAAACATAGATAGTAATTTGGATAAACAGCCGCCACTAAATGAGCAGGATGCGGATATTACGGCAAATGTTGATATTTCGAATGAAGATAGGGAGAGAGGGACATTTTTAGCGCGAGCATACGGATTTTCCGATATAAATGTAATTCGGGATGTACGCTTTGCAGTATGGAGCGAGCAAGGAGGTCAGGATGACCTTGTTTGGAAGGTTGTGGAAGATGAAGAAAATGGGGAATATTGTACAGGTGTGAGCATATCAGACCATAACTATTCTCTGGGGAAATATATTGTTGATGTATATGCAGTACTTGAGTCAGGAGAACAGATTGGACTGGGCTCTGCGGAATATGTAATAAATGTTGAAAATTCTGAACTGAAGATTTCGAAGACGGAAAATGCAGGGGCATATTCTTTTGTGTTGGAAGAGGTGATGGTGCCTGGTGGAGAAGATGCTATCATGTTTGCCGTGTGGAGTGAAAATGGCGGACAGGATGATCTGATTTGGTATGATGCTGCAAAACAGACAGATGGATCTTATAGATATAACTGGTCTGTGAAAAATCACAGAGCATTAGGAAAATATAATGTACATGTGTATGCGCGAACAAAAGGTAATTCGATGCAGGAAATGGGAGCGTATGAATTCACTATTGATCAACCTCGGATTGGCAATATAGAAATAGAGAATTTAAATGAAGCGGAAGGTACTTTTACTATAAAGATAAAAGATGTAGCCGACCCGGAGTTGATTAATGAGATTTTAATCCCAGTGTGGAGTGAGAAAAATGGGCAGGATGATCTGGTGTGGTATGGTGCCCAGAAGAGGCCTGATGAAACATATGAATTGAATGTCAATATAAAAAATCACAGGTATATGGGCGGACTGTATAATGTTCACGCATATATAGCAGATGCTACTGGATATCAATATTTTGCTGGTAGAACAGAATGCACTCTGGGAGAACAAAAAGGGAATTTGCAGATTGAAGAGGTCAACGATAATAAATACCGTATTGTGTTAAAAGATCTTATGATTCCTGGCGGTGTATCAGAAGTGCTTTTTCCAGTGTGGAGTGAAAACAACGGACAGGATGATCTGATTTGGTATACAGTTGCTAAAAATTCAGAAGGGAACTTTGCCTATACACTTGATTTAAGTCATCATAGAGGATTAGGAAAATACAATGTTCATGCATATGCGAAGAAGAAAAATGGAGATCAGATTGCTTTAGTAAGCGCTGATTTTACAACAGAAGCACCTTATATTAATAATTTTGAAATTGAGTCTGTTGACAAAACAGCGGGACGCTTTACTGTCAAAGTTTCAGATATTGAAAATGCGGATTTGATAAAGAATGTAAAAATCCCCGTGTGGTCAAAAACAGATCAAAGCGACCTTGTCTGGTATAATGCCAGAAAAACTTTGAAAGGTGAGTATGTCGTTGAAGTAGATATTAGAGATCACAGATACAATATTGGGAGATATAATGTCCATTGTTATGTAGAAGATATAACGGGTGGATTAAGCGGAGTGGGAACAACAGTCTGTGACATGTCCGCAGAGATGAGAAACTTACGGGCAGAAGATAAAGATGGTACGGAGTCGATCTTCACGGTCTCTATTGAGGGACTTCAAGTTCCGGTGCGAGAAAAGGAATTACGTATTGCCGTGTGGGGAGACAAGAATGGCCAGAATGATTTGGCATGGCATACCTTGAGCTATCGGTCGGATGGTAATTACTCATTAAATGTAAAAATCCGTAACCACGGTGAAACGGGATTGTATAATGTGCATATATATTGTGTGACCCAGAGTGGTGAAATGGTTGGGCTGGGAAGAACTAGTTTTGAAGTGTCCAGTGTTCCTGTATATGCAAATGTAGTGACTTCGGAGGTGGATGGCACAAAGGGAACATTCCGGGTGACAATTTCTGGGCTTATGGCGCCTTCTGGGATAGAGAAGGTTGAAATGCCTATGTGGTGTTCAGAAGACCAGAGCGACATAGCATGGTATGAGGCCTCAAAGCTGGGAGAAGGCGTATATACTACCATAATGAATGTTAAAAATCATCGATATCATTTTGGGGATTACAAGATTCACGTATATGTTACAATGGGAAATGGCGTCAGAGTTGGAGTTAGCTCATCCACTATTCAGAATATTAGCCCAAGTAATTATTTGTATAATGAGCACGTAAGCGATACACAGAGAAGAGTATGGTTGTTGGGAGCTGACGGTGAACTTGTGCAATTTCCCACCTGGAGTGATGAGAACGGTCAGGATGATATTGTGTGGTATGGAGGTACTAATCACGGAAATGGTACGTGGAGTACAGTTGTTGACAGTGCGAACCATAGTAGTGGTGGCAACTATACGACACATGCGTATGTGACGAAGAATGGAGTGAGGAAGTCTGTAGGAGCTACAGCATATTCTTTGAGTAAAATACCTACTGATCAAGAAATGATGGGACTGAAAGCTAATTCATATTCCAGTACTACTGGATATATTGCACTTGTCAACAGGACAACGCATAAAGTTGGAATATTCCAGGGATGGCAGGGGAATTGGAGATGTATTCAGTATTGGGACTGTTCTGATGGCAAAGCAAGTACTCCTACGGTAGAGGGAGTGTTCCGAGTGGGAAGCAGGGGACATCATTTTTATTCTGGTGATGCAATATGTTACTGGTGGACACAGTTTTACGGAGATTATTTGTTCCATTCTGTGCTTTATAACAGATATAATGGTTCTTTGATGGATGGAAGACTTGGAATGGGTCTGTCGCATGGGTGTGTAAGGCTTGATATTAATAATGCTAAATGGATTTATGATACAATTCCGTCTGGGACGACGGTAGTGGTTTATCATTAAGTAAGTGATTGGCTTATATGTCGACTATTGTGTGAATGTATAAAGTGAATGGGATTAAAACGGGAAGGAGAAAGTGTTAAAACACAATAAGGAGTTTATGGAAAAAGAATTAGTTAGCGTAATTTTGCCAAATTATAATGGGGGGACTTTTTTAAAAAAAAGTATTGAGAGTGTTATTAGTCAGACATATAGAAAGTTAGAGCTTATTATAATTGATGATGCATCGACAGATAATTCGAGAGAAATAATCGAAAGTTTTAACGATGAAAGAATCAAAACAATATGTTTGTCTGAGAACGGACATATTTGTGCTGCGTTAAATAAGGGAGTGAGTGTTGCAAGGGGCGAGTTTATTGCACGAATTGATAGTGATGACATTTGGGAAAAAGAGAAGTTAGAGAAACAGATAAAAGTATTAGAAGAAGATCTGGAGGTAGGAGCGTGCTTCACATATGTGAAATTAATAAATAGAGAGGGGGAAATTGTTAACGAACAATATAGAGAAGTGTACAATTTGTTTCGGCCTGTGTTTAAAACACAAAAAGAGTGGTTACATTTTTTTGTGTTTAGCGGTAATTGTCTCTCGCATCCGTCTGTCGTAATTAGAAAGCAGGTCCTTGATCAAGTGGGAAAATATAATTTGGCACTAGTTCAAGGTCAGGATTATGAACTTTGGATGAGAATTGCTTTGAAGTATAATTTATATGTTTTATCAGAGGAATTGGTAAGATACAGATGGATGCCAAATGATGAAAAGAGTATTAGTACGAGTACAGAATTGAATGATACTCGATTTTATAATGAATACTTAATGAGTGTATATCGTTTTTTTCAAAATATCTCAGATGAGGATTTTGTTAAATATTTTAAAGAGCTTTTTATTATGCAAGAGGCGAAGAGTCCGATGGAATTATTGTGTGAAAAGGCATTTTTGTGTTTGAAATTCGATCACACAAAGCGATTATATCCTATTGGTATAGAGATGCTGGAACGAATATTTGCGAAAGATGAGGGAGCTAATTTGTTGAAGGAAAAATACAATTTTACTCCCAAGGATTTTTATAGAATCAATTCGCAGCATTTGTTTTATGATAATTTTATAAGGAAGGAATCTGAAGAGTATGAAAAGAAAATAGAGAATTTAAAACAGGAAATTAATAGAAGTATTATAGAGGCGGAACAAAGAATACGTGCAGAATATGAAAGTACAAAAAGTTGGAGGATTACAGCTCCTGTACGCTATGGAGTAAACAAATGCAAAAACTTTAAGGAAAATTTGTTGCCACCCAAATTTTATTTATTAGGAACTGAAGATTATGGTAATCTGGGGGATCATGCCATTGCTATAGCGGAAAGATCTTTTTTGAAGAAATTTTTCCCTAAAATTGAAGTTGTTGAAATTCCTGTTTCGCAATATTATTCCAAGAAAGATGAACTATATCTCAAAATAAGGAAAAAGGATATTATTTTAGGCCATGGGGGAGGAAATATTGGAAATCAATATCCAGTTGCAGAAGAGATACGAAGGGATATAATTAAAACATGGCCTGAAAACATGATTATTATTTTCCCGCAAACTATTTATTTTACTCCTCAACTAGAAAATATGGAAGCTGAAGTGGAAAAAACTCAAATGATATATAATGCGCACAAAAAGCTTGTTCTTTTTACAAGAGAACAGAGGTCCTATAAATTCGCTAAAGATAATCTTTATAACTGTGATGTGTATTTGGTTCCAGACATGGTACTTTTTAGCGAAAAGAGAAAGCGTATACAAAGACAGGAAAAGATAGTTTTGTGTTTGAGAAATGATATTGAAAGGATTTTAAGCGACCGAGAGGAGCAGGCTATAAACTTGATTGCTCACAGCTTGACAGAAGATGTTTGTTATGTTGACACTCAAAAACAATATAATATTCCAGTCGATGGCAGAGAACGATATGTTGATGAGTTTTTGGAGCTTTTAAGTTCCTCTAAATTAATTGTTACAGATAGAATGCATGGAATGATTTTTGCTGCCATTACTGGTACGCCATGTTTGGTATTGGATAATTATAACTCGAAGATAAGAGGATGTTATAAGTGGATTAGGGAATTACCATATATATCTTTTGTAGATAGTTTAGGGAATCTGGAAGAATCAATGAGAAAACTGTATTTATACGAGGAAAAGGGAGAATATAGCGTAAAAAAATTGGATAAATACTATAGTTTTCTTGCTGAAATAATAAAAAAAGAGTTATAAGAAGATAAAAGAGCGGTAGTTACATGGAAAGAATATTAAATAAGGGGGAGTGGGAAAGAACACTTGCTAATGAGAATTTTACTATTTGTTATTTGTTTAATTGAAATTAGAAAAAGAAGAATCTGTAGAGCAGTATAAAGGGATGCTGATGGAAAAGAAAAAGATTCAGGAGTTCTAGGCCAGAATTAAAATATAGCAGATGAAGAGAAGAATTTTACATTAAGAAGATGTAAGGTGTATTTATTTGAAATGTTTATTTTAAATAAGCGAGTAAAATTCACACTAACTACACTGGACATAACTGCCAAATCCGCTTATAATTTCTTCAGACCATTCTTCACAAACGGAGGACAAGCATAATGAAATCCAAACTGATAACAACAATCTTACTAATAACTCTGGTTTTTTCCCTGACGGCCTGTGGAAAGAATTCAGGTGACAGCCAGGAGCTCTCTGACACTTCCGATACGCAGACAGAAGAGCAGAAAGAAGAAGAGCCGGGAGAGGTGGAAGACACGGAGACAGAGAATGAGGAGCCTCAGCAGGAGTCGGAAGACGGCCAGGATACGCAGACCCCTGTGCAGGAACCGGCAGCTGAGACGGCAACGATCACTGTCTATTACAGTAATGCGGATGCCACGGCTTTTGAGTCTTCTGAAGTGTCCATTCCATCCCTCTCACCGGAAGCGGTGCTTGGGGCTCTGGTTTCTCAGGGAGCATTGACTGCTGATGTTGCGGAAAATTCATTTACTGTGAATACAGTGGATGGAAAGGCAAGTATCGAGCTGGATCTGAACAGCGCGTTTGCTGCATATGTTTCCAATATGGGAAGTACAGGAGAGTACTATACGGTTGGCGCTCTTGTGAATACATTCCTGGATGCTTATGAGTGCGAGCAGATCCGGATCACGGTGGATGAGGAAGTGCTGTCCACAGGACACGCCGAGTATCCGGGGTATCTGGCCAGATTTGAGTAAGGCTTGGGGAGCAGGACATGAAGAAACCAGGTTATTATTCATCCGGCGAGTTCGCCCGCATGGCCCAGGTGACCCTGCGGACGATCCGCTACTATGACAAGCAGAATATTTTAAAGCCCTCGTATGTAACGGATGCGGGGGCACGTTTTTATACAGATGAGGATTTTGCAAGGCTGCAGCAGATCCTCCTTTTGAAGTATCTGGGGTTCTCCCTGGATGATATCCGGGAGATGACCATTGCGGACACGGATTATCACTTTATGCTGAATTCTCTGGACATCCAGAAGAAACTGATACAGGACAGGATCGAGCAGATGCAACTTGTGGAACAGGCCATTGAGGATACGACCACGGCTATCCGGGAGGAGCATGCCGTGGACTGGAGCAGGATGCTGGATCTGATCCATCTTACCGGGATGGAGAAGAGCTTTAAGAACCAGTATAAAAGCGCCACAAATATTGCTGCCAGGATCAATCTTCACAGCCTCTATGCACAGAACAGGCAGGGGTGGTTTCCCTGGATCTATGAAAACCTGTGTATGGAGGATGGGATGAAGATCCTGGAGCTGGGATGCGGGGATGGGACTCTCTGGACAGAAAATAAGGAGAAACTCCCGGGACATGTGGCGGTGACCCTTTCGGATATCTCGGAGGGGATGCTGAGGGACGCCAGGCGTGCCATCGGGACAGGAGATGGAAGATTTTCTTTTCGGAGTTTTGACTGTCATCGTATACCGTATAGGGAGGAGCAGTTTGACCTTGTGATCGCCAATCACGTGCTTTTCTACTGCCAGGATGTGCAGGCTGTGTGCCGGGAAGTAAAACGAGTGCTGAAACCTGGCGGAAGGTTTGTCTGCAGTACCTATGGGCGGGAGCATATGAAAGAAGTCAGCCGGCTGGTGCAGGAGTTTGATGAGAAGATCGTTCTGTCTGCGGACAAGCTGTATGAGAAGTTTGGAAAAGAAAATGGGGAAGAACTGCTGGAGAAGAGTTTCGCTAAAGTGGAGTGGAAGCAGTACCGGGACTGCCTTTTTGTCACGGAACCGGAGCCTCTTATCTCTTATGTGCTTTCCTGTCACGGGAACCAGGGCCAGTATATAGGTGAAAAGTATAATGACTTCCGGGCATTTGTGAAGAAGAAGACTGCGGAAGGATTCCGGATCACGAAGGATGCAGGAGTTTTTATTTGTGCAAAATGACTAAATTATTACAAAATGTTAAAAAACACTTGAAGGTGACCTAAGGTCACCTTTTATAATGCAATTAAACTAATAAGATACGGCTTATCAGAAATACCAGATACAGGGTACCAAGGAGGTTTTGAAATGAAAGGTATTATTTTAGCAGGAGGATCCGGCACACGCCTCTATCCTCTCACCATGGTTACATCCAAGCAGCTTCTGCCTATCTATGACAAGCCGATGATCTACTATCCCATGTCTGTTCTCATGAATGCAGGCATCCGGGATATTCTGATCATCTCCACACCCCAGGATACACCCAGATTTAAAGAGCTGCTGGGGGACGGGCATCAGTTTGGCGTGCAGCTTTCCTATGCGGTGCAGCCAAGTCCGGACGGACTGGCCCAGGCGTTTATCATTGGCGAGGAGTTCATCGGCGACGATACGGTAGCCATGGTGCTGGGAGACAACATTTTTGCGGGACACGGACTGAACAAGAGACTTCGTGCCGCCGTAAAAAATGCAGAGGAAGGCAAGGGAGCCACAGTGTTCGGCTACTATGTAGATGATCCGGAGCGTTTCGGTATCGTGGAGTTCAACAAGGAAGGGAAAGCGATCTCCATCGAGGAGAAGCCGGAGCATCCAAAGAGTAACTACTGTGTTACCGGATTATACTTCTATGATAATAAAGTGGTAGAGTACGCCAAAGGCTTAAAACCCGGCAAGCGGGGAGAGCTGGAGATCACAGATCTGAACCGCATTTATCTGGAAGACGGTCAGCTCAATGTGGAGCTTCTGGGACAGGGCTTTACCTGGCTGGACACAGGAACTCATGAGAGCCTTGTGGATGCCACCAACTTTGTTAAGACCATGGAGACCCACCAGCACCGCAAGATTGCCTGCCTGGAGGAGATTGCCTACTTAAATGGCTGGATTTCCAGGGAGGATGTGATGGAAGTGTACGAAGTTCTGAAGAAGAACCAGTACGGCCAGTATCTGAAAGATGTCCTGGACGGCAAGTACCAGGAGAACCTGTACTAATTACGAATACGAAAAAAACAAGCAGCATAAAGGAGAAGAAACACTATGAATATTATTGTAACCGGCGGAGCCGGATTTATCGGGAGCAATTTTGTATTTCACATGTTAAATAAGTATCCGGACTACCGGATCATCTGTCTGGACTGTCTGACATACGCAGGAAATCTGTCCACACTGGCGCCTGTCATGGACAACCCGAATTTCCGTTTTGTGAAGGCCAGCATCACAGACCGCGAGGCAGTATATAAATTGTTTGAGGAAGAGCATCCGGATATGGTGGTGAACTTTGCTGCTGAGAGCCATGTAGACCGTTCCATCGAGAACCCTGAAGTGTTCCTTGATACAAACATTAAAGGAACTGCAGTGCTTATGGATGCATGCCGCAAATATGGTATCCAGAGATACCACCAGGTATCTACAGACGAGGTGTACGGCGATCTGCCGCTGGACCGCCCGGATCTGTTCTTTACAGAGGAGACACCGATCCACACAAGCAGCCCCTACAGTTCTTCCAAGGCAGCTGCAGACCTTCTGGTGCTGGCTTATCACAGAACATACGGCCTGCCTGTGACTATCAGCCGCTGCTCCAACAACTATGGTCCTTATCATTTCCCGGAGAAGCTGATCCCGCTGATGATCGCCAACGCGCTGAACGACAAGCCTCTGCCGGTATACGGAAAAGGCGAGAATGTCCGGGACTGGCTCTACGTGGAAGACCACTGCAAGGCCATTGACCTTATCATCCACAAGGGACGTGTGGGCGAGGTTTACAATATCGGCGGCCACAACGAGATGAAGAATATTGATATCGTAAAGATCATCTGCAAGGAGCTTGGAAAGCCGGAGAGCCTTATCACCTACGTGGAGGACAGAAAAGGACATGACATGCGCTACGCCATCGATCCTACAAAGATCCACAACGAGCTTGGCTGGTTGCCGGAGACAAAATTTGCAGACGGCATCAAGAAAACCATCCAGTGGTATCTGGACAACAAGGAGTGGTGGGAGACCATCATTTCCGGAGAGTATCAGAACTATTATGAGAAAATGTACGGAAACCGGGAGGAGATCAAATAATGAAAGTATTTGTGACTGGTGTGGCAGGACAGCTTGGGCATGATGTGATGAATGAGCTGGCTGGCCGCGGCTATGAAGGAGTCGGCTCTGACATTAAGGAAGAGTACAGCGGCATCAAGGATGGCACTCCGGTGGAGTCTATGCCCTATGTGCCCATGGATATCACAGACCAGGCGTCTGTGGAGAAGGTCCTCACGGAAGTGAAGCCGGATGTAGTGGTGCACTGTGCAGCCTGGACAGCAGTGGATCTGGCCGAGGATGAAGATAAAAAAGAAAAAGTGCACGCCATCAATGTGGACGGTACAAAATATATTGCGCAGGTATGTAAAAAACTGGACTGCAAGATGATCTACTTAAGTACGGACTATGTGTTTGATGGCCAGGGTGAGACTCCCTGGGATCCGGACTGCAAGGACTACAAACCGCTGAACGTGTACGGAGAGACAAAGCTGGCAGGAGAGCTGGCTGTGTCTGAGACACTGGAGAAGTACTTCATTGTCCGCATTGCCTGGGTGTTCGGTAAGAACGGAAAGAATTTCATCAAGACCATGCTGAATGTGGGTAAGACTCACGATACGCTGACGGTAGTGGATGACCAGATCGGCACACCTACGTATACATTTGATCTGGCAAGACTTCTGGTGGACATGCTGGAGACAGAGAAATACGGTTACTATCATGCCACCAACGAGGGCGGCTACATCAGCTGGTATGACTTTACAAAAGAGATCTTCCGCCAGGCGGTGGAGATGGGACACACAGAGTACAGTGAGGACCGTCTGACCGTGAAGCCGGTGACCACGGCAGAGTACGGTGTGTCCAAGGCGGCAAGGCCTTTCAACAGCAGGCTGGATAAAAGCAAGCTTGCAGCCAATGGCTTTACCCCTCTTCCCACATGGCAGGACGCGCTGGCAAGATATCTGAAAGAGATTGAATTCTAAGGAGGCTTTTGGAAAATGGGACAGATCAAAGTAGAGAAAAATGCAGGCGGCATTGAGGGGCTCTGTGTCATCGAACCGGCTGTGCACGGTGATGCCAGAGGATACTTCATGGAGACATACAGCCAGAGGGACATGGAGGAGAACGGTCTGGACATGGTATTTGTGCAGGACAACCAGTCCTGCTCCACAAAGGGTGTTCTCAGGGGACTTCACTTCCAGAAAGAATTTCCCCAGGGCAAGCTGGTGAGAGTCATCAAAGGTTCTGTGTTTGATGTGGCAGTGGATCTTAGAAGCGGCAGCGAGACATATGGCAAATGGTTCGGCATCGAGCTGACAGAGGAGAACAAGAAACAGTTCTACATTCCGGAAGGATTTGCCCATGGATTCCTGGTGCTCAGCGATATTGCCGAGTTCTGTTACAAATGTACAGACTTTTATCATCCGGGAGACGAGGGCGGACTTGCCTGGAACGATCCGGAGATCGGCATTACCTGGCCTCAGCTGGAGGGCGAGTATCAGGGCAGCGCTTCTGCGGAGGGGTATCACCTGGCAGATGGCACAGCACTGAACTTAAGTGAGAAAGACCAGAAGTGGGCCGTGCTGAAGGATACATTTCACTTCTAATTAGCCATAATGTGTGAAAAATTAAAGAAATGACAGAGCGATGTACACAATTGTACACCAGTAAAATGCATTGGGGACGTAATACTTTTTAAAGGGATTACGTCCCCATTTCAAAATTGTTTTATTTGTGTCCCAGTTTTCTGCTGAACCAGTCCTTTGCGTAGGCGAAGGTGTGGGCGATCAGCTCCAGCTCGATCTTAATGTAGTTTCCCAGATGGCGGAGCCGGAAGGGAACTTTTTTCTGTTTGGAGAGAGTCTGAAATCCTTCTTTCAGCCCTTCCCGGTAGTCTTTGCCAAATCCGATTTTCATAAAGAAGATAGATTTGACCAGCCAGCCCAGGGCCAGGGGGATGAAGTTGAGGATCAGCTGTGCCAGGGGCATGTTCTTGTAGTTCAGATACACGCTGTTCCTTGCGGATAATTTTACCTTGAAGGAGTTGTACTTGGAGCCGCTTGTGCCGCTGCCTACATGATAGACAAGGGCAGTAGGACAGTACATATTTTTGTATCCATAGATTTTTGCCCGGTAACCTACGTCGATATCTTCCAGGTAGGCGAAGTGGGACTCGTCAAAGTAGCCGATTTTTTCAAAGGCAGAGCGGCGGTAGATGGCTGCTCCGGCACAGGCGGTGAAGATTTCGTCCGGCTCGGTGTAGTTGGATACCGGTCTTCCGGTGCCGCGGCAGACGCCCCAGCCCATGAGGGTGTAGAGGTCTCCGGCGCTGTCTATGAGCTCCGGGTGGTACATCTGGACCATTTTGCTGCTGACGGAGAAGATCCGTTTTGATTTTCGGATGGCTTTCAACATCTCTTCCACATAGTGGGGATCCACAGTGGTATCGTTGTTCAGGAGGATGACGTAGGGAGTGCGGGAGGCCCGGATCCCTTCATTTACCGCCCGGCTGAAGCCATAATTCTTATCCAGCCCAATACAGTGGATATCCGGATAAGTTTCTTTCATATATTCTATACTCCCGTCGGAGGAGGCGTTGTCCACCACAATGATCTCAAAATCTTTGCAGGTCTGCCTGTCCAATGATTCCAGACAGGGCTTCATGAAATGTTTCCCATTATAATTCGGAATAACGATGGTAACTTGCATGATTTGTTTCCTCTGTTCCTGATTTTTCAGATGATTCATGTTAAATACTTATTGATTATACCAGAGACGGCGCCGAATTGCCATATGATCTTCATGAATATTTCAAAAGTGTTAAATAAATGTTAAGAAAAAATGTGTGGGGAAGTCTTGTTCATTCACTATATTTAGTGTATGATAGAACAGGATTTGATAGCAGTATGTCAAATAATGATAATGTTTATATAAAATTGAGGAAATTATAAAATGATAAAAGACAACCAAAGGTTCTGGAATGGACTGCACGTAGTCCTGGATGCATGTGTCATCGGTATATCTTATGTGCTTGCCTGGTATATCCGGTTTAAGTTTGGCGTGTTCCCGCCTTCGCCGTGGTATTTGTCGCTGCAGGAATATACACGGGTTCTCATCTTTGTGATCCCGGGATATCTGATCCTGTACTATATTTTCCAGCTCTATACCCCTAAGAGAGTGCAGGGGCGCAGGCTGGAGATCTGGCACATCACGCAGGCCAACGCTATTGGTCTTATGGGGCTGATCCTTGTCCTCTATCTTGTAAAAGAGCAGAATTTCTCCCGAAGCATGCTCTTTGTATTTTTCTGCGTCAATGTCTTTGCAGAGGCGCTTATGCGCAATCTGATCCGAATTCTGCTGCGCAGTATCCGCAAAAAAGGGCTGAATCAGAAACAGATCCTTCTGATCGGTTACAGCCAGGCTGCGGAGGCGTATATTGACAGGGTGGTGGCGAACCCTTCCTGGGGGTACACGGTGCGGGGCATTCTTGCGGACAATGTGCCAAGGGGAACAGAGTACAAGGGGATCAAGGTGCTGGGACGGATCGACAACCTGTCCATCATTCTGCCAGAGAACCGGCTGGATGAGATCGCCATCACACTGGGCCTTGCAGAATACCATAAGCTGGCAAAGATTGTCAGCATGTGCGAAAAATCAGGTGTCCATACCAAATTCATTCCGGATTACAACAATATCATCCCTACCAAGCCATATACGGAAGATCTACTGGGACTTCCTGTGATCAATATACGCCATGTGCCCCTGAATAACCGGCTGAACGCCTTTATGAAGAGGTGTGTGGATCTTTTTGGCGCAGTGGTGGCGCTGATCCTGTTTTCACCGGTCATGGCTGTGGTGGCTGTGATCATCAAAGTTACGTCTCCCGGACCTCTGATCTTCAAGCAGGAGCGGATCGGCATGCGGAACAAGCCTTTCTATATGTATAAGTTCCGTTCTATGGTGGTGCAGGACGCATCTGCTGAGAAGAAGGCCTGGACGACCCAGAACGATCCCAGAGTGACGCCCATTGGAAAGTTTATAAGGAAGACCAGCATCGATGAGCTGCCTCAGCTTGTCAATGTGCTGAAGGGAGATATGAGCCTGGTGGGACCGCGCCCTGAACGCCCGCAGTTTGTTGAGCAGTTTAAGGAGGAAATCCCCAGATACATGGTGAAGCACCAGGTGCGCCCGGGGCTGACCGGCTGGGCACAGGTGAATGGATACAGGGGAGACACCTCGATCCGGAAGCGGATCGAGCATGATCTGTACTATATTGAGAACTGGACTCTTGGTTTTGACTTCAAGATCATTATTATGACGTTCTTTAAGGGATTTGTGAATAAGAACGCTTACTAGTTAACGGAAGATGACAGGAGATAGAATGAGCAAGAAGAAGAGATTGCAGAAAAAGCTGACCCGCGAGGAGCGGCGTCAGCTTCGTAAGAAAAAGAGAAGAAAACGGATTATCGTGCTTGTGATCGAGCTGATCATCCTGGCAGTTCTGGGAGTTGTGGCCTACGGTGTATTCAAGCTGGACAAACTGGATTTCAATATTCTGGACCAGAACAAGCTGGATGTTTATAAAGATACAGGGCCGTACACGAACATTGCCCTGTTTGGGCTTGACTCCAGGGAGGGAGAGCTGGAGGGCGGCGTCCAGAGTGATACCATTATGATCGCCAGCATCAACAACGAGACCAGCGATGTGAAACTCGTGTCCGTTTACCGGGATACGCTGCTTCAGCAGGCGGACGGTACATACGAGAAGGCGAATTCTGCCTATAATACCGGAGGCGTGGAGCAGGCAATCAGCCTGCTGAACCGCAATTTTGACCTGGATATTCAGAATTATGCCAGTGTGAATTTTAACGCCCTTGTGGATGTGATCGATCTCCTTGGGGGCATAGAAGTGGAGATGACAGCAGAAGAGGCGTTCTGGTGCAACGGCTATGCTTTTGAGACTGCACAGGTGACGGGAAAAGAGATGGTTCAGATTAAAGAGGAGGCAGGTACGCAGCTTCTGGACGGAGTTCACGCCGTGGGATATGCCCGGATCCGGTATACAGATGGAAACGATTTTAAGCGGACAGAGAGACAGCGGATCGTGCTGGAAAAAGTTGTGGAGAAGGCGAAGAGTGCCAGCTTTTCTACGCTGAACAAGATTATTGACCAGGTATTCCCTCAGGTATCTACCAGCTTTTCTTCGACAGATCTGCTTGGGTTTGCGGCTAATGCACTGAATTACAATATAGTAGATACTTCCGGCTTTCCGTTTGAAGTGACTACATCGGAAAATGTGCTGAACCACAGCGGTTCCTATGTTGTGCCTATTGATTTTTCATCTAATGTCAGCCGCCTGCATGAATATCTTTTTGGGGAGAAAGACTATACTCCATCAGAGACAGTACAGCAGATTGACAATGACATTGTCTATCTTACAGGAGTAGATGCGGGCACAGCGGCGATCCAGTCGGATTTTACGGAGTCGGAAGATACAGGAGATGAGTAGATGCTATGAATGAAAAAGCAGTTCGTAATTTGATAGTGGAGACAGTGATCTGTGCGGCTTTTTATGTTGGCAGTTTCCTGGCCTCCAGGGGAGGAGTGCACGTGTTGAGTGCTCTCCTTCTCATTGTCTACGCTCTTGGCGTCTATATCTGCCGCTTCAGGGAGACAGGAAATCTTGTGGATATGAAAGGATTGTTTGTGCTGGCCTGGGTGGGCGGACAGGGGATTGCCTGCCTGCAGTTGAGCAATCTCCAGACAGATTGGAATGTCTGGACCTGGGTGAGCTTTTTTTTGGCTTACATCGGCTTTTGTGCCGGATACCTGCAGAAGAGGACTCCCTCTGAGGACAGAGAGATTTCGGGTGATGCGATAAGTGCAAACAGACTTCTGATCTGCGCCTGCGCGCTGGCAGTCATATCCTGGATCTGTTTTTTGATCGAATTTTTGGCAGTGGGCTTTATCCCTCTCTTTTCGGAGGAACCTCACGCCTATTCTTATTTCCACGTGTCGGGTGTGCACTACTTTACTATCAGCTGCATACTGGTCCCGGCTATCACCGTTCTCTACTGGAAGGCAAAAGAAAAGAAAAGCACCAGAGACTGGGTGCTGCTTGGATTGGCAAATTTTACAGCTGTAGCGGTTCCGATCCTGTGCGTGTCCAGATTTCAGCTTTTGTTTGCCGTGGGGTTTGCTGTTGTGGTCTATATCCTGACTAACAAAAATCTGAACTGGAAAGTGCTGCTGCTTCTGCTGGCCATTATGGTTCCTGTTTATGTCGGACTTACCGTGGCGAGAAACCATGATGTGGAATATCTGAATGGCATTTTTGATATGAAGAATCGTAATACGCCTATTTTTGTCACGCAGCCCTACATATATGTGGCAAATAATTTTGAGAATTTCAACTGTCTGGTAGAGCAGATCGCAGAACATACATATGGCCTGCGGATGTTGTTTCCGGTATTTGCCCTGACTGGGCTAAAGTTCGTTTTCCCAGAGCTGACAACAAGTCCGATTTATATAACTAAGCCGGAACTTACCACTTTAACCATGTTCTACGATGCGTATTATGATTTCGGAATAGTGGGAGTCCTCCTCCTTGCGCTGGCTATCGGATTTGCAGCCAAGAAATTGACAGGCTGGATACACAGAAGCGGTAACCCGGTTGCCTGTCTCTTTTATGGCCAGATTGCCATTTATCTGGGACTGGCGTTTTTTACCACCTGGTTCAGTAATCCTACTACCTGGTTCTGGCTCGCGCTTACTACAGTGATGTATCTTTTTGTTGGATATCGCAAAAAGGAAAGGAAAGTTGCTGATGACAGAGAAAATTGAAGTGATCATTCCGGTCTACAAGCCGGACAGAGAATTTGAGAAATTGATCTTCCGGCTGAAAAAGCAGACCCGTCTTCCGGACAGGATCCATGTGATCAATACTGTGTCTGATCGTTTTCCGGCAAAGTTCTGTGAAGAGCAGGGGATCCATGTGACCCACATTGAGAAAGCAGATTTTGATCACGGAGGCACAAGAGATATGGGGATGCGCCAGTCAGATGCGGACATTGTTGTCTTTATGACCCAGGATGCAGTCCCGGCTGATCCCTTCCTCATAGAGCATTTGACGGCCCCTTTTGAGAGAGAAGATGTGGGGGCGGCATATGCCCGCCAGCTTCCAAGGAAGGACTGCCATATCATTGAGCGGTATACCAGGTCTTTTAATTACCCGGAAAAGTCGAGGCTGAAGGGAAAAGCGGACATACCGGTCCTTGGGATCAAGACGTTCTTCTGCTCGGATGTGTGCGCGGCCTACAGCAAAAAGGCTTACGAGGAAACCGGAGGTTTTGAGAAGAAGACGATCTTTAATGAGGATATGATCCTGGCAGGACACATGGTCGAAAAAGGATACATGATCGCTTATGCAGCTGATGCCCAGGTGATCCATTCCCACAATTATACAGGGCTCCAGCAGTTCCATCGGAATTTTGATCTGGCTGTCTCCCAGGCGGAGCACCCGGAAGTATTTGCGGGGATCGCCTCGGAGAGCGAAGGCATTCGTCTTGTGAAAAGTACGGCCAGGTATCTGCTGAGAGAGAAGAAAGGGTGGCTGATCCCCAAACTGGTATGGCACAGCGGCTGCAAATATTTGGGATACCGTCTTGGACGCAGTTACCGGAAATTGCCGCTCTGGCTTGTGAGAAAATGTACGATGAGCCAGAGTTATTGGGAAAAATAATTGCAGTTTTGGGAAAAATCATGTATAGTATAGAATGATATGTTCGGAAATCATGTAGTTTTTTAGCGAAAGGATTTTAGTAATGGCGAAAGAAAGAAAGCATTACCGGCGTGGACGCAGAAAGAAAAATCGGGGGTTTGCCTCCTGGTCTCTCGGGAAAAAGATCGCTTCTATTGCCGGAGGGACTTTTCTGGTTGTGGCAGCTGCCGGTGCAGTGCTGCTGGCCAGCAAGCTGGCAAAGATCGATACAGTGGAACTTGATGCAGACAAGCTGAATATTTCTGAGGAGGCCAGACAGAGGGGGACGGGATATCTCAATGTTGCCCTTTTTGGTGTGGATTCCAGGGAGAATGAACTGGGAGAGGGGACAAGAAGTGACACCATCATGATTGCCAGCCTAAACCGGGAGACATTGGAAGTAAAGATCTCTTCGGTATATCGTGATACGCTTTTGCAGCAGAGTGACGGGACACTGAACAAGGCCAATTCGGCCTACGCGTTTGGAGGTCCTGAAGCAGCCGTGGCGATGCTGAATGAAAACCTGGATATGGACATAGAACACTATGTGACAGTAAATTTCAATTCACTGATCGATGTGATCGATGCGGTGGGGGGGATTGAAATTGATGTCACGGAAGAAGAACTGCCCTATGTAAATGGTTATGCGGTAGAGATCATCAAAGCTACAGGAAAAGATTCGGGTGGGGTTAATGAGCCTGGGCTCCAGACGCTGAACGGTGTACAGGCGACAGCATATGCCCGCATCCGCTACACGGCCGGCGACGACTTTAAGCGTGCGGAGCGACAGAGGGACGTGCTCGCAAAAGTGATCGAGAAGCTTCAGGGGGCAAGTCTTTCACAGATCAATAAGATCATCGATAAAGTGTTCCCGGAAGTGTCCACCAACTTTACCCTCACAGAAATCATGGAATATGCTCTGGATGCATTTGATTATAAACTTGGTGAGACAACAGGATTTCCTTTCGACAAGTCTACAGATACATTAAATAATATAGGAAGTGTGGTTATCCCGGTTACGCTGGAGAGCAACGTGCAGCAGCTCCACGAGTTTTTCTTTGGGGCAGAAGCGGGATATACCCCCTCCTCTACTGTGTCCACGATCAGTGGAAACATAGTGGCCAAGGCCGGGGATCGTGTGGCTGATACAGATGAGGACAGCCAGGCGATCATGGTGCAGCCCGAAGATGACTCCTCCTACGATTACAGCGGCGGTTATGATGACGGCTACAGTGACGATTCAGGATGGACCGGCGGCAGCGGAACCGGAGGCTCGGGTACCGGCGGAAGTGGAGGCGCCGGCGGCGGTGGAACCGGAGATGGAAGTGGAACCGGCGGCAGCGGCGGAAGCGGAGATGGAAGCGGTACCGGCGGCAGCGGCGGAACCGGAGATAGTGGGAGCGGCAGTGACAGCGGCAGCGGCGGAACCGGAGATGGCGGAAGCGGCAGTGACGGCGGCAGCGGCGGAACCGGAGACGGAAGCGGCTCTGGCGGCGGAGATGTGGCATCCTGATACGAAGGAAAGAGCGCTGACAGAGATTGAAATATTACGAATAAAGAGGAAAATGAACAATGAAAAAATTGAGAAAAGCATTAATGGCATTGATGGCAGTATGCATACTGGTTTCAGGGTTTTCCTTTTCCGCATATGCATCTTCGGGACAGCTTCGCTTTTCAGACCCCTCCACAACGGTAGGGGCTGAGGTGGAAGTGACAGCCACGTTTACGGGAACTGTGGCAGTGCAGTCGGCGGAGGCGACCCTCACATACGATACATCCATGCTGCGTTTTGTGGAAGGCGGCCAGGTTACGGACAATAATGGCACGCTGACTCTGAGCGGTGCGGGAGACGGCACTTCCACACAGCTGAACTTTACGATGACATTCCAGGCCCTCCAGGAAGGGACGACAGTGATCGAGATCTCTTCCGCATCCGGCACAGATGTGGACGGAGATTCCATCGACGTGACAAGAGGGCAGTCTACAATCACCATCGGCCCCGGGGATCCGTCTCTTATTCAGAACACTTCAGCAGCCTCCGGCCCGTCGGTGGAGGTGAACGGTACATCCTACGTGATCTCCGGTGATTTCTCTGACGCGATCATCCCGGGAGGTTTTGAGCGGTCAGAGATGCAGTTCGAGGGACAGACATGCACGGTAGTTACCCAGGCTTCCAGCGGTGCGACAGCCATGTACCTTGTCCCGGCGGCAGGAGGAGAAGGGGACTTTTTCCTGTACAATACAGATGATGGAAGCTTCTCTCCTTTTGAGGAGGTAGAACTTTCTACAGACCGCTATCTGATCCTTCTTCAGAATGATGGGACAGTGAATATTCCCGGCGGTTACCAGGAGACAACTCTTACGCTGAACGGCAAAGAGTTCCCTGCCTGGCAGAATACGAACAATACAGAGTACTACCTGGTGTACGGCCTGAACAGCGATGGCAACAAAGTGCTCTATCAATACGATACAACAGACGGTACCTACCAGAGATATCTGCGCCCGCTGTCTATCTCCACAGATGAGTCCGGCGAAGCGGACGGTATACTGGGAACGATCCTCCAGTTTATACAGGACAACCTCCGCTGGGTGCTGGTTGCTGCCTGTGTGCTTTTTGTGCTGGTGGTGATCATTCTGATCGTGGTTCTTGTGAAGCTGCATCACCGCAATCTGGAGCTGGATGATCTCTATGATGAGTACGGCATTGATCTGGACGAGGAACAGGAAAAAGCGGCAAACAAGAAAGACAAGAAGGCAGACAAAAAGTCCAGGAAGAAAGACAAGCTGCAGCCTCAGGCTGAGGAGACTGATTTTGATGAAGGTTTTGAGGACTACGAGGACGATGACTTTGAGGATGGTATTGACTACGAGGACGATGATGAGTACGATCTGGACGGCGACGAGTACGACAGCTATGAGGAAGAGGACTACGATGAGGATTACGAGGAAGACTATGATTCCTTCGTAAGAGGGGGAAAGAGATCTTATGGAGATGTGTCCCGCCGCAGCCGTGTGGACGATGAGGAAGATGTTGAGGATCTTGACGCTCTGCTGAATGCGCGGGTGAGAGAGCCGGCAAAGAGGCCGAAGAAAGCGCCTGAGAGACGCAGCCATGCGGAAGAAGACGACACCTTTAAGATGGACATCATTGATCTGGATTAACAGTTTAAGGAGAATGTGGGAAACTGCATTCTCCTTTTTCTTTACAGGAGACCGTATTTTTGATACAATACAGCTTGATAGTGCAAAAAAAATGGATATATGTACAAATATAATAAGGAGAAGTAGTTATGTGTGGAATTGTAGGATATATCGGAGACCAGCAGGCAGCGCCTATTTTGCTGGATGGACTGGAGAAACTGGAGTACAGAGGATATGACTCCGCCGGCATTGCCGTCTATGATGGGGAGGAGATCCATGTGATGAAGGCACAGGGAAGGCTGAAAGTGTTGAATGAGCTGAGTCACGGCGGAGAGATGCTGCCGGGCACTTTGGGGATTGGTCATACAAGGTGGGCCACCCACGGGGCGCCGTCAGACACCAACGCACACCCCCATTTTAATCAGGACAGGACCATTGCGGTCGTGCATAACGGCATCATCGAGAATTATCTGAAACTGAAGAAAAAGCTGGAGAAGAAAGGCTATACCTTTGTGTCAGAGACAGACACAGAGATCATCGCCCAGCTGCTGGATTATTACTACGATGGGAACCCGCTGCGGGCCATCACAAAGGTAATGCACCGCATGGAGGGATCTTATGCGCTGGGTATCATTTTCAGTGATCATCCGGATGAACTCTATGCGGTCCGCAAGGACAGTCCGTTGATCGTGGGGCACACAAAAGGAGGGAGCATCATTGCCTCTGACGTGCCGGCTGTGCTGAAGTACACAAGAGATGTGGTCTTTATAGAAAATGAAGAGATCGTGCGCATGACGGCAGAGCAGATGGAGTTCTTTAATGTGGATGAGGAGCCCATCGACAAGGAGACCGTCCACATTGACTGGGATGTCAATGCGGCAGAAAAGGGCGGATATGAGCACTTCATGCTGAAGGAAATGTATGAGCAGCCCAAGGCCATCACCGATACGTTTTCTCCCAGGTTGAAAGACGGGAAGATCGTGATCGAGGAGCTGGGCATGAGCGATGAGGATATCAAGGCTGTAAGGAAGATCATGATCGTTGCCTGCGGTTCAGCCTACCACACAGGCATGACAAGTAAGTATGTGTTTGAGGGCCTGGCCAGGATCCCGGTGGAGGTGGATCTGGCTTCTGAGTTCCGCTACAGGGATCCTATCCTTGAGGAGGGCACGCTCCTCATCGTGGTGAGCCAGTCCGGAGAGACGGCAGATACGCTGGCGGCTCTGCGGGAGGCTAAGTCCAAGGGCGTGAGAGTGCTTGGTATCGTAAACGTAGTGGGAAGCTCCATTGCCAGGGAGGCGGACAATGTCATGTACACGTGGGCTGGACCGGAGATCGCCGTGGCCACCACAAAGGCCTACTCCGCCCAGCTGATCGCTCTTTATCTCCTGGCTATGAAATTTGCCCATGTCAGGGGAGAACTGTCCGATGAGGGTCTTGCAGAGATGATCGAGGAGCTGAAGGAACTGCCGGCCCAGGTGGAAATGATGCTGAACAATCAGAACAAGATACAGAAATTCGCCAACCGCTATCTGGCGGCCCGCAGTATCTTCTTTATCGGAAGGGGCATTGATTACGCTATTTCCCTGGAAGGGTCCCTGAAGCTCAAGGAGGTCTCCTACATCCACTCTGAGGCCTACGCGGCCGGGGAGTTAAAGCACGGAACCATCTCGCTGATCGAGGAGGGAACTTTGGTGTGCTCTGTTCTGACCCAGGAGGAACTCTATAAAAAGACCATCAGCAATATGGTGGAGGTCAGGACAAGGGGAGCCTTTGTCATGGCTGTGACCAATGTGGACAATACAGAGGTGGAGAAGGCGGCGGACTACGTTGTCTATATTCCCAAGACCAACAAATACTTCACCAACTCCCTTGCCATTATCCCTCTGCAGCTCTTTGGCTACTACGTGGCTGTGGGCAGAGGCTGCGATGTGGATAAGCCGAGAAACCTTGCCAAATCTGTCACAGTAGAGTAAGATATCAGCAGTACGAAAGAAAGTAAAAGAGGAGTTTGCTGATGAAATACGATTACCTTATAGTTGGCGCAGGCCTTTTCGGCGCAGTGTTTGCCCGGGAGGCCATGAACAGAGGAAAGACCTGCCTTGTGCTGGACAGGAGAGACCACATTGGCGGGAATATTTATACCGAGAAAGTGGAGGATATCCAGGTGCACCGCTATGGGGCGCATATTTTCCACACGTCGGACAAAAAGGTGTGGGACTATATCAACCAGTACGCGGAGTTTAATAACTATATCAATTCACCGGTGGCTGTGTACAAAAATGAGCTTTACAACCTGCCTTTTAACATGAATACCTTCAGCAGGATGTGGAATATCCGGACCCCCAAAGAGGCCAGAGAGATCATAGAGGGGCAGATTGCGGATCTTCATATTGAGGAGCCGAGGAACCTGGAAGAGCAGGCTCTCTCCCTGGTGGGGCGGGACGTGTATGAGAAGCTGGTGAAGGGCTATACGGAGAAGCAGTGGGGAAGAGACTGCAAAGATCTGCCCGCCTTTATTATCCGCAGGCTGCCGCTTCGCTTCACCTATGACAACAATTATTTTAATGACAGGTATCAGGGCATCCCGGTGGGAGGATATACACGCATTATAGAGAAGCTCCTTGAGGGGGCAGAAGTCAGGACCGGTGTGGACTATCTGAAAGAGCGGGAGACCTACGAGTGTGCCGCCGGGAAGATCGTTTTTACGGGTATGATCGACGAGTACTACGGCTACAGGCTGGGGGCTCTGGAATACAGGAGCGTCCGCTTTGAGACGGAAGTGCTGGACTGTGACAACTACCAGGGAAATGCAGTGGTCAACTATACAGACAGAGAAGTGCCCTACACCAGGGTCATTGAGCACAAACATTTTGAATTCGGTACCCAGAAAAAGACTGTGATCTCCAGAGAGTATTCCTCGGAGTGGAAGGTGGGGGATGAGCCCTACTATCCGGTAAATGATGAAAAGAATTCCGTCCTCTATGAGAAATATGCCAGCCTGGCAGCTGGAGAGGATAATGTCATATTTGGCGGAAGGCTGGGCGCTTATCGGTATTACGACATGGATAAGGTGATCGCCAGTGCGCTGGAACTTGCGGACAGGGAGTTCGCCGGGGAGATTTAACATTATTTAATCAATTCATCACAGTTTAAACACAATTATGAGCTAGACTACTGTCATAGAAAGCAAAAGATATGAAAGGAGTCTGTACTATGGATAATCAGTATAATTACTACAATCCGGGACCGGATGATCAGAATATATGGAGTGAACAGCCGACAGAGGAGCCGCCGAAGAAGAAAAAAGGCGGAAATTCAAAGAAGTGGCTGTCTATTGTCAGCGGAGGCCTGGTGTTTGGCATTGTGGCCTGCGCGGCGTTTCAGGCGGGAAACATCATTGTGGACCGTGTTACCGGGGGTGAGGCCAAAGAGGTGCGCCAGACATCCACAACCACCCAGCTGAATCAGACGTCCAGCACAGTGACCTCCGATGTGTCCGGCATCGTGGAGCAGGCTATGCCGTCCATCGTATCCATCACAAATATGAGTATCCAGGAGGTCCAGAACTTTTTCGGGCAGACCCAGGAGCAGGAGAGCGAGAGCCTTGGCTCAGGGATCATTATCCAGCAGTCTGATACAGAGCTTCTGATCGCCACCAACAACCACGTGGTGGAAGGGGCAGATACGCTGACCGTTACATTTGTAGATGAAGAGAGCGTGGAGGCCAATATCAAGGGGACGGATCCCTCCAAGGATCTGGCTATTGTGGCGGTTCCCCTGGAATCGATAAAGGATTCCACGATGGAGACCATTGCCATTGCCACACTGGGAGATTCCAATGAGGTGCAGGTGGGTGAGCCTGCCATTGCCATTGGAAATGCCCTCGGGTATGGGCAGTCTGTGACGACAGGTATTATCTCTGCCACAAATCGTCAGATCGATATGGATGGGTTTGACAGTGAGCTGATTCAGACAGATGCGGCCATTAATCCGGGCAACAGCGGCGGGGCCCTCCTCAATGCCAACGGTGCTGTCATAGGCATCAACACGGCCAAGATCAACTCCAGTGTGGCAGAGGGCATGGGCTATGCCATCCCCATCTCAGATGCCAGTGAAGTCCTGACCAACCTGATGAACAGGGAGACGAGGGAGAGGGTTTCCGACGAGGCCAGAGGATATCTGGGCATTACGGGCCAGGATGTCTCTTCTGATATTGGCGAGGCCTACAACATGCCCACGGGCGTCTATATTTCCGAGGTGACAAAAGGAAGCGGCGCCGAGCAGGCAGGGCTCTCAAGAGGCAGCATCATCACGGGAATGGAAGGAGTCACAATAGACAGCATGGAGACGCTGCAGGATCAGCTTTCCTACTATGCAGTGGGAGAGACAGTGGAACTGACTGTCCAGGTTCCTGCAAGCGGCGGCGAGTATGAGGAGCAGACGGTATCTGTGACTCTGGGGGCAAATCCTAATTAGAAAACATATTTCCTGCTGAAAGGCAGAGGACAGGAGTGCGGCAAAAATTCGTGCCGTACTCCTTTTTTCACCAGATGATGTGTGATATAATATATGAATACTTGGCGAAAGATCCAGGGACAGCGGTAAGATGAGTATAAGGAGGAGACGAAATGTACAGTTTTGAGGAAATCCAAAAGACAGACAGCGAAGTGGCAGAGGCTATCCTGCATGAGATGGAGAGACAGAACTCCCATATTGAGCTGATCGCTTCTGAGAACTGGGTGAGCAAGGCAGTCATGGCTGCCATGGGAAGCCCTCTGACAAACAAATACGCGGAAGGATATCCGGGCAGACGGTACTACGGCGGCTGCGACTATGTGGACGTGGTGGAGAATCTGGCTCGGGACAGGGCAAAAGAACTGTTTGGCTGTGAGTATGCCAACGTGCAGCCCCATTCCGGCGCTCAGGCCAATATGGCGGTATTCTTCGCAATGCTGAAGCCTGGCGACAAGATCCTGGGCATGAATCTGGATCACGGCGGACATCTGACCCACGGCTCACCTGTGAATTTTTCCGGGAACTATTTCGTGACATCTTTTTACGGAGTGAATGATGACGGGGTTATCGACTATGATGAGGTGCGCCGGATCGCCCTGGAAGAAAAGCCGAAGATGATCATTGCGGGAGCCAGCGCCTATGCCAGAAAGATCGATTTCAAAAGATTCCGCCAGATCGCAGATGAAGTGGGCGCTTACCTTATGGTGGACATGGCTCACATTGCGGGCCTTGTGGCAGCGGGACTCCATGAAAGCCCGATTCCCTACGCGGATGTGGTGACAACGACTACACACAAGACACTGCGGGGACCCAGAGGCGGTATGATCCTCTCCAGCCAGGAGGCGGCAGAGAAATTTAAATTTAACAAAGCGGTGTTCCCGGGTATCCAGGGCGGTCCTCTGGAGCATGTGATCGCCGGAAAGGCCGTGTGCTTCAAGGAGGCGCTGCAGCCGGAGTTCAAGGAGTACCAGAAGCAGATCGTAAAGAATGCCAAAGCTCTGTCAGAGGCGCTGATGGCTAAGGGGATCAAGCTGGTGTCCGGCGGTACGGACAACCATCTGATGCTCATGGACCTGAGCGAAGAGGATGTGACTGGAAAAGAGCTGGAGAAGCGTCTTGACCAGGCAAATATCACATGCAACAAGAATACGATCCCCAATGATCCCCGGTCACCCATGGTTACAAGCGGTATCCGTCTCGGGACACCGGCTGTCACAACCCGGGGAATGAAGGAAGATGATATGGAGCAGATCGCAGAGGCGATCAGGCTGGTACTGACGGGTGAGGAGAATATTGGCAAGGCCAGAGAGATCGTGGCAGGTCTTACGAAAAAGTATCCTCTGATCTGACCCGGTCCGGACGTCTGGATTCTGAAGATACCGGAAGATGGCCGGGCAGCAGCAACGAAAGGAAAGACATACATGAAGAAAAAACACAGAGATGAAGAGGAACTCAGGAAACTGATGAACCGGCTGAACAGGATAGAGGGACAGGTGCGGGGTGTCAAGAAGATGCTGGAAGAAGAACAGTACTGCGTGGATATACTGACCCAGGTTTCGGCTATCCAGGCGGCGCTGAACGCATTTAACAAAGAGCTTTTGTCCAGCCATATCCACTCGTGTGTGGTGGAGGAGATCCAGAAAGGGAACACAGATGTGGTGGACGAGCTCTGCGAGTCCATCAAAAAGCTGATGAAATAATTTTCAAAGAGAATACGTTCAAAAAGAAGAAGGGGAGCCCTGACGGACAGACGAGATGTCCGGCAGGGTTCCCCTTCTGTCACCTTTTCCTGATCCTTCCATAAAATAATAGTGCAGATTGAAATGGAAGGAGTAATTTACATGCCGAATTACCGTTATCAGGCACAGGACTGCCAGAGGCGGCAGGGCCGGGGCTATCCGAATCAGGGGATGCAGCAGCGTGGAACCATGCAGCAGACGGCCATGCACCAGGCAAATATGCGGCATAGGGCTGCAGACCAGGCAGCAGGCCGCTGCCTGCCGGACTCACGGACGCTCTCTGACCTGCCCATTGCCATGGCCTATGTGCCGTGGCAGGAGTGGTGTGGAATATTGGAACTGGAAAAAGGACTTTGCTGCGGGACTATCTTTGAGGAGCTGAACAAACCATTTACAGGAGCAGGAGGGAGACGCTGATGGCAGAAAACAGACCATGCAGGAAGGACCTGCTTCACTGGATCAATGTGATCAGTTTTGCGATGAATGACACAACGCTTTTTCTTGATACACATCCGCACAACAGGGAGGCGTTGGAATTTTTTGAGGAGTGCCAGTCCAAGAGGAACCGCGCTTTGAAAGAATACGCCAAATACTACGGGCCTCTCACCATTGATACGGCGGACGTCTCCGAGACAGACAGGTGGAACTGGATCAATGAACCGTGGCCGTGGCAGGAAGGGGGATGCTGATTTATGTGGAATTATGAGAAGAGACTGCAGTACCCGGTGAAGATCACCCAGACCAACCCGAGACTGGCCCAGGTGATCATAAGCCAGTTCGGAGGCCCTGACGGTGAATTGGGGGCTTCCATGCGCTACCTCTCCCAGAGGTACACCATGCCCTACAAGGAAGTGACAGGTACACTGACAGATGTCGGAACAGAAGAGCTGGCTCACCTCGAAATTGTGTGCGCCATTGTTTACCAGCTCACGAAGAACCTGACGCCGGAGGAGATCGAGCGATCCGGCTTTGACAAATACTATGTGGATCACACGCTGGCTCTGTGGCCTCAGTCTGCCGGCGGCGTGCCCTGGAGCTCCACCACATTCCAGTCCAAGGGGGATCCCATCACGGACCTGCATGAAGATATGGCAGCAGAGCAGAAAGCCAGGACCACCTACGACAACATCCTGCGGCTTGTGAAAGATCCGGAGGTGGCAGACCCCATCCGGTTCCTGCGGGCCAGGGAGATCGTCCATTACCAGAGATTCGGCGAGAGCCTGCGCATTGTACAGGATCATTTGGACAGCCGCAACTTCTATGCATTCAACCCGGCATTTGATCTGGGAAAATAAAATGAGCACCAAGCCAGGCCCGGTCCGGCGGGAGGCGCATCTGCACGGCGCGCCCGCTCCGGGCTTGTTTTTATCTCCGGTTGCCGTTATAATATATGCGTCGATGTAGACTGACGCAATGATTGGAGTGTAAATAGAATGGACAACAGAAACAGCAAAGTCAGGCAGATGCCTGACCGCAGCAGGGGGAACGGAAGTCCGCGGGGAGCCTATACAAGATCGGAGAAGGTGCGGGCGAGAGTGAAAAACAGTATACGGTACTTTGACTACAGTCTGGTGGCCTCCATGGTCTTCCTGATCTGCTTTGGCCTGGTCATGCTCTACAGTGCCAGTGCCTATGCGGCCCAGGTGGACTATAACGACAGTATGTACTATTTTAAGAGACAGATCTTTTTCTGCCTGGCGGGCGCGGCGGGAGCTTACATAGTCTCGCTGATCGACTACCATATCTGGGCAAAGCTGGCGAAGCGGATCTTTTTCTTTTCTCTGATCCTGATGGCGCTGGTGCAGACTCCTCTGGGAAAAGAAGTGAACGGCGCCAGGCGCTGGATCCGGCTTCCTTTTAATCAGCAGCTGCAGCCCTCCGAGCTTGCGAAGATCGCAGTCATCCTTTTCATCCCGGTGGTGATCTGCCAGGTTGGAAAACAGATCAATACCCTGGCAGGGGTTGTGCGGGTTCTCTGCTGGGGAGCGCTCTCGGCGGCCTGCGTCTTTTTCCTGACGGAAAATCTGAGCACCGCTATTATCGTGTTCGGCATTTCTTTTTTGATGGTCTTTATCGTCCACCCCAAGAAGGCTGTATTTATAGTGCCTGTGGTGGTGGGAGTTCTGGCGGTGCTCCTCATACCGATGATCCTGGGGCCCCTTGTGCAGGCGGGGGACTTTGAGGGAAATTTCCGCCTGGGAAGGCTTCTTGTGTGGCTGGATCCGGAGCGGTACTCCTCCGGCCTTGGCTATCAGGTGGTGCAGGGTCTCTACGCAGTGGGATCCGGCGGCTTTTTTGGGAAAGGGCTTGGAAACAGTGCCCAGAAGCAGTTCATCCCGGAGGTGCAGAACGACATGATCCTGTCCGTCATCTGTGAGGAGCTGGGCGTGTTCGGCGCCATTATGGTACTGCTTTTGTTCGGGCTTTTGCTGTACAGGCTCATGGTGATCGCACAGAATGCGCCGGATATGTATGGCGCTCTTGTGGCCAGCGGCATTTTCTCCCATATCGCTCTTCAGGTCATATTGAACGTAGCTGTGGTGATCAATCTGATCCCCAACACAGGAATCACACTTCCTTTTATCAGCTACGGAGGCACGTCGATCCTCTTTCTGATGGCGGAAATGGGACTTGCTCTGGGAATTTCCAGAAAGATTAAGATGGGATGATCGGATTTCCCCTTTTCAACTGCAGGTTATTGTGCTATGATATATAAAGTGGTTTTTGATACTACGTATAATAGCAACGGATAACGCGGAGGATTGATCGGAAATGAGTTATAAGATTATTGTGGACAGCTGCGGGGAACTTACAGAGGATATGAAGCGCTCTGGACATTTTGAGACAGCTTCACTGAGTATTGATATTGATGAGCATCACATTGTGGATGATGAGACATTTGATCAGAAGAGGTTTCTGGCACTGATCGCCCAGAGTCCCCATTCACCAAAGTCCTCCTGCCCCTCGCCTGAGGCGTACATGGAAGGGTATCACTGTGAGGCCAAGAGAGTCTATGCCGTGACTCTGTCTGCTGAGCTCAGTGGTTCCTACAACAGCGCCGTGCTGGGGAAAAACCTGTACCACGAAGAGTACGGAGACAAAGAGATCTATGTCTTTAATTCCCGCTCTGCATCCGTCGGTGAGACGCTGATCGCCCTGAAGATCGCGGAGTGCGAGGAGGCGGGCATGGACTTCGAGGAGGTAGTGCGCACAGTGGAGGGCTACATTGAGAGCCAGCATACCTACTTTGTCCTGGAGACCCTGGAGACCCTCCGCAAGAACGGGCGGCTGAAGGGAATTAAGTCTCTGATGGCCTCCGCTTTAAATATCAAGCCTGTCATGGGCTCCACGCCTCAGGGCACGATCTGCCAGTTAGGGCAGGCCAGAGGGATCAAGAAGGCTCTGGCAAAAATGATCGACGAGGTTGTGCAGGGCGTGAAGAAACCGGAGGAAAAGATACTGGCTATCAGCCACTGCAACTGTCCCGAGCGGGCGCAGAAAGTGAAAGAGATGCTCCTTGAGAGGATAAACCCCAAGGATGTGATCCTGCTGGATACGGCGGGGATCAGCAGCATGTATGCCGCTGACGGGGGCATAATCGTGGTTGTATAATCATCCTTTTTGTGATAGAATAGGCACTAGCTGATGATTGATAGAAGGAGTGCACACAGATGAGCCAGGAAAAAGTGGACAAATATAAAAAAGAAAAAGCGAACCGCAAGAAGACCATGAAAAAGGAGAAGATCCAGTATTACATCCGCCGTTGTGTTGTGGCCGTGCTGGCTGTGGCGCTGGTGGGATGGATCGGATATTCAGCCTTCAGGGTGTACGAGGACAGCAGGCCTGTGGAGACTGCTGAGGTGAATTACAACGCCATTACAGATTATGAGACCAGCCTGAACACGGGGGAATGATCCGGAGCGGATGAGCGTATATATATCATAGTGGAAGATAAGAGAAGACGGGAAAGTCCCGCCTTCTTTTTTTGTGCCCTTTATTTTGGATTTTTACGAAAAAAGGGGTTGAAATCACCTGTGAAGTGGTTTACAATGGTTTCAAGTGGTAGAAAGTGGTGAAAAGTGGTACAAAGTGGAGCGAAAGTGGCAGACCACTTTGAAAGAGGGTGAGTTCTGATGTTGAAAGGAGAGTACAGTCATAATATCGACCCGAAGGGGAGGGTGATCATTCCAGCCAAGTTCCGTGACGATCTGGGGGAGCATTTCGTCATAACAAAAGGCATGGAGAACTGCCTGTACGTGTATCCGGAAAACGAATGGACCGCTTTCGAAGAGAAACTTAACGCCTTACCAACGACCACAGACAAAAAAGCCCGTGCTTTTGCACATTTCTTTCAGGGAAGTGCGAATGACGGCGACCTTGACAAGCAAGGTAGAACACTGATCCCACCAGCCCTGCGCAGCTACGCAAAACTCGAGAAAGAGGTTGTGTTTATCGGTATGGGGAAGCGTGCCGAGATCTGGGACAAGGCCAGATGGGATGAAAAGAATGCTGAACTGGAACTCACGATTGAGGATATCGCATCTGATATGGAGGAGAGTGGATTCAGTATCTAGAGGGAGAAGATATGGAATTTAAACACAGGTCAGTATTGCTTGAAGAAACTGTCAATGGATTAAACATCAAGCCGGACGGCATTTACGTAGACGGAACGCTTGGTGGAGGCGGACATGCATACGAGATATGCAGACGCCTTGGCAACAAGGGGAGTATTGTAGGAATAGACCAGGATGAAGCGGCCATAGAGGCAGCAGGCATCCGCTTAAAGGACTTCGGGGAGAAAGTCACAATAGTCCGGAGCAACTATTGTGAAATGAAGTCCGTGCTCCAAGGATTAGGCATTGACAAAGTCGATGGGATCGTGCTCGATCTGGGCGTATCATCTTATCAGTTAGATACGGCAGAGCGGGGATTCTCCTATCGCGAAGATGCACCCCTGGATATGAGGATGGACAGGCGTCAGACGATGACGGCCAGGGACATTGTCAATGACTACAGTGAGAAGGACCTCTATCGCGTTATAAGAGATTACGGGGAGGATAAGTTTGCCAAGAATATTGCCAAACATATCGTGATCGAACGCGAAAAGAGGTCCATTGAAACTACCGGACAGCTGACGGAGATCATCAGGGGAGCCATCCCTATGAAATTCCAGAAAAAGTCCGGGCATCCGGCAAAGAGGACATTTCAGGCTATCCGGATCGAGCTGAACAGAGAGCTGGATGTGCTGAAAAATTCTCTGGATGAGATGATCGATCTGCTGAATCCGGGCGGAAGGCTGTGTATCATCACCTTCCATTCCCTGGAAGACCGGATCGTAAAGAGTGCATTTAAGAAAAATGAAGACCCCTGCACATGCCCGAAGGATTTTCCGGTGTGCGTGTGCGGAAAGGTGTCAAAAGGGAGTATTTTAACTAGAAAACCAATTCTGCCAAGCGAGGAGGAACTGGAGGAAAACAGCCGTTCCAAGAGCGCGAAACTTCGGATTTTCGAGAGAAAATAGGAGGGCAGACGGGGAGTATATAGAAAGGGGAAGATCAGATGGCGGCAAGAAGAGCATCATCGGGGAGAATAAATACATATAGAAGAAGCGGCGCTGACACCCGTTCTATGTACGTGTATGGAAATACAGTGACAAAGCCGGATTACGAGCCGCAGCGGCGCGGGGAGCCTCAGAGGGAGGAGCGCCGCAGGAAGAACAGCCGTCAGAGCCGGCAGGTCCGCCAGAACCAGAGAAGAGAGCTGCGGGTGGGAAAAAGATATGTGATCTTTCTCTCAGTTGCCGCAGTGATGGCTCTTTTTATCTGTGTGAACTATGTGCGTCTCCAGTCGGAGATCAGCAGCCGCTCCAGCAATATCACCGCTTTGCAGGAAGAGCTGGCTGATATGCGGGAAGAGAACACCACAAAATACAACTCCATTATCGACTCTGTTAATCTGGATCAGATCAAGCAGAAGGCGGAGACCGAGATGGGTATGGTGCCTGCACAGAGCAGCCAGATCGTGGAGTATGAAAACCCGGATGAAGGCTATGTAAAACAGTATGAGCAGATACCGGAGAGCGGCATCATCGCAAGCGCGGACAATGTACAGGACTAAGGTGTGAAGATGACCAAAAAAGTAAAAAAAATATTGCGGAAAAAATTTCCCAAATTTATGCAGAAAAAGCTAGTTATCCTCTATGTGGGGATCATACTAGCTTTTGCTGGTCTTGTGGTGAGGATCACTTACATCAATGCGGCCAGCGGAGAAGAATACACGAAGATCGTACTGGACCAGCAGCAGTACGACAGCAGAACGATCCCCTACAAGAGGGGAGATATTGTGGACCGGAACGGCACCAAGCTGGCAACCAGCGAGCGGGTGTACAATGTGGTGCTGGATGTGAAGGCCATGCTGGACGATGAGGACTATGTGGAGCCCACCAAGCAGGTGCTGAAAGACTGTTTTGGCATCGAGGAGGAGACGGTGGACAACCTGATAGAGAACAATCCGGACAGCAGGTACAGTGTCCTGCTGAAGGGGATTGACTATGAGACTGCCCAAAAGTTCAATGCCATAGACGAGGATGATGAGAACTATCCCAATGTGCGGGGGATCTGGCTGGAAGACGATTACCAAAGAACCTACCCCTACAGTACACTGGCATCGGATGTGATCGGATTTACTGTAGATGGGAATGTGGGAAACGGTGGTATAGAAGGATGCTACAATTCCACCCTTAACGGCACAGACGGCCGGGAGTACGGCTATCTGGACAGCGGTTCATCTGTGGAGCGGACCGTGAAAGAGCCGGTAAACGGAAAGACCGTAGTGTCTACCATAGATCTGCAGGTACAGAGCGTGGTGGAAAAATACATCCAGCAGTTCAACGATGAGAGAAAAAACAATGCGACTCCGGGAGAGGGTAGTAAAAATACGGCTGTCATGGTCATGAATCCCCAGAATGGGGAGATCCTGGCAGAGGCCAGCTATCCAAACTACGACCTGAACAATCCCAGAGATCTGACAAAATACTACACCCAGGAACAGCTGGACGCCATGAGCGACCAGGAGAAGCTGGATGCGCTCAACAACCTTTGGAAAAATTTTTGTGTCACAGACACATACGAGCCAGGTTCGACCATCAAGCCCTTCACGGTAGCGGCGGCCCTGGAGACGGGGGCGCTCACAGGGGAAGAGACCTTTTACTGCGGCGGTTCCCTCCATATAGGCGACTATGACATCCACTGTATCAACCGGGATGGCCACGGTACCCTGACGGTAAAGGGAGCCATAGAAAACTCCTGCAACGTGGCGCTGATGCAGATCGGCGAGATGATCGGTGCGGTGGATTTTACGAAATATCAGCATATATTTGGATTCGGTGAGATGACAGGCATCGATCTCCCGGGAGAGGCGGAGACATCCGGCCTTCTCTACACGGCAGACAATATGGATGAGACCAGCCTTGCCACCAACGCCTTCGGACAGAACTTTAACGTGACGATGACCCAGATGATGGCGGGCTTCTGCTCCCTCATCAACGGCGGATACTATTATGAGCCCCACATTGTCAAGCAGATCCAGGATGAAAATGGAAATGTCATTGAGAATGTGGACCCTGTCCTTGTGAAGCGGACCGTCTCTGAGGAGACAAGCACGCTGGTGAAGGACTACATGAGAGGTGTGGTACTGGAGGGCAGCGGACAGCCTGCGGACATCGCAGGGTACGAAGTGGGAGGAAAGACCGGAACAGCGGAGAAACTTCCCAGAAGCGAGGGCAAGAACCTTGTGTCCTTTATCGCCTACGCACCGCAGGAGAATCCGGAGATCGCTGTGTACGTTGTCATCGATGAGCCCAACGAATATGATCAGGCGCAGAGCTCCCTGGCTGTCCAGATGGCCAGCGACATTATGAAGGAGATCTTCCCCTATCTGGGCATCACTCAGACAGCAGTGGATCAGACTGCAGCGGAAGCGCAGTAAAAACAGAATAAAGGCTTATGTATAACCTCACAAAAGCGTTCATAAATTGTAGAAAGGCTTTTGTGAGGTTTTTTGTGCGCAACCGGACATATAATAAGAAGAAACTCCTGATCGTTTTTCTGTGCGCTGTGTGCATTGTGATCGTTCTGGCCGGGCGCCTTGTCTGGCTGATGATCTTTGAGGCGGATTATTACCAGGAGAAGGCGCAGGCCCTGCACGAGCGGGAGCGATCCATCAAGGCGGCCAGAGGACGGATACTGGATGCCTCAGGCACGGTGCTGGCGGACAACCGCACAGTCTGCACCATCTCTGTCATACACAGCCAGATCACAGATCCGGAGGAGGTGATCCGGGCGCTCTCCCAGACATTGGAGATGGAGGAGAGCGAGGTGCGGGAGAAAGTAGAGAAAGTGTCCTCCATGGAGCGGATCAGGACCAATGTAGAGAAAGAGACCGGGGATATCATCCGGAAGATGGATCTGGATGGAGTGAAGGTAGATGAGGATTTCAAGAGAAACTATCCCTATGACGAGCTGGCCTCCACGGTCCTTGGCTTTACCGGGGCAGATAACCAGGGGATCATAGGGCTGGAGGTCAAATATGAGGAGTATCTGAAAGGGCAGGACGGCACCATACTGACCACCACCGACGCCCGGGGGATCGAGCTTCCCGGGGAGGCAGAGGATCGGATCGAGCCTGTGCCCGGCAATGATCTGCAGACGAGTCTTGACTATAACCTGCAGATGTACGCGCAGCAGATGGCGGAGAAGGTGATGGAGGAGAAGCAGGCTGACGGTGTGTCGATCCTGCTCATGAATCCGCAGAACGGGGAGATCATGGCTATGGTGAATGTGCCGGAGTTTGATCTGAACGATCCTTTTACATTAAATACAGGGGTGGATGCCTCGATTCTCTCGGATGAGGAAAAACAGGATGCGTTGAATCAGATGTGGAGAAACCGGTGCATCAACGACACCTATGAACCCGGTTCCACCTTTAAGATCATCACTGCCTCCGCCGCTCTGGAGGAGGGTGTGGTGGAGCTGGACGACACATTCAGCTGCCCGGGATACCGGGTGGTAGAGGACAGGAAGATCCGCTGCCACAAAGTGGGCGGCCACGGACAGGAGACTTTTGTTGAGGGGGTCATGAACTCCTGCAACCCGGTGTTCATCGATGTGGGACTGCGCCTGGGAGCGGACACCTTCTGTGATTACTATGAGCAGTTCGGGCTGATGGATCTGACAGGCGTGGACCTGCCCGGGGAGGCGGGGACGATCATGCACAAGAGGGAAAATATAGGGACCGTGGAGCTGGCCACCATGTCATTTGGCCAGTCCTTCCAGGTGACGCCCATCCAGATGGCGGCCACAGTCAGCTCCATTGTCAACGGGGGCTTCCGTGTGACGCCCCATGTGGGAGTGCGGGTGCTGAACGAGGACGGCAGTCAGAAGCTTGTGCTGGAACACGGGAAAAAGGACCGGATCGTCTCTGAGGAAACTTCCCTTACCATGCGCGCGATCCTGGAGAAGGTTGTCTCGGAAGGATCAGGGAAAAACGCGGCTATCGAGGGCTACCAGATCGGGGGAAAGACAGCCACCTCCCAGACGCTCCCCAGGAGTGCCAACAAATATATCTCTTCTTTTATCGGCTTTGCCCCGGCAGATGACCCACAGGTGCTGGGCATGTGCATCATCTACAATCCCCAGGGAGTGTACTATGGGGGAACCATAGCGGCGCCGGTGATACGGGACATTTTTGAAAATATCCTCCCCTATCTTGGCGTTGAAAAAGAGTGAGAAATGAAGTATACTGAATGAAGCCATGGACTGCTGCGGCAGTCCTGGGACAGGAAAATAACGAAAGAGACGAGAGGTGTATCTATGGACTATACAATTTTTGTGCCAGTGCTGATTTCCTTTGCGCTGAGTGTGATCATGGGACCGGTTGTGATCCCGGTGCTCCGCAGACTGAAAATGGACCAGACAGAGAGGGAGGAGGGTGTGAAATCCCATCTGAAGAAAGCGGGAACTCCCACCATGGGAGGCGTCATCATCCTGACTGCCGTGGTGATCACATCGATCATCTATATCGGAAGGTATCCCAACATCATCCCTATCCTGTTTGTGACTTTAGGCTTTGGGCTGATCGGATTTCTGGATGACTATCTGAAGGTGGTGCTGAAAAGGTCTGACGGGCTTTTCCCCAAGCAGAAGATGGCGCTTCAGATCCTGGTGACAGCGGTCTTTGCTTTTTACCTTGTACAGTTTACGGACGTTCCTCTGACCATGCTCATCCCCTTCTCCGGGGGCAGTTATCTGGATATCGGATGGCTTGCCATCCCGCTGCTCTTTGTGGCTGTGATCGGCACGGTCAACGGTGTGAACTTTACGGACGGACTGGACGGCCTGGCCTCCAGCGTGACGGTGCTTGTGGCTACCTTCTTTACTGTTGTGGCAGTGGGGACAAAGAGCGGCATTGAGCCGATCACCTGTGCGGTGGTGGGAGCCCTGCTGGGATTTCTGCTGTTCAATGTGTATCCGGCCAGCGTGTTTATGGGGGACACAGGCTCTCTGGCGCTGGGCGGTTTCGTGGCTTCCACAGCCTATATGCTGCAGATGCCCATCTTCATTATTATCGTAGGTCTGGTCTACGTGGTGGAGGTGCTCTCCGTCATGATCCAGGTTACATACTTCAAGAAGACAGGCGGAAAGCGGTTCTTCAAGATGGCCCCCATCCATCATCACTTTGAACTCTGCGGGTGGTCAGAGACAAAGGTTGTGGCGGTTTTCTCCGTCATCACAGCCATTCTATGCCTGATCGCCCTCATGGCCATGTAGTACAGGAAGGAGAGAAGCTCTGCTATGGAAGTAAAAGGAAAAGAAGTGCTTGTGTTCGGACTTGGGATCAGCGGCATCGGCGCCGGATCCCTGCTGGAAAAAAGAGGAGCACAGGTGGTGCTCTATGACGGCAATGCGAATCTGGACAAGGAGGAGGTCAAAAAGAAGCTGGGCGCAGAGAGCAGCGCCAGAATCATCGCCGGCCCCTTCCCGGAGGAGCTCCTGGGGGAACTGGACCTTGTTGTGTTGAGCCCCGGCGTGCCCACTGATCTTCCTGTCATTGAGAAGATGAGAGAGGCGGGCATAGAGATCATCGGGGAGATCGAGCTGGCTTATCTCTTCGGCAAGGGAGAGATCCTGGCCATCACAGGTACAAACGGGAAGACCACCACTACCTCCCTTCTGGGTGAGATCGCAAAGAACGCTTTTGACAGCGTTTTTGTAGTGGGAAATATTGGCAATCCCTACACCACGGTGGTGGATGAGACAAGGCCGGATTCCGTGATCGTGGCGGAGATGAGCAGCTTCCAGCTGGAGAGTATTGTCACCTTCCGGCCCAGGGTGTCTGCCATCCTCAATCTGACGCCGGATCACCTGAACAGGCACCACACCATGGAAGCCTACATCCAGGCAAAGGAGAATATCACAAAGAACCAGACAGAGGAAGATTTCTGTATCCTGAATTATGAAGATGAGGTACTCCGCACGTTCGCAGAGACCCTGCGGGCCCAGGTCATCTATTTCTCCAGTGCCAGAAAGCTGGATACAGGCATTTATCTGGAAGACGGTCATATAATATACAGGGGGACAGACGGAACGGAGGAGACGCTGTGTGATGTGGAGGAGCTTCAGCTTCTGGGCACCCACAATTATGAGAATGTGATGGCGGCCTCCGCCATGGCCATCGCCTACGGCGTCCCCATGGACGTGATACGTGATACGGTGAAGGCATTTAAGGGCGTGGCTCACCGGATCGAGTTCGTGGCGGAAAAGGAGGGCGTGGCTTACTACAACGACTCCAAGGGCACCAATCCGGACGCTGCCATCAAGGCAGTCCAGGCCATGAAGCGGCCCACTGTGCTGATCGGGGGAGGCTACGACAAGCAGTCTGACTTCAGCGAGTGGATCCAAAGCTTTGACGGCAAAGTGAAGCGTCTCGTACTTTTGGGCGCCACAAAGGAGAAGATCGCCGCCCAGGCAGAGGCCTGCGGATTTACGGACTATGTGTTCGCAGACTCCTTTGACGAGGCGGTCAAAAAAGCGGCGTCAGCTGCCGCGCCCGGGGATGCGGTTCTCCTCTCCCCCGCCTGCGCCAGCTGGGATATGTTTAAAAGTTATGAAGAACGGGGCGATAAATTCAAAGAGATCGTAAATTCCTTGTAAGGGGAGAGCGAAGATTGCCGGGTTCATCCAGAAAGAAAAAATATGACTACACGCTGCTTGCAGCTTTGGCGCTTCTCCTTCTGGCCGGGCTTGTGATCCTGCAGAGCACCAGTGCCTGGAACGGAGAAGTGAAATTCAATGATCCTTATTATTATCTGAAAAAACAGGTTTTTGCCACAACTATTGGGATAGCGGCCATGTTTGTGACGGCCAGCATGGATTACCATGTCCTGCGCCGTTTTGCACTGCCGGCCTATCTGGCGGCGGTGCTTTTGTCCGTCGCTGTCCTTCTTGTGGGAGATGAGTACAACGGGTCCAGAAGATGGCTTTCTTTGGGCCCTTTTTCTTTTCAGCCCTCAGAGTTTGCCAAGGTGGCGGTGATCCTATTCCTGGCGGACAGGGTGACGAAGTATGCGGACAAAATAAAGAAAATGCGGGTCATGGCAGGCATTATGATCCTGATCCTGCCGGTGGCCGGCCTTGTGGGCGCCAGCAATCTGAGCACAGCCATCATTATCCTGGGGATTGGAGTGATCCTTGTGTTTATCGCAAGCCCCAGGTACGGCCAGTTTATCTGGATGGGAGTTGTCGGATGCGGGTTTATGGCTGTCTTCCTGGCTATGGAGAGCTACCGCCTGGAGCGGCTTGCCATCTGGAGGAATCCGGAAGCCTACGAGAAGGGGTATCAGACTCTACAGGGGCTCTATGCCATCGGCTCGGGCGGCCTGTTCGGGCGGGGGCTTGGGAACAGTGTGCAGAAGCTGGGATTTGTTCCGGAGGCGCAGAATGATATGATCTTCTCCATCATCTGCGAGGAGCTGGGACTTTTTGGCGCAGGCTTTATCCTGCTGCTCTTTCTCATCCTGATCTGGCGGTTCTACGTCATTGCCAGCAGGGCGCCGGATCTTTTCGGGGCGCTCATTGCCGCGGGGGCCATGGGACATATGCTGATCCAGGTGATCCTGAATATTGCGGTGGTGACCAACACCATCCCCAACACCGGGATCACCCTGCCTTTTGTCAGCTACGGGGGAACGTCTGTGGTTTTTCTGCTCCTGGAAATGGGGCTTGTGCTCAGCGTGTCATCTCTGGTAAAATAACAGGAAAGCGCCGGACGCATCAGCGGCCGGCACAGGTATACAGGAGGCTTTACATGAGACAAAAGAAAAATAAGGGCTATAAAAAGTCCCATAAAATATATGCGCTGACAGTGATCGTCTTAGGGATTGCCATTATTCTGATGGCTCTGTTCCTGCTCTTCTATGTGCAGAAGATCGAAGTGAAGGGCAATGAGTACACGGACAGCCAGGAGATCGTAGATCTTGTGGAGGAGGACCCGCTCGCCATAAATTCTCTGTATCTGCTGTACAAATACCGTTTCACCGACTACGATATGCCGGGCAGCCTCAACTCCATAAGCGTATCCCTGCGTGCTCCCTGGTCCGTGCAGGTGACTGTGGACGAAAAAAGCATTCTGGGCTATGTGACAAGCGGAGAGCAGAACGTGTATTTTGACAAAGAGGGGACCGTGGTAAAGGAGAGCAGCGAGGTCCTGGAAGGTGTGCCCTGTATCGAGGGACTTGACGTGTCCGGGGCAGAACTGTACCAATCCCTTGAAAACGGGGATGAGGCCGTGTTCCAGTCCATTCTGGAGGTGACACAGCAGGTCAGGGAGTTTGAACTTTCACCGAATCGGATCGTGTGCAGCAGCGGGGACATCCAGCTTTGGTTCGGTGAGATCTGTGTGCTTCTGGGCGATAATATTACTTCTGACAAAATGGCCCAGATTTCCCCCATCCTGGCCAATCTGGAGGGGCGTAAGGGCACGCTTCACCTGGAGCATTTTTCGGAGGAAGGGAACGCTGTCACTTTTGATATCGATGAGCTGCCAGCGTCAGAGGCGACCCAGGAGACACCGGAAGCGGAGCAGCCTGAGGCGGCATCCGGGGAATAGAATGCCGGAGCCGGCGGATACAGCGGATAAAATGCCCTGTTTCTCACGTAAAAATGAGCGGAAATCCATAAAAATAGAGAAAATTCTATTGATATTTTGCACAAAAGCCTATATTATATAGTATATATGGCGGGCTGGCAGTCCGCCGTTATGGGATGTATAATTATATAATAAGGATAGAAACAAAGGAGGAGAAACCCTTGCTAGAGATTAAAACAAACGAGTCAGAAGCGGCGGCAAAAATTATTGTTGTTGGAGTAGGAGGCGGCGGAAACAATGCTGTCAACCGAATGATCGACGAACAGATCGCCGGCGTTGAATTTATCGCTATTAATACAGACAAGCAGGCCCTTCAGTTATGTAAGGCGCCTACACTGATGCAGATTGGAGACAAGATCACCAAGGGACTGGGCGCAGGCGCCCGGCCGGAGATCGGAGAGAAGGCGGCCGAGGAGAGTGCAGAGGAGATCTCAGCAGCTCTGAAGGGCGCGGACATGGTATTCGTCACCTGCGGTATGGGAGGCGGAACCGGAACCGGCGCAACACCTGTAGTTGCCCGCATTGCAAAAGAGCAGGGGGCTCTGACTGTAGGCGTTGTCACAAAGCCTTTCCGTTTTGAGTCCAAGACACGCATGAACAATGCGCTGGCTGGAATTGACAAGTTAAAAGAGAATGTAGATACACTGATCGTCATCCCCAATGATAAGCTTCTGGAAGTGGTAGACAGACGCACCACCATGCCGGAGGCGCTGAAGAAGGCGGATGAAGTGCTGCAGCAGGGTATCCAGGGAATCACGGACCTGATCAATGTTCCGTCCCTTATCAACCTGGACTTTGCGGACGTGCAGACAGTTATGACGGACAAGGGTATCGCTCATATCGGTATCGGACAGGGCCGCGGCGACGACAAGGCGCTGGAGGCTGTGAAGCAGGCTGTTGCCAGCCCGCTGCTTGAGACTACTATTGCAGGGGCTTCCCATGTTATCATCAATATTTCCGGTGATATCACCCTTATGGATGCGTCCGATGCAGCTGAGTTTGTACAGGATCTGGCAGGGGAGGATGCAAATATCATCTTCGGTGCTATGTACGATGACTCCAGAGCAGATGAAGCGACCATCACTGTGATTGCGACGGGATTACATAACGTGGGTGGAACGTCCTCAAAACTGAAATCCAGACTGGAGGGAAGATCTGGGATGGTTCCGCCGGCCAGCAGCTATGACAGACAGCTGAATTCTACCCATGCATCACATACATCCCACACAACTCATGCTCCGAGATCGGAGGCAGGAGCTGTGCCGACTAACAGTGGAAGCGGACTGAAGCGTCCGATGGGAGGCACGACGCCTTCACTGGACACACCGAGAACACCTACCAGCAAGGTGAAGGAGCAGTCCATCAAGATTCCGGATTTCTTTAAAAAATAAAATATAAGAATCGTTTCAGAAGACTGTGCATCGTGCACAGTCTTCTTTTTTCTGTCTTTTTCGAAATCTTTTGTATTTCTGCGGAAACGATGTTTTTCTGTCGAGAAAATCTGCCGGGTCCCCGGCACCATCTGACAAATTTTGAAGCCCTCTTCTCCTTATAATAAATCCTGCCCGGGTACAGTAAAGCAGTACGCGATGTCTGCACAAAAGAGAAAGAAGGTGTAATGTGGAGTATGAACTGTATATAGATGTGTTTTTTCTGGAAAATTTTATGATGGATCACATACTGCTCCTTCTTGTCAGGCGGATATTGAAAAGCCCTGCCACGCTTGGAAATATTGCCCTGGGAGCACTGGCGGGATCTGTGCTCATGTGCGTGGTGACCGTTTTACCGCTTCCCTGTCCGATCATAAAATTTTTTCTGTTCCACGGCGTGGTCAGCGTGATCATGCTGCGGGCGGGGCTTCGGATCCCATGGGGGAGGAAGATGGTGTACGCCCTCTGCCTTCTTTATGCGGCGGGGTTTCTCGCGGGCGGCATCATGGGATACCTGTCTCAGTATGGAGACTGGATGGAAGTGGGAAGCCTCTTCTTTGCTCTGGCAGCGGGAAGCTACTATCTGGCTTCAGGCGTGCTCTGGCTGCTGTCGGCGGCTCTTGGGCATGGCAAGTACAGATGCCGGGCGGAGATTTTCTGGAAGGAGAGAAAGGTGGCTTTGACCGCTCTCATAGACACCGGAAATTCCCTGACGGACCCGTTTACCGGAGAACCGGTCAGCATCCTGGAGAGGACGGCGGCTGATGAGCTGTTCTGTGGACAGATGCCGGAACAGATGCGGTACATCCCATACCGCTCCGTGGGAAGGAAAGAGGGAGTTCTCCCGGCTGTGAGGCTGGAAAAGCTCTGCATATATGAGAGGGGGCCCAGATGGATCGAGGCGCCCCTGGTGGGGATCAGCGAGGACGCAGTATCTTCAGATGGAACGTACCGGATGCTTATCCATCCGGATCTGTAGTATAGATTGGAGGAGAAAAAGACATGATGATAAAAGTTGCAGTGCCAAATCAGTTTAAACTGAAGGTGATACCGAATTTTCGGACCTTTTTGTTTCCGGACAAAGGAGACGTGCACTATATAGGCGGGTCGGATATCCTTCCGGCGCCCCTTGAGGCCCGGGAGGAGGCATCGGCCATCGGAAAGCTGGGGACGGAGGAGGACAAAGCTGCCAGGAAGCTGCTCATTGAGCACAACCTTCGGCTGGTGGTGTACATAGCAAAAAAGTTTGACAACACAGGGGTGGGGGTGGAGGACCTTATCTCCATCGGGACCATCGGGCTCATCAAAGCCATCAACACCTATGATCCGAAGAAGAACATCAAGCTGGCGACTTACGCCTCCCGGTGCATCGAAAATGAGATCCTCATGTACTTGCGGAGAAATAACAAAACAAGGATGGAGGTGTCCATAGACGAACCCCTCAACGTGGACTGGGATGGAAATGAGCTGCTCCTCTCAGACATCCTGGGCACAGAGGAGGACACTATCTACCGGGATCTGGAACAGGAGGCGGAGAGGAAAGTGCTGGGAAAGGCGCTGGAGAGACTTACGAGCAGGGAGCAGACCATCGTGCGCCTCAGGTTCGGCCTGGGTGTGCCCGGCGGGGAGGAGAAGACCCAGAAAGAGGTGGCGGACGTGCTGGGCATTTCCCAGTCCTATATCTCACGGCTGGAGAAGAAGATCATGCAGAGACTGAAGAGGGAAATGGTAAAATATTCATAGCCACAGCCTGAGTAAAATGATACAATAAAAAGAAAAAGGGGTTGAGGTATATGAAACTTACTTTTATCGGCGCGGCCCACGAGGTGACAGGCAGCTGCCACCTTCTGGAAGCCTGCGGGAAACGGGTTCTCATTGACTGCGGCATGGAGCAGGGACCGGATCTGTATGAGAATCAGAAACTCCCGGTGACGGCGGCGGAGATCGACTATGTGCTTCTGACCCATGCCCACATCGACCACTCGGGCAATATCCCTCTTCTGTGCAAGCAGGGATTTACAGGCGAGGTGGTCACCACCTTTGCCACCTCGGATCTGTGCAGCATCATGCTCCGTGACAGCGCCCACATCCAGGAGTTTGAGGCTCAGTGGAGGAACCGGAAGGCCCGCCGCAGCGGCGGAGAGCTCTACGAGCCGGTGTACACCATGGCGGACGCGGACGCGGCCATCCAGCGCTTTGCCCCCTGTGATTATGAGCAGACCATTGACCTGTGCCAGGGGATCAAAGTTCGTTTCAACGATATGGGACATCTTCTTGGATCCGCCAGCATCGAAGTGTGGGTGACAGAGGAAGATGTGACAAAGAAGATCGTGTTCTCGGGGGACGTGGGGAACACCAACCAGCCCATCATTCGCGATCCCCAGCCTGTGAAGGAGGCGGACTATGTGGTCATTGAGTCCACCTACGGCGACAGGCTCCACGGGGATGAGATTCCGGACTACGTGGGAGAATTTACCCGGATCCTGCGGGAGACCTTTGACCGAGGAGGCAATGTAGTCATTCCCTCCTTTGCTGTGGGCAGGACCCAGGAACTTCTCTACTTTATCAGGGAGATCAAGGAAAAAAATCTTCTGCCCGAATACCCCGCTTTTGAGGTGTATGTGGACAGCCCGCTGGCCATAGAGGCCACCACAATCTTCAATAAAAATGTCAGATCCTGTTTTGACGAGGAGGCGCTGGCGCTTGTGGAACAGGGGATCAACCCGCTGCTTTTCCCGGGACTGAAGACAAGTATCACCACGGAGGAGTCCAAGCAGATCAACCTGGACGACCGCCCCAAGGTCATCATCTCGGCTTCGGGCATGTGCGAGGCTGGAAGGATCCGCCACCATCTCAAGCACAATCTGTGGCGCAGCGAGTGCACCATCTGTTTCGTGGGATACCAGGCGGTGGGGACGCTGGGCAGAAAACTTCTGGAAGGTGCCCAGGTGGTCAAGCTCTTTGGAGAGACGATCTCGGTCAATGCCAGGATCGAGTCCATCAAGGGGATCAGCGGCCATGCGGATATGAACGGTCTTCTGGCATGGCTGGAGGGCTTTGAGAGGAAGCCGAACCAGGTTATCGTAGTACACGGGGAGGACACGGTGACAGAGAGTTTTGCGCAGACTGTGGAGGAGAGGATCCATTGTCCCGCCTTTGCACCCTTCTCCGGAGGCTGCATAGACCTTGCTACGGGAGAGATCCTGTCAGAAGGCCTGCGCATTCCCAAGAAAGCGTCTGAGAAACCTGCCAGGGCGAAAGCCAGGGCTGCCTTTGAGCGAGTGGTGGCAGCAGCCCGGCGCCTGATGGAGGTAGTCATGAAAAATGAAGGGCTCTCCAACAGAGACCTTGCCAAATTTGAGAGCCAGATCCAGAATCTGGCAGACAAGTGGGACAGGTAAGCTGCCGGATGGAGACGAAATAAAAACAGGAAAATGCAACAGAAAGTTTTAGCTCTTTGTCAAGGGCTAAAACTTTTTTTATTTTCCCATGTGCCAGTATAAGCCCGGGCCGGATTGAGAAAAATCAATACTGTACGAGATCAGATGACGACGGAAAACAAGGAGGTTTGAAGATGATGGCACAGGGGAAGGTTGAGATCTGCGGGGTGAATACGTCAAAGCTCCCGCTCCTTACAGAAGAGGAAAAGGAAGAACTGCTGGACCGCATAAAAGAGGGGGATGAGGAGGCAAAAGACAGGTACATCAAGGGGAACCTTCGGCTGGTGCTCAGTGTCATAAAGCGCTTTTCGGCCAGCAATGAAAATCCGGATGATCTTTTTCAGATCGGCTGTATCGGTCTGATCAAGGCAGTGAACAATTTTAATACGGAACTGAATGTAAAGTTTTCCACCTACGCGGTTCCCATGATCATCGGGGAGATCCGGCGCTATATGAGAGACAACAATTCCATCCGGGTGAGCCGCTCCCTGCGGGACACAGCGTACAAGGCCATCTACGCCAGGGAGAGCTACATGAAGCAGCACCTGAAGGAGCCCACTGTCCAGGAGATCGCGGAGGAGATCGGTATCTCCAAAGAGGACATTGTCTTTGCCCTGGACGCCATACAGGCCCCGGTCAGCCTGCAGGAACCGGTGTACAGCGACGGCGGGGATGCCCTCTATGTGATGGATCAGATCAGCGATAAGAAGAACCGGGAGGACAAGTGGATCGAAGATCTGTCCCTGGAGGCGGCCATGGAGCATCTGAGCGGAAGAGAACAGTACATTATCAGGCTGCGTTTCTTTGAGGGGAAGACACAGATGGAGGTGGCGGAGGAGATACAGATCTCCCAGGCCCAGGTCAGCCGGCTGGAAAAGCATGCCCTGAAGATCATGAGACAGTATTTTGGCAGCTGACGCAAAAAGAAGCGGCGAAAAAACAGCAGGATATGCAAATGCCCGTTGAAATTTCAGCCGCTTCATACTATGATAGGGGGGAAAGAAAAAGGAAAAGGAGTGCCGTGTATTATGAGAGGCTGCATATTTGACCTGGACGGAACATTGACGAATACATTGGAGTCACTGACCTGTTCTGTAAATCTTACGCTGAAGGAGATGGACCTTCCTCCCATCACCATGGACCAGTGCCGAAGTTTCGTGGGCGACGGGGCGAGAAAGCTCATAGAGCGGACCCTGGAGGCCTGCGGAGACGCGCATCTGAGCCGCCTGGAAGAGGGGATGGAAATCTACGGGAGAATATTCCATGACAATTGTACATATCATGTAACACCCTACGACGGCATCAGAGAGATGCTGAATGATCTGAAAGAGATGGGCATCCGGCTGGCAGTGCTGTCAAACAAACCGCACGGGCAGACTGTGGATGTGGTGAGACAGATCTTCGGGGAAGGGATCTTCGACTTCGTGCAGGGGCAGAGCGGGGAGCTGCCAAGAAAGCCGGACCCTGCCGGTGTCCTGTACCTGCTGGATAAAATGGGGGTTGGCAAGGACGATTGCGTCTATGTGGGAGACTCGGAGGTGGACGTTGCAACTGCCAGAGCAGCCGGTGTGACCGGTGTGGCCGTCACATGGGGATTCCGCAGCAGACGGATCCTTGAGGAAGCGGGGGCCAGGCGTCTGATCAGCCATCCGGGTGAGCTGACAGAGTTTCTGAAGGAAAACAGATAGAGAAAGGGAAGAAGGGAGGAAAGAAAAATGTATGAGTATGATGAAGAATGTCTGCAGGTGTTCCTTGACAGACAGGGACAGCTGTTTGACGAGCCTGTGGCCGAGACCTTAGAGGAGGCGGAGGCATTTCTTGAGGACTGTATGGCCGTTGTGGTGGACAGTATCCAGGAAGTGGCAAACTATTTCCTTGAGGAGGGCGTGGACGTGGAAGGCATGTCTCTTGAGGAACTGGAAGAGGCCTCAGAGGTTTTTACCCTGCCAAGCGGCAAGTATCTGATCGTAGAAAGCTAGGAAGGACTTTGCAGGAAAAGGAGCCGCCCGGTGTGGGCGGCTCTGTTATTTCTCTGCCTTTGCCAGCGCGTCTTTGATGGCGTCCACGATGACCTGGGAGGTGTAGGCGGAGTCGGATGAGAAGGAGAGATTGTCAAGGGACTGGGTCTCGCAGATCTGGGCTGCGATGTCCTCCATAGCCGGCTGGGCCAAAGGAAGCATGGCGGCTGCCGTCTCATCCATGTTGGTAAAGCGGATGGAGCTGATCCCTGCGTCATCCACCGAGACTTCTACTTCCAGGTCTGTATTGTTCAAGGTAAGGGAGGAGGTGTAGACGCCGGCTTTGTACTGGGCTGCCGGGCTGTTTCCCTCTTTGTCATTGGGAAAGAACATGAAGACCAGCAGCAGGATCAGAAGGATTGCCAGTATGGCAAAAATGACGGTGTAGATGATCTCTTTCATGTGGAGCACGACGATTTTTGTTCTGGAACTCATAAAAAGCCCTCCTGTACCATTATGGCAGTATTTTATTCTCTATAATGTATGCCGGGAAGCGGGAAAATATTCCCGGCTTTTGCGTGACAAACCGCCTCTCTTCCTGTAGAATGGAGAGAGCGTGAAAGGAAAGGTGGAAGACAATGTATATTATAGCAGGACTTGGTAACCCGGGACTTCCCTATGAGGGGACAAGACATAACGCCGGGTTTGATGTCATAGATGTGCTGGCCCGGGAATATAATATCTCCGTAGATTACCGGAAAAACAGGGCCCTGATCGGGAAGGGGGCCATAGAGGGTCGGAAGGTGCTTTTGGTCAAGCCTCAGACCTACATGAATCTGAGCGGGGAGAGTATCCGCGGGCTTGCAGATTACTATAAGATCGATGAAGAGTCGGAGCTCATCGTCATTTATGACGATGTAAGTCTTGATCCGGGACAGATCCGGATCCGCAAGAAGGGGAGCGCCGGCGGACATAATGGGATAAAGAGCATCATCTCCCATCTGGGTACGGATGTGTTCCTCCGCGTCAAGGTGGGCGTGGGCCAGAAGCCAAAACAGTATGATCTGGCAGACTACGTCCTGGGACATTTTTCGGCAGAAGAGAAAAAAGAGATGGAGGAAGGATACCGCCATGCCGCGGAGGCGGTGAAGTACATGGTGACAGATCGTGTGGATGAGGCCATGAACGAGTTTAACCGCAAGGTGAGACCAAAGGAGCTGTAGAGATATGAGAGCGCTGACAATGCCGCTTGAGGAGCTTGCGGAATTTGAAGAGATAAAAAAAGAACAGAAAAAAGGGAAGGGCCTTCTGCAGGTGTCGGGCTGTGTGCGTTCCCAGAAGACCCATCTTGTCTACGCCCTGTCCGGCGGATCAAAAAGACGCGTTATCGTCTGCGCCAGCGAGTCAAAGGCAAAGCAGGTGTACGAGGAATACCGGTTTCTCGGCAGTGACGTCTGGTTCTATCCGGCAAAGGACTTTCTCTTTTACCAGGCAGATATCCGCAGCAAGGAGTTGATGAGTCAGAGAATGTCTGTCATCCAGGCTGTGCTGGAGCAGGAACAGATCACAGTGGTGCTGGGATTCGACGCCTTTATGGACGCTCTGCCCGCTCCGGAGGCAGTGCGCAGCCAGGCCATATCCATAGAAAATGGGGCATTTATCGACTTCCAGCAGGTACAGCGCCGTCTGGCCCAGGCTGGATATGACAGGGAGTCCCAGGTGGAAGGCCCGGGACAGTTTGCAGTGCGCGGAGGCATTCTGGACATCTTCCCCATCACAGAGGAGCTGCCTGTGCGGATCGAGCTGTGGGGGGACGAGGTGGATTCTGTGCGCACCTTTGACGTGGAGAGCCAGCGGTCTGTGGAGAACCTGGATCGGGTCCTTGTGTATCCCTGCGAAGATGCGCAGAAAGAAGGGGCAGGGGTCTCCTTCCTGGACTATTTTTCCGCGGAGGACACGATCCTTTATCTGGACGAACCGGTGCGCCTTCTGGAAAAAGGGGAGGCCGTGGAGAGTGAGTTTGTGGAGGCACAGGCCAAGCGGATGGAGAGCGGATACCAGGTCAGCGACGAAGAGATGGTCCTGTACCATACGCCGGATATTGCGAAAAAAATGAACCGTTATTCCTGCGTGGGGCTGTGCGCGCTTGAGACAAGGTGTCCGGAGTTTAAGATCCGGGGGAAATACAGCCTGGAGACAAAGAGCGTCAGCCCCTACAACAACAGTTTTGAGATGCTCACCAGAGACCTGAAGCGGCTCAAGAGAGAAGGGTACAGGGTCGTCCTCCTGTCCGGATCAAGGACGAGGGCAAAGCGTCTGGCGGAGGATCTGCGGGACTACAATCTGAGCAGTTTTTACAGTGATGAGATGGACCGGGAAGTGGAGCCTGGGCAGATCATGACCGCCTACGGACATGTGGGGGAGGGCTATGAGTATCCCCTGCTGAAATTCGAGGTCATCTCAGAGACAGATATCTTCGGAAAAGTAAAAAAGAAAAAGAAGCGCCGCACCTACGAGGGAAGAAAGATCCAGAGCTTTTCCGAGCTGAAGGTGGGGGACTATGTGGTCCATGAAAATCACGGCATCGGCATCTACCAGGGCATCGAGAAGATCGAGGTGGATAAGGTGGCCAAGGACTACATGAAGATCTCCTATGCCCAGGGAGGGAACCTCTATATTCCGGCCACCCAGCTGGACCTGATCCAGAAGTATGCAAATGCAGACGCAAAGAAGCCGAAGCTGAACCGTCTGGGTACCCAGGAGTGGCACAGGACAAGGACAAAGGTGCGGGGAGCGGTCCGGGAGATCGCCAAAGATCTGGTGGCGCTCTACGCGGCCAGACAGGAGCAGGACGGCTTCGTATATGGGCCGGACACAGTCTGGCAGAAGGAATTTGAGGAGATGTTCCCCTTTGAGGAGACGGAGGATCAGCTCACGGCCATCGAGGCTGTGAAGCAGGACATGGAGAGCCATAAGATCATGGACCGCCTCATCTGCGGAGATGTGGGATATGGAAAGACGGAGATTGCTATCCGGGCGGCCTTCAAGGCTGTCCAGGAGAACAAGCAGGTGGTCTATCTTGTCCCCACCACCATTCTGGCTCAGCAGCATTACAATACCTTTGTCCAGCGGATGAAGGAGTTTCCGGTGCGGGTGGATCTGATGTGCCGGTTCCGCACACCGGCTCAGCAAAAGAAGACCATCGAGGACACAAAGAGGGGGCTTGTGGACATTATCATCGGTACCCACCGGGTTCTCAGCGACGACCTGAAGTACAAGGATCTGGGGCTTCTGATCATTGACGAGGAGCAGCGTTTCGGCGTGCAGCACAAGGAGAAGATCAAGAAGCTGAAGGAAAATGTGGATGTGCTGACCCTGACGGCCACCCCTATCCCCAGAACCCTCCATATGAGTCTCATCGGCATCCGGGACATGAGTGTCCTGGAGGAGGCGCCGGAGGAGAGGATGCCCATCCAGACCTATGTCATGGAGTACAATGATGAGATGGTGCGGGAGGCCATTGAGAGAGAGTGCGCCCGCCAGGGGCAGGTGTACTATGTCTATAACCGGGTGGAGGATATTGCCGAGCTGACAGCCAGGATCCAGAGACTGGTGCCGGATGTGACGGTGGCATTTGCACACGGGCAGATGCGGGAGCATGAGCTGGAGAAGATCATGTATGCCTTTATCAACCGGGAGATCGACGTGCTTGTCTCCACCACCATCATTGAGACGGGGCTGGACATCTCCAACGCCAACACCATGATCATCCATGACGCGGACAGGCTGGGCCTCTCCCAGCTCTACCAGCTCAGGGGCCGGGTGGGGCGGTCCAACCGCATGGCTTACGCCTTCCTTCTCTACCGGAAGGATAAGCTGCTCAAAGAAGTGGCGGAGAAGCGTCTGGCCGCCATCCGGGAGTTTACAGACCTTGGCTCCGGCTTCCGGATCGCCATGCGTGATCTGGAGATCCGCGGAGCCGGCAATCTGCTGGGGGCAGAACAGCACGGCCACATGGAGGCAGTGGGATACGATCTTTACTGCAAGATGCTGAATGAGGCGGTGAAGCACCTTAAAGGAGAGACAGAGGAGGAAGAGACCTTTGCCACGACCATCGACCTGAACGTAGATGCCTTCATCCCGGACACTTACATTCCCAATGAATACCAGAAGCTGGATGTGTACAAGCGGATCGCGGCCATTGAGAATGAGGAGGAGATGGAGGACATGCTGGAGGAGCTCATCGACCGGTTCGGCGATATCCCCCGCAAGGTCCAGCAGCTGCTGCAGATCGCCGGGCTGAAGGCCAGGGCCCACAGGGCTTATGTGACTGCGGTGGAGCAAAAGGGCGCCCAGTATATATTTACCATGTACGAACGGGCCAAAGTGGATCCTTTGAAGATTCCGGATATGCTTGCCGCCTACAGGGGAGACCTGACTTTCAAGGCAGAGGAAACGCCCTGCTTTGTGTATGAGAAAAAGGGCGGCAGCCGGAAGGTCAAGGAGGAAAATGCTCTGGAAGTGGTGAAAAAAGTGTTAATTTCCCTGGAGGGATTGCTTGAATAGACAAAAAAAGTTATAATGTGGACTAGGCATTTTAAAGGAGGATAAAAGTTATCATGAAGAAGAGAGCAGTTATTTTGCTGCTGGCCGGCGTTCTGGCGGCTGGATCACTGACCGGATGCGGCGGTCTGGAGGACAGTGATGTAGTGGCAACTGTGAATGATACAGATATCACAGCGGATGTGGCAAATTTCCTTGCCAGATATACACAGGCCCAGTACGAGACATACTATGCGGGGTACATGGGAGATGACATGTGGTCCGGTGAGAGTGAGGAGGGAAAAACCTACGAGGATACGGTCAAGGATTCTATCCTCGAGTCCCTGGAGAACATGTATTTGATGGAAGAGCACATGGACGAGTATGATATCTCTCTGTCTGACGAGGAGAAGAATTCGATCAAAGAGGCGGCCAGCCAGTTTGATTCGGAAAACGGACTGGCAGAGAAAGAGAAAGTCTCTGGAAATACAGATACAGTGGAGCGTGTCCTTGAGCTTCTGACAATTCAGAAGAAGGTGCAGGACGCTGTGGAAGCAGGAGCTGACACGGAGGTCTCTGACGAGGAGGCGGCTCAGAAGAGCATGCAGTATGTGACCTTTTCTTTCACGACGACAGATGAAGAAGGCAATTCTGTGGATCTGACTGATGAGGAGAAAGAACAACTGAAGGCAACAGCGGAAAGTTTTGCGGCCGGCGCTGCGGGAGCAGCCGATTTTGCGGCTTATGCTACCGAGCAGGGACAGACATCTCAGGATGCCACCTTTGACGCGGAGAGTGCCACCTTGCCGACCCAGCTTGTGGAGGCGGCAGATGCCCTGGGCGAGGGGGAGACCACAGGAGTCGTGGAAGGAGACAACGGCTACTATGTGGCCAGAGTGACCAGCCTTTTAGACCGGGAGGCAACAGACGCCAAGAAGCAGGAGATTGTGTCTGAGAGGCAGCAGGAGCTGATGGACGAGACCATCGCCGGGTGGCGCGAGGATGCAGATATAGAGGTACACGAGAGGGTGTGGGACAAGATTGAGTTTACCACCCTCACAGTCACCATGAAGCAGGATGAGGCCGATCCTTACACGGATGAGGTTCAGACAGACGATCAGGTTGAGGATACAGAATAGTATAGATTGTATCGAAAAAAATACAGAGGGAACACTTGACAGGAAAGCGGGACATATTTATACTTGGTAAGTGTTAAGGCAAAGGTGTCACACATGAAAATGTGTGGCACCTTTTTTGGTATGACGGGCATGCCGTCAGTCTGTGGTGAAAGTCCACAAGGGGCGTAGTTGCCGACGAACCCCAGAGCGACTCCCAAGGTTTGTATCGTGAGGTATAGGCGAGAAGAAGGGATAGCGAAATCGTAGCCTGACGGACAGAAACCTGATATAAGGCGTACATGGTGGATAAGCTGACCGTAGACAGCGAAGTCCAAAAGGCAACCGTAACCCATGTGCGTAGATCAGGCAGGTAGACGAGGAAAGACTGGCAGGCTTATCCCGTGAGGTCTCACAGGCGGAGAAAACTCACCGTAGTAACAACGAACTGTGAGAAGTCAGCAGAAGCCGTAGTAGGCAGCGCCTTGAGATGGGCGTTGCTGAAGGGCTGAACAATGTAACCGTGTAATCAAATGTATGCTCCATGGAATACCTGACAGCAGGAAGGGTGAAACGTAAATGAGCAGGCACTGCACAACTTATGGCGAATCCATGGAAACGGAAAGGAGAAAAGCACACAAGGCAATGTCAGAACTGTTGGAAAAGATATTGTCCAAAGACAACATGAACGCCGCATACAAAAGAGTCTGCGCCAATAAAGGCGCAGGAGGAGTAGATGGGGTGACAGTGGAAGAACTTGGCGATTATATCAAAGAGAACTGGGACAGTATCAGAAACCAAATCAGGAGCAGGGAGTACAAACCACAACCGGTCAGGAGAGTGGAAATTCCCAAGCCGGATGGTGGAGTGAGAAAGCTGGGAATCCCAACCGTAATGGACAGGGTTATCCAGCAGGGCATCGTACAGGTGATAAGCCCCATGTGTGAGCCTTTGTTTTCAGAGCGGAGTTATGGTTTCAGACCGAACCGAAGCTGTGAAACGGCAATCAGGCAGCTGCTTGTATATCTAAACGAGGGATATGAATGGATTGTGGACATCGACCTGGAGAAATTTTTCGACAATGTACCGCAGGATAAGTTGATGAGTCTGGTGCATGACATTATCAACGATGGCGATACAGAATCCTTAATCCGTAAGTATCTGAAAGCAGGAGTCATGACAACACAAGGTTATGAGGAAACAAAACTCGGAACCCCGCAGGGCGGAAATCTGTCACCATTGCTGTCAAACATCATGTTGAATGAATTAGATAAGGAACTGGAAGCAAGAGGGCTGCGGTTCACAAGATATGCAGATGATTGTGTGATAGCGGTCAAAAGCGAATCAAGTGCAAAAAGAGTGATGCGGACGGTATCGGATTGGATAGAGAGGAAACTGGGGTTAAAGGTCAACATGACCAAGACCCGCAT